>CAVYKG010000003.1:0-320437 GCA_963769065.1 uncultured Pseudomonadota bacterium | reverse complement strand
CAACGCCCGTCGCAAGGTATTCCGCGCTGCCAAGCAGGCGGTCATCAAGGCGGGCCAGTATGCCTACCGCGATCGCCGCGCCAAGAAGCGTGAGTTCCGCGCATTGTGGATTGCCCGCATCAATGCTGCAGCCCGCGAACATGGAATGACGTACAGCCGGCTGATCAACGGCTTGCTGAAGGCAAGCATCGAGATCGACCGCAAGGTTCTCGCCGAACTCGCCGTGCACGATGCACCGGCATTTCGCGCGATCTGCCGATCAGGCCAAGGCCCAGCTGAAAGCCGCCTGAAGCGCCGGTCGTACTGGCGCTTGAACGGGGGTGGCAGTGGAGTCGCTCACTGATCTGACCAATTGCGCGCTGGCGGAAATATCCGCCAGCGCCGATGTCGCGCGCCTGGACGAAGTGCGCGTGCACTGGCTGGGCAAGAAGGGCGTGCTCACCGAGCAGCTCAAGTCGCTCGGGGCATTGCCCGCCAGCGAGCGGCCTGCCGCAGGCGCCCTTATCAACGATGCCAAGGTTGCAGTGCAGTCGGCCATCGACGCGCGGCGCACTGTGCTGGACTCCGCCGAAATCGAACGCAAGCTGGAATCCGGCCGGGTGGACGTCACCCTGCCCGGCCGCGGTGAGCGCTGCCGGCGGACTGCACCCGATCACGCGGCACGCGCTAGCGCATCGAGCGCCTGTTCAGCGAGCTTGGCTTCGAGATCGCGCGAGGGTCCGGAGATCGAAGACGACTTCCACAACTTCGGCGCGCTCAACATCCCGGAATGCATCCGGCGCGCGCCATGCACGACACGTTCTACGTGGATCACCAGAACGGCGGCCGTGCTGCTGCGCACGCACACCTGCCCGTGCAGATCCGCGCACATGAAGGCGGCGCGCGAGCCGGCCGCCGATCCGCATCATCTGCCCGGGTCGCGTTTATCGCGTCGATTCCGATCGCACGCACAGCCCCATGTTCCACCAGGTGGAAGGCCTGTACGTCGCCGAGAACGTGTGCTTCGCGGACCTGAAGTACGACCTGCAGACTTTCCTCTCGCGTTCTTCGAGCGCGACGGCGAGGCGCTGTCCGGCCGTCGTACTTCCCGTTCGTCGAGCCGGGCGCCGACGTGCACATCGCGCTGGGATGCGCGGAAGGGACAGAGTCCGGCCGCTGGCTCGAAGTGCTCGGCTGCGGCATGGTGCACCCGAAGGTGTTCGAGGCCGTCGGCCTCGATCCCGAACGCTACACCGGCTACGCCTTCGGCATGGGCGTGGAGCGCATCGCGATGCTGCGCTACGGCGTGGACGACCTGCGCCTGTTCTTCGACAACGATCTGCGCTTTCTGCGGCAGTTCCACGAAGCCGGAGTTGCGTCGATGAAGCTTTCCGAAGCGTGGGTGCGCGAATGGGTCGAACCCGAAGGCGTCGATCGAAGGAGATCGCCGAGCGCCTGATGATGGCCGGCCTCGAACTGGAGAGTCGAGCCGCGCCGTGCAAGCGCTCGACAAGCGTCGTCGTCGGTCGAATCGTCAAGCTCGCGCCGCATCCGCAAGCCGACCGCCTGCGGGTCTGCGAAGTCGACGTCGGCGAGCAACGCCTGCAGATCGTCTGCGGCGCGGCCAACGCGCGCGCCGGCATGCTGGCGCCGGTCGCGCTGCGTCGGCGCGAGCTTGCCGGGCGGATGTCGAGATCAGGCAGGCCAAGCTGCGCGGCGTGGATTCGCGCGGCATGCTGTGCTCGGCGAAGGAGCTCGCGCTCGCGGAGAAATCCGAAGGGCCTGCTGGAGCTCGATCGCCGACGCGCGGCTCGGCACGCCGATCGAGCAGCACCTGAGTCTCGACGACCACATCCTCGACCTCGAGATCACGCCCAATCGCGGTGACTGCCTGTCGGTGCGTCGGCCTTGCGCGCGAAGTCGCGCGCGCTCTTCGGCGTGCGCGCAGGGCGCCGAAGCCGTCGATCGCGAGCCGCGGTGGCTCCGGACAGCGTCGCGCGTCGGTCGATCGAGAAGGTCGCGGACTGCCCGAGCTACGCCGGCCGCGTCGTGCGAGGGCATCGACCTGCATGCGCGCACACCGGACTGGATGCGCGAGAGGCTGCGCCGCTCCGGCATTCGCAGCATCCACCCGGTCGTCGACATCACGAACTACGTGATGCTGGAACTGGGCCAGCCGATGCACGCGTTCGACGCTGTCGAAGCTCGCCGGCGGCATCCGCGTGCGGCGCGCGCAGGCGGGCGAGACGCTGACGCTGCTCAACGGCCAGGACGTCGAGCTCGATCCGCCGACCTGCTGATCACCGACGATGCGCGTCCGCTGGCGCTTGCCGGCGTGATGGGCGGCGTGTCGTCGGAAGTCTCGAGCGACGTGACGCGCGTATTCCTCGAGAGCGCCTGCTTCGCGCCGAATGCGGTCGCCGGTGCTGGCCGACGCTACAAGCTGACGTCCGATGCGGTCCACCGTTTCGAGCGCGGCGTCGATCCGGCAACCAGCGCGACAGCCTCGAGCGCGCGACGCAGCTGCTGCTCGAAATCTGCGGCGGTGCAGGCCGGATCGTTGCCGGTGATGCGAAGCCCGTCGCCTGTCGCGCATCCGCTGTGCGGCATGCGCGGCGTCGCGCCTGCGGCGCGTGACCGGCCCGAGCTGCTCGGGACGAGCGATGTGGAGTGCGACGCCTGGCCGGTCTGAGGCTTCACGCCGCGAGGCGAGCGACGACGGCTGGACTGTGCACGCCGCCTGCGTACCGCTACGACCTGCGCTTCGAGGTCGACCTCATCGAGGAGGTCGCTGCGCCTGTACGGCTACGACCGCATTCCCGAGCGCGCCCGATCGCGCCGCGCTGGCGCCCGCGCCGGTCGCCGAAGGCACGGTCTGCGAGCGCGCCTGCGCCGACTCGCTGGTGCGCGTGGCTGGCAGGAGGTCGTGTCGCTACAGCTTCGTCGATCCGCGCGTTGCAAGCGCGGCTGTTCGCCGGACCGAACGCCGATCCCGCTCGACAATCCCGATCGCCGCCAACCTGGCGGTGATGCGAACGACGCTGTGGGGCGGCCTGATCTGCGCATGGCGCTACAACACGCAGCGGCAGCAGAAGCGTGTGCGGCTGTTCGAGCTCGGCGCTGCGTTCCACCGAAGTGGCGGACGGCATCGTCGAAAACGCCACGCCTGGCCGGGCTCGCGGCTCGGTGCGCGCGCTCCGGAGCAATGGGGCGCGCAGGCGCGCACGACCGACTTCTTCGATCGTGAAGGCGGATCGTGCAGGCGTTGCTCGGCGCTGCGTGCCGGCGTTCGAGCCGCGGCGGCGCACTGCCCGCCCTGCATCCGGGGCAGACGGCCACGGTCTTGCGTGACCGGCAGCACGCCGTCGGCTGGGTCGGCGCGCTGCATCCCGCGCTGGTGCGCGCCCTGGATCTGCCGGCGGCCCCCATGCTGTTCGAGCTCGACTGGACACGTTGCCGCAGACCGCCGTTCTGCGGCCCCGGGCGATTTCCGAATTCCCGCCGCGCGGCGGGATCTGGCGCTGTCGTGCCCGAAAGCGTCACGTCAGGCGGCCATGCGATCGTGTTAGCGCGGCCGCCGGGATCGCGCTGCGGGACGCTGTCGCGCCGTTCTCGACGTCTACCGGGGGGAGGCCTTAGACGGGGTCCCAAAAGCGTCGCTTTGGGCTTGATTTTTCAAGATAATCGCGCACCCTTACGGACGAAGAGGTCGATGCGCCGTAGCGGCCGTGCGCGCCGACCTGGGAACGAATCTCGACGCGAAGCTCGACTTAGGGGACGCGATGGCGTTCACCAAGGCAGAACTGGCCGAAGCGCTGTTCGAGCAGCTTGGTCTGAACAAGCGTGAGGCGAAGGAATTCGTGGACCTGTTCTTCGAGGAGATTCGCGGCGCGCTCTCGAAGCGGCGAGCAGGTGAAGCTGTCCGGCTTTGGCAATTTCGAGCTGCGCGACAAGAACCAGCGCCCGGGCCGCAATCCGAAGACCGGTGAAGAAATCCCCATCTCGCGCGCGGCGAGTCGTGACGTTCCGTCCGGGCCAGAAGCTGAGGCGACGCGTCGAGAGCCGATGCGGGAACCAGCGAACAACTAACGACAGCTGCCGGACGATCCCGCGCAAGCGCTACTTCGCCATCGGCGAAGTCAGCGACCTGTGCGACGTCAAGCCGCACGTGCTGCGCTACTGGGAGCAGGAATTCCCGCAGCTGAAGCCGGTCAAGCGCCGCGGCAACCGGCGCTACTACCAGCACGAGGATGTGCAGTGGTCCGCCGCATCCGCAGCCTGCTCTACGAGCAGGGCTTCACCATCGGCGGCGCGCGCAACAAGCTGCAGGGTGAAGAGGCGCGCAGCGACGTGACGCAGAGCCAGCAGATCATCAAGCAGATCCGGGCCGAGCTCGACGAGATATTGAAGATCCTGCGGCGGTAGGCGAGGCTGTGCGGCCTCAGAGGTCGCATCGCGAAATCCAAGAGCGGATCAGTGCCAGCCAGCGAGCCTGCATGCGAGGGAGCGCTGGACGCTCTCGGAGCACGTCCCTGTGATGCTCCGCGCGCGTCATCCCTGACGCGCGAGGCCCGCGCACCCTCGCGTGCAGACTCGCTGCCAGGCGCTCAGCCGTGCTGGACGTTGCGGGCGACCGTTGCCGCGGTGGGAGACGGAGGTGCCGCGGCTTCGATTGGGGAGCGCCAATTCGAGCACCCTCGCATGCAGACTCACTGCGGGGTGCTCAGTCGTTCGGGTTGCTGGTAAGCGACTCTCTGGTCGGAGAGAGGTCGCTGCTCGACTACGCGACCGTTTACGACGTCCAGCTCCAAGGCAGCAAGCGCCAAGCGAAGTAACCAAGCTGGAGGCAACGGCACGGTGCACTCAGCCGGGGGCCTCACCGGGCACGTTCACTTTCTCTATAGGCGACCAATGTGGCGGCGCGCCCTTCTGTGGAGGATGGCCGGTGCGGAGCGCACAGGGACGTGGGATTTCGCGTCCCGCGCGGCCGAGTGTGCCCGTGCAGCTTGGCACCTTCCGTCTTCGCCCAAACCGCTCACCGCCGCGAATGCATTACTCCATCCGCCAGTCGTGCACCTGCTTGTAGCGTGCCGCCTTGATCGTCCTGAACTTGCCGTTCTCGACCCAGTACAGGCCGAAGCTGACCGTGCGCATCACTTCGCCGGCCTTCAGGTCGCGGTTGAAGAAGTTGGGCTTCGGCCAGTCCTTGTAGACCCTGAACTCGGTCGGCATCACGCCGGCGATGCCGGTCGCGTCGGACACGAAGTGCGTGATCTCGACCTTCTCGCGGATGTGCGCCTTCACTTCCTTGTAGAAGTTCAGGATGCCCTGCGCGCCCTTGATCACCTGGTTGCTCAGCTCGAGTTCGACGTCGGGGTGGTAGTAGTCGATGAAGCGCGGGTCGTTCGCGTTGAACCACTCGACGTACTGCATGTACCGCTCGCGGGTCATGCCTCCGCAAGCGTTCGCCGGTGTAGCGGCCTGTGCGCCGGCCGACGTCGCTGCGCCGGCAAGGCCGATGCCCGCTTGCGCGAGCAGGTTGCGACGGGTGATTCCGGTTCGTTTCATGTCCTGTTCCCCTAAAGGTGATCGCGTGCGTTCACGGCACCGGAAAGCGTGGCTGGCCGGCGAGGAACAGCGGAAAGCTGAGATCGCCCTGCCGCCACGGTGCCTGCTGGCTGTGCGTCGACTTGTCGACCGCCGCCGAGATCTGGCGAATCGCGGCATCGAGCGACTGCCGTTTCGCGAACTCGCGCACCATCGCGGTGGCGAAAGGGCTGCCCTGGCCCGGCTCCCCATCGAGCGCGACGTTGCCCGGGTCGGTGGAAAACACGACGATCGTGTTCTTGCCGCGCAGGTTGCTCATCTGGCTCAGCCCGCCGGCGTTGCGCGCCAGCTGATCGAGCGACAGCGTCTCGATGGCACGGCTCTTCGCTGTGCTGGTGCTGATCTTGAGCTTGCGCTTCTGTGCGGGCTGGTTCCGGAACGGGTTGTCGCGGCACGCATCGATGAGAAACACCGTGCCGCGTGCCTTTGCCATGACCGGCAGCATCACCTGCTCCGAGGCGATCAGCGTGGTGCCGTCGCCGGCGAGAAAGAAGTTCTCGCCGTTCACCTGGACGGCATGGCCGGCGTAATAGAGCACCGCGACATCGTCGCGACCGAGGCGCTCCGCGAACTGCGCGGTCTCGGCGTCCCAGATGTCGGCGGTCGGATTCTCGATGAGCTTGAGATCGCGGACGCCAAGCTTGCGGAACATCTCGGTGACGTTCCGGGCGTCGACCATCGTGTTCGGCAACTGGAGGTCGGGGTTACCAGCGTCGCGATAGTCGGCCGCCCAGACCAGTACGCGGACGTCTGCCCGCGAGGGAGTCGCAAGCGTAGCGCCGAGGAGACATAACAGGCAGATGAGGAGGCCGTTCTGCGACGGCGTGGCGGGACGCTTCATGCGTTCGACCTGTTGGGTGATGTGCCAACCACTTCGTACTATTGACAGGATCGCGGCCCGGCTTCAGGTTCCCGCACTGCGCTGTCCATTGCAATACCTGCAGGGGCGCGCTTCAGGGAGCCAACAATGAACGCGAACGGATTCCGCGGCGCCGCGGTGGTCGCCTGTGTGGCGGGGGTGACCGGGCTGGTCGCGATGCCGGCGGCAGCCGACGTGTCGTTCACGCCGCGGGTCGGCATCTACTTCGACAACACCGACCAGCGCGAGTCGGGATTCGTGCAGGCGGCGCCCCTCGAGAGCCAGACGATCTTCACGCAGTTCAAGCCGACGCTCGACCTGCTCGGCATCAAGTATGTCGTCGATGCCCCGGACCAGGTGAAGCGTTCGAGCCCGTCGGCCATCCCGCAGTATGGCGGGACGCTCACGTTCGACTGGCGAGGAGACTCCGCGACGCAGATCGCGCTGACCGGGCTGTATGGCAAAGCGACGACCGATGGCGGGACGCTTGTTTACCAGCAGTTCGCGACTTTCAATGTTCCGGCGCTGCCGCTCGCGCCGCAACCGCTCCGGTTCACCGACACGTTCGTGTTCGCCAGCAAGTACACCGAGCGGACCGAGCGGCTCGACGTCGAGGCGACCGTCCAGCACCGGCTCAACGAGACGTTCTCGTTCATCACTGGCGTGCGGGTCGAGCGGCGCGAGTCCGACTTCGACGCATTGGCCCAGGCGACCTACAGCTACAACGTGTGGAACTACCTGGTCGACTACCTTGCCCGGGCCAACGCCGCCCTGGGGCAGCCGACGTCGGTCGGGCCGGTCTACACCACCGGCCAGCCGGCGGTGAAGGTTGCCCAGAGCATCGACTTCACGACGTACAGCGCGCGGGTCGGTGCGGCTGCCTATGCGCCGGTGGGTGAAAAGCATCTGTTCTACGTCAACGGGCTCCTGCAGATCAGCCGCACCAATGCGGGCAATTACACGACGCAATACGAGAACGCCGCAGCCACACAGTCGCCCGGATTCTCGGACACGTCGATCGGGCCCGACATCAGCGTGGGGTACATGTACCGGTTGAGCGACCGGTTCGGCTTCGATGTGCGCTATCGCGCCACGATCTACTTCCCGATCGCCGGCGACTTCGAGTTCAAGGACTCGCGGGTCAATCATGGCGTTGGCGTGGGCTTTACCACGTGGTTCGGTCGGTAAGAAGTGTTTCTGCGCGGGTGCTAATGCTGCGAAGTTAAAGCCCTTTCGAGGTTATGGGTCGAGCCCCGGTGCGCCGCGCCCAGCCTTCGGGTAATGTTTTCAGATCCCGGCGCAGGCGAACAACAACAGTGGTCCGGCTTCTCCACGCGGCTTTCGGCGTCGCGATGCTGTCGCTCGCGGCCGAGCCCGTGCGCGCGCAGACAGTCGAACAGACCATCGCCCTCCAGCAGTTTGGGCAGCAGATCGCGGCGGGCGACAGTGTCGCGGCACGCGCGACGGGTGAGTCGCTAGCGAGTCAGCTCACTGCCGATGTGCCTGCCGCGATTCGAGCGGACCTGCTTCGCCAGCTCTCTGAGGCGCAGTACGCAACCCGCTCGCCCGCGCAGGCGGCGGCCACGCTTGGTGCCGCCCTCAAGCTGCGGGAAGCGGTGCACGGCGCCGACGATCCCGATCTCGTTCCGTTGCTCGAACTGCGGGCGAGGTATCTCGCGGAAGCGGGCGACCTGCTGGCTGCCGAGCATGAGCTCGATCGGGCGGCAACGATCGGGGCGGCTTCGTACGGCGCCAACCATCCGGGCGTGCTCGCGACGCTGGAACTGCTGCGGCAGGTTCAGCAGCGTTCGGGACAGCCTGCCGCAGCGGCGCGCACGGCGGCGCTGATCGAGGCACGTAGTCTTCGTGGCCGGGCGCCACCGAACCGGCTGGACAAGCGCACCGAGCAGCGCTATCTCGCCGAACAGGGCGTCGCGACCGTTCGCGTGTTCTACGGGACCAACCGCGCCGCGGCGGACAAGACGCAGCCGGCACGCCATTACGGCGGCAACCGGGGCGACCTGCAGTACGGCTACGTCGACGTGACCGTTCCCGAGACGCACCAGCGGGGTGAACTCGAGACACAGTCGCGCTGGTCGCTGCTGACGTTCTTCGCCGATGGTGCCGAGGCGCGCAAGCGCTACGTCCTGCTCCAGCGCGTGCTGCCTTTGCCGGCGGCGCAGTTTGCCGCCGCGTTGCGCGAGGAAGTGGCGGGCCAGCGTCTGAAGGAAGCGTTCGTATTCGTTCACGGCTTCAACAGCAGCTTCGAGGACGCCGCGCGTCGCACTGCGCAGCTCGCCTACGACCTCGACTTCGATGGCGTCCCGCTGTTCTACAGCTGGCCGTCGCAGGCGAGCGCGACCTCGTACATCGTCGATGAAGCGGCGGTCAATGTGAGCGGTCGACGCATGGCGGAGTTCCTCGAGACGGTGATGGCGCAGTCGGGCGCGCGGCGTGTCCACCTCATCGCGCACAGCATGGGCAACCGCGCGCTGATCGAAGCGCTGCAGACGTATCTCGCGAAGCGCGAGCCGGCGGAACGCTCGAAGCTGTTCGGCCAGATCGTCCTCACGGCGCCGGACGTCGACCGCGAGTACTTCGTCGACGCGGTGGATGCGTTGCGGCCCGCGGCCGACCGGGTGACGCTCTATGCCTCAGACAACGATCTCGCGTTGAAGACGTCGCAGAAGCTGCACGGGGCTCCTCGCGCGGGTCTTGCGGGTGCATCGATCGTCGCGCTTGCCGGCATGGATACCATCGACATGTCCGGCATCGAGGCGGACCTGCTCGGGCACAGCTATTTCGCCGTGAATTCCGGCGCCATCTATGACCTGTTCCGTCTGCTCTGGCGAAGCGATCCGCCACCGCGGCGCTGCGGCCTGACCGCGGGGGGCGAGGGCGCGCAGCCGGTCTGGAGATTCAACGTTGCCCAGTGTGCGGGGGCCGACCTGCTGCACGCGGGCGTGCTGCTGAAGCGCTTTGGCGACCGTGCGCGCGGACGGGTGCGCGCCCGGTTGCAACAGCTCACCGATCCGGACCAGAAGCAGGAATGGAACCGCGTGCTGAAACGGCTCGATGAACTGCTGCCGGGTGGCACTTGAACCGGCTGGCAATGGGGGTCGGGGCAGCGCTGTGCGCGTACGGGTCGCTCGCCGTGGCCGCCGCAAAGGCCCCGGCGCCCGAGTTGCGTGCGTTTCTCAACGAGAGCTGCGTCCTGGCGGACGAGCCCTGGCTGCTGCCGGAGGACGCGCGGCCCGCGAGTGATGCGTTCTCGCGCGCTGGACCGCTCACTGCGCTCGTGGTCGGCAAGCTCGCCGAAGTGCTGATCTCGCACTCGATCAAGGCGACGGCGGGGCGCATCAGTGCGAGTGCCGAACGCAAGGACACGCGCTATGCCTTCGCGCGCGAGACCAACCTCTATCGGGCGGAATTCGTGCCTCAACCCGCGCTCGCGCTGAATGCACGCCTGGGCTGCATCACGCTCGTCGCCGGCCGGTTCGCGTCGGTTGCGTCGTGCCATGAGCAGTACGTGCCGCGCACGCTCATGCCCGAGCTGCGCGGCCGACCCGAATCGGAGTGGCGCTCGACGCGCACCGACGACAGCACCATGAACGTCCTGCGTCGAAGCGACATCTGCACCGAAGGCGCGCCGAGGTCGGTCTACGAAGCCCGGTTCGAGTTCTCTCCGGACGGCACTGCCTGGCGGCTGATCGATGCCGGCTACCGCGTCGACTCCCTGCTCGCTGCGACCGGGAAACGCACGGAGCGAAACGTGTTCTACACGCTCGAGGTGCTGCAGCCCTCCGGCACCGCCGCGCGTGGCGACTCGCTGACGACGGGCATGGTGTCGCTCGGTACCGTACGCGCCGGCGCGAAAGGCGACGGTGTCTTGAAGCCGGGCGCATGGCTGCGCGTGCCGGCGTTGAGCGTCGAGGCGCGCCGGACCTACGAGCAGCGCACGGCCGTGCACCTCGAGAGCTGGGCCGAGATCGGTGCGCTGGAAAGGGCGCTTGCACGCAACGACCGGATCCTCGCTGAAGTGCGGCAGAAGCGTCAGGCGGCACGCGGTGAGCTCGCGCGCGGTCTCGTCGTCGAGGAGAACCGTCTCGGCGTTCAGCGCGTGACGCTCCAGGCCGAACTGGCGGCGCGTCGCGAGGAATACGCGACCTTGCCGCGACAGCGGTTCGAATTCATGCCCGTGGCGATCGAAGTCGGCCTGACTGAAACGAAATCGGACCAGCCCGCCTTGCTCGCGATGGCGGAAGTGATGAAGCAGAGCAGCGGGTTCATCGGTGCGACGGCGGGGCAGCTCGCGGCAGCAAGGTCCGTGTCGGCGGGCGACGAAGCTGATCCCGGCACCACGCTCGCGCGCGCACGCGACGACTGGCACGACGCGCGTGTCGCACATCGATTCGCGGATACGGCCGAAGCAGAAGGTGCGGCCCGGACAAGGCTCGCATCGAGTCGCGAGGCCTATCGAGACGTGCGAATGCAGATTGGCCTGGACGGGGAGCCTGGACAGTGAAGTCGCTCGCAGCCCTGCTCACGCTTGCGTGGTCGGTCGCGCCAGCCGCCGAGGCGGTGTTGTCGCGCGACGCGATCGAAGCCGCGCTGGCCGTCGCCCCCGCACCGGCCGGCGAGATGAAGACGCGCGGTCTGCGCATCCAGGCGCGCAGCGAGGAAGCCCGCAGCGACGACCATCGCGGCGCCGTCGACCTGCAGATCGCGTTCGCGCTGAATTCCGCGGCCCTGTTGCCGCAGGCGCGCCAGCAGCTCGGCGAGCTGGCCGGTGCGCTGCAGTCGCCACGGCTTGCGGGCCGTCGGTTCGAGGTCGCCGGACACACGGATTCGAGCGGTCCCGCGCAGCGCAACCGCGAGCTCTCGCTGGCTCGAGCGACAGCGGTGCGTTCCTTTCTGGCCGACATGGGCATCGATGCGTCGACACTCACGGTGGCCGGGCACGGGTCCGAACGGCCGCTGACCGGACATGACGCGGCAGACCCGCTCAATCGTCGCGTCGAGATCCGAAGTGCGGAGGCAACGCCATGAATCCGGGTCTCTTCGCCTCACTGGTGGTTCTGGCCTGCGTGGCCGCGCCTTGCGCCGTGGCCGAACAGCGCGCGCTGCTGGTCGGTGTCGGCCAGTACCAGACTCCCGGTATCGACCTGCCCGGCATCGATCTGGATCTCGAACGGGTGCATGACACGCTGGTCCGCATGGGCTTCAAGGACTCACAGATCCGCACGCTGCGCGATGCGGAAGCGACGTCGACGGCCGTCATCGAGAATTTCCAGACCTGGCTGAAGAACGGCACCCGCGCCGAGGACCGCGTCGTGTTCTATTTCAGCGGGCACGGCAGCAACGTGCCCGACCTGAACCGCGACGAGAGTGATGGCGTCGACGAGGTGCTGGTGACGCACGACATGAAACGCGCGCGCATCAACGGACGCGCCTCGCTGACCGGCGTCGTCACCGACGACCGCCTGAACGAGCTGATCACGGCCCTGCCGAGCCGCAATGTCTGGATCATCGTCGATTCGTGCCATTCCGGAACGGTCACGCGCTCGTTCAACCTGAAGAACCGCAGCCTCGCGCGCGATGCCGTGTACGTGAAGTCGTTCAACTACACCGGCATGCCGGCGCCGGCGACGCGACAGCACTCGCGGTCGATCGTCAGCCGCAGCGCGCCGGGCTCCGCGAAGGGGCCGGAGAACTTCGTGTCATTGACCGCCGCGGCCGACGGCGAAGAGGCGATCGGAACCTCCAAGGGCGGCGTCTTCACCATCGGGCTCACCGAGGCTTTCGCGCGGTTGAGCGCGCAGGGCAAGAAGCCCACCGTGGAGGCGCTGAAGGAGGAGGCGACCGCGTACATCAAGAGCAAGGTCGACAAGGCGCAGGTCCATACGCCGCAGCTGAACGGCAACGCGCAGCTCGCAAACGGGGCGCTGCAGCTCGTCGCCCAGTCGCCGGTGGCGGCCGGGCAAGGCCCGAACCGCACCCGCCTGATCGAGCTCGTGGGCCGGCAGAGTGCGTCGTTGAAGCTTGCGTCCAGCGCGCCGAAGTACGTCGTCGACCAGCCCGTCTCGCTGAGTGTCGAGGTGCCGTTTTCGGGCTACCTGAACGTCGTCACGGTCGACGCCGACGACGTGGCCACGGTGATCTTTCCGAACCGGCAGCAGACCCAGAACGCCGTGCAACCGGGCACGCTGCGCATTCCCGCGGAGTCCATGGATTTCGAGCTGCTCGCGGCCGAGCCGCTCGGGCCGACGCTCGTCGCGGCGTTCCTGACGTCCGCGCCGCTCAACTTCTTCAACGAGGCGGTGGATGAGCGGGACGAGCAGGGGCGGATCAACGTCGACTTCCCGGCGCTCTCGCCGACGGCGACCCGGGCCATCCGGGTGGCGCCCCGCGAGGCACGCAGCGTTGGCGGACGGCTCGAAATCGAGGTCGTCCGCTAGTCCGGATCAGGCTATGATCCGCATCCCGCCGCGGCTCCCGCGGGGGCCCAACGGTCGGGGCGTGGCGCAGCCTGGTAGCGCACTTGCATGGGGTGCAAGGGGTCGGAGGTTCAAATCCTCTCGCCCCGACCAATAGTCCTTCGGCGCGCAGTAGCGCTGCAGGACGGGCACAGAAGTTTGCACAAAGCGCCGTCGACGCTTTGTTCCAGTTCCACAGGTTCCATTGCTGCCTCAGCGCGGCCGCGCGTTTTCCGCTGGGCGACGACAATTCGTTGCGACGAGCAATCTGCAGTCGAGCGGCATCACCGAGGCGCTGACTTGGACTGGAATTCGTTCTCGGCGCACGCGTCCGCGGCTTCAGTCCGTTGCATCGCGATGCAGGCAACGGTCAGTCGACAGCCACCATGACGCTCGATGCTTTCACAACCGCGTAGGCCTTGCCGCCAACAGCCAGCCCCAGACTTTCGACGGCATCGAGCGTCACGATCGATACCACCTGAAGGCCGGCGGCGATCTCGATCGTGACTTCGGCATTCACCGCGCCTCTCTCGATGGCCCGCACGACACCAGGGAGTACGTTTCGCGCACTGAGTTTCATGGCTTCACCGCGAGCTCCGGGAGGGGCTCTCATCTTAAACGCCTGACGCGAGAGTACTGCCGTCTGCAGATTCCGACGCCGCCTGAACTCATCAAGGCTAAAGTCTACAGCCCAACGCTCGCCGGTTCGGGCGATCGACAACAAGAAGTAATAAGGGGGATTCATGCGGAAACTTGTTTCGACCAATGCACATAAGGGTGTCTCCATTGCGGTGGCGGTCGCACTTGCCATGGGAAGCTCACTGGCCTCGGGCGCCCAGGATGACCTTTCGGAAGTGACTGTCACCGGATCACGAATCGCGCGGACCGGTCTCGAGACGCCTACGCCGGTGACGGCGGTCACGACCACGGATCTGCAGGACATGAATCCGCGGCAGCTGATCGAGGGCCTGAGCCAGCTGCCCCAGTTCTTCAACAACCGGCGGCCGCAAGGCAACGCGCCGCTGTTTTCGGGTGGGTCGAACCTCGACCTGCGGGGTGCCGGGCCGGCACGAACCCTGGTGTTGCTGAACGGCCGCCGGCTGCCGAATGGCAACCGGTATGGCGCAGTGGACGTCAGCACGCTGCCCGAAGCCGCGATCAGCAATGTCGAGACGGTGACGGGCGGTGCTTCCGCTGCCTACGGTACCGACGCCGTCGCAGGTGTCGTCAATTTCATCCTCAACACCAAGTTCAATGGCTTCCAGGGCCGCGTGTCGGCGGGCGAGACATCGCGACACGATGGCGGGAACGCCACGCTCAGTGCGACCTTCGGCACCGATCTCGGTGAACGCGCTCATCTGCTCGTGTCCGCGGACTACTACGACCAGGACGCCATCTGGTCGCTGGCCTCGTTGCAGTCACGACCGTGGATGCGTCAGAACGCGCTGGTCACCGACCCGAGCGGCAAGTACACGTTCCTTCGCCGTGACTTTGTCAGGCCCAGCAACACGTCGACCACCGGCGTCATCAATTCGCCCAATCCGCTGTTGAACAAGCTTGAGTTCCAGCGCTCGGGAAACTCGATCATCACACAGCGCCTGAACTTCTCCGGCGTCGGGCGGCTGGACGGCGGCTGCAATTGTTACGCCGAGCCGCAGCGCGACCAGAGCTGGGGCCTCGACGCGGACAATGCGGTCCAGCAGGCCAACGGGCGGCACAGCGCATTCCTCTATCTGGACTATGACGTCAGCGACGACACCAACGTCTACCTGCAGGGCATGTACGGCGAATCGAATGTCCGCGGGCCGTGGTTCAGTTCGCCGGTGCTGGTGGGCGCGACGTGGCAGGGCACGATCTTCTCCGGTAACCCGTTCCTGCCGGCCAACGTGCAGCAGATCATGTCCCAGAACAATGTCGCGTCGTTCAACCTCGGATTGACCGGCGCAACGAGGGCGGACAGGGAAGGCGGCCTCGGCCTGTACGTCGTCGATCAAAGTAATGAGCTGACCTCTGCGACGGTCGGTTTCGAGAAGCGTATTGCCAATGGTTTCCTCACAGACTGGAAGTGGACGGGCTACGCACAGTACGGCGCGAACCATCAGGACATGGACTTCCAGAACGGCCTGATCACGAGCCGCCTGTACCTCGCTCTGGATGCGGTCACGAGCCCCACGAGCGGCCAGCCGGTCTGCCGCGCGGCGCTTCTGAACCCGGCGCAATTCGGCGATTGCGTTCCCGTCAACCTGTTCGGCGGCGTTGACAGCGTGTCGGCCGCGGCGCGCAACTATCTCGTCGACGAGCACACGCACGTGAAGTCCGATTACCACCAGGTATTCAGTGAAACGGTATTGACTGGGCCTTTCTACGAAGGCATCGGTGCAGGTGCGTTCCGCATGGCGCTAGGCGCCTCGTATCGCCGCGACGATCTGCGACAGTGGAAGTCGGACCTGCGCGATGAGTTCGTCTACATCAACGGCGTCAGCACGGGCCTGCGTGGCCTGCTCAACGAGAATCAGGCGGGCGGATACGCGGGCGTCAGGGGCATTCCCACCGGTTTCCAGGGCAACAACAGTCTCGCGAACGTCCTGTTCACCGGCTCGATCCAGACACCGGATACGGTGCTGGAGGGCAATTTCTCCGTGAAGGAGGCGTTCACCGAGTTCAACCTGCCGCTGCTGAAGGATGTGCCGTTCGCACGGTCGCTGGAAACCGACTTTGCCTATCGCTACGCGACGTACACGGGTTCGGGCGCAATCTCTTCCTGGAAGTATGGTGTGAGCTGGCAGGTCTGGGATTCCTTCCGGCTGCGCGCGACGAAGTCGCGCGACGTACGCGCGGCGAACATCCGAGAGCGCTTCGATGCGACCGCGGGCGGAGCCAACGTGCGCGATCCGCTCAACAACAACGTGCAGGTGAACGGTGCGACCAGCTTCACCGGGGGCAACCCGAGCGTCGACCCGGAGAAAGCCGATACCATCACCTTCGGCGCGGTCTGGCAGCCCTCGGGTGCCCTGCAGGGCTTCTCCGCGTCAGTCGACTGGTACGACATCGACATCAACGGTGCGATCTCGCAGCTGCCGCAACAGACCATCGTCGACCGCTGCGCGAGCGGCGCGCAGCCGGAGCTTTGCCAGTACGTCGCTCGCGATGCGAATAGCCAGATCCGCGCTCTGACGATCCTGTTCCTGAACGCAGCGAACGTGCGAATCCGCGGCATCGATACGGAACTGCAGTACACGCGGCCGATCTCGCTGTTCGGAGGCGCCGAGCGGCTGGGCGTGCGTTTCTATGCGAATCGCATTACCGAGAACTCACAGCAGTTCCCGGGGCAGGCGCGGGATTTCCTTGATCTCGAGCAGCCGGAGTGGCGGTTCACCAGCAACCTCGTGTACCAGAACGGGCCGCTCCGCGCGTTCGTCCAGGGCAGGTGGATCGACAACCGCACGCTGAACCGGCTGTTCAACACGGGTCTGCCCAACGCGCAGACCGTGGAAGACAACCAGGTAGGCTCGGTGTTCTACACCGACCTCAATCTCAGCTATGAGCTTGCGTGGGGACGGCAGAACATCCGTTTGTTCGGGAATGTGACGAATCTGCTCGATCATGCTCCTCCGCAGACGCCCGCATCGGTGGGCACCGGCGGGACCGGCCAGCCCAGCCTCCAGTACGACACGATCGGCCGCACGTACACCGTCGGCTTCAACCTGTCTTTCTGAACTGGCTTGAGGGGAAGGCGAGGGCCTGACTTTGCGATGAGGCAAAGCAGGCCCGCGGGATCTCATGCGCCGTCAACGAGCGACGGCGCGGACCGGAGCAGGGTAGAACCCCGGATCCGAACAAGCAGCCACGCGGTTCGCGCCGGCACGCGAGCACACCAGCCGTCGTGAAGTTGTTCAGGGGCGCATCTTGATCAGGTGCGCAGCGGGCTGCCGCGGAATGTCGGGCTTGAGAAAAGGCTTCTCGGCGGCGACGTGGCAGGCGTGGCAAAGGGCGAGCGTCGCGCGGTAGGCAGCCTGGAATGACTTGCGGTCCTTGTTCAGGATCGCCGTACGGATCGCATCGACGCCGCCGTGCTCGAAAGACTCGACCAAGGGCCGGAGTTCCAGATCCTGGCCGGAGGCGAGTTTGCGAACGGGACGAAGCCTCACCGTCCACTGCACATGCGATCGGGTTTCGTTCAGATAGAACGTTGCGAGCGGCCAGTTCGACTCGCGAGCTGCGAACCACAGATTGGCGAAGTGATACTCCACGTCGATCATCGCGTGCGACTGACTCGGCAGCAGCGCGCGCAGCGCATCGGGGATTCCGTCGGCCGGTTCTGCCGAGTGCACACAGGTCGCGCTGCCAGCCACGAGCACCACGCAGGCGAGGATGCGCGGCCAGGTTCGTCCCGCTGTGAATTCATGCGCGCTCGACCGGATCCGCTCGCTCATCGGACGCTCCTCGAGGTGACAATGCGCGAATCGTTGCATGATTCGCGGGTCGACAACGCGAAGGATTCGCGTTCATGGCGCGAGTGAATTGATCGGCGCCGATCTCGAATGTCGCCGAAGGGCGGCGCTGCCGGCAGATCTACGCGAACGGTTGCAGCGGTCAGGACGACGCTGCAGAGGGCTCGACCCCGGTACTCACCGGGGCGCTGAACCAACCTTCAGGGCAGAACGCCCGAACTGAACAACCAGCGGAATAACCAGCCGCGAGGCTCCCGTCGCCGCTCGCGCCGCGCCTCTATCCCGGTTCGTGCAATAACGTCCTGCATGAGTGGTACCTCGCTGTTGCATTCAGGGTCGCCCGTGCGCCCGTGGCAGACACTCGGCCGCTCCCGCCGGGAACTGTCGGACGTCTCCGACCCCGTAACGCGGGAAGGGCCAGTCACTTGCGTGGCCGGCCCTTCGCAGGCTGAAAGAACCGGGGGACCGGGTCCTACGGCGCCTTTCCGACCTTAACCGCAGTCGCCTTGAACGGCTTCGGTGCAGCGGGTGCAGCGCCCGGCGCGCCCATGATCAGACCGAGCTGACCCTCGAGCACATAGGCAGTCTCGCCAACCACGGTCACGGCCACCGGGCCGTCAGGAAAGCCTTCCTTGATCGTGACGACCTTGCCGGTCGCGAGATCGGCACCGGAGAGGTCGACGCGCGAAAGCCTGCCCGGCGCGGTGCCTTCGGCCACGAGGATGCTGCTCTTGCCGAACGAGCGCTGGCCGTCGGGTCCGGCGAGCGGCCGGTCCAGCTTCACTTCACTGACCTTGCCCGCCTTTCCGTCCTTGCCGATGGGCGCGACGAACAGCTTGCCCGTGCGCAGCACGTTGACGACAACCTTGTCGCCGAGGATCGCAATGCCGTCGAGAATGCTGCCCTTGGGACCGAACGCATCGTTCGCGCCCGCCCACACCTCGAGCCGGGTCGCGCCCTTCTTCAGCAGGACGACCTCGTTGTTGCCGGTGTCGGTGGCATACGCATTGCCTGCCGCATCGACCGCGATGTCGTTGCAGGTGGCATTAGGCGTCGGCAGTTCCCACTTGCCTTTGGGCGTGCCCGACTTCAGGTCGAACGCAAGCAGCGCCGATTGCGCGGCAGCCGCGCCGGGCTGCGGCGGACCCGGAGGAGCGCCGGTGCAGGCATACAGCGTGTTCGACTTTTCGTCGGCGAACACACCAAACACCCCGCGCAGTCCGTTGGTGCCAGGCTTGATCCAGATGTCGGCCTTCGCGCTCCCGGGCGCCGCCTTGAAGATCGTCTGGCCCAGCATGCTGCCGACGATGACGGTGCCGTCCGCCGTCGAGGTCAGGCTCTCGGTGATCAGCCGTTCACCGGGGATCACGATCTCGGCCGGCGGCGCGGCTGCATTCGCGGCCGCTGCGAAAGCGGCCGCGGCGAGTACGGCTGCAACGATGGTCTTGATGTGTTGGTTCATGGTCGTTCCTTCGATCACTTCGAGTAGGAAATGCGGTAGATGACGTTCGCGCCGTCGTCGGCGAGCAGCAGCGAGCCGTCACGCAGCTGTGTCGTCGCGACGGGGCGGCCCCATGCGCCGTTGTCGTCGACGATGAAGCCGGTGAGGAAGTCCTGGTAATCCCCGGTGGGCTCGCCGTTCTTCATCTTCACGCGCACGATCTTGTGCCCGGTGCGATGACCGCGGTTCCACGAGCCGTGCAGCACTGCGAGGCCCTCGCCGTTGTACTCGGCGGGGAACGCGCTCGCGCCCTGGTTCGGCTGGTAGAAGTCGAGATTCACCGCGGCGGAGTGCGCCGTGTACGGAACATCCGGCAACGTCATCTTTCCCTTGAGATCAGGACGCGCACCCTTGTGGCGCGGGTCCTCGTTGTCGCCCATGTAGTACCAGGGCCAGCCATAGAACGCGCCCGGCTTCACGCGGGTGGAGTAGTCGGGCACCAGGTCGTCACCGATGTTGTCGCGCTCGTTGGTCGTGCACCAGAGCGTGTCGGTGTTCGGCTGCAGCGTGAGGCTCACGCAATTGCGGATGCCGGCCGCATAGATCTTGCCGGGTTTGCTCGCACCCACCTCGAACTCGAGCACGGCGGCGCGGTTCTCTTCGACACCCCATGCGGCGCCGAGCCCGTGCTGCTTCTCCCAGGCCTGGATCTCGGCCGGCGTCTTCTTCGGCAGGTCTTCCTTGCCGTCGGCGACGTTGCCCTGGGAGCCGACCGAGACGTACATCTTCTTGCCATCGCGCGAGAACTGCAGGTCGCGCGTGAAATGACCGCCACCCTTCGGCGAGAGCTGCGCGACGACCACCTCCGGTACCGCGCCCGCCTTGCGATCGCCGTTCTTGTACGCGTAGCGCACGACCCGATTCACTTCCGCGACGTACAGCCACTGCGGGCTGTTCGCGGGATAGAACGCCATGCCGTACGGCTGCAGCAGGCCGGTTGCGAACACGTCGGTGCCGGCGAGCTTGCCGTCGGCCCCCGCGCGCAGCACCTTGATGCGACCAGCGTTGGTCTCGACCAGGAAGATGTCGCCGTTGGGCGCAACCTTCATCTCGCGCGGACCCTGCAGCCCCTCGCTCGCGAACGTGTCGACCTTGAACCCGTCAGGAACATTGATCTTGGCGTCGGCCGGCTTCGGCACGACGCGCGGGAAATTCAGCGCCGCCTCTTCCGGACCCGGCAGGGGCGGGGGCAACTTCTTCAGGTCGATGCGATGCATCTTGCCGGGTGCATCGCTCTTCCATTCGGCAACGCCGGTGGGGGGCTTCGACACGCGTGGGGCACCGCCGCCGAACCCGCCCTGCGGGCGCTGCGCTTCCTTGAACGTACCGGCCTTCAGCGCCGAGAAGTACGCGATGACGTTTTCGCGGTCCTTGGTATCGGCGACCGGAATGACCATCGCGGAGCCCGGCACCACGGTCGTTGGCGAGGCGAGGAAGCGGTCGAGTGTGCCGCCGTCCCACGTCAGCTTCGAGTTCTTCAGCGCAGGCGTGTAGGTGAAGCCTTCGCCGCTCGCGGCCGTACGACCGAAGACACCATGCAGACCCGGGCCCTGCGCGCCGCCACCATCGTTGGGCTCGGCGCTATGGCAGAGCGCGCACTGCTGGCGGAACACCGTCTTGCCGGCGTTCGCATCGGCGGCCAGGCCTTCTGCGGCCGCAAGCAGCACGGCGGCGACGCCCGCCGCAACGGGATAACGAAGTTTCATGGACGTGGAACCCCCAAGGTTTTGTTGGAAACGGCAATGGCGGCCCGGGCCGCGGTCGAAGCCGATGGTCGCGAGTGTAAGCCGTATGCCCGATCGAGAGAGCGCGGACGGGGTAGTTTAGTTCCCGCCGGCAGGCTTCCGGGCCGGCTTTCCGGCGGGCGCGGGCGGGCGACTGAGCGCCCGGCGTGGCGCCTCGTCGGGGCCGGGCGCCCGTGTCGTCTTCAGACTGCCAAAGCTCTTGGCAACCAGCACCTCGACCTGGGCTTCGAACCCGCGATAGGTCGCGATGAGCTTGCGTCCGAACGGCGTCAGCCGGGCCCCGCCGCCGTCCTTGCCGCCCACGCTGAATTCCACCGCCGGCTCGACGAAGGAATCGTTGACGCTGTGCAGAAGCAACCATGCACGCCGGTAGCTCATTCCGAGCGCCCGCCCGGCGCCCGACAGCGATCCGGTGCGCTCGATGAACTCGAGCAGGGCGATCTTCCCGGGACCAATGGAGCGTCCGTCGGCGAAGTCGATACGCGTGTGGGCCTCGGGTTTGCTCATAGGCCGATTCTAGCGAGGTTGCGCGGCCTCGACACGCTAGCGCCTGAAGTCCACCTGCACAAGCCAGGTGCGACCGGCCTCGAAGTAGCCTTCCTCGTACGCGTACAGCCGGTCGCCCAGATTGCGGCCGCCGAGCTCGAAGCCCCAGTGTGCGTCCGGTGCATAGCGAACGAACGCGTTCATGAGGCCGAAGCCGTTCGCGATCCGGGTTGCGGTCGAGTTGCTGATTCGTTCGCCTTCGTACTGCGCATCGGCGCGCAGACGCCACTCGGGTGCGAGCTGCCATTCGGCGACGGCACGATAGCGATACTTTGGCGTGCTGGTCGGCGCGATGGTCGGGCTGCTGAGATTCTTCCGCTGCAGCAGATCGACGAGGCCGGCGAGGCGCAACGTGTCGGTCGCGTTGACCTCGGCCGAGAGTTCGGCACCGCGATTGCGCTGGCGACCGACATTGCGCTGCTGGGTGCAGGGCGGTGAGGTGCAAGCCGCGGCAGGCAAGGTCACGCTCTCGATCGCATCGTGCAGCTCGCTGTCGAACAGCGAGATCTTGGCGGTCCACTCCGCACCCTTGTGCTCGAAGCCGAGCTCGTAGTGGGTCGCATATTCCGGCTCGAGACCCGGGTTCGGCACCGCGCTGCCGAGCCCGCCCGAGAAGCGCTCCTTCAGCGTCGGGAAGCGCGTCTTGCGACTCACGCCGCCCACCAGCGATCCGCCGTCGGTGACTTTCCAGGTGCCGACGAGCTGCGCGTTGTCCGCGGAAGACTGATCGACCGTCACGGGTGAGAAGCGGCCGCCCGAGAAGACCTGGACCGTGCGACCCGCCTGCACCACGTGCTGGTAGCTCGGTGTGAGCGACACCGTCGTCGTCACGAGCCACTCGTGCTCGATCGCGGAATCGTAGGTGGAGATGTCGAGCCGCTGCTGCGGAATCGACGGCGCGCGCTGCTGCTCACGGTGCACGTCGCGCTTGTAATGCCCCGCGAGGCGGGTGACGTGCGCAGCCGACCAGCGCCATTCGTAGTCTGCGCCGCCGCCGACCGAATAGTCGTCGTAGCGGCTGCCCGCAAAGGCAAAGGGCCGCGTCTGCGTGCGATAGGTCGCATCGTCGAACGAATCGAGCGAGTTGCTGAACTGGTCGTAGTACGCGCGCAGCCGCAGCGTGCCGTTCGCGCCGAGCGCGTCGCGCGACACCAGGGCGAAGCTCTCCTTGTCCCAGCCAGGCCAGCGCCAGAAGCGGACCTGCACGCCGTCGGGGCGCGCGTTGCTGCGCAGGTAGCTGCCCGCGTAGGGAGGGTCCTGCTTGTCGCCGTCCTGCCGATAGTAGGTGACGCCGTACTCGTGGTCCTCGCTCGGCGTGAACCCGACGCGCGCGACGTAGAGGCGGTCGGCGCTTGCGGCGTTGTCGCGCGCAGCGCCGTTCTCGGCGGCGACGGGCCTGAAGCTCGGCGGCAGACGATAGCCATCCGACTCGACGCCGGAGGCGCTGAGCGACGCGTACCACAGCTCGCTGCGGGTGCCGAGATTCACACCGGCCCGCTGCTGTATGCCATCACGCCGGTCGTCGAATTCCACCGCGAGGCGCGCCGACGCCTCGAACGGCTCGACCGGTCTTCGACTGATGACGTTGATGGCGCCGCCGAGGATGTTCGGTCCGTACAGCAGCGAGGACAGGCCCTTGCTGACCGACACCTCGGCGACGTACTCGACTCCGAAGCGGGACAGGTCGACGTTGCCGTCATACGGCACGTACACCGGAACGCCATCGATGAAAAGTGGCACCTGCCTGCTGCTGAATCCGCGCAGCGACAGCAGCCGTTCGCGCCTCTGCCCGAGATTCTGCAGCGCGACGCCGGGAATCGCGTCGAGAACCTGCGATAGATCGTCGCGATGCGAGGCTGCGATTTCCCGTGCGTCGATCGTGTCGACGGTGAACGGCAGCGCGGCGGGCACCCTGGCGCCTATTACCTCTACGGTCCCGAGATCACGGTGAGAGTCCTGGCGGCGAGGCTGGTCGACAGCAGCGCGAGGGAGACGGCTGCCCCGACACGCGGCGGGGAGAAGCAGAACACGGGCATGAAGCGACTCGCTGTATCCCTTAGGGAACAGCGAGTATGCCGTGCGCGGCTGGATCGCGCTATATACCGGCAGATAGACCGTCAGGCCGCGGCGGCGGTCGGTAGGCGCGCTTCGCCGCCAAGCGCACCGACGAGATCGGCGAGAAGCTCGCTCAGCTCGCCGGCGGTCAGCAGAAGCTCGGCATCGAACCGCTCGACCGCATCGACGTCGTCGCCCGCGTCGTCCTCGGCACTCTCGACCTCGACGAAGTCGAGCTGCTTCAGCAGCAGCTTGTCGGTCAGCACGAACGAGATGCGTCCGCGCCAGGTGAGCCCGACACGCGTCGGCACCATTCCGGCCGACAACCGCGTGCGCAGCTCACGCTGCTCGGCCGGACAGTTGCCGTAGCGGATGACGGCAGGAGACTTGTCGCCCGCTCGGAGCTCGAGACTGTCGTCGAGCGTGAACGGCGCCGGCGCCTGGCCGGCGGTCAGCCACGCGGACATCGCGGCGGCGGGCGAGCGCTCGGTCGCAACCGGAACAACGGCGAAGCTGCCGAGCGATGCACGCAGTGTCTCGACCACGGCCTCGGCCCGCGGCGCGCTCGCCGAATCGACGACGAACCAGCCCTGCGCCACGTCGATCCAGGCGCGCGTCTCGCGACGCTTGCAGAACGCGCGCGCCTTCAGTTCCTCGCCGACCTGCAGACGCAGGTCGCGCAGTTGTTTTCGGCCGACCGGAAAGCCTTGCTTTTCGGCGAGCTCGACTGCGCGCTCGCCAGCGACCTGGCGAATGACCGAAGCGGGCAGCAGCTTCTCCTCACTGCCGAGTGCGATCAGCCGATGGTGCTCGGTCGAGTGCAGCAGGCGCTGTGCCGGGGACGAGTTGACCCAGCCGCGGCTCGCCATGTCGAAGGGCGCGCACGGAAACAGGCAGCGATCGGCAAGACGCGCTTCGAGCTCGGCCGGCGCATCAACGAAATCAGGAGGTAAGCGATAGATCGTCAGATTCTTGAAAAGCATCGCGTCGACTCGGGTGCGCGAGGGCCGCGCAGTATAGCCGCGCGGGTCGTCGGTCACGATCTGGCGAGTGACGGCGTGCTGTGTTAGCGATTGTCGTCGGACGCGCCAGATTGATCGGCGGCGCGCGCGACGCTTTGGCGTTGCAATGAGCTCCTCAAACGAATGGAGGTCCTCATGCACGCAAGACAGCGTTCGAACGGTCAGGGCATGACCGAATATCTGATCGTCGTCGCGCTGATCGCGATCGCGGCGATCGGCGTCTACACCGCCTTCGGCAAGACACTGCGCGGCCAGATGGCGGTCACCGCGCAGTCGCTTGCGGGAAAGAGCGCGAGCTCCGCACGAAGCGAGGCGAACACCGGCGGCGAAGACGCCGAAGCGCAGGCCTCGCGCACGGTCCAGCTCGACAACTACGACCAGGCGAGACTGAAGTGGTCGCGCGGCAGCAGGGCCAGGCGCTCGTCGTCACGGCGGCATTGCTGCCCGCCGTGGCGCTCGCGTACGTCCTCGTGTTCAATGTGGGCCAGACCGTGAACACCAAGCTGCGGCTCAACGCTGCCGCCGATGCGGCGGCGTTGAGTGCGGCCGTGTGGCAGGCGCGCAGCCTGAACTACCAGGCCTATCTCAATCGCGCCATCGTGGCGAACGAGGCGGCGATTGCGCAGCTGGTCAGCCTGCGATCCTGGTCCGGCTATCTCGAGCGGCTGTTGACGAACGTCAGCCTCGTGTCGAACGTCGTGCCGCCGCTCGGTCGCGCCATCCATCTGATCGAACGCACGTGGCGCACGGTCGATCGCTCGCTGCAGGCGACGCTGCCACCATTCGAGAGCGGGCTCAGCCGCTGGAATGTCGACGTGCTGCTGCGGGCGCAGTCGCTCTCGCAGCAGCAGGCGCCGATCGGCGCAGCCGACCTCGTGGCTGAGGTCGCACGGGCAAACGTGCCCGAGGCACAGGTGGCGACCGCGACGCGGGTCTTCCAGACGCGCAACGCGGCCGCCTTCGCACGCCTGTCGGAAATCCGCCGGCGCGGCAACGGTGAGCTGCGGGAGTACATCCAGCTGCTCGAAAGCTCACGCGACGGGTTCACCGCCGCACGCAATGGCGATCTGCTGCCCGCGAACCCGGTATTGAAAGTACCGAAGCGTGGCGGCACCGACGTGATCGGCGAATACGCATGGCGGGCCGCAGACACGCTGGCGTCCCATGCCGACCTCGTGCTCACCGATCTCGAAGTGCCGATCGGCTGGGGCGCTGCCGAATCGAGGCGTCTGCCGCAGCGGCAGCAGGGCACTCACGGTGGCAGCCGGCGGGCCAATCCGCGCACGACCCGGCTGGCGCTGGCTGCCTCGCGTATCAAGGAGGGTTACCGCGGAATACCCGAATACCGCGACGTTCACGGCACCCCGGGAGAAGACGAGGCGGGCGTGCCGTATCTCGTGATGCTCGAATTGCCCATTCCGGCGGTGCGGCTCGCCGACGTCACGCTGCAGGCGCCGCAGATCGAGGATCACGCGTCGATCGGCCATGCCACCGGAGCCAGCACTGAACAGCCGATGCGTGCGTTCGGCGCCGCCGAGATCTATTTCCGTCGGCCACAGGGTCGGCGGGACGGGCGCGAGGAGCTGCCGAGCCTTTTCAGTCCCTACTGGCAGGCCCGACTCGCGCCGCGTCCGTCGCTCGCCGCGCGCGTACTCGCCGGAGCCGCGCCGTGAACCGCGCCGAACGCGGGCAGGCCATGGTCGAAGCGGCCATCGCCGTGGCGCTGCTCGGTCTCGTGCTCGCCTCCATGCCGGCGGTGCTCACTTATCACGACGTGGCCCGCGCTGCGCATCGCGCCGCCTTCGATGAGGCGCTGATGGGCGCGTGGAATGGCAGCGCCGAGGCCGCTGCGCTCGATCGACGTCTGCGCGAGCAGGTCGAGGTGCTGTCGTGGCGACGGCCGTCCGACGCAGCGACGGTAGTCGCTGCGCCCGACGCCCGCTCTTCGGTCGCCAACGCCACACCGCCCGGCCGTGCGGCAGGGTTGCTCGAGTTCATCGCGGCGCCGCTGTCTGCCCCCGGCGGTTATGGCAGTGCCGGCTTCGAGCTGACGCGCGCCGGCTACCGCACGGCAAGCGCGGAGCTGAGAACCTCCCCGTTGCGTGGCGCGCCGGAGCCGTTCGCTTCGCTCGATCTGACCTTCGCTGGCAGCGCATCGGTGCTGACCGATGCGTGGAACGCGAGCGGTTCGCCGCTCGTCGTGGAGCGTGTGGCGGGTCTCGTGCCCACTGCCGCCTTGCGCAATGTGGGCCGGGAACTCGATGTCCTGCGCGGTGCGCTGTCGCTCATCGAACCTGCGTTCGAGGATCTGTGCCCGGGCCGCATCGACGCCGAAGCCGTGCCCGCATCGCGACTGGCCGGAATCGACGCGCGCGCCAGCGACGAACGGCGCCGCGAGCGTTGCCAATGAAGGCTCGTGCCGCGGTCACTGCACTGCTGGTACTGGTCGTCAGTCCCGTCGGCACGGCCGCCGAGCAGGTGGACGTGAACGGCATCACGATGACGATCGAACGCGCCACCGGTGCCGCCGCGGCGCAATTGATCGAGCGTCATCTGGCGAGCGATCCCCGCGGACCGGACGGCGTGCGCGTGCCGTGGCGGAACCGTGACGACTGGCGCGAACTCGCCTCGTTACGGGGGCGCACGTCGCAGGTGCTGCAGGTGCGCGGCACGCGCGATTCGCTCGAGGCCGTTTTATCGACCGTCCCCTTCGATCAGACGCCACGCGATGCGAACGTGGGGCCCCTTCGATGGCTGACACGCGTCTCGGTCGCGAATCATGTGGTCACTCACGGCGAAGCACGTTCGGAGCAGTGGATCCTGCGCAGCGCCTGGTCGCCGGGCAACCTGCTGACGTCGGTGCGTGTGGCCGCGCGTCTCGAAGGCTGGCGAGTCGAATTCGAAGACGCCTCCAACGTGCTGTTGTCGCGCCGGACCGAACGTCTGCAATGGACCCTGCTGCCGGGCGAGGGGTCGACCCGATCGGTCGCCGTCGTGACCGGCTGGACCGTTCGATGAGTCGCCGTACGCGCGGCCACGCAGCCGCCGAATACCTGCTCGCTGTCGCAGTCGTCGTGATCGCGCTGTGCGTGCCGTGGGTTGACGGACTGTCAATCAGCTCCCTTCTTGCCCGCCGCATCGTCGATGCGATGCACGGCCTGTTTCTCCTCGTTGCGCAATCCTGAGGTCGCCCATGGTGTCAGTGTCCGAAACCCTTCGACGTCATCGCGAGCCGGTCGCCTGGCTCATCGCTGCCTTTGCCGCCGTCGTCACCGGCGTCGCGATGCGCGGCTATCTCGACGCACGCAGTGCGGAGGCGATGCGCGCGGCCGATGCGCGCTATCGACCCACCCCGGTCGTCGTCGCGCGAGAAGATCTCGCGCCGGGCAGCGAGCTCTCGGCCACGCGACTCGCGGTACGCAACATGCCCGGCGAGTTCCTGCCGGCGAGCGTCGTCGGCAGCCAGCACGCGGCCGATGTGATCGGGCGCACGGTGCAGCACGCGGTCCGCGCAGGCGAACCGATCCAGATGCCGTTGCTGAAGGCGCGCACACCAGAGCGGCTCGCGGAGCGCATCGCGCTGGGGCGACGCGCCGTGACCATCGTCGTCGATGAGGCCGCGGCCGCCGCGGGTCTGCTGGTTCCGGGCGATCGCGTCGATCTCCTGTGGCGAGGTGCCGTCGAATCGCCGCTCGAGAACGTGCCCGTGATCGCGACGGGGCGTCAGACGCTCGTGGCGAGCGGCACTGGCGCTGGCGGTGACTACGCGACGATCACCCTCGAGCTGCCGGAGGCTGCGGCCCGCAGGGTGGCGGCCTCCGACAGCGGCGCGTTGCGGGTGCTGTTGCGCAATCCGGCCGACACGAACCTCGTCTGGCTGCCCACTGCTCGCGGACGTCGCCAGCCTGAACCGCAGATCGCGCTGTTCGTTGGCGGGCAGGGCGGCCCGACGCCCGCGCTCCACCTGCTGCGCGCGGGTTCACTGTGACCCGCCGCGCCGGGTGGGTCTGCGTCTTGCTCGCAGCGGTGTTTCGCGCGGCAGTAGCCGCCGAGCCGCTGCCGGCGCAGATCGAGATGTTCGTCGGCGACTCGCGCGTGCTGCCGGTGACGGTGCAGCGAGCGGCGGTCGGCAACGGCAAGGTGCTGTCGGTCACGACGCCGATGCGTGGCGAACTGCTGCTGCTCGCCGAGGGGGCCGGCGTCTCCACGCTGCAGCTGTGGCTGCCCGAAGGCGACACACGCCGCATCAAGGTGATCGTCTCCGAGCTCGACCTTGCTCAGCGGCTCGAGCAGGTCGAGCGACTGCTCGACGGAACCTCGCACATCCATGCGCGGATCGCCGGCGGCCGCATCGTCCTCGAGGGCGAGGGCGCAAGCGATGCCGAACGCCAGCGCGCCACGCATGTGGCCGAAGCGTTCCCGGGCGTCGTGTTCGATTTCGTCGGCCGCGTCGGCTGGGAACCGATGATCGAGGTGGACGTGCGCATCGTCGAAGTGCGGCAGGACCAGCTGCACGAGCTGGGCCTGCGCTGGGACGACAGCCTGAACGGCCCGTCGGTCGGCGCAGTGCTGGGCGAAGCGACCGGTGCGTCCGGGCTGCCCCCCGGTATCAGTGCGCCGGCCGCATACTTCACACTCGCCACGTCGATCGGCTCGCGCATCAACCTGCTCGAGCGCCGCGGGCTTGCGCGCGTGCTCGCCGAGCCCCGACTCACGTGCCGCAGCGGCTCCGTGGCGCGCTTCGTCGCCGGCGGCGAGATTCCGCTGCCGGTGTCCGACGGGCTGGGCGCGACCGATGTCCAGTACAAGGAGTACGGCATCATCCTCGAAGTGCGGCCGCGTGCGGACGCAACCGGCTCGATCCTTGCCGAGGTGACGGCAGAGCTGAGCCAGATCGACGAAGCCGTCCGCGTGCAGAACTTTCCGGGCTTCCTGAAACGCACCACTTCGACCTCGGTGAACCTCAAGGCTGGCGAGACGCTCGTGCTGGCCGGGCTGATGACCACCGAGACGTCGCGCGATCGCCGCGGCATCCCCGGCCTCTCGCGGCTGCCACTCGCCGGCGGTGCGTTCCGCAACAAGCAGCAGCGCGAGCGCCAGACCGAGCTGCTGATCCTGCTTCGTCCGCGCACCGTCGACCGCGCGCTCGCGGGTGACGCCGATGCTTCGGACGAGCAGCATCGCGCCATCCGTTCCGCGCCGACTGCCTTGCCGCTCGAGCGTGGAGCACGGCCATGAACGCGCCGTCACCGGAACTGGTGCAGCGGCTACACCGCGACCTCGTCGCCCGCATGGATCTGCGTCGCGCCGAGATCGACTCGCTCGACGAGGCATCGCTGCGAGATCACGCGGCCGCCGTGCTGGGCCGGTTGCTCAGGGAAGCTCCGCCGCCTGTCGAGGTCGACCGCGCCGACCTCGAACGCCATGTCCTGCAGGACTGCGTCGGTCTCGGGCTGCTCGAGGACCTGCTGGCGGACGACTCGGTCAGCGAGATCATGGTCAACGGCCCGGGCGAGGTGTTCGTCGAATCCGCGGGACGCCTGCGACGGCACCATCGGCGGTTCGCCGATGCCACGGCTCTCGCCTCGGTGATCGAGCGGTTGCTCGGACCTACCGGCAGGCGTGTGGACGAGGCATCCCCGATGGTCGACGCGCGTCTGAAGGATGGATCTCGGCTCAACATCATCCTTCCGCCGCTTACGCTCGGCGGTCCCTGCATCACGATCCGGAAGTTCTCTCGTCAGCGACTCGGGCTCACCGAAATGATTGCCGGCGGCGCGCTCAGCGAGGGGATGGCACGGCTGCTTCGGCAGGCGACGGTCGCACGGCTGAACATAGTCATCTCCGGCGGCACCGCCACCGGCAAGACGACGTTGTTGAATGCGATCGCCGAATTCATCCCGGTCGAAGAGCGACTGATCACGATCGAGGATGCCGCGGAGCTGGCTTTGCGGCGGGACAACCTCGTGTCGCTCGAGGCCCGACCGGGCAATGTAGAGGGAGCGGGCCAGGTGAGCATCCGCGACCTGCTGCGCAATGCCCTGCGCATGCGACCCGACCGCATCGTCATCGGTGAATGCCGCGGCGGCGAGGCGCTCGACATGCTGCAGGCGATGAACACGGGTCATTCGGGTTCGCTCACTTCCGTCCACGCAAACCGTGCCCGCGATGCGCTGTCACGTCTCGAGGTGATGGCGCTGATGGGCGGGGTCGAGCTGCCGCTCAGCGCCATACGCGGGCAGATCGCGTCCGCGGTCGACCTCATCGTGCAGATCGAACGCTTCGCCTGCGGCTCGCGCCGCATCGTCGAGATCACCGAGGTGACCGGGATGGAGCAAGGCACGCTGCAGACCCAGGAGTTGTTCCGCTTCGAGGTCGATGGTCGTGACAAGCAAGGCCAGGTACGCGGCCGCTTCGAGGCAAGCCCGATTCCGGCAAGCTTCCTGCAGCGCTCGGAGTTGGCTTGAACGGCGGAGCGGCCACCGCACTGATCGGGATCGGCGCGGCGATCACGGTGCTGGCTTTCGGCTCCGCGTCGTCGATGCGCCTGCGCGCTTTCGCGCGGTCGGTTCGCGATGCGGTGACGACGACAGTGGAAGGGCAGCTGGCCGACGCATTCATCTTCGTGGACGCGGGCCGGGTGCTTCGAGTGTCGGCAGTCATCGCCGCCGTCGTGCTGTTGTTCGCAGGGTGGGCCAGGCTGCCTATCGTCGCGAGTGCGCTGCTGGCGGTGTCGTTGCTGGTCGTTCCGCGCTTCGCGCTTGCCCGCCTGAGGCAAAGGCGCCAGATGACACTGCTCGGTCAGCTGCCCGATGCCATGCAGTCTCTCGCCGCGCTGCTGCGAGCTGGCCAGTCGCTAGGGCAGGCGCTTGCAACCCTCGCCGAAACGCAGCCGCGACCGTTGCGCGACGAATGGCAGCTGCTGCTCCGCCGCCTCCGGCTCGGCGAGTCGCCCGACCGGCTGTTCGAACAACTGCCCCTGCGCATCGAGGCGCCGGAAAGCCGGTTGCTCGCGACGACCGTCCGAGTCTCGCTCGATCTCGGCGGCAGCCTTGCCGAAGCGCTCGAGAATCTCTCGGCCAGTACGCGCCGGCGCATCGAGATGCAGGAGCGCATCCGCGCACTGACGGCACAGGGCCGACTTCAGGGTGTCATCGTCGGCCTGCTGCCGATCTTCCTGCTGGTGGTGCTGACGGTGATGGACCGCGACGCGATGTCACTGCTGTGGAGCCGGCCTGCCGGATACGGGGCACTCGCCGTCATCGTCGCGCTCGAGATCGGGGGCTTCGTGCTCATTCGCCGCATCGTCCGGATCGACGTATGAACGCCGTGCTGGCTGTGATCGTCATGGGGGCCTGCATCGTGGCGGCTGCAACGAGCGTCGCGGCGTTGCAGTCACTGCGGCGTCCGGCAGGTTCGATCGAGTTCGCGGCCGCGCTGCCGCCGCTGCTGCGATGGCTCGCGCCCGGTGCGCGTTTCGTTGCTGAGCTGGTGCCCGCGGAGGTACCGGCTGGCGTCCGGGCAGCGCTGACCCATCTGCTCGCCCGCGCTGCCCTGATCGACACGGTAAGCCCGCGCGATTGGGTCGCACTGCTCGGCTGGACCGCGATCGCGGGGTGCACGGCGGGTTTCGTCATCCGCCTCTGGTTCGGTGCGCCGGTCTGGGCAGCCTCAGCCGTACCGCTCGTGACGGTGTGGCAGGTGCACGGCTGGCTGCTTCAGCGCGCACGCGTCCGTGCGGTCGAACTGCAGCGCGACCTGCCCGCGGCGATCGATCTGCTGGTGTTGTGTCTCGAGGCCGGTGCCAGCCTCGCCACCGGTATCCGCACCGGCTATGACAAGTCGACCCCGGGTGCGGTCCGCGATCTCTTCGGCAGCATCCTGCGCAACATCCGCAGCGGCCAGGATCGATGCGCCGCGTTTCGCAGCATCCGCGACCGAATCGACCTGCCACCCGTGACCGGCCTGCTGACCGCGCTCATCCAGGCCGAGAGTCGCGGCATGTCGCTCGGTCCCGCGCTGCGCGCGCAGGCTGCGCGCTGCGTTTCCGAACGCTTCGTTCGCGCCGAAAAGGCCGCCCTGCAGGCGCCCGTGCGGCTGCTGCTGCCACTGCTGCTGTTCATCTTTCCCTGCACGTTCATCGTCATCGCCGTTCCGATCGCCGCGCGTCTGATCGGACAGGAGGTCCAGTGATCACGCTCCGGATGGAACTGAATCGTCGACGCCTGCGTCTGCTGGTGGATGTCTGCGAGTCCCCGCGCGAGCGGGCGCGCGGCCTGCTGTTCCGCCCGCGGCTCCGGCCCGGCCACGTGATGCTGATCCCCGCCTGCAGCGCCGTCCACACACTCGGGCTGTGGTACCGGCTCGATCTCGCCTTCTGCAACGCGGACGGCACCATCCTCCGCATCGTGCGAAGCCTCGGCCCGTGTCGTACCTCGCATCATCGCGGCGCGGCGCACGTGTGGGAGATGACGGCAGGCACCGCCGATGCCCTCGAGCTGCAGCCGGGTGACCGCCTGGTCGCTCGATGATCGGCCACCTCAGGTCCCGCCAGCGCGGGGTGGCAATGCTCGAGTTCCATCTGATCGCCATTTCGGCTCTGCTGCCGCTGATCCTGGGCGTTTTCCAGATCGCGCTCCTGTTGTCGGGCTTCCACGTGCTGCACCTCGCCGCGGCTGGCGCGGCGCGCGCCGGCGCGGTCGGCCACGCTCAGCTCGATGCGATGCGGTCCGCGCTCGGCGAGGGCCTGATGCCGCTGCTCGTCGACCTCACGGAAATCGGCGACAGCCCGCCGGCCGGTTTGCTCGCCGAGGGGCGCCTGCGCGGGACTGCCGAAGTGGCCCGGTTCGCCCGCATCGAACGGCTGGCGCCGAACGGCGATGACTTTGCCGATCACGCCCGTGTCTGGCAGGGCCGCACCGGCATTCCGAACGATGCGCTCGAGTTTCGCGACTCGAGCCCCGGCGCGCGCAGTGGTCGTTCAGTGCAGGCGTCGAATCACCTGCGCATCCGGGTCCGTTACTGCCACGCGCTCGTGGTGCCGCTGGTCGACGCGTTGCTGCTAGGGCTTCTTCGCCGGCTCGACACCGACGCGGAAGCGCAGATCTGTTACCTGCAGGACCGCATTCCGCTGCGCGTGACGACGACCTTCCCCATGCAATCCGAGGCGTGGCCGTGAACCGGGCGCACCGAACTGGCGCGATGACCTGTCGCCGGTCACCGATTCGGTGCACCCGCTGTCGCAGGAAGGTACGCAAGCCTCGTGTCTGCGGCTCGCGGGCTGCACGAATCTTGCAACCGGCGATGTATCGCTTTCTGTCCCGAGTGTCCATGTCTACCGCCGTTCTCGACATCGCCGCAGCAGAGCCCGACCGCCTGTCCCTCGACAAGGCGTCGATCAAGAGGGCTTTCCTCGACAATCTCGTCTACATCCAGGGAAAGTTCCCGGGTCTCGCCACGCGGCTCGACTATTACCACGCGCTCGCATTCGCGGTACGCGACCGGATCATGCAGCGCTGGATCAGCACCGCGGCGGAGTACACCAAGCAGGGTTCGCGGACCGTCGCGTACCTCTCGGCCGAATTCCTGATGGGCCCGCACCTCGGCAACAACCTGATCAATCTCGGTATCGACGGCGAGGTTCGTCAGGCCATGCACGAACTCGGCCTGAACCTCGACGAGCTGCTCGTACAGGAGGACGAACCCGGGCTCGGCAACGGCGGCCTCGGCCGTCTGGCCGCATGCTTCATCGATTCGCTCGCGACGCTGCAGATCCCGAGCCTCGGTTACGGCATCCGTTACGAGTTCGGCATCTTCCAGCAGGACATCGTCGATGGTGTGCAGGTCGAACTCACCGACAAATGGCTTCGCTTCGGCAATCCGTGGGAACTGGTACGGCCCGAGTGGGCCGTGGAGGTCAAGTTCGGGGGCCGCACCGAGCGCTACACCGATGAGCACGGACGCTTGCGCACACGCTGGGTACCGAACCGCGTCGTGACCGGTGTGCCGTACGACACGCCCATCCTCGGCTACCAGACCAACACGGCGAATACGCTGCGACTGTGGCGCGCCGAGGCCGCGGAGTCGTTCGATTTCGGCACCTTCAATCGCGGCGACTACTGGGGCGCCGTCAATCAGAAGATCACGTCGGAAAACCTGACCAAGGTGCTCTATCCGAACGATGAGCAGGTCAAGGGCAAGGAACTGCGGCTCGAACAGCAGTACTTCTTCGTGTCCTGCTCATTGCAGGACATGCTGCGCATCCTTCGCGTGCAGCGTCTGCCACTCGAGCACTTCCACGAGAAGTTCGCGGTGCAGCTGAACGATACCCACCCGGCCATCGCCATCGCCGAGCTCATGCGCCTGCTGCTCGATGAGCACGGCATGGGCTGGGATCCCGCCTGGAGCATCGTGCGCCGCACCTTCGCGTACACGAACCACACGTTGCTGCCCGAGGCGCTTGAACGCTGGCCTCTGCCGATGTTCGAACGGGTGCTGCCGCGACACCTCGAGATCATCTTCGAGATCAACGCGCGTTTCCTCGATGATGTGCGCCTGCGATTCTTCGGCGACGAGGAGCGAATCGCGCGGCTCTCGCTGATCGACGAGCACGGCGAGCGATACGTGCGAATGGCGAACCTCGCGAGCTGCGGCAGTCATGCGATCAATGGCGTCGCCGCGCTGCACACCGAATTGCTGAAGCAGGACGTGCTGCGCGACTTTGCCGAGCTGGCGCCCGAGAAATTCACCAACAAGACCAATGGCGTCACGCCGCGACGGTGGATCGTCCTGTCCAATCCGCGCCTCGCGAGGCTGGTGACCCGACGCATCGGAGAGGGCTGGATCCGCAACCTCGATGAGCTCCGACGTCTCGAACCCGCGGTCGACGATCCGGACTTCCGCTCCGAATGGCGCGACATCAAGCGCCACAACAAGGTCCAGCTTGCGAAACTGGTGGCCGACCGTACCGGCCAGGCCATCGACCCCGATTCGATCTTCGACGTGCAGGTCAAGCGCATCCACGAGTACAAGCGTCAGCACCTGACCGCGCTGCACGTGGTCGCCTTGTACCACCGCCTCAAGTCGAACCCGCAGCTCGAGCTCGTGCCGCGCACGTTCGTATTTGGCGGCAAGGCGGCGCCTGGCTATTCCATGGCCAAGCTGATCATCCGGCTCATCACCGCGATCGGCGAGACGATCAACCGGGATCCTCAGGTCGAGGGGCGCCTGAAGGTCATCTACCTGCCGAACTTCAACGTGACCAACGCGCAGCGCGTCTATCCTGCCGCCGACCTGTCAGAACAGGTGTCCACGGCCGGCAAGGAAGCCTCCGGCACGGGCAACATGAAGTTCCAGATGAACGGGGCGCTGACCATCGGCACCATGGATGGCGCCAACATCGAGATCCGCGAGGAAGTCGGCGCCGAAAACTTCTTCCTGTTCGGAATGACGGCGGCCGAGGTGCACCGGTTGCGGGCTGACGGCTACCAGCCTCGTGCGGTGTATGAGACCAATGCAGAGCTGCGCGCCGTGCTGGACCTCATCGCAGACGGGTTCTTCTCTCGCGGTGATCCCCAGCTGTTCCGGCCGCTGATCGACAATCTGCTGCACCACGACCCCTACATGGTGCTGGCCGACTTCCAGTCCTATGCGGACTGCCAGCAGCGCGTTTCCGACCAATGGCGCGATGGCGAGCAGTGGACCCGCATGTCGATCCTCAATTCGTTGCGCTCAGGCAAGTTCTCGTCCGATCGCACGATCCGCGAGTACTGCGAGGATATCTGGCGGGTCAAAAGCGTCCCCATCCGGCTGATGCGGCCCGACGACGTGACGACCGGCTTCATCCAGTAACCCGCCGGTTCAGGCAGCGCCCGGTCCTTCCCCCGCGGGCGGCCGCGGCTCGCGACGACGCGTCTCGAGCTCGAGCAGGTCTTCCGGCCGATCGATGTCGATTGCGGCGTTCGGCAGCGGCACGCGGACGAGGGTGTCGAGCTCGCGCTGGATCAGCACCCGAGCGCCCTGGTCGCCGCGCAGCTCGCCCAGGGCGCTGAAGCAGCGCCGCGGAAAGATGGCCGGAACCCCGAGGGTGCCGCCGTAGCTCGCCGCGACGATGGCTTCGGGGTTGCGGCGAGAGGCCGCCACGAGGCGCCGCAGGTCTTCGGGCGTGATCGCGATCTGGTCGGCCAGCAGCACGATCACCGCGGCGGGGGCGCCGGTCAGCCGCGCCATCGCGACGCGAACCGAGCTTCCCATGCCTTCCTCCCACTGCCGGTTCACGACGACGGTAGCGGGCGTGTGCCGAAGCAGGCCGGCGAGTTCCGCGGCGCCGGAGCCGAGCACCACGCTGACGGCGCCCCCGGCGAGAGAAACCGCGTTGGCGACGACGGTGTGCAGCATCGGGCGGCCATCGATGCGGACCAGCTGTTTCGGCGATCCGAAGCGTCGGGACGCGCCTGCGGCGAGCACGATCGCGTGGAGGTCGGTTTCCGTGTCTGTCATGGCTCCTCGATGGGCGAGTCTAACGGACTTGCCTGCCATCCCCGCGACCTTTAGAGTTCGCGGGTTTTTTCCCTATAAACAGTCACTTCTGCATTCCATGACACCGCCCGCCGCATCGCCCTGGATCGTTCACAAGTTCGGCGGCTCGAGCGTCGCCGACGCCGCCTGCTTCAGGCGGGTTGCCGACATCATCGAAAGCCAGGCGTCGCCCCGGCAGGGCGTCGTGCTGTCGGCCTGCAAGGGCGTCACCGACGGGCTGCTGCGGCTCGTGACCCTGGCGGAAGGGCGTGACGATGCGTACCTCGGTCATCTGGCCGGGTTGCGCCAGCGGCACGCGGAGATCGCCGGGGCGCTGCTGCCCCAAGCCGACGCGGATGCCTGGCTCGCCTCGTTCGACGCCGATGCGAAGGACCTCGCCGGCATCCTGCAGACGACCAGCCTCATGCGTTCGGCTGCACAGAACGTCCGCGACCTCGTGGCCGGCTACGGCGAGATCTGGTCGACCTCGCTGTTTGCGCGCTACCTGACACATCGTCGGGCGGGCAAGGGCCTGCCGGTGCGATGGCTGGATGCACGCCTCTGCGTCGTCGTCGAGTGGGGCTCGCTCGGACCGACCGTGCTCTGGGACGTGTCGGAGGCGGCGCTGAAGAGCGAGGTCCCGGCGGACTACGCGGGCACGCTGATCATCACCGGGTTCATCGCCCGTACGCGCGAGGGCATCCAGACGACCCTCGGCCGCAACGGCAGCGACTTTTCCGGCTCCATTTTCGGCGCGCTGCTCGAAGCAGCCGAGATCCACATCTGGACCGACGTCGACGGTGTGCTGTCGGCCGATCCGCGCCGCGTGCCCAACGCGCAGGTGATCGATTCCCTGTCGTACAACGAGGCGATGGAGCTCGCGTATTTCGGCGCGAAGGTCATCCATCCGCAGACGATGGCGCCGGCAGTGGGCCGGTCGATCCCGATCTGGATCCGCAACACGTTCGCGCCGCAGAAGCCGGGCACGCTGATCTGCGCAGAGCCCGAATCGTCGTTGCTGGTGAAGGGCATCACGACGATCGAGGGCATTGCGCTGATCAACATCGAGGGCGCGGGCATGATCGGCGTGCCGGGTACCGCACACCGTCTCTTCGGCGCGCTGCGCGAAGAGAACATCTCGGTCATCCTCATCTCGCAGGGCAGCTCCGAGCACTCGATCTGCTGCGCGGTGCCGCAGGCGCAGGCGAGGCGGGCGGAGCGGGTGGTACGCGCGTCGTTCGCGCACGAGCTCGAGGAAGGCCAGATCCAGAGCGTCGACACCGCCGAAGACCTGGCGATCCTCGCGGTGGTCGGCGACGGCATGGCAGGTACGCCGGGCGTATCGGCCAAGGTGTTCAATGCGCTCGGCGCGGCAGCCGTCAACGTGCGGGCCATCGCGCAAGGTGCCTCCGAGCGCAACATCTCGGTCGTGGTCGAAGGCCGGCAGGCGACGCGCGCGCTGCGGGCGACGCACGCGAGTTTCTACCTCTCGCCGAACACGCTCTCGATCGGCGTGATCGGGCCGGGTACGGTCGGCCGCGTGTTCCTCGACCAGCTTGCCTCGCAGCAGGCGCGCCTCGCGCGCGAGTTCAAGATCGACCTGCGCGTGCGCGGCATCATGGGCAGCCGCACGATGCTGCTCTCCGAGGAGGGCGTCACGCTGAACCAGTGGCGTTCGGAGTACGAGGCCTCGCGCACCCCGGCCGACCTGCAGGCGTTCGTCGACCACGTGCAGGTCGATTACCTGCCGCACGCGGTCCTGATCGACTGCACTGCCGACGGCGAGGTGGCCAAGCACTACGCCGACTGGCTCGAACGTGGCATCCACGTGGTCACGCCGAACAAGAAGGCGAACAGCGCCGAGATGGCTTACTACGACTCGCTGAAGGCCGCGCGTCGCACCGCCGGGTCGCACTACCTGTACGAAGGCACGGTCGGCGCAGGCCTGCCGGTGATCCAGACGTTGCGCGACCTGCGCGAGACCGGTGACGAGATCGACAGCGTCGAAGGCATCTTCTCCGGCACGCTCGCTTATCTGTTCAATGTGTACGACGGCAGCGTGCCGTTCTCGGCCATCGTCAAGGAAGCGAAGAAGCTCGGCTATACCGAGCCGGACCCGCGCGACGACCTGTCGGGGCTCGACGTCGCCCGCAAGCTGATCATCCTCGCGCGCGAGATGGGGCAGCGGCTCGAGATGTCCGACGTGAAGGTGTCGAGCCTCGTGCCGGTCGACCTCGCGAAGGGCACGATCGACGAGTTCCTCGCCGGCCTGTCGGCCTACGATGCCGGCATGCAGCAGCGGTTCGAGGCCGCGAGGGCGGCCGGCAAGGTGCTCCGCTACGTCGGCCGCATCACGGCGAGGGGCGAGGCGACCGTGGGGCTCGTGGAGCTCGACCGCAAGCATGCGTTCGCCAACATCGCGCTGACCGACAACGTGGTGCGATTCGCGACCTCGCGTTACAACAAGAACGCGATGATCATCCAGGGTCCCGGCGCGGGTCCCGACGTCACAGCTGGAGGGGTGTTCGCCGACCTGCTGCGTCTGTCCGCCTATCTGGGAGCACGGTTGTGAGCATCAAGCAGGCGACGGCCTTCGCGCCGGCGTCGGTCGCGAACGTCGCGATCGGTTTCGACATCCTCGGTTTCTCGGTCGACACGCTCGGCGACACCGTCATCGCGCGCCGTACGGAACAGCCAGGCGTCCGTCTGCTCGCCGTCCGCGGTATCGCGGGCGACCTGCCGCTGGAACCGGCGAAGAATACCGCCGGCCAGGCGGTCATCGCGATGCTCGATGAGCTGAAGCCGGGCTTCGGCGTCGAGCTCGAGATCGACAAGGGCATTCCGCTGTCGTCCGGCCTCGGTGGTTCGGCCGCCTCGGCGGTGGCCGCGGTCGTCGCGGTCAATGCATTGCTCGACACGCCGGTTCCGAAGCTCGATCAGCTGCGATTCGCGATGCAGGGCGAGCAGGTCGCAAGTGGTTCGCTGCACGTCGACAACATCTCGCCTTCGCTGTTCGGCGGGCTCGTGCTGACGGTCGGCATCGATCAGCCGCGCGTCAAGCAGATCCCGGTGCCCGATCGCATCCGCTGCGTCCTCGTCCATCCGCACATGTTCGTCTCGACGCGGCAGGCGCGGGCGATCCTGAGCGGCACGGTCGCGATGTCCGATTTCGTCTGGCAGACGGCGAACCTCGCGGGTTTCATCTCCGGTTGCTTCACCGGTGACCTCGACATGATCCGCGCGTCGCTCGAGGACGTCGTCATCGAACCGCAGCGCTCAGGCGCTGATCCCGGGCTTCAACGACAGTCCAGTAGCGCCGCGATGGCGGCGGGCGCGCTCGGCTGCTCCATCTCCGGTGCGGGCCCGACGCTCTTCGCCTGGTGCGACGACAGCGAGGCCGCGGCAGGTCGCGACGCGCATGGTCGACGGGTTCGCGGCAGCAGGATCTTGCGGTCGACGACTGGATCGTCGCATGATCCGAGGCCGGCGCGGGCGAGGAGTGATCGCCTCGATGCAATTCCGTCAGCACGCGCGGCGGTACGCCGCCGGTCGGCTTCAGCGAGCCGTCGCTGACGCAGGGGCATCGCCCCCGATGGCGGGCTGTATCGTGCCCGAGAGCTGGCCGCGGCTCGATCCGGCGGCCTTCCCTGACGCACACGATCTGCCCGCGCTTGGCGCAGACGCTGATCGCGCCGTTTGCCGAAGGCGACCCGCTCGGATCCGAGCTGCAGGCGATCACGCGCGAGGCGTTCGATTTTCCGGCGCCGCTCGTGCCGGCTCGGCGCACGCGCGGGCGGGTGCACGTGCTCGAGCTGTTCCATGGGCCGACCGCGCGTTCAAGGATTTCGGCGCGCGCTTCCTCGCGGCGTGCCTGCACGCGACTTCGTGCGCGGCGCAGGCGCGCACGCTGACCATCCTCGTCGCGACTTCGGGCGACACCGGCGGCGCGGTCGCGGCGGCGTTCCATCGGCGTCCGGGCATCGAGGTCGTCGTGCTGTATCCCGAAGGGCCTCGTCTCGCCGCGACAGGAGCAGCAGCTCGACGTGCTGGGGCGACAACGTGCACGGCCTTCGCGGTGCGCGGCACGTTCGACGACTGCCAGCGGATGGTGAAGGAGGCGTTCCTCGATCCGGCGCTGCGCAGCGAGTCACGAGCTGTCATCGGCGAACAGCATCAACATCGGCCGGCTGTTGCCGCAGATGGTCTACTACGCCGCGCGAGCCTCGAGATCTGGCGCAAGAACGGCGAAGCGACCCGCGTTTCATCATTCCGACCGGCAATCTCGGCAACGCCGTCGCGTGCGTCTGGGCGCGGCATGCTCGGGTTGCCGATCGGCGAGATCGTGCTCGCGACCAACGCGCAACCGCACCTGACCGACTACCTCGCGACCGGCGATGGCAGCCGCGCGCGAGCGTCGCGACGCTCGCCTCGGCGATGGACGTCGGCAACCCGAGCAACATGGAGCGGCTGCATCGCCCTGCATCCGACCGCGGCCGACCTGCGTCAGGCCGTGTCGGCGGTTTCCATCGATGATGTGGCGATCGCCGCGCGCATCCGCGAGATCAGGCCCGGTTCGGTCTCACGTGGTGTCCGCATACGGCAGTGGCTGTGGAAGCGTGGAACCGGCTGCCGCAGGAACGGCGCGAGCGGGGTCGCTGGGTCGTGGTCTCGACCGCGCACGCCGCGAAATTCCGCGAGACCGTCGAACCGTTGCGACGGATCGCAGATGCCCGTGCCACCGAATCTCGAGGAGCTGTTCGGCCGACCTTCCGCGTACCGGGAGATCGATGCCACGCTCGATGCGCTGCGCGTCGCGCTGGCCGATGACGGTGCCGCATGGAGCTTGAGCGCGTCGGACGCCCCGGTGAACCCGCGTCATCGCCACCCTGGCGGCGGCGGCGATCGGGGTCGGCACCGCGTACTGCGTCTGGCGCGCGCGTACGTCGACGACGTTCCCGCGCCGATCTTCACGAGTCGATCCTGTCGATCGCATACGCCACGAGCAGGACGTGCTGGTGCCCGACGGCATGGGCGGCGTCATGCACATCGACTACCTGCTGCTCACCTCGCGCGGCATCCTCGTGGTCGATCTGCGAGACGTCGCCGGCAACATTTTCGGCGGCGACCAGATGACCGAGTGGACCGCGATGGAAGGCGCACGTAGGCAGACGTTCCCGAACCCGCAGGGTGCGTTGTACGACCGCGTGGCAGTGGTGCGCTCGCTCGCCGGCGAGCTCGGAGTCGAAGGCCGCATCCTCTTCACGCGACGCGGGCGCTTTCCGAAAGGGCTGCCGCGCTGGACGCTGATGGTCGACTCGCTCCGCACCGAGTTTCCGCAGCCTGACGGTCAGGCCCTGGAGGCGTGGCTGGCACGCTACCGCGACTCGTGGGAAGCACTTCGTGCGCAGCTGAGCCCGAGCCCGCTGCGTCGTTCGCACTCACTCGTGTCCGAGGTCTTCCTGGAGTGAGAAGAAGCGGCGCGCGGTGGCCGTCGTGTGCGCCGCCAGCGCCGCCAGGCTCTCGCCCCGCAGCGTCGCGACCGTTCGCGCCACTTCGGCCAGCCACGCGGGCTCGTTGCGACGCGAGCGCGGTGTCGGCCTGAGCGTGCGTGGAAGGAGATAGGGCGCGTCGGTCTCGAGCATCAGCCGGCCGGCCGGAATACGCGGCACTGCCGCCTGCAGCGCCGAGCCGCGCCGCTCGTCACACACCCATCCGGTCACCCCGATGTGCAGATCGAGCTCGAGACAGGCGTCGACCTCGGCCGGTCCGCCGGTGAAGCAGTGCGCCACGGCCCCGACGAGCTGCGGGCGAAACTCGCGCACCACCGCGATGAAGTCGCCATGTGCGTCACGCTCGTGCAGGAAGACCGGTCGCCGCAGCTCGACCGCCAGCTCGAGCTGACGGCGGAATGCCGCAAGCTGGGCTGTCCGCGGCGCGAAGTTGCGATAGTAGTCGAGACCGCATTCACCGATGGCAACCACGCGCGGGTCACGCGCAACGGCAGCGAGCGAGCGCAGCGCTGTGTCATCGAGTTCCGCGGCGTGATGCGGATGAACGCCGGCGGTGGTCGCGAGCACGCCGCGCGGCAGCTGCGCCGCCAGTGCGACCAGCGCGCGCGACGCATCGACGGTGGTCCCGGTGCCGACGAACTGCACGACACCGGCCTCGTGCGCGCGCTGGATGACGGCCGCAAGATCGGCGGCGAAGCTGTCGTGCGTCAGGTTGACGCCGATGTCGATCAACTCGAACTGCTGCACGGTGGCGAGAGGTTACACGAGCGCGGCTGGTATGATGCGGGGCGTGTGGACCGACTCCTCGCATCCGTTGCGAATACAGATCCGTGAAAGCGGTCGATCGCGCCGCCTGTGCGTTCGCGTCGATCGCGACGCAATCGTCGAAGTGGTCGTGCCGCGCGGCACGCCGCGCCAGCGGGTCGCACTGTTCCTCGCCGAACACGAGGAGTGGATCGCGCGACGCGTTGCGCGCGCGAAGCCCGTGCCGCCCGAAGCGTTCCCGCCCGCGCAGATTCGCCTCGATGCAATCGGTGAATGCTGGCGGGTCCACCTCGACGGTGGCGCCGGCCGTACGCGGGTCGCTACGCTCGGCGACGGTCTGCTGCAGGTCCGCGGCTCGACCGTCGACAGCGCCGAGGTCGGCTCGCTGCTTCGCGCATGGGTCGTCGACCGCGCCCGTCGCACGCTGCCAGAGCTCGCGCGCCGCTTTGCGACCGAGGCAGGCGAAACGCTGACGAGCGTGCAGGTGCGCACGCAGCGAACGCGCTGGGGCAGCTGCTCCGCGCGGCGGGTGATCAGCCTGAACGCGGCAATCCTGTTCCAGGCTCCGGCAGTGCTGCGCTACCTGCTCGCGCACGAGGTCGCCCACCTGCGCCAGATGAATCACTCGAAGGCCTTCTGGTCGGCCGTCGCGCAGCTCGAGCCGAGCTGGCGCGAGCTCGACCGCCAATTGCTGCGAGGCTGGGAACGCGTGCCTCGCTGGTTCCGCGAGCGCAGCCGGGAGCTCGACCATGTCAGAGACTGATTCCGGATCGAACGACCCGCGCGACCTCGCCAGCGAGAAGGTGCACTGGGATCTCGGCAGTTCACGCTCGTACGGCGAGTACCTCCATCTCGATAGCCTGCTGTCGGCGCAGAAACCGCTGTCGTTCGAACACGACGAGATGATGTTCATCGTCGTGCACCAGGTGTCCGAGCTCTGGCTGCGGCTGATGCTGCACGAGCTCGAGGGCGTCATGGCCTGCATCCGCAAGGACGACCTCGACCCCTCGTTCAAGATGCTCGGGCGCTGCACGGTCGTGCAGCAGCAGCTGGTGCAGGTGTGGGAGGTGCTGTCGACCATGACACCCGCCGACTACTCGACCTTCCGCAACATCCTCGGCCGGTCGTCGGGCTTCCAGTCGGTGCAGTACCGCCTGCTCGAGTTCGTGCTCGGGCAGAAGACACCGGACATGCTGCGCGTGCATGAGCGCGACGCCGAGGGCCACGCGCGCCTGACGCGGGCTCTGGATAGCCCGAGCCTGTACGACGAGGCGCTGCGACTGCTCAGCCGACGCGGCTACGGCATTCCCGCCGAAGTGCTCGACCGCGATTTCTCGAAGCCGTACGTCGCGAACAAGCAGGTCACCGGCGCGTGGCTCGGCGTCTATCACAACTCGCAGAAGGACTGGGACCTCTACGAGCTGGCCGAGCGTCTGGTCGATCTCGACCACCGGTTCCAGCTCTGGCGTTTCCATCACATGAAGGCCGTCGAACGCATCATCGGCTACAAGAGCGGCACCGGCGGGACGAGCGGCGTCGACTATCTTGGCAAGGCACTCGCGCTCAGGTTTTTCCCCGAGCTGTGGCAGGTGCGGACCTCGATGTGAGGAGGCGCGGACGCACCACGCCGCGCCACACCCGCCAGCCGAGCAGCAACGCGAGTATCCCCGCGTAGACCAGCGGCTCGCGGACGTCCTGCTTCACCTGCCAGTAGTAGTGCCACACGCCGAGAATGGCGATCGCATAGATCAGCCGATGCAACGTCTGCCAGCGACGCTTCAGTCGCCGCATCATTCCCCGCGTCGAGGTGATGGCGAGCGGCACCAGCATCAGGAGCGCCAGCACGCCGATCGTGATGTAAGGACGTTTGACGATGTCTTCGCCGATGGCGCGCCAGTCGAGGCCCTGGTCGAGCCAGGCATAGGCGACGAAATGGAGCAGGGCGTAGAAGAAAGCGAACAGCCCCAGCGGCCGTCGCAGGCGCTGCACGTCGCTCCAGTGGGTGAGCTGCCGCACCGGCGTCACGACCAGCGTGATGAGCAGCAGGTTCAGCGCCGTCTTGCCGCAACGGTGGATGATCTCGCGAACCGGCTCCGCACCGAGTTGCGCGTCCCACCAGCCGGCCGCGCCGCCCGCCATCCACAGGAACGGCAGCGACGCCGCGACGAACAGCACCGGCTTCAGCACCCACCGGATCAGCGCATCGGACGAGCGCACCGCGGTCAGTAGTTGCGCCGGAGGTCCATGCCCGAATACAGCGACGCGACCTGCGCCGCGTACCCGTTGAACGGCTGCGTCGGCCGCCGTTTCGCGATCAGCGAGCTGCCGATGATGCGCTCGGACGCCTGGCTCCAGCGCGGATGGTCGACGGCCGGGTTGACGTTGGCGTAGAAGCCATATTCTCCGCCGTTCGCGACCTGCCAGGTGTTGCGCGGCTGCTTCTCGACGAACCGGATGCTGACGATCGACTTGATGCCCTTGAAACCGTACTTCCACGGCGTGACCAGCCGCAGCGGCGCGCCGTTCTGGTTCGGCAGCGCGCGGCCGAAGACGCCGACTGCCATCAGCGTCGAGCGGATGCATCGCCTCGTCGATCCGCAACCCCTCGATGTAGGGCCAGTCGAGGATGCGCGTGCGCTGCCCCGGCATCTGCTTCGGGTCGAGCAGCGTCTTGAACTCGACGTACTTCGCGTTCGACGTCGGCTTGTGGCGCTTGATCAGCTCGGCCAGCGGAAAGCCGACCCAGGGAATGACCATCGACCACGCCTCGACGCAGCGCAGCCGGTAGACGCGCTCTTCGAGCGTCTGTGATTTCAGGATGTCCTCGAGCGCGAAGGTACCCTTGACCTCGCACTCGCCGTCGATCGTGACGCTCCACGGACTCGGCCGCAGCGTGCCCGAGTTCGCGGCCGGGTCGGACTTGTCGGTTCCGAACTCGTAGAAGTTGTTGTACCCGGTCACTTCTTCCCAGGAGTTCGGCGCGTCCTGTATCGACATCGAAGCATTGCGCGCAGCCTTGAAGCGAGCAGCCGCCTCGGCATCGGCCGACCACACGACACCGGAGGTTGCGAACCCGGCGCCCGCGAGACCGAGCGCAGCGAGCACGCGCCGCCGGTCGTGGAAGAGCGCCTCTGACGTGATCTCGGACGGGGGAACGGCTGGAATGTCGATCCTGCGGGCCATGTTGCCTCCTCGGAATCAGGTATTTTTACGCCACGGCTGTCATAACCGCCAGTCGACACCGCGAACCTCGCGCGTCGGTCAATGCCACTCGACGAACCGCAGGCCTTCGTGTGCGAGCCTGGCCCGCTCCGCAGCGCTCGCATTGACATAGACGCCGACCTCGCATTCACGCAGATGCGGCAGATCGGAGCTCGCGTTGCCGTACGCGATGACGGCGCGGCCGTGATGACGCTCTCGCAGCGCGCGCAGATGCCGCAACTTTTCCTCGCCGCGAACGTTTTCACCGGCAAGTCGACCGTCCAGGCGGTCACCGGCCCATCGCACCGGACTGCAGATGCAGGTACCGAAGCCGAGCGCGGTCGCGATCGCTGGAACGTAAAGGTCGGGGCTCGCGGACATCAGCACCAGCGGGTCGCCGGCCTCGCGATGTGCCGCGATCGCGACGCGAGCCTCGGCATGCAGGCTTCCGGCACAGACGTCATGTACGAATCGCTCGACGAAGGATTGCAGCTGCCCGCGTGTGAGCCCGCCCAGCAACGCGTGCAGCAACGCGCCTTTCAGTCGCCCCCGGTCGTGATGACCGGCGGCAAAGACGACGAGCGGCCACAGCATCAGCGGCAGCCGCAGCGCCCGCGACGGCCATTCACTGAGCGCTGCGCGCAGGAACAGCAGGTAGGTATCGCCGCGGGTGATCGTGCCGTCGAGATCGAAGACCGCCAGCCGTGGTGCGCTGCTGGCGATCATCCCCCGTTGGCCGCTCAGGCGGCGCGGGCGGGCGCGGCGAGCTGGCGCAGCACGTAGTGCAGGATGCCGCCGTGCCGGAAGTACTCCCGCTCCTTCGGCGTGTCGATGCGCGACGCGCGCCTCGAACGTGATCGGATCCTTGCCCGGCGCGCGTCGCGGTGACGCGCGCGGTGCGACGCCTCGCTGCTCGCCGTTCGAGGCCGCTCGATGTCGAACGTCTCCTGGCCGGTGAGGCCGAGGGTCTGCGCGTTCTGCCCGTCGAGGAACTGCAGCGGCAGCACGCCCATGCCGATCAGGTTCGAGCGATGGATGCGCTCGAAGCTCTCGGCGATGACCGCCTTCACGCCGAGCAGCATCGTGCCCTTGGCCGCCCAGTCGCGCGACGAGCCGGTGCCGTATTCCTTGCCGGCGACGACGATCGAGCGGCGTCGCCTGCCGTCCTTGTACTTCATGGCGGCGTCGTAGATCGACATCTGCTCGCCGCTCGGGATGTGCAGCGTCACGCCGCCTTCGATGCCGGGCAGCAGCAGGTTGCTGCAGGCGGATGTTCGCGAACGTGCCGCGCATCATGACCTCGTGGTTGCCGCGGCGCGCGCCGTACGGTTGAAGTCGGTCGGCTGCACGCCGTGCTCGACGCAGGTATCTGCGCCGCCGGGCGGTCTTCGTGATGTTGCCGGCGGGCGAGATGTGATCGGTCGTGACCGAGTCGCCGAGCAGCGCGAGCACGCGCGCGCCTGCGACGTCGCCGACCGTGGCCGGCGTTCATCGTCATGCCGTCGAAGTAGGGCGGGTTCTTGACGTAGGTGGACTTCGTCGTCCCACGCGTAGATCTTGCCCTCCGGAACCTGCGATGGCCTGCCAGTCGCTCGTCGCCCTCGAACACGTCGGCGTAGCTCTTGCGTGAACATGTCCGAGGTGACGTGCTTGCGCGATGAGGTCGCTGGATCTCCTGCGGCGGTCGGCCAGATGTCCGCAGGAAGACCGGCTTGCCGTCCTTGCCGTGCCGAGCGGCTCCTGGTGAGGTCGATGTCGAGCGTGCCGGCGAGCGCATACGCGACGACCAGCGGCGGCGAGGCCAGGTAGTTCATGCTTGCACCTCCGGATGCACGCGGCCTTCGAAGTTGCGGTTGCCGGAGAGCACCGAGCAGCCGACGACGTCGCTCGGCCTGAACGCCGGCCGAGATCTCGCGGCTTCAGCGGGCCGGAGTTGCCGATGCAGGTGGTGCAGCCGTAGCCGACGACGTTGAAGCCGAGTGCTGTCGAGGTCGGCTCGAGCAGGCCGGCCGCGGTCAGGTAGTCGGTCACGACCTGCGAGCCGGGCGCGAGCTCGGTCTTCACCCACGGCTTGCACGTCAGGCCGCTTCGCGCCGCGTTGCGCGCGAGCAGGCCGGCGGCGATCATGCACGGCCGGGTTCGACGTGTTGGTGCAGGTCGTGATCGCCGCGATCACGACCGCGCCGTCCTTCAGCTCGAACGTCGTCTGCGCCGAGCTTCACCGCCGCGCAGCCGGTGGCGTCGGGATTCTTCGTCTTGCGCTCCGCGGCCGTTTCGCGACGGCGGCCTGGTAGGCCTGTTTCGCGACGTCGCAGCGGCGACGCGGTCCTGCGGGCGCTTCGGGCCGGCGAGGCTCGGCTCGACCGTGCCGAGGTCGAGCTCCAGCACGTCGGTGTAGTCGGCCGCGGCCTGCGCCGTTCACGCGCCACAGGCCCTGCGCCTTCGCGTAGGCCTCGACCAGCGCGATCTGCTCGCTGCGGTCGGCCCGACAGCTCGAGGTAGCGAGCGTCTCGTCGTCGATCGGGAAGATGCCGCAGGTGCTGCCGATACTCGGGCGCCATGTTGGCGATCGTCGCGCGGTCCGCGAGCGGCAGGTTGCGCGAGGCCGTCGCCGAAGAACTCGACGAACTTGTCGACGACGCCGCTCTTGCGCAGCATCTCGGTCACGGTCAGCACGAGGTCGGTCGCGGTCGCGCCTTCGGCGCAGCTGGCCGGTGAGCTTGAAGCCGATGACCTGCGGAATGAGCATCGTCGACCGGCTGGCCGAGCATCGCGGCCTCGGCCTCGATGCCGCCGACGCCCCAGCCGAGGACGCCGAGGCCGTTGATCATCGTCGTGTGCGAGTCGGTGCCGACGACCGTGTCGGGATACGCGCGCAGCGCCGTGCCTTCGCTTCGCGAACACGACGCGCGCGAGGTACTCGAGGTTCACCTGGTGGACGATGCCGGTGTTCGGCGGCACCACCGTGAAGTTGCGGAACGCCGATCTGGCCCCAGCGCAGGAACGCGTAGCGCTCGCGGTTGCGCTCGAACTCGATGCGCGTTGTTCTGGCGAGCGCATCGGCGGTGCCGTAGTCGTCGACCTGCACCGAGTGATCGATGACGAGCTCGGCCGGGGATCAGCGGGTTGATCTTGGCCGGGTTGCCGCCGAGCTTCGCGATCGCGTCGCGCATGGCGGCGAGGTCGACGACGCAGGGCACGCCGGTGAAGTCCTGCAGGATCACGCGCGCCGGCGTGAACGAGATCTCGTGGTCGGGCGCGGCCTTCGGGTCCCAGTTCGGCGAGCGCCTCGATGTCGGCGCGGGTGACGTTGACGCCGTCCTCGTAGCGCAGCAGGTTCTCGAGCAGGATCTTCAGCGAGTAGGGCAGGCGCGCGAGCTTGTCGGCGGGCAGCGCCTTGAAGCTCCAGATGTCGTAGTCCGTGCCACCGGAGCGAGCGTGGTGCGCGCCTTGAAGCTGTCCGTCATAAGCCCTCCTCGAAGAACGGGCGATTATAGTACGTCGTTTGGGCGATGACTCCTCCGCCGAGGCAGCGATCGCCATCGTAGAGGACGGCGGACTGCCCCGGCGTGACCGCCCGCTGGGGCGAATCGAGGCTGCAGCGACACCGTACCGTCCGCCAGCACGTCGACGGTGCCGGCCTGGTCCGGCTGGCGGTAGCGCACTTTCGCGTCGGCCCGAACTGCCGCGGCGACCGGCGCGCACCAGCCAGTTGACCTGCCCGGTCCGCACGAGCCGGGTGTCGAGCGCACGGGTGGTCGTGGCCCTGGACCGACGATCAGCGCGATCGCGCGGCGCGTCCTTGGCGAGCACGTACCAGGCGCCGGACGGCGCGTCTGCGCGTCCGCCGATGCCGAGACCGCCGCGCTGGCCGAGCGTGTAGTGGTGCAGGCCCGCGGTGGTGGCCGAGCGCTCGTCCCTCGACTCGCGGATCGGGCCGGGCTCGTCGGGCAGGTAGCTGTCGCAGGAACTCGCGCGAACGGTCGCTCGCCGATGAAGCAGATGCCGGTGCTGTCCTGCTTCGTCGGCACCGGCAGGCCGGCTCGCCGCGGCAAGTTCGCGCACTTCGGCCTTGTGGCAGCTCGCCGAGCGGGCATCTGGCACGTTGGCGAGCTGCGGCGCGGCACCGCGTGCAGGAAATAGCTCTGGTCCTTGCCCGCATCGACGCCCTTCGAAGCAGCGCGGGGCCGTCGGTCTCCTGGATGACGCGCGCGTAATGGCCGGTCGCGAGCCGCTCGGCGCCGAGCCGCCGCGCGTAGCGCGAGGCAGACGCCGAACTTGATCTCCCGGTTGCAGAGCACGTCGGGATTCGGCGTGCGACCCGCGCGGTAGCTCGGCGAGGAAATGTCGCGAACACCCGCTCGCGGTAATCGGGCCGAGAGGTCGACCGTGTGCAGCGGGATGCCGAGCTCGTGCGCAGACGCGCGCGCGCATCCTGGAAGTCCGCGGCGGCGGTGCAGTAGCCGTCGTCCTCGTCCCAGTTCTCATGTGCAGGCCCTGCACGTCGTGACCGGCGCCGCGCCGCAGCAAGGCGGCCACCGCGGAGTCGACGCCGCCCGACAGACGCGACGACGACGCTGCACGAGCGCCCGCCGTCAGCCGATGCTCTGCAGCAGCGACAGGTCGAAGCGGGCGCCGGCCAGGTAGTCGTCGATGCACTGGAGGACGAGCGGGCTGCGCAGCCGGTCGGGCGACGCCGCGAGCTCGTTGCGCGTGCGCCAGTAGGCGCCGTGTATGCCGCGGTCGAGCGGCTGCGACGGCGATGGTCGTGCGCTTCGCCGCAGAACGCGACGCGCAGCGTGGTCCGGCCATTGCGCGGGTTGCGCCAGAGATAGAAGCCCAGCACCGCCGACGGGATGAAGCCGCCACGCGGTTTCCTCGCGTGTCTCGCGGACCACGGCCTCGGTGAGCTCTCGCCGTCTTCGACGTGTCCCGCGGGCTGATTGAAGACGAGCTGGCCGCCGATGCGCTCCTCGACGATGAGGAAACGCCCGTCGCGTTCGACGACAGCGGCAACGGTGAGATCCGGTGCGCCAGGTCATCCGCGCGATTATAGGCGAGAGACGGGGTGCGGCTTCAGGGAGCGAGGCGGCGGACGTCGGCTTCCAGCGCGCTCGCGAGCCACATCTGGTCGAATTCCTGCAGATGCATCCTGACGATCGGCGGCTGGTTGAAGCCGGCGATGCCGTCCCAGCTGTCCGAGCGCGGGCGATAGACGATGGCGCTTGTCGTCGGCGATCAGAAGTGCCTGTGTCGACGTACGCCAGCCCGCGCGCGACGACGCGGATCTCGATGTAGCTCGTCGAGCCGGCGAGCACATTCGCGACGAAGCGATTGCTGTTGCCGATCATCCGCGATGCGTCGAGCAGCAACACGCGCACCTTGGCGAAGCTGCGGCCGAGCACGAAGCGCTTGACCGTCTCGAGGAACTCGGGGTGATCGTAGATCTCGGGCTCGAGATCCTGCGGTCAGGATCGACATCAGTCGCTGTGCATTGGATGCAGCCCGACGGACTGCGCCGCGACGTCATCCATCGAAGTGAGCATGCACGCGCGTCGCCGTCCGGATCACGGTTCGTCTGAGCACCGGTGGTGGCGCGGGATCGCTCCCGGAGTCGAAGATTCCGTGCTTGTCCTTCGCGGACATCGTGCCTGCCCTGACGGGTGCCCTGCACCCGACTGCGCCCGATCTTAGGAACGAGGTCGGCATGCTACGTGAGCGTCACGTCACGCTTCGTCCGGCACGCACCTGCACGGATGCAGGGAAATGCGTACTGGGTTGCACGCAAGCGCGGCTAGCGGACGCCATTGCGCCGCGAGCAGGGGGGCGTACCCGACGTAGTCCCGGGGCGTCAGTCGCGCGAGGCGCGTGCGTTCGGCTTCGGGCAGACGGCAGCGTCGCGATGAAACTGGCCAGCAGCTCGCCGTCGATGGCGCCGGCCGCGCGTGAAGCTCCTTCAGCTGCTCGTAGGCGTTCGGCACGCCGTGCCGCCGCATCACGGTCTGCACGGCCTCGCGCCAGCACTTCCCAGTCGCCCCGTCGAGGTCGGCGGCGAGGCGCTGCGCGTCCGGCGTCGAGCTTGCGCGAGACCGCGCAGCAGCGATCGCCAGCGCGATCAGCGTGTGACCGAGCGCGACGCCGACGTTGCGCAGCACGGTGGAGTCGGTGAGGTCGCGCTGCCAGCGCGAGATCGGCAGCTTGTCGGCAGAAATGCCGAGCAGCGCGTTGGCGAGGCCGAAGTTGCCTTCGGCGTTCTCGAAGTCGATCGGATTGACCTTGTGCGGCATGGTCGACGAGCCGACTTCGCCGGCGACCGGCGCGCTGCTTGAAGTAGCCGAGCGAGATGTAGCCCCAGATGTCGCGGCACAGATCGATGAGGATCGTGTTGAAGCGCGGCGAGCGCGTCGCAGTACTCGGCGATCCAGTCGTGCGGCTCGATCTGCGTCGTGTAGGCGTTGGACGCGAGCCCGAGCGACTCGAGGAAGCGCTGCGCGATCGCGAGCCAGTCGACGTCCGGATAGGCGGCCACGTGCGCGTTGTAGTTGCCGACCGCGCCGTTGAACTTGCCGCAGGATCTCGACGGCCGCGAACAGCGTCGCGCTGCGCGCTGCGAGCGCGTGCGACGAAGTTCGCGATCTCCTTGCCGAGCGTGGTCGGCGTGGCCGGTCTGGCCGTGCGTGCGCGAGAGCATCGGCAGCGCGGCGTGGCGCGTGCGCGAGTGCCGCGAGCTCGTTCAGCGATCGTCGCGATCGCCGGCAGCAGCACGCGTCGGCGCGCGCTCGCGCCAGCATCAGCGCGTAGGCGAGGTTGTTGATGTCCTCGGAGGTGCAGGCGAAATGCACGAACTCGAGCAGTCGCGGCGCAGCGCCGGCGACGCCGTCGAGCTGTTCCCGCACGAAGTACTCGACCGCCTTGACGTCGTGGTTGGTGCGTGCCTCGATCGCCTTGACGCGCGCCGCGTCGTCGACGCTGAACCGTCGGCGACGCGGTCCAGCACGTCGTTGAGCGGCGCGCGGTCGAAGCGGGCCGCGCGTCGCGCGATGCCGCGGCTCGGCGGCGAGGTGCTGCAGCCAGCGCACCTCGACGCGGCATGCGGTCGCGGATCAGCGCCGTACTTCGGAGAGAGTTCGGCCGCAGCGGCGCGGCCTTGCGCGCGTAGCGGCCGTCGAGCGGGGAAAGGGCGGTGAGGCGTGTTGCGTCCATGGGGCCGTCGGACGCGAGTGTCGCGGTGATCGGAGTGCGCATCATAACCGCGTTACGCACTCGACGGCTCGGAGCACTGGAACGAGCATGGCATGGCGAACGATTTCCGCATCGAGCGCGACAGCATGGGCGAGCTGCAGGTGCCCGCGCGCGGCGCTGTGGGGCGCGCAGACGCAGCGCGCGGTCGAGAACTTTCCGATCAGCGGCCTGCCGCATGCCGCGCGGCTTCATCCGCGCGCTCGGCGCTGATCAAGGCGGCGGCCGCCGAGGCCAACGCGAGCTCGGGCTGCTCGACGGCGAGCGTCGCGCACGGCGATCGCGCAGGCGCGCGCTCGAGGTCGCAGGCGGCAAGCACGACGAGCAGTTCCCGATCGACGTGTTCCAGACCGGCTCCGGCACCAGCATCGAACATGAACGCGAACGAGGTCATCGCGCACGCTCGCGACGCAGCGCGCTCGGCCAGCGCGGTGCATGCCAACGATCACGTCAACATGGGCCAGAGCAGCAACGACGTCGATCCCGACGGCGATCCACGTGTCGCGCTGCGCTCGCGGTGCGCGAGAAGCTGCTGCCGGCGCTCGAGCACCTGCGCCGCGACGATCGAGCCAAGGAGGCGCGAGGTCGGCCGGCATCGTCAAGACCGGCCGCACGCATCTGATGGATGCGATGCCGGTGACGCTCGACCAGGAGCTCGGCGGCTGGGCGCGCGCAGATCGAGCAACGGCATCGACGCGGCTCGAAGGCGTGCATGCCGCGCCTGCACGCGGCTCGCGCAGGGCGGCACGGCCGTCGGCACCGGCATCAACGCGCATCCGGAGTTCGGCGCGCGAGTTCGCGCGCGTGCTCGGCGACGCAGACCGGCATCGCGTTCCAGCCGGCCGCGAACTACTTCGAGGCATTGCGCGTCGCAGGACACGGCGGTCGAGCTGTCGGGTCAGCTGCAAGACGCTGGCCGTCGGCCTGATGAAGATCGCGAACGACCTGCGCTGGATGAACTGCGGTCCGCTCGCCGGCCTCGGCGAGATCGCGCTGCCGGCGCTGCAGCCGGGCAGCAGCATCATGCCGGGCAAGGTCAATCCGGTGATCCCGGAGGCCGCCGCGATGGTCGCGGCGCAGGTCATCGGCAACGACGCGACGATCACGATCGCGGGCCAGTCCGGCAACTTCCAGCTGAACGTGATGCTGCCGGTGATCGCGCTACAACCTGCTGCAGAGCATCGAGCTGCTCGCGAACGTGTCGCGCGTGCTCGCGGACTCGCGCGATCGCCGGCTTCACGGTCAACAACGCGCCGGCTCGCCGACGCGCTCGACCGCAACCCGATCCTGGTCACGGCGCTGAATCCGGTCATCGGCTACGAGAAGGGCGCGGCGATCGCGAAGCAGGCCTACGCCGAAGGGCGCCGATCCGCGAGGTGGCGCGAAGCTGACCGACCTGCCGCGCCGAAGAGCTGCGCGCGCTGCTCGATCCGCTCGAGCTGACGCAGGGCGGCATCAAGGGAGGCACGAGCGGCGGCGGATGATCGGGGTCGAGGCCTCTCCACTCACGCGACTGCGGGCACGGCTCGCCGGCAGCCAGCCTGCGCACGAGCGCGAGAGCTGGCGTCTCGGTGGCGAACGTGCGCTCGAACTCGCGCCCGATCTCGACCGGCTGATGGTCGCAGAGCCGGTGCCGGCGGCAGTGCTCGCGGGCCTGATCGAACGGCCCGAAGGCACCAGCGTGCTGCTGACCGTGCGCTCGGGCCAGCTGCGGAATCATCCGGGCCAGATCGCGTTTCCCGGCGGCCGCATCGACCTCCGCGACGCTTCGCCCGAGGCAGCCGCGCTGCGCGAAGCGCACGAGGAGATCGGCCTCACGCCCGCCGATGCGAAGCTCATCGGTTTCCTCCCCGACCATCTGGTGCTGACCGGTTACCGCGTCACTCCGGTCGTCGCGGAAATCTCGCCCTCATTCGCCTGGGTCGCCGACACGACCGAGGTCGATGGCGTCTTCGAGCTGCCGTGGTCGGTGCTCGACGATGCAGCGAGCGTCCGTTCTATCGAACGGCGCATCGGGCCGCTGCTGCTGCCGATGCGCGAAATCCATTTTTCAGGTCATCGCATCTGGGGCCTGACCGCCTTCATCCTGTTGCTGCTGCGTGAACTCGGAGCCCCTGCATGAGCGACGACGCGTTGCCCCGGCTGCTCGACATCATGCGGCGGCTGCGCGACCCGCGCACGGCTGCCCATGGGACCTCGCGCAGGACTTCTCCTCGCTTGCGCCGTATGCGCTCGAGGAGGCCTGCGAAGTCGTCGACGCGCTCGAACGCGGCGCCACCGGCGAGCTGCGCGACGAGCTTGGCGATCTGCTGTTCCAGATCGTCTTCCTGTCCCAGCTTGCAAGCGAGCGGGGCGAGTTCGCCTTCGATGACGTCGCGCGCGCAATCGGCGACAAGCTGGTCGCACGGCATCCGCACGTGTTCGCTGCGGAGCCAGGCGCGGAAAGCTCGGGCGCGGTCCTGCATCAGTGGGAGACGCGCAAGGCGCAGGAGCGCCGCGATCGCGGCATGAACGGTGTGCTCGACGGCATTCCGCTGTCGCTGCCCGCCCTGGTGCGCGCGAGCAAGCTCGGCAAGCGCGCGGCGCGGGTCGGTTTCGACTGGCCCGATGCCGACGGCGCGCGACGCAAGGTGGACGAAGAGCTGGCCGAACTCGACCAGGAGCTGGCACGCCCCGAGGGGGAGCGCCTCGACGAGGCGATCGACGAGGAACTCGGGGACGTCCTGTTCTCGATCGTCAGCTGGGCGCGGCTGCTGGGTCGCGATCCGGAGCGCATTCTTCGCGCCGCCAACCGCAAGTTCGAACATCGCTTCGCTGCGATGGAGCAATTGGCCGCCGCGCGCGGCCAGAACCTCGCCAGTCTCTCGGCCGAGGCCTGGGATGCGCTGTGGGAAGGCGTCAAGTAGCGTCGCGGGCATTCAGCCCCGATTCATCGCCTGGGCCGCAAGCTGGCCTCCGGTCACTGGAGAACCGGTCATGAATGCTTCCTCGCCCGTCCTTCGTCTCGGCCTCCTGCCCGCCCTGGCCGGACTCGCCCTTCTGTCGACCACGGCCCATGCCGGCGACTGGCGCGACCGTGACGATCGATACGAACGGTTCGACGAGCGGGAGGTTCGCGGCAGCGACTACGCGCGCGTGCTCGACGTCACGCCGCTGGTCGAGCGTGTCCGCTACAGCGAACCGGTCGAACAGTGTTTCGAGGTCGCGCGACCGGAGCGTCGCGTCGATCGCAACGGTTCGACCGTGCTCGGCGGCGTGATCGGCGCGGTCGTCGGTAGCCAGTTCGGTGCAGGCGACGGCCGCCGTGCGGCGACGGTCGCCGGCGCGCTCCTCGGCGGTGCGATCGGGCGCGACACGGCCGGCCGCACCGAGGCGCGCCGCCATCGCGACGATCCGTATTACGGTGAACGCGTGCGCTACGAAGAGCGCTGCACAGTGCGTGATGAAGCGCGCTTCGAGGAGCGGGTGCGCAGCTATCGCGTGACGTACCGCTATCTTGGCCGCAACTACGTGACCGAGCTTCCGTACGATCCGGGCCGCCGGCTGCGCGTCGCGGTGGACGCACGCCCTCTGTAGGATAGGCGGATGCGACTTGCGGCGAATCCGATTCGACCACTGGCGGCCCTGGCGCTGGCCGCGACATTGATCGCGCATTCCCCATCGGGGTTTGCCGCGGACGGCGTGCGGTCCGAGGGTGCGTACCGCGCGATGCCGATGCAGGCGCGGCGCGGCGTCTCGCTCGACCAGGCGATCGAGATGGCGGAGCGTCAGTTCCGCGCACGCGTCGTGCGTGCTGGCGTCGACGAGTCGAACGGTCAGCGTGCGTACGTACTGCGGCTCGTGTCCGAGCAGGGGCGCGTCTGGACGGTCCGCGTCGACGCACAGACCGGCACGTTCCACTAGAAGGCGAAGACCAGCGTGCGCGCACTCATCGTCGAAGACGAACCGGCCATCCGCGAAGCGCTGCATGCGCAGCTGGTGGGCGCCGGTTATGTGACCGACCTCGCTGCCGACGGCGAGGAAGGGCTGTTCGCCGGCAGCGAATATCCAATCGACGTCGCGATCATCGACCTGGGGCTGCCGAAGCTGCCGGGCCTCGACCTCATCCGCCAGCTGCGCAAGCTGGGCAAGACCTATCCCATCCTCATCCTGACGGCGCGCGACCGCTGGCAGGACAAGGTCGAGGCGCTCGACGCCGGTGCCGACGACTACGTGACCAAGCCGTTCCACGTGGAGGAGGTGCTGGCGCGCGTGCAGGCGCTGCTCCGGCGCAGCGGCGGCTGGGCCAGCGCTACGCTCCAGTGCGGTCCGATATCGAGCTCGACACGCGCGGCCAGACCGTCTCGGTCGACGGCAGGGCGGTCGAGCTCACCACCTTCGAATACCGCATCCTCGAGCACCTGATGCTGAAGGCGGGCGAGGTCATCTCGAAGACCGACCTGACCGAGCACCTGTACGAGCAGGACTTCGAGCGTGACAGCAACGTCATCGAGGTGTTCGTCGGGCGCCTGCGTCGCAAGCTCGATCCGGATGAGACGCTGAAGCCCATCGAGACGCTGCGCGGCCGCGGCTATCGCATGGTGCTGCCCCGGCATCGCGGCTAGCGGTTGAACGGGCACCGCCGATGACTTCCGGGTCGCTCAGCCGGCGCCTCCTGGTCTCGGTGACCGTGCCGCTGGTGCTGTTCTTCGCGGTGACCGTCGTCGTGCTCGAGGCCCGCTTCCAGGCGAGCACCGAAACTTCGATGCGCGAGCTGCTCGAGGCGCAGATGTATGCCCTGATCGCATCGGCCGAGCTCGGTGGCGACGGCCGCGTGACCATCGGCCTGGAAGACACCGAGTCGCGCTTGCAGACCCCCGGGTCCGGGCTGTACGCGCGTATCCAGCAGCGTGACGGCCGCGAATTATGGCGCTCGGCGTCGACCGCGGGCAGCTTCATCGACTTCGGTACTGCGCTCGCACCCGGTCAGCGCGGGTTCCGCAATTTCAGCGCGCCTCGCGCAGGTCGGCTTGCCTCCGTCAGTCGCGGTCTCGCCTGGGAGGAGGGCACCCGCAGCCAGGAGCTGACGTTCACGGTAGCGACGAGCCTGCGCCCTTACGAGGAGCAGATATCTGCTTTCCGTCGCACGCTGTACCTCGGCGTCGCGGGCGGAACGGCGCTGCTGCTCGTCACGTTAGGGTTGCTGATGCGCTGGGTGCTGCGCCCGTTGCGGCGGCTCGCGGCCCAGATCAACGAAGTCGAGCGCGGCTCGCGCGAAGCGCTCGACGAGCGCTGGCCCGACGAGCTGAGCGGCGTCGCGGGCAATCTCAATACGCTGCTGCAATCAGAGCGCAACCGCATCGTGCGCTACCGCGACACCCTCGGGAATCTCGCCCACGGCCTGAAAACGCCACTCGCGGTGCTGCGCGCCAGTGCCTCGTCCGGCGACCCGGCCGCGGTCGCGCAAGCGGTCGACAGCCAGGTCGATCGCATGAGCGGCATCATCGAGCACCAGCTGCGCCGCGCGGCTGCGAGTGGCGGTGCGACCCTGGGTCAGTCCGCGGTCGAGGTCGCGCCGATCGCGGCCGAGCTGCGCGCGGCCTTGCTGAAGGTGCATGGGCGCAAGGACTTCACGATCGAGGTCGGTATCGGTGCCACCGCACGGTTCATCGGCGATCGCGGCGATCTGCTCGAATCGCTCGGCAACCTGATGGAGAACGCCGCCAAGTGGTGTCGCCAGCGCGTGCGCGTCGGCGCCACGTTCGACGCCGACGCCCGCGCCGGCGAGCAGTTGTGCATCACCATAGAAGACGACGGGCCAGGCATTGCGCCGCGCGATCGCGACCGCGTGCTGAAGCGGGGCGAGCGTGCCGACGAACAGGTCGCGGGGCATGGGCTCGGGCTGGCCATGGTGCGCGACATGGCCGAAGCCTATGGCGGCAGCCTCGAGGTCGCGCAGTCGGCACTCGGCGGCGCCTCGCTGCTGCTGCGGCTGCCCGGTCGCGGCTGATAGAATTCGGGGCATGCAGACGCCCGAGACGATTCCCTGGAATCCCGCCAGCTGGCAGACGCGCAAGGCGTTGCAGCAGCCCACCTACGCCAACCCTGCCGCCCTAGAGACCGCCATTGCACAGGTCGCGCGGCTGCCGCCCATCGTCGTGTCGTGGGAGATCGACGCGCTGCGCGAGCGGCTCGCCGCGGCCCAGCGTGGCGAGGCGTTCCTGCTGCAGGCGGGCGACTGCGCCGAAAGCTTCGCCGAGTGCGAGTCCGACCGCATCGCGAAGCAGCTGAAGGTGCTGCTGCAGGTCAGCCTCGTGCTGCTGCACGGGCTGAAGCGGCCGGTCATCCGCGTCGGCCGCATGGCGGGCCAGTACGCGAAGCCGCGCTCCGCCGACCTCGAAACGCGTGACGGCGTATCGCTGCCGTCGCTATCGCGGCGACATCATCAACGCGCCGGAATTCACCGCCACGGCCCGCGAGCCCGACCCGCAGCGCCTGCTGCGCGGCTACGAGCGCGCGGCGCTGACCCTCAACTTCGTCCGCGCGTTGATCGACGGCGGCTTCGCCGACCTGCACCACCCGGAGTACTGGGATCTCGGCTTCCTGCGCCACTCGCCGCTCAAGGCCGAGTACGAGCGCATCGTCCGCTCGATCAGCGACTCGCTCGATTTCTTCGAGTCGATGACCGGCGAGCCGATGCACGAGACCGGACGCGTCGATTTCTATGCGAGCCACGAGGGCCTGCAGCTGCCGTACGAACAGGCACAGACGCGCTACATCCCGCGCGCGCGCAACTGGTACAACCTGTCGACGCACCTGCCGTGGATCGGCATGCGCACCGCGCAGCTCGACGGCGCACACATCGAATACTTCCGCGGCATCGCGAACCCAGTGGGCGTCAAGATCGGTGCGGCCGATGGACGATGCCTGGCTGCAGGGGCTCATCCCACGCTGAACCCGAACAACGAGCCCGGCCGGCTGACGCTGATCCATCGCTTCGGCGTGAAGGACATCGAGCGTCGCTGCCGCGCGTGATCCGTGCGGTGCGGGCGACCGGCTTCGGCGTGCTGTGGGTGTGCGACCCGATGCACGGCAACACCGAGACGACCGTCGGGGGTCTCAAGACGCGTCGCATCGAGAACATCCAGCGCGAGCTGCAGCTCGCCTTCGAGATCCATGCCGCGGAGGGCTCGCAGCTCGGCGGCGTGCACCTCGAGCTCACGGGCGAAGACGTGACCGAGTGCACCGGTGGCGCGCGCGGCCTGTCCGATTCCGATCTGCGCGCGCCTACCGGTCGCAGGTCGACCCGCGGCTCAACTACGAGCAGGCCCTGGAACTCGCGATGGTGATCGCGGGCGAGCGCGTCGCTGACGTTCGACGCGCGCGAATACGCCGCCTCGCTGCCACGCCGGCCCGGCGTCTACCGGATGTACGCGGCGCCGCCCGACCAGGGAGGCGAGCTGCTGTACGTCGGCAAGGCGGCGAGCCTGCGCGACCGCGTGTCGCAGCTACTTCCAGAACGCGCGGCTCGCGCCGAAGGTCGAGGCGATGGTGCGCCTCATCCGCCACATCGAGGTCACGGTCGACGAGCTCGGAGACCGAGGCGCTGCTGCTCGAGTACAACCTCATCAAGGAGCATCGGCCGCGCTTCAACGTCATGCTGCGCGACGACAAGAGCTTTCCGTACATCCAGCTCACGACGCACGACGTTTCCGCGGCTGATCGTTCTACCGCGGTCCGCGCAAGCTCGAAGGGTCGCTACTTCGGCCCGTATCCCGAGCGCCTGGCGCCGTGCGCGAGACGCTGCAGCAACTGCAGAAGCTGTTCCGGCTGCGCCACTGCCGCGACTCGTTCTTCGCCAACCGCTCGCGGCCGTGCCTGCAGCACCAGATCGGGCGCTGCTCGGCGCCGTGCGTCGGCCTCATCACGCCGCCGACGATTACGCGCAGGACCTCGACGCGGCCGTGCTGGTGCTGGAAGGCCGCGAGCAGCGACGTCAACCAGCTGCTCGAGCGCGGCATGGAGCAGGCGGCCGAGCGCGCTCGACTTCGAGCGCGCGGCACTGTTGCGCGACCAGCTCGCGAGCCTGCGCAAGATGCAGGCGACGCAGTCTCGCGAGCACGCGACGGCGCGCGACCTCGACGCGTTCGCCGCTGGTGGGCGAGGCCGGCGACTACGCGATCAGCGTGCTGCTGGTGCGCGGCGGCCAGCTGCTCGGCACGACGACCTATTTCCCGCGCGCGCCGGGCGCCGCCGGAAGAGGTGCTCGCGTCGTTCCTGCTGCAGTACTACGCGCGCGAGGACTCGCCGCCCGAAGTGCTCACCAATCTCGACGCTGCCCGATGCCGCCGCGCTCGAGGAGGCGCTGTCCGAGCCGCAGCGGACCGCAAGATCGCGCGTCGCTCGCGGCCGAGCGCGGCGCGCTCGCGCGCGCTGGGTGGAGATCGCGACCGAGAATGCCGACCAGGCGCTGCAGATGCGCGCAGGCGCGCCGGCAGGACGCGACCGACCTGCTCGACGAGCTGCGGCGACGCGCTCGGGCTGCCGAGCCGCCGACCGCGGCTCGAGTGCTTCGACATCAGCCACACGGGCGGCGAGGGCACGGTCGCCTCGTGCGTCGTGTTCGGACCGGAGGGCCGCGCGCAAGCGAATACCGGCGCTTCAACATCGAAGGCGTCGCAGCGCGGCGACGACTACGGCGCGATGCGCGAGGCGGTCGGCGCGCCGCTACGCGCGCATCGCAGCGGGCGAATTCCCGATGCCCGACGTGCTGTTCATCGACGGCGGCGCAGGGCAGCTGCACGCGGTGCTGCCGGTGCTCGACGAGCTGGGCTTCGCGGTCGCGCCGGTGGTCGGCGTGTCGCAAGGGCGCCGATCGCCGGCCGGGCAGGAGCGGCTGCATCCTGCGCGAGCCGCGAGGTGCCGCTAGTGCTGCCGCCGGATTCGCCGGCACTGCACCTGATCCAGCGCGTGCGCGACGAGGCGCATCGGTTCGCCATCACCGGGCATCGCCGGCGAGCGCGCGCGGTCGCCGCCAGGAATCGATGCTCGAGGCCGTGCCCGGGCTCGGGCCGGCCAAGCGCCGCGACGCTGCTGCAGCAGTTCGGCGGACTGCAGGGCGTGCTGCGCGCCGGGGTCGACGACCTGGGCCAGGTGCACGGCATCGGCCCGGCGCTGGCGCAGGTCGATCTATGATCACCTGCACCCGGGCGCCGGATGAACGGGACCCTCATGATTCTCGAATCTGCCCAACACCCTGACCTGGCTGCGGATCGCTCGCTGATTCCCGCTGGTCGTCGTGCTGTTCTACCTGCCGTATCACTGGGCCGACCGGCGGCGGGCCTGCTGTTCGCGGCGGCTCGGCATCACCGACTCGCTCGACGGCTACCTCGCGCGACGCTGGGGCTGACCTCGCCGGCTCGGCGCATTCCTCGATCCGGTCGCCGACAAGCTGATCGTCGCGATCGCGCTGGTGCTGCTCGTCAGCAGCGACCCGCGCATGCTGGTACCGTGACGTCACCGCGGCGGTCATCATCGGCCGCGAGATCGCGATCTCGGCGCTGCGCGAATGGATGGCCGAGATCGGCGAGCGCGCCACGAGTCGCGGTGTCGCGGCGTCGGCAAGTGCAAGACGATCGTGCAGATGGTCGGCCTCTCGATGATGCTGTACCGCGAGCGACCTGTTCGGCCTGCCGATCTACCGCATCGGTCTCGTCCTGACCGTCGCGGCAGCGGTGCTGACGCTCTGGTCCATGGTCGACCTACCTGCGCGGCGGCCTGGCCGGCCTTGCAGCGGCTGCCAGCGAATGACTTGATTCTGCTCCCGTTTGCTTGACTTGGCAGGAGGCCGCCCTACAATTTCGCCCCTCTCCGAGCGGGAATAGCTCAGTTGGTAGAGCGCAACCTTGCCAAGGTTGAGGTCGCGAGTTCGAGCCTCGTTTCCCGCTCCAGTTCTTCGTGCCGGCTAGGTGGCAGAGTGGTCATGCAGCGGCCTGCAAAGCCGTGTACGCCGGTTCGATTCCGACCCTAGCCTCCAGACCTGCGATGAGGCCCGACTGCATCGCCGAACGCCGGCGTTGCGCACGGCACTACGAGCCCTCGTTTAACGGCGAATCACCACCGCCGTGCTGTTCGCTACCATCGTGTTCATGGCCGGTGGCGTGCTCGGAACACTGCTCGCCTCTCGTGATGCGTTGGCGGATTCGGCCGAAAAGCGACGACGGCCCGGATCCGACCTCGATAGGGTAGAGTCCGCAGCCACGCGCGGACGTGGCGAAATTGGTAGACGCAGCAGACTTCCTGTGGAGTGCCCGGGGGGAAATCCCCGGAGTAGAACCGCTCAAAGTCGGGGAAAGCCACTCATCCACTGGATGCGGCCAATCCCGAGCCAAGCCTCCCATGGAGGAAGGTGTAGAGACTGGACGGGCGGCGCCTAACACCGGACGACCGGTCATGGCGAAGGGACAGTCCAGACCACGAACGCGGACCGGCGGTCTGCGGCGGCGCAAGCCGAAGTGGTACGAAAATCTGCTTCTCGCAAGGGAGTGCGGGTTCGAGTCCCGCCGTCCGCACCACTTCATCCCAAGAGCCGCATGCCCGATCTCATAGCAAGCAGGCTGCATGTCTGGCGCGGCGAGCGGCCGGTGCTGCGCGACGTAAGCTTCTCGCTCGGCGAGGGTCAGGCGCTGCAGCTCCTGTGGCCGAACGGGGCGGGCAAGACGACGCTGCTGCGCGCAGTCGCCGGGTTCCTGTACCTGGAAGAGGGCGACATCACGTGGCGCGGCACGAGCCTTCGCGCCGACCGGGCGCAGTTCAACCGCGACGTGGCCTGGCTCGGCCACGACCTCGCCCTGAAGGCCGACCTCACCGCGGTGGAGAACCTCGCGTTTTCGGTCGGGCTGCGCCGGCCCGTTACGGACGCGCTGCTGCGGGATACGCTCGCCACTGCAGGCCTCGACCGGCGGCTCTTCGATGAAACCGTCCGCCGACTGTCGGCGGGTCAGCAGCGGCGTGTCGCGCTCGCGCGGCTCGCACTGTGGGACGCGCGGCTGTGGCTGCTGGATGAGCCCGCCGCGAACCTCGATGCCGCGGGCCAGGCCTTCGTTGCCTCCGCCATTGATGCCCACGCTGCTGCGGGCGGTTCAGCGCTCGTTGCGACCCATCATCCGCTGCCGCTGCGCGACGCATCGGCGACCCACTGGACCCATCCGGGGTCGCAGTCGTGACGCCCGCCGGGCGGCCAGGACCCCTGACGGTTGCCGGGCGGATCGTTGCCCGCGACCTGCGACTCGCCTACCGGCGCGCCGGCGAGTGGCTGCAGCCGCTGGCCTTCTTCGCGATTGTCATCCTGCTCTTTCCGCTCGCGCTCGACCCCGAACCCGCCCGCTTGAGGCTGCTCGCCCCCGCCGCGCTGTGGATCGCCGCGCTGCTGTCGTCCGTGCTCGCAGTCGATTTCCTGTTTCGCGAAGACTCCCGGGATGGAACTCTGGAGCTGTTTGCGCTGTCTGGTCATTCGTTCGCATGGCTATTGCTGGCGAAGACGGTTGCGCACTGGCTGTTGACGGGCCTGCCGCTTGCGATCGTTGCGCCGCTGGCCGCCTCGTCGCTCGGGGCGCCACGGGGTTCGTTGCCAGGGGTGGTGGCGGCGTTGTTCCTGGGCAGCGTCACGCTGAGCCTGCTGGGCGCGATCGGTGCGGGGCTGACGCTCGGTCTGCGGCGCGCCGGAGCGCTGCTGACGCTGCTGGTGCTCCCGCTGGCGATTCCGGCGCTGATCTTCGGCGCGCGTGCGACGCAGCTTGCAATCGAAGGGCAGGACCCCACGGCTGCCCTGTACCTGCTCGGTGCGCTGACCGTGCTCGGAATGACACTCGCGCCGCTGGCCGCCGCGGCGGCGGTGCGGATCAGCCTGGAGTAAAATCGTCACATGAGCTGGGCCTGGTTTCATCGCTTCGGATCCGCACCGTATTTCTACCGGGTGGCCGGCAAGCTGACGCCGTGGTTTGCGTGGCCGGCGGGCCTGCTCATCGCCGTCGGCCTGTACGGCGCGCTCGTTACGTCGCCGCCCGACTATCAGCAGAGCGAGACGGTGCGCATCATGTATGTGCACGTGCCGACCGCCTGGCTCTCGCTGATGACGTACACGTGGATGGCGGTAGCCGCAGCCATCGGGCTCATCTGGCGCATCAAGGTGGCCCACGCGGTCGCCGCTGCCTGCGCGCCGGCCGGCGCGACGTTCACTGCCATCGCGCTCGGCACCGGCATGATCTGGGGCCAGCCCACGTGGGGTACGTACTGGGCGTGGGAACCTCGCGTCGTGTTCCAGCTGGTGATGCTGCTGTTCTTTCTCGGCTATCTCGGTCTGCGCAGCGCGATCGACGATCCGACGCGCGCGGACCGGACGAGCGCGGTGCTGGCGATTGTCGGCATCGTCAACGTGCCGATCATCCATTACTCGGTCGAGTGGTGGAACACGCTGCACCAGCCCGCGAGCATCATGAAGTTCGACAAACCGTCGATGCCCATCGAGATGCTGTGGCCCGTGCTGGTCATGGCGCTCGGCATCACGTGCTATTTCTTCGCCATCATGCTGACGCGCTCACGCGCCGAAGTGCTGCGTCGTGATCGTGGCGGCAGCTGGGTCCGCGACCTGCCGGAGATGCAGTGATGGCCGAATATTTCCACATGAGCGGGTACGCGGCCTATGTCTGGTCCGCGTATGCACTCGGACTTGGCGGTCTCGCCCTCAACATCGTCTGGGCCGCGCGCAGCCTGCGTGCGGCGCGGGCCCAGGCACGGCGCCGCATCGAACTGGAGCAGCTGCAATGACACCGACCCGACGCAAACGGCTGTATCTCGTGCTCGGCATCGTCGCGGGGGTCGCAATCGCCGCGACGCTCGCGCTGCAGGCCTTCCGTGACAACGTGATGTTCTTCTACGACCCCTCGAAGGTGGCCGCGGGCGAGGTCGCGGAGGGGCAGCGGTTCCGGCTCGGCGGCATGGTGCAGAAGGGCAGCGTGCAGCGTGACGACGGCAGCCTCACGGTGCGGTTCATCGTGACCGACATGCACAGCACGGTACCGGTCAGCTACACGGGCGTGCTGCCCGACCTCTTCAAGGAAGGCGCCGGCGTCGTGACGCACGGCCGCCTCGACCAGCGCGGCACCTTCGTCGCCGACGAAGTGCTCGCGAAGCACGACGAGAACTACATGCCGCCCGAAGTCACGAAGGCCCTGAAGAAGGGCGAGTCGCGGGCGGGAACTTAAGGAGACGACGCGGTGCTACCCGAACTCGGACAATTCGCGCTGATCCTCGCGATGCTGCTCGCCTTCGCGCAGGCGTTCTTCGGCGTCGCCGGCCCGGCCCGCGGCAACCCGCGCTGGATCGCCGCAACCGTGCCCGCCGTGGCGGGGCAGTTCGTGCTCACCGCGTTCGCGTTCGGCACGCTGGTCTGGGCGTTCGTCCACAACGACTTCACGCTGCGCTCCGTCGCGGGCCACTCGAACAGCGCGCTGCCGATCTACTTCCGCGTCGCGGCGACGTGGGGGCATCACGAGGGCTCGCTGCTCTTCTGGATCTTCGTGCTGTCCATCTGGACGGTCGCAGTGGTGGTTTTCTCGCGCGATCTGCCGCGCGCGTTCGCGACGCGCGTGCTCGGCGTGCTCGGCATCGTCAGCGCGGGTTTCCTGCTGTTCACGCTCGCCACCTCCAATCCGTTCGAGCGGCTCGACCGGCTGCTGCCCGACGGCGTCGACCTCAACCCGCTGCTGCAGGATTTCGCGCTGACCATCCACCCGCCGATGCTGTACGTCGGCTACGTCGGGTTCTCGGTCGCGTTCGCGTTCGCCTGCGCCGCGATGCTCGAAGGCAAGCTGGACCAGGCGTGGGCGCGCTGGACTCGCCCCTGGACCACGGCCGCCTGGATGTTCCTCACCATCGGCATCGCCCTCGGCAGCTGGTGGGCTTATTACGAACTCGGCTGGGGCGGCTGGTGGGCGTGGGATCCGGTCGAGAACGCCATCCTGATGCCGTGGCTGCTCGGCACGGCCCTCATCCACTCGCTCGCGGTCACCGACAAGCGCGGACTCTTCAAGAGCTGGACGCTGCTGCTGGCGCTCGGTGCCTTCTCGTTCAGCCTGCTCGCGACGTTCCTGGTGCGGTCGGGTGTGCTCGTGTCCGTGCACAGCTTCGCGGCCGACCCGGGGCGAGGCATCTTCATACTCGCGTTCCTCGTGCTGATGATCGGCGGTGCGCTGACGCTTTACGTGTGGCGCGCGCCGCTGCTCCGGTCGCAGGCCGGCTTCGATCTCAGCTCGCGCGAGAGTTTCTTGCTGTTCAACAACATCCTGCTGGTGATCGCGACGTTCGTGATCTTCGGCGGCAACATGGCGCCGTTCCTGTCCGACATCCTCGGGTTCGGGTCACTGTCGGTCGGGCCGCCGTATTTCAACCCGACCTTCCTCGTGTCGATGATCCCGCTGCTCTCGCTGGTTTCGCTCGGCATGTTCGCGCGCTGGAAGCGGGGCAATCTCCGCGAGTCGCGCCGCGTGCTCCTCACCGGGCTAGGCGTCGCGCTCGTGCTGGGTCTCGCGATCGCGATCGGGGTCTACGGACTGCGCGAGATCCGCGCACCGCTCGGCATCACGCTCGGCTGCTGGATCATCATTTCTGCGCTGGTAGACCCGATCGACCGGGTGCGGCGCCGGCTGTCGCTGCCGGCCGCGGTCATTGGCATGACACTCGCCCACATCGGGCTCGGCATCCTCGCGATCGGCATCACCGCGGACGAATCGGCACGCGTCGAGCGTGACGTCGCCCTCAAGGAGGGCCAGTACGCCGAGGTCGCCGGCTACCGGTTCAACTTCGATGGCACCGCCGACGTCGAGGGACCGAACTACGACGCCTTGCGCGGCACCTTCACCGTGACGAAGGACGGTCGCGAGGTCGCGACCCTGCAGCCCGAACGGCGCACCTACTGGGTGCAGCAGCAGGCGCTCGCCGAAGCCGCGCTCGGGGTCAACTGGCAGCGCGATCTCCTCGCGACGCTCGGCGAAAACCTCGGCAACGGCACCTGGAGCGTCAGGCTGCAGGTGCGGCCGTTGATGAGCTTCATCTGGCTCGGCGCCACGCTCATGGCCGTCGGTGGCGTGTTTGCGGCGTGTGACCGGCGCTACCGCGTCGCCGCCCGCAGCACCGCCAGTGTCGCTGCGGCCGCTGGCGCCCGACCGGCGACGCCATGAAGCTGCCGGTCCGCTACGTGCTGCCCCTGGCGGGGTTCCTCGTCGTCGCGCTCATCCTCGGCATCGCGCTGAAGCGCGTGCCCGAGGCGGGGCAGGCGTTCGTCAAGTCGGCGCTGATCGGCAAACCGGCGCCCGACTTCACGCTCCCGAGCGTGATACCGGGCGCGGAGCCCGTCACGATGAAGAGCTTCCACGGTCGATGGACGCTGCTGAACGTCTGGGGCACGTGGTGCGTCGAGTGCCGGGCCGAACATCCCGTGCTGCTCGACGTCCAGCGCGAGGGCAAGGTGCAGATCATCGGGCTCGACTACAAGGACGAGGACGCGGCGGCGCTCGAATGGCTCGACCGGCTCGGCAATCCCTATGCGGCGGTTGCGGCCGATCGCGAAGGACGGGCTGCGATCGACTACGGCGTCTATGGCGCGCCCGAGACGTTCCTCGTCGATCCGCAGGGCATCATCGTCCACAAACAGGTCGGCCCGGTCAGCGCTGCGATGTGGCGCAGCGATTTCGTGCCGCTGATCGACGCGAAACCATGAAATCGTTCATCGTCATGCTGCTGCTGTGTGCGGCGACCGCCAGCGCCTGGGCCATCGACCCGGCGCCGCCGTTCGAGGATCCGGGGCAGCAGGCCCGTTACGTCGCGATGATCCATCAGCTTCGCTGCCTCAAGTGCCAGGGCGAAACCATCGCCGACACGCCCGCGCTGTTCGCTGTCGACATGCGTCGCCAGGTGCGCGAGATGATCGCGGCCGGACGCACCGATCGCGAGATCGTCGACTGGATGGTCGACCGCTATGGGGAAATCATCCTGCTGAAGCCGCGCTGGTCGGCGAAGAACGCCTGGCTGTGGCTCTCGCCCGGCGTGCTGCTGCTGGTGGGCGGCGTGGTGGGGTGGCGCATCATTCGCGGTCGGCGCGAGCTGCTCGCCGACGACAACGATGAAGTGGAGCCTCGCGACGCATGACCGCCTTCCTCGTGATCGCGTCGCTGTTGGCGCTCGGCGCCGCGGCAGCGGTGCTGGTGCCGCTGCTACGCAGCCGCTCCGACGCCAGGCCCCCGGCGGTCATCGCCGCCGCGCTGGTGGGCATCCTGCTGCTGGCGGGCAGCGCCGCGCTCTACCCGGTCTGGACCACGTGGTCATGGGACAAGCCGATCGATGACGTCGCGACGCCCGAAGGCATGGTCGGGCGGCTGGCGCGCCGACTGGAACGGCAGCCGGACGATCTGAACGGCTGGATGCTGCTAGGTCGCTCCTACGCGCAGATGGGCCAGTACCCTCTGTCGGCGAAGGCCTATCGCCGCGCCGACCGGCTCTCCGAAGGTCGCAGCGCCGATGCAGTCACCGGGCTCGCCGAGGCGCTGCTGCTCGGAGAGCAGAGCACCCTGCAGGGCGAGGCGGGCAAGCTGTTCGAGAAGGCGCTCGAAATCGAGCCGCGTTCGATCAAGGCCTTGTTCTATGGCGCACTCGCAGCGGCCGAACGCGGCGAGACCGAAGTCGCGCGCACGCGCTACGAGCGACTGCTGTCGGGCGACACGCCGCCGGAAGTGCGGCGGCTCATCCAGCAGCAGATAGCCGCTCTCGACGTCGAGTCGCAGCTGCGTGCCGCGCCGGCCGCAGCCACGCCGAACGGGCCGATCATCCGCCTGCGCGTGACGCTCGACCCTGCGGTCGCCGCTCGGGCCACACCGGGCGCCCCGCTGTTCGTCTCGGTCCGTGAAGCGGGGCAGGGCGGTCCGCCACTCGCCGCGAAGCGACTCGAGGCGCGCTTTCCGCAGGACGTGGAGCTGGCGTCGGGCGATGCGATGATCGCCGGCCGCACCTTCGCACCCGGGCAGGAACTCGAGATCACCGCGCGCATCGCGAACGGCGGCAGCGCTGGCGCACGCACCGGCGATCCGGTCGGGACGGCGCGCTACAAGGTCGAGGCGAACGGGAAGCCGATCGAACTGACGATCTCCGCGCTCACGCCCTGAGCAGGGCGCCGCGCGCGCGTTGACCCAGGATGCGCAGCCGTTGCGTGGCGGAAAGCGACGGCTGATTCAGGCAGGCGAATTCATCCGCGGGCACTGCCTTGCTCGCGAGGAATCCCTGGTACTCGTCGCAACCGAGCGAGCGCAGGAATGCGAGCTGCCGGTCGGTCTCGACACCTTCGGCCGTCACGTGCAGTTTCAGCGAATGGGCGAGGCTCACGATCGAACGCACGATCTCCGCATCCTCGCGGTTGCTCACCACGTCGCGGATGAAGCTGCGATCGATCTTGAGGACGTGCAGCGGCAGGCGTCGCAGGTAGCTCAGGCTCGAATAGCCGGTGCCGAAGTCGTCGACTGAGATGCGCAGCCCCCGCCGGACCAGGTTGCGCAGCACTTCGATCGACCGCTCCGGGTCATGCATCACCGCCGATTCAGTCAGCTCGAGTTCGAGCAGTGCCGGATCGAGTTCGGCCGCCCGCACTGCATCCATCACCATGCCCTCGAGCGCGGGCAGCAACAGCAGTTTGGCGGACAGGTTCACCGAAACCTTCAGCGGAGCGAGCCCCTCGTCCTGCCAGGCGCGCATCTGGCGTGTGGCTTCGCGCAGCGCCCATTCGGTCATCGGCGTGATGAGGCCGGTTTCCTCCGCGACCGGAATGAACTCCGCTGGGGGGACGAGCCCGCGCTGCGGGTGCAGCCAGCGGATCAGTGCCTCCGCGCCGACGATGCGATTGGTCGGGACCTCGAGCCGCGGCTGGTAGTGCAGCACGAATTCGCCAGCCGCCAGCGCCCGACGCAGCCCGGTCTCGACGGTCAGCCGCTCGCGCGAGAAGCGGTCCATCTGCGGTTCGTAGAACGCGTGCTGGTGGCGGCCGATCGTCTTGCCGTGGTCGAGCGCAGCGTCGGCGTGTCGCAGCAGCGTGCTGCCGTCGCGGCCGTCGGCGGGGAAGAGGGCGATGCCCGTGCTGCAGGTGATCTGCAGCTCGGCGCCGTCGATGTCGAACTGCGCGGCGATCGCCTTCTGGATCGCACTCGCGAGACCGTCGACCTCGCTGGCATCGCGAGTGGCGTCGCGGAGGATGACGAATTCGTCGCTGCCGAGTCGCGCCAGAGTGTCCGTCGGGCGCAGCACGCTCCTCAGCCGGCGCGTGACTTCGCACAGCACGCGATCGCCCGCGGCGTGCCCGAGCGATTCGTTGACCGCCTTGAAGCGGTCGAGGTTGACCAGCATCACCGCACAGCACGTCTCCTGACGCGTGGCTGCGTCGATCAGCTGCGCCATGCGGTCGGCCAGCAGCACGCGGTTCGGCAGGCCCGTCAGCGCATCGTGCTGGGAGGCATGCAGCAGCTTCGCCGTCATGTCGGCGAGCTGGGCATCGTGCCGGCGCGCGCGGGCCGCCATGTGGTCGTCGATGACCATCAGCACACCGGTCATGCTCACCATTGCGAAGGCAATGGCCCCGATCGTCATCGCGAGCCAGAAGCCATCGAGCTGGATGCCGGCGCCGGCGAGCGTCCCGGGTGCCACCTCGAGCGCCGTCATCGCAACGTAGTGCGTGGCGATGAGCGTTGCGCCCAGCATGGTCGCCGCGGAGCCGCGGGTCAGCAGCTGGAACTGCGGCCGCTCGGCAAGCCGGGCATTCAGGGCCAGCGCCAAGCCTGTGCCGGTCAGGCATACCGCGGCGGCCAGCACGACGCTGCCGCCGTCGAACCCGACATCCGGGGCTGCGACGAGCGCGTGGAGATTGAGGAATTCGGTGACCAGCAGCCCGGCGCCGAGCAAAGCGGTGCCTGGCAGGCGCCTCGGCATGGAGGCGGTGACGAGGCGCAGCCCGCCCGCATACAGCGCGGTCGCGAGCAGCAGGGCGGTGAGCTGCATCCAGGGGTCGTACATCAGCGGAAACGGCGCGTCCCACGACACCATGCCGAGGTGATGGGCCGACCACGAGCCGAGGCCCATGGCTACCGCAGCGCCCCCGACCCACAGCCGGCCGGCACCGCCGCGGCTCGTCTCGACCCGGCTCGCGAGGAACAGGGTCACATACGCGACGGCGATCGCGAGGGCCACCGCGAGCCCGCCGGTTTCGAGTTCATAGGTCTGGGACATGAAGCGATCGTAGCCACTACGCTTCGCGTGACCCGCGGACCGCGACGCGGTTCTCGATTAACGCACCGCAATAAAATCGAGGCATTTGACTGACAAGGCGTGTCAGACAGTGCCCGATGGTGACTCACCTCCCGTCCGACGCAGCATGCAAGCGAAGGGTGCCAGTCTGTAGGACCCCGGGAGAGAGCGCACGATGGAAAATCCGGCACAGGTACGCCGCAGGGTTCGGCGCGAGCTGAAGAATCCTGAAGGCGGGTCCCCCGATGATCCGAACCTCGACATGCGGCGGCTGTTGCGCGCGCTGCAGGCCGTTCGAGACGGCGACTTTTCCGTCCGCCTTCCGAGCGACCAGACCGGCATCGTCGGCAAGATCGCCGATACCTTCAACGACATCGTCGTCACGAACCAGCGCATGGCGAGCGAGATCGAGCGCGTCGGCCAGAAGGTGGGCAAGGCTGGCCAGACGCGCAACCGCATGGCGGTCGATCGGCGCAGCGGCTCCTGGGGTGCGATGGAAAGTTCGGTCAACACGCTGATCGACGATCTGCTGTGGCCAACGGCCGAGGTCACGCGCACCGTCACCGCCGTGGCCAAGGGCGATCTCACGCAGACGATGCGGCTCGAGGTAGACGGCCGCGGACTCGAGGGTGAGTTCCTGCGCTCGGCAACGATCGTCAACGTGATGATCGAGCAGATGAGCGCGTTCACATCCGAAGTGACGCGCGTGTCGCGCGAGGTCGGCACCGAGGGCAAGCTCGGCGGCCAGGCACACGTGCCCGGTGCCGCCGGCATCTGGCGCGATCTCACCGACAACGTCAACTCGATGGCATCGAACCTCACCTCGCAGGTGCGCAACATCGCCGAGGTGTCGACCGCCATTGCCCGCGGCGACCTGTCGCGCAAGATCACCGTCGACGTGCGCGGCGAGATCCTGCAGCTGAAGGAGGCCATCAACACGATGGTCGACCAGCTGCGCTCGTTCTCCTCGGAAGTGACGCGCGTCGCGCGCGAGGTCGGCACCGAAGGCAAGCTCGGCGGCCAGGCGATCGTGCCGGGGGTCGCCGGCACCTGGAAGGATCTCACCGACTCCGTGAACTCCATGGGCGCGAACCTCACCTCGCAGGTGCGCAACATCGCCGAGGTGTCCACCGCCATCGCGCGCGGCGATCTCTCGCGCAAGATCACCGTGGACGTCAAGGGCGAGATCCTCGAGCTGAAGAACACCATCAACACGATGGTCGACCAGTTGAACGGCTTTGCGGCCGAGGTGACACGCGTCGCGCGCGAGGTCGGGACCGAAGGCAAGCTCGGCGGCCAGGCCGAGGTGAAGGGTGTGTCGGGCGTCTGGAAAGATCTCACCGAAAACGTCAACTCGATGGCCTCGAACCTGACGGGCCAGGTGCGCAACATCTCCGAGGTGACGATCGCCGTCGCGAACGGCGACCTGTCGCGCAAGATCACTGTCGACGTGCGCGGCGAGATCCTTCAGCTGAAGGAGGCCATCAACACGATGGTCGACCAGCTGCGCTCGTTCTCCTCGGAGGTGACGCGCGTGGCGCGTGAGGTCGGCACCGAAGGCAAGCTCGGTGGCCAGGCGATCGTGCCGGGGGTCGCCGGCACCTGGAAGGATCTCACCGACTCCGTGAACGCGATGGCGACCAACCTCACCGGCCAGGTGCGCAACATCGCCGAGGTGTCCACCGCCATCGCGCGCGGCGATCTCTCGCGCAAGATCACGGTCGACGTCAAGGGGGAAATCCTCGAGCTGAAGAACACCATCAACACGATGGTCGACCAGTTGAACGGCTTCGGCGCCGAGGTGACGCGCGTGGCGCGCGAGGTCGGTACCGAGGGCAAGCTCGGTGGCCAGGCCGAAGTGAAGGGCGTGTCGGGCGTCTGGAAGGATCTCACCGAGAACGTCAACTCGATGGCCTCGAATCTCACGGGCCAGGTGCGCAACATCGCCGAGGTGGCGACCGCCATCGCGAACGGCGACCTCTCGCGCAAGATCACCGTCGACGTGCGCGGCGAGATCCAGCAGCTGAAGGAGACCATGAACACCATGGTCGACCAGCTGCGCTCGTTCGCCTCCGAGGTGACCCGCGTTGCGCGCGAGGTCGGCACCGAGGGCAAGCTCGGCGGTCAGGCGAACGTGCCGGGCGCGGGCACCTGGAAGGATCTGACCGACTCCGTGAACTCCATGGCGTCGAACCTCACCTCGCAGGTGCGCAACATCGCCGAGGTGACGACCGCCATCGCGCGCGGTGACCTCTCGCGCAAGATCACCGTCGATGTGAAGGGCGAGATCCTGCAGCTGAAGGAGGCCATCAACACGATGGTCGACCAGCTGAATGGCTTCTCGGCCGAAGTGACGCGCGTCGCGCGCGAGGTCGGCACCGAAGGCAAGCTGGGTGGTCAGGCCGAGGTGAAGGACGTGTCGGGCGTCTGGAAGGACCTCACCGACAACGTCAACGCGATGGCGACCAACCTCACCGGCCAGGTGCGCAACATCGCCGAGGTGACCACCGCCGTGGCGCGAGGCGATCTCTCTCGCAAGATCACCGTGGACGTGAAGGGCGAGATCCTCGAGCTGAAGAACACCATCAACACGATGGTCGACCAGTTGAACGCGTTCGGTGCCGAAGTGACGCGCGTCGCGCGCGAGGTCGGCACCGAAGGCAAGCTCGGCGGCCAGGCCGAAGTGAAGGACGTCTCGGGCGTCTGGAAGGACCTCACCGACAACGTCAATGCGATGGCCACCAACCTCACCTCGCAGGTGCGCAATATCGCCGAGGTGACGACCGCCGTGGCGCGAGGCGACCTCTCGCGCAAGATCACGGTCGACGTGAAGGGCGAGATCCTCGAGCTGAAGAACACCATCAATACGATGGTCGACCAGCTGAACGGCTTTGCGGCCGAGGTGACCCGCGTCGCGCGCGAGGTCGGCACCGAAGGTGCACTCGGCGGCCAGGCCCAGGTGCCGGGCGTCGCCGGTACATGGAAGGACCTGACCGACAACGTCAACGTGATGGCGGCGAACCTGACCAACCAGGTGCGCAACATCGTGAAGGTGGTGACCGCGGTCGCGACCGGCGACCTGCGCCAGCGCCTGACGGTCGAGTCCAAGGGCGAGGTCGCGGCGCTTGCCGACACGATCAACTCGATGACCGACACGCTTGCGATCTTCGCTGACCAGGTGACCACCGTCGCGCGCGAGGTTGGCGACGAAGGCCGGCTCGGCGGCCAGGCGAACGTGCCGGGGGCCGCCGGGACGTGGAAGGACCTGACGGAAAACGTCAACCTGCTCGCCGAGAACCTGACGACGCAGGTTCGCGCGATCGCCGAGGTCGCGACGTACGTGACCCGCGGCGATCTCACCCGCACCATCCAGGTCGATGCGCGCGGCGAGGTGTCCGACCTCAAGGACAACATCAACGCGATGATCGGCAACCTGCGCGCGACCACCGAGCGCAACATCGAGCAGGACTGGCTGAAGACGAACCTCGCCAAGTTCAGCCGCATGCTGCAGGGCCAGCGCGACCTCGAGTCGGTCGGCCAGATGCTGCTCGCCGAACTCGCTCCGCTGGTCAACGCGCAGCACGGCATCATGTACGTGCTGCAGGGGCAGGGCGTTCACGCCCATCTGCAGCAGTTCGCGAGCTATGCCGACACGCGCGCCGAGCAGCTGCCCCGCCGCTTCTCCCTCAGCGAGGGCCTGGTCGGTCAGTGCGCCACCGATGGTCGCCGCATCCTGCTGAACGACCTGCCCGGCGACACGGTGTCCGTCCAGAGCGGCCTACTGGCGGCACGACCGGTCAGCCTCATCGCGTTGCCGGTGCTGTACGAGGGCCAGGTCCGCGCGGTCATCGAGCTCGCCTCGATGTTCGAGTTCACCGCCTCTCATCTCGCCTTCCTCGAGCAGCTCACCGGCTCCATCGGCGTCGTGCTGAACACGATCGAGGCGACGATGCGCACCGAGGGCCTGCTGCAGCAGTCCCAGACGCTCGCCGCCGAGCTGCAGACGCAGAAGCGCGAGCTGCAGCAGACCAACGACGAGCTAGCCAACAAGGCGCGGCTGCTGGCGGAGCGAAACGTCGAGGTCGAGCGCAAGAACCAGGAGATCGAGCTCGCCCGGCGCGCGCTGGAGGAAAAGGCGGCGGAGCTTGCGCTCACGTCGCGCTACAAGTCCGAGTTCCTCGCCAACATGTCGCACGAGCTGCGGACGCCGCTGAACAGCATCCTGATCCTCGGCCAACAGCTCGCCGAGAACGCCGAGAGCAACCTGTCGGGTCGCCAGGTCGAATTCGCCAAGACGATCCACGGCGCAGGCACAGACCTGCTGAACCTCATCAGCGACATTCTCGACCTGTCGAAGATCGAGTCGGGAACCGTGACCGTCGACTGCGAAGATCTCCCGTTCACGCACCTGCGCGAGACGATCGAGCGCAGCTTCCGCCACGAAGGCGAGGCGCGGAAACTCAACTTCAGCGTCGAGTTCGAGTCGAGCCTCGGTCGCAGCATCAACACCGATCCGAAACGGCTGCTGCAGGTGCTGAAGAACCTGCTGTCCAATGCCTTCAAGTTCACGGCGCAGGGCAGCGTCAGGATGCGCGCGAGCCTTTCGACCACCGGCTGGAGCGCCGATCATCCCGTGCTCAGCGCTGCGAGCGGGGTCGTGCAGTTCAGCGTGACCGACACCGGCATCGGCATTGCGCCGGAGAAGCAGCGCATCGTGTTCGAGGCGTTCCAGCAGGCCGACGCCGGAACGGCACGCAAGTACGGTGGCACGGGCCTCGGCCTTGCGATCAGCCGTGAACTCGCCCACCTGCTCGGCGGGGAGATCAAGTTGACCAGCTCGCCCGGCGTCGGCAGCACGTTCAGCCTGTTCCTGCCGCTGGTCAACCCCGGCGCGCTCGATCGTGACCGGACCCAGGGCGGCACGGCGACCGTCAAGACGCTGCCGGGTGCGTTTCAGCCCACACTGCAGGCATTGCCCAACCCGCTGGCGGAAGAGCTCGTCGACGACCGGGGCATCCTCGGCGATGAAGGCGAGCAGGTGCTGCTGATCGTCGAGGACGACCCGCACTACGGCAAGGTGCTGATGAACCTCGCGCGTGACCGCGGCTTCAAGGTGCTGGCCGCGAAGACCGGTGCCGATGCGCTGGCGCTTGCGCGCAAGTACCGGCCAGCGGCCATTTCGCTCGACGTCTTCCTGCCCGACATGCTGGGCTGGACCGTTCTGAACCAGCTGAAGCAGGATCCGGACACGCGCCACATTCCCGTGCAGATCCTCACCGTCGAGGAGGAACGGCAGTACGGCCTCGAGCGCGGCGCGTTTGCGTTCATGAACAAGCCCGCAACGACCGACGGGCTCGAGATCGCGTTCGACCGCATCCGGGACTTCACGGCGGCGGGCCGGCGCCGGCTCCTCATCGTCGAGGACGATCCGGCCGAGCAGCTCAGCATCCGCGAACTGATCGGGCACGACGACATCGAGATGATCTGCGTCAGCACGGGTGAGGAGGCGCTGGCCGCAATGCGCGAGCGCCCCTACGACTGCGTCGTGCTCGACCTGCGGCTGCCCGACATCTCCGGCTTCGACCTGATCTCGCGCATCCAGCAGGACGATGGCATCCGCGACACGCCGATCATCGTGTTCACCGGGCGCGACCTGTCCGAGGCCGAGCAGACCGAACTCAAGCGGAAGGCGAGGAGCGTCGTCATCAAGGGCGTGCGCTCACCCGAGCGGCTGCTGGACGAGACGGCGCTGTTCCTGCACCGCGCGATCGGTGACCTGCCCGCGGCGAAGCAGCGGATGATCGAAATGCTGCACCAGAGCGACGAGCCGCTTCGCGACCGGAAGGTGCTCGTGGTCGACGACGACATCCGCAACATCTTCGCGCTGAACAGCTTGCTCGAGCGTCATCACATGCAGGTCATGAGCGCCAACAACGGCTCGGATGCGATCAAGCTGATCGAGGCGACCGACGACCTTGCACTCGTGCTGATGGACGTCATGATGCCGGAGATGGACGGGTACGAAACGATGCGTCAGATACGCGGCAATGCCCGGTTCCGCAGCCTGCCCATCATCGCGCTGACGGCGAAGGCGATGAAGGGCGACCGCGAGAAGTGCCTCGAGGCGGGAGCGTCCGACTACGTGGCGAAGCCGGTCAACACCAACCAGCTGCTGTCGCTGGTGCGCACGTGGCTGCATCCTTGAACGCGGTGTCAGCATCGGTGGCCGAGGCTGTCTCGCGGGAGCGGGTCAACATCCTTCTCGTCGACGACCAGCATGCCCGGCTCCTGTCGTACGAGTCGATCCTCGAGCCGCTCGACCAGAACCTCGTGCAGGCACGGTCCGGCATCGAGGCGCTCGAGAAGCTGATGCAGGACGACTTCGCGGTCGTGCTGCTCGACGTCAGCATGCCCGGCATGGATGGCTTCGAGACCGCCGCGATGATCCACGAGCATCCGCGGTTCGAGCGGACACCGATCATCTTCGTCACCGGCGTGCACATCTCCGAGCTCGACCGGCTGCGCGGTTACAAGGTCGGCGCGGTCGATTACGTGTCGATTCCGCTGGTACCGGAGATCCTGCGCAGCAAGGTTGCGGTGCTGGTGGAGCTTCACCACCAGCGGCTCGAGCTGCAGCGGCTGAACGAGAGTCTCGGTCAGGCCAACTCTCGTCTCGAGCTCGCCCACTCAACGCTGCAGGCCGAGAAGACGCAGGAACTCGAGCGCCTGAACGGCACGCTGCGCATCGCGAACCAGGAGCTCGCCATCGCGAACCTTTCGCTGCAGGCCGAGATCGGTGAACGCCAGCGTGCCGAGGGCGCACTGAAGGAGGCCGACCGCCACAAGGACGAATTCCTCGCGATCCTCGCGCACGAACTGCGCAATCCGCTTGCGCCCATCCGGACCGCGGTCGACATCATGGCGCGGTTGCCGATCGAGGTTCCGGAGCTGGCCTGGTCGCGTGAGGTGATCGGGCGTCAGGTCGTGCATCTGACCCGGCTCGTCGACGACCTGCTCGACGTGTCGCGCATCACCCGCGGCATCATCAACCTCGACCGCGAGGCGATTTCACTGCAGACGGTCGTGTCGCGCGCGGTCGAGACGCTGCAACCGGCGCTGACGCAGCAGCGGCATGAACTGACGCTCACCGTCACGGACGAGCCGCTCGAAGTGCAGGGCGATCTCACACGCCTGTCGCAGATGCTCGGCAACCTGCTCAGCAACGCAGCCAAGTACACAGACCCGGGCGGCCAGATCGAGCTGAAGGTCGAACGGCGCGGCAGTCACGCGCATGTTTCGGTCATCGACAACGGCATCGGCATCCTGCCCGATGCGATGCCGCGCCTCTTCACGCTGTTCTCGCAGCTTCCGGTCGACAACGCGCGGATGCAGGGCGGTCTCGGCATCGGGCTCGCGCTCGTGCAGCGACTGGCAGCCATGCACGACGGCTGCGTCGAGGTGTACAGCGCCGGGCCGGGCCAGGGAAGCCGGTTCACCCTGATTCTTCCGTTATCCGAGCCCAAAGGTCCCGCCAACGTGAACGCCGAACCTCCCGCCGGGGATACCGCCCGTCGCCGCATTCTGGTGGCAGACGACAACATCGATGCGCTCGACAGCCTCGCCATGCTGCTCGAGTTCGCCGGACACGACGTGCACAAAGCCCGGGATGGCGCCGAAGCGCTGGAAGGCGCGCGAGTCTGGCAACCGGAGATCATGCTGCTCGATCTCGGCATGCCGAAGCTCAGCGGCTATGAGGTGGCGCAGCGGGTGAGGGCGGAGAAGTGGGGCCAGCCGATCAAGCTGGTCGCAATCAGCGGCTGGGGTCAGAGCGAGGATCAGCGGCGCTCCCGCGAGTCCGGCTTCGACCAGCATCTGGTCAAACCGGTCAGCTTCGAGGCGCTCAACGAGATACTCGGCGCACCGCGGTCGTCCTGACCGCCGTTGGCGCTCCGAGCCGCTCTTCCGGCCGAAGTCACGGCCTTTCTGGACGCGCACGTCGACACGGTGCCGCAGCTGGAAGCGTTGCTGCTGCTGCATGAACGGAAGGATCGCTGCTGGCTGATCGGTGACATCGGCTCGCGGCTGTATCTCGATCGGTCTCACGTGGTCGGCCTGCTGCGCCACCTGGTCCATCATCGGCTCGCGACGGTCGAGGCGGGCGCCGACGAACCGCTGTACAGCTACGATGACCGGAACGACGCCGACGGTGTCGTCGACGCGCTGGCCGCGACCTACCGGACGCAGCTGATCACCGTGACCCGGTTCATCCACGACAAGGCGCCCTCGTCGATCCTCGATTTCGCACGCGCGTTCGACTTCAAGGGGGAGCGTTGATGAATGCCGTGGTCTACGCGCTCGGTGCGATCGTGGCGGCGTTGTGTGCCCTGTTGCTGCTGCGCGGCTTCGCCCGGACCCGGACGCGGCTGCTGCTGTGGAGCGGCCTCTGCTTCTCCGGGCTCACCGCATCGAATGCGGTGCTGTTCGTGGACCTGATCCTGTTGCCAAATTCGATCTCGCTGTACCCGTGGCGACTGGCGCTGGCCGCGGCATCGATGCTGTTGCTGGTCTACGGCCTCATCATGGAGAGCGAGCGATGATCGAAGGATTCCTGCTCGGCGTCATCGTGACGTGCACGCTGGTTGCCTCGGCGTTCTTCCTGCGTTTCTGGCGCCGCACTCGCGACCCGTTGTTCCTGGCGTTCGGCGTGGCGTTCCTGATCGAGGCGATGAACCGGTGTGCGGTGCTGCTGGTCGAGCGGCCGTTCGAAGGCAGCTCCGGGATCTATGTGGTGAGGCTCGTGAGTTACCTGCTGATCCTCATCGGCATCCTGAACAAGAACCGGAAGAGGCCGAGACCATAGGGACCCACGTTGGGCCTTATAGATACACGCGAGTTAACATAATATACATTCTGCGAAGTAGAAACACGGACCTTCAAGGGGCGTGCCTCAACCTTGGGCGACTTCCAGCGTTAGCAGCTGCCGCGCGACCGCACTCCGCAAGCGCTCTGCGTGCCCCGCAAAATCGGCCGTCATGTCATGTGTCGGCTGCAGTAACGACAAGCGTTGTTCCGCGCCTGATACCCAACGCAGGACCACTTCGCAGATCATGCGACCGCGGTTCGGGTCCGCCTCGCGGCCGGTCTCGAAGAGTTTGTTTGCCAGACGCAGTGCCGCGAATTGCAGATCGATCTGCCGGGTGCGCGAATCCTGCAGCCTGAGAAGCAATGCGATCGTGTCCATGGTCGTGTCGTCAGACCCGCCGCGACCAGGATCGTCGTGACGCGTCGGTTCGCAACCGACGCGCACCCGAACACACGTCGTCGATCATCGAAGCAAGTGTCGTCCTCGAATTGGACGAGCGCCGCGTTCGGCCCACCCACGGGAGGACGGCGGCTCGCGCCCCGCGGCCCACCGGCTTCGACAGATCTAGGTTGGTGTCGGGCAAGCGCAGGCCAACAGCAGGACCTGCAATCGAAGTTTCCGCTGGCGCATGGACTCCGCTTTCAGCAGGCGCAGGAGCTTGTCCGTTGTCATGACGCGCGAGACTCCCATCGACGCTGCGGAATGTCCTTAACGTATGACGTCATCGAACCTGCGCTTGCTGCAGGTTAGATGAGGCGCGGTCAACCGGTGTTCCTGTCGGCTCTGGAAAGCAGCGCGTCCATGCGGTCCGGGCTGAGCGTTCCACGGGAGCGGAACCGCCGCATGCTTTCATCGAGCGTTCGCGCCTGTTCCGACATGTGCTGACTCGCGGCCGAGGCCTGCTCGACCAGTGCGGAGTTCTGCTGCGTCAATCCGTCCAGCTGCAGCACGGCCCGGCTGACCTGATCGAGGCCTGAGGACTGCTCGTGACTCGCTGCGGCGATCTCGCCGACGATATCCGCGACCTTCTTCACGGCCACGACGATCTGCTCGAGCGTAGCGCCCGACTGGGTGACAAGGCTGGAGCCTTCCTGGACTTTCCGGACGCTGTCCTGGATCAGCGACTTGATCTCCTTTGCCGCGGTCGCCGATCGCCCCGCAAGATTGCGCACTTCCGCCGCAACGACCGCGAAGCCCCGACCCTGGTCACCGGCGCGCGCTGCCTCGACCGCCGCGTTCAGCGCGAGCAGATTGGTCTGGAACGCGATCTCGTCGATGACGCCGATGATGTCGGCGATTCGCATCGATGCTGCATTGATTGCGGTCATGGCCCCGACGGCCTGGGATACGATCGCGCCGCCCTTCTCTGCCTGGTCGCGCGCGGCCACCGCCAGCTGGTTCGCCTGGCCCGCGCTGCCGGCGTTCTGCCGGACAGTCAGCGTCATGCGCTCCATCGATGCGGCGGTCTGTTGCAGGCTCGATGCCTGTTCTTCGGTGCGGGACGAAAGGTTTGCGTTGCCCTCACTGATCTCGTCGGCACCGCGGCTGACCTCGTTCGCGGCAATCTTCACCTGTCCCATCACGGCGTCGACGTTGTGCAGCAGCCGGTTCATGTCAGCGGCGAGCGCCTTGAAGAAGCCACGTTTGCCGTCCTCGACGAGCCGTGTGCCGAGGTCGCCCTCGATCGCCTGGGCCACGGCGGCGCGGATCTCCTCCTCCGCCTGCACTTCCTCCGTCCGGTCGTGCCACTGCACGACAGTGCCGAGCCGCTTGCCCGTCGCATCGGCGACGGTGCTGGCCACCGTGCGCAGGCGCGTGGTTCCAATGCTGAAATCAGCGGTTTCCGGGCGCGTCAGATTCGCAAGCCGTGCCGGATCGAGCGCGGCAACGGTCCTGAACGCGCTGACCTCGCTTCCGACGAGACGCATCGGGTCGAAGGCAGGTACTGCGCGACGGAAATCAGCTGCCCGCAGCTTGAACATCTCGCGAGCATGCTCGTTCAGGAAGTCGATGCGTCCATCGATGCCGATGACCATCGCGCCCGCGCCGATGCAGTCGAGGGCGATGCGGATACGGGCATTCTCCTCGGCGGCCGCGCGTTCGCGTTCCACCAGCCCCCGCATCTCGGCCAGGGTCGCGCGCTCGCGCTCGGCGACCTCGTGCTGGGCATCGGCGTGACGCCGCAGGTCCTCGGTGGCCTGATGTTCGCGTGCGGCCCTGGCGACGAGTGAATTGCGCATGCGTTCCATCGTGCAGGCAACGCTGCCGGAACTGGCGCCGGCGGTGTCGATGGGCTGAGACAACCGGCCGTCGGCGAGCGCGAGGGCGGCTTCGGAGAGGTTGCGCGAGTCGCCACCGAGCGCATCTATTTCCGCGCGGAGGCTACGTGCCATGACGATCAGCAGCAGCGTTTCGGCGATCACGTAGCCGGCGTGCAGCAGCACGATGTCGATGCCGGCTCTGCCGGCAAATACGAAGACGCCCTGCGCGCTCTGCTGCAGCAGGTCGAACGCGAGATGGTGGACCGCGATGACCGACGCGGCGACGACCAGCGGACGCCAGTCGCGGTAGTACAGCAGGAAGGCCAGCAGGACGAACACCACGAAGTGTGCTTCGGCGAGGCCACGGGTCTGATGGATCTCCAATGCGGCGAACACCATCAGCGCCGCCGCGATCGCGCAGCGGGTGACGAGCGCGCCGCCGTGCGCGTAGGCGAGCCAGCCACACACGAGCCACGTCGACCCTCCGATGATCAGCGCAGCCATCCAGGTGCCGTGCAGGGGTGCCAGCGCGAGCGACAGCAGCAGCAGCCCACCGAGGATTCCGACCAGCAGCCGATCGCCCGCGCGGTACAGCTGCTGGGAATAGGCGCTCTCGATCATGTCGCTCGATCCTTCAGTATTCGGTTCGGTACGGCGCGGTTGGTGCTGCCGCACCAGCCGGCCCGCACGTCGCTGGCCGGAGACGTCGCGTCCGCCACCGTCGCGCGACCGTTCATTTCCAGTCGCCAGAGTCCGCCCCCTACCCCGCCGAGCCAGACGGCGGTCACCATCCACGGCAACAAGGCGCGTTTCGAACAAGGGGGCCGGTTCATAGCGCCAGTGTGTCGAACCCCGGCGCGCGTTGCCGCGCGGCGAGTCTCAAAGCAGATGCGAACGCTGCGCACTACGTCGCCACCTCCCTGCAAAAATGGGCAGAATCGCGCCATGAATCGACCGCGCCCACGGGTCTTCCTTGCAATCGGCCTCGCCGCGGCGGCGATGGTGCTGCAATGGATCCTCGAGCCATTCACGCAGGCGCGTGCCCCGTTCCTGTTCTTTCTGCCTGCCATCGTGCTGGCCGGCGCGTATGGCGGGCCGATGCCGGCGATCCTGGTCGCCGTTGTGGGGGCCATCAGCGGCGCTCTGGTCATTCGCGGCGGCGGACCCCTGCTGATCCGGACGGATCCGAATGCGTGGGCACTGCTGTCGTTCGCGGTGATTGCGTCGGCACTGGTTTTCCTCGGCCACCGCCTCTACAGCGCCGCCTCGCAGCGGCAACGCGCGGCCGATGCGCTGGCCGCGGCCCGCAGCGAGTTGCAGCAGCAGGTTGCAGACCTCGGTGAACTGCACGACCTGACCAGCCGGCTCGAGACGACGGTCGACTTGCCTGGCCAGCTCGAAGCCATCGTCCAGTCGCTGGCTCGCATGCTCGACGCGACCCAGGGCGCGGTGTCGCTCAGCACGCCGAGTGGCGAGCGCCTGCTGCTGGAAGCGAGCGTCGGGCTGACGGAGTCCGCACGGGCGCGGCTTGCCAACGTCCCGTTCGGCGCCGAGCTCGTGGGCCTCCCCTGTCATGGCGGCGTCCGCGTGCACGTTTCGGACGTGGAAGCCGACGAGCGCGCGCTGCCGTTTCGCGAGTTCGCGCGAAGCGAAGGCTTCCGTGCCGTGCAGGTGACACCGCTGCACGGTCTTGGCGGCGAGTACCTCGGCAGCCTCGCCATACTGCTGGAGGATTCACGCGACCCCGGCGAGCGCGAAGCGCGGCTGGCAGACATCTGTGCGCACAAGGCGACCGTGGTCGTCGAACGCGCACAGGCGGAACGGGCGGCGCGCGAGCACGACCAGCGCTTCCGCAGTGTCCTCGATGGGTCGGCGGCGGGCTTCGTCATCTTCCGGCCCATGCTCGACACATCCGGTCAGGTGCAGGATTTCATCTGGTTCTACATCAATCCCGCCGCGGCGGCAGTGTGGCGTCGCTCGCCCGAGCAGCTCATCGGCCGCACCGTACGGACAACGCTGCCCGGTGCCTGGGAGCAGTCGGCACCGTTCGCCGTCTTCATCTCGGTGCTGCGCGACGGGCAGCCGCTGGAGTTCGAGCACGAATCACGACTGACCCCGGGCCGCGAGTGGTACCACCTCATCGCCTCGCCGCTCGACGGCGACGTCGCCGTCTGGTTCACGAGCGTCACCGCGCGGCGACGCAATGAGGAGGCACTGGTCGAGGCCGATCGGCGCAAGGACGAGTTCCTGGCGACGCTCGCGCACGAGCTGCGCAATCCGCTCGCGCCGATTCGACAGGCGACGCAAGTCGCGATGGCGCCGCAGGCAAGCGACGCCCAGAAGCGGTGGAGCTACGCGGTGGTCGAACGGCAGGTCCAGCACATGTCACTGCTGCTGGACGACCTGCTCGACATCTCGCGCATCACCCGTGGACAACTGCGGCTGCGGCGCGAACGGTGCGAGTTGCACGAAGTGTTCAACGCAGCGGTCGAAGCGGCCCGACCGCTGATCGACCGCAAGCAGCACGCCCTCGAGGTGTCGCTGCCCGCGTCGCCGGTCACGCTCGACGCCGATCCCCTGCGGCTCGCGCAGATCCTTTCGAACCTCCTCACCAACGCGGCGAAGTACACAAGCGCTGGCGGCCGGATCCGCGCCGCCGCGCACGCCGGCCAGGACGCCCTCGTCCTCGAGGTGGCGGACAACGGCATCGGGCTCGCACCGGACGAACTGACGGACGTGTTCACGATGTTTTCGCAGGTCACGACGGCGCACGAGCGATCCGAAGGCGGCCTCGGCATCGGGCTCGCACTGACGCGCGGCCTGGTCCAGTTGCACGGCGGGTCGATCGAGGCAGCCAGTGCTGGCCCCGGCAACGGGTCCACGTTCACGGTGCGCATGCCCATCCTCACCGCCGGCGAGCCTGGCCAGGGCGTCCCTGTTCGCGAGGTATTGCCCGAGCGTGGCGCGGCGAGGCTAAGACTGGTCGTTGCCGACGACAACCGCGACGCGGCCGAGAGCCTCGCGATGCTGATGCGCCTGCAGGGACATGACGTGCAGCTGGCGCACGACGGACGCGCCGCGGTCGATGCAATCGATGCCTTCCGCCCCGATGCAGCGCTGCTCGACATCGGCATGCCGCGACTGACTGGCCACGAAGTCGCACGGCTGGTGCGCGCGAACCCGGTTCATGCCGGCCTGCTCCTGGTGGCGATCACCGGCTGGGGACAGGCATCGGACCGGGCGACGGCGCTGGCGGCGGGTTTCGATGTCCATCTGACCAAACCGGTGGATACCGGTCGACTCGCCGAACTCCTGCAGGCCCGCACCTCGGAGCGGCGTAATCCGGCCCTTCCTTAGCTGTTCCCAATCAATAACCTGCGACGTTTATGCGGAATGAATCTACCGACCGTCTCGTCTCCGCGACGCCTTGACAAAAACAGACCGGTACGGTTTGACTCTTGCAACCCGCTGAACCTGGGTTATATTCCCTTCGTAGGTCGTTGACCGGAAACAGTTCTTCCGGGGCGTACCGGGGCGGGGCGAACATCATGACGACTCTTGAGCGGCTGCAGGACGCAGCCATCATGCTGGCGCAGAACGGCCCGCTGAAAGAGCGGCTGGCGCAGGCCTGGCATCGCCACCTCGCCGGCCTCGATCCCGCGGTGCTGCCCGACGCGGCCCGCGCCGAGTTCCGCGGCCTGTGCGAAGCACTCGGGCGAGAGCGGCCGCTCCCACGCGAAATTCCTGCGCTCGCCTCGATCCGCAAGATGTCTGCCGACGAAGCGAGCCGCCATGCGGCGTTCGTCATCCGGTTGTACGCGACCGTTGCGTGCGGCGCTTTCGATGCCCCAGCCGTGCGGCCGGTGCGCGCGTCGGTGGTTCCGCTGTTCGCGGAAGGCTGACGAATTCAGTCGAGCTTGAATTCGATCGTGTCGTAGCGCTGCGTGTTTTCCTGCCGCGCGAGCCGGCGGATGGCATCGACCAGCCCGCGCTCCTCCCAGTCGACGATGTCGTCGGCCAGATCGCTCACGATCTTCGGCACAGCACCCTGCACGCCAAACAGCCGCACGCCGAGCACCGGTTTGCGGCTCGCCTTCGCGTAGTTCAGCTGGAAGGTCAGCAGGTCGGGATGCGAAGCGCCGAGACTCGCGAGCGCGACCACGATCTCTGCGCCGTTGATCTGCCGCCGAAGTTCTTCGCGTGCCGGCTCGGTGCCGCCGGACGGCGCCTTGTCTGGCTCGGCGAAGTTCCGGTAATAAAAGTTGCGCGCGCTCTCGAGATATTCGAAGACGCGCTGGAAGTCGTCGGACTCTTCCCAGCCATGGGTCACGTAGACCCTGATTGGATTCTGCTGCGACATCGCCTAAGAGTGTAACCCAATGCGCCGCCCTTCGATGGGAAGGCGCCGATACAATGGGTGAGAGGGAGACCCTGCCGCTTGCGACTCGTCGTCTACAACATCCGCTATGCCACGGGCACCGGGCCGAGCTTTCATCTTCCGTTGCCGGGCGCGGGCTACCTTCGTACGAGCCGGCGGGTGCTGGGGGGCCTCACCGAATTCCTGCGTCAACAGGACGCGGACATCATCGGCCTCATCGAGGTCGACACCGGGTCGGTTCGCAGCGGCATGGTGAACCAGGCCGAGCACGTCGCGAAGGCGCTCGGTCACTACTCGATCTACGAATGCAAGTACGGCGCGAGCTCCATCAATCATCTTCTGCCCATCGTGCGCAAGCAGGCGAACGCATTCCTCGCGGCGCCGCGCGTCCACGGCGAGCGCTTCCATTACTTCGACTCGGGGATCAAGCGGCTCATCATCGAACTCGAGCTCGACGAGGTCTGCGTGTTCCTCGTGCACCTCTCGCTCAAGTACCGTCATCGGCAGTACCAGCTGCGCTACCTGCACGACCTCATCGAGAAATCGACCAAGCCGGTCATCGTCGCCGGCGACTTCAATACTTTCTGGGGCACGCACGAGATCTATCTGTTCACCCGCGCGACCGGGCTGCGCAGCGCGAACGTGCACGGCCTGCCGACGTTCCCGTCACGCCGCCCGCGGGTCGAGCTCGACTTCGTGCTGGTCAGCGAGGGCATCGAAGTAACCGACTTCCGCATTCCGGACTTCCGCCTGTCGGACCACCGTCCCCTGGTGTGCGACTTCAACGTCGTCAAGCGAGATTGACATGGCCTGGACGCTGAAACGGGAAGATGGCCTCGCGACGCTCACGCTGGACGTTGCGGGCAAGTCGGCAAATACCCTCGGCAGCGCGGTGTTGCAGGAACTCGCCGAGCAGCTGACCCTGCTCGAGAAGGAGGTGCCGCGCGGCCTCATCATCCGTTCCGGCAAGTCATCCGGCTTCATCGCCGGCGCCGACATCAACGAGTTCACCCGCTTCGGTTCGGTCGAGGAAGCGCTCGACGGTGTGCGCCGTGGCCAGCAGGTGCTCGATCGAGTGGAGGCGCTGTCGTGTCCAACCGTCGCGCTGCTGCAGGGCTTCGCGCTCGGCGGGGGTCTCGAGCTTGCCCTTGCCTGCGATTATCGCGTCGGCATCGATGACGGACATCTCGCGCTCGGGCTGCCCGAAGTGCAGCTCGGAATCCATCCGGGCTTTGGGGGCACCGTGCGCACCGTACGGTTGCTCGGGGTCCGGCCCGCGATGGATCTCATGCTGACGGGCAAGACGGTGCGCGGTGATCGGGCGCTCAGGATCGGCCTGGTCGACCGGCTGGTGACGCCCGATCAGGGCGAGGCGGAATGCCGAGCGCTGATCGCGTCACGTCCGTCCCTGCACCGGCCCGCCCTGCTCGAACGCGTGCTGAGCTGGCCGGGCATCCGCGGCCTGGTGTACCCCGCTCTCAGGCGCCAGGTCTCGGCACGCGTGCGGGAAGCGCACTACCCGGCGCCGTACGCCATCGTTTCGCTGTGGCGTCGCCACGGAGCTCGGGGCCGGGTGGCTTACGAGGCTGAAGCGCGTTCCATCGCGGCGCTGTTCCTTACCCCGACTTCGCGCAACCTCGTGCGGGTGTTCCAGCTGCAGGACCGGCTGAAGGCGCTCGGCAGCCGCGACCGTACCGGCGCGACGCCGCCCATCCGCCACGTCCATGTCGTCGGCGCGGGCGTCATGGGCGGTGACATCGCAGCGTGGTGCGCGCTGCGCGGCTTCGAGGTGACACTGCAGGATCGCTCGATGGAGCAGATCACGCCAGCGATCGAACGTGCTGCCGAGCTGTTCGGCAAGCGCACCCGCGGGGATGCCGAACGTCGCCAGGCGATCAACCGTCTCGTCGCCGACGTGGACGGAGCCGGTGTCGCCCGCGCCGATCTCGCGCTCGAAGCGATCTTCGAGGACCTCGATGCGAAGCAGGCGCTGTATTCCCGGCTCGAACCGGCCATGCCGGCCGGGGCGCTGCTCGCGACCAACACCTCGAGCATCCCGCTCGAATCGCTGGCGACGAAACTTCAGCGTCCGGGCGAGTTCATCGGCCTGCACTTCTTCAACCCCGTGGCCCAGATGCCCCTGGTCGAGGTGGTGCATGGCGAGGCGACATCCGATGCTGCGAGCGCGCGCGCACTCGCCTTGGTCCGCCGCATCGACAAGCTGCCGTTGCCGTGCCGCAGTGCCCCCGGTTTCCTCGTCAACCGCGTGCTGATGCCGTATCTGCAGGAGGCGATGACCGCGCTCGAGCAGGGCGTGCCGCGCGAGGTCATCGATCGCGCCGCGCTCGACTTCGGGATGCCGATGGGACCGCTCGAACTCGCCGACGTCGTCGGCCTCGACGTCTGCATGAAAGTGGGTGAACAGGTGGCCGCAGCCCTGCACCGGGTGCCGCCGGTTCCGCTCGCGACCATCGCCGCGCGCGTCGCGGCGCGGAAGCTCGGGCGCAAGACCGGCGAGGGTTTCTACGTCTGGAAGGACGGCAAGCCGGTCAAGGCGCCGACGGCCGCCGAAGTGCCCGCCGACCTCACCGACCGGCTGATCCTCGTGCTGGTCAACGAATGCGTCGCGACGCTGCGTGAGCACATCGTCGAGGACGCCGACCTGATCGATGCCGGGGTCATCTTCGGCGCCGGTTTCGCACCCTTCCGTGGCGGGCCACTCGCATGGGCTCGATCCGAAGGGCTGGTCGACATCCGCCGACGGCTCGAGGCGCTGCGCGACGCGCATGGTCAACGCTTCGCGCCCGATCCGGGCTGGACAAGTCTCGCAGCGCATTGACCGGGGTGAGAGCGGTGCACGGGTCGCACACAGGCGCTGTGCTAGCATTTCCCGTTGAATCGCGCCGCATCATCAGACAGAGTCCAACGAGGAATGAGCGAGGAAAGACCCGCAGATGTCGCTCTCCTGAAGCGCTTTACGCCGCTGGCCGGCCTGCGCAAGGAGAACCAGGCCGCGCTCGCCAAGAAGGTCGTCATCCGCACGCTCGAAGCGGGACGCACGCTCTTCAAGCAGGGTGACACCGACCGCCGCACCATCTGGCTCGTGGCCGGCACGCTCGAGCTGCGCGAGGGCGACCAGACCATTGCGATGATCGTCGGCGGAACGCCGGAAGCGCGCGCTCCCCTGTCCGGTCAGCTCCCCCGTCGCGCCACCGCGCGTGCCATCGACCCGATCGAGTACCTGTCGATCGACAGCGAGCTGCTCGACGTGATGATCACGTGGGACCAGACCGGCAGCTACGAGGTTTCCGAGCTGCAGAACAACGCCGCCGGCGAAGGGGGCGGCGACGACTGGATGACCACCCTGCTGCAGAACCGGGCGATGCACCGCATCCCGCCGGCGAACATCCAGGCGATTTTCATGCGCATGCAGCGGGTCAACTACCGCGCCGGCGAAGTCGTGATCCAGCAAGGCGCCGAGGGCGACTTCTTCTACGCCGTCGTCAACGGACGCTGCGCAGTCACGCGCGAGACGCCGCTGAACAAGGGCGGCATCAAGCTCGCCGAGCTCGGCGTGGGCGACACCTTCGGTGAAGAGGCGCTCATCTCCGAAGCGAAGCGCAACGCCACCGTGACCATGCTGACCGACGGCGCGCTGATGCGCCTGAACAAGCAGGATTTCCGCGAGCTGCTGAACGAGCCGCTGCTGCAGTGGGTGAACTTCGAGGAGGCGCGCGGCATGGTCGAGCAAGGCGCTCGCTGGCTCGACGTGCGGCTGCCGTCCGAACACCAGAATCTCGCGATCGAGGACTCGATCAACATCCCGTTGTACTTCATCCGGCTGAAGCTCTCTACGCTCGATCGCAACACCCGCTACGTCGTCTATTGCGACACGGGCCGGCGGAGCTCCGCGGCTGCGTACATCCTGATGGAACGCGGGTTCAATGCGTACGTGCTGCGCGGTGGCCTGTCGACCGCCGAGACGGGCCTGCGGCGCGCGACGCCGCGCTGATCAGCCGGCCTTCGTCAGCGCAGTGGCGTCGCGGGTGGCCTTCGATGCCCGCATCATCCGCTCCCAGATACGGTCGACCTGAAGCGCATGCGTCCGGCCGTCGGGCAGCATGGCGCGCGCCTCGTCGGGCGTGACGCGCCCGGCGTCGATCAGCAGGGCAACCGCGCCGGCGACGCGGCCGAAATACAGTGCCTGCCCCAACGCCGATCGGCGCGGCGCACTGGCGCCGGCTGCCAGCTCCTGCTCGGCCAATGCGTCCACGATACGTTCGGAAAGCTCCCAGCTCGCCGCGATGCGGGCGGCAGTCGGCCCCGAGTACTGGTCGATCAACCGGGCGAGCAGAGCGGGCGACGGCGCAACTTCGGGATGCTCGGCGAACTCATCACGCGCGAGCCGGAAGATGGCGATGGACGCGAGGCCATCGAGCAGCCCGAGCAGTTGCGCCGCGAAAGGATCGTCGTTGCCGACCAGCATCGCGTGCGCCTCGGCAGCCGAGGCGACGCGCAGCGAGTAGTCCCAGATGACCTCGGGCAGATTGCGGAACGCTCCGCCCGAGGACAGCACCGGCTGCATCACCGCCGCGGCGATGGTCGACCGGATGCCGTGCGTGCCGAGCACCGCAACGGCGCGCTCGATGCTTTCGATCGGCGCAGGCTGCATGCGGTAGGCGGGGCTGTTCGCGATGCGCAACAGGTTGCCGGTGAGCGTCGGGTCCTGCGAGATCAGGCGCGCGATGCCGCGCAGCGAGGCGCCATCGTCGTTCACCGCCTGCATGACCTGTGGCAGCAGTGACGGACGGCGCGGGAGATTCTTCGGCTGACTGGCGAGGTCGAGCAGGGCCGCCGAGGTGGCCTCCTCGATGGCCGCGTGCGTGGCTGTGCGGATGTCGCGAGTCTGGTCGATGCCGAGGGTCCAGGCGAACAGCACGCCGAGCAGCTCGGAGGCGTCGACCGGCGGCTCTTCATCGATCTGCGGTTGCGGTACGGTCGCCGAGGGGTCGGTGCGGCGCAGGGCCTCGAAGCGTGCGGTCGCCTCGCGCACGACGGCCGCATCGTCGCGGGCCGCATCGACGCCACGCCGGCTGCGCCAGACCGCATAACCGCCCGCCAGCGCGAGCGCACCAACACTTGCGAGAACTATCCAGTCCATGGGTCGTTGTCCGCTGAAGCGGCGCTACATCGTGTGCGTGGCCTTGTCGCCTGAAAGGGCGCCGGCCAGGTAGTTCTCGATGCGCTTCTGCGTCTGGCCGCGATCCTGCTCGCTGAACTGCACGCCGATGCCGGCCGTACGCTTGCCCTGCGCGCCCTTGGGGGTGACCCAGATGACGCGGCCGGCGACGGGCAGCTTCTCGTCCTCACCCATGAGGTTCAGCAGCATGAACACCTCGTCGCCGAGGCGGTAGTTGCTGTTCGTCGGGATGAACAGGCCGCCGTTCTTCACGAACGGCATGTACGCGAGATACAGGGCGCTCTTGTCCTTGATCGTCAGCGTCAACAGGCCGGGCTTGTTGATGCCGGAGCGCGCTGTTGCATCTCGTGCCGCCATTGTCCGATCAAACCCCTCTTAGAGCCGGTCGGGCCGTTGCCCGGGTCAGACGCCACAGGAAACGCTCCAGCAGGAGCGCCTTGTTCAGTGGCGACGTCGCCTGGCGGCGGACCTCTTTCAGATGGTCCAGCAGCTCGAGGCCGACCGCTATATTTATGTCCAACTCGGGTCCTGACAAGTGCGCCGCAAGCCGCATTTCGGACGAATTGGAATCGCCCGCGGCCCGTTTCAGCGTCAAGCCTGTGAGGCAGTTCTCAAGACAGCCCAGCCTGTGCAGGAAATCCCCGGATCTAGCCCAGGTTTCGGCCGTGCGGACCACGTCGATGCCCGCGCCCCGCCGCAGCTCCTCCAGCACCCGCCACGTGTCGTCCCGCAGCCGGAGCAGGTCGGCCGGGCTCGCGAGCGCCAGGGCCTCGTACGGCGCCACACCGAGCACCTGGAGCACAGCGCCCCACGGCTCGCCCGGGCGGTGCCGCTCGAGCCAGGCCAGCGCGACATCGAGCGCCGGAGTGGCGAGCGCGAGCCGCAGGCAGCGGCTGCGGATCGTCGCCGACAGCAGCGAGGGTTGAGTCGCGACGAGGATCAGGTAGGCGTCGCGGCGCGGCTCTTCGAGGTTCTTCAGCAGCGCGTTGGCCGCGGCCACGTTCAGCGCTTCGGCCGGCGAGAACAGCACGACGCTCGCCCGCCCCTCGTAGCTGCTCAGGGCGAGCTGGCCGAGCACTTCGCGCACCTGGTCGATGCGGATCTGCTTCGAGTCCTCGATGGGCATCAGCTCGACGAGGTCGGGGTGCTGGTTCGCGGCGACGCGGGTGCAGCCTCGACACCGGCCGCAGCCCCGGGCGTCGACATCGGCAGCCTGCTCGCACAGCAGCCGCTGCGCGATGACCCGTGCGAACTCCGTCCCGCCCGCGCCTGGATGGGCGTGGATCAGGAGGCTCTGGGGCAGCTGGCCGCGCCGACGTGCGTCGGCCATGCGGACCAGCGCCGGGTCGAACCAGGGCGCATCGAGCGGCAGCCGCGGGGACTCATCCGGCGCTGCCTTGCTCATGGCAGCAGGTCCGCGAGCGAATCGAGCGCGGCACCCAGTACCGCGTCGGCGGGGCGTGTCGCATCGAGGACGCGCACGCGCTCCGGCTCGCGTCGCGCGAGCTCGAGATAGCCGCTGCGCACGCGGGTGAAGAACTCGACCGCCTCGTCCTCGAACCGGTCGCCGCCGTCGGCGCGTGCGCGCGCCCGGGCCAGGCCCGCCTCGGGTGGCAGATCGAGCAGCAGCGTCCGGTCGGGCGCAAGGCCTGCATGGGCCATCGAGGCGAGCTGCTCGATCCAGCGCGCGTCGATGCCGCGCCCGGCGCCCTGATAGGCGCGGGTGGCATCGGTGAAGCGGTCGCACAACACCCAGCGACCGGCGGCGAGCATCGGCTGGATGAGGTTTTGGACATGGATCGTGCGCGCGGCAAACATCAGCAGCAGCTCGCCGGTGGCGGGCATCGGCTCATCGCCTCGTGCCAGCGCGAGCGTGCGGACCCGCTCGGCGAGCCGCGTGCCGCCGGGCTCGCGCGTCGCGACGAGCGACACTCCCCGCTCCTCGAGCGCCGCGGCGAGCGTGCGCGCGAGCGTGCTCTTGCCACTGCCCTCGATCCCTTCGAGGGTGATGAAGCGCGCGGTCATGGCCGTGGGGCCTTCAGACGCTGAAGATATCGTTGCACCGCCTGATTGTGCGCCTCGAGCGTCGCGGAGAACGTGTGACCGCCCGAGCCGTCGCCGGTCGCGACGAAATACAGCGCATCGCCGGGAGCCGGATGCAGCGTGGCCCACAGCGCATCGCGGCCGGGCATCGCGATCGGCGTGGGCGGCAGGCCAGCGCGGGTGTACGTGTTGTAGGGGGTGTCGGTGACGAGGTCGGTGCGGCGGATGTTGCCGTCGTAGCGGTCGCGGATGCCATAGATGACGGTCGGGTCGGACTGCAGCCGCATGCCCTTGCGCAGACGATTGACGAACACGCCGGCAACTTGAGCCCGTTCACTCGCGAGGCCGGTCTCCTTCTCGACGATCGAGGCGAGGACCAGCGCCTCATCGGCCGTTGCGACCGGCAGGCCGGGCTCACGCGCGGCCCACGCTTCGTCGAGCGCGCGGTGCTGTGCCGACCAAGCCATGCGCAGGATGTCCAGGTCGGGTGTGCCGGCGGCGAAGCGGTACGTGTCAGGTGCAAAGCGCCCTTCCGGAAACTGCGCGCCGGCGCCGAGCGCGACCATCACATCGGCATCGCTCGCCTTCGCGAGCGTCGGTGCGATCTCGGTGTGCGCCGCGAGGGCTGCGCGCCACTGCGCGAATGTCCAGCCCTCGACCAGCGTGACCTGCTCGAGAATCACGCGGCCTTCGACCATCTGCTGCAGCACATCCACCGGCCGCGTGCCGGCGGTGACGAGGTAGTGGCCGGCCTTCACGGATGGCGCCGTGCTGCCGCCACGGCAACAGCGGAGATAGATCTCGAACAGGCGTGGCGAGGACACGAGGCCCTGCGATGCGAGCTCGCGCAGCGCGCCCCGCAAGCTCGAGCCGGGCGGGATGACGACGCGCCGATCTTCGGTCGCGGCGCCAGGCGTGGTGGCCGAGCGGACCAGTTGCCAGTAGCCGAGGGCTGCACCGCCCGCCAGCAATGCGAGCAGCAGCACGGCGATGCGCATCGACCTACTCATCGAGCGAATCCACCACGGCCGCGAGCCGCGTCAGCTCGACGGGTTGTGCCAGCGCGCGCGCTTCGAGCCGCGTCACGAACTGCACGCCGATGCGTGCGTTGGTGAAGAAGACGCTCCGCGCCTGCCTGAGCGCTGGCAGCGGGAGGTCGGCCACCTGCATTGCGATGCCCAGGCGCTCGGCTTCGCGCAGCACGACGGCGCGCATGATGCCGGCGATGCCGGCCCGGTCGACCCGCGGCGTCACGAGCGCCCGTTCGAACGCAACGAACACGTTCGACTGGGTGCCCGAACAGACGAGCCCGCTGCTCGACAGCACGATGGCCTCGTCCCCGCCCCGCTCCGCGAGCTCGCGACGCGCCAGCACCTGTTCCAGGCGGTTGAGGTGTTTGAGCCCGGCGAGGGCCGGGTTCTCGCCCCAGCGCTGCGCCAGCACGATGGCGTCGAGCGACGTCGGCGCCACTGGCAAGGCGCCGGGATACCAGCAGGCGATGACGCGGGCCCGCTCGGCTCCGTTCGGCGCATAGCCACGAGCGATCGCGTCGCCGCGCGAAACGATGACCTTCAGCGTGCCATGGCCGGCGGCGGGCCCGATCGCCTCGACGGCACCGTGCAGCGCCGTCCGTGCATCGCACGCGATGCCGAGCCGCCGGCAACCGTTTGCGAGCCTGCGCGCATGCAGCTCGAGGAAGCGCGCCCGACCGGCGCGCACGCCGATCGTCTCGAACAGGCCGTCGCCGTAGTGCAGGGCGCGATCGGCCAGCAGCGCGTTCGATGCCGGCTCGCCGTCGATCCACGTGCCGGCGAGACTCATGCGCGCGGCCCATCCAGTGCGAGCAGCAGGCCGCGTGCCTTCGCGCGCGTCTCGTTCACCTCGCGCTCCGCATCCGAGTCGGCCACGATGCCCGCGCCCGCGCGAAACGTCAGCGTCTGCCCGCGCAGCGTCATGGTGCGGATCAGGATGTTCAGGTCGGCCGAGCCATCGCGGTTGATGTAGCCCAGCGAGCCGGTGTAGGCGCCGCGGGCCTCGCCCTCGAGCTCGGCGATGATCTGCATGCAGCGCAGCTTCGGGCAGCCGGTGATGGTTCCCCCTGGGAAAACCGCACGTATCGCATCGATCACCGAGACGTCGGCGCGCAGGCGCCCGCTGACGTTCGACACGATGTGGTGAACGTGCGCGTACGTCTCGAGCGCCATGTATTCGTCGACGGTGACGGTGCCGGCGCGGCAGACGCGACCGAGGTCGTTGCGCTCGAGATCGATCAGCATCACGTGCTCGGCGCGCTCTTTCGGATGCGCCAGCAGGTCGCGCGCGAGGCGCTCGTCTTCGGCTGCCGTCGCGCCGCGCGGATGCGTGCCCGCGATCGGCCGCGTATCGATACGGTCGCCATGGATGCGCAGCAGCCGCTCGGGCGAGGACGACAGCAGCGTCTCGCCGCCGAACTGCGTCAGGGCCGCGAATGGCGCGGGGTTCGCGCGACGCAGACGCGGATAGAGTTGCGCGGCGCCGATGCCCTCGCGCAGCCGCACCCGCCAAGGGCGCGACAGATTGGCCTGGTAGACGTCGCCGGCGCGGATGTAGTCCTGCCCGCGGCGCACACGATCGACGTAGAGCGCCGGATCCTCCTCGCCGACCTCGCTGACCACCGGGCCTTCGAACGGTGCCTCGATCACGACGCTCGCGAGATCGCGCTCGACCGCATCGAGCAGCGACGGGGGCACGTCCTCTTCCGCGACCAGCAGCGCCTCGCCCGCGCCTCGATCGACGACTGCGAGCGGAATGCGCAACGCGAACGCATCGACCGAAGGTGCACCCGGTGCACGCGGCACGCGCGCCTCGATCTCCGCGGCGATCTCGTATCCGAGGAACACGGCCCAGCCGCCGGTGAATTCGCAGTCGGCTCGCGTATCCGCGGACCGCTCGCTCCGCAGCCACTCATCGAGAGCGGCGAGAAAGCTGATGCCGGTCGGCGCCGCGCGGCCTTCGGCATGCAGGGCCCCATCGGAAGTCTTCCACAGCGCCGCGCGTGGATGCGCCATGAGAATCGACTGTCGCGCGAGCGGACCCTGCGCCGCGCTGTCGAGCAGCACTGGATAGCGCTCGGGCCACCGCAATGCGGCCGCGACCAGCGCGCCCTGACGCAGGCTCAGTCGGCGCTGCACGCGATGCAAAACGGCGGGCATTGCCGCCACGGGAAAACGCTAGCCCGCGTAACGGCGCAGCAGGACGCTGCCGTTCGTGCCGCCGAACCCGAACGAATTCGACAGCGCCGCGTCGATCTTCATCGAGCGCGCCGTATTCGGCACGTAGTCGAGATCGCAGCCTTCGCCGGGCTGGTGGAGGTTCATGGTCGGCGGCGCCACCTGGTCGCGAATGGCGAGCGCCGAGAAGATGGCCTCGACCACGCCGGCAGCACCGAGGAGATGCCCCGTGACCGACTTGGTCGAGCTGACCGCGAGCTTGCCCGCGTGAGCGCCGAAGGCATTCTTGATCGCGACCGTTTCGGCGATGTCGCCGAGCGGCGTGGACGTCGCATGCGCGTTGACGTACTGCACCTGCGACGCGTCGAGCTTCGCGTCGGCCAGCGCCGCGATCATGGCGCGCCGCGCACCGTTGCCGTCTTCGGGCGGTGCGGTGATGTGGTGAGCGTCGCCGCTCATGCCGAAGCCGGCGAGCTCGGCATAGATGCGCGCGCCGCGTGCTTTAGCATGCTCGAGCTCTTCGAGCAGCAGCGCGCCGCCGCCGTCGCTCAGCACGAAGCCGTCGCGGTCCTTGTCCCACGGCCGGCTCGCGCCCTGCGGATCGTCGTTGCGCGTCGAGAGGGCCTTGGCCTGACCGAAGCCACCGAGACCCATCACGGTGGTCGCCATCTCTGCGCCGCCCGCGAGGATGATGTCGGCATCGCCGTACTGGATCGAGCGGAGGCCAAGGCCGATGGCGTGCGTCGAGGTGGTACAGGCCGTGACGACGCCGAGGTTCGGGCCCCGCAGCCCGAAGCGAATCGACAAGTGACCCGAGATCATGTTGATGATCGTCGAGGGCACGAAGAACGGCGAGATCTTGCGCGGGCTGTTGGCCGCGAGATACGCGTTGTGCTCTTCCTGGATGGTGTAGAGACCGCCGATGCCGGAACCGGTGATGACACCGGCGCGGTCGAGGTCGATCTTTTCCAGATCGAGGCCCGAGTCGGCCATCGCCTGCACGCCGGCGGCGATGCCGTAGTGCATGAACTCGTCCATGCGCCGGGCTTCCTTCGGCGCAAGGTAGTCGTCGAGCTTGAAGTCGCGCACCGCGCCGCCGAAACGGCACGGGAAGGCCGAGACATCGAAACGGGTGATCGGCGCTATGCCGCTCTTGCCCTCGACCACGTTCTGCCACGCGACATCGAGGCTGCTACCGACCGGGGAGACGATGCCCATCCCGGTGACGACGACACGACGCTTGCTCACCCTGCTCGATCTCAGGCCTTGTTGCGGCGATCGTTGATGTAGTCGATGGCCTGCTGAACGGTGGTGATCTTCTCGGCGTCCTCGTCGGGAATCTCGATCTCGAACTCTTCTTCGAGGGCCATCACCAGCTCGACCGTGTCCAGCGAGTCAGCGCCGAGATCGTCGACGAAGGAAGCATCGCTGGTGACCTGCTCCGCCTTGACGCCCAGCTGCTCGGCAACGATGGCCTTCACCTGCTGTTCAACGCTGCTCATCTGTTTTGAATCCTCTGTCGATTGGTCGTGAAAGACGGCCCCGTGCGTACCGACCACTCGGGGGCGCGTATTGTATGGGAACCCCCGACGGTTGGCCACCATGGGTAGGTCCAGAACGTTTTTATAACCGCTTGATTATCGTACGAATAATGTCAATGACTACTGGCAGGCGCGATCAGGGCATCAGCATGCCGCCATTGACGCTCAGCGTCTGGCCGGTGATGTAGGCCGAGGTCGGCAGGCTGAGGAACAGCACCGCGCGAGCGACGTCTTCGGGCGAGCCGAGGCGGCCGGCCGGAATCTGCGTCAGCAAGCCCCGCTTCTGTTCATCCGACAGCACGCGCGTCATGTCGGTGTCGATGAAGCCGGGCGCCACCGCGTTGACGGTGACGTTGCGGGAAGCGACTTCACGCGCGAGCGCCTTGGTGAATCCGATGACGCCGGCCTTGGCCGCAGCGTAATTCGCCTGGCCCGCGTTGCCCATCAGGCCGACCACCGAGGTGATGCTGACGATGCGGCCGCGACGCTCCTTCATCATGCGGCGCAGGCACGCCTTGGTCAGCCGGAAGTTGGCCGAGAGGTTCGTCTCGATCACCGCGTCCCAGTCCTCGTCCTTCATCCGCAGCAGCAGCGTGTCGCGAGTGATCGCCGCGTTGTTGACGAGTATGTCGGGCATCTCGCCACGCTCGTCGAGCGACTTCAGCAAGGCGTCGCGCGACTCCGCGTTCGCGACGTCGAGCACCGCGCCGCGGCCGCCACTCACACCGAGGGCCGCGCTGATCTGCTCGGCGCCCGCTGCGCTCGTCGCCGTGCCGACGACGCGCGCGCCGCTCTCGGCGAGCAGCTGCGCGATCGCCCGGCCGATACCGCGCGTGGCGCCGGTGACCAGCGCGGTCTGTCCTTCGAGTTCTGCGGTCACGATGGCTTCCTCAAGCAGCGGTCAGGGTATCGCGGACTGTTTCGATCGTGGCCGGATCGGTCAGCGCGAGTGACTGCACCGGAGGCTGCAGGCCCCGCGTGATGCGCTTGACGAGACCTGCGAGCACTTCGCCTGGCCCGCATTCGACGAAGGTCGAGACGCCGCCGGCCGCCAGTGCCGAGACCGTTTCCGTCCACCGCACCGGCCGGGCGAGCTGACGCTGCAGCAGCGCGGGCAACTCGGCGGCGTCGTCGTGCGGGCGTGCATCGACCGGGCTCCAGAACGCGATACGCGGGGCAGCGAGTGCCGCGGCGTCGAGATTCGCGCGGAAGAGCTGGGCCGCGCCTTCGAGCAGTTCGCTGTGCACGGGCGCGGTGATCGCCAGGCGCATCGCGCGTTTGGCCCCGCGCGCCTTCGCTTCGATGATGGCGCGATCGACTGCGGCCGAGTGCCCTGCAATGACCACCTGGCCCGGCGAGTTGAAGTTGACGGCCTGTACCACCTGCCCGTCCGCTGCCGCCGCGCACGCAGCGATGACGTCGGCATCGTCGAGCCCCAGCACCACTGCCACGCCGCACTCGCTGGCCGGCACTGCCGCCTGCATCAGCTGTCCGCGACGCTGGACGAGTGCGACCGCCGTGCGGAACTCGAGCGAGCCCGCGGCGACCAGGGCCGTGAATTCACCGAGGCTGTGACCGAGCACGATGTCCGGATCGCGACCGCTCGCGTTGTGCCATGCACGCCAGGTGGCCACGCCTGCCACCAGCATCGCGGGCTGCTGGCACTCGGTCGCATTCAGCAGTTCGGCCGGCCCTTCGCTCACCCGCTGCCACAGGTCGTAACCGAGAACCTCGCTCGCCTCGGCGAAGGTCTGGCCCACGACCGGATCGGCGGCGGCCAGAGCGCCCAGCATTCCGACGGAATGCGAACCCTGGCCTGGAAACACGAAGGCGATCGTCATCGTATGAAGTCGTCCTGCTAACGAAGGCGGCGCATTATAGCCACTTGCGGTGCAGCGTCAGTGCCAGCGCGGCGGCTGCACCGCCGATGGCGCCATAGAGATGGGCGGGCAACACTACCGGTGCGTCGCCGGCGAACGGCAGCGCACCCTGCCGCATCTCGAAGGCGAGTTTGGCTGCGAGCAGCACGGCCACCGTCGTCGCGATGACCGGCTCGCTCCGCCACTGGGCGACCAGCCCGGCGGCGATGAGTCCGTGCAGGACGCCCGACGCCCCGACGTACCATTCGACGCGCGGCTGGAAGAACCACAGGCACACGTCGATGACGAACACGGTGACGGCGATCACGAACAGCCACTGCCGACCGGACCAGCCGTGGCGGAACAGCGCCCAGACCAGAACGAGGCCGATGGCGTTCAGAACCGCGTGGGAGAAATCGAGGTGGACGAAATGCGCGGTGATGGCACGCCAGAGCTCTCCCGCCGCGAGCGCCTGTCGTTCATAGGCAAAATGCGCCCGCATGAACGGCGCCGCGATACCCGGCACCACCAGCAGCGCCGCGGCGCCGAGCAGCGCAACGCCATCCCTGCCGTCGCAGTTAAGCGACTTTCTCAGTGCGATCATGTCGAGCACCCTGCGCTATCATGCCTCAAGCCCACATCACCGGGTTCCAACGCATGATCCGATTCATCTCCCGTCATCGCGGCTTCACGCTCATCGAGATCATGGTCGTCGTGATCATCATCGGCCTGCTGGCCGCCGTGGCCGTGCCGCAGTTCCTGAGCCGCGTCGACGACGCGCGCGTGTCGAAGGCGAAGACCGACATCCAGGCCATGGAAACGGCGCTGACGCTGTACAAGCTCGACAACTTCCGTTTCCCCTCGACCGAGCAGGGCCTCACCGCGCTGGTGCAGAAGCCGGCCGACTCCGAAGTGCGCAACTGGCGCGCGGGCGGCTATCTCAAGCGGTTGAACAAGGACCCGTGGGGCCGCGATTACCAGTTCGCCTATCCGGGCGCACAGGGCGAGTACGACCTGTATTCCCTCGGTGCCGATGGCCAGTCGGGCGGAGAAGGTGTCGATGCGGACATCGGCAACTGGAACCTCGACCAGTAACCGAACCCCGATGGGCGGCTTCACGCTCATCGAGATCCTGGTCGTCGTCATCATCATCGGCGTGCTGGTCGCCGGCGTCGTGCTGTCGCTCGGCGCTGCGGGCGGCAATCGCGACGTCACCGAAGAGCGTGACCGGCTCGTCGCGCTGATCGACTTCATCCGCGAGCGGGCCGAACTCGAGAATCGCGAATACGGCCTGCGCGTCTACCAGGGCGGGTACGAGTTCGTCCTCTATGACGACCGCATCAACCAGTGGATCCGCGTGAAGGACGACCGGGTCATGCGCGGCCGCGCGCTGCCTCCATCCCTCGAGGTGCGGGTCGCGGTCGAAGGCCGGGCACTCGTGCTGCCGAAGCGCGAGACGAAAGACCTCGCGCCGCAGATCATGCTGTTCTCGAGCGGCGACCTGAACGACTTCCAGTTCGAGGTGCAGCGGCGCGGCGATCCGCTCGGTTTCCGCGTGCATCCGGCACGCAACGATTTCGCCGTCGAGGTCGAGGACCTCCCCGCCCGCGGATGAGCCACCTCGCGCGCCAACGCGGGTTCACGCTGCTCGAAGTGCTGGTCGCGCTGATCATCGTCGCTTTCGGAATGGGCGCGTTGATGGCGACACTGACTTCCGCTGCCGATTCCGTCGGGCAGCTGCGCGAGAAAAGTTTCGCCGAATGGATCGCGCTGAACCGCGTCTCCGAAATGAGGCTGCGCGAGCAGGCGCCATCGGTCGGCAAGACCAACGGCGTGGTCGAGTATGCCGGCAGTCGCTGGCGCTGGACGCAGGCCGTGGAGCGCACCGGCCTCGGCGACATGATCCGCATCGATGTCGAGGTCGGGCGCGCCGAGGGCGGCCCGGCGGAGTCACAGGTGATGCTCGCGAAGGCTGCGGGGTTCATCGGAGGCTCGATGACGCGAACCCGCGGCGGCGTCGGTGCATCGGTCGACTGGAGCGGCGGCACGCTCGCCACGGCCCGCCCACCGCCGGGCGGTCAGCCGGGTCCGGGCGCGACGCCCAGCCCGAACGGGACGCCGGCCGTCGCGCCACCCGTGCCGGTGCCCGCGCCCATCGAGCAGCCGGGAGCGCGGCAATGATCGGCCGCTCCCGCGGTTTTACGCTGGTCGAGCTGCTCGTCGCGATGTTCATCACGGCGATCCTGTTCGCGATGGGCTACGGCGCCATGAACCAGGCGATCAGCAATCGCGAAGGCATCCAGAAGCAGCAGCAGCGGCTGACCGACGTGCAGCGCGCCATGCGTCTGATGGTCCAGGATTTCGCTCAGGCGGCGCCGCGACCCGTGCGCGACGCCATCGGCGGCGCGACCGATCCCGCGTTCAAGTCCGGCACACCGACCGGAGTGCTGGTGACACTGACGCGTGGCGGCTGGTCGAACCCGGCCGGGGTCCAGCGCCCGACCCTGCAGCGCGTCCAGTACGTGTTCGCGGACGGCACGCTCCGGCGCGAGAACTTTCCGGTGCTCGACGCGGTGGCGGACGTGAAGCCGCGGGAGCGTCCGCTGCTAGCCGACGTCCGCAGCGTGAAGCTGCGCTATCTGGCGGATGGGGGCCAATGGGTCGAGGTGTGGCCGCCGCCGCAGTCGACGCCGAACGCGAAGCAGCGCGACCGCCTGCTGCCGAACGCGGTCGAAGTGACGCTCGAGCTCACCGACTGGGGCAAGCTCGTGCGCATCATCGAGGTGGCTTATTAGCCCGCACTCGCACCAGCGTGGCGTCGCCCTGCTGACCGCGGTGATCCTGGTCGCGCTCGCGACAGTGCTCGCCGTCTCGATTGCGTTCGGCACCGCGATGACGGCACGCCGCAGTGCCAGCAGCTTCACGGTCGAGCAGGGGCTCATGCTGGGCGCCGGTGCAGAGGCGCTGGCCGCGTACGCGCTGAAGGAAGATCTGCGCACGCGCGCCGCATCGCAGACCGGCGCGCCACCGGTCGCCACCCAGGACCACCCGGGCGAAACCTGGACGCAGACCTACGGCCCGGTCGAGATCGCCGACGATGTGGCGCTCGAGGCGAAGCTCGAGGACGACTCGGGCAAGTTCAACCTGAACTCGCTGGTCAACGACAAGGACGAGCCCGACCTCATCGCGAGACAGGTGTTCGAACGTCTGCTCGAGACGCTCGGGCTCGAAGCGCGCTGGGCGCCCCTCGTCATCGACTTCATCGATGCGAACACCAACGCCACGCCGAACGGCGGCGAAGACAACGCCTACACGCTGCAGAAGCCCGGTTACCGCGCCCCGAACACGTGGATCACCAGCCCGTCGGAACTGCTCGCGTTGCCGGAGTTCGGTCGCGAGCGCTATCTGAAGCTGTTGCCGCACGTCACCGCCCTGCCACCGGAATACTGGAAGATCAACGTCTGCTTCGCCACTCCTGAACTGCTCGATGCGATCGAGAGCGTGTTCGATCAGAAGGCGATCAAGCAGTACGCGAACGCCCGCGACAACGACGCCGAGTCGTTCCGGCAGTCACGAAGCTCGGGCTGCTTTCCGCCGCTGTCGGCGCTTGGACAAGGCGCCTCGACGCTCGAGCCCGCAATGCGCAGCGCGCTGCAGGCCGGACTCGTGGACCAGAGCACGTATTTCAGACTCCATACCTGGATCAGTATTGGCACTACCCGGTTCGCCTTGTACAGTCTTCTGAGGCGGGAGAATCAGCAGGTTGTGCTGGTCTACCGCACCTTCGGTACCGAATAGCCCTTCATGCACACCGCCCCATGTCCGACTCGCTGATCGTCAGAGTGCCGCGAACGCCCGAGGCGGCCCTTGCATGGGTAGCCGTCGATCGGCGTGGGCAGCTGACGCTCGCGCCTGCGTCGGGCTCTGCGAGTGACCTCGCCGCGGCGAGCACCGGCCATCGAGTCGTCCTGCTGGTGCCCGGCGAAGACGTGCTGCACCTTGCTGCGACGCTGCCCTCCGGCAGCGACAGCCGGCTTGCCCAGCTGCTGCCCTTCGCGCTCGAAGAGCAGGTCGCCGAAGACATCGACTCGCAGCACTTCACTGTCGGACCGAAGCTGCCCGACGGCACCACTGCGACGGACGTCGTCGCGCGCTCGCGCATGGCCGAGTGGCTGGCGCTGCAGGATCAGTGGGGGGTGCAGTTCGCCGCCATCCACTCGGAGAGCGAGCTCGTCCCCGAAGTCGAGGGTCACCTCGTACTGCTGATCGATCGCGACACCCTGACATTGCGTGCCCCCGGCCGACGGCCCGCGCTGCTGCCGATGGAAGACCTGTGGCTCTCGCTCGAGCTCGGCCTCGGCTCGCAGGCGAGCGAGCTCTCGCAGTATCACGTGCTCGTGCACGCGACCGCGGTCGACTGGCAGCGTCATTCGGCACAGGTCGAAGCCTTGCGCGAGCGTTTCGCCAGCCTGAAGGTGCAGCTGCTCTCGTCCGGCGTGCTGCCGTTCCTCGCCCAGCAGGTGCCGGTGACGCGCCCGATCAACCTGCGACAGGGCGCGTACGCCCCGCCCCGCGAGGTCGCGGGCAGCTGGCGCGCATGGCGGCTCGCGGCGAGTCTGGCCGCTGCGCTGCTGGTGCTTCACGTCGCAGCGCAGGCGCTCGAGTGGCGCAACCTGCGCGCGGCCGAGCGTACGCTCGATGCCGAAATCAGCCAGACACTGCAGGGCGTCGCGCCGGGTGAACGCTACGGCGCCGACTTCCGCCGTCGCATGGAAGGCCGGTTGAGCGCGGCGCGCGCCGGCGCCAGCCAGCGCGACAGCCTGCTGGGAATGCTCACGTCGCTCGCACAGGCCCGACAGAATTCGCCGGCCACGCGCGTCGATGCACTGTCGTATCGCAAGGGGTCGCTCGAGCTGCGCGTCCGCGGCCCCGATGCGGGCAGCCTCGACGCCATCAACCAGGCGCTGCGCAATTCCGGGCTCAAATCCGACCTCACCTCCGGCACGCCGGGCAAGGGCAGCTACGAAGGGCGCATGCAGATCTCGACAGGCCCCACGTGATCGACTCGCTGCTCGCGCGCCTGCAGGGGCTGAACGATCGCGAGCGCCGGCTCGTGTCGATCGGCGTCGTCGTCGGCCTGGTGCTGCTGGTGGTGGCCATCGTGATGCCGCTGCACCGGGCCGTGTCGCAGTCGGGGCAGCGCGTCGCGCGCAAACAGGCCGATCTCGGCTGGATCCGGCAGATGGCACCGGCGTTGGCCGCGGCGCCGAGCGCCGCCCCCGGCACGCAGGAATCGTTGATCGTGCTGGTCGATCGTTCCGCACGCGAGGCCGGCCTCGGCCAGGCGCTGACCGGCAGCCAGCCGAGCGGCAGCGGTGCGCTGCGTGCGCAGTTCGAGAAGGCGTCGTTCGACTCGCTGGTCCAGTGGATCGCGACGCTCTCGCAACAGTACGGCGTTCAGGCCGACAGTGCCTCGTTCGAAGCGGTCGCCGATACCCCCGGGGTGGTGAACGCGGTCGTGACGCTGCGCGGACGCTGACCACCGCGACATGCGCCACCGATACCTGCTGATCGCGCTCGCGGTGTTCGCGTTCGCGTTGATGTTGCTCGCTCGACTGCCGGTGAGCTGGCTGCGCCCGCTGCTTCCGTCGGGAATCACTTGCGATGTTCCCAGCGGCTCGATCTGGAACGGACGCTGCGGCACCCTCACCTTCGCCGCGAATGGCGCGCCACTCACCCTCGGCGCGGTCAACTGGCAGCTCGCTCCCGGTGCGCTCCTGCGCCTGAAGCTGGCCGGTACGCTGAACGCGGAAGGTCCTGCGCTGGTCGGCCAGGCCCGCTTCTCGGTCGGGCCGGGCGGCGATGCACTCATCGAGAATGCCGCGTTCGATGCGCCCCTCGATCGACGGCTGCTCGCGATGGTGCCGTCGAACTGGACCGGGCGTCTGCGCGTCCGTCTCGCCCGCATCGAGCTGCGTAGTCAGGCGCTCGCGGCAGTGAACGGAACGATCGAGGCGCACGATGTGGTCGCGCAAGGTCCGCGTCCCGACACGTTCGGCAGCTATGCGCTCGAGTTTCCGCCGAATGCGATGGCGCCCGGCAGTTTCCGCGGGCTGTTGCGCGATCTCCAGGGGCCCGTCGAAGTCACCGGCACGCTCGACGTGCGCGCGAACCTCGACTGGGAACTGAATGCGAACGTGCGCGCGCGACCGAGCGCGACGCCGCAACTCGCCCGCCTGCTCGAATTTCTCGGGCCACCTGACGCACAAGGCCACCGGACGTTCTCGGCGGCGGGCGACTTCTGACCGCTCAACGCAGCTCGACCAGCCGCCGCAGCAGCGGGAAATAGAGCGCCGCCCGCACGGGTTGTGGTCCGAGCGCGCGGGCCAGCAGCCGATAGGTTTCCAGTTGCGGCCGATAGCGTTCCAGCTGCTCGGCGAGGAAATGCTCGAGATCGGCGCCTTCATGCGTACTGGTCTTGTAGTCGATGACCCAGCGCGTGCCGGCAGCGATGAACGTGCGATCGATGACCACGTCACGCAACTGACCGCGGATGATTCCCGACAGCGCGAACTCGCTCGCACCCTCGGCATGGTCAGGCGACAGGATCCACGCGAGCTGCTCGTCGTCCGCCGCGCTCGCGAGCAACGCGCGCACTTCCGCTACGGCACCCGGCAGCTCGTTCGCGGGCACGCCGAGTTCGCCGAGCCGGACGCGCCACGCCCCGTCCCGGCTGCCGGCCTCGCCGAGGGAAGATCCGGCGAGGCGCTCGAGTTCACCGTGCACGACCGTCCCGACCGCACGTCGCCGCACACCCACCCATTCGTACAGCGGTGCGAGCGACTGCTCGACCTCTCCGCCGACCCGCAGTGAAGGCAACGACATCGGCTCGGCCGCGCGCGTTGGCGTCCAGTCGACGGGCAGCCGTCGATGCTCGAGGCTCGGAGCCGCAGGCGCAGGCCCAACGATCGCCTCCTCCGCGCGCTTCACCGGCTGCGCTGCGAACTCGCCCGCGACGGCCGGCCAGAAGGTCTGCAGCATCGAGTTGGCAGCAGGCTGGGCGGCGCCGTCGCCATTCGGGGCGGCATGCGCGAAGAGGTGCAGCTCGGCCCGCGCGCGCGTGGCGGCGACGTAGGCGAGACGACAGCGCTCGTGACGCTGGCGCTGGCGGCGCAGGTACGCGATGTAGCCGCCCAGGCGATCGTCCGAACGCCCGCGTCCGACACTCAGCGCCGCCATCAGGAGGTCTGCGTCGCGGTCCGGCCGCGGCAGCTCGATCCAGCTGAGCAGTGAACGTTCATCGCCTCGCAACCGGCGGTGCAGCCCCGGCAACAGCACGACGTCCCACTCGAGGCCTTTCGCCTTGTGGATGGTCAGCACGTCGACGGCCGCGGCATCGCCTGCGTCGCCGCCGATGCGCAGTGTCTCTGCCAGATCTCGCAGCGTCGCGCCATCGAGGTCGGTGCCGTCATCGAGCCGCGTTCGCAGCGCGGCAAGATAGGCACTCACGTGGCGCGCGGCGGCGAGATCCGGCAGCGCGGAGGCCCCGCCGAGCGCTTCCCACAGGCGTCGCAGCGAGGTCGTGAAATCGACATGCCCTCGCCCGGACGATGCGGCCAGCAACAGCGGCGCCGCGCGCGCAAGTCGCCGGCGGCCCTCTTCCGACAGCTCACCCAGCCGGCGCTCGTCGACGAGCAGCGTCGGCATCGGCGCATCGGCGTCGGCGCTGCTCGTGAGCACGAGCAGGTCGGCGAGGCCGAGCCCGACGTGCGGGGCGCGCAGCACGGCGAGCCACGCAACGCGATCGGCCGGATGCAGCATCGCGCAGCCGAGCTCGACCACATCACGCACCGCGGGTTGACGCGCGAGAGGTTCGAGATCGACGCCCCGCACGGTGAATCCACGCGCGCGCAGGGCTGCGATGATCGGCGGTGCATGTCCCGCCGACTGGACCAGCACCGCCATGCTGCAGTCCGGGCGTCGTTCCCGCGCTGCCACCACCTCGGCCGCGAGCAGTTCTGCCTCGTCCGCCGCTGCCGCTGTCGGGAGGGGATGCACCTGCACGAGCCCAGGCGTGGCAGTCGCGCGCTCGACGCCGACCTCTGCCGACAGGAACCGCACCGCCGACTCGCGCACGTCATCGAGCGACGGAAAGATGTCGATGAATGCGCGGTTGCACCAGCCGATCAAGGGCGGCAGCGAGCGGAAGTTGCGCGTCAGCTGCAGACTCGCGAGTGGCAGGTCGCCGAGCCCCTGTTCGCGTGCCCGCAGGAACAGTCCTACCTCCGCGCTGCGGAACTGGTAGATCGACTGCATCGGATCGCCGACTGCGAATACCGAGCGGCCATCGTCCGGTGCCCAGCCCACGACCAGCGCTTCGAGCAGCTGTTGCTGCTCGTGCGAGGTGTCCTGGAACTCGTCGACCAGCAGATGCTTCAGCGCGGCCGAACGCCGCAGCGCGAGTTCGGTCGGTGACCCGAGTGCGACCAGCGCCGCGCGCGCGATGCCGGCGACTTCGGTGTGATCCACGCGCCCGACCCGCACGAACACCTGCTGCAGGTTCGCAGCGGCCAGTCGCAGCAGACGCGCCAGCGCTTCGAGCGCCGCGCGTTCGTCGGCGCCGAGTTGCACATCGGGCAGTCGCTGCAGGGCGATCAGGCGTTCGCGCAACCCCCGCACGCGCGTGCACGACTCGAGCAGCGCCAGCGCGTCGGCTTTTGCATCCTTTGCCTCGGCCGGCAGGCCATCGCGCACCGTGAGCTGCCGGCGCCAGTCGCCCTTCTGCGTCAGCAGGAAACAGGCGAGCGCCTGCCACGCGACGAGCTGCGCCGGTGACCGGTCGAGCGTCGCCTCGGGGCGCAGCCACGCGCGCCAGCTCGCATCGTCCTCGCCCGGGGATCTGGCCGCCAGCGTCTTCGCCGCGAGGCGCAGCAGTCGCTCCGCATCGCCCCGCTGAGCAGCGGACAGGCTGGCCTCGAGCGCTGCGAGCGTCTCGCCGACGATGGTCGCAACGCTTGCTTCGACCACGTCCGCAAGCACGCTCGAGTCGTGACGAAGCAGCGTGCCGAGCCATTGCCCTCGCCGCTCGAGCATGCCTGCCAGCAACTGTTCCGCGCGGGCCCAGTTGTTGTCGAGACGGCGCAGGATGCGATCGGCCGCCGCCTGGTAGCTGCCTTCCGCCTCCGCGTCGTGCAGCGTCATGCGCGCGGCCGCCCGGTGCAGTGCATCGGCATCGTCGGTGACCGAGAGCGTCGGCGGTCCGCCGCCGAGCAACGGCAGCGCACGCGCGATCTCGTGATTCAGCGAATCGATAGTCTGGATGCGCAGGCGCGTCCGCAGCTCCAGCGCATCCCAGTCACGCTGCACGGCGCGACGTTGAACCGCATTCCGCAGCGCATGCAGCCGCACCGCCGTCGGCCTCGCCGGGTCGATGTCGCCGTCGAGCACCTTCAGGATGCGTGCCCTCATCTCGGCCGCCGCCTTGCGCGTGAAGGTGATCGCCAGGATCTCCTCGGGCTCGTCCACCTGGGCGAGCAGGCTGAGGTACCGCTGCGTCAGCACCTCGGTCTTGCCCGAACCCGCCGGCGCCTGCAGCAGGATCGATTCGCCCGGGTCGAGCGCACGCTCTCGCGCAGCGTGATCGTCGGCCGGCACGCTCACTCCGCGTCCTCGTCGTCCGTCACGGCGAGCGTCTGCGAGAGGGCCTGCCCGTCGATGCGGCAGAGCGCCGGCAGCGCGCAGTAGGCGCACGCGCCAGGCAGCGGTCTCACCGCGGCATCGCCGGCCACATGGTTCGCGACCAGTTGGTGCACGTCGCGCCGCCAGCGTTCGAGTCGCTCGGCCCACGGTTGATCGACGCGCGCCCGGGCGCGCGGTACCGGCAGCCGTGCGCGGCCGTCTTCCACCGCACGAAACTCCGGCTGACCGGGCACGAGCTTCAGCAACGAGAGCGCAGCGACGTCGCGCGTCGTGACACCGCCCGACAACGCATCGAGGTAGGCCATCAGCTGCACGGGGCGCGGTGCGTCGGAGTCGAGATCGAGCTTCGCGCTCGAGCCCGTCTTGTAGTCCACCACGGCGACCGAATCATCGCCGAGGCGATCGACACGGTCGATGCGCAGCCGCAGCTCGATTCCGGCGACGCGCCACGGGACTGTTCGTTCGCGCGAATCGACGACGAAGTCGACCTCACGCCGTCGCTCGAGCGCGAGCACCTCGTCGAGCAGCTCGCCGCTGCGGGCGCGCTCGCGATCGAGTTCGCGCGGCGACGGAGCGACCGACGCCCCCACTTCGATCTTCGCGAAGGCTGCGTTCAGGGCAGCCTCGATGCATTCGGACTGCTGTGCCGGTGACAGCGCGCGAAGCCGACGCGAGTCACCGATCGCGCGCCACAGGTGGTCGAGCGCGTCGTGCAGCAGCTGTCCGCGCAACCGCGGATCGATGCCGATGCGCGGCGCGGCAAGCCCCCGCGCACCGAAGCGGAGCTCCGCCTGCGACCGGAACGGACACTCGCGTTGCAGCTCCGGCAGACGCACACCGGCTCGCAGCGGAACCCGCACGTCGATCGCAGGCAGTCGCTCATCGACCACCGCTTCGAGCGCGACTCCCCCCGCAGGCCCCGCCGCCGCCTCGTGCGTCATGGCTTCGATCGGCAGACCGTGCAGCAACACGGCCGCCGTGACTTCGAGATCGCCCTGCGCTCGCGCGTGGCTGATCTGCAGTGGCGACGCCGATCTCTGGCGCCAGGCCTGCAGCTGCGCGCGCCCCTCGACGAGCCGATGCCGCGCGCTCGATTCCGGCATCCCGGCCTGCCGCTGCGCGGCGAACGGCAAGTACGGGTTGGGCCGCGGCGGCTCGGGCCACTGCCCTTCACCTAGACCGGCCACCCAGATGCCGTCGTAGCCGACCAGCGGATCGCCGAGGTCCACGGTCAGAGTGACCGGCGCGTCTCCGGTGGCTGCCTGATGGCGAGCCCGTCGCAGCAGGCCCTCGAAACGCGCCTGGGCCTCGCCCGGGTCCAGTGGTCCGAGGATGGCGCCGAGGCTGGCGAACTCCTCCAGGGACGCCTGCCAGCGTTCCCACGCCTGCGTTTCAGCACTGGTTGCCCGGCGCGTCCCCGGGTGCCCCGCGTCCTCCAGAAGCGCCGAGTAATTTCGCGCCCACTCCTCCGCGGCTCGCGCCCGCCCCGTCTGCAGCGTGGCGGCCCGCTCGATCGTCGTGGCAAAGCGGGAGGCCGGGGCCGCGAGGGACGGTGGCGCGGTTCGCAGCAGCGCCAGGATCTGTGCACGACCGCAGCGCTCCGGCATGCGATCGCGCAGCCACAGATCGAGCCGCGCGCCATCGTTCGCCCCGGCGACCGCGTGGTAGGGCGAGGTGAGCACCGCGCCCAGCGTGACGAAGTCGAGTGCCTCCTCTCCGAGTCGCAGCAGCGCGATGGCAGTCGCCACCAGTGGCTGGTTACGCAGCGGCTCGCCGCCTTCCACGGCAACGCGCGCCTCGAGCGCCTCCGGGTCACCGGGTGACAGCGCGCGAAGCACTTCTTCGCGCAATTCGGTGAGATTGCGATTGCGATCGGCGCAGATCACCAGCAGCCGCTGCAGCGGGTCGGACGCAAGCCGTTCGTGGCACCAGCGAGCAATGGCTTCCGACTCGCCGCGTTCGTCAGCGAAAGCTGCGGGCAAGCGGAGCCGGTCCTTCATCCGGGCACGGCAGGACACCGGCGCCGAGTCGACCTGCGACGCTGAGCTGGCGCGGCGTGAGCGCGGAGAAGCCTGCGAACGTGATGGCGCCCGGTGCGATTGTCGCGAGGTGGAGGTCGCCTGCGAAGCGTACGGCCAGCACATTGCGCGCGGCGCATTCGGCGTCCATCGCGAGCATCGCCCGTTTCAGCAGCAGCGCCTCGTCGGTCACGCCCTGGTCGGGCCATTCGAGCTGCCATTCGCGCGCCAGTACCGCCGCCGATGCAATCGATTCCGCGTGCGCGCGGACCCGTTCGACCTGCTCCGGCCGATTCGACCGCCTGCACGATCGCCGTCTGCCACAGCGCCAGCTCCTGCGAGAGGTTGAGCAGCGCAGGTCCGTTGCCACGCTGTTGCCGGGCACGCGCGAACTCGCGACCGAGCCAGGCGTCCCACGCGATGACATCCGGTGTCTGCCAGACCGGATGTCCCGCCGCGTGCCGGTGCCAGGCCCAGGCGAGGCGCACGGCGGCGGCCCGCTGGCGCGTCGGGACGATGATCGTCCGGTGTGCGCCTCGAGTGCGCCTTCGAGCGCCGCGTCGAGCCGGTACATCAGCCGCGACGCCGGCCGCTTGACGCCGCTGCTACTTGAATCGCGTGCTCGCTTCGACGACGCGTTCCGCCGCCAGCAGCGGAGCGCGCGCCGCGTACAGATCGAGCTGCGCGTCGATGCGGCCGAACACCTGCGAGAGCGTTGCCGCATCCGGAAGGATGGTGATGCGGAAGTGGTCGCGGTAGGGCACGTTGAAGCTCGCGCCCGGTGCGATCAGCACGTGCTTCTGTTCCAGCAGCTCGAGCGCGAACTCCTGGTCGTTGAAGTGCGGGATGCGGTCGGTGCGCACCTGGATGAAACCGTAGAGCGCGCCGGCTGGCGGTGTCGAGCTTCAGATACTTGCTGCGCCCGACGGCGTCGATGACGGCGCGGCGCGACTCGTACAGTCGTCCGCCCGGATTGATCAGGTCCTGGATGCTCTGGTAACCGCCAAGCGCGCTCGCGACTGCCCACTGGCCGGGCACGTTGCTGCACAGTCGGAGCGAGCTCAGCAGCTCGAGCGCGGCGAGATAGTCGGACGCACGGCCCGTCGCGCCGGAGAAGCTCGCCCAGCCGACGCGATAGCCGCACGCGCGATAGATCTTCGACAGACCCGACATGGTCGCACACAGCGTGTCGTGCACCAGCGTCGCCATGGGGATGCTTTCAGCGCCATCGAACGTCATGCCGTCGTAGATCTCGTCGCTGAACACGACGAGCTGATGCTTCTCGGCGAGCCGCGCCAGCTTCTCGAGCACCGCGCGCGGGTAGACCGCGCCGGTCGGATTGTTCGGATTGATGACGACGATCGCGCGCGTGCGCGGAGTGATCAGCGCAGCGACCTCGTCGGGATCGGGCTGGAACCGGTTCTCCGGCCGGCAGGCGTAGTGCACCGCCTTGCCACCGTTCAGTGTCACTGCGGCCGTCCACAGCGGATAGTCCGGCGCCGGCACCAGCACCTCGTCGCCCGCGTTCAGCAGCGCGCGCAGCACCAGATCGATCAGCTCGCTGACGCCATTGCCGATGAACACCTGGTCGGCGCTGACGCCCTTGACGCCGCGCTCCTGCTGCTGCAGCACGACCGCTTCGCGCGCGGGGAAGATGCCCTTCTGGTGGCAATAGCCCTCGGCCTGCGGCATGTGCTCGATCATCGCGAGCCGCAGGATCTCCGGCGTGCGGAACCCGAACGCGCCCGGATTGCCGATGTTGAGCGAGATGATCTCGTAGCCCTGACGTTCGAGCTCGAGCGCGCGGCGAGCGAGCGAACCGCGGATCTCGTAGCGCACGTTGCGCGTACTGTCGCTCGGGCGGATGCGCGGTTCGGTCTTCATCGTGTTCTCGGCAACGCGGCCTGGTGCGGCCCAACGGCAAAATATAGCGCCAAACGGCCCCTCCACGCGAGGCGGCCGGCTGCCTGGAAGGGCGAGAGATTGCGTATACTCGCGCCCCCGCCTGCGCGGCCGCCACCTCGCCCCGAACCGCCCATGAACAGAATTCTCGTCGGCGTCAAGCGCGTCATCGACTACAACGTGCGCATCCAGCTGCGGCCCGATGGCGGCGGCGTGGTCACCGACGGCGTCAAGATGAGCCTGAACCCGTTCGATGAGATCGCGCTCGAAGAAGCGCTGCGACTGCGCGAGCAAGGCCTCGCCACCGAAGTCGTCGTCGGTGTCGATCGGGCCGGCCGACGTCGCAGACGCAGCTGCGCACCGCGCCTCGCGATGGGCGCCGACCGCGCGATCCACGTGCAGATCGACGAGGCGACTTCGAGCCGCTCGACGTCGCCCGCGTGTTCCTCGCACCTGGTCGCGTCGGGAGTCGCCCGATCTCGTCCTGCTCGGCAAGCAGGCGATCGACGACGACAACGGCCAGACCGGTCAGATGCTCGCCGCGCTGTGGGACCGCCCGCAGGCGACGTTCGCCTCGAAGATCGAAGTCGACGGCGACGGTCGCGCGCGTCACGCGCGAAGTCGATGCCGGCCTCGAGTCCATCGAGGTCGACCTGCCCGCCGTCATCACCACCGATCTGCGGCTGAACGAGCCGCGCTACGTCAAGTTGCCCGACATCATGAAGGCGAAGAAGAAGCCGATCGCGGTGGTGACGCTGGCAGAGCTCGACGATCGACCCCGCCGCGCGCAGCAGACTGTCGTTGCCTATACCGCGCCAGCAGTGAGGCAGAAAGGCGTCCTGGTCAAGAACGTCGCCGAGCTCGTCGACGCTTGAAGAACCGGGGGCTCGTCTGATGAACCGCATCCTGATCATCGCCGAGCACGATCGGCCGCCAGCTGAACGCCGCCACCGCGCGGTGCGTGCGCTGCGCGAGTGGCTTGCCCGAGGCGGAGATCCGACGTCGCGGTGCTTGGTGCAGGAGTCGCTGCCATCGCGGCGGACGCTGCTTCGCTCGAAGGCGTCGCGGAGGTGCACCTCATCGACGATGCCGCGTTCGCGCACCCCCTCGCGGCGTCGCTCGCACCGGCCATCGTGTCGCTCGCGGGCAGCTTCACGCATGTGCTCGGCCCGTCCACCACGTTCGGCAAGGACCTGATGCCGCGCGTCGCTGCGCTGCTCGGCGTCGCCCAGGTCAGCGACGTCATGAGCGGTCGAGGGCGCGCACACGCTTCACGCGGCCGATCTACGCCGGCAACGCCATCGTCACCGTCGAGCGTCGCCGACCGGGCACGGTCGTCGCGACCGTGCGCACCGCCTCGTTGCCGGCGGCCGGCAATGCGTCGCGCCGGTCGAAGTCGCCGTACGCGCTCGATGTCGCCGCTGCCGACGCACACGCGCTTCGTCGAACTGCCGCAGGGCAAGAGCGATCGCCCCGATCTGCAGTCGGCGAACCGTGTCGTCTCTGGCGGTCGCGCGCTCGGCTGCGCGGATAACTTCAAGCTCATCTACTCGCTCGCCGACAAGCTCGGCGCGGCAGTCGGCGCCTCGCGCGCCGCGGTCGACGCCGGCTACGTGCCGAACGAGCTGCAGGTCGGCCAGACCGGCAAGATCATCGCGCCCGAGCTGTACATCGCGATCGGCATCTCGGGCGCGATCCAGCACCTGACCGGCATCAAGGACGCGCGGCACCATCGTCGCGATCAACAAGGACGCCGATGCGCCGATCTTCGAGATCGCCGACTTCGGCCTGGTCGGCGACCTGTTCGCCATACTGCCGGAGTTGAGGGAAAGGCTCGCCAAGTAGCTGGCCACCAGTCCGGTCTCCTTACAAGCGACCTTATCGCCGTCGGACTTTGCGCCTGGTTCCAGCCTGCAGCGTGACGGTCTCGAACGTCGATCGACCGTCTGGCGATTGCTCGACGCGATACTCGAGCAACTCTTCGATCTCGTTCGCCGCATCGAACACCGCAACCCTTGGCCGCGGCAGATGCGCCTCTGCCAGCGGCATGAAGGCGCTCGCACAGATGATGACCGCATCGCCGACCTGGCAGGTGCGAGCCGCGGCGCCGTTCAGGATGCAGCAGCGCGAACCGCGCTTGCCGTGGATGACGTAAGTAGAGAGCCGCGCACCGGAATGCCGGTTCCAGATGTCGACGAACTCCATCGGCACGATGCCGACCGCATCGCAGTGGTCGGGATCGAGCGTGATGGAGCCGTGATAGTCGAGCGCGGAGCCCGTCACGTGCAGGCCGTGGAGCTTCGCCCGCACGACCTGCACCTGGGCGGACGGTGGTAACCGGTCCGCCGACGCGCCGGCGGATGCCGGCGCGCGCTTGCGTGTCATCGAACGGTCAGGCCTTCGCGTGCAGGGCCCACAGATTTGCGAGGCGCGTCAGCTTCGCGTCGCCCTTAGCGGCCTTGAAGGACTTCGCTGCCTCATCGGCCTTCTTCGCCTTCAGCTGCGCGATACCGAGAAGGATCTGCGCTTCTTCCGGCGACTTCAGCTGGCCCTTGCCGATGCCGCGCTGGATCGCCTCGACCGCCTTGTCGTACTGGTCGAAGCTCAGGTACGCCTGGCCCAGACGGACATCGGCTTCGCCGGCTGCCGTCGCCTTCGCTTCGGTCTCGAACTTCGCGATACCGGCCTTGTCGGCGAGGCACGACTTCTTCGCGGTCTCGAGCAGACGCGCGTTGCGATCCTTGTCGCGCTGCTCGGTGAAGGCGTTCTCGGCATTGCCCTTCTCGAGCACGTGCTGAGCCTCGCACGGCGTGCCGCGTTCGATGGCGAGCTGCGACATTTCCGTGAAATCGGACGCCTGCTTCAGCGTGTTCGTGTCGAGCATCAGCCGATAGATGTTCAGCGTGACGAGGTCCGAGTTGCCCTCGGTGCGCATCAGCACGTACAGCAGGTTGTTCCAGTAGTTCGGCTTCGGGTAATACGAAACCAGCTTCTCGAGCGTGGCGGTGCTGCCGTTGTTGTCGTTCAGCTTGATGTAGGACTCGCTGACGAGCTGCAGCGTCTGCTCTTTCGGCGTCTGCCCGCGCTTTTCCTGATCGCTGACGTAGCTGTTCAGGAACTTGATCGTGTCCTGGTACTTGCCCTGCAGGTAGTACGACTGGCCAACGAGCGTGTACGTGTCGGCATCGGCGGCACCCGCCGCGATGGCCTTCTGGCCGTACTCGGCCGACTTCGGATAGTTCTTCAGCTGGTAATAGACGGTCGACAGACCGTTGATCAGCTTGCCCTGCTCCGCCGCCGGAACCTTGCCGGAGTTGAGCTGATCTTCCATCGCGCGGCCCGCTTCGGCGAAGTTGCCCTTGCGTGCGTACGCGAAGGCTTCGAGCTGGGCAATGACGTACTTGTCGTAAGCAGTGGCGCCGGAGACGGCCTTGGCCTCCTGCAGCTTCGCGAGTGCCTCATCCCACTTCTTGGCCTGGACGGCATCGTTCGCGGCCTTGAGGGGTTTCGCCGCAGCCTTGCTGACGGCTTCCTTTTCCTGCGCGACGACAGCGGTCGTGACGGTCACGCCACTGACGGCAAGAGCGATGGCTGCAGCAACGCCGGCAACGAAAGGCTTCGACATGGTTGACCTCGAAAATTGGATCTGTGGCGAAGACCTTGGCCTCCGCCGGCTGAATGGCGACTGAACCGGGCAGCCGGAAGGCCGCCCGACTCCTGATTACTCGCGATACTGGGAAACGTTTACAAACCCGATCTTGACCATCCGGTTGCGCTGGGCCGACGCGAGCACGTTCGCGACGACGTCGTACTTCGCGCGGCGATCGGGCCGCAGATGGATTTCAGCCTGCGGTTCGAGCTGTGCTTCCTGGCGGAAGTAGCTTTCGAGCGTGCTGAGGGGAGTCGGCGTGCCGTTCCACAGGATCAGGCCGTCGTAATCGACTTCGATGTCGATCACGCGCGGCTGGGTTTCCGGCGGAGGCGCGTCGGTCGGCCGCGGCATATCGAGTTTTACGGCGTGCGTCTGGATCGGCAGCGTGATGATCAGCATCACGAGCATGACGAGCATGACGTCGATGAGCGGCGTCGTGTTGACGTCGCACATCGGCGCATCGCTGCTACCCGTTGAGACACTCATCGACATAGGTTCTTACCCCGAATCGAATTGAAGGAAGGCGACGGCGTCAGCCGCCGGCCTTCGGCTCAGTGAGGAAGCCGACCTTGACCAGGCCGCCGTTCTGGATGACGTAGATCACCCGGCCCACGGCTTCGAACCGTGCCTGGCGATCGCCGCGGATGTGGATCTCGGGCTGCGGAACCTTGCGCGCTTCGGCAACCACGAGGTTGAGAAGCTGCGTGCGGTCCGCGACCGAGTTGCCGTTCCAGTACACCTTGCCGTCGCGATCGACCGCGACGGTGATGTTCTCGGGCTTCGTCTGCGTCGCGATGTTGCGCGGCGTGGGCAGATCCACCTTCACCGTCTTGGTGATGATCGGGATGGTGATCAGGAAGATGATCAGCATCACCAGCATCACGTCCACGAGCGGCGTGGTGTTGATGCTCGCCATCACCTCGTGTTCGTCGTCACCGCCGCCGCCGCCTACATTCATCGACATGGCTGTCAGCCCTCGTGCGAGTGGTCGCTAACGCTTACTTGCGGACCGCGGCTGCGGCCGGCGCCACCGGACGGCCGGGAACAACCGCTTCCGGACGGACACCGCCGATCAGGTACGACTCGAGATCGCCCGTGAACTCGCGGAGCATGTCGAAGATCGCCTTATTGCGACCCAGCAGGATGTTGTAGAAGAACACCGCCGGCACCGCGACGAACAGGCCGAGCGCGGTCATGATGAGCGCCTCGCCGACCGGACCCGCGACCTTGTCGATCGACGGCTGGCCCGACAGACCGATGGTGACGAGCGCGTTCAGGATGCCGTACACCGTGCCGAACAGACCGACGAACGGCGCGGTCGAACCGACCGTCGCGAGCCACGAGAGGCCCGTCGAAAGGCGGCTGCGGAGCGCGTCGACCGAACGCTGCAGCGCCATCGCGAGCCAGTCGTTCAGGCTGATGCGCTCGTTGAGGCGGCCTTCGTGGTGCGCGGCGGCGCGGATGGCGCTCTCGGCGATGACGCGGAAGTCGTCATCCTTCGGCAGCTTCTCGGCGCCTTCCTTCGGCGAGGCGGCAGTCCAGAAGTGCTTCTCGACGTTGCGGGCGGCCTTGCCGATCTTCCACTGGTCGTAGAACTTCGTGATGAAGACGTAGTACGAGGTCAGGGACATGATCGCCAGGATCGCGAGCACTGCGTACGAGATGCCCGTGCCGTGATTGATCAGCGCCTCGAAACCGTACGGATTGTCGACAGGTGCGGCGGGTACGGCGGCGGCGTCGACGGCTTGGTTTTCCATTTGTTTCCTCGATTACAAAATATGGTCCGCGCTGGGCGGGGACGTTTTTTCTAGACCAGAAGTGGCGAAGGTTCGAAACTCGGATCGTGACGGGCGTCAGTTGCCCGTCAGCTTGAAGCGGATAGGAAGCGGAGCGCAGCCCGGGACCGGCTTGCCGTTCTCGGTCGGCGGGATGAGCCGATAGACCTTGGCAACCTTGACGGCGGCCTCGTCCAGACGTGGCGTGCCACTGGTCCCCTCCAGCTCGGCGGACTCGACCCGGCCGTTCACGTTCACGCACACCTTGACTCGGGCGACGCCTTCCTCGCCGAGGCGCTTCGACGCCGGCGGGTAGTAGTCGTCGAGGTTCGGCTGCTGCGACTTCGGATTCACACGCAGCGGGGTGCGTGCGACCGGCGGTGCCGCGACGACCGGCGGCGGCGCCGGGGGCAGCGGCTTGTCGGTGACGTTCGACAGCGCGGTGGTGTTGCTTTCGACCGGGATCGTGATGTCGACGACCGGCGGCGGAACCTCGACCGGCGGCAGCTCCATCTTCGGAGGCGGCGGCGGCGGCGGCGCCTCTTCTTCGGTCTTCTCTTCGATGAGGTCCGTGATGATCGGCGGAGCCAGTGACTCCACGACCTTCACTGCGAAGCCATTCGCTAGGCCCCACACGAGGACGACATGGAGCCCGACTACGCCGATGAAGACGAGGCCGCGCTTCGAAGCCCAATTACTTTCGTGTACGTATACGCCCATAGATTTTTTCTTGAGCTGTGCCCTGGTCAGGAGAAGGTTGAGACTTTGCAAGCAGAACTTGCGCAATCTGTGAGCGCCGCACGGTAGCGGCCTTTCAGTACCCGCGCAAGTCCGTAGCCACTCTGTCTGTGTATCAACTAAGTCCTACTCGTTCCGATCGTTGAACCGGTAACAAAGAGCGCGTTCGAAGTTATGGATGCATGACCGAACCAGTGCATCCGTCAACGTCGTCACTCTCGAGACCGGACCGTCGCAATACGTAGCGTTGCAGCCGTTGGCAGCCCCCGCTGCCTCGTTCGAATTGTTCCTCGAAGCTCCTTGCGGAAACTTCGAAGCTTCGACTGTTGATCAACTCTAACGCCTGCCCTTCTGACACACAACATCACGCCAGCAGCAGGAAAACGTAGTTCTGCTGTCAATCGGTGGTTGCACCCTTCGAAGCGCTGCGGACGACGCGGGCATACTTGCCGAGAACGCCGCGTTCCGTAAAAGGGCGACGCGCCTTCCAGACCTTGGCACGCCGCTTCAACTCGGCCACGGTCACTTCGACGTCGATGCCTCGCTTGCGCGCGTCGATCGTGATCCGGTCACCGCTGCGCAGGAGGCCGATCGGCCCGCCGACTGCCGCTTCGGGCGTGATGTGTCCGACCACGAAGCCGTGGCTTCCGCCGGAGAAGCGGCCGTCGGTGATGAGCGCGACACTGTCGCCGAGACCGCGCCCCATGATCGCGCTGGTCGGGCTCAACATCTCGCGCATGCCAGGTCCGCCGCGCGGCCCTTCCTGCCGGATGACGACGACGTCGCCGGCCTTGATCTTGCCGTCGAGAATTGCAGCCGTGGCAGCCTCCTCGCCCTCGAACACTCGCGCGGTGCCGCTGAACGTCAGGCCTTCCTTGCCGGTCATCTTCGCGACTGCGCCTTCGGGGGCGAGATTGCCGTACAGCACGACGAGGTGGCTGTCCTTCTTGATCGGATTGCCGAGCGGGCGAATGATGTCCTGGTCCGGTGGGTAGTCCGCCACTCCCGCGAGGTTCTCGGCCAGTGTCTTGCCCGTGACCGTCAGGCAGTCGCCGTGGAGCAGACCCTCGTGCAGCAGGCGTTTTCATCAGCGGCTGGATGCCGCCGATCGCGATCAGTTCGGACATGAGGTAACGGCCGCTCGGGCGGACGTCGGCCAGCACCGGCACGCGCTTGCCGATGCGCGTGAAGTCGTCGATCGACAGCCTCACCCGCGCCTCGTGCGCGATGGCGAGCAGGTGCAGCACCGCGTTGGTCGAGCCCGCCAGCGCGATCGTCATCGTGATCGCGTTCTCGAAGGCCTTGCGCGTCAGGATGTCGCTCGGGCGTGATGCCGCCTTGAGCAGTTGCCATACGGCCGCGCCGGCGCGGCGGCAGTCGGTGCGTTTGCTGTCGCGACACCGCTTCCTGCGCCGAGCTGTCCGGGCAGCGACATGCCGAGCGCCTCGATCGCGGAGGCCATGGTATTGGCCGTGTACATGCCGCCGCAGCTGCCGGGCCCGGGAATCGCCGTGCGCTCGACCTCGTGCAGCTGTTCGTCGCTGATGCGTGCCGCTCGCATGCGCCCCGACCGCCTCGAACACCGAGACGATGTCGTGCGGCGTTCTGCCGGGCCGGATGGTGCCGCCATAGACGAAGACCGCCGGCCGGTTCAGCCGGGCGATCGCCATCACGCAGCCGGGCATGTTCTTGTCGCAGCCGCCGATGGCGATCACGACCATCGAAGCCCTGCGCGCCGACCACGGTCTCGATCGAGTCGGCGATGACCTCGCGCGACACGAGCGAGTAGCGCATGCCCGGCGTGCCCATCGAGATGCCGTCGGACACGGTGATGGTGTTGAACAGCACGCCCTTGCCGCCGGCCTCGTCGGCACCGGCGACCGCCTCCTTGGCGAGCTCGTCGATGTGCATGTTGCAGGGCGTGAGGTTGCCCAGGTGGAGGCGATGCCGATCTGCGGCTTGCCGAAGTCCGCGTCTTCGAAGCCGACCGCGCGCAACATGGCACGTGCGGGGCGTCTGCTTCGGCGTGTCGACCACGAGGCGCGAATGTTCGCGCACGTCGTGCTGCGGACGGGTCTTGTCGGTCTTGCTCACTTCCGGTTCACCTCGACGGCGGCGTGCGGCGCGCGCCGTCCTTCATGCTGTTGAAACCCCATGCGCCGGCGAGCGTCAGCAGGAGCGGCAACAACAGCGCATAGCGCCCTGCCCCTCCGGCGACCAGCTCGAGCGCCTCGTATGCCAGCACGCCGACTGGCGGCGCGATCAATCCGCGCATGCCGGTCAGTGTGACGTTGACTCCCATATATTGCTGCATGCGGCCGAGCGATGCGAAATCGCTGTGGCCGAGGTTCCAGCCGAGGTTCGCGCCGGCGGTTGCGGCGCCGAGCATCAGCGCACCGATCCACAGCAGCGCCGGCCAGGGCACGAACACCGCGCCGGACAGCACGATGATGGCCGCGATCATCGCGAGGCATTGCCGCGAGCGGTACTCGATGACGTGCCCTGAATCGAAGAGGCGAGCCCAGGCCGGCGTGAACAGCGGGATGGACAGCAACGGGACGATCGCAAGCACTCCGATCTGTGTCGCGCTCGGCAGGTGCAGCTGGTCGGAGAACACGACCACCAGCTGGGCACTGACCATGAGGTTGCCCGCGCCGTAGACACCGAGCCAGAAGAGATAGCGGCGATAGGCCGGATCGTCCCGCAGGATCTGCCGCATCACGCCGAGACTGAACAGCTGGCTCTGGCCGAGCGCGGCATTCTCGGCCGAGAGCAGCGCATATTCGCGCCGCACGCGCATCTGCCGGTACAGCAGTGCCGCGGCGAGGCCAGTCAGCGCCGCGAGGCCATACAACCCGCGTGTGAGTTCGGACGCGCCTCGAGCAGCCAGCCCGCGAGCGCCGCCGCCGCGGCGATGCCGAGCGAGGTGACCACGACGATGCGGCCGGTGATGCGCGCGAGCACTGCGCGAGGGTAGTTCGCCGTCCAGACCGCCGAGCGCACCGTGAGGATGCCCGACCAGATGACGCGCGCGGCGATCACCGAAAGAACCGTGACGGTGAGGCCAGCGGACGCCTGTGGCGAGAGGCCGATGAGACCGACGAGGACCGCGAAGGTCGCAAACAGCCAGACCATCAGTCGCACACGTTCGCGCCCATGCGCGAGGTTCGCCCACAGGAAGCTCACGACGTTCGAGAGGGCCGGTGCGCCGCTGACGAACGCGACCGCGAGGTTGACGACGTGAGGCGGCGCAAGCCCCTGGTATTGTTTCTTCAGCAACACCGCCGCGGTGGCGCCCTCGACCAGACCGAGCGTGAAACCGATGAGTGCCCACGACAGCGACTCGCGTCGGTAGAGCGCCAGCGCCATCGCGCCGGGACCGCTCCGGCTCATCCGAATCGCTGCCGGATCAGCGCATAGAGCGCGCGTATGGTCTGGCCTTCCCCGCCGAGCGGGCGGCCCGGACGGTCACGGGAGTTCCATGCGTAGAGGTCGACGTGCAGCCAGCGCGCCGGATCGGCGACGAAGCGTCGCAGGAACAGCGCCGCGGTGATCGACCCGGCGAACGCGTTGGCCGATGCATTGCCGACGTCGGCTACGCGGCTGGCGAGGTCGTCGTCGTACGCATCCCAGAGCGGCATCGGCCACACCGGATCGCCCTGCTCGGCGCCGCACCGCGCGAGGTCGGCAGACAGCTGTTCGTCGCCGGAGAAGACCGCCGGCAGCTCGGGCCCGAGGGCGACGCGGGCCGCGCCGGTCAGCGTCGCGAGGTCGACCAGCAGGTCGGGCGCCGGGTCGCCCGCATCGTGCAGCGCATCGGCGAGCACCAGCCGCCCTTCGGCGTCGGTGTTGCCGATCTCGACGGTGAGGCCCTTGCGTGACCGGTAGACGTCGCTCGGCCGGAAGGCCGCCGCATCCACGGCGTTCTCGACGGCAGGCACCAGCACCCGCAGGTCGATCGGCGCGTCGAGCGTACGCAGGAGCTGCGTCAGGCCGAGCACGGCCGCGGCCCCGCCCATGTCCTTCTTCATGAGCAGCATGCCGGCGGCGGGTTTGATGTCGAGCCCGCCGGTATCGAAGCAGACGCCCTTGCCGACCAGCACGACGCGCGGGGCGCCGGCCCGCCCGAAGCGCAGCTCGACCAGACGCGGCGCGCGCACCGGCAGCGCACCCCGCCCGACGGCGTCGATCAGCGGATAGCCCTCGCGCAGCGCCTCGCCCTCGATGACGCGCGAGGTACCGCCATGCGACGCGGCAAGGGAGATCGCCGCGGCAGCGAGCTCGGCCGGGCCCAGCGCGTTCGGCGGCGTATTGACCAGATCGCGAGCGAGCGTGATCGCCGAGGCCGCGGCCCGCACGTAGCGCGCCTCGCAATTCGCCGGCTCGACCAGCAGTGCGCGGCACGGCGCCGCCTTGCGGTAAGCGGAAAAGCGGTAGTGCGCGAGCACCCAGCCGAGCGCGAACTGGGTCGCGGCCGCGGGCGTGAGCGGGCTCGCGAGGCGATACGCGCCCGGCGCCAGGCGATCGGCGATGGTGGCGGCGAGCCACGGGTCGAACGCGACCCGCGATGCGGCACCTCCGGAGCCGAGGCCGGCCACAGCGAGCGAAGGCTCGCCGGCTGCGTCGAGGAGCAAGGCGATGCGGCCGCGCTCGGGGCGGTAATCGATCGTGGCGAGCTGGCGCGCTTCGGCTGCGCTGCGCGTTGACAGGAGCTCGCGATACGGCGCCCCTTCGCCGACCAGGACCAGCGGGACCGTGGTCGAAGGTGCGTCGGTCAGGAGCACGGAACGGAAGTCGTCGCTCACGGCAATTCGGGCATCACGGCTCGAGGGCGTGAAAGCTTACGCCATCGCGGTTTCGGCCGGGGCCTTTCATTGACAACGACTTAGCCGTTGTGATGACATTCCCGGCCCTGATGAACGCACTTTCCCAGACCACATTCGTAGTACGACTGAAGCTGCTGCTGCCCCTCGCGGGTGGCTGGTGCGGGCGCTGCGAGCGAGTCTGATCCGAAACGGCCGCTGGTAGTCAAGGAACCTCTAGACCCCGCACCGGCCTCACAGCCGATGCGGGGTTTTTTGTTGGGCGAACGGGAGTTATGTGATGCGTATCTACGGACAAAAAGACGTTGACAAGAAGGCACTGCGCAACGCGCGGATCGCCGTGCTCGGGTATGGCAGCCAGGGTCGGGCGCATGCGCTGAACCTGAAGGACAGCGGCTTCGACGTCGTCGTCGGCGTCCGCAAGGGCGACAGCTTCAAGCAGGCGAAGAAGGACGGCCTCGAAGTCGACGACGCCCGATCAGGCGGTGATCGATGCCGATCTGGTCGCATTCCTCGTGCCCGACACGACGCAGAAGGCGCTGTACAACGAAGTCGAAGGACACGCTCGCGAAGGGCTCGACGCTGCTGTTCGCGCACGGCTTCAACATCCACTTCAAGCAGATCCGCCCGCGCAAGGACCTCGACGTCGTGCTGATCGCGCCGAAGGGCCCGGGTGGCCTCGTGCGTCGTCAGTTCCAGCAGGGCCGCGGCGTGCCGGCACTGATCGCCGTTCACCAGAACGCGACGAAGAACGCGCACGCGCGCGCTCTCGCCTACGCGCACGGCATCGGCTCGACCCGTGGCGGCGTGCTCGAGACGACGTTCGCGGAAGAGACCGAGACCGATCTGTTCGGTGAACAGGCCGTGCTGTGCGGTGGCGCGACCGAGCTCGTGCTGAAGGGCTTCGAGACGCTGATCGAAGCCGGCTACCAGCCGGAAGTCGCGTACTACGAAGTGCTGCACGAACTGAAGCTCATCGTCGACCTGCTGCACGAAGGCGGTCTCGCCAAGATGCACAAGTACATCTCGACCACCGCCAAGTGGGGCGACATGACGAGCGGCCCGCGCGTCGTCAACCGTGCGTCGAAGAAGGAAATGAAGAAGGTCCTCGAGGACATCCAGTCGGGCAAGTTCGCCCGTCGCTGGATCGCCGAGAACAAGTCGGGCCTGAAGAAGTACAACAAGCTGATGAAGGCCGACCTCAATCACAAGATCGAGAAGGTCGGCGCGAAGCTGCGTGAACGCATGCCCTGGCTCTCGGAGGAACGGGCTTGACGCGTATCCGCGTCAGGTAAGGAGCTCCCATGGCGCACCTTGACGATCAGGTCCTGATCTTCGACACCACGTTGCGCGACGGCGAGCAGTCGCCGGGCTGCAGCATGACGCAGCCGGAAAAGCTGCGGGTCGCCAAGGCGCTGGCGGAGCTGGGTGTCGACGTCATCGAAGCAGGTTTCCCCGCGGCCTCGCGCGGCGACTTCGATGCCGTCAACGCCGTCGCGCGCGAGGTGCACGGCCCGATCATCGCGGGTCTTGCGCGCTGCGCGCGGGATGACATCGAAGTCGCGGCCAAGGCGCTGAAGGCCGCCGAGCGTCATCGACTGCACGTGTTCCTCGCAACCAGTGCGATCCATCGCGAGTTCAAGCTGAACATGGCCAACGACGGAGATCGTCCGTCGCGCGGTGGAAGGCGTGAAGTGGGCTCGCGAGCACTGCGAAGACGTCGAATTCTCGCCCGAGGACGCCTCGCGCACCGAGCTCGATTTCCTGGCCGAGGTGGTCGAGGCGGTCATCGAGGCCGGCGCGACCACGATCAACATTCCCGACACCGTCGGCTACACGGTGCCGGACGAATTCGCCGAACTGTTCCGCTATCTGCGCAAGCAACGTGCGCGGCATCGACAAGGTGCGTCTGTCGGTGCACTGCCACGACGACCTCGGCATGGCGGTCGCCAACAGCCTGGCGGCGGTGGTCGCCGGTGCGCGCCAGATCGAGTGCACCATCAACGGCATCGGCGAGCGCGCCGGCAACTGCGCGCTCGAGGAAGTCGTGATGGCGCTGAAGACGCGCTCGGCGTTCTTCAACTGCCGGACCAACGTCAACACGAGCCGTCTGTATCCGACCTCGCAGGCTGGTCGCGAACATCACCGGCGCCAGCGTTCCGCGCAACAAGGCCGTCGTCGGCGAGAACGCGTTCGCCCACGAGTCGGGCATCCATCAGCACGGCATGCTGAAGAACGCCCAGACCTACGAGATCATGCGGCCCGAGGACGTCGGGCTGTCGCGCACCACCCTCGTGCTCGGCAAGCACAGCGGGCGCCACGCGCTGCGCGAGCGCGTGCAGAAGCTCGGGTTCCAGATCGACGAGGCCGAGTTCGAGCGCGTCTTCACGGAGTTCAAGGCGCTCGCCGACCGCAAGAAGGAGCTGTTCGACGGCGACATCGAGGCTCTCGTGCTCAACGCCGAAGGGCACGAAGCCGGCCCGTGGTCGCTCGCCTCGCTCGAGTCGGCGGCCGCGTCGGGCGTCAGCTCCACCGCGAAGCTGAGCCTGCGGCACATCGACGGACACGAGGTCGCCGCGAACGGCAGCGGTGACGGTCCCGTCGATGCGGCGTACAAGGCGGTCGAGGACGCGACCGGCGTGCAGCTGAAGGTGACGAAGTACGAAGTGCGCGCGCTGACCGTGGGTGAGGACGCGCAGGGCGAGACCGTCGTCTACGTGACGCACGGCGACCGCAGCTATCGCGGTGCCAGCATCAGCACCAACATCGTCGAGGCCAGCGTGAACGCGCTGCTCGAAGTGATCAACCGAATCGAACTCGCGCAGCGTACTGCGCGAAGCGCGTCGTCCGCCGAACGCCGGGAAGCCGAGCGTCTCGCGCAGACCGCGGTCTGACTGGAGTCGAATTTCATGCCCATACCGGCCACCAAACACATCTGGTTCAACGGCAAGCTGGTCCCGTGGGAGAACGCGACGGTGCACGTGCTGTCGCACGCGTTGCACTACGGCTCGTCGGTGTTCGAAGGCGTCCGTGCCTACGCGACCAACAAGGGCCTGGTCATCTTCCGCCTTCGCGACCACACGCGGCGGCTGTTCGATTCGGCGAAGATCTATCGCATCGGCATTCCGTTCTCGGCCGACGACATCAATGCGGCGTGCCGCGAAGTCGTGCTCGCGAACGGGCTGAGCAACGGCGCGTACCTGCGTCCGGTCGCGTTCCGCGGCTACGGCGAGATCGGCGTCGCGCCGAAGATAGACCCGCCGGTCGAAGTCGCCGTCGCCGCGTGGGAATGGGGCAAGTATCTCGGCGCCGACAGCGAGGCCGAGGGCGTCGACGTCTGCGTGTCGTCGTGGCAGCGCGTCGCGCCGAACACCCTGCCCGCGCTCGCCAAGGCGGCCGGCAACTACCTCTCCAGCCAGCTCATCAGCTATGAGGCCAAGCGCCTCGGCTTCGCCGAAGGCATCGGCCTCGCGCCCGATGGCACGGTCAGCGAGGGCGCCGGCGAAAACCTGTTCGTCATCCGTGACGGCATCATCCACACGCCGGGCTTCGCGCACTCGGTCCTCGGTGGCATCACGCGCGACACCGTGATGCGACTTGCGCGCCGACCGCGGTTTCGAAGTGCGCGAGACTTCGATTCCGCGCGAGATGCTGTACATCGCCGACGAGATCTTCATGACCGGCACCGCCGCGGAGATCACCCCGGTGCGCAGCGTCGACCGGCTGGACGTCGGCACCGGCAAGCGCGGGCCGATCACCGAGGCGCTGCAGTCGGCGTTCTTCGGCCTGTTCACCGGCAAGACGCCCGACAAGTACGGCTGGCTCGAGCCGGTCGAACCGGCCGCGAAGCGCGCCGCCGCGATCTAGGAGCTGGCGTTTGACCGCGAAGACACTGTTCCAGAAGGTCTGGGAAAAGCACGAAGTCGTGGCCGAATCGCCGGAGACGCCGGCGGTGCTGTACGTCGACCTGCATCTCGTCCACGAAGTGACCTCGCCACAGGCGTTCAGCGTGCTGCGCGAGCGCGGGCTGCCGGTCCGTCGCCCCGACCTGACCCTCGCGACCATGGACCACTCGACTCCGACGCGCACCGAGCAGATCTTCGGCAACGCACCGATCACGATCGAGTCGGCCGCACTGCAGATCCGTGCGCTCGAGAAGAACTGCGCCGAGTTCGGCGTCGAACTGCTCGGCCTCCGGCACGAGCACCGCGGCATCGTGCACATCATCGGCCCGGAGCTGGGCGCGACGCAGCCCGGCAAGACCATCGTCTGCGGCGACAGCCACACCGCGACGCACGGCGCATTCGGCGCGCCTCGCCTTCGGCATCGGCACCACCGAAGTCGGCCACGTGCTCGCGACGCAGTGCCTGCTGCAGCGGCAAGCCGAAGACGCATGGCCATCAACGTCAGCGGCCGCGCTGCGCCGCGGCGTCACCGCGAAGGACCTGATCCTCGCCATCATCGGCAAGATCGGTGTGTCCGGCGGCACGGGCTACGTGATCGAGTATCGCGGCGACGCCATCCGTGCGCTGGACATGGACGAGCGCATGACGTCTGCAACATGTCGATCGAGGCCGGCGCACGCGCCGGCATGGTCGCGCCCGACGACACGACCTTCGAGTACCTGAAGGGTCGGCCGCGTGCGCCGCAGGGCGCGGCATGGGATGCCGCCGTCGCCGAGTGGCGCAAGCTGCCATCGGACGCGGGCGCCGTTTACGACCGTGAGGTCGATCTCGATGCTAGCAGCGTCGAGCCGATGGTCACGTACGGCACGCACCCCGGGATGGTCATCCCGATTTCGGGTGCCGTGCCCGACCCGCGTGGCCGACGCCCGTGTTCGACAAGGCGCTCGCCTACATGGGCTTCAGCGCCGGCGAGACGATCGGCGGCCATCCGGTCGACGTCGTGTTCATCGGCAGCTGCACCAACGCGCGCCTGTCCGATCTGCGCGCTGCGGCCGAAGTGCTGCGCGGGCACAAGGTCGCGCCCGGCGTGCGTATGCTGGTCGTTCCAGGTTCGCAGCAGGTCAAGAAAGCCGCCGAAGCCGAGGGGCTCGATCGGGTCTTCACCGATGCCGGTGCCGAGTGGCGCGAGTCGGGCTGCTCGATGTGCATCGGCATGAACGGCGATCTGGTCGGCAAGGGCAAGTACTCGGTCAGCACCAGCAACCGCAACTTCGAAGGCCGCCAGGGCATCGGGCGCGCGCACGCTGCTCGCGAGCCCGCTGACCGCCGCGGCGTCCGCCATTCGCGGCCGCCTCACCGATCCGCGCGAACTTGCTCTAAGCGACAAGAACCCATGGAACCCGTACGCACAGATCCGCTCGCGCAGCCTCGTGCTGCCGCTCACCGACGTCGACACCGATCAGATCATCCCGGCCCGCTTCCTGACGCACGACGGCGCGCGAGGGTCTCGGCAAGCAGCTGTTCGCCGACTGGCGCTACGACGCCGATGGCACGCCGAAGCCCGACTTCGTGCTGAACCAGCCGGAGAACGCCGGCGCGCGCATCCTCGTCGGCGGACGCAATTTCGGCTGCGGCTCGTCGCGCGAACATGCGCCGTGGGCGCTGCTCGACTACGGCATCCAGGCCGTCATCAGCACCGAGATCGCCGACATCTTCCGCTCGCAACTCGCTGAAGAACGGCCTGCGTGCCGATCGTGGTGGACGAGCCGACGCACCAGTGGCTGCTCGCGCATCCCGGCGCCGAACTTGCGCTCGACGTCGAAAGCTCGACGCTGACGCTGCCCGATGGCCGACGTGTATCGTTCCCGATCGAGCCGTTCGCCCGCTACTGCCTCGCTGAACGGTGTCGACCAGCTCGGCTACCTCGTGTCGAAGGATCCGGAGATCTCCCGCTACGAGCGCGACCGCGCGGTGATGACCTCGCGTCGCACGGGAGCCGCGTCGTGAACGCGCGCATCACGGTGCTCGGCGGGGACGGTATCGGTCCGGAAGTCGCCGCCGAGGGCGTGCGCATGCTGCAGGCCGTCGGCCAGCGGTTCGGCCACGAATTCGTGCTCGACGAGCGTCGCTTCGGTGGCATCGCGATCGATACCGATGGCGACCCGTTGCCCGCCGCGACGCTCGAGAGCTGCCTCGACTCGGACGCGATCCTGCTCGGCGCGATCGGCGGCCCGAAATGGTCCGCACCCGACGCGAAGCTGCGACCCGAGACGGGCCTGCTTCGTCTGCGCCGCGAGCTGCAGGTCTATGCGAACCTGCGTCCGGTCGCGGTGCATCCGGCACTCGAGAATTCCACCACGCTGAAGCCCGAAGTGGTCGCCGGGGTAGACCTCGTGTTCGTCCGTGAGCTGACCGGCGGCATCTATTTCGGCACCAAGACCCGCGATGCGCAGTCGGCGAGCGACCTCTGCACCTACACGCGTCGCCGAGGTAGAACGCGTCACGCGCGTGGCCGCGCGGCTCGCACAGAAGCGCCGAGGCAAGCTCACCTCGATCGACAAGTCGAACGTGCTCGAGACCTCGCGTCTGTGGCGCGAGACGGTCACCCGCGTGCTGACGACCGAGTTTGCCGACGTCAAGCTCGAACACATGCTGGTCGATTCGGCCGCGATGCATCTGATCCGTCGCCCGGCCGATTTCGACGTCATCGTCACCGAGAACATGTTCGGCGACATCCTGACCGACGAGGCCTCGATGCTCGCCGGCTCGCTCGGTCTCTCGCCTTCCGCATCGCTGGGTGACGGACGCCGCGGCCTGTACGAGCCGATCCATGGCTCCGCACCCGACATTGCGGGCAAGGGCATCGCGAACCCGATCGGCACGATCCTTTCGGTCGCATTGCTGTTGCGGCATTCGCTGCAGCTCGAGACCGAAGCCCGTGCCGTCGAGATGGCCGTGAGTCGCGCGCTGGCCCGTGGGGTGCGCACAGCTGACATCGCAACGTCCGATTCGACCCGTCTGTCGACGCGTGAAGCCGGCGATGCCGTGATCGCGCAGCTCACGAACTGACCGGACGACCCAGATGCTGTACCGGGCGCTGCGGCCACTGCTGTTCGCCCTCGATGCCGAGCGCGCCCACCGCTGCGCGCTGGACGCACTTCGCGTTCGCGGCAACCTGCCGGCCGCTCCGATCGAATGCGGCAGCACCGAACGCATGGGCCTGCGCTTTCCGAATCGCATCGGGCTTGCGGCCGGCTTCGACAAGAACGCAGAGGCGATCGACGGGCTATGGAGCCTCGGCTTCGGGTTCGTCGAGGTGGGCACCGTCACGCCGCTCGCGCAGCCCGGCCGCGAACGCCCGCGACTGTTCCGGCTGCCCGCGCAGCACGCGCTGATCAACCGCCTGGGGTTTCCGAACGAGGGTCTCGGGCCGATATGCGCGCGGCTGGTAGGCCGGCGGCCCGGCGCAGGTATCGTCGGCGTCAACATCGGCAAGAACGCCGCCACCCGGATCGAGGATGCCGCCGACGACTACGTCGCGTGCCTGCGCGGTGTCCAGGCGGTGGCCGACTACGTGGCGGTCAACATCTCCTCCCCCAATACCGAATCGCTGCGTGAACTGCATGCTGCGGACAAGCTCGGTCCCTTGCTCGACGCACTGCTGGCCGCACGACATGCCGGCGCAGCGGAGGCCGGGCGGTCTCCGCCGCTGCTGCTCAAGGTGTCACCCGATCTGGACGACGCGACGCTCGACGCCGTGGCGCGCAGTGTCTGCGGTGCAGGGTTCGATGGCGTCATCGCCACGAACACCACGGTGCAGCGCTTCGGCACCAGCACCGTCGAGAAGGAGATGGGCGGACTCAGTGGCCGGCCCGTCCATGCGCTCGCGCTGGCGAAGGTGAGCCGTCTGCGCGAGCAGCTCGGCACCGGACCGACCCTGATCGGTGTCGGCGGCATCGACTCGCCCGCCGCCGCCCGCGCGATGCGCGCGGCCGGTGCCGACCTCGTCCAGCTCTACACCGGGCTCATCTATGGCGGCCCCGGTCTCGTACGCGACTGCATCGCCGCGCTGCACCGCTGACCGTCAGCCGCGGGCGCGCTTCAACGCGCCATCGAGATCGCGGCGCAGATCGTCGAGCGCCTCGATGCCGATCGAAAGGCGCAGCAGCCCGTCGCCGAGACCGGCCGCCCGCCGCGACGGCTCGTCCATCGCCGCGTGCGTCATGGTGCCCGGATGCGCGACGAGGCTTTCGACGCCGCCGAGCGATTCCGCCAGCGAGAAGTATTCGAGCCCGTCGATGAAGCGCTTGACCGCCGGCACGCCACCTTCGAGATCGATCGTGACGATGGCCCCGAAGCCGCTCTGCTGACGCTTCGCGACGTCGTGTCCGGGATGCGAGGCGAGACCGGGGTAATAGACCTTCGAGATGCCCTTCTGTGCGGCGAGCCAGTCGGCCAGCGCTCCGGCATTGTGGCCGTGCACCGACAGGCGCGCATCGAGCGTTCGCAGTCCGCGCAACGTGAGGAAGCTGTCGAACGCCGCGCCGGTCAGGCCGAGCGCATTCGCCCACCACGCGAGCTGGTCCTGCACTTCCTGTTTCGCGGCGATGACCGCACCGCCGACACTGTCGCTGTGGCCGTTGATGTACTTCGTCGTCGAGTGCACGACGATGTCGGCGCCGAGAGAGAGCGGCTTCTGCCATGCGGGCGAGAGGAAGGTATTGTCGACCGCGACCAGCGTGCCCTTGCCGCGTACTTTCTCGACCAGGGCGGCGACGTCGGTGATACGCAGCAGCGGATTGCTCGGCGTCTCTATCCACAGCAGGTCGGTCTTCTCCGCCAGCGCGGCATCGAGCGCGGCGGTGTCGCTGAAGCGGACGAAGTCGACCTTCAACTCGTTGCGACGGTTCCAGGCCGTGAACAGGCGAAACGTGCCGCCGTAGCAGTCGTGGGGGGCGACGATGCGCGCGCCCTGCGGGAGGAGGTGGCCGACCAGCGTGATGGCGCTCATGCCGGTACCGGTGATGACGCCGCCGACGCCCCCTTCGAGATCGGCAAGCGCGTTGCCGAGCAGGTCGCGAGTGGGATTGCCGGAACGCGAATAGTCGTAGGTGCGCTTGTCGCCGTAACCGCGGAAGGCGTAGGTCGAGCTCAGGTGGATCGGCGGCACGACCGCGCCGGTCACGTCGTCGGATTCGAGACCGGCGCGGACCGCGCGGGTGGTGAAGGCGGACTGGTCGCTCAAGATCGATCTCCGGATTCGAGGGTGGCGAGGATGGGCCGCAGCTGATCGGCTTCCTTCAGGAAGGCGTCGTGCCCGTGCAGCGACGACAGCGCATGGAAACGCGCGTCGGGCAGCCGCGCGGCGAGCGCGCGCATGTCGGCGATCGGCACCAGCTGATCTTCCTTCACGGCGACGACCTCGGTCGGCACCGGGATGCGGGTCGCATCGACCGAATGCAGGTCGATCGACTCGGACAGACAGATGAACGATTCGGGCCGGTAGCGCGTCGCGTAGTCGCGACCGCGCGCGAACAGATATTCCTCGACCGGGAATACCGCACGGGTGCCGTCGAAACGCGGCGGCGCTCGGAAACGGGCCGAGAATTCCTCCGGGCTGCGGTAGGTCGACATCGCGAGCGCGCGCGCGAGCTCCATGCCGTCGGCGGGCGAACCCGCCTTCAGGCTGAAGCGGACGACCGATCGCTGGACGCTGCGCCACGCCGTGGCCATCGGATGCGACACGTCTGCGCCGCTGATGACGATCAGCCGCTCGACGCGTGCCGGAGCGAGTTGACCGAACGCGAGCCCCACCATTGCGCCGTACGACGCACCGACGATCGCGCGCAGGCGCGGAATGGCGAGATGGTCGAGCAGCGCCTCGATCGCCCGCGCCTGGTCGAAGCTCGAGACGGGCGGATAGCTGTCGGTGGTGGGGCCGCTGGAGTCACCGCTGCCGCCGAGGAAGTCGACTCCGAGGATGTTGTAGCGCTGGCTGTCGAGCGCCCGCCCCGGTCCGACGATCTCGTTCCACCAGCCCTCCTTGCCGCCCTCCCGCGTGAAGACGCGACGGGACGCGGAGATGCCCCCGAGCACCAGCACGACCGGGGCGTCGCTGCGCCCGGCGAGCCGCCAGGCGAACGAGACCCCGGGCAGAGAGCCGCCGTGGTGCAACGGAAACGGGGCGTCGAGGCGCAGTACGCCTTCGCGTTCGGCATGGCCGGCAGTGGGAGGAACAGGACTTGCGCTCACCGGAGGCTCCAGCAACAGCGGCCCGACGTCCTGCGGAGCCGCTCGAGCGGCTTGCGCTAAGCCGGGCGGCCCTTGCGGGACCTGGCATCGGCGCGCTCATCTGTCGGCTGGCCCTGGCGAGGCCGCTGCCGCAGGAGTTGGCACCCTTGCGCAAGGAACGCGGGTTGCCCCGGCGTCGAAGGGCCTTATCCCTCAGCCGGTCTCGATGAGCCGGCGAATTCTAGGTTGCGGGCCGTGACAGCGTCAAGAAACGACGGTTGCACCGGCTTGTTGCGTTGTGATAGCGTGCTATTACATTGAGACACGGTGCGACCTGCCATGAAAGCCCACCGCTCGCTGTCGCCACGACAGGAAGCTGTTGCCGAACGGAATCTCATGACGGCGATGCTGACGATGCGCACGCCTGATGAGCTGCGTTCGTTCCTGCGCGACCTGTGCACGCCGGCGGAGCTGCAGGCGATGGCCGACCGGTGGGCAGTTGTCGAATGGCTGAAACAGGAAGTGCCCTACCGCGAGATCCACCGGCTCACCGGTGTCAGCGTCACGACGATCGGTCGCGTCGCGCGGTATCTCGGCAATGGCAATGGTGGTTACGCGCTGGCACAACGTCGGCTGGAGAGTTCGCGAAATGGATAAGGAAACGAGACTGCGGCTGGCGGTGCAGAAATCGGGCCGGCTGACCGACCCGTGCCTGGACCTGCTCGGCCGATGCGGCCTGAAACTCTCGCGCGGCAAGGATCAGCTGATGGGGTTCGGCGAGAACCTTCCGCTCGACGTGCTGTTCGTCCGCGACGACGACATTCCCGACCTCGTGCAGGAGGATGTCTGCGACCTCGGCCTCGTCGGGCTGAACGTGCTCGAAGAGCGTCGTCTCGAAATGGCCGAACGTGGGCTCACCGCGCGTTTCGAAACTTTGCGCACGCTCGACTTCGGCCGGTGCCGCCTGTCGATCGCCGTGCCCGATGGTGTCACCTACGACGGCGCAGCCTCGCTCGCCGGCAAGCGCATCGCCACCACCTACCCCGCCACGCTCGCGCGGTTCCTGAAGGACAACGCGATCGAGGCGGAGATCGTCACGCTGTCGGGCGCGGTCGAGATCGCGCCGCGTCTCGGTCGTTCCGACGTCATCTGCGACCTCGTGTCGACCGGCTCGACGTTGCAGGCGAATCACCTGCGCGAGGTGCAGGTGGTGCTCGAGAGCCGAGCCGTGCTGATCCGGACGCCGGTACGGCTGCCCGCGTTCAAGGAAGAGTGGATCGCACGGCTGCTGCATGCGCATCGACGGCGTAGAGCAGGTGAAGGAGAGCAAGTACATCATGCTGCACGCGCCGCGCAGCGCGCTGCCGCGCATCCGCGAGCTGCTGCCCGGCAGCGAATCGCCGACCATCATCCCGCTCGAGGGGCATCCGGACCGCGTGGCGATCCACGCGGTGTGCCGCGAGAACGTGTTCTGGGAAACGCTCGAGAGCCTGAAGGCGGCCGGTGCCAGCGCACTGCTGGTGCTGCCGGTCGAGAAGATGCTCGCATGAGCGCGTTGCCGATCTCACGTTGGGCCGACGCTCGACGCGCGCGGACGCATCGACGCGATCGCGCGTCCGCGGTTGTCTGCGCGCGGCGATGTCGAGCAGCTGGCCGCCGCCATCGTGCGCGAGGTCCGTCAGGACGGCGATGCCGCCCTGCTCCGCTTCGCGGCTCGCTTCGACAAGGTCACGCTCGACTCGCTGCGGGCAACGCGTGAGGAGTTCGCTCGCGCCGCCGACCGCGCTGACGGCCGATCAACGCCGCGCGATCGAGGTCGCGATCGACAACGTCGACCGCTTTCACCGTGCACAGATGCCGGGGCCCCTGTCGCTCGAAGTGATGCCCGGCGTGCGCTGCGAACGCGTGCTGCGGCCGATTCCCTGCGGTTGGCCTGTACGTGCCCGCGGGGTCTGCGCCCTTGCCCTCGACCGTCGTCATGCTGGCCGTGCCGGCGCGGATCGTCGGCTGTCCGACGCGCGTGCTGTGCACGCCACCGGCCCCGGACGGTGGCGCGAATCCGGCGGTGCTGTTCGCTGCGCGACTGTGCGGCGTCGAGGATGTCTTCAAGGCCGGTGGCGCGCAGGCGATCGCAGCGATGGCCTATGGCACCGCGAGCGTGCCGAAGGTCGACAAGATCTATGGCCCCGGCACGGCGCTGACGACGGCAGCGAAGCAGCTCGTCGCGGCCGATCCGGACGGCGCGGCGTGCGACCTGCCCGCCGGCCCGTCGGAAGTGCTGGTGATCGCCGACGCATCGGCGCGACCGGAGTTCGTCGCCGCGGACCTGCTCGCACAGGCCGAGCACGACACGCGCGCGCAGGCGGTGCTGGTGACCGATTCGGAAGCGCTCGCGGCAAGCGACGGCGCAGGCCCTTGCCGAGCAGATGCGCGCACTGTCGCGCGGCGCGATCCTCACCGAATCGCTCGGCAACTGCCGCGCCATCCTCGTGCCCGACCTCGCCACCGCGGTCGACGTGTCGAACCGCTACGCACCCGAGCACCTGATCATCCAGACGCGCGAGCCGCGCGCGCTGCTCGACGAGGTCGTCAATGCCGGCTCGGTGTTCCTCGGTGAGTGGTCGCCGGAACCGATGGGCGACTACTGCTCGGGCACCAACCACGTGCTGCCGACCTACGGCTATGCGCGCGCCTACAGCGGGCTCTCGGTGCTCGACTTCGTCAAACGCATCACGGTGCAGGAGCTGACCGCGGACGGCCTGCGCCGGCTCGGCCCCACCGCCGAGACGCTCGCGCACCTCGAAGGTCTCGACGCGCACGCGCTGGCCGTGAGCGGTGCGGCTCGACGTGCTCGCGCAGCAGCAGCCGGCATGAGCTGGGTGACTGACCTGGCGCGGCCCGAGATACGCGCGCTGCGCCCGTACCAGCACGCGGCGTGGGAGCCGACGCTGACGCGGCTGCATGCGAACGAGCTGCCGTGGCGAGTCGAAGGCGACTCGACCGACGGCGGGGCTGAACCGCTACCCGGAGCCGCAGCCGCCCGCGCTGGTCGACGGGCTCGCGCGTCTGTATGGCGTGCCGCGCGAGCAGGTGCTGGTCGGGCGCGGCAGCGACGAGGCCATCGACCTGCTCTGCCGCATCTTCTGCCGGGCCGGCATCGACCAGGTGATCGTCTGTCCGCCGACGTTCGGCATGTATGCCGTGGCGGCACGCATCCAGGGCGCGCAGGTCGTGACGGTGCCGCTCGATGCGTCCCGCGGGCTTCGCCCTCGACGTCGACGGCATTCTCGCGCGCGGTCGACGATCGCACGCGGCTCGTCTTCGTCTGCTCGCCGAACAACCCGACCGGCAACTGCATCGATCGCACCGTGCTGCTCGATCTGGCCGACCGGCTCGCGCCGCGTGCGCTGCTGGTGGTCGACGAGGCCTACGTCGAATTCGCCGGCGTCGCGAGCCTCGCGGCAGAGATGCGGTCGCACCCGAACATCGTCGTGCTGCGCACGCTGTCGAAGTCGCACGGGCTCGCGGGCGCGCGCTGCGGCACGCTGATCGCGATGCCCGAGATCGTCGCGCTCGCGCGCAAGGTCATTCCGCCGTACGCGATCACCGAGCTGACGGTCGAAGTCACCGCGCCGCTGCTCGTGCCCGACCGCGATCGCGTGCCATGGGCGAGCGGATCCGCCTGCTGCTGAGGAACGGGCGCGACTCGCGGCGGGCCTCGCGGCGTCGCCGCTGGTCGCGCGCGTCTGGCCGAGCGATGCGAACTTCCTGCTGATCGACACGCCCGTGGCGGACGAGGTTCTCGCGCGCGTGCGATCGGTGCGGCCTCATCATCCGCGACGTGCGCCAGCCGCTGCTGCCGCGCTCGCTGCGTATTTCGGTGGGCACGCCGGAACAGAACCGTCTGCTGCTCGGGAGCCTGCAATGACCAAAGCGGCGATGAAGGTGCTGTTCGTCGACCGCGACGGCACGCTGATCGAGGAGCCACCGGACGAGCAGGTCGACAGCCTCGCGAAGATCCGCTTCCTGCCCGACGTGTTCGCGTCGTTGCAGCGGCTCACCGCGGCGGGCTACCGGCTGGTCATGGTGACGAACCAGGATGGGCTCGGCACCGCGAGCTTTCCGCGCGAGACATTCGAGGAGCCGCAGCAGTTCGTGCTGCGCACGTTTGCGTCGCAGGGCCTCGTCTTCGACGAGATCTTCGTCTGCCCGCACCGGCCCGGCGATGGCTGCGACTGCCGCAAGCCGAGCGCCGGCCATGTCGGCGACTTCTTCAGCCGCCACGCCGTCGACATGACGCGCCAGCGCCGTAGTCGGCGATCGCGATACCGACCTCGAGCTCGCGCGCAATCTCGGCCTTCGCGGCCTGCGCGTGCGTGCCGACGGGGCGGACGGCGCGACGTGGCCGAACATCGCGCGCAGAGCTGCTCGCGCGCCGCGCGACGGGTTCGCGTGAGACGCAAGGAGACGCGAATCGCGGTGTCGGTCGACCTCGATGCGGAAGGTCCGATCCGCATCGCCACCGGCCACGGTTTCTTCGATCACATGCTCGAGCAGCTCGCGCGTCACGGCGGTTTCGCGCTCGACCTGCGTTGCGACGGCGACCTGCACGTCGACGAGCACCACACGGTCGAGGACTGCGCGCTCGCGCTCGGCGAGGTGTTGCGCCGGGCGCTCGGCGACAAGCGCGGCATCCAGCGCTACGGCTTCCTGCTGCCGATGGACGAGGCGCGCGTGCAGGTCGCGATCGACCTGTCCGGCCGTGCCTACGGCGTGTTCGAGGGCAAGCTTCAACCGGCCGGAAGTCGGCGGACTCGCCACCGAGCTGGTGCCGCACTTCTTCCGTTCGCTGGCTGACACGCTCGGCGCGGCGATCCACCTGCGCGTCACCGGCGACAACACGCACCACATGGTCGAGGCGTGCTTCAAGGGCACGGGGCGCGCGCTGCGGCAGGCGTTCCGGCGCGAAGGCAGCGAGCTGCCGAGCACGAAGGGTGTGCTGTGACCGACGGTCGTCGATCATCGACAGCGGCGGCGCCAACCTCGCCTCGCTGCGGCTATGCGCTCGACCGGCTGGGCGCGCGCGCCACCGTGACGACCGACGCGGCGGTCATCCGTGCGGCACCGCGTGTGCTGCTGCCCGGCGTCGGCGCGGCCGAAGATGCGATGCTGCGGCTCGAACAGGCCGGCCTCGCCGCGGTGATCCCGACGCTCGTTCAACCGGTGCTCGGCATCTGCCTCGGCATGCAGCTGCTGTTCGACGACTCGACCGAGAGCAGCTCGGGCGCGCGCACGCGTTGCCTCGGCATCGTGCCGGGCAGCGTCACGCGGCTCGAAGGCTCGCCCGAGACGCCGGTGCCGCACATGGGCTGGAACCGGCTCGAACCCGTCAGCGACGACCCGCTGTTCGAGGCGATCGATGCGACGCGACTATTTCTACTTCGTGCACAGCTTCGCGGCGCCGGTGACCGACGCGACCCTCGCTTCGACGCGACTACGGGCGCGCGTTCACCGCTGCCGTTCGCTGGCGAAATTTCCGCGGCGTGCAGTTCCACCCGGAACGCTCCGCCGCCGCGGGCGCGCGCCTGCTGCGGCAACTTCCTGCGAGCGACCTGATGCAACTGATTCCCTCGATCGATCTGCGCGGCGGCCGCTGCGTGCGACTGCTGAAGGGCGACTTCGACGCCGAGACGCGTTACGACGTCGACCCGCTCGATCTGCTCGCAGCGCTATGCCGGCTACGGCGCGCAGCTGGCTGCACGTCGTCGACCTCGACGGTGCACGGGACGGCGCTCCCGCGCAATCTCGAGTTGATCGCGCGCCTGGCCCGCAGCGGCACGCTGCGCATCCAGGCGGGCGGCGGCCTGCGCACGCGCGGCGCGATCGATGCGATGCTCGAAGCCGGCGTCGACCGCGTCGTGCTCGGCAGCGCCGCGGTCGAAGATCCGGCGCTGGCGCACAGCGTGCTGGCCGAACTCGGTCCCGAGCGCGCTGTGTCTCGCGATCGACGTGCGCATCGACGAGACCGGCGTGCCCCGGGTGCGCACGCGCGGCTGGGTCACCGAGCATGCGCTGAGCCTGTGGGACCTGATGTCGCAGTTCACTGCCGCCGGACTGAAGCACGTGCTCTGCACCGACATCGAACTGCGACGGTGCGCTCGGCGGCCCGAACCTCGCGCTGTACCGCGAAGCCGCGCGAGCGCTTTCCGCGATACTGCGTGGCAGGCGAGCGGCGGCGTGCGCGATGTCGGCGACCTCGCCCGCCTCGCGGATCTCGGACGTCGCCGCGGCGATCAGCGGCAAGGCGCTGCTCGAGGGTCGCTTCCAGCCAGAGGAGCTACGGCCATTCTTGCCCGCCGCCTGATCCCCTGCCTCGACGTCCGCGACGGACAGGTCGTCAAGGGCGTGCAGTTCCGCGACCATCGCGTCGTAGGCGACATCCTGGAGCTGGCCGAGCGCTATCGCGACCAGCAGGCGGATGAGCTGGTGTTCTACGACATCACCGCGAGCCCGCAAGGACGATCGGTCGACCGCAGCTGGATCGGCCGCGTCGCGCGCGTGCTCGACATCCCCTTCTGCGTCGCTGGCGGCATCCGCTGCGTCGCCGATGCCGAGGCGGTGCTGAACGCGGGCGCCGAGAAGATCTCGGTCAACTCGCCGGCGCTGGCCGACCCGAGCCTGATCGATGCGCTGGCGCGCCGCTTCGGTTCGCAGTGCGTGGTCGCGGGCATCGACAGTCAGACGACACCGGACGGCTTTCGCGTCTACCAGTTCACTGGCGATCCGGATCGCACGCGCGACACGCGCCGCGACACGCTTGCCTGGGTGCGCGAAGTGCAGGACCGGGGGCCGGTGAGATCGTTCTGAACTGCATGGCGAGCGACGGTGTGCGACGCGGCTACGACCTGGACCAGCTCGCGGCGGTCCGCGCGGTGTGCTCGGTGCCGCTGGTCGCATCCGGTGGCGCGGGCACGATGGAACATTTCGCCGAGCTCTTCGAGCGCCGGTGTGCCGATGCGGCACTTGCCGCGAGCGTGTTCCATGGCGGCACCATCGCCATCCCCGACCTGAAGCGGTTCCTGAAGCAACGGAATATCGAGGTACGCCCGTGTCTCTGAACGCCGCCCTGCAGAGCGAAGACATCGAACGGCTGGCATGGAGCAAGGGCGACGGTCTGCTACCCGCCGTCGTGCAGGACGCGAACAACCGCGCGGTGCTGATGCTGGGCTACATGAGCCGCGAGTCGCTCGCGGCCACGCTGCAACGAGGCCGCGTCGTGTTCTACAGCCGCAGCCGTCAGCAGTTGTGGGAAAAGGGCGAGTCTTCGGGTCACACCCTCGTCGGTGCGCAGCGTGAAGTGCGACTGCGATCAGGACACGCTTCTCGTCGAGGCGGTGCCGGTCGGCCCGACCTGCCATCGCAATACCGATACGTGTTTCGGCGACGGCTCACTGCCGGCGGCCACAGGGCTGGAGTTCCTCGCTGAACTGCACTCGGTCATCGAGACGCGCATCGCGACGCGTCCCGAGGGCAGCTACACCGCCCGCCTGCTCGCCGAGGGTCCGCGGCGGATGGCGCAGAAGGTCGGTGAGGAAGGCGTCGAGGTGGCGCTGGCCGCAACCTCGGGGGACGACGCGGAGCTCGTGTCCGAGGCGGCCGACCTCGTTTTCCACCTGATGCTGCTGCTGCAGTCGCGGGGCCTCTCGCTCGCGCAGATCGCGAGCGAGCTCGCCGCCCGCCACCGCCCGAAAAACTGAAGCCCCCGCCCGCGGTCAGATCAGCAATTCGACCGGCGGGCTGCGGAGGTTGTAGCTCGAAGCCATGGCCCGTGCATAAGCACCGGCGTTCGCGATCAGCAGCACGTCACCCTCGAAGGTCTCGGGCAGCAGCCGGTCGTGGCCGAGCACGTCACCGCTTTCGCAGATCGGGCCGACGACGTCGTAGATGCCATGATCTTCCTGCCCGAGCCGCGTGAGGTTCACGATTTCGTGGAACGCACCGTACAGCGCGGGTCGGATCAGCGCATTCATGCCGGTGGCAACGCCGATGTAGCCCTGCGTTCCCTTCTGCTTCAGCTGGGTCACGCGAGCGAGCAGCACGCCCGCGAGCGCGACCAGATAGCGGCCCGGTTCGATCCACAGCGCGAGCCCCGGCCGCGATTCGCGGAATGCTGTCAACGCCTCATCGAGTGCCGCGAGATCGACACGCTTGGGGTTGGCCGTATCCGGCACGCCGAAGCCGCCGCCCACGTTCAGCGTCGTGACGCCGCCAAGTTCGGCTGCGAGCTTGCCGAGTAGCTCGGCGGTCTCGAACCAGTTGTGGATGTCGAAGATGCCGCTGCCGGTGTGCGCGTGCAGGCCGAAGACCTCGATGTCGAGGTCGGCGACGAGGCGCTTGAGCTCGCCGACCTCGCCCATCGGCACGCCGAACTTCGAATACGTGCCCGCGGTCCGGACGTGATGGTGATGCCCGCGACCCGTTCCGGTATCGATACGCACCAGCAGCCGTCGGCCACGGAACACTTCCGGCCACGAGCGCAGCACGTACAGATTGTCGATCGTTACGTTGACGCCGCGCTCGAACCCGGCGACGTACTCTTCACGGCCGGCAAAGTTGGGCGTGAACAGCACGGTCGCCGCGTCGACGCCCGGCAGCGTCGCGAAGACGTGATCGAGCTCCTGGCGTGACACGCATTCCATCGCGATGCCGGCGGCGTGCAAGGTGCGCAGCACCTCCGCATGCGGGTTCGCCTTGATGGCGTAATGCACGCGATCGACCGACTTCAGCGAGGTCAGGTCGCGTGCGGCGCGCTGCAGGCTCTCGCGGTCGTACACATACGCAGCATCGTGCCCGCCGAGCGTCCGGATCAGGTCGGCGGAACGACGTACCCACCACCATGGCTCGGCAGCACTGGCGCTGTCGGGCTTGCGGAACAGCTCTTCCCACGTCGGACCGAGTACGCGATCGCCACGCACCGGGTGGATCGAGCAGCGCGTGCAGCTGCTCGACGAGGCGATCGGCCTGGCCTTCGTCGACGACGAAGGTGAAGTTCAGATCGTTGGCCGCCTGGCTGACCAGATGGATCTTCTGCTCGGCGAAGAACTCGAGCGCCTCGCCGAGACGATGCAGGATCGCGCGGATGTTGCGGCCGACCAGCGACACCGACGCGCACGGCCCGATGACTTCGCACCCGGCACAGCTTCGACAGTTCGGCGACCAGCGTCTCGAGCGCTGCGGCATCGAGCGTGTTCGCCTGCGGGATCGAGCGAGACCGTGACGTTCGTTTCCGACGTCGAGATGAGGTCGACCGACAACCCCTGTTCCTTGAACACCTGGAACGCGTCGGCGACGAAGCCGACCTCGTGCCACATGCCCGGGCTCTCCATCGAAACGAGCGTGATGCCCTTCTTGACGCAGACCGCCTTGACCTTCGCGGATGCATCGGCCGTCGCGACGCTGATGTGCGTGCCTTCGAAGTCCGGCATCTGCGTCGCATAGACATACAGCGGAATGCCGTTCACGCGCACCGGCAGGATGCAGCGCGGATGCAGCACCTTCGCGCCGCTGCTCGCGATCTCCTGCGCCTCGTCGTAATGCAGCTCGCGCAGCAGACGGGCGGCCGGCGTCGAACGCGGGTTCGCGCTGAACATGCCGGGCACGTCGGTCCAGATCTCGAGCCGGCGCGCGCGCAGCTTGGCCGCAAAATAGGCACCGGAGGTATCCGATCCGCCGCGGCCGAGCAGCACGGTGTCGCCGTTCGAATCGCTCGCAATGAAACCCTGTGTGATGACGACGGGCGCGAGTGCGGCGAGGCGCGACGAGAGCGCCTCGTCGGGAGAGAAGTTGCAGGTTGCCGACAGCACGCTCGAGCGGGCGGATGCGCCCCGTTCCTCGGCCTTGAGCCCCTCGCGCGCGTCCCACCATGCGACGTCGATACCCTCGCCGCGCAGGAACCGCGCGCCGATCTCGGTCGCCATCAGTTCGCCATGCGCCATGACGCGCGCGCGCGTCCGGTCGCTCACCTCGCGCATCAGGCTGATGCCCTGCGCGATGTGACGGAGCTCGGCAAACGAGGCGTCGAGTTGCGGACTGGATCCGATGCCGAGCTCAGCCACCAGATCGCGGTGGCGCTGTTCGATCGCGACCAGCGCCGCTTCGTGTTCACCGGCCAGCGCAGCGGCGAGCAGACGCTCGAGCCGGTCGGTGATGCCGCTGACGGCGGAATGCACGATCATCACGTGCGCACCCTCGGCGAGGCGCTTGCGCGTCACCGCGGCGATGTTCCGCCAGTTGGGTGCATTCGAAACGCTCGTGCCGCCGAACTTGAGCACGATCCACGGCGCGGACTGGCGCGCATTCATACGGGAGACTCCTCGAGCCGAGAGCGAACGCCGGTCAGCTGTCGACGTCGTCGAAGTCCGACAGATCCTTCAGCAATTTGCGGTCCGCGAGCACTTCTTCGAGTTTGCTCCAGGCGGCCTTGCCCTTCTTGCCCTGGTTGCGAACGCGCTTGTCGACCTTGTCCAGCATGCGGTCGTAGTCGCCGCTGTCTTCCTGCTCCGCCAGGAATTCCTCGTCGATGTCGAACCTCTCGTTTTCTCGATCGGGCATCTTGGCGTCGCGGGCGGTAAAGTTAAAAAACTCAAGGACTTACGCGCAGGAGCGCTCCTGCGGGGCAGCGAACTATAGCGAATCTGCGCCGTTGATCAACTCCGGCTGCCACGCCCCACCCAGCCCGAGCCGGATTCCCGCCCCGTCCCGCCCGAGGGACCTTGGCGGCGCTGCCGCCACTGACCGCCATCTGGATCGACCCGAAAGGGTCGATCAGTGCGGACGGAGATCGGTGGTCAGCGGGATGAAGCCGCTGGTGCTGTCACCGACATCAGTGCCCGACGCTGCCCTCGGCCTGCGCGGTCACCGGCAGCGCGACATTGGCATCGGGCATGTCGGCCGCGAGACCGACCACCACCGGCATGCCGCGCGCCCTGCCGAGTTCTTCTCGCACCAGATCCCAATGGATCGCGACGACATTGTCGCCGAGCGCGGTCTGGAGCATCGCGGCGAACTTTTCGACATCTGGCTCGACCGACTCGCCTTCGTTGTTGACCGGCGGATGTGCTTCGAGCACCAGCTCGCCGTCGATCCACGCGAGCTTCACCGGCTCGTTCACGAGATATACCGGCGTGCCCACCGGCACGAGCGGGAACAGCGCCTTGATGTCGTCGGGGTACATGCGGATGCAGCCGTGCGTGACGGCCATGCCCACCGCGATGGGATTGTTGGTGCCGTGGATCAGGTAGGCACCCTTAGGAATGCCGAGCCGCATTGCGTATTCGCCAAGCGGATTGTCCGGGCCCGGCGGCACCACAGCCGGCAGCGGATCGCCGGCGGCGAGATGTTCCTTGCGCACGGACGCAGGTGGCGTCCAGCTCGGCCGTTCGCGCTTGTTGACGATGGTGGTGCGACCGAGCGGCGTATGCCAGTCCATCTTGCCGATGCTGACCGGGTACGTGATGACGCGCGACGGCTCGCCGCCCTTCGCCTTCGGGAAGTAGTAGAGCCGGTGCTCGGGCAGGTTGACGACGATGCCGTCGCGCGCACCGGACGGCAGCACGCGCTGCCCGGGGATGACGATTTCCTTGCCGGCGCCGGGCAGCCACGGGTCCATGCCCGGATTGACGCGAACGATCTCTTCCGACCCGAGGCTGAAGCGCTGGGCGATTTCGTAGAGGGTGTCTTCGTAGCTCGAGATGACGCGCTCTTCGCGCCCGAACAGCGCGGCGCCGGCGGTGGGGAGTTCGTACACGGTGGCAACGGCCGGGGCGCTGACGATGGCTGTCAGGAGGCACACGGCGGCGAGCGCGGCAGGGCTGCGTTTCATGGGCCAGAATGTCGTCGATCCGGCCTTGTCAATCAAGCAGTTTGCTCCCAGCATCAGGTGATGCAGCCCACTGTTATCGATGTTGCCGGCCTCCTCGGGCTGGCTGGCCACCGCTTCGCTCCGACCGACTGGCTCACCGTCTCGCAGCAGCGTATCGACGCGTTCGCCGACTGCACCGACGACCACCAGTTCATCCACGTCGACCCCGAACGCGCTGCGCGCGAGTCCCCCTTTGGCGGGCCGGTCGCGCACGGTTTCTTCATGCTGTCGCTGATCGCAGCCCATCGGCCGCCCGATTTTCCGCAACTCACCGACCTCGGGCTGACCATCAACTACGGGCTCGACAAGGTGCGTTTCGTGGCGCCGGTGCCGGCGGGTGCAAAAGTGCGGCTGCAGACGACGGTGCTCGGTGCCGAGTTGCGCGAGCCCGGGCGTGTGCTGCTGAAACAGCAGAAGACCCTCGAGATCGACGGCGCAATCAAACCTGGGTATGTCGCCGAGCAGCTCACGCTGTTCGTCGCGCGGAGCCTCCTATGACCGGACCACGCCTCGCCTGCCTGCTCGCCGTCGTCGTGTGCTCCGTCCTGACCGCGCTGCACGCAGCGGATCAGCCGTCCGCCGAGAAGGACAAGGTCGCATCGCGCTACACGTTCTCGTGGCCAACCGGGCCCAATGCGCCCGCGCCCCGTGGAGGCACGACCAGCGGCCCTGCGCTGAAGGTCGAGGCCGGTCCCTCGCCCGAATGGTCGCGGTTGCAGCAGCCCGGTCTCGACGCGTTCGAGCGCGACCGCCGGGCCATCCTCGCGATGGCTGGCAGCTACCGCGTCAACTTCGATTTCCTCGAGATCGCCGCGTTCACGGGTGATGGCTCGCGTCCACGGCCGTACCAGTCGTGGGGCACCGAGAAGGTTTACGTCGACGAGGACGACGGCCGGACCATCCGTCTCGTGCACATCCTCGAGATGCGCATCGTCGGCAAGGACGGCAAGCTCGGCGAGCCAATGGTGACGAAACACTGGCGGCAGGACTGGCACTTCGAGCCGACGCATCTGGTCGAGTCGCAGGCGAAGGAAACCTGGCGGCGGCGCGCACTGAGTCGCGACGAGGCGCGCGGGGCGTGGGCCCAGACGGTGTATCAGGTCGATGAGTCGCCGCGTTACTCGAGCGTCGGCCGCTGGGAACACAACGCGGCCTTCTCGAGCTGGATCAGCGGCGACACCGCGCGACCGCTGCCGCGCCGCGAATGGAGCGTCCGCAAGGACTACGACTTCCTGTGGGGCACCAATCGCCACACCATCGTGCCGAACGGCTGGCTGCAGGAAGAGAACAACCTGAAGGCAACGGGTGTGCCCGGGTCACCGCGCGACGGTAGCGCGCCCTATGTCGGGCGCGAATATGGCGTCGCGCGTTACGAGCGGATCGCGCCCTCCGAGTTCACCGCGTCCGACGCGTACTACCAGTCCACCCGCGCGTTCTGGAACGAGGTGGTTGCGACATGGGAGCGCACCTGGCGCGACCAGCCGCAGATCACCATGCATGCCGCGAGCGATCAGTCGGGCAGTTTCGCCGAACTGTTCGAGCTTGCCGACCGGTTCGCCGCAGGCAAGCTTCCCGCCGCGGGAATGCGGCCCGCCATCGCCAAGGCGCTGCGCGGAATGGGTGTGCCCGTTCCCGACTGATGAGCGAACCGCTGGTCGTCACGACCGCCGACGGGCTTTACTGCCCCGCCGGCCGGTTCCACATCGATCCGTGGCGTCCGGTCGAGCGCGCGGTCATCACGCATGCGCACGGCGATCACCTTCGCAACGGCAACGCGCACTACGACTACGCCGCCATCGGACGTGACGTGGTCGCAAGCCGGCTGGCTGCGGGCTTCGCCGGCACGCCGCACGACTACGGCGCGTCGTTCGGGCTCGGCGATGCGCGGGTCAGCTTCCATCCCGCCGGCCACGTGCTCGGCTCGGCGCAGGTGCGCATCGAGGTGGACGGCGAGACATGGGTCGTGTCGGGCGACTACAAGCGCGACCCCGATCCCGACCTGCGCGCCGTTCGAAGTCGTCCCCTGCGACATGTTCATCACCGAGGCGACCTTCGCGTTGCCGGTCTACCGCTGGCCCGACACCCCGCGCGTCGTGGCGCGACCTGAAGGCCTGGTGGGACGTGAACCGCGAGCGCGGCGTCGCGACGGTCGTCTTCTGCTACGCGCTCGGCAAGGCGCAGCGTGTGCTGGCCGAGCTCGCACCGCTGACCGCGAGACGGTGTATCTGCACGGCGCGATGCAGCCTGCTGATCGCTGCCTATCGCGCGGCGGGCGTCGACATGGTGCCGACCGAGCCGGCCGCATCCGCGCGAAGCGCGACTACGCCGGCTCGCTGATGCTTCGCGCCGCCGTGCGCCGCCGGCAGCCGTGGATGCGCCGCTTCGGCGAGCGCGTCACGGGATTCGCCTCGGGCTGGATGCGCGTGCGCGGCAACCGCCGCCGGCGCGGCTACGATCGCGGCTTCGTCGTCTCCGACCACGCCGACTGGCCGTCGCTGCTGCAGACGGTCGACGAGACCGGCGCCGCGGCGCGTGCTGCTGACCCACGGCAACACCGACGCGATGGTTCGCGATGCTGCAACGAACAACGGCGTCGACGCGGCCGCGCTCGCCGACCGCGTTACGGGGACGAAGCACGCGACTGATGCGCCGCTTCGCCGACCCTCTATCGACGAGCTCGACACGACCACCGCGACGACGTTGAAGGTCGATGCGCTGCGTCGCTACTTCCGCGACGCGCCGCCGGCCGACGCGGCCTGGGCGCCTGTATCCTGCTCGGCGTCGCAAGCTGAAGCGTGTCGTCGGCCCGGCGCGACTCCGCGAATGGCTGGCCGAGAGCAGCGGCCTGCCTGCGTGGCTGGTCGACGAGACGCTACGACCAGGTCGGCGACCTCGCCGAGACGATCGCGCTGCTGCTCGACCGTCGGCCGATGCACGCGCAGTCCAGCGACGTGCCGCTGCCCGACTGGATCGAGCAGCGCCTGCTGCCGCTCCGCGACGTCGATGTCGCGAGCAGCGCGCGCCAGGTGCACCACGTGGTGGCGCGAACTGCCGTACCTCGAATGCTTCCTGTTCAACAAGCTGCTGACCGGCGCGCTGCGCGTCGGCGTGTCGCAGCGGCTGGTCGTGCGGCGCTCTGGCCGAGCTACGCAGCGACCGCGCCACAGGTCACGCGCGCGCTGATGGGCGACTGGGTGCCGGGCGAGGCATTCTGGAGCGCTGCTCACCGGCCGCCGCGCCGATGCGAGCATGACGCATCCGCAGCCCTATCCGTTCTTCCTCGCCTCGCCGCTCGAGGGCGAGCCGGAGTCGCTCGGTGCGGTCGGCGACTTCCTGGTGGAGTGGAAATGGGACGGCATCCGCGCGCAGCTGATCCGACGCGGAAGGCCAGACGTTCGATCTGGTCGCGCGGCGAGGAGCTGCTCGACGGCCGCTTTCCCGGAGATCGACGCCGCAGCGGCGGCGCTTGCCCGACGGCTCCGTGCTCGACGGCGAGCTGCTCGCACTGGGACGCAGACCGGCGTCGCTGCCGTTCGCCGCTGCTGCAGACAGCGCATCGGCCGCAAGAAGCTCGGGCCGAAGACGCTCGCCGACGCGCCGGTGCGCTTCCTCGCCTACGACCTGCTCGAAGCGGGCGGCGAGGACTGTGCGCGCGCGTCGCGTTGCGCGAACGCCGCGACGCCGGCTCGAATCGCTGATCGCGCGCAATGCCGCGCAGATCGTTTCGCGCTGTCGAGGCCACTGGGCGCGCTCGACTGGGCCGCACTGCGCGGCCTGCGCGCAGCAGCTCGCGCGAGCGCGGCGTCGAAGGGCTGATGCTCAAGCGGCTCGATTCCGCGTACCGGATCCGGCCGCGAGCGCGGCGACTGGTGGAAGTGGAAGATCGACCCGCTGACCATCGACGCCGTGCTGCTCTACGCGCAGCCCGGCCACGGACGACGCTCGAACCTCTACACCGACTACACCTTCGGGGTGTGGGACGAGCGGCGAACTGGTGCCGGTGGCCAAGGCGTACTCCGGCCTCGACCGACACGGAGATCTCCGAGCTCGACCGCTGGATCCGCGCGAACACGCGTCGAGAAGTTCGGCCCGGTGCGCTCGGTCGCAGCCGCAGCACGTGTTCGAGCTCGCCTTCGAGGCATCGCACGCTCGCCGCGCCACAAGTCCGGCGTCGCGGTGCGCTTTCCGCGCATCGTGCGCTGGCGGCACGACAAGCCCGCAGCTCAGGCCGATACCCTGCGAGCCTGCAGCTGCTGCTCGATGCCCCGCGAAGCTGACGCCACCACGGTAGCGCTGGCGCTGGCGGAACAGCGGTTCGCGACCGCGGAAGGACACCGTTCGAATTCCAGCGCGTCGCGTGGCGCGCGTATCTCGAAGGCGAGTCCGGCCTCATCAACGCCGCGACCGGCACCGGCAAGACGCTGGCCGCCGCACTCGGCCCGCTGCTCGAAGCGCCGCGGCCGCCGGCCGGGCTGCGACTCTTGTGGATCACGCCGCTGCGCGCGCTCGCGAACGATCTTGCCATCAACGTGCAGGCGGCCAGCGATCTCGTCGACGCTGGCTGGCGCGTCGGCATCCGCACCGGCGACACCACCGCGGCCCAGCGACGCCAGCAGAAGACGAACGCCGCCGCACGTGCTGATCCTGACGCCCGAAGCCTCTCGGTGCTGATGAGCGATCTCGCGACGCACGATGCGCTCGCCGGCGTGCAGTCGGTCGTGGTGGATGAATGGCACGAGCTGCTCGGCACCAAGCGCGGCGTGCAGCTCGAGCTCTGCCTCGCTCATCTGCGCGTGCTGTCGCCGTCGCTGCGCACGTGGGGGTTGTCGGCCACGCTCGCCAATCTCGACGAGGCGTGCATCGCCCTGGTCGGCAAGGGCCGTGAAGGCGAGCTGATCCGAAGCGGCATCATCAAGCCGGTCGACGCTCGAATCGCTGCTCCCTCCGGACGTCAGTCGCTTCCCGTGGGCCGGCCATCTCGGCGTGCGACTGCTGGAGCCGGTGCTCGGCCGCAATCGAGGCGGCGCACGACGACCTTGCTGTTCACCAACACGCGCTCGCAGGCCGAACTCTGGTATCAGGCGATCGTCAATGCGAGCGTGACTGGCTCACCGAGCTCGCGCTGCACCACGGGTCGCTCGATCGACGCATTCGCGCCCGCATCGAGGATGCGCTGCGCGAAGGCCGCCTTCGCTGCGTCGTCGCGACCTCCTGCCTCGACCTCGGCGTCGACTTTCCGCCGGTCGATCAGGTGATCCAGGTCGGCAGTCCGAAGGGCGTCGCGCCGCTTGCTGCAGCGGGCCGGGCGCAGCGGCCATCGTCCCGGTGCGACGAGTCGGCTGCTGTGCGTGCCGACGCACGCGCTGGAGCTGGTCGAGATCGCCGCGACTCGCGTCGGCATCGAGCGCAGCTACATCGAGCCGCGCATTCCGCTGCGCAACAGCCTCGACGTGCTCGTACAGCATCTGGTCACACTCGCCGCCGGCCCCGGCTTTCGCGCCGCCGACGCGCTCGCCGAAGCACGCACGACGGCCGCGTTCGCAGGCCTGTCCGACCTCGCCTTCCGTTGGGCGCTCGACTTCATCACGCGCGGCGGCCAGGCCTTGCAGGGCTACCCCCAGTTCCGTCGTGTGCGCCTCGAAGGCGGTCGATACGTCATCGCCGATACCACCACGGCGCGCCGGCACCGCCTCTCGATCGGCACGATCACGAGCGATGCATCGATGCGACTGCAGTTCCAGAGCGGTGGCACGCTCGGTACCGTCGAGGAAGGCTTCATCAGCCGGCTGAAGCCGGGTGACGACTTCGTGTTCGGCGGGCGCGTCCTGACGCTGCTGCGCGTTCGCGACATGACGGCGTTCGTCGCGGTGTCGACGCGCAAGTCGCGCCACGTCCCGCGCTGGCAGGGTGGGCGCATGCCGCTTTCGACCGAACTCGGCGAACTGATGCTCGACGAGCTGAGCACGCCGGTGCCCGCCGACTCGCCCGCACCCGAAATCCGCGCCGTCGCGCCGTTGCTCGAACTGCAGCAGCGCTGGTCGACGCGCCCCGACGCCGGGATGCTGCTCGTGGAGGTGTACCGCAGTCGCGAAGGTCACCACGTGTTCGCCTATCCGTTCCTCGGGCGGCAGATCAACGAGGGTCTTGCGCTGCTGCTCGCAGCGCGCTGGGCCCGCAGCCAGCCGCAGAGTTTCACGCTCGCGGCAACCGATTATGGTTTCGAGTTGCTGTCCCGTACGCCGATCGACGTCGACGACGCGCGGCTTCGTGCCGGCCTCACCGAAGCGGATCTCGCGCGCGACCTGCTCGAGTGCGTGAACCTCTCGGAACTGGCGCGCCGCCGTTTCCGCGACATAGCCCGTATCGCCGGTCTTCTGTTTCCCGGCTTTCCCGGCGCCGGCAAGTCGGCTCGCCAGCTGCAGGTGTCAAGCGGCCTGCTGTTCGACGTGCTGACCCAGCACGACGCGGCGAACCTGCTGCTCGGTCAGGCTCGCGAGGAAGTGCTGGAAGCGCAGCTCGACATCCGGCAGCTGCGCGCCGCGATCGCGACGCTGTCGGCGCGACGCATCGAGGTGCGGACCATTCCGAGGCTGACGCCGCTGGCATTCCCGATCTGGGCCGACCGGCTCCAGACGCAGATGGTCAGCACCGAGAGCTGGAAGGATCGCGTGCAGCGGGCCGCCGAGGCACTCGAGAAGCAGGCACGTCGTGCTTGAGGTGGAGATCGCCGGCGAACCGGTTGCACTCCATGAAGATGGTTCGCTGTACTGGCCACGCACCGCAACGCTGGTGCTGGCTGACCCGCACTTCGGCAAGGACGATGTGTTCCGTCGCGCCGGCATCGCGATCCCGCGGGGCCCGACGCTGCGAGACCTCGAGCGGCTTGGTGAGCGAGCGGCATCGCTGCGCGCCGCGCGCATCCTGATCGTCGGCGACTTCGTGCATGGCCGCACCGTGCCGGGCGACGATCTGCTGCGGCAGTTCCGGCTCTGGCGACTGCGGCATGCAGCACTCGAGGTCGTGCTGGTGGCCGGCAATCACGATCGGCACGAAGACTGGGCGCACTGGCGAGACGGCCTGGACGTTCGCAGCGGCGATCTGGTCGAGCCTCCGTTCGTGTTCGCGCACGAACCCTGTGCCGACGGGCGCGGCTATGTCGTCGCCGGCCATATCCATCCGGTGTTCCGCGATCGCGAGCTGTTCGGTGCGCGTGGGCTCCGCGTGTTCTGGCAGCGGCGCGACTGCATCGTGCTGCCCTCGTGGGGAGAATTCACCGGTGGTTTCCGGGTGCGGCCCGCGCCCGACGAAGGGTTGTACGCGTGCACGCCCGAGGGCGTGCTGGCGCTTCAGACCGGCAGGCCGACGTAGTTTTCGGCCAGCACGCGTTGCGCGGCCGGCGACGCGAGGAGCTGCCGCTGTTCCGCGCGCTGTATGCGCCGATCGAAACCGCTCTGGTCAGGGAACGTGTGCAGCAGGCTGGTCATCCACCAAGAGAACCGCTCGGCCTGCCAGATGCGGGCGAGCGCGCGCTGCGAATAATCGTCGAGCGCCGCGCCACTGCCGTTGCGGTAGTGCGCGATCAGCGCTTCGGACAGGTAGTGCACGTCGCTCGCGGCGAGGTTCAATCCTTTCGCCCCGGTCGGCGGCACGATGTGAGCCGCATCGCCCGCAAGGAACAACGAGCCGAAGCGCAGCGGCTCGGCCACGAAGCTGCGCAGCGGCGCGATGCTCTTCTCGATCGACGGGCCGGTGACGATGCGCTCCGCGGTTTCGGGATCGACGCGCTGACGCAGCTCGTCCCAGAACCGATCGTCCGACCACTCGCCGACTTCGTCGGTGGCGGGCACCTGCACGTAGTAGCGGCTTCGAGTCTTCGAGCGCATCGAGCACAATGCGAAGCCGCGCTCGCTGTGCGCGTAGACGAGCTCGGGCAGCGACGGCACGTCGGCCATCACGCCGAGCCAGCCGAACGGATAGAGCCGTTCGAACGTGCGCAGCTTGTCGGCCGGGATGCTGCGCCGGCTGACGCCGTGGAAACCGTCACAGCCCGCGATGAAGTCGCAGTGCAGTTCGCCTTCGACGCCCGCGTGCTTCCAGGTGACGCGAGGCGATGAGCCTGCGATGTCGTGCAAAACGACCGACTCGGCCTCGTACACCGTGGGCACCGCAGCCTCGGCGCGCGCATCCATCAGGTCGCGCGTGACTTCGGTCTGCCCGTACACCGTGACGGTGCGGCCGGTCAGTTCATGGATGTCGATGCGGTGGTGCTGGCCGCCGAAGACGAAACCCGTGCCGTGATGCACGAGCCCCTCGGTCCTGAGCCGCGCGTCGCAGCCGGCCTCGGCCAGCTTGCGCACGGTGATCTCCTCGAGCACGCCAGCACGGATGCGCCCGAGCACGTACTCGCGGCTGCGCGCCTCGAGGATGACGTTGTCGATACCGTGACGGTGCAGGAGCTGCCCTAAAAGCAGCCCTGCAGGTCCGGCACCGATGATCGCAACCTGAGTGCGAGCGGGAATCTTCACGACGGACGAATCGCCACCTTCCTTGGTGCGGGAACTCGACTACTCGTCGCTGTCGTCGTCCCCGCCGGTCGACTCGCTCGCATTGCCGCCATCGACAATGCTCTTCCAGGTCAGCGACTCGCCGTTACGGCGGCCCTTTTCGACGAGCTTCAGGCCATCCGCGTCGATCGTGAGCGTAAAAGCCTTCTCGTTGATGAGAATTTCGCGCTTGAGCGGGCGGTCCAGCTTGGTCGTCATCGAGGGCAACCCCTTGGTTGTTGGGAAATGAAAAAACCGGAGGCGGGACCTCCGGGGGACCGCAAGACTAGCACAGCGACCCCACGATGCCAGTCGGCCTCCCACCCCATTTAGTACCAGTCCGAAAACGACACGCCCAGGCCGATGCGATGCGTCGTCGCGTTGTAGTCGATCAGCGTTTCGCCGTTGCCATAGAAGTACTGTAAATAGCCTTTCAGGCTGTCAGTACCGGGCAACGGAAATGCCCAGGACAATTCGGCTGCGCCGTGGTGCGATCCGGTCGAGAAATTGCTTCGCACCAGGCCCGACACCGTGTGCTTGCCGCGCATCCACGACAGCAGCAGCTCCGAGTTGCCAAGGAACTGTTCGATGTCGGGGTTGTTGTCGGTGGCGGCCGGTTCAGGAATGCGCCACCACGCGCGAGCCTCAGCGACGAAATCACCGCGTTCGAATACGGCCTTGGCCAGCACGCGATTCCAGCTCCGCGAGAGTGCACCGAAGTCGCCACGACCGTTCGACTGATGGTTCAGCTCGAGCGCGAGCAGCCGCGTACGTGCGCCGAAGAAGTTGAAGTCGGTGTTCCACGTCATCATCAGCGACGGCTCATAGCGTCGTGTCGCGAAACGGTGACGACTTCGCGTACGCGAGCCAGTAGGACTGCTGCGTGTACGTCGCCCAGAGATCGCCGTTGCCGAACAGCAGGTCCTCGAACAGCTTCACCTTGAAGCTCAGCTGCAGCTTCACCTCCTCGTTGCGCACGCGCAGCGCACCGGCATCGAAAGGCTTCTGGTTCGGCTCGAAGTTGTACGTTCCAGCGAGAAAGTAATTCGGCTTGTGCACGACGAGTGCGAAGCGCCCGCGTCGATCGAGCTCCTGCAATTCCCACCGCCGCGCCACGCGCGACGGACCCTCGGCCACCGGCTCGCGGACGCCATCGTTGGTCGTCGTCGCGACATCGACGCCCGACCGGGCCCCGAGTGCGTCGAAGCACGCCAGCCGCTCGTCCGGGGAGGCGAGCGCCGCGCACTCGCGAAAGGCGCCCACGGAAATGGCCCCAGTCGCATCGGCCGCCCAGCCTGACGCCGACAGCACCCCTGTCACCAGTCCCCCGATCAGTGCTCTTCCCAGGTCGTTTTTCATCGCCGCAGTATAGGGATGACCCCGCGAGCCGCGGCTTCTCTCCGCCGCGCGAGGCTTCTGCTATGCTCGGGCGCAGGCAGTATTTTCCATAGTTCAGGGGGTATAACAATGAAGCGTTTGCTGGCATTCGGCCTTGTGGCCGCACTGGGTTTCGGTTCCGTCGCTGTGCTCACGGCTGCAGAGCCGGCGCCCCCTTCGCCCGAACAGGCGGCCAAGTCGCGCATCGAGACGCGTCAGGGCCTGTTCAAGCTCATCAGCTACAACTTCGGGCCGATCGGCGGAATGATGCGCAACCGCGTGCCGTTCGATGCCGCCGTCGTCGCGAAGAACGCGGCTCGGGTTGAGTCGCTCGCCGGCCAGATCGTCGAGCTCTACGGGGAAGACACCCGCAAGTTCCACGGCTCGGCGAAGACGGCCTCCCTCGAGGGCATCTGGACCAGCCAGGCCGACTTCAAGGCGAAGGCCGATGACCTCGTGAAGGCTGCCGCGGCGCTGTCGGCGGCTGCGAAGGGTGGCGACGAGAAGGCGACCATGGCGGCCGCTGGCGCCGTCGGCAAGGCGTGCGGAAGCTGCCACGATACGTATCGCCAGAAGCAGGGCTGACCGCCCTCTTCCGCGAGTCGGAAATGAAGGCCGGAAGCATCGCGCTTCCGGCCTTTTTCTTTGGGCGAGACCCGGTCAGTCGAACGAGATCTCCGCGGGCGGCGGCGCCGACGCGACCAGATACCAGATGCCCGCCGCGACGATTGCCGCGATGATGAGGGCCTTCACCAGCTGCGACCCCGAGATGGCCTCGGTCTCCGACACGACGTGCGCCGGCTTGCGACCGCTGAACATCGCGCCGATCAGGTTCTGGCGCTTGAAGACCAGGTAAAACAGCACCGCCACCACGTGCGCGAGAATCGCCCACTGCAGGATGCTGAAATTGAGGTGATGCCAGCCGCCTAGCTTCGCCGCCAGCGCGCCGTCTACGGCGCCGTTGTACGGGCCGGCGAAGACGATGTCGTCGGAGGTGAAGAGGCCCGTGATGGCCTGGAACCCGACCATCAGCAGCAGCAGGATCACCATCAGCGCGCCGACGGGGTTGTGCCCCGGAGCAGCGACCGAGTCGCGCCGCAGGAAGGTCGCCAGATACCGGAAGACCGTGCCCGGCCCGGCCAGGAACGTCGAGAAGCGTGCGTGTCGCGGACCGACAAAGCCCCAGATGATCCGGAAGACGACCAGCCCGAGCGCGACGTAGCCGAGCCGGAAGTGCCATTCCATGATCGGGTCGCCCGCCTGGGCCGTCAGGTACAGGCCGAGAATGTCGAGCGCCAGCAGCCAATGAAAGAGTCGTGTGGGCAGATCCCACACCAAACGCTTCTCCACCATGCGAAACCTCGAGAGCTTGACTGGAAGCGCGAGTCTAACTGCTACGACGCGCCGCGATCAGCGACTCGAGGAGCTTGCCGGACTTCTCGTTGACGACGACCCCCTGCCCGCCGCGACCCTGCCCGCCTGCCCGGCCCATGGCGTAGTCGACCGGACTTCGGCCCTGCGCGTCCTTCGCGTCGAGTTTCGCGCCACGGTCGGCGAGCATCCGGATCACCTCATCGTAGCCCCAGAACGCCGCGCCCATCAGTGGCGTGCGGCCCTGCTTGTCGGCCGCATTCAGATCGCCACCCGCCTTTACCAGCAGGTCGAGCGTCTCGATGATCTGCGCTTCGGTCTTGATCGACCCGCGCGTGTCGATGCCGGTCGAGCCGACGCCCGCGGCTGCAAGTACAGGCGTCACTCCAGCGGACTGCGCGAGGTCGACCCGCGCGCCGTTCGCGAGCAGCAGGCGGACCGCGGCCACGTCGGCGGCTTTCGCTGCACGCAGCAGCGGCGTGGTGCCGATCGTGAGCAGCAGATCGGCACCGCGATCGGGGCCGACGGCGCGATAGGGCATCAGCAGCCGCAGCGGCAGGTTGGGATTCGCCCCGGCCTTCAACAACTGCTGCATCAGCTCGAGCGCAGTCGTCCGGTCGAGCGAGGGCATGTCCGCCCGGCCGCCACGCGGTGTCGTGTTCAGGTCGACCGCACAGTAGAGCGCGGTGCGTCCCCACCAGTCCCACAGATTCGGGTTCGCGCCCTTGGAGAGGAGGTAGGACGCCGTATCGAACGCGAAGTTGTTGGTGGCGTAGATAAGGGGTGTTACGCCATCGGGATCGGCGAGGTCGACGGCGGCGCCCGCTTCGACCAGCGCACGCGCGCAGTCGAGGCAACCCTGTCGCGAGGCGAACATCAGCGCGGTGAAGCCGCCGGACGGTCGGTGCTGCGCGCGCGGCTCGCCGCTGACCTGCCGCTGGTTGACGTTCACGACGGTCCGAGCGTCGATCTCGGCGCGATGCTTGATGAGCAGCCTCACCATGGCGGGCTGGCTCTGCGCCGCGGCCCACATCAGCGCGGTCTGACCCCGCGTGTCCTCGCGTGCATTCACCTCGGCCCGCTTGCTGAGCAGCACTTTCGCCGCCTCGACGTTCGCGGTGCGCGCGATGACCATCAGCGCGGTCTGCCCATGCTCGTTCGGACTGTTCGGGTCGGCACCGGCAGCGAGCAGGGCTCGCAGGATGTCGACGTTGCCGGTGATCGCGGCCTCCGACATCGGCGTCGCGCCGAAGTCGTTGCGCACGTCGACACGCGCGCCGTTGCGCAGCAGCTCGCGCACCAGCGCCAGGTCGCTGCGGTGCACGGCGTACTGCAGCGCTGTCGTGCCGGTTTCGTCACGCGCGTCGACGTCGCTACCGGCCTTCAGCGCGACGAGCGCCTCGTCGTGCTGCCCTCCGCGCGCGGCGTCGAGCAGCGGCGTGCCAGCCGTGGCGCAGCCTGCGATCAACCCGAGCAATGCAATGGGCCAGCGAGCGCGCATTCAGATCTCCGTCATCACGCCGGTGCTGTCGCCGAGCTGCTTCTGCGGCACGCCCGACTTGTCGAGCATCGTCAGCAGAACGTTCGCGAGCGGCGTGTGATCGGTGTAGCGCACGTGCCGGCCGCCCTTCATCTGGCCACAACCGCCGCCGACGATCGTGGTCGGCAACGGGAACTGGTTGTGCGCATCGCTGTTCGACATGTTGCTGCCGTACAGGAACATGGAGTGGTCGAGCAGGTTGCCGTCACCGTCGGGAATCGACTGGATCTTCTTGAGGAAGCGCGCGAACTGCTCGGTGTGCCAGGTCTGGATGCGAACCAGTTTGTCCTTCTTCGCCGGATCGTTCTGGTGGTGCGACACCGCGTGGAACGCGTCGGAGATGCCGATGTGGTTGTAGGTCATGTTGCTGACCTCCGCCGCGAACATGAAGTTCGCGATGCGCGTGAGGTCGGCCTGGTAGGCGAGCGCGATGATGTCGAGCATCAGCGTCTGGTGCTCGGGGAAGGAGTCGGGAATGCCGACCGGCACGTCCGGCAGCGCGAGCTTCGAGAGATCCTGCGCGCTCGCCTTCTGCACGCGGCGTTCGATCTCGCGGATGCTCTCGAGATAGTCGCTCATCGCGGCGCGGTCGGCCGGACCGAGACGGCCCTGCAGCGAGGCCGCTTCACCCGTGACCATGTCGAGGATACTGGTGTACTGCTGCGACAGCAGCGCACGCTCTTCCGGCGAGTTGCCGCGACCGAAGAGCCGCTGGAACAGCGAGCGCGGGTTGTACTCCATCGGCAGCGGCGTCGACGGGCGTGCGGAACGCGATGGTGCCCGAGTAGCTGCAGCCATAGGCCCGATCGCACGCGCCGCCCCCGCCGCTCGCTTCCGTGCAGACCTCGATCGAGGGCAACGGCGTTTCCTGGCCGATGTGAGCGGCCGCCATCTGGTCGGCCGTGACGCCGCCGTACGGCTCGTGTGTCTGGCGCGGATGCACGCACGACAGCCACGTGCCCGGAACGATCGCGTGCACGGCACCGGATTCGCCCGGCCGGTTGCCGAGCCCGCTGACGACGGTCAGCTGCTTCTGGAACGGCTTCAGCGGCGTGAGGATGGGCGACAGCTCGAAGTCCACGCCCTCCTTGGCCGGAGTCCAGCGATCCATGATCGCGCCGTGCGGAAAGTAGAAGTAGCCGAGCCGCATCTTCGGTGCGGCAGCGGTCTTCGCCAGCGCGGTCGACGCGGGAATCATGGCATCGAGCAGCGGCAGCGCAACCGCGACCCCCGCGCCCTTGAGGAACGTGCGTCGGCCGAGATGCTTCCTGGTGATGAACATCGTTCTCTCTCCCGTCAGTTCGCGCGGGCGGTGGTACTGGCAGGCGCAGGCGCCGGCGGCGCGCCCACCTTCGCCTTGAGGAATGCATCGCTGCGCACGACACCGAGCACGAGCGACGAGAAACGGTAATCGTGGGCGCGCGCGTCGCGCACGATCGCACGAACCCGCGGCATGTCCTCGTGCTCGACCAGCCGGCCGAGCGCGTACGTCATCAGCTTTTCGGTCAGCGTCTGCACGAACTGGTCGGGGCGTTCGATCAGCGACGCGCGCATCGTCTCCGGGCCGTCGAACCGACGGCCGTCGGGCGTCGTCGCAACCGCGTCGATCGGCTCGCCGGCCGCGCGATCGACCTTGCGCCACGAGCCGATGGCGTCGAAGTTCTCCAGTGCGAAGCCGAGTGGGTCCATCACCCCATGGCAGGCGTTGCACGAGGGCTTCTCGCGATGGATCTCGAGCCGCTGGCGCACCGTCATCTGCTTGCCGGTCGGCGAGTTCTCGAGCAGCGCCTCGACGCCCGGCGGCGGCGCGGCCGGCGGGGTTCCCGTGATGCGCTCGAGGATGTAAGCGCCGCGGATGACCGGCGCCGTGCGGTTGCCGTACGAGGTCAGCATCAGGATCGCGCCCTTGCCGAGCAGCCCGAAGCGCTTCGGGTCGGTCAGCTTGATCGGGCGGAAACGGTCGCCGCGGATGTTCGGGATCTCGTACTGCAGCGCCAGCCGTTCATTGACGAACGACAGGTCGGACGACAGCAGCTCGATGACGCTGTGGTCGCGGCGCAGGATCTCGCCGACGAACAGTTCGACCTCGGTGCGGTAGGCGCGACGAAGCTCCTCGTCGAACGTCGGGAACAGCGCGGGATCGGGATCGACGTCGCCGAGCCGGTCGAGGTCGAGCCACTGCGCCGCGAAGTTGCTCACCAGCGTCTCGGCGCGCGGGTCCTTCAGCATGCGCATCACCTGGGCCTCGAGCACGTCCGGCTGGTGCAGCTTGTTCGCGGTCGCGAGTTCGAGCAGCGTCGCGTCGGGCCCCTGGCTCCACAGGAAGAACGAGAGCCGCGTTGCGAGCTCGATGTCGGGCAGCGCATAGACCTCGCCGGGCTGCGCGCCCGGCGGCAGTTCCTGCAGGCGATAGAGGAACTTCGGGCTCGACAGGATCGCCATGACCGCCGTCTGGATCCCGGTGTCGAACGAGCCCTGCTTGCGACCGGTTGCATAGAACGCCATCGGCGATCGCAGGTCGTCTTCGGTGACCGGCCGGCGGAATGCCTCGGTCGCGAGCGTGCTGACGATCCGGCGGGCACAGGGCTCCTCCTCCGCCGCCGAAGCCGGACGGCAGACGAAGATCTTCTTCCGGCTCGGCGTGCTGCCGATGCCCTTCACGTCGTACGGCCCGGTCACGTCGATGGCCGACACCCGCGCATACCCGTCGCTGCCGCCGCCCGGCGTGAACGGGAAGAGCCCCGCCTCGCTCTCGGCGAAACTCGTCTCCTGGAACGTCACGAGGATCTCGTGCGGCCCCGCGCTCACGGGCAGGCGGATCTTCTGGAAGCGCGAGGCAATCGCCGCGTTCGCGGGTGCCTGGAGCTGATCGACCGCGCGCGCATCCTTCTCGCCGCCGACGCGCTGTTCGAAGACTTTCCTGCCGTCGAGCAGGAAGACGACGCGTTGCTCGGCGAGCCCCATGCCGTAGCCACCCCCCACCGGGACGCGGACGTTGAACTCGTAGTCGCCGTCGGCCGGGAACCAGTGCTCGACGCGCATGCCGCCACGCGACCCGAGCGGAAAGCCTTCCTGGTGGAACGCCTGCCGCGACGCCGACGCGCGGTACGTGCGGCTGACCGGCCGGGGATTGTCCTCCCCCACCGCCATCACGCTGACCTGCCGCGCCGCGTTGATGTACTGGTCGATGAAGGTGGGCGACACGCGCAGCACGTTCGCGACGTTGTCGAAGCCCTCGCTCTTCGTTTCCTTCGGCAGCAGCTCGGCGGCGTTCACCTTGACCGCCAGCAGGCTCTCGACTGCGATCTCGTACTGGGTGCGATTGATGCGATACAGGCCGACGGTGCCGGGATCGCCGTGCTCGGCGGCATGCGCGTCGAGCCGGCCTTCCATCCAGGAGACGAACCCGTCGACGGTGCGCTGATCGGGCTGCTTCTCACCGGGGGGCGGCATCAGGCGGCCACGCAGTTTGCGGACCGTGTTCTCCCAGGTCTCCGATTCCGCTCCGATCGTGTCGGGTGTCAGCGTGTCGTACGCGAGCCCGCCGGCCCAGTCGGTCGCGTTGTGACACTTGCTGCAGTACTCCTCCAGCAGGTGGAAGTCGGCCGGAGCAGGGTCGGCCGCCCTGACGGGACCCGCCACGGAGCCGAAGGACAGCGCCACGGCGGCGAGCCGGGTAAGCAACCTGCGCAATTTCAATGGTTTGTTCAAACTATTCCACGCATTTCACGAACATGGCCCCAGATCCCCCGATACGTATTCAGCACGAACTCCCGAGGGTCGCCCCACTTCGCGTCGTAATCCTTGGTCGGATTGGCCGCGACGAGGTCCTCCTCGCTCATTCCCTTGCGCATCAGCTGCCAGAGCCGCTCCGTCAGCGTCTCGAGCATCTCGGCCTGCGCCTCGAGATGCGCCTTGCCGACCACCGCGCCGGATTCGCCGACGAGGCGCGTGCTCTCATCAGACAACGCGAGCAACGCTTTGGTTGCGTTCAGCATTCCCCGGATCCAGCCGCCGGTAAAAGTGTCCAGGATCGGGTAGTGACCCACCGCGACGGTACCCCCCGCGATGATGAGGTTGGCAGCCGGCAGCCGCACATACAGGTCGCCGTCGGTGTGGGCCTGGAACAGATGGCCGCAGTCGAGGAGCCGGTCGCCGAAGCGCAGCTCGCGACGGTCTTCCAGCCCCTCGGTGGGCCAGCCTGCCTTGGGCAACGGCTCGAACCGCTGCCCTTCAAGGGTCTTCACGATCGGCCGCTGCAGCCACAGCCGTGTGTTCTCGTGCGCCAGGATGCGCACGCCTTCCTTGCCCAGGGCCTCGTTGCAGCCGGTGACTTCCGGGTGCCAGTGCGTATTGATCAGCGCGGCGATGCGACGCTTGCCGGTGCGCACCTGCGTCAGCAACTCGCGGGCGCCGGCACGCGCGCCGCCGTCGACCAGCACGACGCCTTCGGCGGTGTCGATTGCGACGCTGTTGCCGGCCGGGCCCGTGAGCAGCCGCACGCCAGGAGCGAGTTCCGATGCGATGACACCACCGCCAGCGGCACCGGCACTGGACCCTGACCCCACCAGCGACATCGCGACGCCCGCGGCGAGGAAACGTCGTCGATCAGCGCGGAACGTGTTCAATCGCTCAACCCCCGGACGGTGCGCAGTTGTGACCACCCAGGCCCGCTCCGCGTTCCTGAAGCTGGCGACGTTGTAACACGGCCGGGCCCCGCGACGCCGGACTGCCGGCCAGCCGGCCGGCGCAACCTGCTGGGGTATGATGTGCGCCCTCATTTTCCCGTGCGAGAAGGCCCTAGTGAAGACCGATGCGGCGATGGCGGAGATTCTGAAGCGCGAAGGCGTCGAGTACCTCTTCGGGTACCCGCGCAACGCGCTGCTCGATGCGGCTGCGAAGAAGGACATCCGGACGATCATCGTCCGCCAGGAACGCACCGGCCTGCACATGGCTGATGCGGTGTCGCGCATCACCCGCGGGAAGAGCATGGGTGCCTTCTGCATGCAGCACGGGCCCGGTGCCGAGAACGCCTATGGCGGGGTCGCGCAGGCCTATGCCGATTCCGTCCCCATCCTGGTCGTACCGCAGGGCTACGCGCGCAAGAACATGTTCCTGCCCTACAACTACAACTCGACCGTGCAGATGAAGGGCATCTCGAAACATTGCGAGCCGATCCTCATCGGCGCCGAGACCCCGAACATCATGCGCCGGGCGTTCACGCAGTTGCGCAACGGCCGCCCGCAGCCGGTGGTCATCGAAGTGCCGCTCGATGCGTTCAACGACGAAGTGCCCGAGCCACTCGATTACACCCCGGTCTATTCGAGCAAGTCGGCGCCCGACCCGGAGTCGGTCGTCAAGGCGGCGAAGATTCTCGCCGATGCAAAGAACCTGCTGATCCACGCCGGTCAGGGCGTCCACTGGGCGGACGCCTACGTCGAACTGCAGGAACTGGCCGAGCTGCTGGGTCGTCCGGTCAGCACGTCGCTGCCGGGCAAGAGCGCGTTCAACGAGCGCCATCCGCTGTCGGTCGGCTCGGGTGGGCACGGCATCAACGGGCAGGTGTGGAAGTTCGTCAGCGAGGCCGACGTCATCTTCGGCATCGGCTGCTCGTTCACCGAGAGCAGCTTCGCGATCCAGTTTCCGCAAGGTCCGACGAAGCGCTATATCCACTCGACCGTCGACCCCGTCGACTTCAACAAGACGGTGCGTTCGGAGATCGGGCTGATCGGCGACGCGAAGCTGGTGCTTAAGGCCCTGATCGCCGAGCTGCGCAAGACGATCAAGAGCAACCGCGATTCCAGCGCGGTCGCGAAACAGATCAAGGCGGTCGAGTCGGAGTGGGTGAAGCAGTGGCTGCCGAAGGCCAACAGCGACGCATCACCCCTCTCGCCGTATCGCGTGCTCCGCGACCTGCAGGCGACGGTCGACATCGACAACACGATCATCACCCACGACGCCGGCAGCCCGCGCGACCAGCTGGTGCCGTTCTGGAAGTCCACCACGCCGCTCTCGTACATCGGCTGGGGCAAGACGACGCAGCTTGGCTACGGTCTGCCGCTTGCCATGGGCGCGAAGCTGGTCCACCCCGACAAGCTCTGCATCAACGTCTGGGGCGACGCGGCCATCGGTTTCACCGGCATGGATTTCGAGACGGCGGTACGCGAGCGTCTGCCGATCATGTCGATCCTGCTGAACAACTTCTGCATGGCGATCGAGTTGCCGATCATGCCGAACGCCACCGAGCGCTTCCGCGCGACCGACATCTCCGGCGACTACGCCGCCATGGCGCGCGCATTCGGCGGCTACGGCGAGCGCGTGACGAAGGCGGAGGACATCGTCCCCGCCATCAAGCGCGGCATCGAGCAGACGAAGAAAGGCGTGCCCGTACTGCTCGAATTCATCACCGAGCAGGAAACCGAGGTGTCACGGCCCTGGGTGCCGGGCGGCAAGTAACTGCCCGGCGCGGCTAGCCGAACTGGTTCGCCGCGGCAGCATCGGCCACTTCGGTGTGGCCGATGCTGGTTTCGTGATTGCCGAACGCGTGGATGAGCGAGAGATCGCACAACCGGTTCACGAGCCGCGGTACGCCGCGTGAATGCAGGTAGATGAGCCGCAGTGCGTTGGGCGTGAAGAGGTCGGCCGAGCCGCCCGCGACGCGCACGCGGTGGCGCACGAATTCCGCGGTCTCCTCCGCGTTCAGCGGCCCGAGATGGATCTGGATCGACACCCGCTGCGCGACCTGAGTCAGGCTCTCGTGCGAGAGGATCTTGCGCAGCTCCGGCTGCCCCACGAGAATGATCTGCAGCAGCACCTCGTCTTCCGAGTTGATGTTCGACAGCAGCCGCAGCTCTTCCAGGTTCTTCATGCCGAGGTTCTGCGCCTCGTCGACGATCAGCAGGGCCCGCCGGCCGTCGGCGCGCAGCTTGAGCAGGAACTCGCGGAACTGCCGCCGCAGCGCAATGTGCGAGAAGCCGTCCACCGGCAGTTCGAACGCTTCGCTCACCCACTCGAGCAGGTGGGTGATGTCGCGACTGGTATCGGCGATCAGCGCCACCTTGAACCGCGTGGCAACCGCCTTCAGCAGGTAGCGGATCAGCGTCGTCTTGCCCGAGCCGACTTCACCGGTGACGAGACAGAACGTCGCATCGTGCAGCAGCGCGTACTCGAAGTGATCCATCACCTCGCGATGCTGCTTCGAAAAGAAGATGAAGCGCGGGTCCGGCGCCATGCGGAACGGCAGCATGCCCAGCCCGAAGAACTTCTCGTACATGGCGCTGTGCGCGTCAGGCCAGCGTGCGGCGGAACATCTCGAGCGTGCGGCCCCAGGCGAGCTTCGCCGCGTCGGCATCGAAGCGCGGCGTCGTGTCGTTGTTGAAGCCGTGCTGCGTGCCCGGATAGGTGTACGCGCGATACTTCACGCCGGCCTTCTTCAAGGCTTCCTCGTACGCGGGCCAGGCAGCGTTGATGCGCTCGTCGGTCGCCGCGAAATGCATCAGCATCTCGGCCTTGATGTCGGCCACCCGATCGAGCGGCGCCGCGCCGCCGTAGAACGGCACCGCCGCTTTCAGCTGCGGCAGCCGCGTCGCGAGCAGGTTCGACATGCTGCCGCCGTAGCAGAACCCGACCACGCCGAGCTTGCCGTTGCTGTCGGGCTGCTCGAGCAGCAGCTCGGTCGCGGCAACGAAGTCCTCCTGCGTCTTCGGCTGTTCCAGCTTGGGAAACAGCTCGCGCGCCTTGTCCTCATCCCCGGGATAGCCGCCGAGCGGAAACAACGCGTCGGGCGCGAGCACCAGGAAGTTCTCGAGCGCGAGACGGCGCGCCACGTCCTCGATGTGCGGATTCAGCCCGCGGTTCTCGTGCACGACGAGCACCGTCGGGAGCTTCCCCGCAGCTTTCGCAGGCCGCACCAGGTAGCCGCGCGCGGTGCCGTAACCTTTGGGCGAGGGAAACTCGACATGGGCGGCCTTCAGACGCGGGTCGGCAGGCGGCACCTGCTGGGCGCGGGCGAACTGCGGCGTCAGTGCCCCGAGGACGCTCAGAGCGGCGACGCCACCGATGAGCTGGCCCACGCGCTCGAGGAACGCGCGGCGGTCGATGTCGCCGTGGACGTACTGGTCGAAGATGAGCAGCACTTCGGGATCGAAGTCGCTGGCGCGGTGCGCGGGAAACTGTTCGTCCATGTCCGACCCCTCGTGTTTCGATGCACGAGGGTGCCTCCGGCACGGCAGAAAGGCAAAGGGCGCCGGACGCTACTTGACCCGAACCTCCACCAGGAATGGCGTCTGGCGTCGCAATGCATCGGCCAGCACGCCTTCGAGCGCGGTCGCATCCTCGACCCGCACGCCGTCGCAGCCCTGCGCCCGGGCGAGGCCGACGAAGTCGAGCCCGCCGAGGTCGGTCCCGACCGCGTGCTCCAGATCGAAACGCTGCGCGAAATGCTGGAGCGCCTCGTAACGGCCGTTGTTGACGATGACGAAGCAGACCGGGAGCTTCAGCTGCACGGCCGTCCAGATGCCCTGGATCGAATACATCGCCGAGCCGTCACCCAGCAACGCGATCACCCTGCGGTCTGGCCGGCTCAAGGCAACCCCGACAGCCGCGGGCAGCCCATGACCCAGCCCGCCGCTCGAGCAGGTGTAGAAGCTCTCGGCCTGCGTGATGGGCAGGTACTCCTGCATCGGCCCGCGCGAGCTCGGGGCCTCCTCGACGATGATCGAGTCGGCCGGCCGCGCGCGCGCGAGTGCCTGCATCAGGAACGAGGGCAGGATGGGCATCGAGGGCGGCAGCGCCGGCGCGCGCACCCGCCCGTGCTGGTCGGCGGGCGCATGCACCCGGTCGCTCTCGAGCAGCTCCGCGACCGTCGGCCCGACGCTCGCGAGCAGGCTGCGACCGGCGATGGCCGAAGCGGCAACGTCCGGGTCGTCGGTGACCTGGAAGACTTCCAGCCCGTCGGGCACGTAGGGACCGTGCCCCTCGGCGTGGTACGTGAACACCGGGGCTCCGAAGGCCACCAGCACGTCGTGACCGGCCAGCCGCCGCGCGATTTCCTCGCGGAATGCGGGCAGATGCCCGCCGAACAGCCGATGGTCCTCCGGGAAGCCGCAGCGGCCGATCAGCGGGCTGGCCCACACGACCGCTCCATGGCGTTCGGCGAGCCGGACCATGTCGTCCCACGCCCCGTCGCGGTCGACGGCACCGCCAACGATGAACACCGGTCGCCGGCTCGAACCAAGGGCCCGCGACAGGTCGGCGAGATCGCCCTGCGACGCGCGGACGCGGCGACTGACCTTGCGCGTCGGCGTGACCCGGGCCGGCTCGTCCCAGTCGTCGATCGGAACCGACACGAACGCCGGTCCGCAGGGCGGCTGCATCGCGATGTAGTACGCCCGCGCGATGGCCGCCGGAACGTCCTGCGCGCACGCCGGTTCGCAGCTCCATTTGACGTACGGCTTCGGCAGCTCGGTGGCCTGGCTCGCGTAGAGGAACGGCTCCATCAGCATCAGCGAGCGCGACTGCTGCCCGGCGGTCACGACGAGCGGGGTGCGGTTGCGGAACGCCGTGAAGAGGTTGCCCATCGCGTGACCCACGCCGACGGCCGAATGCAGGTTGACGAATGCGGCGTTGCGCATGCCCTGCGCGTAACCGTCGGCCATCCCCACCACGACCGATTCCTGCAGGCCGAGCACGTAGCGGAAATCGCTCGGGAAACCACGGAACATCAGCAACTCGGTCGAACCCGGGTTGCCGAACACGGTGGTGATGCCCAGCTCGCGGAGCAGGCGGAAAGTCTCGTCTCGGACCGTCGTGGTTGCCATGTTGTTACAATGCCGGGCTGATCCGGTATTTAACAAGAGAGTCACGGCCACGTGAATCATTCCGCCGTTTCCGCCCGCCTGTCGGTCGCCCCGTTGCTCCAGCGCTTCATCATCGACGAGGCGCTGCCGGGCACCGGTGTCGCAGCGGAGCACTTTTTTGCCGGCCTCGAGTCGATCCTCGCGGAGTTCGCGCCCCGCAATGCCGCGCTGCTCGCCCGTCGCGACGATCTGCAGCGCCAGATCGATGCGTGGTGGACCGCGCACCGCGGTCAGCCCTTCGATGTCGCCGCGCACACGCGTTTCCTGCGCGAGATCGGCTATCTCGTGCCCGAGCCGGCCGAGTTCACGATCACCACGGCCAACGTCGACCCCGAGATCGCAACGCTCGCCGGCCCGCAGCTCGTCGTTCCGCTCAGCAACGCCCGCTATGCACTCAATGCCGGCAATGCGCGCTGGGTCAGCCTGTACGACGCGCTCTACGGCACCGATGCGCTGCTGCCGCCCGACCCCTCGGTGAAGGGCTATGACGTCGCGCGCGGTCACGCGGTCATCAGCCGGGTTCGCTCGCTGCTCGACGACGTGGTGCCGCTCGCGTGCGGCAGCCACTCGCAGGCCACCGCGTACACCATCGAGCGACACGTGCTGCAGGCTCGCCTGAAGGACGGCACCGTCTGCGGCCTGAAGCAGCCCGCGGAGTTCGTCGGCCACCGTGGCGATGCTGCGCATCCGGGCGCACTGCTGCTCCGGCACAACGGCCTGCATCTCGAGATCGTGTTCGACCGATCGCATCGCATCGGCAAGGACGATCCGGCCGGCATCGCCGACGTGCTGATCGAGGCGGCGCTGACGACCATCCAGGACTGCGAGGACTCGGTCGCTGCGGTCGATGCCGAAGACAAGGTCGAGGTCTACCGCAACTGGCTCGGCCTGATGAGCGGCAAGCTCGAGGCGACGTTCGCCAAGGGCAGCGGGCGCGTGGTTCGCCGGCTGCACGACGACCGTGACTATGTCGGCGTCGACGGTCAGCCTTTCTCGCTGCCCGGTCGCAGTCTGATGCTGGTGCGCAATGTCGGCCACCACATGCTCACCGACTGCGTGCTGCTCGACGGTCAGCCCGTCCCCGAAACGGTGATCGATGCCTGCGTGACGTTCCTCGTCGCGCTGCATGACGTGCGCGGTGCGCGACGCAACTCACGCGCGGGCTCCGTCTACGTCGTGAAGCCGAAGATGCATGGCCCCGACGAAGTGGCCCTCGCCGACTGGTTGTTCGATGCCGTCGAAGACCTCCTCGGCCTCGAGCGGCACACCGTCAAGATGGGCGTGATGGACGAAGAGCGTCGCACCAGTGCCAACCTCGCTGCCTGCATCGCCGCAGCCCGACACCGCATCGTCTTCATCAACACGGGCTTCCTCGATCGTACCGGCGACGAGATCCACACCGCGATGGAAGCCGGACCGGTGCTGCGCAAGGAGGAAGTGAAGCTGCAGCCCTGGATCCGCGCGTACGAGAAGCGCAACGTGCAGATCGGTCTCGCGACGGGCTTTTCCGGTCACGCGCAGATCGGCAAGGGCATGTGGGCGATGCCCGATCGCATGGCCGACATGATCAAGACGAAGATCGGCCATCCGCAGTCGGGCGCCAACACGGCGTGGGTACCTTCCCCCACTGCTGCCGCGCTGCATGCCCTGCATTACCACCAGGTCGATGTCGCAGCGGTGCAGTCGAAGCTTCGCGCCGATGCGACGCCCGGCCTCGACGACCTGCTGACGCCTCCGCTCGCGACCGGCACGCTGTCGGCGGCCGACATCCAGAGCGAGCTCGACAACAACATCCAGGGCATCGTCGGGTATGTCGTGCGCTGGATCGACCATGGCACCGGCTGCTCGAAGGTGCCCGACATCCACGACGTCGGCCTGATGGAAGACCGCGCCACGCTGCGCATCTCGAGCCAGCACGTTGCGAACTGGCTGCATCACGGCATCTGCACGCCCGAGCAGGTTCGCTCGACCCTCGCTCGCATGGCGGCGGTCGTCGACCAGCAGAACGCAGGCGATGCGAGCTACCGGCCGATGAGCGGCGACCTCGCCCACAGCATCGCGATGGCGGCCGCTGCCGACCTCATCTTCAAAGGTCGTGAGCAGCCGAATGGCTACACCGAATTCGTTCTCCACACCCGTCGTCGCGAATACAAGTCGCGACGCGGCGCCTGACACCCCCTGAAGGATCGCTCGCCCATGCTCACCCGCAAGACACTGTCGCTCGCCGACGCCAAGGTCATCGCTGCCGCAGCCTCGAAGAAGGCGCAGGCCGAGAACTGGACCGTGGTCATCGCCATCTTCGACAACGGTGGCAACCTGCTCTATCTCGAGCGCGCAGACGGCACGCAGATCGGCTCGATCCAGGTCGCGCAGGGCAAGGGACTGACCGCGCTCCGTTTCAAACGCCCGACGAAGGTGCTGGAAGACACGGTGCTCAGCGGCAAGGTGCACATGACCACGCTGCCCGGCATCGTTCCGGTCGAAGGCGGCCTGCCGCTCATCAAGGACGGCGAGGTCGTCGGCAGCATCGGGGTGTCCGGTGTGATGTCGAGCCAGGACGGCCAGATCGCGGCGGCGGGTGCCGAAGCCCTGACGTCGCTGTAAACCGCATCATCCGAGGAGACGTCGATGGCCAAGCTGCTGGTGCTCTATTACTCCGCGTACGGTCACATGGAACAGATGGCCTATGCGGCCGCTGAAGGCGTGCAGTCCGGCGGTGCCGAGGCTGTCGTCAAGCGCGTGGCCGAGCTGGTGCCCGAAGACGTCGCGCGCGCCGCCTACATGAAGCTCGACCAGCCCGCGCCGATCGCAACCGTCGCAGAACTCACCGAGTACGACGGCTTCATCCTCGGCGTGCCGACGCGCTTCGGGCGCATGAGCTCGCAGATGGCGAATTTCTGGGACCAGGCGGGTGGTGTGTGGGCGAGCCACGCGCTCGTCGGCAAGGTCGGTTCGGTGATGACGTCGACGGCCTCGCAGCACGGCGGGCAGGAGACCACCGCCTTCAGCGCCATCACCAACCTGCTGCACTTCGGCATGGTCATCGTCGGGCTGCCTTATTCCTTCGCCCCGCTGACGACGCTCGACGAGGTGATCGGCGGCGGTCCGTACGGCGCAACGACCATTGCGGGCGGACGAGGCGAACGCCAGCCCAGCAAGATCGACCTCGACGGCGCCCGCTTCCAGGGCCGCCACGTCGCCGAGATCACCCGCCGCCTCAGCGGCAAGTAAAGATCCCGCGGGGGACGTGCACCGTTCACGGATTGAAACCGTGACGGTGCGCTTCGCCGTGCGCGCGGCCTGACCCGGGGCATAATCCCGGGCATGCCGACCCTGCGCTTCGCCGCCCTGCCGCTGCTCCTCGTCGCCTGGTCGGGCGGCCAGGCAGCCGAGGCACCCACCGGCCGGATCATCGTGCAATGGCGAGCCGAGGCCAGTGCGCCCCGCGACGTTGGCCTGCGTGAGGTCGAAGAGCGGGCGGGCCTTCATCTGCAGCGCCTTCGTGGCGTGGGTGCGCGGATGGAAGTGCTGCGGCTGCCGAGCGCCGATGCCGACGTCACGCAGGTGGCACTACGCGAGCTGCGCGCGAACAGCGCAGTCGATTTCGCCGTCGAGGACGGGCGCGTGCGCGTTCACGCAGTTCAACCAGGCGACCCGCTGTTCCCGACGCAGTGGTATCTCGCCGATGGCCAGATCGCCGCGACGCGTGCGCAGGCCGCCTGGGACATCACGCTCGGCGGCACGGTCCAGTCCTCGCCCATCACCATTGCGGTCATCGACACGGGCGTCCGCTTCGATCACCCCGACCTCGGCCGCGCGGCTGCGACCGGCAAGCTGCTGCCCGGGTATGACTTCATCTCGGCCGACAAGGCCGGCATCTTCGCGACCGCGAGCGACGGCGACGGATGGGATGCGGACCCGAGCGATCCCGGCGACTTTCTCTCGCAGGCCGACCTTGCGAGCGATACCTACAAGGGCCGCAAGTGCGGTGGGGGCGACGACGACGAGCAGCCAACCAGCAGCAGCTGGCACGGCACCCGGGTGGCGGGCCTGATCGCCGCCAGTTCCGACAACGGCACTGGCATCACGGGCACCGCGTATCACGTTCGCGTGCTGCCGGTGCGCGCGCTCGGCAAGTGCGGCGGGTACGACTCCGATGTGCTCGCGGCGATGTACTGGGCTGCCGGGCTCAACATCCCGACCGCGCTGCTGGCCGGCTCGCCCGTCGTCAACGCGAACCCCGCCCGCATCATCAACATGAGCCTCGGTGGCGTCGGCGCATGCAACGCTGCCTACACGCAGGCGACGCGCGACATCACCGCAGCCGGCGTGCTGATCGTCGCCTCGGCCGGCAACGAGGGCGGCCCGGTCGACACGCCGGCCAACTGCCCGGGCGTACTCGGCGTCGCCGGTCTGCGCCATGCCGGCACGAAGGTCGGTTACAGCAATCTCGGCAGCGAGGTCGGTCTCGCCGCGCCGGCCGGCAACTGCGTCAACACCGCGGCGGGCGCGCCCTGCCTGTTCTCGCTCGTGACCACGACCAATTCCGGAACGCAGGGCCCGGCCAACGCGGCTTACACGTCGGCCACCTTCAGTGCGAACGTGGGCACCAGCTTCTCCTCGCCGCTGGCCGCGGCCGGCGCCGGGCTCATGCTCGCCGTCAATCCGAAACTGACGCCGACCAAGCTCGTGACGCGCCTGCGCGAGACGGTGCGTGCTTTTCCCGCCGCGAGCGACAACACGCCGCAGCCCCCTGTGTGTCACGTGCCCACGTCCTCCTCGGACGTCCAGGACGCCGAATGCATCTGCACCGCGGCCACCTGTGGGGCGGGCATGCTCGACATCGGCGCGGCGACCGCGAGCGCACGCCGGCCGGCCGCGCTCGCCTCCGTGAACGGCACGCCCGGCACGGGCCGGATGCTGACGCTCGACGGCAGCGCCAGTGCGGCGTCGACCGGCCGCTCGATTGCGAGCTTCGCCTGGGTCGTGACGGGGACCACGGGCGGTGCTGCGCCCCCGGTGCTCACGACGCCGTCGGCGTCGACCGCCACGCTGCTCTCACCCACGGCAGGCACCGTTGCGCTACGGCTCACGGTCACTGACAACCAGGGCGCGACCGACACGGCCGATGTCTCGATCGAGGCCGCAACGTCCGGCGCCTCCATCGTTGCACCCTCGACGCCCACCGCGACCGTGAGCGAGACCGGGGGCGGCGGTGGCGGCATCACCGATGTGGCGACGCTCGCGATGCTGGCCGCATTGCTGGCTGCCGCCACCGTGCGCAACGCGCGGCGCAACCCCGCGGCATGATTCCCGCATGACACTACTCGAGGCGCTGGTGCTCGGTCTGATCGAAGGGATCACCGAGTACCTCCCGGTCAGCTCGACCGGACACCTGCTGATCGCCCAGCGGTTGATGGGCCTGCCCGATGACGCGGCGGCCAACGCCTTCGCGATCGCGATCCAGGCCGGCGCCATCGTTGCCGTGCTCGGGTTGTACCGGGCGCGGGCCGCGCAGATGGTGATGGGCCTCGTCGGCCGGGACGCTGCCGGCCTGCGCCTCGTCGGCATCCTGCTGGTCGCATTCCTGCCCGCCGCGGTCATTGGCGGGCTGTTCGATGATGCGATCGAGCGAGTGCTGTTCGGCGTCAGGCCGATCATCGCCGCCTGGGTCGTCGGCGGCGCGGTCATCCTCGCCCTGAATGGCTGGGTGTCACGTCACCGCGAGGGGCGCAGCCTGCTCGAGCTCACGTGGCAGCAGGCCCTGCTGGTCGGGATTGATCCAGTGTCTTGCGATGTGGCCGGGCACCAGCCGCAGCCTCGTGACCATTCTCGGCGGACTGCTGGTGGGCCTGTCGCTGCCGGCGGCGGTCGAGTTCGCATTCCTGCTCGGGCTCGTCACGCTCGGTGCGGCCACCGGTTACACCGCGCTGAAGCACGGCGACGTCCTGCTCGCGAGCTATGGTCCGACCGTTCTGCTGGCCGGTTTCGGCATGGCGTGGCTGTCGGCCGCCGTGGCCGTCAAGTGGATGGTCGCCTGGCTGAACCGCCGCGGCCTCGGCGTCTTCGCCTGGTGGAGATTCGCGGCCGCCGGAGCGGCCGCGTGGTTGTTGCTCGGCTGAAGTCGGAGGCCGCGCCGTCAGGTGCAGCCGCGCAGCAGGAACAGGCCGAACAGCAACGGGATCGGCACGCCCAGCAGCCACAGCAGGATCCAGCCGATCTTTCCGCGTTCTTTGTTGAGCATCGCATCCACTCCTCGAAACGATGGCTCATGCTGCGCGGAGCGCGCGCGCCCCGCTGTCGGCGCGGGCCGCAGCCAGCGTCAGTAAACCTTGCGCCGGTCGGTCAGGATTCGCTGATGAATTTCGTCACGAGGCAGGCATCGAGCCCCTCGATGCCCTCTTCCGAACCGTGCCCGCTCTCCTTCACCCCGCCGAACGGCGCTTCGGGCACCGAGACGAGGAAGCTGTTGATCGCGACCATGCCCGCCTCGAGGCGCTCGCCCAGCAGGTTGACCCGGCGCGAGTTCTGCGTGAAGGCATACGCCGCGAGACCGAACGGCAGGCGGTTCGCACGCGCGATGACATCTTCGAAATCGGTGAAGGAGTTCAGGATCGCGACCGGCCCGAACGGCTCCTCGTTCATGATGCGCGCACTGTCGGGGACGTCCTTCAGCACTGTCGGCGCATAGAAGAAGCCCTTGCCCGGCAAGCGCTCGCCGCCGGCGAGCAGCTGGCCGCCGTGCGCGACTGCATCCTTGATCAGACCGTCGACGAACGGGATGCGCCGCGCGTGCGCGAGCGGACCCATGCGCGTGTTCGCATCGAGACCGTTGCCGACCGACCAGGCCTTTGCACGCGCCGCGAAGCCGGCGGCGAATCGCTCGTAGATCGATTCGTGCACGTAGAAGCGGGTCGGCGAAACGCATACCTGTCCGGCGTTGCGAAACTTCGCAGTGGTCGCGAGATCGAGCACCGACTCGACGTCGACGTCATCGAACACCAGCACCGGACCGTGGCCGCCGAGCTCCATCGTCGTGCGCTTCATGCCGTCGGCGGCGAGCCGGGTCAGTTCCTTGCCGACCGGCACCGACCCGGTGAACGAAACCTTGCGGATCATGGGCGAGGCGATGAGGTGCGCCGACACTTCCGCGCGGCACGCCGAACACGATCGACATCACCCCAGGCGGCAGCCCGGCGTCCAGCAGCGCCTGGCCGATGGCGAGGGCCGAGCACGCCGACTCCTCGGCCGGCTTCAGGATCACCGAGCAACCGCGCCGCCAGTGCAGCGCCCAGCTTGCGCGCCGGGTTGCCGAGCGGGAAATTCCACGGCGCGAAGGCCGCCACCGGGCCCACTGGCTCCTTCACGACCTGCAACCGCACCCCGGGCGCCCGCTGCGGAATGACGCGCCCGTAGGCCCGCCGCCCCTCTTCCGCGTACCACTCGAAGATGTCGGCCGAGATCGCGCATTCGATCCGCGTTTCCGCCAGCGGCTTGCCCTCTTCCATCGTCGCGATGCGGGCGATGGTCTCGAGCCGCTCACGGATCAGGTCTGCGGCCCGCTTCAGGATGCGGCCCCGGGCCTGCGGCATCATCCCCCGCCAGGCCGGCCACGACGCCTGCGCCGCGGCCAGTGCCCGATCGAGGTCGGCCGCGGTAGCCAGCGGCAGCTCGCCGAGCACGGCCTCGGTCGCCGGGTCGATCACGTGGTGCACACGGCGCCCGCCGCCCCGCACGTGCTCGCCGTCGATCAGCAGCGCAGGCACCGGATAGGCGAAATCGGAGGTCAGCTGGCGGGCAGGAGTGCTCATGGGGTCACCGTCGATGCTTGGAATTGGCGCGACAGGCGTGTGAAATAGCCCGCCTTCGCAGCCGTCGGAAGTTGAGAAAGCAATGGTAAACAAAGACGCGACACCCCGCACGGGCGGTACCCAGGGCTACCTGCGGATCGCCACCGAGGAGGCCTTCGCCACCCGCAGCCAGCTCGCGGCCTACCACCGCCTGCTGGACGACCCGGGGTTCGACGATCCCGGCTTCCGCAGCCTGTGGGGCTTCTACGGGACGAGCCAGAGCGAGCGCGCCAAGTTCATCTACGACCGTCTGCAGGACCTCGGCGAGGCTCGCCTCGCCGACATGGACGCCGCCGGCATCGACCACGCCATCCTCGCCCTGACCTCCCCCGGCGTGCAGGTGTTCGAGCCGGCCGAGGGCACCGCCCTCGCGATCGAAGCGAACGACCTGCTGCAAGGCCGCCTGCGATGCCCACCCGACCCGATTCAGCGGCATGACTGCGATCGCCCCGCAGGACGTCCGCGGAGCGGTCACGGAACTCGAGCGCGGCGCGCGCAAGCTCGGCTTCGGCGCCGCTGATCCTGAACTGGCCACACGCTCGGCGAATATCACGATGCCGAGAAGTTCTGGCCGATCTTCGAGGCGGCCGAAGCGCTCGACGTGCCGATCTACCTGCATCCGAACGCGCTGCCGCGGCAGATCGATCGCAGCCGTTCGTCGAGGCCGGCCTCGACGGTGCGGTGTACGGCTTCGGCGTCGACACCGGACTGCACATGCTGCGCATCATCTGCGCCGGCGTGTTCGACCGGTTCCCGAAGCTGCAGTTCATCATCGGTCATGCCGGTGAGGCGCTGCCGTACTGGCTGTACCGGCTCGACTACATGCACGGCGCGACCGTGCGCTCGAAGCGCTACCCGGCATGAAGACGCTGAAGCATCCCATCAGCCACTACCTGCGCAACAACGTCTACATCACGAACTCGGGCGTCGCCTGGCCGCCGGCGATCCAGTTCGCTCAGCAGGTCGTCGGCGTCGATCGCGTGCTCTACGCGATGGACTACCCGTACCAGTACCTCGCCGAGGAAGTGCGCTGGCTCGACGCCATGCCGATCTCCGACGGCGACAAGAAAGCTTTCTTCGAAACCAACGCCGCGCCGCGTCTTCAAGCTGAGGAACCTCTGATGAGCAAGCACGTCTGCGTTCGCGAGATCCCGCGCCCCGATTCCGCCGTGTCGAAGGCCCTCGCGGGCTACGGCGTCGCCACCGTCCACGAGGCGCAGGGCCGCATCGGCCTGCTGGCGTCGTACATGCGGCCGATCTACGCGGGCAAGTCGATCGCTGGTCCCGCGGTCACCGTGTCCTCGCCGCCGGGCGACAACTGGATGATCCACGTCGCGGTCGAGGTCTGTAAGCCCGGCGACATCCTCGTCGTCGCGCCCACCTCGCCCTGCGAGGACGGCTATTTCGGCGACCTGCTCGCAACCTCGCTGCAGGCGCGCGGCGTCCAGGCACTGATCATCGACGCCGGCGTACGCGACGTCGCGACGCTGAAGCAGATGGACTTCCCGGTGTGGAGCAAGGCGATCTACGCGCAGGGCACGATCAAGGCGAGCCTCGGCTCGGTGAACGTGCCGGTGATCTGCGCCGCGCAGGCGATCAACCCGGGCGACGTCATCGTCGCCGACGACGACGGCGTGTGCGTCGTGCGTTCCGCCGATGCGGCGAAGGTCGCGGAAGCGGCCGCGAAGCGCGGCGACGATGGAAGAAGAGAAGCGCAAGCGCCTCGCGTCCGGCGAGCTCGGCATGGACATCTACAAGTTCCGCGAGACGCTGGCGAAGATGGGGCTCGAGTACAAGTAACGTCCGCGCAGACGTTCGGAGCGTGCAGTTCGCGACGGGATCGTGCCTCGAACGGTCACGGCGCGGACGCTCGAGACCACGTCCTGTGGGCTCGGGGCCGGCCATCCATGGCCGGCCACGCCGCGCCATGATCGTTCGAGACACGCTCCCTTCGTGGACAGGCGCGAACGCCTGCGCAGACGTTACGGCCTGAGAGTGCGTAAGCGGGCGTCCAGTGGCCCGTGCGCTCGTGGGCAGGGGCGCACGGCGTCACGCGCCACCTTCACATTGGCAACATCGCCCACAACGACGGTACGGTGTTCTGTGAGGGATGGCGCGTGCCGAGCTCACAGGGACGTGGTTCGCTGCGTCCGTGCGCCCTGTCCACGGGCGCACGGGGCTGGCACCTGTCCGGCGCCCGCCTTACTCCCCGTCTTGGTGGCCTTGAAGAACGGCTCCCCGAGATCATCCTTCAGATCGATCATGTACTGGTTGTCGTCCTGGCAGATGTATTCCTGCAGGCTGCTCGCCGGCCGTCCAGCGGATCTCCCACGCCGCCGTCCACGGCCGCTCGTACGCGCCCGGATCGTCGATCGTCACCTCGTAGCGCAGCGTGCCCTTGTTGGGGCGCGTGATGCGCTCGATCGTGTGCAGCTTGTCGGTGTGGAAGTAGCCGTCGAACATCAGGTACGTGCGCTCGTTGAACCCGACCGTGTCGACGACCAGCGTGTCGCCCTCCCACTTGCCCGTCGGAGTGGCCCATGTACGTCGGCATCGAGATCCTTCGGATGTGGACGACCGTCCATGAAGATCTCGCGCCAGATGTGCGCGCCGCCTTCGAAGATCACGACGATGCGGTTCGGCTGCTGGATGAACTGCGCCGGGTACGGCGTGCCGAACGCGCGCGGGATGCCCGGCGGCAGGCAGAAGCCCTGCGGGTCGTACGCGCTCTTGGTCTTGGTCCGAATACGCGTTCATCGCGCTTGGTCCACGGCAGGTACGGAATCGCGTCCGGCGTCGGCTGCTTCGGTTTTCCGGTCGATCACGCGCTTGCTGAGGTTCGTGACCCAGGGCAGCTCCCAGATGCCGTCGCCGCCCAGATCGACCGTGCCATCGGCCAGGCGCGGCGTCGGCTCGTTGGCGAGCGGCATTCGGGTGCGGCGCCGCGGAGCGGCGCGTGCACGCCGAACGTCAGCATCGCGACAGCTGGCAGCAACGGCGAGGCATGCGCGCGGACGTGAGCTGCCGTTAGTTCATTTGCCGTCGCCTGCCGCGTCGCGTCGTCGTCGTTGCGTGCCGTTGAACAGCCGCTTGCCATTCGCCAGCGTCACGTTCGACGCGTTCGCCTTGTAGCTCATGTCGCGCGCGCGCGCGCCTTCGACGGTGATCGTGTCACCGATCTTCAGCGTCTCGCGCGTCCACCCGCGGCGCGCACAGGCCGTTCGGACTGCCGAGCTCGAACGCCCAGTTGTGCACGGCGCCCTTGTCGTCCTGCACGTCGACGTAGAAGTACGTGTGCGGGTTGCGCCACTGCACCTTGGTGACGGTGCCGGTCAGCTTCACCGGCTTGTCGGCGTCGAACTCGGCGGCGAAGGAATGATGGGCCTGCGCCGTACCTGCCGCGAGAGCGGCGATCGACAATGCGGTTACACCCAGTAATGTCTTCATCGGTTTCGGATCTCCTGAAAGTGCCGAACGTCAGTGCAGAGTCACGGGGAAGTTGCCCGCTCTCATCGCCGAAACGTGTACGTTCCGATATACCGGCGGTTGTTCCAAGAACCCAGATTCTCGAGCTTGCCGGTCGCGACCCAGCGCGCCGGTTTGCCAGCCGTGTCGGGCATGTCGGCTTCGATGACGAGCGTCCACGTCGCATAGTCGATGTCGACGCGCTTCGCAGTCACGGCCTTGGGGCCTGGATTGATCACTGCGACGACGCTCGGGTTCTGCCAGTCCATCTCGAGCACGAGACGCCGCTGGTCCTTGTCATTCGGGCCCCAGAAGCCCACCCAAGAGCCTTTCGCCGGGTGCCCGACCTGCGCGAGCGCAGGGGCGACCCAGACGAGGAAACATAGAATTGCCGCACTGCGTGAAGCCCGCATGCTTACCCCTTTTTTCATTAGCCGGCGTTGACGCCTGTTGTCCGCATGCGGCATTACGTTGATGCCACGTTGCCGTCCGTTGTGGGAGGCGTTGTCGATGTGCAAACTAACATGAAATGCGGAGCGCGACGATAGCGCCATACGGGACAAAGACGCGGGGCCGCATGAACGCTGTACGGGCGGCCGCGACGGTCGCGCTGATGCTGGTGCTGGGCTCCCTGCCCTGCACCCTGCGGGCCGGTGTCGGCCCCGCACCGGACGTGCTCGACGAGGTCACCATCAAGGGCCAGAGCACCCGGCTGCGCGAGATGCGCGATCAGATCAACGCGCTCGAAGACCGCTTCTACGAACGCTACAACGCGCTGAACCCGGTGCCGGAGTTCGCGGTGCACTGTGGACGCGAGAACCGCACCGGCACGCTGCTGCAGAAGCGCTACTGCCGCGCCGTGTACGAAGACCGCGCCATGCACGAGGAGGCGCGCGATTCCCTGCTCATCCGCCAGGTGATCCAGGAACAGTTGAGGGCCGGTGCGCGCGAGCCGAAGGCCTTCAACGGCCCGCCGGTTCAGGCCATCGTCGCGATCGAGATGCGGCGGCCGGCGTTCCGCCGCAACCTCGAGGAGGTGGTCGGGCGGGATGCCGCCCTCTCCGGGCTGCTGAAGCAGCGCGCCGAACTGATCGAGCGCGCCAACGCGCTTCAGCGCGAAATCTTCGCGCGCTGATCAGATGGCGGCGAGCCGGCCCTTCAGCCGCGGATACACCCGGTACGCGTTCTCCTCGAAGATGCGCTTCTTGTCGGCCGGCGACAGTGACGACGCATTCGATGTAGCGCTTCGTGTCGTCGTAGTTGAACCCGGTCGTCGGGTCGATGCCGCGCACCGCGCCCACCATCTCCGAGCCGAACAGGATGTTCTCCACCGGGATCACCTTCAGCAGCAGGTCGATGCCCGGCTGGTGATAGACGCAGGTGTCGAAGAACACGTTCTTCATCACGTGCGTGTCGAGCGGCGGCCGCTTCATGTCCTGCGCGAGACCGCGGTAGCGGCCCCAGTGGTAGGGCACCGCGCCGCCGCCGTGCGGAATGATCAGCCGCAGCGTCGGGAAATCCTTGAACAGATCGCCCTGGATCAACTGCATGAACGCCGTGGTGTCGGCATTGATGTAGTGCGCGCCGGTGGCGTGGAAGTTGGCGTTGCAGGACGAGCTCACGTGCACCATCGCCGGCATGTCGAGCTCGCACAGCTTCTCGTAGATCGGATACCAGTACTTGTCGGTCAGCGGCGGCGACGTTCCAGTTGCCGCCCGACGGATCGGGATTCAGGTTGGCGCCGATGAAGCCCATCTTCGCGCAGCGCTCCAGCTCCCTGACGCTGCCGGCGAGCGACGCGCCGGGTGACTGCGGCAGCATGCACACGCCGACGAAGTTCTTCGGATAGAGACCGACGACGCGGTCGATCAGGTCGTTGCTGATCTGCGACCACTCCTGGCTCGTCGCCTCGTTGCCGATGTGATGCGCCATGGTCGACGCGCGCGGCGAGAATATCGTGACGTCCGAGCCGCGCTCGCGCTGCAGCTTCAGCTGCGCGTTCTCGAGGCTGTCGCGGATCTGGTCGTCGCTGATCTTGAGCGACGCGCGCGACGGCGTCTGCGCCGGGATCCTTCAGCGCGGCGATCTGCGCATCGCGGAAATGCGGTGCAGCGCCTGCGGCGCCGTGGTGTAGTGCCCGTGGCAGTCGATGATCATGCTGGCGTGCGTCCTGGTCGAAATGCGAGGCCCGGATGATACAGTGCCGCCCATGAATGGCCGCAGCCCTGCAAGCCGCACCGCGCCGCGCCCCATCGGTCGATCCGCGACGCTCGCTCGCACCCATCGGTTTCGGCTGCATGGGTCTCGTCGGCTGGTACGGCACGCGCGACGACGACGAAGCGCGCGCGACGCTGCTGGCAGCCAGTCGACGCCGGCGTCGATCATTTCGACACCGCCGCCAGCTATCAGCTCGGCGAGAACGAACGCTTCGTCGGCGCAGCGCTGCCGCCATACCGCAGCCAGGGTCTTCATCGCGACCAAGTGCGGCCTGTCGCGCAGCGCTGACGGCGCCGCGCATGGTCGACAACCGTCCCGAGACCATCCGCGTCGTCCTGCGACGCCAGCCTCGCGCGGCTCGGGCACCGACTACATCGACCTCTTCTACCTGCACCGCATCGATCCCACGGTACCGATCGAGGAATCCGTCGGTGCGCTGGCCGAGCTGGTAGCGGCCGGAAAGATCCGTCACGTCGGCTTGTCCGAGTGCAGCGACGCGACACTTGCGTCGCGCGCATGCAGGTGCACCCGGTGGCGCCGTGCAGACCGAGTATTCGATCTGGTCGCGCGATCCGGAGAACGGAATGCTCGCTGCCTGCGAAGAGCTGGGCACGACGCTTCGTTGCCTACAGTCCGCTCGGGCGCGGCTTCCTGGCCGGCAACTTCAGGCGGCTCGCAGAGCTGCCCGAGAACGACAATCGCCGCAATCAGCCGCGTTTCCAGGACGGCGCAGCGGCGCGCAACGCGGCCTGGCAGGCTGCTGATCGGTCGGTCGCCGCCGAACTCGGCGCCACGGCGGCGCAGGTCGCGATCGCCTGGGTGCTCGCCGCGTTCGCCGCGCGTCGTCACCATTCCGGGCATGAAGACCCGGGCCCATCTGCGTGACAACCTGGCAGCGGCGCGGCTGCGCCTCTCATCCGACCTGCTGGAAAATCTGGAGACCCGTGCGGCGGAACTCACCGTCGTCGGTGAGCGCCACCCGCCCGCGATGATGAGGATCATCGATCGCGAGCCCTGACGGGGGTCGAAGCCATTACGCCTCGAGCGACCGCTCGATCGCATCGAGCGCGCGCATCGCCGGCAGCACCTGCCGCACGCTCGCGTTCGGTTCGCGCCCTTCGCGGATCGCCGCGAAGAACTCACGATCCTGCAGCTCGATGCCGTTCATCGAGACATCGACCTTCGACACGTCGATCTGCTCGTTCTTGCCGTTGAAAAGGTCGTCGTAGCGGCAGAGATACGTGCCGTTGTCGCAGATGTAGCGGAAGAAAGTGCCGAGCGGGCCGTCATTGTTGAACGACAGCGACAGCGTGCAGATGGCGCCCTTCGGCAGTCCGCATCTGGATGGACATGTCCATCGCGATCTTGAGATCCGGATGCATCGGACCCTGCACGCCGCGTGCGACGGCGATGTCCTCGCCAGTCTGGTACGCGAACAGATCGACCGTGTGGCACGCGTGATGCCAGAGCAGGTGGTCGGTCCAGCTGCGCGGCTTGCCGAGCGCATTCATGTTGGTGCGCCGGAAGAAATACGTCTGCACGTCCATCTGCAGCAACTTCAGCTCACCGGCCTTGATCTTCTTGTGGACCCACTGGTGGCTCGGGTTGAAGCGACGCGTGTGGCCGGCCATCGCGATGAGGCCGGTCTCCTGCTGCACCTTCAGCGACTTCTTCCGAATCCTTCAGGGTGTCGGCCATCGGGATCTCGATCTGCACGTGCTTGCCGGCTCGCAGGCACTGGATGGCCTGCGAGGCGTGCATCTGCGTCGGCGTCGCGAGGATCATCGCCTCGAGACCCGGCTGCTTCAGGCTCTCGGCGAGATCGCCCGTGTAATGCGGAATGCCGAACTTCTCGGCGACTTCCTTCGTCGACTGCTGGTTGCCGCCCGTGAGGGTGACGACCTCGATGCCGGGGATCTTCTGGATCGCCTCGAGATGCTTGATGCCGAAGGCGCCCTGACCTGCCAGTCCGACTTTCATCTACTTGTTCTCGAGGATGATGTGGCCGAGCGCCGTGTTCGAGCATGGCACGTGATAGAAGCGGTACTTCTCCACGACCTCGTCGTTCAGCGCGCCACGCATTGCGAGCCACATCACGAGCTCGATGCCTTCCGAACCTGCTTCGCGCACGTACTCGATGTGCGGCTTGCGGGTGAGCGCGACGGGATCTTCGGTGAGCCCGTCGAGGAACGCCTTGTCCCACGCCTTGTTGATGAGGCCGGCACGCGTGCCCTGCAGCTGGTGCGACATGCCGCCGGTGCCGAACACGACCACCTTCAGGTCTTCCGGATACGACTCGACCGCGCGACGCAGCGCCTGGCCGAGCTTGTAGCAGCGCAGGCCGGTGGGCGGCGGGTACTGCACGACGTTGATCGGGAACGGGATCACCCTGCAGGGCCATTCTTCGTCGGGGCCCAGCTCGCCGAACAGCAGGTTCATCGGCACGGTCAGGCCGTGGTCGACGTCCATCTTGTTGACGACGGTCATGTCGAACTCGTCGAGGATCAGCCGCTGCGCGATGTGGCAGGCGAAATCGGGATGACCCTTCACGGTCGGCACCGGACGGCGGCCCCAGCCTTCATCGGCCGGCAGGAACTCGTCGGCGCAGCCGATCGCGAACGTCGGGAAGATGGTCGCGTCGAATGCGGACGCATGGTCGTTGTAGATCAGGATCACGACGTCGGGCTTGTGCTCGCGGATCCATTCCTTCGAGTACTTGAACCCCTCGAAGATGGGCTTCCAGTACGGCAGCTCCTGGCGCTTGCCGTCGATGGTCGCCGCGATCGCGGGAACGTGGGAAGTGGTGACGCCTGCGGTGATTCGTGCCATGTGCTTACAGTCCCGGGTCTTTCTTGCTGCGGTTGCCCGACGGGTTGCGGCCGCCGTCGAGCATCATCTGTGCGTAATCCTCCTGCGTGCCGCCGGTCATGATCGCGGCGACGTGCTGGAAGGAATGGCCATCGGTCGAGAAGAGCTTGGACAGGAAATAGATGTTCCCGCCCTCCTTCATCATGCCGGTCCAGTCACGCTTCAGCACCGCCTCGGTCTGGGCGGGCGTCAGCTTGAACTGCTTGAGGTATTCGGCTTCGTTCGCCTTGAAGGCCTTGCGGTTGTCTTCCTTCATCAGCGACATGCAGAACTGGTTCAGGTTGAAGCCCTGGCGCGACCGGTAAGTGTTGAAGATCAGCGTGCCGGGAATGTCCTCGAACTCGTCGAGGTACGTGGAGAGCTTCGGGTCGATCATGGTGTGTGTCCTGTGGTGACGACGCGCCGGCCAGCGCACGGTCTGCATGGCCGCAAACGGCGATGGACGAAGCGCTGTACGGAGCGTCGGGCTGAGTTTGGTATTTTACCACCATTCACTGGCCCGACCCCGTGGGAACCCCATGCTCGACTACAACGCCCCCTACACGCTGACTGTGGCCGGCAAGGCCCATTCCGGATCCGGCACGCTCGAGGTCATCAATCCCGCGACCGGCACGGTGTTCGCCCGCTGCCCGGCGGCAGGGGCGGCGGAACTCGATCTGGCCGTGCAGGCGGCGCGCATGGCCTTCCCTGCCTGGCGAGATGCGGGGTTCGCCGTCCGATCGCAGGCTCTGAGCCGTCTCGCCGATGTGCTGAAGGGCGAGGTCGAAGGTCTCGCCCGGCTGCTGACGCAGGAGCAGGGCAAGCCCCTCGGCCAGGCGCGCGACGAGGTTGGTCGTGCCGGCATTCTGTCCAATGGCATGACGCAGATCCGCATCGACCCCGAAGTGCTGGTAGAGGATGCGCAGCGCCTGGTCACGCTGCATTACGCCCCACTCGGCGTCGTCGGCGTCATCACGCCGTGGAACGCGCCAATAAACCTCGCGATCGGGCCCCTGACGGCGGCGCTCTACACCGGCAATTGCGTCGTGCTCAAGCCCTCCCCGTTCACGCCGCTCTGCACGCTGCGTCTCGGCGAGCTGATGCGCGAGGTTTTCCCGCCCGGTGTCGTGAGCATCCTCGCGGGTGGCGACGAGCTCGGGGCGCTGATGTCGGCGCATCCCGGCATCGACAAGATCTCGTTCACCGGCTCGGTCGCGACCGGCAAGAAGGTCATGGCGAGCGCGGCCGGCACGCTGAAGCGCGTGACCCTCGAGCTCGGCGGCAACGACGCGGCGATTGTCCTCGACGATGTCGATGTGCGCGAGGTCGCTGCGAAGATCTTCTTCGCCGCGACGGTCAACAGCGGCCAGGTGTGCATGGCGATCAAGCGCGTGTATGCGCACGAGAAGATCCACGACGCTCTCTGCGCCGCGCTCGCCGAAGAGGCGCGCAAGGCGCAGGTCGGTGATGGGCTCGCCGAGGGCACCGTTCTCGGCCCGATTCAGAACCGGCGCCAGTTCGAGCGCGTGCGTGAGCTGGTGGACGACACGCGTCGCGCCGGCGGCCGCATCCTCGCCGGCGAGCAGCAGCCCGACGGCAACGGCTATTTCGTCTCTCCGCTGGTCGTTGCGGACTTGCCGGAGACGAGTCGCCTCGTGCAGGAAGAACAGTTCGGCCCGCTGATCCCGGTGCTGCGATTCACCGATGACGAGGATGTGATCCGGCGCGCGAACGACACCCGTTTCGGGCTGTCCGGCTCGGTGTGGAGTCGCGATGTCGCGCGCGCCTCGGCCATCGCGGCGCGGCTCGAGGTCGGCACGGCGTGGGTGAACCAGCATCGCGTGACCGCTCCGAACGTGCCGTTCGGCGGAGCAAAGGAATCCGGCATCGGCCGCACGTACTCCGTGCTCGGCTTGAAGGGCAACATGGAACCTCGCGTCGTCAGTGTCCTCAAGGGGTAGGCCCGCCGGAAAAGGCTGACAGCCTGATCGGAGGCCGCCGCTGATCGGCGTACGGGGCGACGCGCAGACTCGGGCGCATGGACAGAATCATTGCGCTCTATCCGAACGCCGAACAGGCAGGCAACGCCCGTACCCACCTGTTCAGCGATGGTTTCGCCACCGACCGGCTCGACGTGGTGTCCTGGGCCGACCCGGGCCGCGCTTCCGCCGGTCCGAACGACAAGGTCGAGGACGACTTGATCGCGCACTTCAGTGTGCTGCTAGACGATGACCGCGACACCTCGCTGGTCGAACGAATCGTCGCGGCGCTGCGGTCGGGTCAGGCCGCCCTGGTCGTTCATCCACGCGGCAAGGTCGAGATCGAACGCGCCCAGGAGCTGCTCGAGCAGCACGGACCGGAAACCGTGTTCTGGCGCGTCGCCCCGATGGAAGCGCAGGGTGGCCTGTTCGGCGAGCGCGCGGCGGGTCCGCTGGCCTAGGATCGAACTCGTCAGCGAACGACGGAAGCCGCGCGCTTGCGGAGCGATTCCAGCCGCGCCTGAAGATGCAGGAGATCGGCGGTCGGAACCGACAGCCGGCGCAACAGTCGCTCAGCCATTGCCAAGGCCTTGAGCGCCTCGCTACGCGCATGCGCGGCGTTGGCAGCATCGCGCGTCGTCTCGGAACGTTCGAGGAGTGTCTCGGCGATGGAGAGTTCTGTCCGCAGGAACTGCACGCCCAGCTCGTTCGAGCGGGCGATCAGGTCGCTCAGTACCGGCTCGTTCGCGTAGGGCATGGGAACCTCGGTATGGTGGGTCGTGCGCGATTCGAACGCGCGACCAACTGGTTAAAAGCCAGCTGCTCTACCGGCTGAGCTAACGACCCTCCGACGGCGGCGAATCATAGCGCGTAGCGTGTCGGATCGGGGACCCCCGCAGCGGCGAAACCGTCTGCTCGCAACCGGCAGGAATCGCAACGGCCGCAGGCGCGGCCCTCGGCGTCGGCCTGGTAGCAAGACACCGTCTGGGCATAGGGAACACCGAGCGCGGTGCCGCGACGGATGATGTCGGCCTTGCTCAGATCGATCAGCGGCGCATGGATCTGGAAGCGCGCGCCTTCGACACCCGCGCGGGTCGCAAGCTGCGCCAGCTGTTCGAAGGCGCCGATGAACGCGGGCCGGCAGTCGGGATAGCCGGAGTAGTCGACGGCATTGACGCCGATGAACAGGTCGCGCGCGCCGATCACTTCGGCCCAGCCGAGCGCGAGCGCCAGCATCAGTGTGTTGCGTGCCGGAACGTAGGTGATCGGAATGCCGGCACTCGGGGCTTCGGGCACCGCGATCGAGGTGTCGGTCAACGCCGAACCGCCTATGCCCGCGAGGTCCACGTTCATCACGCGATGCTCGGCGGATCCAAGCCGTCGCGACAGCCGAGCAGCCGCGTCGAGCTCACTGCTGTGCCGCTGACCGTATGCGACGGCCAGCGTGTGGCAGACGAAGCCGTCCGCCTGCGCGATCGCGAGCACGGTTGCCGAGTCGAGCCCCCCCGACAGCAGCACGATCGCGGGCCGGGCGCCCAGGTCAGCGACCGGGGACATCGCCCCACAGATACTTGTGCATCTGCAGCTGCATCCGCACCGGCAGTGCGTCGGCGAGGATCCAGTCGGCCAGTTGCCCAGGCGGCAACTGCTGGAAGCTCGGCGAGAAATACACGTCGACTGCAGGCGGAAGCTGTAGCGCGGCGATGCGGTCGCGGCTCCACTCGTAATCGGCGCGGTCGACGATGACGAACTTCACGAGGTCGGCGGGCCCGAGGCCGCGGAGTTGGTCATAGCGATTGCGCGATTCCTCGCCGGAGCCGGGCGTCTTCACATCGACGACCTTGACGACCCGCGGATCGACACCCGTGAGCGTCACTGCGCCGCTGGTCTCGAGCGAGACGCGCATCCCGGCCTCGCAGAGCCGACGTAGCAGCTCGAGACAGGCACGCTGCGCGAGGGGCTCGCCGCCGGTGACGCAGACGCGCGGAGTGCGGAGCGCGATGACCTCGGCTACCAGCGCATCGAGTTCGCGCCACTCGCCACCGCCGAAAGCATAGGCGCTGTCGCAATATCCGCAGCGGAGCGGGCAGCCGGTGAGCCGGACGAACACCGTGGGCCAGCCCGCGGTGTCGGCCTCTCCCTGCAGGGAACGGAAGACCTCGGTGACGCGCAGCCGCGTCGGAGGGTCCGTGCCCGTCGCCATGGACTCAGCGCGTCCCGGTGAGCTTCTGGAGCCTTTCGGTGGCCAGACGGGCGGCGTCCGTGCCCGGATACCGGGTGACGACCTGCTGCAGCGTGGTGCGGCCGACGTCGGCCCGCTTCTGCTCGATCTGCGTATAGCCGAGCTTCAGCAGCGCATCGGGCGCCTTGCGCGAGTTCGGGAACCCCGACAGCACGCGTTCGAATGCTGCGGTGGCGTTGCCGTAATCGCGGGTGACGTAATACGCCTCGCCGAGCCAGTACTGGGTGTTGTCGGCCAGCTGACCCTGCGGGTACGCAGCGGTCAGCGACTTGAACGCGGCGATGGCGCCGGTGTAGTCGCCCGACTTCAGGTGATCGAACGCGCGATTGTACAGCGCCTGCTCGTCACCCCCGGTCGCGCCGGCGGGCGAGTCGGTCGACGCGGGAGGCGGCGCCGCCTTCATGCGCTGATCGAGGTCGGCGTACAGATCGCGCTGCTGACGACGCAGCGTCTCGTTGGCGTTCTGCAGCTCTTCGATGCGCCCGCTCAGCGAGCGCACTTCGTTCTGCAGGCTGTCGACGCGCTGGGCGAGCTGCACCAGGCTCTGGTTCGAGACCACGCGGTCGATGCGGCCGACACGCTCGTCGAGATCCGACAGGCGCTGCTCGGTCGGATCGGGTTCGGAGCTCGTCGCACAGCCGACCAGCCACAGCGCCGCCGCCACGGCGAGGCCGCCGCGGGCGATGGGCCGGGCCCGCCGCTCAGTTGATGTAGACGATCTCGACACGGCGGTTCTTCGAGTAGGCATTTTCTTCGCTTCCGGCGGCCGCGGGCCGCTCTTCGCCGTAGCTGACGGTCGCAACCTGCGCTTCCTGCACGCCCTGCAGGGCGAGCGCGCGCTTCACGGCCTGTGCACGGCGCTCACCGAGGCCGATGTTGTACTCGCGCGTGCCGCGCTCGTCCGAGTGCCCTTCGAGCCGCACACGGATGCTGGCGTTGCCGGCGAGGAAGCGGCCGTGCGCCGCGATGACGTCGACGAACTCCGAGCGGATGTCGCTGCTGTCGAACTCGAAGTAGATGACGCGCTGAGAGCCGAGCTCGCCCGGAGGACCGGACGCACCGCCCGCATTGCCGCCCACGCTGCCCGCCGAGCCTTCGAGGCCCGAAGACGATGCATCGCTGCTGGAACTGCTGACCGTCTCGCCCGAGCTGTCGCCCGGACGTACCTTGGGCTTGCCGCCGCAGGCCCCGAGAGCCAGCACCGCTGCCATCAACAATACCGTCGCAGTCTTGCGCATCCGTTCATCTCCAGGCCGATGGGGCCATTTTTGACATTGTACTTAACTTGGCTCGCGACGTGGGCTCGCGGTCAGTTCGGAAACGGACCCCACACGGGCTCACGCACCTCGCCCTGGTCGGACTTCAATCGTTGTGTGACCTGTCCATCCACTGCAACCATCGCGAGTACGCCCTGCCCTCGCTCGCGACCGGCATAGATCAGCTGCGCACCGTTCGGCGCGAAGCTCGGCGACTCGTCGAGGCCACCCTTCGACAGCGTGCGGGTCTGGCCATTGGCGAGATCGTGCATCGCAACGCGGAAGCCGCCGTTCTCCTGCACCACCATCGCGAGCTGCGTGCCATCGGGCGACAGGCGCGGTCGCGCCGCGTAGTTGACGCCGAAAGTGACCCGCTTGGCGCGCTGACCGGCCTGCGCCTCGACCCGATAGATCTGCGGCTGGCCCCCTCGGTCGGAGGTGAAGTACAGGAACTTGCCGTCGGGCGACCACGCCGATTCGGTATCGATCGCCGGGTCGTCGGTGATGCGGGTCAGCGCCTGCGTGGTGAGGTCGAGGATGTATATGTCGAGGTTGCCCGAGCTACCGGAGAGCGTCAGCGCCACCTTCTTGCTGTCGGGCGAGAATGCCGGTGCGCCGTTGATGCCTGCCCGCGCGGAGATCTGGCGACGCGCGCCGGTCCGCGTCTCCTGCACCCAGATCGACGAGACGCGATTCTCGAACGACACGTAGGCGATCCACTTGCCGTCGGGCGACCAGGCCGGCGACATGATCGGCTGCCGCGACTCGAGGATGACGCGCATGTTCTCGCCGTCGGTGTCGGCGACGAGCAGCTGGTAACGCTGGTTCGGTGGCGCACCGTCGACCGACACGTAGGCGATGCGCGTCGCGAACGCGCCGCGCGTGCCGGTGATGCGCTCGTAGATGATGTCGGCGACGCGATGCGCGCCGTAGCGCAGCGAGTTCGGCACCACGCGCACGTTCTGCGTCAGCAGCGTCTGGCCCGTGAGCAGATTCACCAGGTCGAAATCGATGACCAGCTCGGAGGTGCCTGGACTGCTGACGCGACCGACGACGATGTAGTCGTTGCGCGCCGTGCGCCAGTCCGCCGTCTGGACATCGGCAGCGCGCGTCGGCTGCGACAGCATGTCGCGACGTTCCATGCCCTTGAATCGGCCACTGCTCTCGAGATCACGCTGGATCACCTGCGCGACGTCGAGACCGCCATCGGCGGGGACTGCACGGGCGAACTGCACGACCGCGATGGGAATCGGGTCGGTGACGCCCTTGGTGATGTCGATCTTCAGCTCGGCGTGGGCAGTACGCAGCGCGAGCGCTGCGGACAGCACGACGAGAACCTGGAAAATATTGCGAAGTTTCACGGGCATCATTCCTCCGGTCGGAATGTAACGACCAGATTGCGGTCGAACAAGGCGGCATCGGGGGCCGCGGGCAGAGGCGAAGCGCGATAGGCCGCAGCCTCGATCGACTGCCGCACGGCATCGTCGCCATTGCACGACAGCACCTGCACGCCGACGACTTCGCCGCCGGGAACCTGGGTGATACGGACGTCGCACGAGAGGCCCGGACGCGCGCTCGCCGGCCGGATCCAGGCGCGCTCGATGCGACCACGGATCTGGGCGAGATACTGCTGCATTGCCGTGCTCGACCGCGCTGCGGTCACGCGCTCCTCGGCCGCGAGCTGCGCGCGCAGGTCGGCCTCGCGCTGCGCGCGCTGGCGCTCGTCGGCGGCCTTCTGCCGCGCGAGCTGCTCCGCCTTCTCCCGCTCCTGCCGGTCCTGCTCGGCCTTGTCGCGTTCCGCCTTCTCGCGCGCAGCCTTCTCGCGCGCGACACGTTCGGTTTCGGCCTTCGCGCGCTGCTGATCGGCGCGCTCCTTTTCGACGCGCTCGTTCTCGGCCTTCTCGCGCTCGGCGACGCGCTGCTGCTCCTGCTGGCGCTCGACCTCCTGACGTTCGCGCTCGCGCTCGGCCGAATCGTCGGGCGGCGGCGGTTCGGGTTCAGGCTGCGGCGTCGGCTCGGGCGGGACGGGCGCGGGTTCCGGTTGCGGCTCCGGTGCGGGAGCTGGCGGTGTCGGCGCTGCCCTCGGTGCGGGGTTCAGCACGTCGGCCGGAAGGCTGCGCGGATCGACGACGGCGGCCTCGATCGCGAGCTGTGGCGGCGGAGTCGGCGCACCCTTGTAGAACCAGAAGCCCCAGATCAGCAGCGAGAGGACGGTGCCGTGCACGAGCACGGACAACGTCGCCGGAACCCACTTGTCGGAGGACTTCTCGGTCACTTCAACGCCTGTTCCGCGGGGCGGGCGGCGGATCGGTCAGGAACCCGACCTTCGCGGCGCCGGCCCGCTGCAGCAGCACCATCGCGGTGACGACCCGCCCGTAGGCGACGTTGGTGTCACCCTTGACCAGCACGTCGATGTCCGGTGCACGCCGCAACATCGCGCTCGCGCGCGCGACCAGCGTTTCCTCGTCGACGGGACGTTCCGGATCGGTGCCCACGTTGAGGTACAGCTGACCGGCTGCGTCGATCGACAGCACCAGGGGCTTCTCGTTCTGCTTCGGCTTAACCGGCAACGGCTCGGCACCGGCTTTCGGCAGCTCGACCTTGACCCCCTGCGTCAGGAGCGGCGCGGTGACCATGAAGATGATGAGCAGCACGAGCATCACGTCGATGTACGGCACGACGTTGATCTCGCCCATGATCTTGCGGCCTTTGCGGACCTGCGCCATGGCGTCAGGCCCCGCCGCCGGTGCCGAGCGGGCGCGTCGCGTGCCGCTGCAGGATGGTCGAGAACTCTTCCGTGAAGCCGTCATAGCGCACTTCGAGGCGCGTGACCTGCTCCGCGTAGCGGTTGTAGGCGATGACCGCCGGGATGGCGGCCAGCAGGCCAATGGCGGTTGCGATCAGCGCGTCGGCGATACCCGGCGCAACCTGGGCGAGCGTGGCCTGCTGCACCGCGCCGAGCGCGACGAACGTGCTCATGATGCCCCAGACCGTGCCGAAGAGGCCCACGTACGGCGAGATCGAACCGACCGTTGCGAGCGTACCGAGGCTCTGCTCGAGACGGTCCATCTCCTTCAGCTGCGCGACGCGCATCGCACGTCGCGCACCTTCGAGCAGCTGATCGGACGGCACGCCCGCCTGCCGAAGCCGCGCGAATTCGCGGAACCCGAACTCGAAGATGCTGGTCATGCCGACCGCGCCGCCGCGCGATTCGATGCTGCGGTAGAGCGAACCCAGATCGCCGCCGGACCAGAAGCTCTCCTCGAATTTTGCCGCCTCGGCGCGGGCGCGATTGAGCACCATCTTCTTGCGGAAGATGATTGCCCACGACGACATCGAGGCGATCAGCAGCAGCCCGATGACGATCTGGCCGACGATGCTCGCATCCATGACCAGTTTGATGACCGACATCTGTCCATCCATCAGCGGAAATCCTCGCGAAGTGAAACAGGGAGACGACGCGGTCGGAACGTCGCCGCGTCGACGCAGGCGACCCGGACATGCACCGATGCCAGCAGCTCGGGCCCGGGCGATTCGCGCCAGACCTCCTGGTCGAACTCGACCGTGGCGCGCTCCGGCGAGTTCAGCGCCGGACCGCACTTCGAGCAGATCGTCGAGCCGGGCCGGCCGCCGGAAGTCGATCGAGAGATGCACCACCGTGAACAGGACGCCTTCGTCGGCGGCCAGACGATGCTGGGAGAAGCCACGGTCGCGCAGCCATTCGGTGCGCGCGCGCTCGCAGTAGTCGAGGTAGTTCGAGTGGTAGACGACTCCACCCGCATCGGTGTCGTCCCAGTAGACGCGAACCGGCAAGTGTGAATTTCGCGCTCACTGTCACTCGAACAGCGCGAGGCTGGCAGACAGGCGTTCGGGCACCTGCCGCTCGAAGTGGTTGTACGCGAGGCGAGTCGCGACGCGGCCGCGACTGCTGCGCATCAGCAAGCCCTGCTGGATCAGGAACGGCTCGATGACGTCCTCGAGCGTGCCGCGCTCCTCGCCGATGGCGGCCGCGAGGCTGTCGATGCCGACGGGGCCGCCGTCGAACTTCTCGATGATGGTCAGCAGCAGACGGCGGTCGAGCACGTCGAAGACCGTGCGGATCGACCTCGAGCAGGTCGAGCGCCGCGGTCGCCACCGCGCTCGTCGATGTGACCGTCGGCGCGCACCTGCGCGTAGTCCCGCACGCGCCGCAGCAGCCGGTTCGCGATGCGCGGCGTGCCGCGCGAACGTTCGGCGATGCGCGTCGCGCCCCGGCGTCGTCGATGCCGACATCGAGAATGCGTGCCGAGCGCGTGACGATGCTGCGTGCAGGTCGGCGAGCGCTGTAGAACTCCAGGCGCTGCACGATGCCGAAGCGGTCGCGCAGCGGCGAAGTCAGCAGGCCTGCGCGGGTGGTCGCGCCGACCAGCGTGAACGGCGGCAGCGACAGCTTGATCGAGCGCGCGGCCGGGCCCTCGCCGATCATGATGTCGAGCTGGAAGTCCTCCATCGCGGGATAGAGCACTTCCTCGACCACCGGGCTCAGCCGGTGGATCTCGTCGACGAACAGCACGTCGCGCGGCTGCAGGTTGGTCAGGATGCGCCGCGAGATCGCCGGGGCGCTCGAGCACCGGACCGGAGGTCTGGCGCAGGTTGACGCCGAGCTCGTGCGGCGATGATGTGCGCCAGCGTGGTCTTGCCGAGGCCGGGCGGCCCGAAGATCAGCACGTGATCGAGCGCCTCGTCGCGCGCCCGCGCGGCGCTCACGAAGATCTCGAGCTGTGCCTTGACCGCCTGCTGGCCGACGTAGTCCGCGAGCCGGCGCGGCCGGATGGCGCGATCCTGCTGGTCGTCCTCGCGCGAACCCGCGGCGGCGATTACTCGTTCGGCCTCCATCACACCTCAGCTTCGACCCGCGCCCTGCAGTGCGCGACGGATCAGCTCTTCGGTCGACTGCGTGCCGGTGGCCGCGGCCTTGAGCAGGCGCGACGCCTCGGCCGGCTTGTAGCCGAGCGCGAGCATGGCATGCAGCGCATCGGCTTCGGGGCCGCCCGGCATCGATGCCGCGTCGGTGCCGCCGATCGACGACTCGAGCCGGTCGCGCATCTCGATGAGCAGCCGCTCGGCCGTCTTGCGGCCGACGCCTGGGATGCGCGTCAGCGCAGCGACGTCCTGCGCGCGCACCACTACGGCGAAATCCTCGACGCTGATGCCCGACAGCAGCCCGAGTGCGAGCTTCGGCCCGACGCCGGACACCTTGAGCAGATTGCGGAACAGTGAGCGCTCGGCTTCGGTCGCGAAGCCGTACAGCAGCAGCGCGTCCTCGCGCACGACCAGGTGCGTCAGCACGCGGGCGCGCTCGCCCACTGCCGGCAGCGCGAAGCAGGTCGACATTGGCGCTTCGAGGTCGTAGCCGACGCCGCCGACGTCGAGCAGCAGGCGAGGCGGCAGCTTCTCGGCGAGGATGCCGGTGAGCGAACCGATCACGTCGTCGCCTCGAGCAATGCGCCGAGCCGCCGGGCCTGCCCGTGACATAGACCGAGCGCGAGCGCATCGGACGCATCGAGCGTCTTCGGTGCCGGTAGCGTCAGGATTGCGCACACCATGTGCTGCACCTGGGTCTTCTCGGCGCTGCCCGTGCCGACCAGCGCGAGCTTCACTGCACGCGGTGCGTATTCGTAGACGACGGCGCCGCTGATGGCTGCCGCGCACATTGCCACGCCGCGCGCCTGGCCGAGCTTGAGCGCGCTGTCGGGATTGCGATGCATGAACACACGCTCGATCGCGACTTCGGTTGGCCCGTGGTCGTGCACGAGTTCGGCAACGGCGTCGTAGATGAATCGCAGGCGCGCGCTCATTGAACCCGAGGGCGGCCTGATGCAGCCGCTGACCACGTGGCGCTGGTTCACGCCATCGCAGTCGATGATGCCGTAGCCGGTGCGGACGGAACCGGGGTCGAGTCCGAGGATTCGGCACGGTCGCGCGGTGACCGATGCGACCGCGCCGGTGGGCGCCGCCGAAGGTGCGCGCCCGGCCTGTGCGTCCGGGTCAAACCGGCGCCAGGAGCTCGTCCGTGTTCTGCGCATTGCTGTAGACGTGTCCCACTCCATCGATGGCGGCAAGTCGTGCCACCAGGTCCGCGTGCCGCGCCCGCTGCGCCATCGTCAGCATCACCGGCTCCATTGCCCGCCACCCGCTTCCGCGTGCCTGGCACGTGTACCCCAGTGCGTGCAGCGAGGCCTCGACGGCGTCCCGCTCACCCGGATCCGTGCACACCAAGACCGACGTCCCGGTCGCGAGCCACTCTTCCGCGCCCGCTCGCTCCGCATCGGCCGACAACCGCTCCTCTCCCGCGTACCGCAGCAACCCGACCGGCCGGAACAGGTAGGCGACACTGCCCGGGGCGCCGCGCCGCCCGCCCTCGGCGCGAAAGGCCTCGCGCACGGCTGCCTCGGAAGGCACCCGCTCGGACCCGCGGCAGGTCACGATGACGGCAGTGCCCCCGGGTCCGTAGCCTTCGCCGCAGATCGGTTCGCGTGCCGGGTCGAGCATGGGTAAGTCGTTGAATCGGCGCGTATGATAGCCCACCGGGCTGCATCGCACATGACTTATCCTCCTGTCATCCCTCCTGCCGGCGGCGCGCGCGGCGCCGTCCTTGCCACGTGCTCCGAGCTCGGCTTCGAGCCCCTCCGTCTCGAGCGTGCGGCCGAGGTCGCCTCCATCGTCCAGGAGCTGACGGGGGACGAAGCGCTCGCAATCGGCGCCCTTCTGCACGCGGTGCTCGGTGGCGCCCCGTCCCGTGGCGCCGAGCATGCGGCTTTGCGCGAGGCAGCCGGCAGCCGCGCGCAGCGCCTGGCCGGCGCGCTCGGCAGGCTCGGCGAATTCGCGCCGACGCGCACTGGGGCCGCGGTCGCCCACTGTCCGGGGGGCAGGCCGAGACACTGCGAAAAATGCTGCTCGCGGTGGTCGGTGACCCGCGGCTCGTCGTCGCGCGCCTGGCTGCCCAGCTCGTCCGTGCGCGACATGCGCGCGATGGCGATGAGGCAACGCGTCAGCAGATCGCGCACGAGACGCGTGACCTCTACGCTCCGCTCGCGAACCGGCTCGGCATCTGGTCGCTGAAGTGGGAGCTCGAGGACCTCGCCTTTCGCGAGCTGAACCCCGACGACTACCGGCGCATCGCCTCCGCGCTGAACGCGCCGCCGTGCCGATCGCGAAGCGTACATCGCACGCGTTCGTGCACAGCTCGCCCGCGCGCTCGCCGATGCGGGCATCACGGCGCGAAGTATCGGGCCGACCGAAGCACATCTACAGCATCTGGCGGAAGATGCAGCGCAAGGGCGTGCCCTTCGAACAGCTGTTCGACGTGCGCGCGGTGCGCATCGTCGTCGCGTCGGTCGCCGAGTGCTACGCGGCGCTCGAGCGTCGTGCACGGCCTGCTGGCATTCCTGCCGGGCGAGTTCGACGATTACATCGCGACGCCGAAGGACAACCACTACCGCTCGATCCACACGGCCGTCGCCGGCCCCGACGGCCTGTCGCTCGAGGTCCAGATCCGCACGCGCGAGATGCAGGAGCAGGCCGAACGCGGGATCGCCGCCCACTGGCGCTACAAGGAAGGCGGCGCGCGGCGACGCCGGACTACGAGCGCAAGATCGAGGCGGTCCGTGAGCTGCTCGAGCAGTCCGCCAGCGATGGCGGCGCGGACGACGACCCTCGCCCAGCGTGAGCGCGGATCTGTTCGACGATCGCGTCTATGCGCTGACCCCCAAGGGCGAAGTGGTCGACCTGCCGAAGGGTGCGACTCCGCTCGACTTCGCGTTCCACGTGCACAGGGATCTCGGCCAGCGTTGCCGCGGGGCGCGCATCAACGGGCGCATCGTGCCGCTCGATACGCCAGGTCGCGCAATGGCGACGTGGTGGACGATCATCACCGCACGCAACGCGACGCCGTCGCGCGACTGGCTCGTCGGCCGACGCGGGGTTACCTCGCCTCGTCGCGCAGCCGCGCGAAGCTGCGCGCGTACTTCCGTCGAATCGATGTGGCGGGCGAGCGCGGCGAGACGCCGGCGGTGGCTCCCGTGCCGGCCGCCGCATCGCCCGACCTGGTGCCGCGCGCGCAAAGGAAGCGCGCGATGGCCGGCCGGGGCAGCCGCTCGCCGGTGGACATCGAAGGCGTCGGCGACCTGCCCGTGATCCTCGCGCGGTGCTGCGCGCCGGTTCGGCCGGAGCCGATCGGCGGCTACCTCACGCTTGCCCGCGGTGTCACCGTCCATCGGCTGGAGTGCGGCAGTTTCCAGCGGATGCTGCACGACCAGCCTGATAGGCAGTTGAACGTCGAATGGGCCGGCGGCAACGTCACGAGCCGGCCGGTAACGCTCTCGCTCGGCGCCTACGATCGACGCGGCCTGCTGCGTGACATCACCGACCTGATCGCGGAGGAACGCCTGAGCATCGAGGGCGTGTCGAGCAATACCGACCCCGACGACCGCATCGCGCGGATCGAGGTGCGGCTGACGGTACCGGATGCAGCCGTACTCGCGCGGTTGATGCAGCGGCTGCGCCAGATCCCGAACGTGTTCAGATCCGCCGCGCGGCATGATGCGCGCTCAGCGGTTCAGCGAATCGATCGCGCGCTTGTCGGCCGCGAGCGCCGCCTCGTGCACGGCTTCGGACAGCGTCGGATGCGCGTGGATCGTGCGCTGCAGATCCTCGCTGCTCGCCGAGTACTCCATCGCCAGCACCGCCTTCGGCGATCAGCTCGCCCGCCATCGGGCCGATGATGTGCACGCCGAGGATCTCGTCGGTGTCCGCGTCGGCGATGATCTTGCAGAAGCCGGCGGCCGCCTCCATCGCGCGCGCGCGGCCGCTGGCGGCGAACGGGAACGTGCCGATCTTGACGTGACGCCGCGCGGCTTTTGCCTGCTCCTCGGTCTGGCCGACCCAGGCGATTTCCGGCGCGGTGTAGATCACCGACGGAATGACGTCGTAGTTCACGTGGCCGTAGCGGCCGGCGATGAGCTCGGCGACCATGACGCCCTTCTTCCTTGCCCTTGTGCGCGAGCATCGGGCCGCGCACGCAGTCGCCGACCGCCCAGACGCCTTCGGCGCCGGTGCTGGCAGTGATCGTCGACCTTGATGAAGCCGCGCTCGTCGACCTGCGACGCCGGTGCCGTCGGCCAGCAGGTCCTTCGGTGTACGGCCGGCGGCCGACCGCGACGACCAGCTTGTCGACCTCGAGCGACTGGCTCGCCCTGCCGCGTCCGTGTACTTCGACGTGCACGCCGCTGCCCTTCGCGGCTTGGCCGCGGAACCTTCGCGCCGAGACGGATGTCGAGGCCCTGCTTCTTGAAGCTGCTGCAGCGCTTCCTTCGCGAGCTGCGCGATCGGCCATCGGCAGGAACGCGTCGCAGCGCTTCGAGCACGATGACCTTCGGCGCCGAGCCGCGCCAGACGCTGCCGAGCTCCAGGCCGATGACGCCGGCGCCGATGACGCCCAGGCGCTTCGGCACGGCGTCGAATTCGAGCGCGCCCCACGAGTCGACGATCGCCTTGCCGTCGAACGTCGACGACTCGCAGCTCGATCGGCACCGAGCCGGCCGCGAGGATGACGTGCTTCGCGCTGAGCTCGTGCTTCGCGCCGTCGGTGCCGGTGAACTTCGACCTTGCGGCCCGGCAGCAGCTTGCCGTGGCCCTGCAGCGGCGTGACGCCCGCGGCCTTGAACAGCGACGCGATGCCGCCGCGTGATGCCCTTCACGATGCCGGCCTTGCGCTTCTGCATCGCGGCGACGTCGATGCGCGACGCCGCCGAGCTTGATGCCGTGCGCCGGAACTCGTGCTGCGCGCGGTGGTACAGCTCGGAGGACTCGAGCAGCGCCTTGGACGGAATGCAGCCCGCGTTCAGGCAGGTGCCGCCGAACGCATAGCTGCCGTCGCGGTTCTTCCAGCCGTCGATGCAGGCGACCGAGAGCTTGTTCTGCGCCGGCGCGGATCGCGGCGGGATAGCCGGCGGGGCCGCCGCCGATGACGATGACGTCGAAACTGTCGGCCATGACGTCTAGAGTCCTCAGACCTGCAGCAGCAGGCGCGCCGGATCTTCGAGTGCGTCCTTGATGGCGACCAGGAACTGCACCGCCTCGCGTGCCGTCGATGATGCGGTGATCGTAGGTCAGCGCGAGGTACATCATCGGCCGGATCACGACCTGCGCCGTCCGACGGCCATCGGGCGCTCCTGGATCTTGTGCATGCCGAGAATGGCGCTCTGCGGCGGGTTCACGATCGGCGTCGACATCAGCGAGCCGAAGATGCCGCCGTTGGTGATCGTGAACGTGCCGCCGGTCAGGTCGTCGATCGTGCAGCGTGCCGTCGCGCGCGCGCTTGCGCGAAGTCGCCGATGCGCCTTCTCGATGTCGGCGAAGCTCAGCGTGTCGGCATTGCGCAGCACCGGCACGACCAGGCCGCGGTCGGTCGAGACGGCGACGCCGATGTCGTAGTACTCGTGATAGACGATGTCGTTGCCGTCGACCGAGGCGTTGACGACCGGGAACTGCTGCAGCGCCTCGATGGCGGCCTTGACGAAGAACGACATGAAGCCGAGCTTCACGCCGTGCGTCTTCTCGAACGTGTCCTTGTAGCGCGCGCGCAGTGCCATGCACCGCCGTCAGGTCGACTTCGTTGAACGTCGTCAGCATCGCGGCGGTGCGACTGCGCCTCGACCAGACGCTCGGCGATGCGCGCGCGCAGGCGCGTCATCGGCACGCGCTGCTCGGCGCGACGCCAGCCGGCGCCGGCAGCCGGCGCGGCAGCGGCGCTTGGCAGCCGGCGCTTGCGCGAGCCGGCTGTCGCGGCCGCTGCGCAGCGACGTCGCCCTTGCGTGATGCGGCCGTCCTTGCCGCGAGCCGGCGACGCTGCCGGGCGATCGAGCTTTGCTCTTCGACGCATGCGCTTGCGCGGCCGGCGGCGACGCCGGCGCGCCGCCGCGGCTTCGGCAGCTCGGCGGCTGCGGCAGCCGCGGGCTTGGCCGCGCTTCGGCTGCGGCAGCCTTGGCAGCGGCGCGCGCAGCAGCCGCGCACCGGCCTCGAGGATCGCGAGCACCTGGCCGCTCGTCACGGTGGCGCCGTTCGGCCACTGCGATCTCCTTGAGCACGCCGTCGGCGGGCGCCGGCACTTCGAGCACGACCTTGTCGGTCTCGAGGTCGACGAGATTCTCGTCGCGCGCGACGGCGTCGCCCGGCTTCTTGTGCCAGGAGACGAGCGTGGCGTCGGCAACGGACTCGGGCAGTTGGGGAACTTTGACTTCGATGCTCATGGAGCTCTGTCCTGATGTTCGGCTTCAGCGTCGCGCTAGGCGCGTCGACCGAGCGCGTCAGGCCGCGTGCTCGTTCGCGTGCGATGGCGCAGCAGCGCCGCGTCGACCAGCGCCTGCTGCTGGCGCTCGTGCAGCCGTGCGATGCCGGTCGCCGGCGCGGCGGCAGGCCGCGGCCGGCGTACAGCAGCTGATGCTCCTTGCGACAGCGGCTCCTGCAGGCGATGGCGGATCTGGTACCAGGCGCCCTGGTTCTGCGGCTCTTCCTGGCACCAGACGACTTCGCTGCGCGTTGCGCGTACGGCGCGAGGATCGCCTGCGTACTCCTCGGCCGGGAACGGATACAGCTGCTCGATGCGCACGATCGCGACGTCGTCGACGTCCTTCGGCGCGGCGCGCTTCGAGCAGGTCGAAGTAGACCTTGCCGCTGCACAGCACGACGCGCGTGACCTTGGCCGCGCTCGAGCGTCGTCGATCTCGTCGATGACCGGCTGGAAGCGGCCCGTCGTGCGAGGTCGTCGAGCGTCGACACCGACAGCTTGTGGCGCAGCAGGCTCTTCGGCGTCATGACGATCAGCGGCTTGCGCAGACTGCCGCAGCATCTGCCGGCGCAGCATGTGGAACATCTGCGCGGGCGTCGACGGCACGCACACCTGCATGTTGTGCTCGGCGCACAGCTGCAGGAAGCGCTCGAGGCGCGCCGACGAATGCTCCGGGCCCTGGCCCTTCGTAGCCGTGCGGCAGGAACAGCGTGAGGCCGCACAGGCGGCCCCACTTCGCTTCGCCGCGAGCTGATGAACTGGTCGATGACGACCTGCGCGCCGTTGACGAAGTCGCCGAACTGGCCTTCCCAGATCACGAGCGCGTTCGGGTCGGTGGTGCGAGTAGCCGTACTCGAAGCCGAGCACCGCTTCTTCGGACAGCAGCGAGTCGGTGACCGTGAAGCGCGGCTGGCCCGGCGCGAGGTGCTGCGAGCGGCATGTAGGCGCTCGCCGGTCGTCCTGGTCGTGCAGCACCGCGTGGCGATGGAAGAACGTGCCGCGGCCGGCTGTCCTGGCCGGTGAGGCGCACGTCGTAGCCTTCGGTCGAGCAGCGTCGCGTACGCCAGCGTCTCGGCGAAGCCCCAGTCGAGCGGCAGCTCGCCGGCGGCCATCTTGCGCGCGGTCGTCGACGATCTTCGCGACGCGGCGGTGCAGCGTGAAGCCCGCCGGCAGCGTCGACGAGCTTCGCTGGCCGAGCCGCTGCAGCGCTCGTCGTCGACACGCCGGTGTCGCGCGCGTCGGTCCAGTCGTCGGCCTGGATATGCGGCGCCAGTCGACCGTGTACTTGTTGCCGATCATGCCGAGCGACGCTTGAGCCTGCGGCCGGCCCTCGTCGAGCGCGTCGCGGTACTCGCTCGACCAGTTCGCGTCGGCCTCCGCCTCGGCGATCGACGCCTCGGCCTGATCGAGCCGCTCGGCGTACAGCTCGCGCGTGCGTCGGGTGCTTGCGGATCGCGCTGGTACATCACCGGCTGCGTGGCCGCCGGCTCGTCGGCCTCGTTGTGGCCGAGCCGGCGGTAGCAGACGAGGTCGATGACGACGTCCTTGTGGAACTTCTGCGGTAATCGAGCGCCAGGCGCGTGACGAACACGCACCGCTTCCGGATCGTCGCCGTTCACGTGGAAGATCGGCGCCTCGATCATCTTCGCGACGTCGGTGCAGTACATCGTCGAGCGCGCGTCGTGCGGGTCGCTGATCGTGAAGCCGATCTGGTTGTTGATGACGATGTGCACGGTGCCGCCGGTGTAGAAGCCGCGCGTCTGCGACAGCTGCAACGTCTCCATCACGACGCCCTGGCCGGCGAACGCGGCGTCGCCGTGGATCAGCACCGGCAGCACGCTGCTCGCCCGTGGCGTCGCCGCGACGCTCCTGGCGCGCGCGCACCGAACCTTCGACCACCGGGTTCGACGATCTCGAGGTGCGACGGGTTGAACGCGAGCGCGACGTGCACGTTGCCGCCCGGCGTGCTGCACGTCGGCCGAGAAGCCCTTGTGGTACTTGACGTCGCCCGAGCCCTGCAGCGTGGCTGACGTCGTACTTGCCTTCGAACTCGGAGAACAGCTCGCGCGGCGACTTGCCGAGCATGTTGACCAGCACGTTCAGGCGGCCGCGATGCGCCATGCCGATGACGATTTCCTCGATGCCCGCTGGCGCCGCCGCGCTGGATCAGGTCGTCCAGCATCGGGATCAGCGCCTCGCCGCCTTCGAGCGAGAAGCGCTTCTGGCCGACGTAGCGGGTGTGCAGGTAGCGCTCGAGGCCCTCGGCCGCGGTCAGCTGCCAGCAGGATGTTCTTGCGTTCGTCGGTGCGTGAACGTTCTGCAGTGCGCGGCCGACCTGGAACTCGTCCTGCAGCCACAGACGTTCGTCGGTTTCCGAGACGTGCGCGAACTCGGCGCCGATCGGGCCGGCATAGATATGTTCGAGCAGCGCGATGATGTCCCGCAGCTTCGCGCGTCGCGGCATCGCTCGGTGCGGCTGCCGGTGAAGAACTCGGTGTCGAGATCGGAGCCGGTGAGGCCGAAGTACTCGAGCTCGAGCACGCGCGGCATCGGGCGCTTCATGCAGGCCGAGCGGATCGACGTTCGGCGATCAGGTGGCCGCGATTGGTGTACACCTGGATGAGGCGCGACACGGCGGCCTGTTTCTCGTTGGCGGCGTCGTTCGGCGGGGCGGAGGCCGCGCGCGGCAGCTGCGCCCGCTCTGCAAGTGCCGTGCGCAACGCGCCGTGCACGGGCTCCGTGCCCGCGGGCCGCACCTCGGCAAAGAGGCGCTGCCAGTCGGCAGGCACCGTCTCGCCGCCGAGCCAGCGCTCGTATAGATCTTCGACGTAGGGGGCGTTCCCACCGTACAGCGCGGTGGTGGCCTGCTGGCGCGCGAGCGCGCCGTTGTCGGAACCGCTGGCGCCCGTCTTCGGGCTGCCGCTTTCGGAACTGTCGCTCATGGGGGGCAAAAAACCTGTCGCGTCAGGGCGGTAGATATAACTTAAGCCGGGCAGTTTAAAGGAACGGGCTCGCCAATAAAACGAAACCCTAGTTTAGCCGGATGACGCCTTCAGACCGCATCCAGGGTCTCCAGCAACCAGCATTCATAGGCAATGAGGGTGCCGTAGACCCCGAGGATGAGGTAGAGGACCAGCCCGACCGGGATCCGGCCGAAGGCGCGCAGGCGGGCCATGATCGTCAGCACGATGACCCCGGCGGCCGTCAGCGCCACCTTCAAGAAGGCAAAACCGGTAGTCCCGTCCTCGAGCAGCAACGCCATCAGCGGGTTCGCCTCGGTCGCGCCGAGCTCGATCAGGCGCAGCGTCAGGAAGGCGTCGCCGACCGACAGCAGCATGATCAGCATGGCGACGGCGAGCCACCGGGCCTCATGGAGGTCGAGCGGGCGGCGCGGATGCTCGCCGTCGCGCCGATGGGCGCGACGGCGCGGGTTCAGGGCACCGAGGAACAGTGAATGGACCTCGCGGTGGCGGCGATCCCGGGCCTCCCGACGTTCGTGTGGCGAATTACGGCAAGGTTCGAGGTCCGCGGTCATCGCCGGAATTCTACTGGCCGTGCGCTGCCCGCCGTTTCGTGATCTTCGTGAACAACATCACGTAATGCGCCCCGTGACGGGGTCGGCCGTTAGAATAGGCGGTTCTATGGACCCGCTTACACATCTGCAACGCCTCGAGGCCGAGAGCATCCACATCATGCGCGAGGTGGTCGCCGAGTGCGACAAGCCGGTGATGCTCTATTCGATCGGCAAGGACAGCGTCGGTGATGCTGCATCTGGCGATGAAGGCGTTCTATCCCGGCGCAAGCCGCCGTTCCCGCTGCTGCACGTCGACACGACGTGGAAATTCCGCGAGATGATCGCGTTCCGCGACGAGCTGCGCCAGCGAGCTCGGCCTCGAGCTGATCGTGCACATCAACCAGGACGGCCTCGCGCGCGGCATCGGCCCGTTCACGCACGGCTCGGCCGTGCACACCGACGTCATGAAGACGCAGGGGCTGCAAGCAGGCGCTCGACAAGTACGGCTTCGACGCCGCCTTCGGCGGCGCGCGGCGCGACGAGGAAAAGTCGCGCGCCAAGGAGCGCATCTTCTCGTTCCGCACCGCGCAGCACCGCTGGGATCCGAAGCGCCAGCGGCCCGAGCTCTGGCGCCTCTACAACGCGCGCAAGCACAAGGGCGAAAGCGTCCGCGTGTTCCCGCTGTCGAACTGGACCGAGCTCGACATCTGGCAGTACATCCACCGCGAGAACATCCCGATCGTGCCGCTGTATTTCGCCGAGCGACGCGCCCGGTGGTCGAGCGCGACGGCACGCTGATCATGGTCGATGACGACCGCATGCCGCTCGAGCCCGGCGAGAAGCCGGAGATGCAGCAAGGTGCGCTTCCGCACGCTCGGCTGCTATCCGCTGACCGGCGCGATCGAGAGCGACGCGACGACGCTCGCCGGACATCATCCAGGAAATGCTGCTCGACGACGCAACTCCGAGCGCCAGGGCCGCGTCATCGATCACGACGCGCGCCGCCTCGATGGAGAAGAAGAAGCAGGAAGGCTATTTCTGATGGCGCACAGTTCGATCACTCATCGCCGAGGACATCCGCAAGCTACCTCGAGGTCGCACGAGCACAAGAGCCTGCTGCGCTTCATCACCTGCGGCAGCGTCGATGACGGCAAGTCCACGCTGATCGGCCGCCTGCTGTACGAATCGAAGCTGGTGTTCGAAGACCAGCTCGCCGCGCTCGAGGCCGACTCGAAGAAGGTCGGCACGCAGGGCGAGCGAACTCGACTTCGCGCTGCTGGTCGACGGCCTCGCCGCCGAGCGCGAGCAGGGCATCACCATCGACGTCGCGTATCGCTTCTTCTCGACCGACAAGCGCAAGTTCATCGTCGCCGACACGCCGGGCCACGAGCAGTACACGCGCAACATGGTGACGGGCGCCTCGACCGCCGATCTCGCCGTGATCCTGATCGATGCGCGCAAGGGCGTGCTGACGCAGACGCGCCGGCACAGCTACATCGTCTCGCTGCTCGGCATCCGGCACGTGGTCGCTCGCCATCAACAAGATGGACCTGGTCGACTACTCGCAGGACGCGTTCGACGCGATCGTCGCCGACTACCGCGCGTTCGCCGCGCAGATCGGCCTGAACGACATCACCGTCATTCCGATGTCGGCGCTCAGCGGCGACAACGTCATCGACGCGCTCGACCGCCATGCCGTGGTACTCGGGCCCGACGCTGCTCGAGCATCTCGAAACGGTCGACGTCGACGCACGACGCGCGCGACACGCCGTTCCGCCTGCCGGTGCAGTGGGTCAACCGTCCGAACTCCGACTTCCGCGGTTTCTGCGGGCTCGATCGCCAGCGGACGCATCGCGGTCGGCGACCGGCTGCGCGTGCTGCCGTCCGGCACGCGAGGCGCGCGTCGCGCGCATCGTCACTCATGACGGCGACCTTCCCGAAGCGGGCGCCGGCCAGTCGGTGACGCTCACGCTCGACCGACGAGATCGACTGTCAGCCGTGGCGACGTGCTCGCTGCCGCCGAGCATCCCGCCGGCGTCGCCGACCAGTTCCAGGCGACGATCATCTGGATGCACGAGGAGGCCGATGCTGCCCGGGCGACCGTACCTGATGAAGATCGGCGCGCGCACGGTCACCGCGAGCATCACGGCGCCGCGGCACAAGGTGAACGTCAACACGCTCGAGCACCTGGCCGCGAAGCAGCTCGAGCTGAACGAGATCGGCGTCTGCAACATCGGTCTCGATCGGCCGATCGCCTTCGATGCCTACAACGACAACCGCGAGACCGGCGGCTTCATCCTGATCGACCGGCTGACCAACGACACCGTCGGCGCTGGCCTGATGCAGTTCGCGCTGCGCCGCGCCGACAACATCCACTGGCAGGCGCTCGACGTGAACAAGCGCGGCGCGCTCGGCGCAGAAAGGCCAGAAGGCCGTGCGTGCTGTGGTTCACCGGCCTCTCGGGCGCCGGCAAGTCGACCATCGCGAACCTCGTCGAAAAGCGGCTGCACGCGCTCGGCCGCCACACCTACCTGCTCGACGGCGACAACGTGCGCCACGGCCTGAACAAGGATCTCGGCTTCACCGACGCCGATCGCGTCGAGAACATCCGGCGCGTCGCCGAGGTGTCGAAGCTGATGGTCGATGCCGGGCTCATCGTGCTCGTGTCGTTCATCTCGCCGTTCCGCGCCGAGCGCCGCATGGCGCGCGATCTGCTGAAGCCCGGTGAGTTCCTCGAGATCTTCGTCGATACGCCGCTCGAGGATGCCGAGCAGCGCGATCCGAAGGGCCTGTACAAGAAGGCGCGCCGCGGCGAGCTGAAGAACTTCACCGGCATCGACTCGCCCTACGAGCCGCCGGAGAACGCGGAGATCACGCTCGACACCGCCGCCGCCACCGCCGAGCAGTCCGCCGAACGCATCCTCGCGCACCTGATGCAGGCGGGCATCTTCGATGCCTACGAGCCCCTGGCAGCGCTCTGACCTGCAGTCGGCGGTCCGCGACCTCGCGCTGCGCGCGGGTCGCGAGATCCTCGACGTGTACGGCACCGACTTCGCGACCGCTGCCAAGGCCGACGCGAGTCCGATCACCGAGGCCGACTTGCGAGCGCACCGGCTGATCACCGACGGCCTCGCGCGACTCGAGCCGCGGCTGCCGATACTGTCCGAGGAATCGGCGGAAATTGAGTCGGCCGGGCGACTCGCGTGGCGGCGCTACTGGCTGGTCGATCCGCTCGACGGCACGAAAGAGTTCGTGTCCCGCAACGGCGAGTTCACCGTCAACATCGCGATGATCGACGACGGGCGCCCCGTGTTCGGCGTCGTGCACGCGCCGGTGACCGGTGCGATGTACTGGGGTGCTGAAGGCTGCGGAGCGTTTCGCGAGACCGAAACGACGCCGGCTCGCCAGCTGCACGTCCGCAGCCCCGCTGCTTCGCCGCTCCACGTGGTCGGCAGCCGTTCGCACGGTTCCCCTGCCCTGGCGCGGCGGCTCGAACTGCTGGGACCGCACACGCTGCATGCGGTCGGCAGCTCGCTGAAGCTGTGCCTGGTCGCCGAAGGTCGAGCCGACCTATACCCGCGGCTCGGGCCGACGTCCGAGTGGGACATCGCGGCGGGGCACGCAATCATCGACGCAGCCGGCGGACGGGTGGTCACCCTCGCCGACGGCGCGCCGCTTCGCTACAACCAGGGCGAGACGCTGCTCAACCCCGAATTCCTCGCCGCGGGCGACGCGGACGTCGCAGCCCGCTTCCTCGCTATCGCGAACTGAACCTCAGGGTGCGAGCTGCGCCCCGTCGATTCGGATGCGTACCGACTGGGCCTGTGCGCCGAACGCTGCCAACCCGGCGTCCACCCCCACCGTCTTGCCTGCCTCGATCGGTCCGGCGACGTTGATGGTGGTGCCCGTCTGCACCACCTGCCCGGCCGCATCGACGAGCACGGGCGTCAGGCGAACGCTCTGCAGCGTCACCGCGCTGCGGTTCTGGATCACCGCCATGGCGCGGCCGTTCGCATCCATCTGCACGCCGCCGGCCACGTAGGCAGTGGGGTTCTGCGGCAGGTCGATGCGCGCCGCTTCGACCGCGGCCTCCTTGCCGAGCGAGCTCTGCGCGCTAGACGCCGCCTGGTACAGCTTCAGCGCCCCGGCACGATCGCCGCGGTCGCGCGCGATGTTGCCGAGGTACAGCGCCGCGGGCGCGGTCGGCAGCAGTTTCGCGCTCTGCTCGAGCCACCGCGACGCCTTGTCCCGGTTGCCGAGACGGTACTGGGCAATGCCTGCCCCGAGATAAGAGCCGAAGTAGTCCGGGCTCAGTGCGATCGCCTTGTCGTAGTGGGGCGCGGCCTCGGCGTACTTCTTCTCGCCGGTGGCGATGTCGCCGAGCAGCTGATGGAAGCGCCCTTCCTGGGGCACGAGCGCCACGGCCTCCTGCGCCAACGCTTTCGCACGCGCCGTGTCCTTCTTCTGCAGCGCTGCCATCGCGGCGTCGTACTTGTCGTAGCCGGGCTTCAGTTTGAGCAGCGGCGCGATGCGCGCGGTATAGCGGTCGACGCCCAGATCGCCGCCGGCGCCGAGCTGCTGCGCCGTTTCCTTGTTACGAGCCACGCGCTCGGGCGACGGCGGATGCGATGCGAACAGACCCTGCAACCAGCCCGGGTTCTGCCCCTGTGACAGCCGTACGAACGTTTCCTGCAGCGTCACGGCGCCTCGGACGTCGTAGCCCGCCGCCTTCATGTAGCGCATGCCGTACAGGTCGCTCTGCAACTCCTGGTCGCGTCCGTAACGCGTCTGCACGAGCTGGCTGCCGACGCCGGCGCCGCCAAGCACGAGGCCGGCCAGCGTCTCGTCGGCACCGCCTACCGCGGCGCCGATCTGCAGGGCCCCGAGGCCGGCCTGCATCAGCGTCCCGCGCTCCTGCGCCTTCGCACCGTGGCGAGCAGCCGCATGGGTGATCTCGTGCCCGAGGACGGCCGCGAGTTCCGCCTCGTTGCGCAGCTCCGTCAGCAGCCCGCGATTGACGGCGATCTTGCCGCCCGGCAGTGCCCACGCGTTCGGCACCGAGCTGTTGAGCACCACGAATTCATACGGCAGCTTGCGGTCCGAGACCGCCTGCTGCTCCGAGACACGCGCGAGCTTCTGGCCGATCTCGTTGACGTAGGCACTGAGCTCGGGCACCTGGCGGAAGTCCCCGCCTTCACTCTGGCGCGTGGGCGAGTAGTTCTGCTGACCGAGACGGATCTCGTCCGCCTGCGAGACGAACTGGATCTCGGACTTCCCCGTGACGGGGTTCGTGCCGCAGGCCGTGAGCACGACCAGGGCCGCGAAGGCGGTGGCGATTCGGGCGTACTGCGGCATGGCGCGCTCCAGGTGGAAACTGCGTGATTATCGCGTCGCGGACCCGCGGTCGCCAGTCGGTGGGCGCTGACGCTCTCAGCCGGGGACGAGATCGTATTCGCACATGAGACGGCTCACGATCAGATCGATGAATGCGAGGGCGGCGAGTGGCAGCGTCGCGGCCGTCACGACCGTCCAGTTGCAGCCCTGGGCATCGCGTCGAGGCAACGGCACCGGCTGCGGAATCGGCGCATGGAAGTAGCACGCATACGGGCCACGCGCGCGCTCACGGATCAGTCGATCCAGTGCGCTCGTCAGGTCGTCTGCCGTCGCGAGTCGCTTGCTCATCGGTGCCTCCTCAAATGTTCCACTGATCGATGGATCGGGTCATGCAGGTTCGGGGCCAGCCTCGGGGAAGCGCATGGCCGAAGCTGGTTTTCGCGAATCCGGTCACGCATGGCGGTCGACGCGGGCTTTGATTCCCCGCGGCCGTCGCAGCATGGAAAGGCCGTAGCGGCGGCCAGGCGCACCCGATTGAAGCAGCACGCTCCGCGATGGATCAGGCGCGGATGGTAGAATTGCACCGACGTCCCGGTAGCTCAGCTGGATAGAGCGCGCCCCTCCTAAGGGCGAGGTCACAGGTTCAACTCCTGTTCGGGACGCCATCGATCGACAACGATGAGGGCCAATGCAATGTGGGCTACCGCCCTCAGCGTGTTCATTGGCGCGGGGCTCGGTGCGCTGCTGCGGCTCGCGCTGAACGTCCGCCTGAACGGCATCGCGTCGTCGTTCGCCGTCGGTACGCTGACGGCGAATCTCGTCGGAGGCTACCTCGTCGGGTTGGTCGCCGGCCTGCTGCTGTACAGGGCCGCCCTGCCCGAAACGCTCCGGCCGTTGCTGATCACGGGCGTACTCGGGGGACTGACGACTTTCTCGTCGTTCTCGCTCGAGCTCGTCGAGCAGCTGCAAGCCGGGCGCACCGGAACGGCCCTGCTCGTCATGGTGGCGCACGTCGCCGGCAGCGTGATGCTCACCTTCGCCGGTCTCTACAGCGCGCGACTCATCGCAAGCTAGCGCGGCCCGGCCACCACGCCCCACGGACCGTCGGCGACCGGAATGTGGCCGAGCACCTTCAGCGAGGCCGCGTCGAGCACCGTCACGTCGTTCGACGGACCATTCGCCGTGTAGAGCCGCCGGTTGTCCGGGCTGAGCGCGAGCCCCCACGGTCGCTGGCCCACCTCGGCACTCGCGAGTTGCTTGCCAGTGTTTGCATCGAGCTCGACCACGGTGCCGCCGCGTCCCGTCACCGCATAGAGGCGCTTGCCATCGGAAGTCGCGATCAGCCCGACGGGCCGGATGAGCGGCCCGCCCGACAGCTTGAACGTGTCGACGACCTTGTGCGCCTTCGCGTCGACCACCGAAATCGACGCGTCGAGCTCGTTGCTGACGAAAGCGCGTGCACCGTCGCGCGTGAATTCGATGAACCGCGGCCGGTTGCCGACCACGAATTGGGTGACGACGCGCTGGCTCGCGGTATCGATGACCGAAATCTTGTGGTCGCTTTCCGAGGTCACGTAGACGAAGCGGCCATCGGGCGAGAGCGTGACGCCTTCCGGCTCGCCGCCCACGGGCAGCGCCGCAACGCGCGCGCCCGATTGCGCATCGATGACGATCGCCTGCCCGGTGTCCTCGCTCGCGATGTAGAGGTGCTTGCCGTCGCGCCCGACAGCGAGCTGCTCCGGATCCGACACACCGCGCAGGATCTTCGTCAGCTTGAGCTGCTGCAGATCGACGACGCCGATGCCGTCGGCACCCTTGTCCGCCGGCGGCAGCTTGCTCTCATCGACGCCAGGGCCCGCAATCGGCGACCCGCTCAGTGCCACGTACAGCAGCTTTCCATCGGGCGAGAGCTTCAGTCCGCGCGGCCGCTTGCCGAGCGGCACAGTTGCCGCGACCTTGCCGCTCGCACCGTCGATCACGCTCAGGCTACCCGACCGCTCGTTCGTGACGTACAGCCGGTAACCCGACTCCGCAGCCTGAACCGGCAGCGCTAAGGAAACGAGCGACACGGCGATGGCGAGAAGACCGATGACGAATTGCACGATGGTTCGATTCCTGCGGAGTTGATCTCAGACGACCGTCATATCGGTGCGAAAGTTCCGGTCCGTCAATTGCCGCGCGCGAGCGGGGCCAGCGCCAGCTCGGACGCGCGCGCGCTGATCAGCGTGGTGCTGAGCGGGCCGCGGGCTGCAGTCTGCGCGTTCCTGCGCGCATCTGGCCCTGCCAGTGCCGCCACCATCGCGGCGCTGATGCGGTCGAGCTTCGGTCGGATGTCGGATGCCAGCGACGGCGCGGGCGGAAGTTTTTCCCGCCCCTGCGAACGCCAGAGGGCGAACAGGTCGAGCTGCAGCGCTCTCGCGGCCGCGAACTGCGCGCTGAAGAACTCGTTCGTCCGCTGCGCCGGTACGCCGAGCGCTTCACCCTGCCGCACCAGCGATTCGAGCAGTTCGCGCTCGCGTGCCGCGTCCTCGATCGGCGCACCGCTGTTCCATTTCGAGCGCGCGACGTCGCTCATGACCGAAAGTCGCGCATCGATCAGCGCGAGCAGCGGCGACGACGCCGGCGCATCGATCCACCGACGCTGCACCGACTCGACCTCGCCAGACTTCTGCCGGGCACGCAGCCATTGGTCCACTCGCCCCTTGAACGCCGCGTCGCGCGGCAGGAGCAAGGCCTTGCCCGCGCGATCGAACGGCCGCTCGGGATGGGCCGCGCACAATACGCCCGGCCGTGCTGCCGATTGCAGCCGCGCCTCGACAGCGTCGGTGATCATCACGTCGGCACGCCCCGCGGCGACCTCCTCGAACACCGTCCGGTTGTCTGCGTGGACGAGCAGCTGCGCGCGCGGCAAGCGCGCCCGGGCAAACCGCTCGTTCGTGCCGCCCGGGTTGACGATGACGCGCACCCCGGGTCGATTCAGCTCGCGCAGCTGATCGAAACGCTGCAGATCCTGGCAACGTCCGAGCGCCGTCTTGCCGTCGCGCACATAGGGCACCGAGAAGTCTGCAACCTTGCGACGCTCTTCGGTGATCGAGATGCCCCCGACGGCGAGGTCGAACCGGTTGGCAGCGAAATCGCTCATCAACGTCGCCCAGGTGGTCGGCACGAACTCCACCCCGACGCCGAAATGTGCCGCGAGGGCCCGGACCAGTTCGACGTCGGCGCCTCGCCATGCGTCCGTTCCCGGTTCGCGATCGGCGTAAGGCCGGTAGTCGCCCGGGGTGCCTACGCGCACCACCCCGAGCGCGTCGACCCGCTCCAGCGTCGGTGATCGCGGGGCGGGCGCCGCAGCGACTCCCGACCCGATGAGCCAGGCGACCAGCAATCCATACCGAAGGGCTTTCATGGGCGGCGATGGTGCCACAGCGGGCCCAGGCACAGATTCACGGCGCGCAACTCAGGAATTTCCTGACGGGACCGCCCCGATCGCAGTGAACAATCGCACCGCATAACATCCCATTCAACTTAACGAGTGGAGCACCCGTGACGACGCGCACGCTTTCCGCCGCGGACGGCCTCGGTTATCTCGCTGACATCCTCGACCTCGCGGAATCGCTGACCGCCAGCGCCGAGCGGGCCCAGAACGTCGACTACGCCTGCTATTGCCGCCGCGCCGCCCGCGATTTCCACGCCGCTGCCGTGCGACGGCTGACCCGCGTCACGCCGTGCAACGATCAGTACAGCGGCTTTGCCGCGCGGGCGGAAAAGCTGGAGGCGTCGCTCGCCTCCGAGGGGATCTGAAAGCGGCTTTACAGCAGGGATTATGCGACGCGCTTCCCGGTCCACGGGTCGCGCGCAATCGTGCCGTCCGCGAATGAATCGAGCCGGAGGAGTCAAGTAGGCACCCATGGCAATGCGCCCCCTGGCGCAGCCGATTGGAGCCCAAATGATTCTGCACTGGTCGAAGTCCCGAGTAGCGCTCGCGGTGGTCCTGGCACTCTCCGCGTCAGGCAGCCTGCATGCGGCCGAAGCCGCCTCATTCATCGTGCAGGGCCGATCGCTCGAATCGGCCCGCCATGCGCTCGACCAGGTCGGTGCACACCGTGACGGCGAACTGACCATCATCCGGGCGGTCACGGCCCATCTGGATACGACGCAGGTCGCGGCGCTGCAGTCGCAGGGCTTCTTGCTGTATCCCGATCGCTCGTTGCGTGCTGCGGGCGCCATCACCACGAGCCTTCGTTCGGACCTCAACCAGACCAACTCGACGCTTGCCTCGACGTCGACTGCCTCGTTCGTGAGCAGTCTGTCCACGCCGGTCCTGACGACCACGCTCAAGAGCCCGTTGCTGACGCCCCTGACCTCGGCGGTCGTCACCTCGCAAAGTCGATCGACGACGCTTCAGGACGGGCGCGGCGTCTCTGCGAGTACTCTGACCTACGAGACGAACTACCCCGCCCTGATCGGCGCGGACGTGCTGCAGCAGTCGGGCATTACCGGCAAGGGCGTCACCATCGCGGTGCTCGATACCGGGCTGTGGAACGACATCGGCCAGAACTACGGCAAGCGGCTGCTCGCATCGATGGATGTGACCGGCGGCGGCACCGGCCCGGTTCGTGACGACCCGTACGGTCACGGCACGCACCTCACCTCCATTGCTGCCAGCGGCGCATTCAACCTCACGGGACAGCGGCTCGGCATCGCGCCGGATGCGAATCTCGTCGTCGTGCGCGCTTTCAACGGCGAAGGCGCCGGCCGCTATGCCGACGTCATCAGGGGCGTCGACTGGATCGTCGCGAACAAGGCGAAGTACAACATTCGCGTGCTGAACCTTTCGTTCGGCGCCGCGCCGCAGTCGAACTACTGGGACGACCCGTTGAACCAGGCGGTCATGGCGGCCTGGAAGGCCGGCATCACCGTGATCGTGTCGGCCGGCAACAGCGGGCCCCTGCCGATGTCGATCGACGTCCCAGGCAACGTGCCGTACGTCATCACCGTCGGTGCGCTCACCGACAACGGCACGCCCTACGATGGCAGCGACGATCGCCTGGCCTCGTTCTCCGGCGCAGGTCCGACCTACGAGGGGTTCGTGAAGCCCGAAGTGGTCGCGCCCGGCGGTCATATCGCCGCGTCGATGTCGAGCAGCAGCTATCTCGCGAACCTCGATCCCGATTCGATGAAGCCCGGCCAGCAGCTCTTCACGATGTCCGGGACGTCGCAGGCCGCGGCAGTCACCACCGGCGTCGTCGCCCTGATGCTGCAGGCCGATCCGACGCTGACGCCCGATGGCATCAAGTGTCGGCTGATGGCGGCGGCTCGACCTGCGCTGAAAGCCGATCGCACCCTCGCATACAGCGTGTTCCAGCAGGGAGCTGGCCTGGTCAACGCCGTCGATGCGGTTCACTCCTCCGCGACCGGTTGCGCGAACGGCGGGCTCGATCTGGCCGCGGACATTGCGGGGACGGCCCATTTCGGCGGCCCGGCCAACCAGGACGAGAACGGCAACTACTTCGTCATGGACATGGAAGGCAGCGCCTGGGGCGGTGCCGTCGCCGCCGATGGCTATACCTGGAGCCGCGGGTATCCGTGGAGCGAAGGCTATTCGTGGTCTTCGGGTTACACCTGGAGTCGCGGCTTCACCTGGAGCCGCGGGTACACCTGGAGCCGGTCGGTGACTGCGCCGAATGGATACACGTGGAGCCGGGGTTACACCTGGAGCCGCGGCTATACCTGGAGTCGCACCCTTGCCTGGTGGGATCAGCCGTCGAACGCGACGCTCGGCACCCGCCCGGCTTCGGTAGTGACGTGGGTGCAGAACGAGTGAGCGCGGGCGCTCAACTCGCAGCGACCCGCGGAAACGGCTTGCTCACGTAACGCGAGCCCGCAAGGCCGAATCGCCACGGCGTTGCCGCGGCCTTCGACACACCTATCCGCGGTCCGACGACAACCGGCGCCTTCAGCGCCGGCCACTCGATACGGAATGGCGGGCCAGCGAGCGGCCTGCCGTTCAAGGCCCCGGTGACGCCGAGCGCCTCGCAGAGCCGCCCCGGGCCCGAGCAGAGAAGCCTCGGCTCGGCGAGGTTCCGCCGCGCGACCATCTCCGCGATGCCCGCCAGCGGTTCGACTGCGCGGATGAGCACGCCCGCCGCGTGGCCACTCTCGCGGCAGACGAAGTTGAGGCACCAGTGGATACCGTAGGACCGGTAGACATAGGCGTGCCCCGCGGGCCCGAACAGCGAGGCACTCCGCGGGGTCATGCCCCCGTAGCCGTGACAGGCTTCCTCCGTCTCGTCGTACGCCTCGGTTTCGACGATGACGCCGCCGACGCCATCGATGAGCAATGTCGCCCCGATCAGGCGTCGCGCGACGCGGGGGGCGGCGCTCATGAAATCAGCCGCCGATACGGCCGTTCCGGACGGCGCCGCATTACCTTTTTTCATTCGTCCTGCACCGAAAGGCTTTGGCCGCGTGATCGCGTAAGCTTCGCATTCGAGCGACCTAACGGGTATCGAGGAATGAGGGCATGGTCCTGAAACGCAAGCGCGCAGCCGCACTTCTGATCGCGGCCGTGCTGATGTCCAGCGCCGGCGCGGAAACCGACGTTCCCGCGGCGCGACCCGACGGCAGCACTCCGCTGCAATGGGCGGCGTTCAAAGGCGACGTCGTCGAGGTCAAGCGGCTGCTCGCCGAAGGCGCAGATCCGCGCGCCACCAACGACTATGGCGTCGATGCAATTCAACTCGCAGCGGAGGCGAGCAACACGGAGCTGCTCCGGTTGCTGCTGAAAGCAGGCGCGAATCCGAATTCGGCCAACCCCGAGGGCGAGACGCTGCTGCATCTCGTGGCCCGCACCGGCAATCTCGAGGCGGCCAGGCTGCTCGTGCAGGCGGGCGCGAAGGTGGACGCGCGTGAGCGTTTCGGCGAACAGACTCCGCTCATGTGGGCGACCGCGCGCCGACATCCGAAGCTCGTGCAGTACCTCGCCTCCAGAGGCGCCGACGTCAATGCGCGCTCCGCCGTGCGCAACTACCCGCGCGTGGCAACGGCCGAGAGCCGCGCCAAGCACCTCGACCGCGGTGGCTTCACGCCGCTGATGTACGCGGCGCGCGAGAACTGCCGCGAGTGCGTTCCGGTTCTCCTCAAGCATGGCGCGGATGTCTCGCTGCCCGACCCCGCCGACATGTCCGTACTGTCGATCGCGCTGATGAACGGCTCGTGGGACATCGCCAGGGCCCTCATCGAGGCGGGGGCCGACGTCGAGCAGTGGGACATCTACGGCCAGGGGCCGCTGAACGTCGCCGTGACGAACCTCACCGTACGCAGCAACGGCAACCCGCTCGACCGTGACGAACCCGATCGAACTGCGCCGCGCGACGTGGTGAAGATGCTGGTGGAACGGGGCGCGAATCCCAACCAGCAGCTGTATTTCCGCGCCGCCGGCCGCCACATTCTCGGCGCCAACATCGGTCGCGGCACCACCCCGTTCCTGTCGGCGTGCGACGTCGGCGACATCGAGACCGTCAAGCTGCTGCTGGCCCATGGCGCCAATCCGCGGCTGGCCACCTCCGATGGTCAGGGGCCCATCATTCTCGCGACTGCTTCGCGGACGGGCGGCACGGGCTATCCGAACTCCCGCATCGCCGGCATAGCGGTGCCGAAGCGCGAATCGATCGATGACGTGCCCGGCACGCCCGGCAAGGACCAGGGCAACCGCACCGTCGAGCTGCTGAAATTGCTCGCCGCTGCCGGCGCCGACGTGAACCTCATGTCTGTTCCCCATTTCCTGCAGCGGACGCGCGGTGGTTCGGCGCTTCACTACGCCACCCGCGCCGACGACAAGGAAGTGATGGCGGCGCTGGTCGAGCTCGGCATCGACGTCAATGCGAAGGACAAGGACGGGCTGACCGCGCTCGACTACGCCATGGGGCGCGGCTACGTCGCATTCCTCTATCCGCCGCAGCCTCCACGGCCGGCCATCGCGAACCTGCTGCGTGGGTGGGGCGCGAACGTCGAGCTCTCGGAGACACCGAACTGGCCGCCGCAGGGCGCTGCGGTCGGTACCGTGGTGTATGACGCGGTGCTCTGGCCGGTCGATCCCGTCGGCCCCTGACCGGGCCAGAGCGGCTGCGTGGGCGCCCGCCTACCGCCGCTTCAGCGTTTGCCGTCGATTCGGCCCTGCTGTCGCATGACATGATCTGTCGGCGCAACCGGAGCCGCGAACGTGACGAAGCTGATCTACAGGGTGGTCCAGCACGACGGTGGCTGGGCATACGAGGCCAACGGAACCTACTCCGAGCGTCACCCCACTCACGAAGCTGCGCTGGCCGCAGCCCGCCGTGCAGCGGAAGCCCAGGCGTTACCGAACGAGCGGACCACGATCGAGTACGAGGACGCTTCCGGTCACTGGCACCAGGAGACCGCCGAGCCGGGCGATCTCCCCGATACGACCGTCCAGGATTCCTGATCGTTCCCACTTCAGCGAGGAAGCTGTCATGTCAATTGGCGCCATACTGCTGATCGTCCTGATCCTGATCCTGCTCGGCGTGCTGCCCGCCTGGCCCCATAGCCGTGGCTGGGGCTACGGTCCTACCGGCGGCGTCGGGCTCATCGTCCTCATCGTGGTCATTCTCGTCGTCATGGGCCGCATCTAGGCCCGCGCCCGCTTCAGCGAGGCGAAAGTGGGCGGGGCGCGATGTGCGCCCCGCCCATGCGCGCTACCCGGTCAGATCAGAACTTGTACTCCGCGCCCACGACGTAGCGGCGACCGATCAGATCCGACCCGATCGTGGCGACGCCTGGACCAAAGCCGGTGCGACCACCGACGGTCGGCAGGATCGCCGGCTTGTGGTCGAGCAGGTTGGTAATGGTGGAATACAAGCGCAGACCGCTCAGGATCTCCGGCTCCCAACTGACGTTGAGGTCCATGAAGAACATGGAACCCACCGTGTTGTCATCGACGGTGGTGAAACCCGTCTGGGTCGCTGCGCGCACCGTGCTCTCCTCATACAGGCGGTTGACGTTTCGGGTGTCGGTGTAGCGTCCCACCGTAGTCACCGAGATTCCCCCGTTCCGGTAACCCAGAATCGCAGTTGCCGAGTCCGGCGTCGTCAGGAGATTGTTGATCACCGCCCCGGGAACCACGGAGCCATTGGCGGCCCGCGAATTCGGCGAAACCTGCTGGACGGTGATGTAGTGGGTGGCGAAGACACGCGCGGTGATCGACTCCGGACCGCCGCCGAACAGCGTCAACGCCTTGCGATAGCCCAGTTCGAAGTCGATGCCCTGATAGGTTTCCTTGTTCAAATTGAGGAAGAAGGCATTGAGCTGGGTGATGTCACCCAGGGGATTGCGGCTGGTGTCGTTATTGCGAATGACGTACTGGCAGAGCGACGTGTCGCCGTTGTTGCACTGATCGACGATGACCTGTGAGGACAGCTGCGCGATCGCACCGTCGATCTCGACCTTGTACCAGTCCACCGACGCCTGGAACCCCTGGAGGAACGACGGCTGGAAGACGATGCCTGCCGTGGTGGTGTCGGCCTTCTCAGGCTTGACGTCCGGGTTGCCACCCGAGAAACCCACCACGCTGTACGAGATCGGCGCGGACAGCCGGGAGTTGCGATCGACCGCGGCCGCTCCGCTCAGCGTCGAATCGAAACGATCGCGCAGGTTGGGCGCGCGCACGTCGCGTGAACGGGTGCCACGCAGACGAATCTGGTCGTTGACCTCCCAGCTCAAGCTCCCCTTCCAGGCCCATACCTCGCCCGAGCCAGTATAGTCGGCCCACCGCACCGCGAGATTGCTGTCGAGGCGGTTGACGAACGGCAAATCCGCCAGCAGCGGAATCTGGAATTCAGTGAAGGCCTCCTTGACCGAGGACTTGCCCGAAATGGTCCGCTGGCTGGAGAACTGCACCTGGCTGGAATTGCTCGTGCCGCAGAAGCCGGCGGCCGCGTAGCGCAGGCCCGGCACACTGGTGCCGGTCCGCGGTGTGGCGGTGACGGCTCCCGGACAACCGTACTCCGGGATGATGCCGCGGTTGCCGACTTCGCCTTGTCCGATGTTCTGCAACAGCGTGCCATCCGTCAGCGCGGGATATTCGGCCGACACGTCCGGCGTAACCTGGTCCAGCTTGTCCCGGCGCCAGTTCGCGCCCACCGCGGCCGCGATGTTCCCCGCCGGCAGCCCGAAGCCCAGGCTGCCCGAGGCAGACACTTCGGCCAGATCCTGCACCACTTCGGCAACGGCGTGCTTGTAGGGCTGCATGATGTAGGCGGCGGCCGTCGGGGTCAGCGTACCCACGCCACCGAGGAGGTTGACCGGAACGCAGTCCTTCCAGTAACCCTTCGGGTCGAACTGCGGCAGTGAAACGCGGCAGACGATGTTGCCGTTGGCATCCCTCACCGCATCCATCGCCGCCTGCAGGCGATCGACGCGCGGCAGATTGATCGCGTCGTAGCGCTGCTCGTTCTTGCCGCGCTGCGCATAGGCGTCGACCGTCCACTCACCAACCTTGGTGGTGATGCCCGCCGTGTAGCTGGACAGCTTGTTGCCCGTGTCCAGCAGCGAGTCGCCGCCGATGTTGCTCTCTTTCGCCGGCAGGAACACCGTCGCGTTGACCCATCTCGCGCCGCCATCGATCACCGCCGCTTGCGCTGGGCTGATGTACGAGGGGGAAGTAACCGGAACGGTTGCGGCAGACGCCGAGGTGCTGCCGGATGTGGCGATCATGTTGGCAACGCTCGTCGGCAGGAAGGCGTTGTTGGCGTAGATCCGGGTCGACCACGTCGACACCAGCGCCACGTTCTGGAAGCGCACGAGCTGATGGTTCTCGGCCCACATGCCCTGCGCATACACCTCGGTGTTGTCACCGATGTCGAACGTGAATCGGCCGAAACCGGTGTTGCCCTGATATCCGCCCTGCAACGTGTTGTCCCTGCCCATGCTCGACAGGTTCGAGTTGGGCAGCGACTGGCAAAGGCAGCCGGCATTCACGTTACCGACGCCATAGAACGACAGCGGGCGGGCAACCAGTCCCGAAGTATCGAACACCAGGCGATTGAGCGGATTGCCGACCGCCGCGATGAATTCGATCGTGTTGCCGAAATCTGTCGGCACCACGTTCGGACGGGTGATGTACGTCGGGCCGGTTGCGCTCGGGTTGGTGACCAGACCCCAGTGCGCGAGGTAGGGGCGCTTGTTCAGCGACGACTCGCTGTTGATCGGATCCAGCAGGTTGCGACCGAGGGAGCCGACGAAATGCAGGCGACCGTCGAGGAAGGTATGACCCACGGCGATTCCGTATTCCTGGGTACCTCCGTCGTTCCGGAAGGTCTCACCTCTCTGGGCCTTGAGCTTCACACCCTCGAACTTGGTGTCGAGTATGAAGTTGGTGACGCCGGCGACGGCATCCGTACCGTAGCTGGCCGAGGCACCACCGGTGACCGTTTCGACATTCTTCAGCAGCATGTTGGGCAGAATGTTCACGTCCACGGTGCCGAAGCGGTTGCTGGACACCACGCGACGACCATCCAGCAATGTCAGCGTGCGGTTGGCGCCGATGCCATGCATGTTGACGTTGGCACCGCCGGAGTTGACGCCCCCGAGCGACTGGTTGGCGTTGCTGTTGTTGTAGAACACAGGCAGCGCATTCAGGCTGTCGATGATCTGGTTGGGGCCGAGGGCGTCCATGTCCTGCGCCGTCACGGAGGTTACGGGAGTGGGGGCAGTCATGCCCGGTGCCAGCGCAATGCGCGAGCCGGTGACGGTGACTTCCTGCAATTCCGCGCTGGCGTCCGCGGCCAGCGCGGGCGCGGTAGCGAGGACCAGCGCCACGGCCGCGGCGACGCTCGGCAAAGACACAGGAAGTGCAATCTGCAGTCTCGTCATGATTTCCCCTTGAAATTTCTTGTTGTCGGTCCCGACTCGAACATGGCGCCGCAACGTTTGGTTATCCCGACGCAACGCTTCAACGATTGCCGCGACGGCTCCAACCCGAAACCTTGCGAGCGCGACCACGTCGCAGCGAGCGACTGCCCGCGAACACCTAGCGCCATGTTGAAACCCGGAACCGTTGTGACAGCTCTTTCTTGTTGTTTCGCGACGACGGCAGGCCGACGGCGCTTCAATTTCTTCTACACCCGAGGGGAACGAGGCGCAAGGCACGGGACTCGCAAACCGCGAGCTCCCACCGTTATCGTTGCGTGCCTGTCACGAAGTCTGGTTGAGCGGTGATGCTGGTACTGAGCGTCCTCGTCTGCATGTCAGTAGCACTCGCAGCGGTGCACGTGGTCGTCGCAGGTTCGGATCCGTAGGATTCAGCCGACGAACCTCAGTAATTTGACCGGTGGGCGGCGCTGCGATGTCGCACGACACTACGGCGAATGTCAGTCGCTTCCTCGTGCGCGCCGGGTGTTTTCCATCATCCCGGCACTACCGTGTTCTGCGTCTGGGCGCCGTCAGCCCGCGAAGTGCACCTCATATGGGAAAGCGAGTCCGGCAAACCTGGTGCAAAGGTGCTGCTCGCTGCTGCGGAGGGCGGCTACCACCGGGCAGAGGTGCCTGCAGTTGCGCCCGGCTCACTCTATCGCTATTCGGTCGGATGGTGCCGGACCCTGGCCGGACCCCTGCTCCCGGTTCCAGCCGCGGGGTCCCCACGGACCTTCGCGAGTAGTCGGACCCTCCAGTTTTCAATGGACCGACAGTGCCTGGCGAGGTCTGCCGCTGGCCGGTCAGGTGCTGTACGAGCTTCACGTGGGGACATTCACCTCGTGCGGGCACGTTCGACGCGGCCGCAGCTCAGCTACCCATCCTGAAAGATCTCGGCATCACCACCATCGAGCTGATGCCGGTCGCGGAATTTCCGGGCCGCTTCAACTGGGGTTACGACGGTGTCCAGTTGTTCGCCCCGTATCACGGCTACGGCGATCCGGACGCATTGCGCCGCTTTGTCGATCGCGCCCATGCGTGCGGGCTCGCGGTGGTACTCGACGTCGTCTACAACCACTTCGGACCGGACGGAAACTACCTGCACGAGTACTCCCCGTCGTACTTCACGTCTCGTTATCAAAACGAGTGGGGTGAAGCCATCAACTTCGATGGCGAACAGTCGGAGGGTGTGCGCGCTTTCTTTCGCGAGAACGTCCGTTACTGGATCGAGGACTTCCACCTGGACGGGCTGCGTCTCGACGCGACGCAGAGCATTCACGATTCGGGACGGCCGCACATCCTGTCCGAGCTTGTCGACGTCGCCCGTCGAGCCGCAGGCAGACGTACGGTGGTCATCAGCGCCGAGAACGAGCCACAGAATTCCACGGCCCTGCGATTGCCTTCCGAAGGAGGACACGGCATCGATGCCCTCTGGAATGACGATTTCCACCACACCGCACGGGTGGCAGCGACCGGTCGACGCGACGGCTACTTCCGCGACTACCGCGGTACGCCGCAGGAATTCATCTCGGCGGCCAGACGCGGCTTTCTGTTCCAGGGTCAGCACTATGCCTGGCAAGGCAAGCGCCGCGGTGTGCCGACGGAATCCGCAGCGGCGGCCTCCTTCATCACGTTCCTGCAGAACCACGATCAGGTTGCGAATACGCTGCAGGGGCGTCGACTGACAGATCTCGCGTGCGCCGCGCGCCTCCGCGCGCTGACTGCGGTGTGGCTGCTGTCTCCGGGCACGCCGCTCTTTTTCATGGGCCAGGAGTTCGGCGCGTCGAATCCCTTTCCGTTCTTCGCCGACCACCAGCCAGAGCTTGCTGCGAAGGTGTGGGCGGGTCGGCGCGAATTCCTCGCGCAGTTCGACGCCTACAAGCCTGCGGCCAGCCAGTTGCTCGTGCCCGACCCGGCGAGCGAGTCGACGTTCGAGTCGGCGCGCCTCGAGTTCGCTGACGGAATCAGTCAGAGCCCGTGGTATCGACTTCACCAGGACCTCCTTCGCATCCGGCGTACCGATGCGTTGATCCGCAGACAGGATCGCCAGACGATCGACGGCGCGGTGCTCGGTCGCGACTGTTTCGTGCTGCGCTGGTTTTCGGACGATCGAACCGAGGGAGACCGCCTGATGCTGGTCAACCTCGGTGTCGACGAGGAACTGACCGTGGTACCCGAACCGCTGCTGGCTCCTCAGCTCGGGCATGAGTGGCAGCCGGTCTGGTCGAGCGAGGATCCCGCCTATGGGGGAATGGGCGATGCTCCGGTGTACGCGGACGCTCGATGGTGCGCGCCAGCCGAGCGAGCGACATTGTTCATTGCCCGGCCCGGCATGAAGGAGAGCGCATGAACGTGGACGACCGCGAATGGCTCGTCACCAACGGCCTGGGCGGGTACGCTTCCGGGCCGGTGATTGGCGCGCCGACGCGCAAGTATCACGGTCTGCTGGTGCCGAACCTGGTCGAACCCAACGGCCGGCACGTGGTCATCTCGAGTCTGGACGAGGAGATACTCGTCGACGGCGAGCCGGTGGACTGCGAACTGAAGAGCTTTCAGCTCGAAGGCAGTATTCCGTCGTGGACCCTGCGTGCGGGTCCCCTGACGTTTACGCGACAGATCCTCGTGCCTCACGGGCGCAACGTAGTCTGCGTGCGCTATCGAATCTCCGACATCGCTGCAGGCAGCCGACGACTGGTGCTCAAGCTGCTGCCCTACATCGCGTTCCGTCTGCACGAGCAACCCCCGGACAACCTCGCGCGCACCCGCGCTCGCTTTCATGCGACGACCGAGGGCGGCGCACCGCTGGTCGAAGTGAGCCTTGCACAGTCCTCGCTGGCGGTGCGTATGCGCATGCTGCAGGCGGATGCGACGTTCCTGATCGATGAGCGGGATCTGCCGCGCCACTATCCCCTGGAACTCGATCGCGGCTATCACGCAACCGGCTGCGACTACGGGCCAGGTGCCTTCGTGCTCCACCCCGCTCCGCGCGCGGAGTTCTGCTTCATCGCCAGCACCGATCCGCTCGACTTCCGCGCCTTTGACGTTCCAGCGCAGTTCGAGGCGGAACGCCAGCGGACGGACGAGCTGCTGCGCCAGGCGGGCTCGCCTACCGATCCGTTGATCTCGAGACTGGTGCTCGCCGCCGATCAGTTCATCGTGCAGCCGGCCAACCGTTCGGAAGAGGCGAAGCTCGCGGAATCCGCGGGTCGCGTGACACGTACGGTCATCGCCGGTTATCACTGGTTCGGCGACTGGGGTCGCGACACGATGATCAGTCTCGAGGGCCTGACGTTGTGTACGGGCCGACACGCGGAAGCCGCCGCCATCCTCCGCACTTTCGTCGGTTACGTGAAGGATGGGCTAGTTCCGAACCTGTTTCCCGAAGGGGCGCGCGCCGCGCTCTACCACACGGTGGATGCGACGCTGTGGATGTTCCATGCGATCGACCGGTACACGTGCTGGACGCGCGACTGGACTCTCGTGGCGCAGGTCATGCCGGTTCTCGAATCGATCTGCCGGCATTACATCGACGGCACGCACTATGGCATTGGAGTCGATGCCGCGGACGGCCTGGTCAAAGCCGGTGCGCCGGGCTACCAGCTCACCTGGATGGACGCCAAGGCCGGCGACTGGATCGTCACTCCGCGTCGCGGCAAGCCAGTGGAGATCCAGGGTCTCTGGTTCAATGCGCTGTCGCTGATGGCCGAATGGCGCTCGCATCTCGGCCTCTCCGCCACGGAGTACGTGGAACGCGCTGTCCAGTGCCGCGCATCGTTCAATGCGCGGTACTGGATCGACGATCAGCATTACCTGTACGACGTCGTCGATGGTGAGCACGGCGACGACGCGAGCGGCCGGCCCAACCAGTTGCTCGCATTCTCGTTGCATCACCCGGTGCTCGATTCGTCGCGATGGTCCGCCGTGACGGACTACGTGCGCAGAGAGTTGCTGACACCATACGGCTTGCGAACCTTGTCTCCTTCGCACCCCGACTACCGCCGCAACTATCACGGCGATCTAATCACGCGCGACGGTGCGTACCACCAGGGCACGGTATGGCCCTGGCTCATCGGTCCGTACCTCGATGCCGAGCGGGCCCTCGCCAAGCTCCAGGGTCGCGCTGCGGACACGACCTTGTTGCGGTCGTTCGAGTCGCACCTCGCCCAGTTCGGCGTCGGCAGCATCGCCGAGATCTTCGACGCCGAGCCGCCCTACCAGCCGCGCGGCTGCATTGCCCAGGCCTGGAGCGTCGCCGAGGTGCTACGTACCCGGATGATCGAGTTCGCCGAGGCCGGCGGTGAAGGTGCTCTGCGTCCGCTCACCAGAGGGTAGAACATGACATCTCCCGTTCGTATCAGCAGCGTCAGCGCCCGCATCCTGGATGCGGGAGAGAGTGTATTGCTCACGCTGGCCGGCGAAGATGGCGGAGAGCCTGCCACTTTCGAATTGCGCGCCAACGCCCTGGGCGAACTGATCTCGATCCTGACGAGGCTCGACCGGGACATCATCAACGACATCGAGGCCTATCAAGGCGGACCCGAAGGGCCCTGACAGCCCCGCGTCAGAACAGCACCTTTGCTCCAAGGAAGTAGCGGCGCCCCATCACATCGTAGAAGCCCGTGTTCGTCGTTCCGAGCGCGGCATTCGGCAGGGTGTAGGAGGTCGGGGCTGTGCAGCCAGCCACCTGCCCTGCGCAAAGTGCGGTCAGGTTCGTGCCTTGTGGAAACCCGTTCGAAACCGCCGTCAGCACCGGTTGCGTGTCGAGCAGATTGTCGATACCTGCTCGCAGCGACACCCGGTCGTTGATGGCCCACGAGGCTGACAGGTCGAACGTATCGTACGCCGCTATCGATTGGGCCGAAGACGGAGCGTAGCTCAGCAGCACGCCTGTGCTGGTCGCGACGACCTGCTGGTTGTTTGCAATGGTGGCCGCGGCGCTCGCGTCCGCAGTCTGCTTCGCCGACGGCAGATGCCGCCATCGCAGATTGACGTTGAACGCGTTCAGGTTGTACCCAAGGTTGGTGAGCAGGCGGTAGCTGTAGGCGCCGCCGTTGAACCCGCTCAAGGTCGGGCCCAACGAGCCTTTCCATTCGATCCAGGGGTCGAAGTTGGCCTTCGACGCCTTGGTCTTGTAGGAGTCGAGCCAAGAGCCCTGCACGCCGAACGACACGCTGCCCGGCACAATGTTCAGGCCCAGATCTTCCAGGCGAGCTCGCCAGTTGATGGCGAAGTCGACGCCTGAGGTGCTGACCGCGGCCTGATTGGAATACGACAGCAACGTGCTCTGACCCACTCCCGTATCGGAATTACGGGGAACACCCTGGCACTCCGGCGATGCGGCCTGGGCCTGAGCCTGCGCGGCACTCGTCACCAGCACCGACCCGTAGCACAGCCACTGAGCGTATGTGGCCGAGTATTGAAGGATCACATCTTCGATATCGATCTTGTACCAGTCGATCGTCGTCGTGATGTTGCTCAGCCACGGATTCTCGAAGGGAGACTGCAGCACGATACCTGCTGTCCAGGTGCCGGCCACCTCGGAACCGAGAGAGGTGCTGCCGCGCTGATTGTTGAAACCGGAGTTGCCAGTGACCGTTTGTGTCTGCGTGTTGTAGTAGGTGGCCGCAGTGCCGGCGAGAGGATCCGCATTCAGCAGGTTCATCTGCGCAAGGCAGATCAGGCGGGCGCTTTCCGCGCCGGCGGCAGTCTGGCCCGGCGCGCGCGTCGGTGTCGTGGCGCCGGCGAAGACATCGTTGGCAATCTGCGTCGCGTTCGGTGCCGTGAAGGCTCCGCCCGCGCCGAACGGCGAGTTGGACCGCAGACTGCACGGATCACCATAAGCCGAGGCACCGCCCGGCCCGCCCTGCTGTTGCGGCAGGAACAGCTCACCGAGATTCGGCGAACGCGTGGCCCGGTTGAACCCGCCGCGGAACCGCAGCCAGTCGGTGATCTGGACGTTGGCCAATGCCTTCCAGGTGAATGTGCTGTCCGTCAGGCTGTACTCGGAGTACCGCGCGCCCAGCTCGAGCTCCACTTTCTTCACGAAGGAGTCGTTCAGCAGCGGAACCAGCGCCTCGGCGTAGTAATCACGGGCCCGCATCGATGCGTCCAGATAACCCGTCGGGGAAACGCCGACGGCCTGATCGTTGATGGACGCCGATGACTGCAGGATATCCGGAGTGAACTGCGTGGCATTGCGGCGGAACTGGTAACCCGCCGCGGCACGTACCTCACCCGCCCACGTGTTGAACAAGCCGCCCTGGAAGTTCAGCTCCGCGACGTCCTGCTGCGTGGTCGTGTTCGTTTGCAGCACCGCCTCCACCGCATAGAGGCAGTCGGCGGATGGCGCGGCGCCGCTGTTGAAGATGGTGTCATAGAAGCCTGACGTGCACGGGGTGGCCACCGAGTTGAAGCCGCTGTTGTTGCCGTTCACGTTGCTGCGGAACGTGCTGTTGTAGCCGTAGTCCGCGCTGCCCACCACCCGGCGCCATCGCTCCAGCGAGACGCTGCCATAGGTCTTGCCGGTGGTCACGCTCTCGCCGCGTGAGTAGTACAGCTCAGCCGTCCAGTCCTTCACCGGCAGGTCCATCGTCAGACCCGCATCGACGGTCCAGTTGATCAGCAGGTTGTCGGTGCGGCGCTGATCGAAGCCATTGAACTGGAACACCTCGAGTATCCAGCCCGCATTTCGAGGGTCGTAGCAGTTCGTCGTGACGCCGATCGGGCAGGTTGGCGTGCCACTCGCCGCCTGGGCTGCCGTGGCCGTGCGATTGTTCAACAGCATCGCGAGCGCGGGCGTCACCGGATGCGCAGCGTTGCGGGCGCCATGAGCGATGAAATTGGGATTGGCATACGCCGCAGGCACGGCCCCGCCCGGCGCCGTCAGAATCTGGTTGATGATCGGCTGGGTCAAGGTCAGCGCCGGGTCGATCGGGCTATCGGTCCGGGCGTTATACGGAATCGTCGCTTCCCAGCCGTTGATCAGGGTGTTCCGGCCCAGATAGGTTTCCGTGTGACTCTGGGCAAAGCGACCGCTGGCGTTGAAGTGGAGGTCGTCGGTGATGTCGTAGTTCAGCGTTCCCATGAACGAGAAGCGGTTCTGCGGGAAGCTCGAGTAGCGATCCGTCTCGTTGAACTTCAGATTCTGGATGACGGGTGCCAGCCGGGTGCCGTTGTTCGCGCACACCTGCGTGTTGCAGAACGTGTTGTCGTAAGCGTTCACATACGCGTAAGTCGAGCCGTCCACGAGACTCTGATCGAATGTCGACGCGTTGTTGCCGACCGGCAGGAAGATGTCGCCTCCGCTCAGGAAGCGGATGCTGGCATTGGTGCCGATGTTGGGATAAGCGAACACGCCCGTGTTGGCATTGGGGTCGCGGCCCTGGGCGTTGACGATGTTGGTCAGGATCGTCGCACCCCGGGCGCCTCCCCCCGGGTTCGTGGTCTGCAGGTTGGTGCCCGTGTAGTAACCACTGGGGCCCATGAAAAAGCCGAGGAAATTGCTGGGCGTATTCGGGTCCGCCCAGCCTTCCCTGTAGAACCGCCGGTTCTTCTCGAACGCACCCTGACGATCGTAGTATTCCGCGGCGAACGTCACATTGCCGCGGTCGCTCGCGAGCCGGCTGCCCCCCAGCACCGAGAAGCGCATTTCCTGGCCATCGCCTACCTCGGCGATACCGTACTGGCCATCGAACCGCAGACCCTCGTAGTCCCGATTCAGAATGAAGTTGGTCACGCCACCGATGGCATCAGCGCCGTACGTCGCTGATGCGCCGCCGGAGATGATCTCGACGCTCTTGATCATCGACGAGGGAATGCTGTTCGTGTCGACCTGCATCAGCGCGTTCACCGGAGTGACGCGGTGCCCATCAGCCAGCACCAGGCTGCGGTTCGATCCGAAGCCACGCAGCGACACCGTGGCGATGCCCACCGTGCTGATCGAGGACGATCCCACGGCAGTGGCGCCCGTTTCCGGCGTGACGGCCGGGTTGTAGTTGGGCAGCTGGTTCAGGAACGACTCGACATTCAGTGCCGAGCGCGTTTCGAGATCTTCGGCGGTCACCGTGAGCAGCGGGCTATTCGCCTCGGCGTCGCGACGCAGGATGCGCGAACCGGTGACGGTGACCTCGGAAAGGCCCTCTTCCGCGGCCATCGCTTGCGGAATTCCCGCCCCCGCGATGGTCAGAAGCGCGGCAACCGCGGCACGCACGGACGACTGCTGTAACGAACTTTTCATGCCCGCCCCTTCCCTGAAAGTCTGGTGAAACAGCGAAACTATTCTTCGAATTCCGGAGGTCGAATCGGCGCTCTGAGCGTGAGCGGCAGCCGCACCGAGGCGAGCCAGGGATTCAGCTTCAAGAGAGCGCCCCTTTTTTTCTTGAGCCTACAAGGCTCCTTCAGGTTTGTGCAAGGATTGTGCAGGTCTGCTTCGGCGCGCAGGCTGCTGCAACGTTCGCCGAATCGGATCGATTCAAACCCTTTCGGTCGGGGCGGAGTCTAAGGCCCCACTATGATCTCGACCGCCATTCCAGCCGAGCCCCTCGACTGGGACGACAAGCTGCTCGACCGCGCCGTTGCGGGCGAGATCCAGGCTTTCGAGCGCCTCTACCGCGAGCACGTCGGCCGTGTTCACGCGCTTTGCCTGCGGCTGACCCGCAGCGCCGCCAACGCCGAAGACTGCACGCAGCAGACGTTCATCAGGGCCTGGAGCTCACTGCGACAGTTCGAGACACGCAGCTCGTTCAGCACGTGGCTGCACCGCATTGCGGTCAACGTCGTGCTCGACCAGCGTCGTAAGCGATCATCGAAGGAGGCTTCGCTAACCGATGCGAAGCACGAGCACGCCACCGGGCACTGCGTCGACACCCCGGTCGAGCTCCGGGAGATCGAAGCCGCAATCCTTTCGCTGCCCGAACGCGCGCGCGACGTTCTGGTGCTCTCCGCGCTCTACGGCCACAGCCACTCCGAAGTGGCGGAGATGCTGACCATCGCCGAAGGCACCTGCAAGGCGCAGCTCCATCGGGCCCGCCAGCTCCTGCGGTCCCGGCTCGGTATGGGAGATGAATGATGAATGATCTGGATGAAGCGCTTCGCCACCTCCGGCGCGACGTTCCGCCGGTGCGTGACCTCTGGCCGCAGATCGCCGCGCAGATCGCGGGCCGGCAGACGCCGTCTCGTGCACGGTGGAACCGAACCGTCGGACGCGCGGCGCTGGCGGCATCGCTGGTCGCGTTGATCGGGGCGGGCTTGTGGTTTTCGCGAGGCCCTCTCGCGCCCGCTTCAGGCGACGGGCCCCACATGGCTCTGCATATCGCGTCGTTGACGGCCCTCGGTCCCGAATACCTGTCGGATCGGGAACGCTTGCTGAACGCCTTCCCCCGGGAGCTCTCGGTCCTGCCCTCCGAGTCCCAGGCTACGGTCGCCGCGAGTCTCGCGGACATACACAAGGCGCTGCGCGACATCGACGCCGCTCTGGCCCAGAACCCCGGCAGCGCACTGCTGCAGGAGCTGCTCATCAACACCTGCCAGGACGAAATGCGCGTCCTGATCGCAGTCCAGGAAGCCGGCGCTGCCGGCAGGACGGTCTGAATGCGTATCCTCACGCCGCTCTATGTCGCCGCCGCCGTCTCGCTCGCCGTGGCTTCCTCGGCCTACGGACAGGGGACGACGTTTGCAAAGCGCTTTCCCGCTGAGGCAACCGGCGCGGTGCAGATCACGAATGTCGCCGGCACCATTACCGTGAAGACGTGGGACCGACCCGAGATCGACATCAAGGCCCGACTGCACGGCAACATCGACAAGGTCGAAGTGACGCAGCAGAGCGGTCGCAGCGTCATCGAGGTCATCTACCCCAGCCTCTCTACTGACAGACGGTCAGCGGACCTGGAACTGAGCATTCCCGCCGGTAGTCAGCTCGAAGTCTCCGCCGTCAGCGCGAGCATCGACGTCAGCGGCATTCGGGGCGCCACCCGACTGAAGGCCGTCAGCGGAAGCATTCGCAGCGATGTGCCGGGCGCCGAATTCGAGGCAAAATCGGTCAGCGGCAACATCACCCTGCAGGGAAGCAGCAAGCCCGCCGACATGCGCATCTCCACAGTCAGCGGGTCGGCTTCGCTGCAGCGCGGCGCCGGCAGTGTCGATGCCCGCACTACCAGCGGCAATCTCGAGCTGGACCTTGCTGCCGCGCGCACCGTTCGTGCGCGCTCGACGTCCGGCTCGCTCGAGCTCACGGGCCGCCTGGCAGATGACGCCCGGGTCGAGGCCGAGACGGTCAGCGGCGAGGTGTCGCTGCACGCTCAGGCCGAGAACGGATTCCGCTACGACGTCAGCTCGTTGAGCGGGCGAATCCGCAATTGCTTCGGCACGGACGCGGCGCGGGCCAGCAGCCACGGGCCGGGCCAGGTTCTGAACGGCACGCGCGGCGCCGGGCAGGCCAGCCTGCGGTTGAAGTCCCTCAGCGGGAGCATCGACCTCTGTGACCGCTGACAAGTCACATGTGCGCTACCGGCACGCGGTTGTCCTGATCGCGCTCTACGGCGTCGCGCTCGGCCAGGCCGCTGAGATCGACAACCTCGTCTATGACGCTTCGTTCTTCGCCGAGGCGCGTCCCGAAACGGCCTGGGACATGGTCAAGCGCATCCCTGGGTTCACGTTCGATTCGGGCATCTCGCAGAACGGCACCCAGGCACGGGGCTACGCCGGGTCGGGTGGCAATGTCCTCATCGACGGGATGCGCCCGACGGCAAAGGCGGATGCGCTCGATGCCGTGCTCGAGCGCATCGCCGCTAGCGACGTGTTGCGCATCGAACTACTGCATGCTGGCACACGTGGCATCGACATGCAGGGCAAGACCGTCGTTGCCAACGTGATCCGGAAAAGCGCCAGCGCCACCACGGCCACCACCACAGGCGCGATGCGCGTGTTTCCGACCGGCCTCGTGTTGCCCGAAGCCACGGCCACCGGCACACACCGCTCGGGGCAGAGCACGTTCGAGGCCACGCTGACCGTCGACGGGTCGATGGACGACGTCTATGGCGCTCGCGGCCGGCACGAGGTGTTCGATGCCGCTGGCGCAACACTCGTGAGCGAAGTGGCCCGCAAGGACGATCCGTTGAACCTTCGAACCACCCTGAAGGGTTCGTCCACCACGCCTCTTTTCGATGGGCGCCTTGCAGCCAACGTGCTGTTGCGAAACCTGCCCTATACAGACCGTCTCACCTACGAATCGCCCGGCCGCACTCGCGTATTCGACAGCTGGAGCCGGATCCGGATCGGTGAGCTCGGCCTCAACTGGACCGGGACGGCAGGCATCGCGGACGTCGAGACGGTGCTGCTGCAGACCTTACGGCGCAACGTGCGTCGCAACCTGTCGGACGACCAGGTCGTCGCGCAGCGTTTCGACTCAGACAGCACCTCGGGTGAATCGATCCTTCGCGCCAGCTTGCGATTCCGGCCAGCCGGATCACTGATGCTCGAGAGCGGTGCCGAGGGGGTGCTCAACTTTCTCGACGGCGCCACCGGCTTCACTGTCGGGGGAATCCCCGTACCCCTGCCCTCGCCCGAAGTCGAAGTGGAGGAGCGGCGCGGAGAGATCTATGCGCTTGCGGACTGGAAGCTCTCCAAGCAGCTGCAACTCAATTTTGGCGCGCGATTCGAGGCGTCGCACGTCGATTTCAGTGGTGATACGGCCATCGGCCAGTCGCTGAGCTACTTCAAGCCGAAGGCGTTGCTGATCTGGTCCGGTGGCGCCGGCGACCAGGTCCGGCTTCGGTACGAGAAGGTCGTCGGCCAGTTGCTGTTCGACAACTTTGTTGCCACCAGCAACCTGCAATCCAGCGGCATCACTGCAGGCAACGGACAGCTGACGCCGGACCGGCGTATCCAGTACGAACTTGCCTGGGAGCGGCACTTCTCGGGTCGCGGCGCTTTCGTGGCATCGGTGATGCACGAGCAGATTCGCGACGCGGTAGACAACGTGCCCGTCTACGCACCAGCGGGGGCGTTCGACGCTCCCGGCAACATCGGTGACGGTCGCAACGACCAGTTCTCGCTGTCGTTCACCTTGCCGCTGGACGTCATCGGCTTCAGCCGTGGCTTGCTCACGGGCAGCGGGCTCTGGAGCATCAGTCGCGTCACCGACCCGACGACCGGCGCCGACCGCACGTTGTCGAACCAGCGGCCCCGGGTGCTGAATTTCACGCTGTCGCAAGACGTGCCGTCGCTGAAGTCCTCCTGGAGCCTCGACTACATCACCTGCGGTATCCAGGACAAGCGCTTCTACCGCCTGAGCGAGGTGCGGCAGATTCGTTGTGCCACCGTGCCGTATCTGATCGCGCGCTGGAGCTACCAACCCGATCCGTCGCTGAGCGTCAGCTTCGACGTCCAGGATCTGGCTGGCACGGTTCTCGAGGACCAGCGAACGGTGTACTCGGGCCCGCGCAGCGGCGCGGCCGTTGCATCCGTCGACCGCCTGCGGCTGCGGCTCGTGCCGATCTTCGGGTTGCAGGTCAGGAAGACGTTCGACGTGCGCTGAGGCCGCAGGGTTCCGGTGGACAATATTCCCCGCTGACTGAATACTCTGACAAGAATATTCATCAACCAGGGGACATGGAATGCGTTACCTCGTTCGATTGTTCGCAACCGCTTCACTGGCGTCGGCTGCCCTTCTCGCTCTGCCTGCGACGGCAACTGCAGCGGATGCATCGGCGGCGAAGCCTGCGCATTATTCAGTGGCCACGACGCTCGTCGGTACGCTGCTCGACGATCCGGCCGCCGCCGCGGTGCTGATGAAACTCATCCCGACCGTTTATGCGAACCCGATGTTCAAGGCGGACGGTCGCAGCCTCACGCTGCAGGCGATCCAGCAGTACGAACCCGAAGCGTTGAGCGATGCGAACCTCAAGAAGATCCAGGCCGAGTTCGACAAGATTCCGGCCAAGGGCTGACGCGAGCTCAGATATCCGATATCTGGTTCAGCGATTGAACCGGTGCCGGTTCTCTCCTAACGTCGGTCCAAACGATCAACTTGCAAGGTGGCACATGACGAGAGCGCTGACCCGTCTGGCGGCATGTCTGGGCGTGCTCGCGCCTGCCCTGGTCGGTGCCGCAGAGCCGCGCATCGACCTCGCCACGGCGCTGGCGGAGTTCCAGTTGCCCGAGAGCTCGCGCTCGGTCAAGGAGCTGATCCCGAACTGGCAACCACCCCGGCAACTGGTCGTCGTGGTCGACAAGCCCGAACGCACTGAGTGGCTGCAGCAGGCCCTCCCTGGCAACGTCAAGGTCGTCGGGGTGCGACGCGATGCGGAGATTGCCGCTGTGCTTCCCGACGCCGATGCAGTGATCGAGGCAAACTGCAATGCCGCCGCAGGCAACGCGCCTCGGCTCCGCTGGGTCCACGCGAGCAGCGGCGGCAGCGACACCTGTCTGACGCAGCCACGCATCGCCAGCGGCGAGATCCTGCTGACCAACTCGCAGAAGGTGAAGAACTCGTTCCTCGCCGAAATCGGCATGGGTTATGTGCTGGCCCTCACCCGCGCCATCGACGTGACGCTCGACAATCAGCGCCACCGTGACCTCGCTCGTCGTGGTGGACGACCGGCGAAACGCCTCGAGGGCGCCACGATGCTCATCGTCGGCCTCGGAGGCGCGGGCACCGAGATCGCTCGCATGGCCAACGCAATGGGCATGAAAGTGATCGCGACCGATCCGGTCAACAAGACCCCTCCGGCGTTTGTCAGTCACGTCGGCATGCCGGACGAGCTCCCGAGCCTGATCGGTCGCGCCGACGTCGTGATGGTGGCCGCTCCCCTCACACCGGCCACTCGCGGCCTGTTCAACGCCGCCATGTTCGCGCGGATGAAGAAGGACGCCATTTTCGTGAACTGGGCGCGGGCGGACATCGTCGTGGCAGACGATCTGGCCGCAGCCCTCAAGTCCGGGACGATCGGCAGCGCTGCCCTCAACTGGGCGACTTATGCGCCGCTGACTGCCGAGAATTCGCTGTGGGACGCACCGAACCTGATCCTCGCCCCCTGGGCGGGCGCGAGCACAGCAAATGCCCGTGATGTTTCCCCCGAGACGGTTCGCCAGAACGAACTGCGCTGGTACGTCGTACGGGAGAATATGCGGCGATTCGCCGCGGGCGAGAAGATGTACTCGGTGTTCGACCTCGCGCGCGGTTACTGACCGCGCCGTTCAGAACGGCAACCCGACGTAGTTCTCCGCGAGCGAGCCGAGGGCGCGCTCCGAGGAGAACAGGTACTCGAGTTCGGTCTGCTGCAGGCGCTGGTCGTAGGCGCTGTCCGGAAAACGATGCAGCAGGTTCGTCATCCACCACGAGAATCGCTGGCCTTTCCAGACGCGAGCCAGGGCGCGGCTCGAGTAGTTGTCGAGGCCGCGGTCGTCACCGTGCGCATAGTGATCGACGAGCGCGTGGTACAGGTAATGGATGTCGGACGCCGCGGTGTTGAGCCCGCGCGCACCCGTCGGAGGCACGATGTGGGCCGCGTCACCCGCCAGGAACAGCGAACCGTGCCGCATGGGCTCGGCAACGTACGAGCGCAATGGTGCGATGCTTTTCTCGATGGAAGGTCCCGTCACCATGCCAGCGGCGACCTCCGCCGGTAACCGACACCGCAGCTCGTCGAAGAATCGTGCGTCGGACCACTCGTCGGTCGAATCGGTCAGCGCTACCTGCACGTAATAGCGGCTGAGCGTCGCCGAACGCATCGAACACAATGAGAAGCCACGTTCGTGGTTGGCATAGATCAGCTCGTGCGAGACCGGCGGGGTACGCGAGAGCACGCCGAGCCACCCGAACGGGTAGATCTTCTCGAACGTCTGCAGACGGTCTTTCGGGATCGACTGGCGACTCACGCCGTGGAACCCGTCGCAACCGACGATGAAGTCGCAGTCGATCCGGAAGGTCTCGCTCGCACGTCGATACGTGAGCCACGGCCGTTTCGAATCGATTTCGTTCGGTCGCACGTCGAGTGCGTCATGTACGACGATACCGCCCACTCGGTCGCGAGCCTCGTACAGGTCGCGCGTGAGCTCGGTCTGGCCGTACACCATGACCGTCTTGCCGCCGGTCAGGCTTGCAAGGTCGATGCGGTGTTGCTGGCCGCCGAACGCGATGGAGAGCCCCTCATGGATCTGGCCTTCCCGGTCCATGCGCTCCCCGGCCTGCGCTTCCCGCATCAGGTCGGCGAAACCCGTTTCGAGCACCCCGGCTCGAATGCGACCGAGCACATAGGCCCGGCTGTGCTTCTCGAGCACGACGCTGTCGATGCCCTTCAGGTGCAGCAGCTGCGACAGCAGCAGCCCCGACGGGCCGCCACCGATGATGCCGACCTGCGTGCGCGTGGTCGATGTCGGCATGTTCAGAAACGGTAGCCAGCGTTCAGGAACAAGTAGCGGCCGACTGCATCGAACTGCGACGGAAGCGTGTTGAACATGCGAGTTCCGATGTACGACGCCGTGAAGGGCGGCACCTTGTCCAGCACGTTGTTGATGCCGAGCATCACATAGGGGCGGTGGTCGCCCTCCCCCTGCCACCGCGCGGTCACATCACTGACAAAGTAGTTCGGCGTCCCGCTGTAGTTGAGGGGGTTGTTTGCCGGAATGGAGCCGACCAGCACCGACGCATCGTTCATCGAGCTGATGTAGCGGGTCATCCAGGAGAACGACAGCGGGTTCAAGCGATAGGTTGCGGTGAGCGTGCCCTTCCAGTCCGGGAAACCGTAGATGCCTCGCTCCTCCTTGATAACGGTTGCGCTGTCGTAGAAGCCGAACAGCTTCGACAGTCTGGCATCGAGCACGAGGCTGCCGGGCACCACGCCGAGGCTGTCGAACTCGTACCTGCCCGACCAGTCGACCCCGTCGGTGGTCAGCCGGTTGATGTTGATGGCGTACAGGTTGATTCGGCCCAACGTCTGGTCGGGGTTGCGATTGTCGTAGCCGAAGCAGGCGTCCGCAGGGGTCGCGGCAAGCTGCATGAAGGCCGGGTTCTGATAGCAGGTCTGCAGCTGTTGAGTGAGATTGGTCGATCCAATCGCATCAGTCAGCTTGAGACGGTAGTAGTCGAGTGTCATCGACAGGTTCGGTGCGAATGTCGGCGTGAAGACAGCACCGACCGTGAGGCTCCGGCCCTTCTCGGGCTGTAGCGAAGGCGACCCTCCCGAGATGACGAGCACCGTCGTCGACGCAGGAACCGGACCGGTCGGCGCGCCTGACGCAATGCAATTCTGGTTGATCTGAGGGTTGGATTGCCGGATGCCCGTCGGGTTGCACGGGTCGGTGCCGGCGTTGATGCTCAGATTGCCGCCGCGGTACAGGTCGAACGGCGTGGGCGCCCGGAACGAAGTGCCGTAGGCCGCACGAAACCGGATGTCGTCGAGGGGCGCCCAGCTGATTCCCACCTTCCAGGTCGTTGCATCGTCGAGGTTCGTCCTCGCCGCGTCGAAGCTGGTGTAACGAGCCGCGATGTTCAGATCGAGGCTACGTGCGAGAGGCGCATCTTTCAGAATCGGCACCTGGACTTCGGCGTAGCCTTCCCGCGTCTCGTAGCCCTGATCCCACGGTAGGATAACGGAGCGCGCCGCATCGAGCGTTTGTGTCACTGCATCTGCGACCTGCAGACCATCGGTCTTTCGATACTCCGCACCGACCGCGGCCTGCACTTCACCGGCTGGCAGAGTGAAGAGGGGGCCACTGACCGTTGCCGTCGTCTGCTGCGTGCTGTAGGTCGTCGTGACGAGCTGGGTATACCAGCCGTAGTTTCGCTGAGCGTCAGTGAGATTGCCGCCCGTCGAAAAGAACGTCCGGATGTTGCCGACCGCACCGATCGGCGCACAAATCGGGTCAGCAGCGCACAACGCGGGCGTGAACAGGTTCCGGATCCGCGACGCAATGGGGTAGTACGTGTACTGCTGATCGCTCGACGTTCGTGAGTTGGTCTGCAGCACTTCCCAGTTCCAGCGCTCCGCCAGCGTGCCGCTGAACCCGAACGTGCTCCAGAACTGGGAGACGTCAGTCAGCTGGTAGGTGTTGCCGGCCTGCAGCGTCAGCCATCGCAGACGAACGTTCTGACCGAAAGGGTTGTTCGTGCTCGTGGACGGAATACTGAACCCGCCGACATATGCACCTGTCGTCGTGGTGGTGTTCAGGGAATAGGCGCCGATCGGGGCGGTGTTGTCGCGCTGCGTGTAGAACACCTGGCCCTTGAAGGTCACTGCGTCGTTGATGTTGTACTTCGCGAGCAGGCCGATGTCGCGGATCGTGTTGCCCGTGTTGAGCGCGTACAGCCCGGCCGCGTTGGTGTCGTAGTTCGGACAACTCGGTGCGAGGTTGGCGCCGCCGCCTGGCGCATAACAGGCGAGCACGGTGCGACCATCATTTCCCAGGACCTGGCCACCAGGGCTGAACGTCACTCCACGGACCACCGTCGACGACAGCGCCGATACCTGATTGAGCATCCAGTCACGATCCTTGGCGTTGATCGTGTCCTTGGTCAGCCAGTCCGCGCCGACGACGATCGAACCCTGCTCGTTGCCGAAGCCGAGCTTTCCGGAAAGGCGCCATGACTGACCGTCTCCCTCTCCAGAGATGCCATAGCCACCGTTGACGCTGAAACCCCGGAAATTCTCGTCGAGGATGAAGTTCACCACGCCGGCAACGGCGTCGCTGCCGTAGGTGGGTCCCGCACCGTCGCGACCCACGTCCACTCGCGCAATCAGGCTCTGGGGGATCATGCCGACATCGACGACCGAACCGGAATTTCCCACCGCGTCATTGAAGCCCGCGATGCGCCGACCATTGATCATGGTCAGCGTGCGCGCGGCGCCCATGTTCCGCAGGTCCAACGTCTGTTGGCCACCGCCACCGATGTTGGTCTCGGTGCCCGCGCTCTGACTGCCGAACTCCGGCAGGTTACGGAACGCCTGCACGACCTCCAGACGTCCGGTGGCCTGCAGCGCCTCTGGCGCAAGGACGCTGATCGGCACGGGCGAGTTCAGATCGCGCTGCTTGATCAACGTACCGGTGACCACGACCTCCTTGATGTCGATCTCGTCTCCAGCGGAGGGGTCGGCCGGAACAGCCTGAGACCAGGCGACACCCGACAGTGCAAAGACGAAACTGCTGCCCAATACGAGGCGTACCGATCTCTGAACGGAGGTCATGCGTTCCCCTGGTAATCTGTCTGGTTATGTTGCGCCGGTGGCGCGCGGCGGTGGTCAGCGCACGAGGCGAATGACCCCGACATCGTTCTCGATCTTTATGTCGGTTCCGAACGGCTCGGACTCCTTCTGGATGCGCGCGAGGATCCGCCTCGCATCCTCGCCCGTTGCGATCTTCGAGCCCCCGAAGGCAGCGGTGCGATCGTTGATCGTGATGATGGGATGGATGCGCACGATGCTCGGCTTGCCGCCCTTGAACTCGGTCACTGCAACGGCGTTGTCGTAGAAGCCGCTGTTCAGCCGGTGAGTCTGGTCGAGAGCGCGCTCGACGCCCCCGACGAGGAAGAAGAGGCTGTTGAGACCGTAGAAGATCGGCTTGCCCTTGTAGATCTCGACGCCTCCGAGCACATGCGGGCCGTGACGGACCACGATATCGGCGCCCGCATCGATCGCATCGTGCAGCAGTGGCGGAAGGAAGTCGGCCACCGAGGCAGTCGACCCGGTGGTCGCGACTTCATGCGCATGGATCGAGAACACAGCGAGATCGTTCGACCGCTTCGCCTGAGTCACCGATGCGATCACCGCATCGCGATCGGCCTTGTCGACGAGATAGGTGATGCCGGAACTGGACCCGGGCTGGTAGGTGATGCCGCCGACGGTCACGGCGCCCGGCTCGTCGCGGACACCGCTGTTCGGTGACCATGAAGCGGCGCCGAGCCGGCGCATGAGCACCATCTTGTCGTCGCTGAGCGCGATCACCGGCCGTGCTCGCAGTACGCTGATTCCAGGTCTCGGCTTCAGGGCCCCCTGACCGTCCGCCGCAACCGTGGCCGGGTTGAACGTCGACGCGGTGGCGATGAGTCCGACCGTACCTCGAGGCGTGTACAGCACCCCTGCGCTCCTCGCCGAGCTCATGCTGGCCCCTGCCCCTGCCTGCACGATTCCAGCGGCCTCGACGGTCGCGAGGGTGGCCCGCAAGCCTTCGGCACCCCAGTCGCCTGCATGATTGTTGGCCATCGAGACGAGCTTGATTCCCATCGCCCGAAAATCGCGATCCAGCGCCATCGAGAAGCGCGGGTATCCGCCGCCGTTCTGAGCGGCCTGGGTCGCATCCGCGGGGCCCGGCAGGTCGAAGCCTGAAGCCTCGTGGTTCGCAAACCCCACATCGGCATCCTGCAGCAGCTTCAACATCCTGTTGACGTCGGGATCACCGAGGTTCGACAGCGGATTGTAGGGCCCGAGCAGGTCGCCGCCGGCAGCGAAGGTGAATCCGTCGGCCACGGTCGAGAGAGCCAGATCGCCGTCCGTCCGGACGACCGGCGATCGAAGGCCGCCCGGCAGCTGCGCGCCGCCGGACAGCGCCGACGTTGTCCGCGGCGGAGTCTCGGACGGTCGCGACGGGCTCGCACCGAAGAGGGAACCTGCAGCGGTTGCGCACAAGGCGCCAACTGCGAGCGACAGCAATTTCGAACTCATGGAGAGATGCCTTCAGAGCGGATGGTCGGGCATGGAGATCGACCGCCACATGTGGGCGACCGGACTGTCGTCGTAACCAAGACCTTCTTTCGGATGCTTGAAGTGGCGGCCGATGATGTCGGTGAACTGGTCGAGCGTCGGGTGCACGTTGGGCTCGAACGCGTACAGGTCGTTCACCGTCACCATGCGCGACTCGAAGTACCACTTGTGCTTCTTCGCCGTCGTCCAGGCTCGAACGATATAGGGCTCGGGCTGGTAGTCGTAACCGAACATGCGACGATACAGGTCCGGATATTCGTAGCCGTGCTCCTTGTCTTCGTAGAAGCGAAGGGCCTGGTGGTAGCGCAGGGCGAACGTCACCTTCGGCGAAACGTACGGCTCGTACATCTGCGCGCCCCACCAGCCGTGGTCGACCTTGATGAGTTCCTGGACCGTGTCGTGAAGCAGGCAGGCCAGCACGATCTCCTCCGACATGCCGGTCTTCATCGCGCGATTCGCGCTCTGCAGGCAGTGGTTGGACGTGCGGGTGAATCTCAAGTTGAAGTAGTCAACCAGAGTCGGCTGCGCCGGCAGCGCTGGAAGACGTCTGACGTTGCCTTCCGCACTCGTGAACAGGTTGCCCGACCCTTTCCGGACCGGACGCGTCTCGATCTGCTCTTCCACTTGGGCCGCGGACGGAAAGGAACTTGGCGCAGCCGGCGTGGTCGAAACGGCGGCCCGACGAGTTGGGGAATTGTCGGCAGCGGCCATCAGGTAGTGCTCGAGCGCGTCTGCACGCGCTTCGTGCGACATCGAGGCAACCGCCGCGGCACCACCGAGCTTCGCGAAGAAGCCCCGACGATCGAGTTTCATGTCGGCACCTGACAGCGTTGAGTTGGATGGCGCTGACGGTAGAAAAGAACACCGGCCTGTTCAATGGCAAAAGACCGATACCGGATATCGGCGGGAGTGATTCGCGATGGCGCGACCGTTCGACCTCAACCTGCTGCCGATTCTCGTGGAGGTCTATGACCACGAAAGCGTCAGCGCGGCGGCCGCCAAGCTCGGCATGAGCCAGTCAGCCGTCAGCGGTGCGCTGGCCAGACTGCGTGAGCTGTACGCAGACCCGCTGTTCCATCGTGTCGGTCACGGAATGCAACCTACCGCACGCATGCACGCGCTGATCGCGCCGCTGCGTGAGTCGCTGCAAAGCGTCGAAAGCACCTTGCGCACGGAGAAGTTTCAACCCGCTTCGACTTCGCTGACGTTCACCCTCGCGATGAGCGACGTCGGCGAGATGGTGTTCATGCCGAAGATCCTCCGGCGCATCACGCAGCGCGCGCCAGGCGCTTCGGTCCGGTCCATCGCGCGTAGCGCTGCCTACATCGAGCGCGGCCTCGAGAGTGGCGAGATCGACCTGGCGGTCGGCTTCTTCCCCGACCTGCGCGACAAGGCGTTCATGGAACAGCACCTGTTTTTCCATCACTTCGTCTGCCTGCTTCGTGCCAATCACCCCATCAACGCGGCAACGCTGTCGCTCGCCCAGTTTCTGGAAGCGAAGCATGCGGTCGTTTCCGGGGTCGGTCGAACGCTCGAGATCTTCGAGCGTTATCTCAGGTCGAAGCGCATTCAGCGCCGCGTCGTACTGACGACGCCGCATTTCATGAGCATTCCGTTCATCATCGCGCGCTCAGACCTCATCGCGACCGTTCCGCATGCGGTCGGGCTCTTCGCCAAGAGCGTCAATCTCGACATCCAGACCGCGCCCCCGCCCATGCGCACGCCGCGCATCGACCTGAAGATGCACTGGCACCGCAACTATCAGCGTGACCCGAAGAGCCTGTGGCTGCGTGAGATCGTCGCCAGCCTGTTCACCGACGAACTGGACGAGTGGCGCACCTGATACCGGGCGCCGTCATGGACGCGGCCCGTAGTGCGGCGCGGGTCGGCCCCGCTCGAAAGCGCCGAGATCCGGAGCCTTGCCGCTGAACCCGTCGGTGACGTTCGGCAACACCATGCCCGCGTCCACTGCCTTGGACCCCTTCCGCAGCGCGAACTCGAACTCGTCCGGCCGATAGAAGCGACGCGGGTCCTTCGGATCCGGCGCCGTCGCACGGACGAAATCGCCATAGTCGATCAGCACACTGTGCTTGTCCTGGCCAGTCGCGCGCGAGAAGTCCCGCAGCGTCGCAAACTTGCGCTTTTCCCGATCCTTCTTGAAGTCGGCGAGGATGTCGGCCGGCGGCGAGTTCCACCCGAACGCCGCTTCGGCACCCGGGTTGGGCCGGAACCCGTTGTAGTCGGAACTCGAGTAGTTCGTGAACGTGTCGACCGTGAAGACTTCCGGGAACGCGCCCTGACCGAGGATGAGATTGTTGCGGAAGTGCTGATTGGAAACGGGCCCCATGTCGTGGGCCTCGCCGATGAGCGTGTTGTTGTAGACGACGATTCCCGACGAGTTCGCCGTCATCTTCAGCGAGCCGCCCTCGGGTGCGTGAACCACGAGATTGCCGATGAAGTAAGCCGGGCCGCCGAGCACCGGCTGCGCGCTCAGCGCACGATGCGCGTGGTTGAAGCAGCGGTTCCGCAGGATGCGGATGTTGTGCATGGCGCCGTCCGCCTCGATGCAGTTGTCATCCACGTCGTGGATGTCGTTGCCGATGAAATCGATCGATACCGGCATGCGTTCCCGCACGACCCTGCCCTCGGCATCTAGATCCGGGTTGCCGTAGGTCGCATGGTCGACCCCGTCGTGGAAGTGGGAGATCTCGTTGAATGCGACCACGTGACCCGAGCCATACACCTTCACGGCCATGTTCGAGCGCAACGGCACCGGAAAGTCGGGAAAGTTCTGCCAGGTCCGACCGATCCAGCCCATCAGGTGATCGGGAATCTGACGACCGACGAAGACGTTGTCGGTGATCGTGAAGTTTTTCGAGCCCGACCAGTCGCTCGTGATGCCCACCCCCACGTCTTCGAAGCGCGAGCGCCTGACCGTCAGTCCTTCCGATCCCAGCATCCGCTTCCGGCCCGCCAGGATGGCGACATCGGTGTTCCTGAAGGTGATGCCCTCGAAATAGAGGTGATTCGCCGTCGTCACGTCGAACAGTACGGCATTGCCGTCGCCATCGAAAATCACCGGCCCATCACCCGCAGCGCGGATGACGATGGGGCGCTCGGCCGTACCGCTCGCCGTGAGGTAATACGTGCCGTCGAACAGCGTGCCGATGCCGGAGCCATACCGGTACCGCGTGTCCTTGTACGTGCCGGCGTGTACGACGATGACGTCACCGGGCTGCACACGCGGCAGGAACGCATTGAACCAGTCGGAGTGCGAAGCCCCGAGGTTGAAGGCGGCGAGCAGCCCGTTGAAGGCCGGCTCCTGCCGGGTGCCCTGGAATTCCCGCGGATAGACGTGGAAAGTGCGGCCATCGGTCGCAGGCTTCGGCTCCGCCCGGGTGCGCGCTTCAAATCGGCGTTCGGCCTCGCCCGTGACGCCATCGGGGTCCTCCAGGCGTAGCGCGACCTCGTAGTTCGTGCCGGGCTCCAGATCGAAGAGGCTGCCTGCGTACATGGGCGGCGCCATATAGTCCAGGGCAAGGTACTTGGTCTCCTCGCCCCCGATGCGCAACGGCGGCAGCCCTTCCTGCCACGCCTCTGCGCCCTTCTTCCGGAATCGAACCGTCACCGACGCATTCCGGTTGGCGTCGCCTTCGATCGCCCACTCGTATCCGAGAGACTGAAGCGTCGGCGGTTCAGTCAGCACATCGCCCGGCTTCACGGATTCGGGGGCTGACGCTGCGAACACCGCCAGGGGAACCACAGCGACACAGCTGGCGAGAAACGTTCGTAGGTTGTTCATCCGCATTCCGGCCGTCAGGCGTCCTGCAGCAGATCGGGTCTGATGGTCACACCGAGACCGGGCTTGTCGGAGAGCTGCATGTAGCCGTCCTTGTCGAGACGGGGAGCGTCCTCGTAGATGGTCCACATCTGCTCGATGTCGATCACCGGCGGCTCGTGGATCAGTTCCCACGTGGGACCGATGCCTCGGCCGGGCCCGAAGAACACGCCATTCTGCAACGAAGCGTTCAGATGCCCGGCGCAGATGACGCCCGGGCCGAAACCGGCATGGGAGACGCAGGGCTTGTGATAAGCCGCGGCGAGTGTCGCGACCTGGCGCGCGAGCGTCGGGCCGATCAGGCACACCTCGAACTGAACAATGCCGAGCGAATCCTTCTCGAGCATGCCGCGGAACTCGTGCAGCCCCCGGCTGCCTTCGCCGCCCGCGATGCGCACGTTGACCGCCTGACTGAGCTTCGCCAGCTGATCGAAGTCCCAACGCGGGAGCGGCTCTTCCAGGAAATAGACTCCCAGACGTTCGTACTCGCGCGCAGTCGTGAGCGCTCGCGCGTAGTCCCACTGGGCTGCGCCCTGGTTCGATCCGTCGGGCGTCTCGCCCGCCTGGTTGGCGTCGAGTGTGATGATGAAATCATCTCCCAGCAGCTTGCGGGTCTGTTCGACCACCGCAACGTCATCCTTGATGGTCTGGAAATGCGCGCGGAACTTGATCGCGCGCCAGTTCTTCTCGCGCACGGTCTGGGCCATGCGTGCGCGCTCTGGCGGCGTACCGGTGGTCCACTGGCTGGCATAGGGCATCAGCTTGCCGTCGCGACCGCCCCAGAGCTTGTAAAGCGGAATCTCGAGCACCTTGCCCGCGAGGTCCCACAAGGCGATCTCGATGTCGGCCCCGCCGAAGGTCGGGTTGAACCCGCCGCCGAGCGCGTACAGCCCCCACGACAATTGCTGCACGTCGAGCGGGTCTGCACCGACCAGGCGTTGCTTCGCGATGGCCAGCATTGCGGGCGACACGCCCCGTGCGATGCCGGTCAGGCCGGCATCCGTGGTGATCAACGTGACGTTGTCACCCCCCACGCGGTACGCGCGCCCCGGAGTGCGTGAGCCCGGTGGAACGGGCAGCGAGCCGAGCTCCTTGATGACCCGGACTCGCTTGACCTGCACGTCGGTGATCTTGACCCTGGGCCTGCCCGCCGCCGCGGACAGTGCCGGGAACGACAGACCGCCGGCGGCCGCGAGGCTCACTGCCTGCGCGAGGAACGTTCGTCTACGCATGTTCAACTCCACCCTTCTTCGTGTCGGCCTCAGAACCGGTACCCCAGGTTGAGGTAGAAGTATCGCCCCAACGTGTCGTACAGGGTGGGCGAGGTGCCGCGATTGCCCACGACCAGCGGCGGCTGCTTGTCGAGCACGTTGTTGATGCCGAGCGTCGCACGCGGCGTGCCCCGATCGCTGCCCAACCCTCTCCAGTTGATCGACAGATCGTTCACCACATAGAACGGCGTACCCGTGTAGCCCAGAGGATTGGGCGTCGGAATGGAACCGCTCCGCACCGCCGAGTCGGTCATCGAGGAAAGGAAACGCGCCGTCCAGGAAGCCGACCACTGGTCCAGGCGATAGTTGAGGTTGAGACTGCCCTTCCAGGTCGGATATTCGAGGATCCCGCGCAGCTCGCGCACCGCCACGGCGTTGGCGCTGTTGTAGAAGCTCAGCAGCCGCGACGCCCTGAGATCCATTGAAAGGCTGCCTGGCACCGGACCGAGCTCCGGGAACCGATAGCCCGCCGAGAAATCGATGCCCTTGGTCGACAGCGTGTTGATGTTGATGCCGTAGACGTTGATGCGCCCGATGCTGCCGTCGGGGTTGCGCGTGTTGTAACCGAAGCAGATGTCGGCGCGGTCCTGGACCCTCTGCGCGAAGGACGGGTCGGAGTAGCAGGTCTGCAGCACCTGGGTCAGGTTGGTCAGGCCGATGGCGTCGGTCAGCTCCACGCGGTAGTAGTCGACGGTGGCCGTGAAGTTCTCGGCGAACCGCGGCGTCAGCACCGCACCGATGGCAAGGCTGTTGCCCTTCTCGGGCTGCAGCGAGGGCGAGCCGCCCGAGATGCGCAGCAAGGTGTTGCCCGTGGTCGGCGGTCCGTTCGGAGAGCCTGCCGCGACGCAGTTCTGGGCGATGGTGGGATTGGTAGCCCGCACACCGGTCAGAACGCACGGGTCGGTGGCAATGTCCTGACTGACGCCGCCGCCGCGATACAGATCGAACGGCGTGGGCGCCCGGAACGCCGTGCCATATGTTGCACGGAACCGGACGTCTTCCGTCATCGCATAGCTGAGGCCCACCTTCCAGGTGGTGGAATCGGTGAGCTTCGTACCCACCGCATCGAAACTCGTATAGCGGACCTGGGCATTCAGTTCGAGACTCTTGGCCAGCGGCATGTCCGTCAGCACCGGAACCTGGAACTCCGCGTAGCCCTCCTTCGTCGAATACTCGCCTGTCCAGGGAAGCAGCACGGTGCGGGCCGAATCGAGCGTCTGCGTGATCGGGTCCATCGACTGGCTGCCGGTCGTGCGCTTGTACTCAGCCCCGAGCGCCGCCTGCACTTCTCCCGCCGGCAGATTGAACAGCCGGCCGCCGATCGTCCCGGTGGTCTGCTGAATGGTGTAGACCGAGGTGACCGCCTCGTCGAACCAGCCGTAGTCGGCCTGTTGCGGAGTCAGTACCGCACCGCCGGCAAAGAACCGGTCGAGGTTGCCGATCGCGCCGATGGGCGCGCAGAGCGGATCGGCCTGACAGAGCGCGGGTATGAAGAGATTGCGGATGCGCGAGGACACGGGGTACGCCGTGTAGATCTGGTCGCTGTACGTGCGCGAGTTGCTCTGCAGCACCTCCCAGTCCCAGCGGTCAGCGATACGGCCGGTGAATCCGAAGTTGCTCCAGAGCTGCGACACATCGGTCAATTGATCGTTGCGACCCGCGGAGAGGGTCAGCCACCGAATGCGCACGTCCCGGCCGAACGGGTTGTTGGAGCTGGTCGCGGGAATGGCGAAGCCACCGTTGTACAGGCCGAACGTCAGGTTGGTCTGAAGACCGTAGCCACCGATCGGCGCAGAGTTGTAGCGGTTCAAGTAGAAGGCTTGCGCCTTGAAGGCGATGTTGTCGGTGATGTTGTAGCGACCGAGCGCACCCAGGTCGCGAATGGTGCTGCCGGTGTTCAGGACATTGACGCCAGCGGCGTTCGCGTTGAACAGGGGGCAGTTCGGCGCCACGTTCGGGCCACCTTCGTTCGGATAGCAGGCCACGATGGTGTTGCCCGGACCGATGATCCGGCCGCCGGGCCCGACCTCCGAACCCGCACGAACCACCTGCGTGGAAGTGAGCTGCGTCACCGGGTTGATCATGAAGTCGCGCGCGTTCGAGAAGATGATTTCCTTGTTCAGGTAATCCGCCGCGAACACGACCGAGCCCCGCTCGTCGCCGAACCCGAGCTTGCCGGAAACCTGATAGGAGTCGCCGTCGCCCTCACCCGACATGCCGTACTGGCCGCTGACATCGAAACCCTTGAAGTTCTCGTCGAGAATGAAGTTCACGACGCCGGCCACCGCATCGCTTCCGTACGTCGGACCGGCGCCATCGCGCTCGACGTCGACGCGCGAGATGAGGCCGCGGGGAATCATGCTGACGTCCACCGGCGTGCCCTGGTTGCCCACGGCGTCGCTGAAGCCCGCCATGCGCCGACCATTCACCAGCGTCAGCGTGCGCTGCACGCCCATGTTGCGCATGTTCAGGCTCTGCAGGCCGCCGCCACCGATGTTCAGATCGGTGCTGTTGCCGCTCGCGAACTCGGGAAGATTGCGGAACGCCTGCGTGATCTCGAGCACGCCGGTCGCCTGAAGCATCTCCGGCGCAACGGTGGTCATCGGCACCGGGGAGGTCAGATCACTTTGTTGCTTGATCAGCGAGCCGGTGACGACGACTGCCTCGAGTTCATCACCGGACGCATCGCTCTCTGCCGCCTGCGCGGTTCCCGCTTCGCCCGTCATGCCGAGGACCAGCGTGGTGCCTACGACGAGCAGCGGGCTTTTCCTGGTAGATCTCATGAGTTCCCCTTCCTGTTCTTTTATGCGGTCAAATTCGAAGGTGCGCGTGGCGCGCAGCTAGGGCGAGAGGCGGATCACGCCTACATCGTTCTCGATCGGGATGCGCGTGCCCCACTGAGCGGATTCACGCTCGATCGTCGCGAGAATGCGTCTGGCGTCCTCGCCCTTGGCGAGCTTCGAGCCGCCGAATGCGGGTCCCGGTTCGATGATCGTGACGAGCGGATAGATACGCACCACGCTCGGCTTGCCGTTCTTGAACTCGGTGACGCCGACGGCGTTGTCGAAGAAACCGGTTCGCTGACGGTAGGCCGGGTCGCTCGCGGTCTCCGGCGTGCCGAAGGTGAAGAACAGGCTGCTCAAGCTGTAGAAGATTGGCTTGCCCTTGTAGATCTCGAGCCCGCCCAGGATATGCGGGCCATGACGGATCACGACGTCCGCGCCCGCGTCGATCGCCTGATGAAACAATTCGGGCAGGAACTCGGCCGCCGACGATCGCGAGCCTGTGCTCGCGACTTCGTGCGCATGAATCGAAAACGCCACCAGATCGTAGTTGCGCTTGGCATCGGTGATGGACGAGAGCACGGCCTTGCGATCCTCATTGTCGACCAGATAGGCCAGCTTGCCGCCGGGTCCGGCGCGGTAGGTGGCGCCGCCAACGGTGACCGCACCGGGCGCGTCATCGCGCACGCCGCTGTTCGGGTTCCACCACGCGGCACCCACCCGGCTCATCAGCTCCATCTGCTGCTCGGTGAGCTCCATGATGGGCCGGGCTCGGAGCACACTGATGCCCGGGCGCGGCTTGATGGCGCCGGTGCCGTCAGACGCGACCGTGGCGGGATTGAACGTGGAGGCGGTAGCGATCAACGCCACGTTGCCACGTGGGGAAAGAAACACGCCTGGCTTGCGTGCCTCACTCAGGCTGGCGCCAGCACCGGCCTGGACGAGGCCACCGGCGTCGACTGACGCCAGCGTGGCGATCAGCCCTTCCTGGCCCCAGTCGCCCGCGTGATTGTTCGCCATGGACACGATGTCGATGCCCATCGCCTTGAAGTCGCGCTCCAGCGCATTGGAGAAGCGCGGATAGCCACCGCCGTTCTGCGCGCTGTGGGTCACGTTGCCCGGGCCCGGCAGATCAAACGCCGACGACTCGTGGTTGGCGAACGTGACATCAGCGTCCTGCAGAACCTTCAGCATCCGGTTGAGTTCGGGATGCCCGAGCTTGCTCAACGGACTGCGGTTGAACAGATCACCACCGGCAGCGAAGGTGAAACCGTCCGGCACCTTGGCGCGGCTCAGATCGATGTCCCTCGAGTCGACGGGCCGCGCGCCCTGCGCCTCTACCGTCGAAGACAACAGCAACACGCTTGCGACAAGCAGGCCTCTGGCAATCATGGCGCTACCTTTTCTCTGCAACGGAAATCGGGATCCACGGAGAACGGGATCGCCCTTTTGTTGTTCTCTTGCTCCGGATGCGAGCACTTGCCGGACGGTAGGTGAATCGCCTCGGTCTTTACAATAGATGCCTGCAAATATCAGTTATCGCTGTACCCGATATGTGCCGCGCCGAGCGCAGCGATTCACTCCAGCATTGCGGCGACGCGCTCGATCGACCACCAGGCTGCGAGCGTGCCGATCGAATAGAGGGCTATCACGCGGGCTGTTCCGAGCTGGAACCGACGCAACAACAGGCGCCAGGTTGCGAAAGCAACTGCCAGAACCAGCAGCTGGCCCAGTTCCACGCCGAAATTGAACATGAGCAACGCGATCGCCAGGTGCTGCTGCGGGAGCCCGATCTCCTTCAGCGCACCGGCAAACCCCAGCCCGTGAACCAGTCCGAACAGAACTGCAATCACTACGGGCCAGCGCTTCGCCAGTGTCATCTCCTCGTGCATCGCTTCTCTGGCGACCAGCACGATCGACAGCGCGATGTTCGCCTCCACAGGAGCTGACCGGAGTGTCAGCCACCCCAACGCGCTGAGTGCGAGTGTCAGGCTGTGTGCAACCGTGAATCCTGTGACCGTCAACAACAGGCGCCTGTTGAATCCGACCAGCAGCACCAGCACCATCACGAAGGCCAGATGGTCGTAGCCGCTGAGAATGTGCTCGACGCCGAGCTCTGCATACGCCCGGGCAATCTCGCCCATGCCGCGCTGGTCGTCGGCCGAACCGAACAATTGCACCTGGCTCTGCGCGGCGGTCAGCGAATGGACGCTGACGCGACCGTCGAGCCAGTTGATCCGGACGATCGCGACGGAAAACGACTGGCCGATACCCTCGACTGTCAATGTGCCGAGCATTCCCTGCCGCCCGCAATGAACGGCCGTCTCGTCCGCGCGGCAGCCGTCCGGCCACTGGACGAACAATTCGCCTCGGGCAGGCTGTTCGGTTGCCAGCCACGCCCACAGGAACTCGCCACGCGTGTTCTCGCGCAGCTCGAGTTCCGCCAGGGTCATCTCGTGGGCACCCGAGTGCGCCGACCATGCCGACGCGAAGATCAGCATCAGCAGCAGAGTGGCCCGCTTCATTCCTGCGCCTGCACGTCCGCGGGCCGCGCCCCGGTCACCTTGAGCGTGTACCGCTTCTCCATCGCGAGAATTGCGGCGGAGCGCTGGTCGGCCAGCTTCGCGTCGATCCAGTCCTGCAGGACGATGCTCGCGACCTGGTCGAACTCTGCCGGCATGCCCGGCTGGTCGTACTTCGCGCGGTTCGCCTCGAACCATTCGCGCAGCGCCGTCTCGTCGAAGGTGGGCGGAGAGAGACCCGCTTCGATCAGACCGAGCATCTTGAAGATCACCCGATCCCGTATCAGCCGGTCGCCCTTGTCTATCTGCATGGCGATGCCTTCACGATAGAGCACTTCCTGCCGGAAGGCCTCCTGGGCGCTTTCGTCCGGGCTGGCATCCAAGGTGATGGTGTAGGGGTCGTCACTGCGAACGGCAAAGACGGCATCCGCGGCAAAAAGGACCGCACCCAGCACGAAGAAGTGCAGCAGCGGTTCCCGTAGCCACGCGCGCCATTGGGGTCCATTCGGCATGGTCCGTCTCTCCCGCTCTTTTTTTGCGCGAAGAGAGTGCCCCACGTGGGCCGATCACACCAGTGCTACCCACTTACCACCTAACTGAAGCGGTCGGCGGATGAGTGCGTCTAGTCCTTCCCCACGCCGCCTGCAAGCAGGACTGACCAGTCCGGGAGCAGCGTCGAACTGTGCATGAATCGTTCGATAGGCGAATTGCCGACCGAGGTGAAGGTACCGGAGCCGGGATCGAACAGCTCGGCCGGCGCGATCGAAACGAGCAGCGCGTTCACGTCGAGTACACCGCCGCCCGTGAACAGCACTCTTCCGTCCTGAAGCGGGGCGGCAACGTGAGCCGCGCGTGCTGAGTTCATCGCTCCCACAGCAGCGCTCCGAAACGACAGCCACCGCGAGCAATCCGTTCATTGGTGCTCTCGCTGAAAGCTTCGAGAGGACCGAGAATGCAAGTGGTCTAGAGGACGGCTCCAACCTCCGCCGACGAACGCCCCAAGGGAGAGCGCGAAACCGGATTAGCGCCGACGAGGCGGCCGGACGCCGGGCTACCGCTCATGGCGGCGCGATGACGACCGCCCTCCCCCGACGGCGCCGAGGTTCCGCTACTTCGGCGCTAACCGATACAGCCCACCCGGCGCCGCATCTTCGAGCAGCCACAGCGCGCCATCCGGGGCCTGCTCGACATCGCGGACGCGGAAGCCCACGTTGTAACGCTCTGCCTGTTTCGCCTTCGCGCCGTCGACGGTGACGCGGATCAGCGCCTTGGAAGCGAGCCCGCTGATGAGCGCCGACCCCTTCCACTGCGGGAACAGGTTGCCGCTGTAGAACATCAGGTTGCCCGGCGCGATGACCGGGGTCCAGTAGATCACCGGCTTCGCGAGATCGGTCCGCGTGTCCGGGCTCGGCGATCGGCACGCCATCATAGTTCGCCGCCGTACGACCACGAGCGGCCAGCCATAGTTCTTGCCCGGCTCGATGAGGTTCAACTCGTCGCCGCCGCGCGGACCGTGTTCCACCTCCCACAGCCTTGCCGTCCGGCGCGAACGCCAGGCCGTAGGGTGTGCGATGGCCCGAGCTCCAGGTCTCCGACGGCGTGAGGTTCGGACCCGTGAACGTGAAGGTGCGGATCACCTGCGCGGTCTTTGCGACCTCGGTGTTCTTGCGGCGGATCGATGACGTCCACCGTGCTCGCGCCCGTCTTGCCCGCCATCGGATTGCCGCTGCGCCGGCTTGCCATCGAGCGTCAGTCGCAGGATCTTGCCCGGCCGGCTGGTTCGGATCCTGCGCGGGCGTGAAGCGCTGCCGCTCGCCGACCGTCAGATACAGCAGCTTCTTGTCGGGCGAGAACGCGATCGTCGCGCCGAACTGGCCACCCTTGCCCTTGATCGGGTCGCGCCAGATGACCTTGGTACCCGTGAACGAGGCCGACCCGTCGTTCGCCAGGTCGAGCTTCGCGAGCGCGAGCGCCAGGCTCGAGGTCCCCGGGTCGTCGCCCGGCTCGGAGTAGGTGAGGTACACGCCGTGATCCTTCGCGTAGTCCGGCGCGAGGTAGATACCCGAGCAGCCCGTTCTGCCCCCCGAACTGCACGGCAGGCACGCCCTTCACTTCCGTCTTCGCCCCCGCGGGCGTGACGAGGAACACCTTGCCGCCCTTCTCCGTGATCAGCATGCGCGCGTCCGGCAGGAAGGCCATGCGCCAGGGAAGGTTCAGTTCGGCGACCTTGGTCACCTTGAACGGATTGTCGGCCTGCGCCGTGAGTGCACCGGCATTCGTCTGGGCGAACGTCGGTGTAGTCGCGAAGGCGATGGCGGGCAGCAGCCAGTTCCGGATCATGGGGTCTCCTCCGTTGGATTTCTCTGGATCCAACTTATACGACGATCGCTAACGAAGCGCCTTCCTCATGAAGTCGATGAGTTGCGGCCAAAGCAGTGGTACGCCGACACTCACACCTACGACCTACTGACCCGAGACAACCCGATGCCAAAAGCGTACTGGATTTCCTGCTACCGAGAGGTTACCGACCCTGCCAAGCTCTCCGCGTACGCGACGTTGGCGGGTCCCGCCATCGAAGGCGGTGGCGGACGCTTCCTGGCCAGGGCTTCGGCCGTCAAGGCCTACGAAGACGGACTGATGAGTCGGACCGTATTGATCGAGTTCGATTCCGTCGAACAGGCCATCGCCGTTCACGAGAGCGCCGGTTACCAGCGAGCGCTCGCCGCGCTGGATGGAGGAGCCGTGCGCGACTTGCGCATCGTACCGGGCGTCTGAGCGACATTCGGTAGCCCCACATGATCGCCGGGGCGCTTCATCCAGGGCATCCCAGTGATCGTCTCCTGAATCATTGTCGGAGCCACAGGTTCCTGGATAGGCCATCCGTGGCGATGGTCCGGCCTGGCTTATCGGCTGACCGTAATGCTGGCTTGCGTGTCCAGCGGGCCAAACTGATCCCTGCCAACGCCCTTCGGAGCAGTCGGGACTACCAGCTTCACCCAGACCGCATCCGCACCCTTGAAGTACGACGTCTCGGTCGCCTTGCGCAGGGCGTCGATGCTGTCCTGCTGCTTCCCGGAAGCCGCGTTGGCGAAACCCGGCAGCTCGAACACGACCCAGGAGTCCTTCGCCATTTCGGTCAGGCCGATCGCAACTTCCGGTCTTTCGGTCTTCACTCGAATCTCGGTACCCGCGCGCACCGTGCTCTGGTTGGCCGTGACCTTGAAGTCCTTGCCATTGCGGCTCAGGGTAATTGGCTTGGCCGGCGCCGCCGGCGTAAGAGCAGTGGTCCGCACAGGCGCCGGCGCAGCTGACCGCAAGGCAACGTCTTTCAGCGCAAGACTCGCGCCCCTCGTGGGTCCGGGCCTCCTGACGCTGAACTGAATGCGGCCGATGTCACCCTTGCACACAGCGGCGTTCCACGTGGGATGAACCTCGCAGCTGTCGTCCGTCGCGACGCTGTCGTTCTCGCCGTCATGGATCAGGACATACGAGTCAGGGATGCCCGTCGTCGAGCCATCCAGATCGTGGATCGCCGCGCTCCGGTAGGCCACGCCACCCCGGTTGTCACTATCGAACCTCGAGTCGATCTTCGGGAAGTACACGGGCTTGGCATTGACGTACTTCGCACCCGAGACGGTGTTCTCGGTGGTGACTCCGGCGCCCGTGAACAACAGCCAGGAAAGCGCTCCCGAACCGCGCTGCTTGTTGTCCTGGAAATTCACGAATGTCGTGTTGGCCACATCGAGACGGTAGTCGTAGTACTCATAGCCGCGGGTCGGAAAATCGGGAATCAGCGGCTTCGGCAGGCTGCGGCCGTAGGCGACTTCCTCCGGCGTTCTGGGGTTGCCCTTGTTCTCTGTTTCGCCCACGAACAGCGAATCGACCACACGTGAGGTAAACACGTCATCGCCGATGGAACCGGTCGACATGGTGTAGCCAATGGCATTGTCCGCGCTCTTGAAATTCCTCACGACGAACAGCTCGCCGCGGCCCCAGAAACCGCCGTTGCGGTTTTTCCAGGCGGTGAGTTTCTCGAAACGTGTCTCGAGGCGCTTGCTGTCCGGGTCAGCAGGGTTTTCCCTCGGCATGAACGAGGGGCCCGCCAACCCGAAGATGTTCTCCGCATTGATGTTCCGGTCGAACATGAACCCGTCGAAGCTGGAATGAGCCGTGTTGTTCCTGAATTCGCGGAACTTCGTGCGGCGTGGCCAGATGTTCCTGGCGATGTCCGTACCCAGGAATGCACCCTGCGGGTGCTCCGGCATCGACAACCAGAAACCATTTGCATCAGAACCCGCGGCCACGTTGTCGATGAAGGTGTTGTCCGGATTGGTGATCCAGTATGCCGACACCGTGTTGTCTGAAGGCAGCAGCGTGTCCTTGCCGGAAAAGCTGGCCGCCCTGTAAGCCTGGCGCTCCTCGTTCGTGAAACTGTTCTCTCCGTTCGGGGCGAGATTGTTCGGCGCACAGGGCTTGCTGGTATGGCACTTGATCTGGATGGCGAGGTTGTGCACGAACTCGTTGCCGTGCTCGATGCCGTCTTCCAGGAAGAAGCAGTGACCGACGATGTTGTAGGTCACGTTGTTCTCGACCTGCACGTCATGGGTGCCGTGAACGGTGACGCAGCGGTTGTACGTATCGTGGATGGAAGCGTTCCTGATGTACTGGCCCTTGGCCTCGCCCACCAGATGCCAATGTATCGGGTACCGCGCGAGAGTCAGGTTCTGACCCATGCGATTGAGCTCGACGCCCTCAACGAACATCCTGCTCGTCGGCATCGCCATGATGTGCCCGCCGAAGAATGACTCTGCTGCATCGGCGGAAGCCTGAATCTTGATGTTGCGCGTCAACAGGCCCACTTCGCCGCGCTCGTCCACGCCGAAAGTGATCTTGCCGAAGTGCATGTACTCGAGCTTCTTGTCGAGCGTGATCGTGTTGCCGCTGATGGCGGCAATCGTTCGGCGCTCGGCCTGCCGGGGATCGAAGTCGGTCGAGGCGAGGACGATCTCGTCGCCCGCCCTCCACTGGGCAGCGTTCAGCACTTCGATGTTCGTGCTGCCAGCCTCGGCGGTCTTCTGAAGCTTGGTCCAGGTGTTGGTGCGATCGCCGTGCAGGTTCAGGGTGCCGCCCGACAGCATGATGCCGCGGTCGCCCATGCCCATCATCTGCTCATTCCTGACGTTGTCGGTGAGCGTGATGGTGGCGCTGCGCTTGAAAGGCTTCGCCTTCGTGCCGATCGCCAGTTCACCGTGCAGCATGATCCACTCGGTGGTCAGTTCCAGGTCTGCGTCATCAGAGAAGCGGAGCGTGCCATTGACCGTCAGGCCGCCCAGTGCCGGTGGGCTGACATCCAGGATCACGCTCTTGCCACTGGCAATCTCCACCGTGTCGCCCGCGGCCGGCACCTTGTTGGTCGGCCAGGTCGCAGGATCAGACCATTTCGTGGCCTTGACGCCTGCCGCCTGAGCGAGGGAGAACACGCCGCAAAGCAGGACCGCTGGAACCAGCGCGAGAGCCAGGAACGAGCGACCCCTTGCACTCATGATCTCAACCCCCGATGCTTCGAATTATTCTGGACCGGCTCTTCGACTATAGCTCGCGCCAGCAGGTTTCATCGAATCCGGCTCGTCGCTGAAGCTCGCCCGCTTTCGTGCCTTCATCATTTTCCATGCAGCAGGATGTCGACATGGCTCCCTGCATGCAGCGTCATCCGCAACGGCCTTCTGCCATCCGCGGCAGTTTCCTCGCTGACGTCCTTGCCGGACCCATAGTTGATCTGCCGATCGCCGCGATCGACGACGCTCAGGGTCAGCATCAGCCGGCTGCCCGCAGAGATGCGATGGCTGGTCACGCGTTCGCTGCGCAACTCGATGCGCTCCCGCTTGCCGGGTTGCATCAACTTGCGCCGCGTTCGATCGCTTGCATAGCTCGCACGAAACGCGATCGGCGGATCGAACAGCGGAATGCGATCGCCATTGGGACGCTGTTCGTGCAGCGCAATGGTGAGGTCTACGTCCTGGCGATTCGACGTCACCTCGAGCGCACCGGTCGGTACGCCGACCAAATCGGTCGCTTCGGCGAAGGGCTCGCTGATGAACGTCAGCGCATGCGCCGCGCCAGTGGCCGGTCGCGCCGGAGCGATGCCACCGGCAGCTCCCGCGGGTCGACGTGCGCCCCAGTCGACTTCGAACTGCACGCCGCCGTTCGCTGAGGGCGCGTCGCGCCGGGCAAGCAGATATCCACCCTCCACGCGCTGCGCATCGAGCTGCAAGCGGAGGCGACCCTTGCCCATGGTTGCGAGCGTGGGGGCGTGCCGCCAGCCTTCGACGCCCTGCGTCGCGAACGTGACGCGGTCGGCGAGCGCCGCGGGGCGCGGCGCGGCTTTCAGCACGTAGTCGAGCCAGCGGTAGCGGAGATCGTCGAGCGCAGGCTGCGCGGCGGCGGCGCGCCACGGTCCGACAACGAGCCAGTGGTCCGCGTCCGGATGATGGCGCTGGTGCTCGACGAAATAATGCAGCGCAGCCGACTGCTGCAGCGAATAGAAGCCGGTGATGGTCAGCACCGGCAGGTCCACCTTCGCGAAGCCTGCGCCGTGCGGGAGCATCTTCTGCCAGTAGCGATCATAGGACGGATGGCCGAGCCAGCGCTGGAAGTAGAGGTTCTGCCGGCCGTTGACCAGCGGCAACTCGCGGTACGAGCGGCCGCTTCGGTACCACTCCTCGTCGAGCGCACGCCAGGCAGCGTCGTCCTCATCCAGCTCGCGCTCGTCGCCGAGAAAACCCGTGATTCGCTGCGCCCAGCGGTAAGCCTCGTTGCGGAAGATGTTGCCGGCCATCGGCATATCGATGCCCGGCGCGAGCGGATCGGTCGTCGCGATCGCCTGCAGGTTCAGCGGCGCCTTCGACGCCGCCGCCCAGGCGGCGAAAGCACTGTAACCACTGCCGGTCATGGCAACGCGGCCGTCGCTCCACGGCTGCTGCGCGATCCAGTCGATCACCACGCGCGCATCTTCGCCGTCGTGTTCGAACGGATCCGCGCGCAGCCCGGCGGCTTCCCGACCACGCGTGTACGCGACGACGCCGACGTACCCGCGGGCGGCGGGGCCGGTCACCGGCTGCCCGGCTTCGATGTAGACAGTGAATTCGAGCAATGCAGGAAGCGGCTGCACGACATTGCGCGGCCGCGCGAGGGTCACGGCGATGCGTCGGCCTTGCGGCCCCGGAATGCGCAACGCTTCGAATTCATAGCGGCGCTGATCGTCGTCGGCGGCGGCTTCCAAGAACGGTTCGCTGAAGCGGGACAGCGCGTTGTACCTGAAATATCGGTGAAGCAGCTCGACTGCCTCGGCCATTGGCAGGCTGCGACGCGCACGCAGCGCGTCGAAGCTGCGTTGCAACTCGCGCTGCGGAATTTCCAGCGGCGGCGGACGCCAGCCGGTGAGCGCGAATGCGTCCACGTCGGACAACGGCGCGACGGTCGCTTTGAACGTGCGCGCGTATGCCTCGTTCCAGTCGAGCTTGCCCTGCTGTCGCTGGAAGTCGAGCGCGCGGATGTAGATGTCGATCAGTCGCGCTTCGCGTTCGGGGGCATCAGGAATGCGATTGCCGCGCCGCTGCCGCAGCTGCTCGCGGCTCGCATACGCCGCCGCCCGGTGGCCGGCGATGCTCTGGATGGCAGCAACGCGGTCGAGGAAGCGATCGACGTCACGGTCCTGGTACACCGGAAGGACGCGCTCCGCGAGATCGCGCATCAGCGTATCGGCGCGTGCATCGTCCGGCGACGCGGGCGGCTGGAAGGCCATGTCCTGCGCGGTGACGGGCCCTGCGGCACAGACCAGCAGCAATAGCAGAGGCAGCATCGAGCGACAGGCGCGGCGCGCGCCATGGGCTTTTCCTCTGATCAGCGCGAGGGTCATGACGGTACCGCCGGGTCAAGCTTGACCAGATGCAGCACGCGCGTGGCGGCGGCGTCGCGGGTCAAGGTGGCATGACCGATGTGCACGACTGTCGAGTCGCGGAGCTCGTCGGCCAGCACGTTGAGCACGGTTTCCAGCATCTCCTCCTCCAACACTCCGAGCGTCCCGTCGGCCACGATCCATCTTGGCCTGTGCATTACGATACGCGCGACGGCAAGCCGGAACTGCTCTTCGTAACCGAGATCACGGTCCCATCGGCGATCCTCGTCGAGCGCCGGGACCAACCTCGCGAGCTTCAGCCGCTCGAGCGCCAGCGCGTACGACGCGGATTCGAAGCGCGCCGACTCGTAGGGATAGGCGAGGACCTCGCGCAGGCTGCCGCGCGGCAGATACGGCGTTCCGTGCGGCAGATAGAACATCGGTTCGCCTTCGGGGCGGACGATACGGCCCGATCCCCACGGCCAAAGACCGGCGAGTGCCCGGAAGAGCAGCGCCTTGTCCGACCCGGGGTTGCCCTGCACCAGCACTCGCTCGCCTCGACCGAGGCGCACGAGCGGCTCGGCCAGGGCGTCGCGGCTGTCCACCGACGTGATCTGCAGCCCCTCAATCAACAGCTCGCCCGCCGCCCCAGTCGCGTAGTCGATGCGGCTCGCGAAACGCTCCACGACCGACGGCGACGTCAGGGCGATTCGGAACGTCGCTACACGCATGAGCGTCGCGCGCCAATCGGCGAGCGCACCGAAATTGTCGACGAACCAGCGCAGGGAACCCTGCGCCTGCTGGAAGGCCGCGGAAGCCATCATGAGACCGCCGAACGTGATTTTCCCTGTGAAATACAGCGGCACGGCAATGAGGATAGGCGCGACGACGGTGATCCAGCCGAAGCCGGCCGTGACCCAGGTCAGATTCACCTGGCTCCCGATCAGTCGCACGGTCGCCTTCAGCACGGCGTCGAAATGCAGCTCCACGCGGCGCCGCTCGTCGACCTCGCCCCCGGCCAGCGCGATCCCGTCGAGGTGATCGTTGGCGCGCACCAGCGACGTACGCAAGGCGCCCTCTTGCGCATAGCGATCGGCATTGCGCTGGACGAGGCTCCGACCCACCCAATAGCTCATCAGCGAGCCGAGGACCGCATAGATCAGCGCCGCCCACAGCATGTAACCCGGAATTGCGTACTCGACACCGCCGATCTGCATGCTGAAGTCGGCCGACATGGTCCACAGCACGCTGGCAAACGATGCGAAGAGGATGGTGGCCTGGAGCAGCCCGGTGCCGAGGTCGGCGGTCAGCGTACACAGCTTCTCGGCGTCATCATGCATGCGCTGGTCCGGGTTCACGCCCATCGGCCCCGAGTTGGCGAGATTCAGCGCGCGTCCCGGCAGCATCCACAGCTGCAGCATGTCCCGAACCAGCCCATCGCGAAGCCGAAGCTTCAGCATCTCCACGAGCCAGCGCTGGCCGACGTTCAGGAACAGCAGGATGAAGGCAATGATGAAGAACACGCCGAGCTGGTACAGGAAGTCACCGGCATCGCGTCGCGACAGCGCGTCGTAGAAGGGTTTGTTCCACTCATTGAGGCGGATCTGGCCGTAGGCGGTCAGCAGCAGGATCGCGAGGATGCAGGACGCGTACACCGCTATCGCCTTGCCGGCATGCGATCGCAACGCTGCTCGAAGCAGCGTCGAGATCTGCCGGATCAAGCCGGTCGCATCAGCCGTGGCGGGCGCCGTATCGGCGGGGGTGCCCATCAGTCTTCCGCCTTCAAGCGGTCGACTCCGCGGCCTGCACTCCGGGCGCAGGTGTCCGGCTGTCCACGAAGCGCCCCTGCCGGTTTAGCTCGGCAAACTCGCCGCCGAGCGCCATCAACTCGTCGAATGTGCCCTGCTCCGCGATCTGGCCATCACGCAGCAGGATGATCAAGTCGGCATCCTGGACGGTGGAGAGGCGGTGCGCGATGACGAAGGTCGTGCGGCCCTCGGTCAGCGTCTTCAGCGCCGACTGGATGCGCTGTTCCGTCTTGTTGTCGAGCGCGCTCGTGGCCTCGTCCAGCACCAGGATCGGTGCGTCCTTGATCATCGCGCGCGCGATCGCGACGCGCTGGCGTTCGCCGCCCGACAACGAACTGCCCCGCTCCGCGACGAGCGTCTGATAGCCGCTCGGCTTGACCACGATGAAGTCGTGCGCCTCCGCCGCGCGCGCCGCGGCGTGGACGCGAGCGTCGCTCGCATCGGGGTCTCCTACGCGGATGTTGTCGGCGATCGAGCGGTACAACAGGCCTGCGTCCTGGAACACGACGCCGATCTGATCACGCAGCGACGCGAGCGAGACGGTGCGGATGTCCGTGCCATCGATCAGGATGCGGCCGGACGACGGTTCGTGAGCCCGGTACAGAAGACTCAATGCCGTCGACTTGCCGGCGCCCGTATGTCCAACGAGCGCGATCGTCGCGCCCGGTGCGGCGCGGAAGCTCAGGTTGCGGATCGCAGGCTGACCTTCTCCGTAGCCGAAACTGACGTTGTCGAACACCACTTCGCCGCGCGGCACCTGCAGGTCCGGCTTGCCGGCCGTCTCGTCCTCCCCACGCGGCAGGTCGAGGATGCTGAAGAAATCGCGCAGCGACGGCGTTTGCTGGAACAGCGTCGAGATGAAACCCGCGAGCTGCTCCATCCGCCCGATCAGCATCAGCGAGAAGCCGACGAACGTGACGATCTGGCCGACGCTGACCTCCCCTGTGCTGTTCAGATGCGCGCCCAGCGCGAAGATCGCGACCACTGTAAACGTGCTCGCAGCGCGCGTCGCCACCGACAGCCACGCGAAGCCGGTGAGCACCGGGTACTGGGCTTCGAGCGCGCGCTTCGTCAGCTCGCGGATGTTGGCCACTTCGTCACTGCCACGGTTGAACGTCTGGATCACCAGCGCGTTACCCAGCACGTCATTGGCCCGCTCGGCGATCTCCAGATGGAGGTGTTCGACGTTCCGCTGGGCATGCTGTGTGCGCCGCATCGCAATCGCGTTGAAGATCGCGAAGCTGAACATCAACCCCGTCATCAGCGACGCGAGCTTCCAGTTCACGCTCCAGGCAAAGGGCAGCATGACGACGATAGACAGCATCGTCGCGAGGTGCTCGCGGAAGAAGCCCAGCCAGGTAACGAACAGGTTGCTGCTGCCCATGTGCAGGATGCGCATCAGCCGGCCCGTATGGTGCTCGCTGTGGAAGCTCAGCGGTAACGCAATAGCGTGTGAAAAATACTTGGTCATCACCGCGAGCCTGCGTCGATGGGCCAGGCGGTCTGCCTGCAGCGACGTCCAGACGTTGGCCGCGATGCCGATGAGTCCTACTGCGAGCCACAGCTGGATGTTGTGCCAGACCTCGGCAGGCAACTTCGCGACCATCGCGTCGATGACACGACCGAACAACAGCGGCTCGAGATAGAAGAACCCCGCGAGCGCGAGATTGCCGACCGCGAGCGCGATGGCCAACACCCGCTCACGTCGCAGCAGTCCTAGAATGCGAAGATAGATGGAAAGCATGTGGGAATCCTGTCCTACCGCCCGCCACTTTACCCAACGATTTACAGTCGCGCTGCCCGCGCTTGCGAGGGCGGGCAGCGGCGATTGGCGCGGCTGCGGGCCGGCAGAATGCTAGGGCCGGGTATCGATTCACTTCTGTAGACCATGACCGCTCGAACGCGATCACCTCACGGCGGAAATTCAGCGCCGACTACACCCCCTGGATTACTTGCACAGCATGTCGTGCTGTTCTCGCCAGCGTCGGCCGGCCAGTGCCCGTTGCTGGACGCCTGGCCTTACACTCCCATCCCAATTAAAGGCCCTGTGACCGAAGTGAAGCCAACCGCAGTTGGACGCATCCTGATCTGGCGCGGCAGCAGCCTGTGGATCGGTCACGCCGGTGAGCCAGCCGACTTCCATTCGCATCACGCCGTTCAGATCGCGCTGCCCTTTCGTAAGGGGCGCGTGTCCTTTGCCCGCACGGCATCCGACTGGAAGTCCTATCCCGCCGCCATCGTGGCGCCGAACGAAACACACGCGTTCGAAGCGCGGTCGCAGTTCATGGCGCAGATCTTCGTCGAGCCGGAGTCCGTGCACGGTCGCGCCCTGCGCGCCAAGTACCAGCCGGATCCCATCGCGCCGCTTTCTGTCGAACCTTTGAGCGACGGCATCGAAAACCTGGCCGTTGCGTTCGAGCGAGCGGCATCGGACCACGAACTCTATACGCTCACGCAGGTCCTGCTGTCCGCCATCGCCGGCGCCAACGCAAGCTCGACTGCGCCTGACCCGCGCATCCAACAGGCCATTGCGCGCGTGCGGGCGGAACTGGAAGGCGATGTGTCCTTGCCGCGCATCGCGGCGACCGTGGGCTTGTCACCGGACCGATTCCGACACCTGTTCGTCGCGGAGACGGGCGTCGCGTTCCGACCTTATCTACTGTGGCTGCGCCTCGAGCGGGCACTGGCAGCCTACGTGCACGGCGATTCGCTCACGCACGCGGCATTGGCTGCCGGATTCTCGGATTCCGCGCACTTCTCCCGCACCTTCCGACGGATGTTTGGCATCGCCCCCATCAGCGTCCGCCCGCAGTAGCCGTTTCGTTCAAGCCCGGATCCCCCTCGGTGCCCAAGATTGGCCTCGTCCAATCCCCACCGTTTCCGGAGATACCCATGAACGAAGCAAATACCCTGCCCTGCACCTGTGCGACGTGCCCGGGCGCCACTTGCCTCTGTGGCTGCCAGGCGATTGAAGCGACGACGACCTGCGCCTGTGGCGCCGACTGCGCCTGCGGCGAAGCTTGCGCCTGCGCCTGCGCCTCGTCCGCGGACGCCGGCGTATGAACTGCCTCGGCGCTACCCTTCGGACCGCGCTCGTCGCCGCCACGGCGGCGGCGCTCGCGGTTCTGGGTACCTCGGCGGTCCGGGCAGCGCCGAGCGGCGCCCCCAACTTCAGCAAGTTCGACCGCTACGAACCTCGCTTCGGTCGGACCAAACCGGTGATCGCCGTCATCGGCGAGAATGCCGGGACGGAACTGATCGATTTCACCGTGCCGTATGGGGTGCTTGCCGCCTCGGGCGCCGCGGAAGTACGGGCCGTCGCTACCGGCGCAGGGTCTCTACGGATGCTGCCGGCGCTGAGCTATCTGCCCCAGGACACACTGGATTCGTTCGACGCCGACCATCCGCAGGGGGCCGACTACGTCATCGTCCCGGCCGTCCAGCCGGCCGATGAGTTCGGCACCCGTCGGCTTGTGTCCTGGCTGCAGGCGCAGGCAGCCAAAGGCGCCACCGTGATCAGCATCTGCGACGGCGCACTCGTGGTCGCCAAGGCCGGCCTCTTTGCCGGGCACGCCGCGACGGGCCACTGGGCCACCCAGAAGGCTCGCGAGCACGACTATCCGGAGACGCGTTGGCTGACCAACATCCGCTACGTCGCCGACGGCAAGGTGGCTTCCAGTGCCGGCGTCACCGCGGCCATGCCGCTGTCGCTGGCGCTGGTTGAGGCGATCGCCGGCCATGATCGTGCCGCAGAGGTGGCTGCCACTATGGGCGTGTCCGAGTGGGGCAACGCCCATGACAGCTCGAAGTTCCGCATCGGCGCGGGCGGTTATCTGCTGGCCGCACGCAATTGGGTGTCACGGCATCAGCAGGTCGAGCTTCAAGTCGACAACGGCATCAATGAAGTCGCACTGGCACTCTCAGCGGATGCCTTCTCGCGCACCTTCCGCAGCAAGGCGGTCGCCACCGCCACAGCCGAAGGTCCCATCATCAGCCAGCATGGACTGACCGTTCTGCCCGATCGCATCGACGCCCATGCGCGGACCTGGAAGCCCGTCGATCTGGCCGCGAACGTTCCCGCCGCCGCATCGCTCGACATCGCTCTGGACGCCATAGGGCAGAAGTTCGGACCCTCCACTGCCAACTTCGTCGCCTTGCAGCTGGAGTACCCGCGATGAACTGCCTCATCGGAGTGCTGCTGGCGCTACCGGTCATGGCCTTGGTGTCGCGGATGCGACCTGCGGTACAGCGATGGCTTTATCCTTCGATGGTTGTCGTCGTCGCCTCGTTCTACCCTGTGTTTGCGGCCTGCTCAGGGCAGTTGAGCGTGGTGCTGACCGAGGCCGGCATCGCCGTGGGGTTCTTCGCGCTCGCTGTGCTGGGATACGGGGCGAGCATCTGGTTCATCGTCGCGGCCTTGGCGGCGCACGGCATCTTCGACCTCATCCACCCGTCGACCGTTGCCAACTCCGGGGTCCCGAGCTGGTGGGGCGGCTTCTGCTGGACTTACGATCTCGGCGCTGCGGGGATTCTGGTCTTGGCAACATGGCGATCGCGTATCTCATCGCAGCGAACTGCCAGACGCGTGGGTTGCCGTAAGCACGATCGCTGCGCTCGAAGCTCGCGCGCGATCACAAGACAATCAGACGCTGCTTCTACAGTTCCCCAACTGCTGGATCTGCCACGCCCCTCGGTGCTTTGCGAACGCCGTCCGCATCAAGCGCCGTGAGCCTTTTCTGAGACGTCGCGAAAGAACCTGGGCCTGGGTGAGTTAAATGTGATCATTGCATCGATGCAACAAGGATCGAAACCGCATACCTCAATCGCAGCTGGGCCCCATGGGGTATTCCGCGGGGCGCCGGTTATACTCTCGCAAGCTGAAGCATGACAGGCGCCGAAGAGCGCCCGGTAGACGATGAACGTACCCGATCCCCTGCAAGCGAGGATCTCCCGCCTCGACGTTGGCGCGCTGCGCGCACTGGACGCGCTGCTGCAGGAGCGCAATGTCAGCAAGGCCGCGCACAGGGTCGGCATCAGCCAGCCGACGATGAGTCATCTGCTCGCACGGCTGCGCGCGACTTTCGACGATGCGCTGCTGGTTCGAGGGCGCGCCGGATTCCTGCTTACTGACTATGCCGAGGTGCTGCTGACGCACCTCAAGACGCTCATCCCGCAGCTCGAGGACTTTGGCAACGCGGGGCCCTTCGCGCCCGAGACAACCCGCGCGGCATTCCGTCTCGCCTGCACCGAGCACGCCGCGCTGGTGCTGCTGCCGTTCATCCAGGAGCTCGTCGATCAGCGCGCCCCGCATGCGCCACTCAAGGTGCTGTCCGTCTACAGTCGCTACCTGAACTTCGAAGCGCTGGAGCAATCGCGCTTCGATCTGCTGCTCGGCGTGTTCTCGAGCCTGCCCGCCGACTGGCACAAGAAGACTCTTTATGAGGATCGACTGGTGGTCATGGGGGGCAAGGCGCTGCGTGATGTCGGCGACACGCTGACTGTGGAGCAGTTCCTCGCGATGAAACACGTCGTGCTGTCGGCCGACGAGCGCACGAGCCAGCATCCGACGGACCGGACGCTCACCGCCATGGGCCTCGAGCGAAGGATCGTCACCTACCTGTCCACCTTCGCGGCGGCGCCGTTCATCGTGGCCCGTTCCGACCTCATCGCCGTCATCCCGTCGGTATGGGCGACGCAGTTCGCCGACGTGAAGGGGGTGCGCATCTTGCCGTCACCGGTTGAGTTCCCGCCGTTTCCGGTCTCCATGGCCTGGCATCCACGGACGCACAATGACCCTGCCCATCGCTGGTTTCGCACCCTCATCGCGGAAGCGGCGACGCGAGCCTCCGCTCCTCAGTAGGAATGTCGTCCCCGTGGAACGCTAGCAGTACCTCAGCTGAAACGCCAGCTGCTGCGCACTACACGTTTTCCAGCTTGCCTTTGCTCGGACCGATCTTCGTCAGTTCCACATCCAGCATTTCCGCAAGGTTCAGCAGCAAGTCGCTGTGGTAGGCGCCAGCTCTTGCTTGCAGGCTCCGCCCCCCCTTGAGTCGCCCATTCGCCCCACCGATCAGAACCGCAGCGGGGTCGTTTCGGGTGTGAACGTTGCCATTTCCCATGCCGGTGCCGAACAGCAGCAACGAATGATCGAGCAACGATCCATCGCCGTCTGGCGTGTCCTTCATCCTTTGCACAAAATTTGCAAACTGCTGAACCTTCCAGGTCACGACCTTCATGTACTTTTCCTGCAATTCAGGAATGCCACCGTGGTGAGAGACCACATGGTGGGTGTCCGGCACACCGAGCCAGTCATACCCCTGGTTGCTGCCCTCCACTGCCGTCATGAACGAGATGACCCGCGTGATGTCGCCTTGGAACGCGAGGTGCATCAGGCTGTAATTGAGATCGACATGCTCGGGGAACTCGCTCGGAATGCCCTTGGGTACCGTGGGCAGCTCGGCAGTGCCGGTCTCTGCACGCTGCATCAGATTCTGAACGCGCCGTTCCGCCTCTCGAATGTTATCGAGGTAGTCGTTCATCCTTCGTTTGTCTGCCGCACCCACAGTCGCAAACAGGCGATTGGCCTCCTCGCCGATGGTGTCGAGGATGCTCCGCTTGTAGTTCAACGCGGCAATTCGCTGCTCCTTGGTCCCCGTCGCGCCGTACATGCTTTCGAACAGCAGTCGAGGATTGATCTGCGCTGGCAGCGGCGTGTTGTCAGTCTTCCACGAAAGCGTATCGGCGTAGATGCAGTCATAGCCATCGCAAGAGCCCACGAGCGTACCCGTGTCCTCATTACCCAGCTGAAGCGACTCCAGAGGCGCCCCTAGACTGAGCTTCTCGGCAGCGTACTGATCGAACGTCTTGCCGGACTGGATCGGTTGACCGTTCAAGCCGATCGCACCGACCCCATTCAGCCAGCCAGCGCTCGCGCCCAGGTGGGGACTCGGCGTCCCCGAGGCGTTCAGCCCCTTGATGGTCACCAACTCACCGCGGAAGGGCTCCAGAGGCTTCATCGGAGAAGTGAACGTGAAGTCGGTCCCGACTTCCTTCGGATGCCACACGTCCGGCAATACGCCGTTGGGCATATAGACCGCTCCGAAACGCAACTGCCTCGCCGCCCTTTCATCCGAGCTTGCGGCCATCGCAGGAACCATGGCGTCGAGGAACGGCAAGGAGACCGCGACCCCCAGGCCTCGGAGAACAGCACGACGTGAAAGACTCTTGCGGGTGATGAACACGGCTTACTCCTGGGTCTGCGGCTTGGCCAGAGCAATCTGCGAAGAAGGAAGCTCCGAACTTGCGCGCTGTCGCTGCTTGAAAGGCTTGCTGTTGACGATTCCCAATATGATGTCATGCAGCCGATACTGGTTCTTCGCAGCCTCCCTCACGATGCTTCTGACAACCGGCATGTCACCTGCCGTGATTCCACGACCCAACGCATAGGTCATCATCTTTTGTGTCAGAGTGCTGACGAACACGTCGGGATGGGTTTCGGTAAGCCACGCACTCAATGCACGGGGGCCATCGATCGCTGTTCCGTCAGGCAGTGTTCCTGTCGTGTCGAGCGCCTTGCCGCTTTCTGAACTGCGCCATTCGCCGATGGGTCCGAAATTCTCCATCGCGAAGCCGATCGGATCCATCGACCGATGGCACCCCGCACACGGCTCGACCTTGGTATGCAGCGCGAGACGCTCGCGCATCGTCATGGAGGCGTTGCCTTTGTGAAGGTCAGCTGTGTTCACATCCGGTGGCGGTGGCAGCGGCGGATTGTTCAGCAGAGCGCTCAACACCCACTTGCCTCGAAATACCGGGGATGTGCGCGTCGCCACAGAAGTCACCGTCAGAATGCTGCCCTGCCCGAGCAGACCCCGGCGATTCGGATCCGCTATCGAAGCTTTCCGGAACGCGACCCCCAGAACGCCGGGAATCCCGTAGTGACGCGCCAGCCGCTCGTTCAGGAAGGTGTAGTCGGCGTTGAGCAGATCCAGCGCGCTCTGATTGGTGCGAACGATGTGATCGAAGAACAGCTCGGTCTCTTTCTGAAAATCATCGCGCAGAGCCAGGTTCCAGCCTTGAAAAAGGACGGGATCCGGGTCGACTTTCGCCAGGTTGCGAAGTTGCAGCCACTGACCGGCGAAGTTGGAAGCCAACTGACCTGAACGAGGATCAGCGAGCAGTCGCTTGACCTGCTGCTCGAGGACGCCCGAATCGCGCAACCTGTTCTTTGTCGCGAGTTCGACGAGCTGACTATCCGGAACACTGCCCCAAAGGAAGAACGACAGCCTGGACGCAAGCTCGAGATCCGTGATTGCGTAGCCCCCGCCTGCCGGAGCGTCCGTCGCATCACGCTCGACGCGAAACAGGAACGCCGGGTTGGTCAGGATCACCGGCAATGTGCCGCGGATCGCCGCCGAGAAATCCGCGCCGTTCTGGCGCGTCTTGTCGTAGAACCTCATCAGCACGGATGTGTCCTCATCGGTCGCGGGCCTCCGATAGGCAGTCTGCGCCACCGCCCCGAGAATCCTCCTGGCACAATCTGCCTCGGCACGGCTCTTCATTGGCTTGCAGGAAAACAACCGATCGCGCACGGGGTTGTCGCTCACCCCTTTGCTGTCATAGGGGCCGCTGATGGCAACGCGGCCGAGGATCGCGATTCCCGCCCCATCGTGATTATCGAGCGAACCGCGCGGTGCGGTTTCCCAGATATCCTGATGGAGCGCGGGCTTGCCGGCGAACGTGTAACCCACTTCGTGCAGGCCGGCCTTCACGAAGACCCGCCGCTTCATTCTGTCTGCCACAGCCTTGTCCGCAACGCCGACACTCTTCAGCTTCGCGAGATGGTCATCTGGCCCGCCGATTTTTGTGGCGTGTACCTGCACGCCGTCGATCAGAATCTGGAACTCACTCGGAACGTCAACTCCGACGACGCCGCGGGAGCCATCAACCGACGGCCACAGTTCCGCGGACAACTCGTAATGGCCGTCGGCCGGAAAGTAGTGCTTGACGAGCGCGCCACCTCGCGTGCCCAGGGGCAGGCCCGCCAGCTGGCGCCTCTGGTCCTCATAGGTGACCGACACCGTTGTAGTCGTGGGCTCCGCAGCGGGGTCACCGACGACCATGGTGGCGACGGCCTGTGCGGCAGAGATGTAGTCCCCAATGAGGCTCGCGCTGGTCAGCAGCGCGGAGCCGATATTGTCGAAGCCATGGTTCGCGTTATCCGTCGGCAGATACTTCGATGCATCGAACTCGATGCCGAAGATGTCACGCATTGCATTCGCATACTCGGCGCGATTGAGCCTGTGGATCGTGTACTCACCCGGCGTACCGCGGTCCTGCCAGCCCTTATCCAGCGCGCCGACAAGCCAGTTGCGGAGACCCTGCAACTCGAGCGTTCCGGGATGCGGCCGGTCGCTGGGAGGCATCTGACCGATATCGATCTTGGTGACGACCTTCTCCCAGACGTCGTTGTGCCCGACCACGTCCTCATAGATGGCATCGTCCAGATACAGCGGCTGGCCGCCAGGTACGTTGTCGATGGTGTTGTGGCACGACACACAGTACTTGTCGACCAGCGCACGATAGTGGTCCGGCATGCTGTACGCCGAGGGCGCAGGCAGCGCGCCACTCGCAGGAACGCTTCCCGTCGATGGCGCATTCTGCCCGACCGCCATAACCCCCCAGACGGCAGAAATACATACCGCCGGCACGAGTAGCACACCTCGCCCGAAGACGCGGCGGGTTGCATGGGTTCTCGTCGTGGACTGCATACTCATTCAACCTCGACCTGTTCCGATACCGCGGCCCGTGAACTGACAGCCGCCCGGGCCTGGCCCACGTTCGACCTCGACTCTGTCCTCGCATTGGCAGGCTCGTCCGGAGGGGACCCCGCCAATTGTCTGAGCAGCGCCGTAGCTTCCCTGTGAACGCGAGGCGGGGGCGCCGCTTCGCCACGCACGAGCGCCGGAGCGACTGCGCGCTTGCCCATGGCGTAATCGAGCGGCGTATAACCCTTCACGTCTTTTGCATCCAGCGCTGCGCCGCGGGCGACGAGCACCTTGATTGCCGCGAGATCGTTGTTCGCGGCCGCCACGTGAAGCGGTCGCATTCCAGTGGTCGGATTGGCCGCATTGATATCGGCGCCCTTTTCAGCTAGCAGCTGCGCCACCTGCTCGAAACCTCGCGTTCCTTTGTATCGGTAGGAGCCGTGGGCTCCACCCCCACCGCCACCACGACGCACACTGGTCGCGATCAGGAAAGGGCTCGCCTCGGGTGGACGAGGCTCGCTCATACCGGTAAATCCAGGCACGGCGGGCGCCAGATCAAATTTGGGCACGACGTTCGGATCGACCAGGCCACGATCGAAGAATAGCTTCAGGACATCGGCATTCAGCGCCCCCAGCGCGGCGACATAGGCAGGAGCGACTGTCTTGGTCACCCGGTTCGCACCGTAGTGGCTGGCCGTAAAGTTGGAAGGACGCGTTGGATCGGCTCCTCGGTCGAGGCAGCCCACGATCAGCTCGATTGGCGTAACCGAATCGGCATACCAAGGTCTCGTGCGCACATGGTTGTTGGCCTCGTCCTGTTCGTACGCGTTGTGCAATTCGATCAGCGCAACCATCGAACCATCGTTCGGATCACCCCCGTGTTCGAGGATGTAGTTCGCCACGTCGAGTCGACTGTTGGTGATCGCCAGCAACATGGCCGTCATGCCGTTGGGCGTCTTCTGAGTGGGATCGGCACCGGCACCAATCAGCGTCTTGACCACTTCCGCGCGCCCCTCACGGGCAGCGAACATGAGAGCCGTGAAGCCCCCGCGTGGCCAATCCATCTTGATGCCACCTCCCATCTCGGGAAGGACTTCGATCAGGTCAGACGAGCGCGCCGCCAGTTCGTGCCGTGCGCCAGCCGCCAGCAGGGCGCGCACCACTTCGACGTGCCCCTGGTCCGCTGCCATCATCAGCGCCGTCTGATTCTCGGTACTCTCCCGCGCGTTGACATCCGCGCCATCGGCAATGAGCCGCTCGACCGCACCGAGACTGCCGCTGTACGCGCAAGCCATCAGAGCGGTTTCGTTGTTCGGATACGTGGTGCGCGTCTTGGCGCCGGCATCGAAAACTGCCTGCAGTATCTCTGCGTCGCCAACGCGGCATGCCTGCAGCAGTGGGGTGACGCCGTATCTGTTTGCGGCATTGAGGTTGGCGCCTACACGAATTAGCGCCCGCACCGCATCCCGATTCACATGGTGAATGGCCCAGAGAAGAGCAGTCGAGCCATCTCCCCAGCGTGCATTGGCGTTGTTGCGTCGCAGTACCGCCGTCATCTCGGCAAAGTTTCCCTGGCGCGCCGCTTCCACGACCCGAAGGTCGGGTGCAGCGCTTACCTGAGTTGCCACTCCCGCCAACGCGCAGGCGAGCAACCCGGCGACCGCCTTCCTCGAATACTGACGCGTCTGCATAACCCCCCGAGACATATCAATTACGAGAAGCCACTGACCGGCCTTGTCCGCCATTGCCGCCAGAAGCCCCTCGCTTATGGCATCTAACCCCCGCTCGAACGGAAGGTCCATCGAGTGGGCGCATACGGGCTATGAGCGGCGGACATGACGTGAATAGTCGCGGTTTGCTGAATCAACCCGGCCTGACCGCTATCTCGCCATCCTCACGAGGCACACGATGACGCCGTCCGGATCGTGCGTGAACACTGCGCGGCCGTTCTGCGCAACCACGCCGCCGGCAGACACGATGTAGCCACCGGTTTGCCTGAGTGCGTCGATGGCGGAGTCGATATTGATGATCCGGAACTGGAGCTGCGTTGCACCAGGGTCGATGCCACGCGGCCGCACCGGATTCGACGGCACATTGATGAACTCATAGGCATTCCAGTCGCTCTTCGTGCCGTCGATGCTGACGACACTGCGGCGAACCTGGGCTCGCCCTTTGACGCCTTCGATACCCCACAGCTTCATTTCTTCCGGGGTGACTGCCGACACCTTTCCGTCCGTAACACCGACGCCGCCGATGCCGTTCCAGTACTTCTTCAGGTGCAGCGCACTTGCCGTGGTCTGGATTGCATCTACCGAGACAATGGGAGAACGGCCCGCGGCTGCAGCCTGCTCGGACTGCGACGCCTGCTGCAGGCCGAAGATCACGCCATCCGGATCACGCACAAAGATGCTTTTTTCCTTCGCACCTGTCTTTGGATTGGTGACCACAACGGGCTTACCGTCAGTCGTCACCGTGGTGGCGCCGCTCTTCAGCGCAATTGCCAGCGTCGCATCCACATCGCGAACGCGGAAAACAAGCGCCACATTGCCGGGATCCTGGAAGCGACGCACAACGGGGAACACCGGGACCTTGGTCCACTCCGTGAACTCGAGCTGGTACAAGGCGCCCGGCATCGTCGTGATGCTGCGCCTCGACCATACGCCAGGAGGCGCGCCCGCCAATCTCTCGAAAGGCGACAGCACCGCTTCCTTTTCCAGATGCTCCATTTCGAGGCCGAAGACGGCCTCATAAAAGGCGAGCGTCTTCTCCTGGTTCGTCGTGTTGTTGATGACGTTGGCGAACTGGCAGATGTTTCCGCTTCCGCACCCCCCGACCGCCTCCAGGGACAGGAATGGACCTCCACGCTGCTGCTCACCACCGACCTGCGCGGAGGTCACCGACGCGATCGCGAAGCCGAGCGCAGCGAGCATCATTGACTTCATCTTCATGGGCAGGAACTCCCGAGGCGCTCGCTCTCTTACCAACGTTTGGTGATGCCGGCGGCAATGAAGCGACCGTACGGACTCGCCTGCTGGGGATCGTAGCCAGCCGTGGTGTCCACGAACGGCGGATCCTTGTCGAGCAGGTTGGTTGTATTGACGTTCACAGTCACCCCGTCAAGCCACCTGCCAGCGTCTTCCGCGAACGAGTAGCCGAGCGTCAAATCAACCGTATTGAACGCCGCAACATTCCTGTTCGGCGTCACCGTGTTGTCGAGATAGTTGTCCTGCAGGTTGTACGAGAGACTCGAGTTGAACTGACCCCGGGTCCACGACAGGTTGGTACGCGCGCGGTACTCCAGCGGGTTCCCGATCACGCTGACCCGGTCGAAGCTCGGTGCCGTGGGCGTCTGCTGTGTGTCGAAGCGCGTGTAGTACGTGCCGCTCACCGACAGGCGCAGGCGACTCGCGTCGGGCAGCGTCCACCCGTAACTCGTCTGCAGGTCCAATCCGCTGGCCGTGGTCTTGCCGCGATTCTGCGGGCGCCCGTCGACGATGAACTCCACCGGAATCGGCAAAACACCGGTTATCGGCCACCGGGAAAGAACCGCGGCCACTTGAGTCGCGGTCGGATTCCGCGTGATCACATCGGCGTACAAACCTTCCTGCTGCAGGGCTCCACCCTGGATCGAGGCGATCTGGTTGTCGTAGGAAATGTTGAAGTACGTGAGGTCGGTCCGGAGCTCCGGGAGGAATTCCGGATGCCAATCTACGCCGGCCGTCCAGGTGCGCGATGTTTCCGGCCCGAGATCCGCGTTGCCCGCGCGAATGTTCAGGCCACGGCTCGTGCCCGTGACGGCCCGGGGGTCCGTCAGCGCAACCACCTGGGCAGCTTCGCCAGGTGCCTTGAGGTCGGACAGCGCAGGGGCGCGGAAAGACGTGCCGAAGCTGCCCTTGACCGTGAGGCTATTGATCGGCGACCAGGTGAGACCGATCTTCGGATTCGTGGTGGTGCCGAAATCGCTGTACTCGTCGAGCCGCCCCGCAAGCGATAGATCCAGCCGCTGCAAGCCGGGACGTGCATTGTTGACCCCTACGAGCGGCACGTAGAGTTCGACGTAGCCCGATTTAACACTGCGTGGGCCGGGGGGATCGAACGTCCTGATCGGCACCGCAATGGTTCCGCGCGTACCGGCGGGTTTCAACGAATAGTGATGCCACTCGGCGCCTGCCGCCATCCGGACGTTACCGCCGCTGATCTCAAAGAGCGGTCCGTCAGCGCGAACCGTTCCCCCCGTCATCGTGTTGCGCCCCTCAGGCGTGAACTGCCCGGTGAAGATTTCGTCGATGACGGCTTGCGGCGTTCCGAGTCCATACGGATTCAGCGCGGTCGCACGATTGCTGCTCGCCAGCGCTTGGGCAAGTATGGTGGGATCAACAGTCCGGCTGAAGGTGTAGTCATAGTTCTGACCCCAGACCGCACCGACGTTCGCGCGCCAGTCGCCGCCCAGCTTGATCTCACTCTCCAGAATTCCCGAGTACGTCGTCGAATCGCCCTCCGCAGTGAGCGGCCCGACCTGACTGAAGAAGTTGTAGTCGATCTGCACAGGTCCGGTCGTGCCGACCGGCCGCACGAAATACGCATTGCTCGTAGGCACGTTCAGGACCGTCGTGGTGGTGGCCGAACCCTGTCCCAGGTACGTCACCAAAAGATCCTTCCTCGACCAGAACGCCTCGAACGAAACGCTCGCACGCTCGTTGATCTCCTGATTGAGATACACAACTCCGCTGTGTCTCTTCTGTTTGGGAATGATGTCCGTGAGCGCGTTATCGCACCGGTTTACGGTACCGCGGACCAACGATGCAGCGGTTGGCGCCGTATTCGGCGGCAACTCAGGAATCGCATAGGTGTTGGTCCCGATGCGCATCGTGCCTGGGTTGCAGCTTTGCGAGCGATAATCCCCACCGCCTCTCGCACGCTGATCCTGTGTGTAGTAACTGCGCTCGCTGCTGCTCAGCGCGTCGTTGGTCATGAACTCGTAGGCGACCATGGCATTGCCCGATCCCCAGTCGTGCCCGAACAACTGGCTGGCCTGAAAGCGCGAGTATCCGTCAGCAAACGAATTGCGGACGCTGGTCTCCGCGCCAGTGAAATCCTTTCGCAGAATGATGTTCACGACACCCGCGACGGCGTCCGACCCGTACAGCGCAGACGCACCATCAGCGACGACTTCCAGACGCTGCACGGCTACGGCGGGAATTGCCGACGAATCCACGAATGCACCCGACGTTCCGCTCGGGGTCACCCGGTGCCCGTCGAGCAGAGTGAGCGTCGCCGCGGGGCTGAGTCCGCGCAGGTTGATCGCCGTGGCGCGGGATACGTTCGAGGCATTGATGCCGCTGGTCGCGAAGCGCGTCTCGTCGACCCCGACACCGACGACCTGCGGAACCTCTTTCAGGAAGTCCGCAACCGTGGTGGAAGCGCTGCGGGACAAGTCCTCGCGCCCCAACGAGATGACCGGTGCGCCGACAGGGGCGATACCGCGAATACGGCTGCCAGTGACGGTGACTTCGCCCAGGTTCTCTTCAACCGCGGCCTCCCGCCCCACCTCTAGTGCCGAAGCATCCGTGACCCACATCGTGCCACTTGCCAGACCCAGGTAAACGAGGATGCGCGCAGTCGTGGATCGACCGGCGTCACGGAAAATCATCACTCATACGCAAACCCCTCTTTGTTCTTCTAATTTGGCGCAATCAACCGATCCCGCTGAGATCACCAGAACCCACTGTTGATCGCGCTCTTCCCTGACGCTGCATGGCGAAAACGACAGCGCGCGTCATTGATAGTTGCTGATGACGTTCACCGCACCCTAGGCAACCGGCATCCACGGACGTCGGCCTTGATACAGAGGGCCTGCGCGTCCCCGCTTTCGGGCGACCAGTCTTGCGCGCCCCTTTCTCGCTGCGTCTGTAGTTAATGACGACGCACGCTGCTCCGATATCCGTCGCAGACCCGGTCACAGTGCACACGACGTTTCTCAGATCCGTGTGCACTTGCCATCATCACGCCGGCGCGGATCGATCGGGTACTCGACAGGAACCCCCAGAACGCTACGGGTCGGGAAAGCCGCGAGCGGTGTCTTCGACCGACAATGCCGACGAATCTTGAAATCAAGACAGCGTGGTGCGCCGACGCCGGATAGATCGAACAATAGCCCCCCCGGCTCCGGACCGGCCGCTCAGACGACTCAAGCGACGAGATGCGCGTGAGAAGTAACGTGGCCTTTTTTGTAGGTCCCGCATCAAACCGCGCATGTGACACGACGTCCATCGTTCCGACACATACGGGGTATGCGGAAGGGACATACTTGAGCAGATGCCCAATCTCCAACCCGGGAAGGAGATGGGCGCATCCCATCTCGTTACGCTTCCGATGCAAGCGCGCGCCATAGTTAGGGAGCTAAACCTATACAGCGCGGTTTGTTCTTTTTGGTCTTTCGCTCCGATGTGGTCCTTCATCAGCCGATCAGCGATAACGCGCTATAGGCCGCGCTGGGCCGCCCAGCCTTCCAGCTCGCCCACGCTGAACGCAGCGAAGTGCCCGCGACCTATAACCGTGCGCAGCGACTTGATGAACGAAGGGAGGTGATGCAGGCCTGGCCGACTTTTCGGATCCAGCGAAGGCCCCGTCGAGCAAAGTCCGCTTAAGTAGAGGTCAAGCTCTTCCGTTGTCGTGCGCGTCTAGTAAAGGTTACGCTCGCTTGATAGCGAACTGCGCTGCAGATCGTCAGACAAGCGCTTACCTGGAGATAAAGCCGTGAACGCCACTATCCGGAACTCGATCCGACTCATATTGCTCTCCAGTTCTGCAGCATGTCTCGCACAGGCTCCGGCCACTGGTGTCGAAGACGACTCACTCGCAGAGGTGGTCCTGACAGGCACCTACATTCGCAGCGAATCTTTCCAGCCTTCCTCGCCGGTGGACGTGCTCGATCGTCAGCAACTGGATGATCGTGCCCCCACGTCGATTGCGCAGTTCTTCCAGGACCTGCCTTACAACGCCAGCGGCGTCGCGATGGCAAGTGGCGCGGGCGCAGTCGGCGCCAGCGGAGGTGGAACCATCAATCTGCGAAGCCTCGGCAGTGGCGCAACGCTCGTCATGCTCAACTCGCGCCGTCACACGAAGATCCCGCGTGAGGCGAACAGTGTCGACGTGAACGCGCTAGTTCCGCAGATCATGATCAAGAACGTCGAGATCCTGAAAGATGGGGCTTCGGCGCTCTACGGCTCAGACGCCGTCGGCGGCGTGGTCAACATCCTGACGCGCGACGACTTCGAGGGTTTCGAGGCGCGCGCGCAGCACAACGTGATTACCTATTCGGGCAAGGCGGAATCACGCTTCGGTGGGCTCTGGGGTGGCGGGCTCTCGGAAAACACGCAGGTGGTGTTCGGCTTCGAGTACAACACGCGCGAGCGCGCCTACCCCGAGGACCTGCCGCTCTCGGACGGCATACTGCGATATTCAGCGCCCTGGAACCCGGCGCGTTACCTTCTACCCCAGCGCAATGCCGCAGGTGCCATCACTGCGCGTCCCGCCGGCGGTACATTCAGCCGGCTGGACACGGGCTGCGGCACCATCGTGCAGACGGCGCTGATCGGTACGACCTGCTACTACGATTTTGGTCCCGACAACGTCGCCCTGGTCGGAGAGGATCGCTATCAAGCGCTCGCCCGCCTGAGCCACAAGTTCTCCGACAACCTCCGGTTCAGGACCGAGATTGGCTACTCGGACGTGCATGTGACAGGCACGGCCTCGAGCTCGTCGAGCATCAACGTGAGCACCCCGATCACGATTCCCGGCGACAACCCGGGCAATACCTTTCGCGCCGTCAATGCCAGCAACCAGCCGCTGTTTGCCGTTCCCGATCCGCGCGACCCGCGGCGGCCACTGCGAATCCCGGATGCGAACACCATCTTGTACCCCCTGGGGCGCGCAGTACTGATGAACACTCCCACCAGCCCGACCAGTGGAGTGCCAACCTTCGCGCTGGGACTGGGCGCGTCGCCGACGGCGACCGGCATCGCGTTCAATGAAGACGTCAATCTCAACGGGCGCATTCTCGGTTCACAAGGCGGACTCCCAACACAGAATCTGACGCCAGCAGGTGAATTCGCGCGCTCGCGGCCCTATCAGGACTTCAGTCAGGTCGTACGACTCGGTAGCGGTTTCGAAGGAAGCATCGGCGATTCCACCTGGAACTGGGATGCGTCGGTGAACTACTCCGCCATCGACGAGCGCAACAACGCGCAGCGCAACAACGTCCTGATCAACGAACTGCGACGAGCGGTGCAGGGCTTCGGCGGACCCAGCTGCAACCCGCTCGCGGCCGGCGCGCTGCCGGGCCAAGGCAACTGCTACTACTTCAATCCGTTCACGAGTTCGGTCTACGCAACTCCGGGCTCTGCGGCCGCCAACCGCCAGGATGTGATCGACTGGCTCACGCCCGAGGTGTGGGACACATTCGGGACGTCGCTCATGACCTACGACGCGGTGTTGAGCGGCGAGCTGTTCCCGCTGCCTGCCGGCCCGCTCGCGGTGGCAGTGGGCGGGCAGTACCGAAGGGAGGGATGGGATGTCAACTTCGACGCCCAGAAGAACGTCGGCAACATCGAAACCGGTGCGATCTCGGACGACGTCAGCGAGACCCAGAGCGCACGTGCCTTGTTTGCCGAGGTCGCCGCGCCGCTGGTCGATTCCGAAGCGATCGGCAGCCTCAACCTCAACGTCGCGCTGCGCTATGAGAACAGCGGGAATGGCATCGATACCACCGATCCCAAGATCGGCCTGCTGTACCGTGCCCCGAGTACGGATCTCGCGGTACGGGCATCGTGGGGCACGTCGTTCCTGGCGCCGACACTGTTCCAGAAGTTCACGAGCTCCAGCGGTCTGCAGCAGATCAATGACAATGCGCCGGGCGGCACTGGCGAGCAGGTGCGGCGCATCACCACGCTGATTCGCGGCAATCCGAACCTCGAACCGCAGGAGGCCGAGGCCTACAGCTTCGGCGTGAACTTCAAGCCTTTGCCGAGGCTGGCGCTCGATGTCGGGTACTGGAACTACAAGTTCGACAAGCTAATCGCCGCGGAGAACCACCAGGATCTCGTCACCCGCGATGTGCCGGGCAAGGTGGTGAGAGATAGCGGCAACAACGTGATCTTTGTCCTGCCCTCGTACGTGAACGTTGCCAGCCTCGAAACGTCGGGTATCGACTTCGAGATCAACTACTCGTTCGACCTCGGTGACGTTGGCAGAATCTCCGCTTCGACGATGGCGACCTGGGTCGGTCAGATGGACGTGCAGAGCACGCCGACGACCCCGGTGAGGAGCGCGGTCAACAGCCGTGCTTCCACCGTTACGGGGGCTCCCGCCAACCTGAAGTGGAGGGGCCTGTCGCGGCTGAGCTGGAATCGTGGTCCGCAGAGCGCCGTGCTGACGCTGCACTACAACGGGCGGCACAAGAATGACCTGGTCTCCGCACCGCCGGGATACGTGGCCGATCCGGTCGGCGACGCCACGCTGGACGAGTTCTTCTGGATGGATGCGGCGTACGGCTACGAGTTCGAAGATCTGTGGGGAGTGGAGCGTCTGGGCATTACTCTCGGTGCGCAGAACATCCTCAACAGCAAGCCGGACATGCTGGTCGGGGGCACTTCAGCGTCCTTCGTGGACAACCGATTGCGTGTGGCGTATCTGCGCCTGGTGGCGAACTTCTAGCCACGTGGCGAACGGGTCGGTCGGCGCACGGGTGTCAGGTAATCGGGGGGAGTCCATGCGAAAGCTGCACTTGCTGGCGGGATTCGTGTTGGCGCTTTCGGTTCCTGCGTTTGGACAGTCACCGACACTCCGAGTCACACCCGGCGAGGTCGTCGTCGAACCGCCCACGCTGCAGGCGCTGGGCTTCGAGTGGTCGCTGCAGGGGGATGCGAATCGCAACTCGTCGGTGGCGGTCCTCTACCGCAAGAAGGGCGCCACCGACTGGAGGCAAGGCCTGCCTCTGATGCGCCTCGGCGGGGAGGAAACGAAGTACCAGGCCTATGACGTCGTCGTACCGCCAATGTTCGCAGGCAGCATTTTCGATCTCGAATCCGATAGCACCTATGAAGTGCGCTTACGCATGGAAGATCCGGATGGTGTCGACGGCCTGGCAGAGAGAACGCTCGACGCGCGCACCCGTGCGGTGCCACGGGCTGCGACGGGTGGCCGCGTGTTTCATGTCTATCCGCCGGGGTACGCGGGCCACAAGCAGGAGCCAGCGTTCACGGGGCTGCTGGCGGCCTACTACATGGGCTCATCGCACTCCGACTGGGCCAATACTTACGCGCGACGCGCCCAAGCGGGTGACACCATCCTCGTGCACGCCGGCTTGTACAAGGACTCGCGCTACCAATATGGCGGGGGCCAAGGCACGGTATTCGACGGCACGTACTTCCTGACGACGGACGGCACCGCAGAAAAGCCCATCGTCATCCGTGCGGCGGGTGACGGCGAGGTGGTGTTCGACGGCGACGGCAACCACGTGCTCTTCGACGTGACTGCTGCGGATCACCAGTATTTCGAGGGGCTCACGATCCGCAACACCGAGATCGCGATCCTTGCAGGCCGCAAGCGCGTGATCGGCTCCGAAGGCCTCGTGGTACGGCGATCGAAGTTCCGAGACGTGGGCATCGGCGTGATGAGCGACTGGGGCCAGTCGCGCAACTTCTATATTGCCGACAACGTGTTCGTCGGTCGGCAGATCCCCGACCACCTGATGGGCTGGATTGGCCGCACGTGGCAGAACTTCCCGGACTTCCCCGTGCCATTGCGCTCGAACTTCGCAGTGAAGGTCTACGGCGCGGGGCATGTGATCGAATACAACGATGTGTCGCACTTCCACGATGGCATCGATCACGCCACCTATGGCAACCCCGACGGCCCGGCCGTGTCGATCGACATCGTCGGCAACGACATCCGCAACGTCGACGACAACTGCATCGAGGCCGACGGCGCCATGCACAACGTCCGCATCCTGCGGAACCGTTGCTTCAACCACGCGCATCGCGCGCTGAGCACGCAGCCGCTGCTGGGCGGGCCCGCCTACTTCATCCGCAACCTCGTCTACCACGCGCCCGAGGGCGGCTCAGTGAAGATGCAGGGCAATCCATCGGGCGTCGTGTTTCACCACAACACGCTGATCGGTGAAGTGCACGAGATGGGTCCGGTTTCGAACCTGCATTTCCGGAACAATCTGATCCTCGGTCAGGGAGCGTGGGCCGAGATCCTCTCCGTCGAGACCTTCACCAACTATTCGAGCTCCGACTACAACGGCTTCCGCCCCAACCCGGGCGCCGAAAACTCGTTCGGCTGGATGTCGCCGGCGTTCGGCGTGGCCGCCGATTACGTGGGCAAGCGGGAAACGCGCAAGTACCGCACGCTGCGCGAGTATTCCGCGGCCACGGGGCAGGACAAGCACAGCGTGCTCGTGGACTACGGTGATTTCGTCAAGGTGTCCGCACCCGATCCGGCCGACCCGCGCCGCTACTACAGGCCGGATGAATTCGACTTCCAGCTGCGCCCGCGCTCGCGTGCAGTGGATGCCGGCACGGTGTTGCCCAACGTGAACGACGGCTTCACGGGGCGTGCGCCCGACCTCGGTGCTTACGAGCGGAATGTTCCTGCCCCCGTCTATGGTCCGCGACCGGAGTGAACTCCATGATCAAGTTCTTCAAGCCCGCGCTGGCCCTCGCGGTGATGGCGGCATTTTTCAGTCTGCCGTTGCAGGCGGCGGCACCGGAGCCCGTACAGGAGGTGCTTGATCCACGCGGCATCTGGCCGGAGATCCGCCAGACACCGCTCTCGCCCCGACCTACCGCGCTTCGCAACAAGACTGTCTACATCGTCAACTCGTGGGTCATCGACCGGTCCGGCTTCAAGTCCGTGATCGAGGCCCTGCCGGCGGCGTTGGCGAAGCGCTTCCCCGGCGTCAACGTGAAGGTCGTCGATCGCAACACGCTTTACTCGGATGACGACCCGGAACTCTGGGCCGATATGCATGCCAACGCCGCTGCGTTCGTGTACGTCGGAGCCGCCTCCTCGTCAACGACGGCCTATGCGGTGAAGTGGAGCGCACTCCTGGAGCGCAACAAGCTGCCGGGCGTCGTGATGATGTACGACACCTTGCTGAGCGTGGCCGAAACCGTGCAGGCGCGCGAGGGCGCGCCGGTGCGGCACGTTGACTTTGGCTATCCGGTCGAGCTGATGAAGCCAGATGACTTGCAGGCGCGCATCGCAATGGTGGTCGACGCGCTCGCGAAGCCGCTGACGGCCGAGGAGCGTCACACGGGCGTGCTGCAACGCCCTGACCGCCCGGAAGTGATGTTCCGCGGCACCCCCGACCAGGTGCAGGCGTACTTCCACGACAACGGCATGACCGACGGTCTGCCGATCGTGCCGCCAACGCGAGAGCGCGTGGAAGCCATGCTCAAGGGCACCAGCCACGACCGCAACAAGGTGCTCACGACCAGCATGCCGCCGCAGGAGCTGACCGTCACCGTCGAGAAGGTGGCAATCATCGGTGTGATGGCAGGCGCCCTGCCCGAGCACATGCCCGTGCTGCTCGCGAGCCTCGAGGCCTTTCAGAAGATCAACCGCAACGCGGTTATCCGCTCGACGGGCTCGTTCGGGTTCATGCAGGTGGTGAACGGCCCGATCCGCAATCAGCTGCACATGAACGCGGGCACTCATCTAGTGAGCCCGGGCAACCGGGCCAACTCGACAATCGGTCGCGCGCTGCGCCTGTATGTCATCAACCTGGGTGGCGGCATCAATGGCACGAACCTGATGGGCGTGATCGGTTCGATGGCGATCTGGCCTTTCCTCTATGCGGAGTACGAAGAGCAGAGCCCGTGGGAGCCGCTGAGCGTCACGCATGGGTTCAAGCGTGGCGACAACACTTTGACGATGTACTCCGGGGGCTCGGCCAGTGCCGGCAACTACGGTCATGTACGCTTCGACCTGCAGCAGGTGGCCGAGGACATCGCCGAGATGGAAAGCGGCGGTCGTGGCGCCGCCGTCATCATCTCGCCCAAGCGCGCCGAGATGCTCGCTGCGGAAGGCATGTCGAAAGCGGACGTTCAGAAGTTCCTCACGGAGAACTCGCGCAAGCCGCTTTCTGTCCTGCGCAAGTCGAGCTTCTACTTCGAGACACCGGAGACGCGGAACCTTCCGCCCGGCACACTGGTGCCGGTCGTGATCCCGCCGCGCATCATCGACGTAATCGTGGCCGGCGGCGACGCAAGCCCGATGATGCAGGCCTGGCACATGACTGTGCCGGTCACGGTCTCGATCGACGCCTGGCGATGAGGCGACACGGCACCGAGGGCTGAACCCTCCCAGTAAAACCATTGGCGTCACCTCTCTACAGGTTACTGCCTAGGCTCGCGTAAGAGTCTCGTCCTCATGAGCGGTAGTGATGATGAAGTTAGCCCCGAGCCTTTTCGTCTGGCCCAATTCCGCTGGGAGTGTCTCGTCGACCGCGAGTTCGATTTCTCTGGGTGGAGAACCGGCACATACAGCATAGCGGCCGCCGATGATCTCGAGGCGTGCGACGGGAAAACGTTTTTCACGATCGAGTTCAAGCACGAGGCGGTGAAGCTGGTGCAGGAGCGCGGCATGGCCGCGCGGCAGGCGGCGAAGGACTGGGGACTGCACCAGAACGTACTGCGCAAGTGGGTGCGGGACGCGAACGCCAACGGTAAGAACGCTTTTCCCTGGGTGCGGCGTTCAGCGACCCGATGATGCCGAGGTCTCGTGGCTTCGACGCGAGCTGCCCAAGACGAAGGCCGAGCGAGATATCTTGGAGCAGGCTATCGCCTACTTTGCGAAGGAACCTCAGTGAGGACCGCGTTGTTCGCAAGGCACCGAGGAGCGTGGCAGACACGGCAGTTGTGCGAGGCGCTCGGTGTCTCGCGAGGTGGCTTCTATGAGTGGCACAAGCGACGACAGAGTCGGCGATCGAGTTCCGGGCGAGACTGATCGGCGCGCACGGCTTGCTGGTATGGCACTTGATCTGCATGGCGAGGTTGTGCACGAACTCGTTGCCGTGCTCGATACCGTCTTCGAGGAAGAAGCAGTGACCGACGATGTTGTAAGTCACGTTGTTCTCGACCCGCACGTCATGGGTGCCGTGACCTGTGACGCAGCGGTTGTACGTGTCGTGGATGGAAGCGTTCCTGATGTACTGGCCCTACGCCTCACCCACCAGATGCGAATGGATGGGATAGCGCGCGAGGGTCAGGTTCTGACCCATGCGGTTGAGCTCGACGCCCTCCACGAACATCCTGCTCGACGGCATCGCCATGATGTGCCCGCCGAAGAATGACTGTGCCGCATCGGCGGACGCCTGGATCTTGACGTTGCGCGTCAGCGGGCCCACTTCACCGCGCTCGTCCACGCCGAAGGTGATCTTGCCGAAGTGCATGTATTCGAGCTTCCTGTCGAGCGTGATCGTGAGAGCGATCGTATCAATTTCCCCGGAACGTCTACTTCCACTCGACCACGTCGAATCGCACGGCCGGCGCGATGTCGGTGCGGCGCGGCGACTTGCTCCGGCCGATCCAGAAGTGCAGCGAACCATCGATACCACGCGCCGACTGCCAGCGACGTGCCACCTGCGCGCCCTCCGGCGGCACTTCCTCCTGATGCAGTTGCCGCGGCGACGCGAGTTCCTCGAGCAACTGGCCCGCACACTCCTGGCCGCGCGCGTTCCACAGCGTGCCGAGCGCGAGTCGACCGAGAGTCAACGGCAGCAGCGGAAACCAGTTGCCCGGCGGAGATGGTGGCGTAAGCGTCCATGTCAGACCCGGGGGCGTCGGAACGTTCGTCTCGACGGCTTGGGCCGCAGGCGCGGCGCCATGACCGAGGGGATGCGCGACGATGCGCTCCACGGCCCACGCGACATTGGCCACTTCGTCGCGAATGAAGTGCACTTCCTCGACCGGCGGCCCTTCGCCGGCATCTATGGGTGTCGCAACGAGGACCTGCCGCGACAATCCGGCTGTCGGACCGGCGGACTCCATCCGGAACATGTTCCACCGCCCGGCCGGCGGCTGTGCAAGCGTCGTCTCGCCGAACACGTCGGTGATCGCGATGCGGGTGGGTTCGAAGAGCGTCCACGCATCCAGCGCCAGCGGCAGCAGGAACCAGTCGTCGCTGTAGCTGAGCGCGAAATCCAGCACCATCAGCGTGGCGGCCGACGGCGCCGCGTCGGCGCTCGAGAGCACATCCAGGGTATCGAACCGCACGCCGGGATCCTCGAAGGTCCAGAAGCGCGGGTTCGGCATGCCGGCGAAATCGAGAGGTGCCGGGATCCGGAAGAAGCGTCGCGGCGCGGCCTCGCCTATCGTGCCGAGGCTGCCGGCCGACTGCTCGAAGTCGTACCAGTCGAGCCGCCCCTCCACGTACTCGGGCGCAGCGAGCACCGCCTCAGCCGTGGCTCCACGCGCCGCCACGCAGAAAGCGTATTCGATGTGTTCCGGATCCCAGGTCGGGAGTCCGGTGGCTGGCCGGTCGAAGCGCCCCCCCGCCCAGGCCAGCCATCCCTGCAGCACAGCGGCTTCAGCATCACTCACCGCCGACGCGTTGTCCGCCAGACGATCGCCGATCGCCATCGCGAGACGGCCCCCGTCGGGCACTCGGCCATCGACGCACTCAAACCACTCACGCGTTGCATCGTCCAGCTCCTCTGCTGGCCTCACGAACGGACTCGCCTCCACCCACGACGAGACACGTGATTCAAGTCCGGCCGCGCGCAACAGGCGCAGCAGCTGCATACCGGCCTCCGTGCGCAGGCGCAGATTGTCGAGGCCCTGCTCGGGAACCGCCTCGCGTTCCACCAGCGCTTCGAGCGGCGTCGAGGTCACGTCGATCGCCTCACCGGCAGCCGTGGCATCGATAGCGCCGCCGCGCAGCCGGCTCACTGCGGACGAGGTGCCTTCCACGCAGACGTCGACCGGCGTCGCGCCCGCGTCGTGTCGCAGCTCACCGAACTGCCACTGGCGACCGAGCAACCACAGCGGATCATGGACGCGCGCCTGCACGGCGATCGCGAGGGTGGCATCGGTCGATTCCGCGTGCAGCCGAATCCAGACAGGGTTGGTTTCCATGCGAGGGCCTCAGAGCGGGAACGAGAGGCCGGTGCCGTCGGCTCGCTGTCCCAGCCATGCGAAGGGCATGAGTCCGCCGGTGCTGAAGGTGCCCGGCGGCTGCATCCGCATGCGCGCCAGCAGCATCGTCTGCTGCAGGATCTCGACCAGTGTCGTCGTCGTCCAGGCGTGCGAGGGATCGGGATTCACTGCGAGCAGCACCGACTGGGGCGCTCGTGCGCCCGCGTTGTTGAAGCGCAGGGCCATGGCGGTATCGCGCTTTGCGGAGGGAATCGTTTCAGTCCACGCGTCGATCAGCAGGCCACCCAGCGGCGCGTCGGGTGCGAAGCCGGCGGGCGCATGGATCAGCACGGAAAGCCGGCCCACCGGCGGCGCGCCGCTCGCGCTGGTGAACGCCGTGCCGATCCAGCGATCACCGTCCTGCCACGGCGCCTGCGCGATGCGAAGCGAGGCCGGCGCGCCGCCGGTGGCGATGTCCCGGCGCAGCAGGACTTCGGCGAGGTGAGCCGCGTTCGGATGCGTGCGCCCGTTCGCGTCGAGCCATGCGGAAGGGGCCTGCATCTGGCCATCGAGCAGACTGGCGGGCGGCGTCGCCGCCGAAACCAGAGCGCCCGGAGTGGTTGGAGTGAACGTCGTAACCCCGGGCAGGTCCCCACCGAACAGCGTGCGCAGGCGGTCTCGCGGCAAACCACTGGCAGCATCGCCGATGCGCGATTCGATGGCCGCCCGCAGCGCTTCCTGCTGCTCGAGCGTGGGCGCCGCTCCAGGAAGCGTGCCGGGCACGACGATGCCGAACGCCGCCGCCCGCAGCAGCGCCGCTGCGGGGTCATCGCGCAACCCATCGCGCACGGCGGACAGCGAAGCAGACGCCGCCGCCACGCGCGCGGGCAGGTCGCCCGGGTCATCCGGGACGGCGCGGCTCAGCGCGGCGGGCGGCTCGAACGAATCCGCGCGCAGCGGTTGCGCGTGCAGGAGCACCTGCACGACTGCGTTGCACAGGCCGACGAGATCCTTCCACGCGCGGTCGACCCGAACGTTCTGCGCGGCGAACCCGACGCGCGCCGCGCCACGCAGGAGCTGTGCGGCGAGTTCGGCCCCATCGCCTCGACCGCAGAACACGACGTCGATCGCTCCGATATCGAGCGCCGCGAGAGCCACCGTGCCGGCCGTTCCATCCGCGGCTTCCAGGGTCAGCAGCGTCTCGGCCGCCGGACCGAGCACGAAGCCGCACCACGCATCGAGCAAGGGCTCGGCAGCGGCGCGTGGAGTCATTGCGACAGGCCAGCCGGGCGCGGCTGCCGTTGCCGGCAACGCGACCACGATGCGATGCGTGAGGCGAGTTCCGGACGGCGGCGTCTCGGTGACACGCAGTTGCGGCGGCGGCGCGCCGCCGGCAAGTGCCTCGAGGTTGACCAGCGCGCCAGCCGGATTCCCGCGCACGATCTGATAGACCGCCTCGGCAGTGAGCACATCGGCAACCGCATCGACAGCCGCATCCACGACCGCTGCGGCCTGCTTCACTTGCGGGTCGACCGTGGAAAGCTCGGCCTGGAGACGCAGTCCGTCGATCACACCGTGGCCGGCGAAACCCGGGAAGCGCGTTCGCAGTTGTCCGAGGTGCGTCTCGGCCGGCGTTCCCTTCAATGCCCGTTCGAAGCGGGCGCCAAGCAGCTCGGACAGCGATCGTCCGTTACGCACGCCCTCGAGGATCCAGCGCGCCAGACGCACGCGGCGCGACGACAGGTCGATGTCGGCGTGGCTGCTGCCACCCGCTTGCGCACGCCGCGCAGCGCTGCGCAGTACGGCTGCGGCAGCGGCCTGGTCGAGCGAGGGTGCATGGATGAACTCGGCCTGCTGCGCCGGATCGAGCGCATCGGCACGTCGTACGTCCTGCAGGTAGCCCCAGCCGCCGATCACCAGCCCGCGTGGCTTCGCCGCGCGTAACGTCGACAGCCGCTGCGTCGCCAATGACGTGTACCACGCGTCGAGCCGGTGATTGCAGACATCGAGCACGCCGAAGAATTCCGATTCGAGACGCGCGGAGGGAAACTGCGCGAGCCGCGTCAACATGGCGCGAAAGGATGCGAGGCGCGCCGCGCCGGGGCACGAAGGAAGCGGTTCGGCGCCGTTGCCCACGAGCGTGCGGATCTTCTGGAGTTCTTCGGCCGACACCTCCGGCCCCCCCTCCGGCACCGGAGGCGGATCGCCCACCGGCGGCTCGACGACGTCAGGACGCTCGGGAATCTCGCCATCGCGTCGACGGGCAAAAGGCGTCGTGGGGCCGAGCCGCGTCGCGCGATCGCGCGATAGTTCGAGGTCGCGCAACGGTCCGACCGGCGGCATCGGCCTCCGGGCATTCGCCAGCACGCGCAGGTAGACGTCGCTGCCATTGCGTGTCGCCTGTGCCGCGAGTTCCTTGCGCGATGCGACGTCGACCGCTGCCTCGATCACACCGCGCGCGAAGCGGCACCACTCGAGGAGCGTCGCGTGGCGCGCGACGCGTCCCAGCATCGATGCGGACGGCGCGGCGCTGAGGAGTGACAACGGCGACGCGACGGCGAGCGCTGCAAGCTCGGCGGCGGTCACCTCGTCGACGATGTTGCGTTCAACCGGGATGGGCACGCCGTCGACGGTGCCGGTGATGCGCGAGTTGCGCCAGGTGTCGCGGATCGAGTTGCGCGAGGACACCGCCAGAGAGCCCGCCAGCGTCTGCCATCGGTTGGGAGCGTTGCCGCCCGACACCTGCTGGGTCCGCTCAGCGAACAGGTGCGCCGAGCGGCCAAGGAAACGCAGCGCCTCCTCGGTCGACCCTTCGAACAACGGCGATCGCCGCCGCATCGCGAACCAGCTGCGTGCCGCGCGCAGCAGCGGCAGCAGGTTGGCATCCAGCGGCTCGCCCGGCTGCGATACCCATCCGTCGAGGGTCGTGACGGGCAGCACGCCATACGGTTGCCGGCCGATCCGCAGCGCGGGCGCCGGTCCGGCAGCGCGCACGTGCTCGCGGAAGTAGTCGCGCAGCGCCTCCACGCGCGAACCCGATTGCAGCAGGAAGTCCTCGAGCGTCGTGCCCATCGTCACTTGCCACAGCACCGTCTGCATCGCGCGTGCGGCTTCGGACTCGAAGCCGGCGGGTTCCGCTTCGATGGGCGCGGCGCCCGAAGCCGGAACCGGAGCAAACACCTCGGACGCTATGCCGAACGCGCGAGCGGCGACGCCGCCATTTGCGCCGAGTCCTTCGGGAAAGGCGCGCGGCGCCCGCTCCAGCGCAAACGACGTCGCTACCCGCTCGCCGCGTGACGGCATGCCGGAACCGCCGGCCCCGCTGTTGTTGGTGGGCGTCTCTTGCGGCACGAACGCGAGGCCGCGGCTGAAACGATGGCCAGTGAACAGAGATTCGAGCGCATCGGCGTTCTGCGCCGGTGTCTGCGTCACGCGCACGCCGAATACCATCAGCTCATCGAGATGATCGACGTCGGCGGCCAGCGGGATGTCGAAGGCCATGCCCGCCTCGACCGCAAGCGCGAAGTCGCTCATCCAGCGCATGCGCGGCGGCAGCTGGATGGGCTCGCCTTCGCGATTCGCCAGCGCCGCGGTTTCCGCTGGCGTGGTATCGAGGCCCACCGCGAGATCGACCGGAATCGGCGCGCCGACGCGTTCGAACACTCGATCGACACCACGGATTCCGATGGCGATCCAGCGATCCGGCAGCACACCCGCGCGCGGCACGAACGGCGCCTGGTTGTCATGCAGCGGTACAATCGGAAACTCCGGCTCGACGGTGGCCCCGATCGCAGCGACGTTGACGGGCGTGAGCAACTTCACTGCCCATGCAGCGCGCGTCACGCCAATGGTGTCGGCGAGCTCGGCCCACGCCGAAGCGGACTGCGGCTCGCCACCGGCGACCGCCACGGCACGCCAGTAGCGCTTGGCGGCGGCGAGTTCCGTTTCGTCGAGGCGCGGATCGTGCGTGGCGGTGGAGATGGCATCCGGCCATACGCGGATGCGCAGACGGCCAGGCTCAAGCCTCGCCTCGATGCCGACGGGAAACAGCCCGATGACCTCGCCGCCAGGAATGTTTCCCAGGAACTGGTCCGCGGTCGCCAACCCTGCGAGCTCGGCTTCACGCACGCGGTCGAGGTCGACGCGCGCGCCGGCGACGGCGACTCTCGCCGTGGCCAGTTGTGCATTGGCGCGTTCCAGCGCGGCGGCGAGCGCCGGATCCCGGCGTGTAGCCGCATTGCGGGTGGCGATGGCGTGCAGGCGCAGCGCGGTGTCGTATGCCGCTTCCGCGGACGACAGCCGGGTCAGCGAGGCATCGAGTCGTGTGCGATCCATCATTCAGCCCGGTAGCCGTACAAGCAGCGAAGCGTGCAGGAAGGCGCGGAAGGGGCGCTGCCGCACGAGACGGGCCATGTCCGCCGCCGTGGCCGTCGCGGGGCTGAAGTTCGCATCAGGCACCGCGGGGAAAGAGGATGGCGTCGCGTACGTTGCGCCCGCGGCGCCGACGTGGCTCCAGCTCAGCGTGGTGCGGGTGGGTGCCGAAGTATTGCCAGGCGGATCGAGGCCGAAGCGGGGATCTCCCGGATTCTCGCTGAGCAGAAAGTAGGAACCCGCATCGCCGGATGGAGTCGTCGCGCCGATCGCCGCGGCAATCGGAACCCCGGCGAATCCGGCGTAGAGCATGTCGGTACCGATGCGGCCCCGGAAGAGCGGCAGGCTCATGCGCGTGGGATCGGTCACCGGCTGTCGTTCGCGCTGCTTCCACTGCGCCGGGACCAGCGCGATGAGCATCGAGGGATAACGGCGCACCAGCTCACTGCGCATGAGCAGGATCATCGATGCGCCAGCGCTCACGTGGCTTCCGACGCGGCTCGCCGACGCCCACGCCGCAATGTCACCGATGTCGTCGGCGGTGGCGTCGTCGACCGTACCCGGGCGCGCCCAGAACCTGCGAAATGCCGTGGCCCGGGGATCCGCCGGCAAACCGCGCCACAACAGCTCGTGATGCAGTTCCTGATTGGCGCCGACGAGAAAGGATTCGACGAACGCGTTGTTGCTCTCGACTACCAGCACGCTGTCCGGTGCAAGCGCGCTGGCGTCGGGGACCATCAGCTCAGGATGCCGCTCCGCCAGCGCTTCACTCATCGGCCGCGGGAAGCGCGGCGCGAAGGCGCCGGTGGGAATGGCGGCCGGGTCGAGCGGTACCGGCGGTGGTTGAGGCGCGGACACCGCCGCGCGGACCACACTCGGTCGATAGGCTATGGCATCGATGATCGGGATCGATGGCGCACCGGAGGTGGGTGCAGTGGACGCGGCACGACCGGCGTCGCGCACGAACTCGCCGGGCGCGCGCACCGTGGTCGACACCGCAGGCCCTGCGAACCTTGCGGCTTTGCGCTCGATTCGCCGTCCGGCGATGGTGAACAGGCCGACGTTGGAGGCGGCCTGCTGCCGGAGCGCGGCCAGCGGCGCGAACACGCGTGCCTTTTCCGCCGCCGGCGCGCGTTGCAGTCGCTGTGTCACTCGCCCGCCGACACTCGCCATCAGTTGCCGACGACGCCCCTCGCGCTGCTCATGGCGAAAGGCCTCGAGTTGTTCGGCGACGGAGGCGACGATCGCATCCTGTTCGGCGCGCACCGCTTCCGCCCCCAGTCCCGCGGCCGCGCGCAGCATCGGCGTCAGGTTCAGCTCGGCGCGCCAGTCGGTGTCCGGCGCAAGCGGTTGCTCCGTCGTCCAGGGCGCGCCGAAGTACGCAGGGCCCAACACCGGTCGGCTCGCAGTGCCGGGACGTAATGCGTCGTTCAGCAAGCGGGTAGCCGTCTCCGGGCGCGGCGGTCGCGACGCAACCGCGCCTGGCGCGCGCAACGGCGGTTGCCAGTCCACGACGAGGCTGCCATCGCCCGCAGGCAGCAACAGATGCAAAGGAGCGGGAGGAATCGTCGCGTCGAGCGGCGCACCACGCAGGCGCTGGGCCAGCGATTCGAAGTCGCCCGCCTCGCCCGTACGGAAGCGCCAGGTGTAGTACACCGGCAGGCTCGTCGGCGGGTCGTTCTTCGTCCACGCAAGCTCCCGGCCGGTGGCGATGGCGGGCTCGGCGGCCGGGTCGCCGCCGAGACCCGCAACGCGGCCTGCGAGATACGCCGGCACCACGCACGCGTGATACTCGGTGAGAGGAAGCAGTCTTCGCAGCGCGATCAGACGGGACAGCGTGCGATCGGGATGACCTGCCAACGTGTCTTCAACCCCCGCCGGCGTGTCGCACGCAACCTGCGCGTGACTCCACGCCCACGAATCCGCGAGGTCGGGCAGCTCGCGTGCCGCCACATCCGCCGGCAGGCGCAATACCCAGGGACTCTGACCGCGCGCGCCGGGCGCCACCGCGACGTCGTCCCTGGCTTCGATCACCACGAGGACGAGCCAGGGCGCCACGCGTGCACCGGCGGTCATGAGCGGGCTGTACGCCCATGGCAGGTCGGGCGAATCGAATTCGATGGCTGGAAAGAATTCCGGCTCGGCGTCGTGCGTGCCGGCAGCGGGCGTCACGCGCAGCACCTGCCGTGGATCCAGCCCGAGCACATCGCCCGGCCCGAGCAACGGCAGTTCGCGCCCCACTTCGCGAGGCGCCTGGCCCGGCGCAGCAACTTGCAACGAGACCTGCACGCGCGCACGCGGCGCACCGGCCCCGGTCGCCATGAACCCCTCGCGCACGAACGGCAGGAAGAAGAGCTTCACGACATCACCTTCTTCAGCGCGATCTTATGGCGCGTCCAGCGTCGTAGCGGTGCACGCGCCGGGGCAGCAACCAGCACCGCATCGGCGAGCGCCACACGCACACCCAGTCTCGTGCGATGCGGTTTCACAGGCAGGCTGTCGAGCACCAGGTCTTCGGTCTCATCTTCATCGCTCGGAACGGCGCGCGAAATATCAAAGGTCCAGTCGAGACCCGCCAGTCGAGCCCCTGCAACCAGCCCGCTCCGGAAAGGGGTTTCCTTCGGTGGCTTGGCGAGATAGCGCCGCATCGGGAAAACGTCGGTGAGGTCCGCCAGCTTGCGCGCGTTCCCGCCGGCCGATTGCAGTGTCCACACGCCCGCATCGGCGAGCGGATTGGCGTCATTGGTCTCGATGCGCACGCCGAAAGGCAATCGACGCTGGCGCACGTCGAGCTGGTCGCGCGGGTCCAGCACATCGTCGAGGCCGGCCCGCAGGCGCACGGCCATCACCGGCGCGCGCCGCAACGTCCAGCTCGCGGAATCCGCGAGCGCCTCGGCAAATACCTGCTGCGCCGACTGCTGGACGGTGGATGTCGTCGGCGGATGCTCGCCCCATTCGTAAGGCCCGAGGTCCTTGGAGATGCTGACGCCGCAGACTTCCCAGTAGACCGAGCCCTCGATCGACCAGGGCTTGTTGCCGGAGATCGCGCCTTTGAACGAGGCGCTGAGGAGATCGGCGCCGAACAGATAGGCCGTGACCCGCAGGTAGATGTCGGCCTCGAAGTGGCACACCGGTTCGGTCATCACCAGGAAGTTGAATTCCGCGTCAGCACGGATGCCACCCCAGCTCGCGCCCGCCTGCAGGTGCCCGTCGAAACCGAACTGCAGGCTGGTGTCGGTCAGCGCGAAATAGACCTGCACGCTCAGGTCGAGAAGGTCGTGCGGCTTCCACTGGATGCCGAGTCGCGGCGGCTCACGCAGCATCGGCGGGATGTATGGCCGGTACGCGGGATGGAAGCCGCCGAGCGAGAACACCAGCGCGCCCGGATCGCTCCACTTGATCAGCAGCGCGCAGCCGCCCGTGAGGTGCACCTGTTCGAACAGCAAGGCTTCGATGAGCGTGATGGAAAAGCGCGCATAGCCGCCGCGATGGTCGTACAACGCCTCGGTTGCCGCGCGCACACGCAGGATGTGCGGCCGGTCGAGACTCGGGAAGCCCAGGCGCGCCGTGCCATACAAGCCGAATTGCAGCGACTCGAGTTCCGCGAGCAGGGCCAGCCGGAACTCGCCGTACTTGCTGAAGGACTCGGCGGGCGTGCCGGCCTTCGCACGCGCCCCCCATTCGATCAGGGCCATCAGGCCGACCACCTGATGACCCTTGGCGGTCGGAAAGAAGCGGTCGATGGCCGGCAGCAGTTCGAGAAACCGCTGCTCGGCGCGCTCGGGGAACATGAAACTGTCCAGTGTTCCCTGCGTGCCCGTGGCGGCATCGCGCAGCGCGTCGACCTGCATGGTGCGGTTCAGCCCCACCAACCCACCCACCGCAACCAGTCGCAGTCCGGCAGAGAGTTCCACCGGCGGAGACAGGCGCGCATACAGCAGCACCAGCAAGGACCAGGGCCGGCCCGGTCCGGTCTGCACGATGCCGAAGCCCGTCAGCTCCACGCGTTCGCCCAGTCGCAGCGACAGCGCGCCGCGCCAGGTCACGAGGCGATCGGGAGACTCGATTCGCTCGATGAATCCGCCCCCGGAAACCACCGCGGTGTCGATGGACAGCGCGAAGCCCGTGGGCATCTTCAGCGACATCGAGAAATCGGTGATGCGATCGTTCTCGTCAAAAGTGTTGAGGAGCCGGAACCGGCCGATGAGACCGAGCCCGGACACCGCCAGGGCGACCGGTCCCAGAAATGCCGTGACCGTGGCGGCCGCCGACACGTCGAGCGCGATGCCCGTGTCGTCACCGGACGTCGCGACTTCGAGGCGCCGTTCCGTCAACGACAGCAGCCCGACCCGCAGGTTCAGCGGCGTGACGACCGCGGCGATCGTGCCCAACGGCGAGCGTACCGGCGGATCGTCGAAATCCGCATCCGGTGCGCGTGCCTCGTCCGGCGAAGGTGCCGCCGGTGGATTCAGCAGCGTGGCGCTCGCCGCCTGCGCGAAGCCGGTCAGCCGCCAGCCCTTGTCGACCGTCCATTCCAGCGCGGCGTCGAAGGGCAACGCAAGCCCGTCCGTAGGCAGCAGCTGCACGAGGAACGCGTCGTCGGGAACGACGGTGATGCGGTCTTCGAGATCGTTGAGCGCCAGGCGAAACGCGACGGTCGGTTCGATCGAGCCCTCGCCCGGGCCGCCGGTGGCGCCGATCGCGAGACTGAGGGCCGGCGTCAGCCGCAGCTGCAGTCCGAAGGGAGCGAGGTTGGCGCGAATCGGCCGCAGCAGCGTGGTGCGCAACGATGCGCCACCGAGCCTTCCGTCGGGTACCGGGAATCCGCCCCACGCGAACTCGTGAGTGCCCCGGCCATCCACTTCGAGGCGCGCGATGAACCCGGAACCCAGCTCCCGTTCCCATTCGAAGCCACCGTCCCAGCCGATGACGAGGCTACCCGGTGGACTCTCCGCAGCCGATGGCGGCGCACGCAGCGTGGCCGACAGCTTGCGCGCCGGACGCGCGAAACGCTGCTGCCCGCCCGGATGCACCATGAAGCTCAGGGTCTGTCGCGCCAGCGCTTCCGGCGTGCGCATTCCGAGGCGAGTGCCTGGCGCTGCCGGCGACACGCGTGGCTCCCAGCCCGACACCGTCGTGAATCGCCGCGAAAGCATGAGCCCGAGCGGGACACCCAGCCCCGTGAGCGCAAGCTCCGGTGTGAAGATCGGCGGGCCGCCCCCGGGCCGCGGCGCGCGGTCCTGGATCACGTTGACGACCACCTCTTCCAGCAGCCTGATGACGAAGGTGATCGACCGTGGAATCAACGCGAGCAGGCCCGCCAGTACCAGCGGCGGCCCCTGGTCGGTGAATATCTCCGCGCGTGTGCGATGCCGCCACAAGTCCCACAGGCTCGAGAGCAGTCCCGAGAGCACCGGAACGTGCTTCGTCACCGGGCTGCGGAACGTGACCAGCACGCCGCAGATCACCGTCAGCAGGCGAGCCCGCTCGTTGATCCACTCCGAGCAACCGAGCAGCAGGAGATCGTCGACCAGCGTCGACGGATCGGCCAGCGACTGGTGAAACGCGAGCAGGCGCTCGAGGTCCGGGCGTACCAGCGCTCGCGCCTCCTTGCCGATGTCCAGTCGCCCGACGGACGAAGCGAGCGCCGCAACGGCAGCGGGAGTCAGCGCGTCCAGCTCGGCGTCGGACAGTGCGGCGAACGGGCCGAGGTCGCGCAGCACGCGACGGCGAAACGTGCCGCTGACGCGATCCGCGGCATCCGCGAGCAATGCTTCGCGCGCGATACCGTCGAGTACCGGCGGCACGTCGTTCCAGACCGCGCCCGTGAAACCCGCCGCCGCCGACCATAACTGCGGCAGGACCTTCAGCACGCTCATCAATGCCGGATCGGTCTTGTCGACGCCCCAGCCGCCGTTGCCGGTGATCCTCGGTCGCCCTTCATCCCAGGTCGCAGGCGCGGGCGGCGAAAGCGAGATGCGGTGGACGATGTAGGGCTGGAGTCCGGTGGGCGCGACCCCCGTATCGGCCAGAGCGGGCAACTCGCCGGCCAGCACGTGACGCACGTCGAAGCCCGTGCCCTCGGCTTCGAAAGTGACGATGCCCACGTTGGTGTTCACCGCGAACACGCGTCCATACGCCGTGCGACGCGCGGCGTTCGCGTGCCAGCCGATCCCGGCGGGATCGAGCGGATTCTCCGGCAGCTCCACCGGCGTCCAGCGATGCTGCATGTCGGGCGGCGATGTCGCTTCGCTGCGATCGTCGCGCGCCATTACCGCGCGCCAGGCCCAGTTCGGTTCGCGCGCCTCTTCCGCGCCTTCCGGCCAGCCCTGAGCCGGCACCACCGGCGCCTGCATCTTCAGACGAGTGCGATAGAAGGGATGCGCCTGCTCGGACTTCGTGACCAGCGGCGCGAGCGACGGGGTTGGCACCGGCACCGTCCGCAGCGGAGCGCCCCAGCCGATGCGTTCCGCCTGGGTCGATGCCAGCGTCGTCGCCGCCTCGAACAGATCCAGCGCCAGCGCATGGTTGCGCAAGGGAGGCGACAGGTCGCCCCAATCCTTGGTCAGGCCGCTGGAAACCAGTTGCGCGATCCGCGCGGTGCGCACGTCTTCGTTGCGGGCGTGGCCCCAGTAGTCGAGCGCGGCGCTCCAGCCCACGTGCACGTCACCGGACAGGATGACCACCGAACCGTAGCGCGACAGCGCGGCCAGCAGCGCCTCGTAGGTCGCCGGCTCGTAGGCCCACGACTCGGCATCCACGTCTTCCATCAATCGCGCATGACGCTGGAACGGCACGAGCAACTGCTCCATCCCTTCCGGGCCAACCACCGGAACGCCGGTGATCACGATGACCTGCCTCGTGTCGCCGGCGGGACGCGGCGGTAGCGCTGCTGCCATCGGCGAATCGCCGAACAGCCCGACGGCCTCTTCGCCCGGCAATCCCGTCGGGAGCTCGCCGTCCAGCGTGCCCGTGGCACCTTCGAAATCGATGCCGCCGGCGATCGCGGTGCGCGTCGGGTAGCGGCGCTTGGTGCGACCGTCGATGGCGAGCACGCGATGACAGGGACCTTCGACCTGGAACGAGAACTCGAGCAAAGGCCGGAACGTCGGCGCGCGCGCGCCTACGGTGCTCTGCGGCAGGCCGAGCAGCTCATGGATGCGGTCCAGACTTGCGCGCGGCAGCGTTTCGCCACGGCCCGCTGCCGCAGCCATCGACTGGCTATACCCGTTGACGCTCTCCAGCAGCTCGCGTTCCGGTCCCGTCGCCCAGCGACGCGGATCGTTGCCCCACCACTGCATCAGCGCGCAGGCCATCATGCCGTTGCGGATGATGTCCACACCGAGCGGCCGGCTGTAGACCTGCTCACGCCACTGGCGACTGAAGTTCCAGTCGTCGGAAATGTCGTGATCGTCTGCGATCATGTAGGTGGGCACGTTCGCCAGCGCGCGGCGCACGCGCCCGAGGCCGGTGCGGAAGCGCCGCGTCCACCATTCGAACAGCTCGGGCGACCAGTACCTGTTCGCCGCCCAGCTGCGCTGCTGCTCGAAGTACCAGGCTGCGTGCGCGTCGGGACCAGCGTCGCGCGACGGCGAACCGTTTTCCGGCGGATCCGGCAGATGCTTCACGAGGTCGAGGTAGGCCTGGGTTTCTCCGGTGCCGTCATCGTTCGCGAACAGGAAGCGCACCCGCCAGTCGTCAGGCATCTGCACCTGGACGGCCTCGAACGGCCTGTCACCATCGGTTGCGGTCGACTCCGGATCGAATTCGGCCTGGCTCGGCCACAGCGCACTCAGACCTGGCGAGGGCAGCTCCCAGAGCGCCGGTGACCACGTCAGCACGTAGTACGCCACGAACTCGCCGAGCGAGAGCAGATGCGATTCTCCCGCCGACGTCGTGAAGCCGGCGCTGCGCCGGACGATGTCGGCGCGGAATGCCGGCGGGAAATTCTTCAGCGAGGCGCGCCTGAACGTGGTGCCCGCCGAATCCGCGCCCAGGTCTTCTTCGCCGATGAGCAGTCGCGCCAGTTTGTTGATCGCAGGCAGTACCGCAGCGGGCGGCTGGTCAGCGTAGATCTGGTCGCCAGTGAGAAACAGCTGATGCGGCCGCTCGGTGACGCGCGAAGGGCCCAGCGATTCGATCAGCGTATCCACCCACAGCAGGCCATCGCGCTTGGGCAGCTGCGGATACTCATCCTCGGGGAACGCATCGGCGTCTGCATCGAGCGTGTACGCCGGCGATGTCGGTGCCGGACGTCGTCCCGGCCAGCCGCCGGGCGGCAGGAAAGGGTCGTCGTCCAGTGTCGGATCGTCTTCGACCGGCGGCACCGCGAACAGCTGACGGCAGGAGCCGTGCACCAGCACCAGCTGGTCCAGTTCCTGCGGGCAGGTCCGGAATGAAGGCAGCTCATCGGGGTCGAAGCCCAGTGGCGTGGGGGCAGCGAGCAGGCCCAGCGAAAGCAGCGAGTGCGCTTGCGTGGGATCCCGCTCCTCGAAGAGGCGCAGGTCGTACGAATGGACGAGATTCGGCTCGAGCGTGGTGCCGCTGCCGCGCGCCGCATTACCGCCCGGCGTGCGCAGATCCAGGACCACTGTCAGGACGTGGAGGTTCGCGCCCACCTGCAGCGTTCGCTGCACTGCCGACTCCCAGCGCGCACGAGGGTCGTCGGCGCCACCGACTGCGACGACATCGGCAGCGTCATGCAGGAGCAGCGCAACACTGCACGAGCGCGACGTCGCGATCCATACGGATACGAGGTCGGCTTCGACCCGGCGAAGAATCGGCCCTGCCAGCAGCAGCGGCAACGCTGACGGGTCGAGCGGCATGGATGGCCTCGGTGAAGAGTCCCGTGAACCGGCGTCGGCGACTCGAGGTTATGCGACAGCGCCGGTTGGAACAAGCCGTATCAGACCGTCATCACCGCCGCCCACATTGCGTGCGCCACCTCCGGATGGGCGATGTCGCTGTGTGCGCCGGAGAACCCACCCCCGTTCTTGATGACCCCGCTCGACTCGAGGTTGTAGACGCGGCCCGGACGGAAGTCGTACGGCTGGGTGGCGGCACTCATCACGAGATCTTCGGCTGAATCGTGCAGGCCTTGTGCGCCAAAGGTTCCCACGCCGCCGTACTTCGGGAACTCTCCGCCGAGCACGAACTGATTGCCGAGATCGGCCGCAGTGGGATAGAGCTTGCCCACCGCATGGTCGAACTTCGATCGCGTGGTGACGATCGGACCCCGCACCAGGCCATCCTTCAGGATGCGATTGAAGTAGCCGGCCTTGCCCGCGACTTTCGGAATCTGGGCGCAGAAGGACCACAACGACAACGCGCCCTGCACGAGAAACAGTGAATCCACCGGACGCACCGGCCCAGGCTTGTCCGGAGGCCCCGCGACCGTCGCGGATACGACGATGCAGCCGAAGCTGTGTCCCATCAGGTGAAAGCGCGCCGCTGGCGCTGCCGTCTGCAGGCTGTTCAGCAATTCGTGCCCGCCGGTTTCCCCCACGTGGCGCGCGCGAGCTTTCATCTTCCAGAAGGACAACTGGCGCAGCGGCGCCGTCACCCACTCCTTGAGCGTTCCGGCGACGCCTCCTCCGAGCAGGCCGGGCGCAGCTGCCGTGTCCTTGCCGGCTTGCCGCGCCTCGCGGTAGATGCCGTCCGGATTCCACTCTGCATGATCGGCGCCGGGCGGATCACCGGCATCGCCTTCGTCGCCCTCGGCGTTCGCCTGCGCGAAGAGCTGTCGATAGGCATCACGCACTTCGGGCGACAGCGCGTCCTCCCGCCCCTCGCCCCGCCGGGCCGCCTCGAGGATGGTGCGGATCGCGGCGCGCGCAGCGGGAGTGTCGGCGATGCTGGAAGCGTATCGATCGACCTCCTCATCCAGACTCACCTCGCCTTGCGCCGACAGCAACCCGCCTTCCTTCGGCAGGTCTTCTTCGCCGAACGGCAGACTGGGCCAGTGCAGGCCGACGACGATCGACCGGAACCCGGGCCGCGTCGCCGCCGCTGCGGCGTGATCGGGCGAACGTGCCATCTCGCCCACCCAGCGATCGTATTGATCGATGGCGGCCGGCACATCGCCTTTCCAGCCGTGACTGGCGAAAAACACGTCGGTGATCCCCGCAGCGGGATCCGCGATGAGGGTTTTCACCGTCTGGCTGAGCCGCCTGCCGTCGCCCTCGGGGCGCTCGACTCCACGCTCATCGAAGCTGATGAGGTAGTACTGGACCTGCGTTCCGGGAATCGTTCGAAGAGGCATGCATGGCTCCTGGTCAGAGCGAGAGCGCGGGTTGCACTTGCGTATCGCCATCGCAATACACGGCGTACAGCAACCCGAGGGGATTGTTGTGCTGGTTCAGGAATTCCTGCCGGAGAGCGAGGAACAACGCGCCCAACGGTTCGCCAGCGAGGAATCGCGGGAAGAATGCCAGTGCCCACTGGGTTGCGAACAGCGCCGGCGTCTTGCACTCCGTGCCGATTACGCCACGCGCCCCCTTCGCCATGAAGTACGGCACGAAACCGTCGTAGAACGCCGGAGTGAGCTCGGCGGACTCGCACGCGTTGATGAAAACCAGCGGCGCACCCCGCAGCTTGTCCTGCATCGGCGCGTTGCGGTTCAAGTCGTCCAGAGATAGTTCTTCGTCGTTCGTCAGCACGAGATGGGACGCGTTGATGCCACCGGGATCACCGGGATTCGAAGTCACCGCGTGGCAATACAGATACAGGAGCTGATCGTTGCACTGGCCTCGCAGCGCAGCCAGCACGTCCGCACGACTCGATCGCTTCCCCAGCTGCAGTCTGGCGCCGAGGCCCTTTGCGATCCGATCCCAGAACGCAAGCTGGCGCGCGACGAAATCACTTTTCATCTGCTGGTCGATGCCCGCGTTGACATTGACACCCACGGTCAGCGACGGATCGCTCCGTATCGAAGGATCGTCGACCAGCAGATCGGTCTGCAGCGGAATCTGCTCGACGATGTGCCGCATGCCGAGAAAGCGGCTCCAGTCGAGGGGCGCGTCATCGGCAACGTCGCCGAAATAAAGCAGGCCCCACGGAATGGGAAACCGCTCGGCGACGATCTGCAGCTTGAGCTGCTCGCCGTCGCGACCGGCCCGTTCGGCGAGACGCGCGCCCAGCGCCCGAACGTCCTGGCGCGAGTCGGGTCCGAAGAAGATGCGCCGGAACATCGAGGCCCCGGCACGCGCCAGCGTGCGAAGGGCGACCGCATTCGAGTCCGCATCGATCGCCACCGGCAACTGGAACACCAGCTGCCCCGTCGCATCGCGCTGGGATATCACGCTCATCAGGGCGCGGCGGGTTTCCGCGACGATGTCTGCGAGCAGCGCTTCGGTGATCGGCAGCGAGACGTGAGTGCTCACCGACCCCGTCACGGTGCATTCATAGGTTCCCGCCGCGCCAACGCGAATCACCATGCTGAGCTCGCGGGGCTGCAGATTCGTCGCAGCCCCGAAGGAGCGACCGTGCGTCTCGGTGCTCGCCCCTTTCGCGCCGCTCGCATCGCCTACGGAATACTCGAGCACCATCTGCAGCAGGAAATTACCCTGCTTGTGAATGCTCGCGGTCAACCTGCATCGCCCCTCTTTCTTCGGCGTGATTTCGAATCGCGCCTTGTTCTTCGAAGGGCCGGTACGCGGGAGCTTGAGCGGCGCGGCGTCCTGGTCGATGTCGAAATCGTCGCTGGTCAGGGTGACCGTGAGCTCGATGAGCTCTTCCCCCGGGCCATACAACACCGCGGCATCGGGAACGCGGGTGCTGCCGTCGCCCACGGCCGTGAGACCGACGCCGAACTCGAGCAGGTAGGACGTGGCGATCTCGAGCGGCTGTGTCGACTCATGATCGCGAATCGCCGCGTTCAGGAACCGCTGCTCCGACGGAGGCGGCGGTTGCGGAAACGGCGGCGCGCCGCCGCCATTTGCAGGCGCCGCTGCGGGCGCAGGCGGAGGCGCTGACTCTGGCTCTGCAACCGTATCGGCCGCGGCCTCATAGTGGGGTTCGGATCCGGATGAAGGCTCGTCGCCGAGCAGTCCGGGCATCGAGCGAGTGCGCGCGGGAGCGATGGAGCGTTCGACGTCGGCGCGCCGTTCGATGCGTTTGCGCGCCCACTGTTCGAGCGCGCCGTCATTCCCCGCTCCGCGAAGCATCTTCGCGAACCGCTCGCCGACGTCAGTGAAGCGCTCGAGCCCGGCGAGCGCCGCCGGAAACTCCAGGGGCCTTTCGAACAACTCCCGCAGCCACCGGGCTCTCTGGCCAGGATCATCCTGCGTAAGCCGCAACATCTCCTCGAGCAGCCGCTCATAGGCTTCTCGGACCGCTGTCGACACGGGACTGGGGCGGGCTCATTGCAGCGTCCTCGAGCGTCGTGGCACTCCTTGCCAATCACCGCATGCTGCCACAGGATCCGGGCGATGAGAATTTTCGTGAGCTACGCCTCGCAGGACAGAGCGACGGTCGAGCCCATTCGCTATGCGCTCGCCCAGGCGGGTCATACCGTGTTCTTCGATCGAGACGATCTGCCCGCGGGTGAGGAATTCGACTCGCGACTGCGCACCGCGATCGAGCGCTGTCATCTTTTCATCATGTTTCTCTCGCCCCAGGCAGTGGACGCAGGCAGCTACACGTTGACGGAGTTGTCGATCGCGGAGCGATGCTGGCCCGATCCGTCTGGGCGCGTCCTTCCCGTCGTGCTCGCGCCGACACCGATGGCGACGATCCCGGCCTACCTCAAGGCGGTCACGCTGTGCGAGCCGGTCGGCAATGTGACCGCGAGCGTCGCGGATACCGTGAAGCAGATCGCGCGCCGACGCGTCCGCCGGCGGCTGGTGCCCGCAACAGTCGGCTCACTCGCGGTGCTGGCCGCCGCGGCTGCGGTGATTCATTTCAGCGCACGCGGCTCCGTCACCCAGGACGGCGCGCCGCTGGTTCGCATCGCGGCTGGCACCTTCACGATGGGCGATGACGACTTCACACCGATGCGCACCGCCCATGTCGATGCCTTCGACATCGATGCGCAGGAGATCACCACAAGCCGCTACGCGGAGTACCTGAAGGCGACTGGGTCAGTGCCGCCGGATCTGTGGGAAGGCGTCGATCTCGCCCGTCACGCGGAGCTTCCGGTGGTCGGCGTGTCGTGGCGCGATGCCGATGGCTACTGCCGCTGGGCCGGGCGTCGGCTGCCGACTTCGGCGGAATGGGAAAGGGCTGCGCGAGGCAGTGACGCTCGACCCTACCCCTGGGGCACGGACGAACCGACGAACGAGCTCGCCACGTTTGCGCGTGACGGCGACGATCCGTATGCGAATGGTCTGACTCCGGTGGGCTCGCACGTCGCGGGACGCAGCGTGGAGGGCGTGCTCGATCTCGCGGGCAACGCATCGGAATGGGTCAGCGACGATTTCCGTGATGGCCCCGACGAGAACACCGACGGCAAGGTCATCCGGGGCGGAGGCTGGCACGACCCACCCGACCGTCTGCTCGCTTCTCGACGCTGGCATGCGTCGGAGGAGCAGCGCCTCGATGACCTGGGTTTTCGCTGCGCGCGGTGACCGCGCGCCAGTCCTCGCCGACAGCCTTCATCTGCGATTCGCTACGAGGAGGAACGATGAGCGCTTCCGCAAATCACATCGAAGAGTATGTCCGAAACCTGGCCCTGCCCGAGCGGGAGCCGCACTTCGAAGCTGTTCTCGGCGCTGAACCACCCCGATTCTCGGATCGTCGCGAGCTGATGAGCGTCGGCCCGCAGCTCGTCGAATTCTCCGACACCATCGCGGCGGACCTGCGACCGCTCATCGCGAATTCCATGTTGCTCGCGCAGCTTGCCGCGAACAAGGCAACTGGAGATGCCGCAAGTGTGTTCGACTGGCACCGCAAATACCACGAGGTGCTGACCCACATCGGCTGGCAGAGTCGCGGAACGGAAGAACAACTCCAGGAGATCCGCGACCAGGGCGTGACGGTGCACAAGGCCATCGTTCCGGTACTGACCGCGATGTTGGGGCCCGCCATGGCCGGCGTGTCTCTGGCGGTGTCCGTACTCGAGGGACTCGGCGACATGGACAAGTCGCAGCCCTGGATCACGCTGTTCGACCAGTCAGGCCAGCACGCGCAGGGCGCGAAATTCCAGATCAGCCACGTAGGGGCCGATGAGCATGGCGAGCCCACGATCAAGCTGCTCGCCTTCAGCGTGCTGGCGGAGAGCAGGCTGACGCAGATCCTGTTCTTCAGGTTCTCGTCGCAGAAGGCCGAGCTGCACCGCAGCGAAGCGGAGTTGAACACGACGGTGGAGCGCCTGCTCACCGACAAGACGGTCATCGCGAAACGTGTGACGAGCTACATCAGCGACTACGTGAGCAACATCGAAATCTGACCCTCAACGCTTGGGCATTGCCGCGATAGAGCGAAGCGCGATGCCCTCGTTTGCACCGTAAGTGCCTGCCGTTCCGTTCAAGCGCGGCATTCCGATCTGTCCGCCCCTGTGATGCAGGGCGATCACTTCCCACAGCGACGAGTCGAACACCGGGCTACCGGAACTACCCGGCTCCGTGGGCGCGCGGTAATGAACCCGGCAGACCCCCGGAATCTGCGGCTTGCCCTCCGGCGGCCCTTCGTGGTCCAGCAGCTCGTTGTCCTGGAACGAGAACGCCAGATCGCGCCCGCCCGCATACCCCACGACGTACACCTGGGCAGCTTCCGCGAGCCGGGGCAAGGCGCGCGCCACCGGCAGCGGTTCGATGCCCACCACCGGCCTGTTAAGGCGAAGCACGCAGGCATCGCACAACTCGGGCGCCGAGCTCCAGAGGAGCTTGTCGACAAAATATTCAGGAGGAGGGTCGAGCGCCTCGAAAACGATTCTCGCTTCATCGGGCCGGATGCCAGGGTGCGCGCCGCTTTCGTTCACCACATGGAAGTTCGTGAGGATCACGAGTTCGTCGGCCGGCTCCATTCCGAGGTCCGCCGCCCGGACGACGAAGCCCGTGCCGACGCGATTGCCCAGCCGGTGCGAGATCGAGGCGACCGACTGCGCACGCGTCATGCCCATCTTCCACCAGCGGAAAGTCTGCGGTCCACGGGACCCGAGCACTGCCTGCAGCTGCGCATGGCTGGGCTCCTCTTCGGTAGTCAGCCGCTGCAACTGGCCGGGCGACAGACGCAGCACGCCTCCCGGGAGCTGCATCAGCTTGGCGCGAAGAATCGCGGCCAGACCGCGCCCGCGTTCGTCCTCCTCGACGTTCCAGACCTGCGTGAACTGGCGCAGCGTGCTCGCCAGCAGGAAGGCCTTCGCATCCGCGCGCTGTACGTAGTCACGGATCGCGCGTTCGACCCTGTCCCACTCGCCGAGGCCGAGACAGGCCTCGGCGAGTGGTGGGCAGGTACCACTCGCTGCTTCGGTCGCTGCTGCGCTCGAGCGATTGGACCAGGTGCGCCGCGAGCGACCGCGGATCCGGCGCAGATTCGATCGTCAGTCCGAGTCGGCGGCAATTGGCCACGAGTGCAAGCAGATTGACGCCATGCCACGTGTTGGCCGGATTCCGCTCGAACGGCTTGCGATACGCGTCGATCGCGTCCGATAGCGCCTGCCGCGCGCCGGCCGTCGTCCGGTCGCGCGCTTCGAAGTAGATCTGCTTGTTCGCGCGGCCGATCAACCCCGACGCTTCGGCCCAGGCCGGAGCGGCTGTGTCGAGCCGCTCCGTAAGCCGAAACAGTACGTCGATCGCCACGGTAGCCATGCCCGTTTCGATGAGGGCCTGCGCGTACAGGATGCGGGTGGCGACATCTGACGGGTCGATCCGACTCAACGCTTCGGCGAGCTGGCGCAGCCGCTCGTACTCTCGCGCGTTGCGCAACGGGACCAGCAGGTCACGGGCCTTCCCGAGTGCCGTCGTGTCGATCGGGCCACTGAGCACCTCGAGCGCGCCTTGTGCCCGAGCGCGAATATCCTGTGCCTCTGGATCGCCCATGGGTCGCCCTAGTTGACGGGATCCGGAAGCTCGTCGGGGATCTTGGCGATGAAACCTGCGTCGCCGAAATCCACCGACAGCAGCGCTTCCTGACCCGGCAGCCCGACCTGCCCTCGCAACGCATCGAGGCGATTGACCCACCCCTTCAGGAAGACGCCGAGCTTCGCGTCCTTCTCGACCAGCGCCCGGTAGAACTTTTCGCGCGCATCGCAATACTTCACGAGCGTCGACGCGACATCGCAGGTCTGCGCGGCCTCCCGCGTCGCCGGACCGAACGAACCATCGACGGCGCATGCAACGGCCAACTGCAGCAATCGCACAGCGCGACGGACGCCCATGTTCACCGCGGTATCGAACTGTACGAGATCGAGTCCGTCCGCCAGCAGATCGCTACGCGCTGGCAACCAGTATCCCGTTTCATAGATCGCGCGCATTTCCGCGTCTTCGAGCAACCCGACGTCGCGCACCGGCTGGCTCTGCGCCCCACGCCACACATCGTAGACGCGCTGCGTGATTCCCCGGTTCGTGCGTCCCCCCGGATCCGCGGGATGGTCGACGAGGCCGCCTTCCCATCTCAGGACGAACGGCAGCGCCGAGCCGAAGTTGGTCGTCGTCATGAGCTGCCTCCTCGCTGGCGAGATCCGTCTGCATATTGACGCAACCGTTCCGCGGGCAGTCTGCGAACACGCTGACCTCGTTCGGCGACTCGATCGACGAGGTCCTGCGTTCCACCGCTGCCCTCCCCCGCGCCACCGTCCCACAGCGCCAGCAGCGTCATCGTATCGCGAGCCAGAGCGAGCGCATTGAACATCATCCAGAAGTTGTTCCGCTGCCAGAAAGAGTAGTCGTGCTTGCGCTTCAGCCAGCCCGGCAGTTCTTCGCGTTCATTCAATACACGACACGGCAGTGATGCCATGAGAAGTTCGAAGCGCTGTCGCCAACGCGCCCCACCCTGAGCGACAGACCTTTCCACGAACAGCGCCGCAGGCAGTGCGAGATAGAGCTGCGTCGGGATCCCGAGCTCCGCACACACCTCATGAAACAGGATGTCTCCGCCGCACGCTCCGCCGGAGATGCCGACCAGGCGGCCCGGCCCATGTTGCCGCTCTTCCAAAAGCGCATCGAAAATGAGGCGCCGCGCGTGCGCCTCGGCTCCTGCGGTATTCGGGAAGCGGGGCTCGCGTCCCTGGACGTCGATCATGTGCCCTGTGAACAGCAGCACGCTCGGGACGTCTTCGCGCTCGATGTCTGCCAGGCCCAGCAGAGCGTCGTTGACGAGCTGCAGCCCCGCCTCTTCCCAATCGAAACCCTGCGCTTCGAACCCGAGCAGCTGCAAGTCGCCGCGCTGCGAGGCTGCGCGGGCTCGCTGAACGGACTCCCGGAATTGGTGAGGCATGATCGCGGGCATCGGGCCAACATACCGCGGCCCGCCGCTCACCGCGACTTCGTGTGCGCCAGCGGCACAGGGCTCGGGATTGGCGTACGCAGCTTGTCGGTTTCTCCAGCGTCTGAGACATTCGGGCTGGTACTGCTCGCATCTCGAGGTCAGGCCTCGGGTCTGGAAGAGGTCGCGTGTGGCGACGGCTCAGTCTTCGACTGCCATGGCCACCGTCCCTCGAGCTCCACCTCCAGGGCCATGCTCAAGAAGGTGCGGATTGCCACAATCAGACCAAGTACCAAAACGCCATCGAGTGTGGGCGCGACTGCGACCGTGCGAATGATATCCGCGGCTACCAGGAACTCGAGCCCGAGCAAGATGCCGCGTCCTATATCTTGACGGAACCGTCGATAGGGCTCAGGCGCCCTGCGCATGGTTGCGAAGAAGCGAATCGTAGCGACTGCCAAGCCAAGCGTGACAACGAGCACGCCGACTCCATCAATGATCTTTCCCATGGTCTCGATAAAGGGTGTGAACGTTTCCATGCGTCGACTCCTTGCGCGGACACCCGCGATACAACCCCGCCGCCGACGAAACGGCGACGAATTCATCTCCGGTCAGCTCCGCTTCGCTACCGCCACATCGCGAGCACTCCTTCCACTGAACCGCTGCGGGATGCACCATCCTGCCTCTCGCGAGGGCCTCACCCGGAACGATCGCTTCTTTGCCATGAGGCCTCACACGAGCCGAGAAGCCACAGCATCGCCTTCGCACCGGCGGCGTGCAATGGACGGGTCCGGCCCTCGACCAAGATCGCGGACACACGCATCGGGCTGTCCTACAGCGCAGCAGACCGGCTCGTAGACGTCCTGCGACCAAAGTTATGATTGGAGTTGAGCCCCGGAACTTTCAGCGTGGGCCGGCTTCAGGGGGGTCGGTGCGCCCAAACGCCTACTTCAAGCTGCTCATCCGAGGAGTCCGGACATGGTTACGGCACGATGCGTTTCACCATGCGGGCGCGCTGGCCTTTTACACACTGTTCTCGCTGGCGCCGCTGATGATCATCCTGGTCGCAATCGTCGGTGTCGTGTACGGAGAGGAAGCGGCACGGGGCGAAATTTCTGACGGCATCAGGCGGTTTATTGGCCAGCAGGCCGCAGCTGCCGTGGAGGATGCAGTGCAGCGGTCTCGTCCACAAAGGGCGGGCATCATGCCCACGCTGGCGGGCATCGGCGCCGTGCTGTTCGGTGCAACGACGGTTTTCGCACAGATGCAGTCTTCACTGAACAAATTGTGGGGGGTACAGGCCAAGCCCGACCGCAGCGGCCTGCTCGTTTTCGCCAAGGCGCGCCTGCTCTCGCTTGGCATGGTCCTCATCATGGGTTTCTTGCTGTTGCTGTCGTTCTCGATGAGCGTTGCGATCAGCGTCACCCTCCAGCACGCCAGGCACTGGATGCCGGTTCCTTCCGTTCTGGCGGGCGCGTTGGACGTCGCACTCTCGCTTGCTGTCACGACCACGCTGCTCGGTCTGCTATTCAAGGTGCTCCCGGACGTGCTCCTGCGCTGGAGGGATGTGTGGCGTGGCGCTTTGGTGACGGCGGTGCTTTTCACCCTTGGCCAATACCTGATTTCGTACTACCTCACTCGAATCGCACCCACCTCCGCGTTTGGCGCTGCCGGATCGTTGATCCTCGTCCTCTTCTGGGTCTACTACTCCTCGCTCATCCTTTTCTTCGGCACCGCGCTGACCAAGGTTGCCATCCTGCATCGCGACGGCACCGTGACGCCGAAGCCAACCGCAGTGAGAGTGAAGACAATCATTGAAGAAGCTTGAGCGCGGCGGCCTGGCGTAACAGCAGAACGATGCGCTGCATTCGAGGCTTCAGCCGCCCTCTTCAGTACTGCCCCAGTTTCAGCAACTCGGGGGGCGGCAACGTCACGCGCCGACGATCACTCCAGGATGATCTTCTGCTCGGACAGATTCACTTTAAGACTGATCTGGCCCTCGTTCAGCATCCAGCGATAGAGCTTATAGGTGCGCGCCTTATGGATGTGCTCTGGATCCGAATCCGCGATCTTCCGAGCTTCCTCTGGGGAGTTGGCACGGATGACGATCAATCCGACCCGCTCATTGCCGTCCACCTGCGTAAGTGGGCCGGCCGCGAAGGTAATGCCACGCTTCTCCAGATCTGCCTGATATAGAAAGTGATCGTTGAGGTATTTACGTGCCTCGGTACCATCGCCCGTCGCGGTAGTGAGGATCACGTAGTAGATCTTGCCCAACACCGGAATAGGCGAATTGACTGGCTGATCCGCCAATTGAGCGCGCACTTGTTCGAGTGGCGGGCCATTCTGCGCTTGAGCTTGCACCTCGGACACCAGGGGACTCGATAGGAACCTGCAGCGTAAGCGCCGGCCAGTGCGATGATCGCCAAGGTGACGTAGATGGGCTTTCTCATAACCGTTCTCCAGAACAACGCCTGTGACTTGGAAGCTCAATAGGGCCTACACCTGATAGTAGGACTCACACGGTCAGCGGTCACTTCTGCAGCACGCTCGCTTCAATCCCTCTACGGCATTTCGATTCTCAGAGATTGCTGCGAAGTATGAACACAGCAGAAGCTTGAATCACATTCGCGGGATACGCGCTAGGCCGCTTAAGAAAGTGTCACGCCAACGCGACTTCCCTTCCTTGTCGCGAGAATCGAGACCCGGCCAAAAGGAACGATGGGGGTTGACGGAATACAGCGGCAGCCGCCGACCAGAAGGGTTCTGGAGCCGAAGAGCTCTCAGCGCCCGGCTCCGAAATGGCCTGATCCCGGCCTTGCTCGACAGAAGCGAAGAGCTCACTTCGATCTGCGCCCACCTTGAGAAGCGAGCCCGACCACCTTCACCCCGCAGCAACTGGACGTCGGAGCCGTCGCCAGCAACCGACCGCCCCCTACTGCCGACACCCGCATCGGCGCCGTTTCGAAGTCGCCTTCGCTCGGCCATTCAATCTGATGATCCGCCGGACACCCTCTCCTGCCAGGACCTCGAGGATCCGAGCCCTCCGTGCGGCGCTCAATGAGACAACCACTCCTTCCACATCAATCCGCTTACCCGTGCAGGGACTCAACGTGCGCCGTACCGCCATTCAACAGTCGCGAGCCCGTGACACATGGCTCTGCAGCAACGCCCAAGCCACCGAGAGGCCGCGCGGTCAGGCATTTCAAAAGACCGCGCGGCTATCCCAGTTCATTTCGTGATCACTAAACCGCTGGTTGCAAAGACTCAGGAAAGACTTCGCAACTGGTACGAGCGTTCAAGAGACGACAAGCTCAAGGCCGGCCGTTCGTGGCTACTCAGCCGACACCGCCCAACTTCAGCAGGCCGTACTTCGAACCCGGCAACATCTCGTAAACCGCGTCGCGGACCTTGGCCGAAGCCACGGAAGGATGTCCGGCATTGAACGGCGGCTTCGGATCGTACTGAACCAGAAGCTGAACTTCTTGGGCGGCTTGGGCACCTCGAAGCTCTGCTGCCAACGCAAGTCCGAAATCAATCCCCGCAGTTACACCGCCGCCGCTGATGAATCGGCCGTCCTTCACGATACGACCGGGGTCCGTATTGCACTGATTTGTAGAACGTTCAGAGACGCCCAGTGACTCTCGCGCCGCGCTTTCCCTGTCAGAACTCCTGAAGCCGCCAGAATGATCGAACCTGTACAGACCGAAGTGACGTACCTTTCCTTTGCGATTCTCGAGATCCGTCTGACATGCGCAAGCATTTCTGCGGTCATCATCGCGCTCAGATCCGGCCCGCCGGGAACGCAGATCACATCAACCGCTCCCACATCTGCGAGCTTCTCTGTTGGACCAAACTGAACGCCCATTTCAAGCTTCACCATGCCACCACTCGGGCTAGCGAACCGAACCCGCGTATTGGGGATTCGCGACAGCAATTCGTTGGGGCCGGCGAAGTCCAAAAGTGTCCCCTCGGGATAAATCGCGAACAACACTTCTAGCGGCTTTGCGGATTCGCTCGCCACGGCATCGCTCCCGGGCATTGGTAGCAGGCTACCAACCGCAGCCGCAGCAGCTGCGAAGCCAGCCATGCGCATGACTTGCCTCCGCGAGTGACCGTCGTCTGTTAGCTCTTCGGAACTCGCTCGGTTCTTGATTTCGGACATGTCGTACTCCTGATTCGCGCGGGCCAACCGAAATGGTTGCCGGACCGAAGCGACTCTAGGAGTGACGATCGGTGCTCCACACGACTTCGTTCCCTCAGTTTCGGTCGCTATCACTGGCAAAAACAAGCGGCCGAGAATGAGGATCTACGTCGCTCCCGCACAAGGTTGGGTCTCTACGATGCCCCTCAACGACTAGCGGAGCGAGGAGCGACGGTCATGGCAACGCGATCTAGCAAAGCATTGGTTATGTCGATTCTGGCCGCTCTGGCCCTTGCCACCCACGCCGGAGACGCCAGACCGACGGAAGAGTCTGCCGTCATTGCAGTCACGGAAACTTTTCGCGCCCATTTCGCAAAGGGTAATCTGATGGAGGTGTCGCAGCTGTACACCGACGACGCGATGCTTCTGCCTCCCAACGAGACTGCGATTTCAGGTCGAAAAGAAATTCTGGCTTGGTTCGAGAAGAACATGCGCCCCGTGATGCCTGCCCGACTCTCGTTTCACGACTACGAAATCTACGGAAACGGTGAAACCGCAACCAGTGTCTCGTGGATGGAGATGTACAACGACTCTGGCCAGATCGTGCTACGCGGCAAACAGACAGTGGTGCTCGTCAAGAAACACGGCCAGTGGAAGATCCATCGAGATATGTGGTCTGAAGACATGCCATCAACCCCCACGAAAAGATCACCACGCTGCGATGGTCGTTTGCCGACGCTCGTCTATTAAGACTGGAGCCACGATGACTGTCGGACAACTGCGCCGCGGATAGCGGAACTGAACGCCAGCCGTACTCTAAGTCAGAGCATCCCATGCACGTCGTCGGAAACTTTCTCGCGGACCTGGCCCTCGATCTGGCGGGCCCGCTCAGTGCTTTTGAGAAGGCCAATAGTCTCTCGGGACGCGAGCTCTACGCCCTCCATGTGATCTCCGAGCACGGCGGGCTAGTCCATGGCAGCTCCGGGTTGCCTGTCCAAACATCGTGCTTCGAAGAGTTCGATTTCGACACCGTCATTTTCGTTGGCGGTGAGGTCGCGCCGATGTTTTGTCCAGGAGCCGTGACGGCTGCGAAGGCACTTGCCTCTCGGACGGGAAGAGTCGCCAGCGTTTGTAGCGGTGCGTTCCTACTCGCCGAAGCGGCCCTCCTCGACGGGCGGCGCGCTACGACGCATTGGCGACTAGCGTCAAACCTTCAGCAGCGGTACCCCGCTGTCAAAGTTGAGACCGACCGGATTTACACCGCCGACGGGCGCATCTGGACGTCGGCCGGCGTGGCCGCACGAATCGATTTGGCATTGGCGCTGATCGAGATTGATCACAACGTCCGGGCTGCCCGCGAAGTGGCGCGAGAGCTCGTGGTTCCTCACCGCCGACCGGGGGGTCAATCGCAGTTTTCAGCGATGTCCCAGATGGACCCCGACTCGGATCGCATCAGGATGGCGTTGGCATTCGCACGTGAGCATCTCGTCGAGCATCTGTCAGTTGAACGACTGGCCGAAACGGCGCCATCCGCAGCGTTCGCCAGTTCGGTCGCGCATTCCGACGGGGAACTGGTGAGACGCCAGCAAAGGCCGTGGAACGGCTTCGAGTTGAAGCCGCTCAAGTCAGATTGAGAAGCGGGACGGAACCCATAGAACAGATCGCCCGCGCCGTCGGGTTCAGTGATCCAGAGAGAATGCGACGCGCCTTCGTGAAGCTCCACGGCCACTCACCACAGCAGGTGCGCCGGTCTCACAAGACCGAATCCCCTTAGCAAAGACCGCCCTCTCAGAGTACTGGGCGGTGAACCCTTCGCACCAGTCCTTCAACCGAGGGCTGCGTGGTATGCCTTGTTAGCTCAAACGCGCGCCGGCCCAGCACCCCTCCCCGGTTGTTCCCTGGTCGACTGAGTAACGCGAACAGAGCTCCAGGATCTTCCTCGCTCACTTTAAGCCGTCCTCGAATGTCCTTATACGTGGGATGTCCGTCGCTTGCACTCACCTGTCTTGGGCAAGCCTATCCGTACGGCGCGTTGCCGCAGATAGGTGTTGGAGAAGCGAATATGAGACTGGAAGGCAAGACCGCATTGATTACGGGCGGAACCAGCGGAATCGGACTAGCCACGGCTAAGCTTTTCGTTGCAGAAGGCGCTCGTGTAGCGGTAACGGGCCGCGACGAAAGGTCGTTTGCGAACGTGCAAAGCGAACTGGGGCCGGACTCGCTTGTGCTGCGCGCCGACGTTCGATCCCGGATGGAATGAGCGCATTAGTGAAGAGATTCAGAAGAGTTTCGGTGGGATCGACATTCTTTTCGCGAACGCTGGGTATGTGCTGCCCTCAGCATTGGAAAGCATCAATGATCACCTGTACGACAAAGTGATGGATACTAATGTCCGCGGCGTCGTCCATTCGATGCAGGCGGCGCTACCGATCCTGCGCGACGGTTCGTCGGTCATTTTGAATACGTCATTCATCGCGCAGACCGGAGCACACGGCCTGTCGCTGGTAGCAGCCGCGAAAGCAGCGGTGAGATCACTCGCCCGCAGCTGGTCCCACGAGTTGCTCGAGCGAAAGGTCCGCGTGAACGCTGTCGCTCCCGGCGGCATCGATACACCGCTACGGAAAGCTTGGAATGTCGGTCCACGAGATCAATGCATTCAAGCAGAAATTCGCCTCATCGGTGCCCGTCGGCCGTATGGGTCTGGCTGAGGAAATCGCCGCAGCGGTCCTCTACCTGGCGAGCGACGAATCGCGTTACGTGCTCGGTTTCGAGCTGGTCGTAGATGGCCAGCACCTCGACCGAGGTCGCCGCAAGCACTCGGACAGGCCAACTGGCCATGGCCGCTTCGGCAGATCGTCAACCTGGCGGTGATCAGCCGCCAAGCAAGCTGCTCGGCGAGACCCTGGACGAGATGGTCTGGGCGGCGCCGTTGAAGATCACATCCTCCATCCCGCCGCCGCGCATCGCCGAGGGCCGGTTCTCGCCCATCACCCAGCGCAGCGCCTCCAGGAGGTTCGACTTGCCGCAGCCGTTCGGCCCGACCACGCCGGTCAGCCCGTCATGGATCACGAGATCCGTCGGATCGACGAAGCTCTTGAAGCCGTTGAGACGCAGCCGGGTCAGGCGCAAGGGGTTCCCCGTGATTCCGTTGAAACGGCATCCTTGGGCGACAAGCGGACCAAGTCAAGGACGGCGCCCCCGTCTATGGCGGACGGTCGGGTATTATCCACAACATCTTGTCGCTTGACCCCGCCTTGGCGCGGACGCAGGCTGTCCATATGACTGGCCTGACCCCCCCGTTCGGCGGCCGCTGCCTTTGCGGTGCGGTGCGCTATGTCTGCGATGCGGCGCCGTTGTGGCAGGCGCATTGCCATTGCGAAAGAGCAATACGATGGT
>CAVYKG010000002.1:0-338449 GCA_963769065.1 uncultured Pseudomonadota bacterium | reverse complement strand
GCCGGTACGCGCGCTCGACGATCGCAGCGACCTTGCGGTGCTGCGCGAAGCCGTCCTTCTGCCGGCGCTCGCGTCCGGCCGACGGGTCTGGCTCACGGGCATCTCCCTCGGTGGCTGGCTCGCGCTGCAGCTTGCGCGACAACCGGGCAGCACGATCGCCGGCGTGGGCCTGATCGCTCCGTGGCTCGGCACGCGGACGCTGCCGTCGGACGAGGAGCACGCGACGTGGGCCTACCTCGCCTCGAGCGACCGTGCGCCGGTGTGGCTGGGGTTCGGCGCGGAGGACCGCTTCGCCGACTTCCACCGCCGCGCGGCCGCGCTGCTGCCCGCCGATGCGGTGACCGATGATACCTGGTGCGCACGACTGGCAATGCTGGCGGTTTATCTGGGAGCATTTCCTCGCATGGGTGCCCCGATGAAGACACCGCCGGTGTTGCCGGCTGCCGCCTGGCTGCACGTCGCCGCCGTCGGCGCGACGGTGCTGCATCCGCCCGCGTGGCCGTTCGCGCTCGGCGCCGTGGTCGCCGACCATCTGACGCTTGCCGCGGCGGGCCTGTGGCCCCGCAGTCGCCTGCTGGGCGCGAACTGGACGCGGCTGCCAGAGTCCGCGCGCCAGCGACGCGAGGTGGCCATCACGCTTCACAACGGGCCGAACGAGTCCGTACGCCGGCGTGCTCGACCTGCTCGATCGCCACGCCGCGCGCGCCAGCTTCTTCGTGGTCGGCTCGCGCCTCGCGCAAGCACGCCGACCTCGGCCGCGAGATCCTGCGGCGAGGTCACACCGCTCGAGAATCACAGCTTCACCCACCGCAACGATTTCTCGCTGCTGCCACCCGCGGGGCTCCGGCGCGAGATCGACGCTGCACAGTCCGCGATTGCGGCGGTGGGAGGAACGGCCCGCTACTTCAGGGCGCCGGCCGGGCTGCGCAACCCGTTCCTCGAGGGCGAGCTGCGCCGCGCGGGCATCCAGCTGGTCAGCTGGACGCGGACGGGGTTTCGATACGGTGACCCGCGACGCGGCGCAAGTGGAGCAGCGCCTGACGCGCGGGCTTGCGGCGGGCGACATCCTGCTGCTGCACGAGCCCCCCCCAGCAGGCCGGTCGTCCTCGACATGCTGCCGCGGCTTCTCGAGGATCGAACGCCGGACTCGTCCCGGTCACGCTGCCGGCCGCCCTGAACGGCGATGAGCGAGCGGCTGCTGCTGCTGCAGCGGCGACGGGCCGTACCGTGACGCGGGACGGCATCGCGTGCTACTTCGCCAGGGCAAGCTGCGTCGCGACCCCGTGTTCGTATCCCTGCTGCGCCGGGCTGGCTGTCGCACCGGCGCAACCTCCGACCTCGGCTGCGGCCGGGGCTGTTGTTCGCTGGCTGACCGCGGCGGCGACAGCCTCTCGAGGGCGCGGCGACTGGCCGCCGCGACGGCCCGCCCTGCGCGGCTTCGATCGCTTGGTCGGCGTCGAGATGGCTGGCGAGACCGCGTGCTCGCGCAGCGCGCAAGTGGCCGAACTGCACGACCTGCGCGATTTCGAGTTCGGTCCCTGCTCGGTGATCGTGATGCTGGACGTGCTGCTCTACCTCGACGAAGCCGAGCAGGAGCGCGCGCTGGAGACGGCAGCCGCGGCGCTCGAGCCCGGCGGGCTGATCCTGCTGCGCGAAGCCGACGCCGGCGCGGGACTTGCGTTTCAAGTGACGCGATGCAGCGCGATGCTCGAAGCGTGCTGCGCGGCAGCCTCGCGCCGAAGCTGCGTTCTTGCCGCCCGCCGCCGACTGGAGACGCGGCGCTGGCCGCGCGGCCTCGCCGTCGACGTCGAGCCGATGAGTCGGGGCACGCCGTTCGCCAACGTCCGTTCGTGGCCAGGCACGTCGTTTAAATTCGGCTCGTCATCCGCTCCTACACCGCCACGAGCGCGATCGGCCGCGGCATCGGCGCGGCACCGGCGCGCGTTGCGGCCGGCGCCGCGGACTGCGCCGTGCCAATTCGACGACGGCGCTCTGCCCACATGGGCGCGTGGGCGACCTGGCGGTGCTGCCGGTGCGCGACGGCCTCGACGCCTACGATTGCCGCAACAACCGGCTGGCCGAGCTCGCGCTGCGCGCCGACGGCTTCGCGGGGCGGTGGCGCGCGCCCGCTCGAGCGCGTCGGCACGGGGCGGGTCGGGGTCTTCATCGGCACCAGCACCGCCGGCATCCTGCAGACCGAGCTCGCCTACCGCCGGCGCGACCCGCGACCGGCGCGCTGCCGGCGGACTTCGACTACGAGCACACCCACAACACCTTTTCGCCGGCGACTACGTGCGCGCGCGGCTCGGGCTGCACGGCCCCGCCAACGTGGTCTCGACCGCGTGCTCGTCCAGCGCCAAGGTGTTCGCGACGGCGGCGCGCTTGATCGAGGCGGGCGCTGATCGACGCCGCGGTCGTGGGCGGCGTCGACACGCTGTGCCTCACCACGCTCTACGGGTTCGACTCGCTGCAGTTGCTGTCGGCGCAGGCCCTGCCGTCCGTACGACGCCGGCGCGCGACGGCATCTCGATCGGCGAGGCCGCGGCGTTCTTCCTGCTCGAGCGCGCGCGGGACGCGCGACCCGCGAGGCCTCGCGCCTGCTCGGCGCCGGCGAATCGTGCGACGCGCACCACATGTCGGCGCCGCACCCCGAGGGGCTCGGCGCGCGCCTCGCGATGCAGTGCGGCGCTCGCCGCGGCGGGGCTCGCGCCGGCGCGACATCGACTACGTGAACCTGCACGGCACCGGCACGCCGAGCAACGACGCAGCCGAGGACCGCGCGGTGAACCGCGGTCTTCGGCACGGCGTCCCCGTGCAGCTCGACCAAGGGCATGACCGGGCACACGCTCGGCGCGGCGGGCGCGGTCGAAGCGGTCATCTCCGTCCTCGCGATCGAGCGACGGCCGCATGCCCGGCAGCCCCGGCACGCGCGAGGTCGACCCCGCGCTGCGCCGCGCGACTACCGCGGTCGCCGCGGCCGGCGCGCGTGCGCCGCGTGATGAGCAACTCGTTCGGCTTCGGCGGCATCGAACTGCAGCCTCGTCTTCGGACGCCGCGCGACGCGGCGAGCTTCGCGCTCGCAGTCGTGGGTGGCCTGGTCGGTCCGGGCCTGGCGAGCTGGCGCGAAGGCGCCGGCGCTCGCCGGCGCCGAGCCCTGGCGCCCGACCCGACCGTGCTTCCCGCAGCCCGCCTGCTGCCCGCCACTCGAGCGGCGCCGCGCCGGCAGGTGCGTGCGCCTCGCGCTGGCGGCGCGGCCTGCGATGCGACTCGAGGCACCCGGCGCGCGACCTCGCCACCATCTTCACCTCGTCGACCGGCGACGGCGACAACCTGCACGCGATCTGCGAGGCGCTCGCCTGCCGAGACCGCGGATCTCGCCCACGCGCTTCCACAACTCGGTGCACAACGCGCCGGCCGGCTACTGGGGCATCGCGACCGGCATCGATGCGCGCCCTCCGACAGCGTCGCCGCCTACGACGCGAGCTTCGGCGCGGGCCTGCTCGAGGCGGCGTCGCGCGTGGCGCTCGACCGCGCAGCCGGTGCTGCTGATCGCCTACGACGCCCTATCCCGGGCCGTTGCGCGGCGCGCCGATCGGCGCGCCTTCGCCGTGGCGCTGGTGCTCGCGCCGCGCCGACGCGGCGCATCGCCGCCCGACGTCGACTCACCGCACGAGCCTGCCACCGCGCTGCACGACGACCGCGCCTCGAGCGGCTGCGTAGCGGCATCCCCGCCGCGCGCGCGCTGCCGCTGCTGCAGCTCGCTGGCGGCCGGCGACCGCGTGCGTGCTCGAGTACCTGGACGGCCTGACCCTCGCGAGTCGGTGCGGCCGTGTGAGCGCCGTGCCGCTCGATCGCGACTGGCTCGCCGGCGACTGCCGCACCAGGGCGCGATGAGCCTGCTCGACGAGATCGTGCGCTGGACGATGCCACCACCGGTGCACGACCGGCTCGCACCGCCGGCCGGACAATCCGCTGCGCGCGCGGGGCGCCTTGCCGGCGACTGCGCGATCGAGTACGCGGGCAGGCCGTGGCGGTGCACGGCGCGCTGCGCGGCTCCGGCGATGCGCGCCGCGGGCCGGGGTCATCGCGGCGGTCGTGACTTCGATGTCCACCACGTGCGCCTCGACGACGTCGAGGGGACCTCGAGATCGATGCCACTGCTGCGGCGGACGCGCGGACGCTGTCGTACTCGTTCACCGTGCACAGCGGCGAAGTACGCATCGCGACCGGCCGGCTGGCGATCGTGCAGGGTCTCGCCGGTGAGCCCGATGGCCGCTGATCGCAAGCCGCGACCGTCGCGGGCTCGCGCTGGTGACCGGCGGCAGCGGCGCGATCGGCGCGGCGATCTGCCGGCGGCTCGCCGCCGCGGGTCATGCCGTGATCGTGCCACGCCAACACCCGCATCGAGCCGCCGAGGCGCTCGCCGCCGAGATGCGCGAGCCGCCGGCGGCGAGGCGCGTGGCGATCGCGCTTCGACGTGACCGATGCCGACGGCCACGCGCGCCGCGCTCGAAGCGCTGGTCGAGGACGGGCCGATCCAGGTCCTGGTCAACAACGCCGGCATCCACGACGACGCGGTGTTCGCCGGCATGACGCGCCGCGCAGTGGCAACGCGTGATCGACGTGTCGCTGACCGGCTTCTTCAATGTCACGCAGCCGCTGACCCTGCCGATGCTGCGCACGCGCTGGGGCCGCATCGTCAGCATCACCTCGGTCGCCGCGCAGCGACGGCAACCGCGGGCAGGTCGAACTACGCCGCGGCCAAGGGCGGGCTCGAAGCGGCGACGCGTTCACTTGCGCTCGAACTCGCGACTCGCGGCGTGACGGTCAATGCGGTAGCACCGGGCGTGATCGCGGGCGACATGAGCGGAACGGCATTCGATGACGAACGTATCGCCGCCACCGTGCCGATGAAACGCGCCGGCACCCCCGACGAGGTGGCGGCACTGGTGGCGTGGCTGTGCACGCCCGACGCCTCGTACGTCACCGGACAGGTCATCGGCGTGAACGGTGGAATTGGCTGAACCGGCGGATCAGCCGGTCGCGCCGCGGAAGTATTTCTCGAGATAGACCTCGAACGGCTCGCGATCGGCCGCTTCGATCGCGCGCTGCTTCTCGAGCGACTCCGCCGCTTCCTGCGCGAACACGGCCTGCCGGGACTCGTCCGGAGTCTGCAGATCGAGGCAATACCTGCGATGGAGCCCGGACATGCGCAGGGCGAGATCGAAGAAGCTCTCGCCGGTGGAACGCAGCTCGGTCAGCACGCGGGCCGACGGGGTTCGCGCCGGATCGTCGAGCTTCTCGGCCTGGTGACGCAGCGAAGCCCGGTACGGCCGGGTCGCATCGCCGTGGTCGAGCAGCTCGCAGATGCCGTCCATCGATTCGAGCAGCTCGCGCGCCCACTACGTCCAGCGGCACGTCGCGGCCATCGCGCTTCAGCTGGAGGCCGCGCTCGCGCCCACGCCGCGCGACGCGCAGGTGGTTGTCGTCGAGCGACTCCTGCTCCGACGGCTCGATGGGCGGGCTCGATCGCAACAGGCACATGCGCGCAGGAAGGCCTCCATGAAGCGCAGCTTGTTCTGGTTGACGCCGACCGGATCGAACGGGCTGACGTCGAGCGCGCGCACCTCCACGTATTCGACCCCGGCGCGCAGCAGCGCGCGCGCTCGGGCTTTCACCGGAGCGCACGACGCGCTTCGGCCGGATGAAGCTGTAGTACTCGTTCTCGATCTGCAGGATGTTCGCGTTGAGCTGCCGATACTCGCCATCCACGCGCACGCCGAGCTTCTCGTACGGCGGGTGGCGCGTCGCCATCGCGTGGCGCAGGTCGCGCACGTAGTGCTCGAGACTGTTGACCGACACCGAGACGTCCGCCTGGTTGCGGTTGCGGTAGCCGATGTCGCTCATGCGCAGCGAGGTCGCGTCCGGCTCGTAGGCGGTCGGCCGCATCGAGCAGCGGCAGATCGGCATGCGAGTCGTCGAGGAAGCGAGCGACCGACCGCCGGCGACGCACCGAAGAGGTACAGCACCAGCCAGCCATGCCGCCGGTAGTTGCGCAGCAGGTCGAAGTAACCGGTCGACATTGCCGCAGCGTCGACCGGCCCGCGCCACTCGCGCGCCGCCGCCCACGCATCCCACAGCTTCGCCGGGAACGAGTAGTTGAAATGGACGCCCGAGATCGCCTGCATCCTGCCGCCATAGCGGTTGCGCAGCCCGTTGCGGTACGCGGTCTTCATCCGCGCGGTGTTCGAGGTGCCATAGCGTGCGACGGGCACGTCGGCATCGCTCGCCGAGGTCGCACGGCATCGAGGTCGCCCACAGCAGCTCGTCGCCGAGGTTGCGGTAAACGAACCGGTGCAGGTCGCACAGGTACTGCAGCAGCTCCCAGCTGGTGCTCGAGCGGCCGGGGTGACGAGCTCGATCAGCGACTCCGAGAAATCGGTCGTGATGTGCTCGTTGGTCAGGGCCGAGCCGAGTGCGCGCGGGTGCGGGGTGTGCACGATCCGGCCGTCGGGGTCGACCCGCAGGCTTTCCTTTTCGACACCCTTGAGCCCGCCCTGCAGGATGCCGGGCTCGCCCGAGTTGATCAGGGAAGAGAGGCGGCGCTCGAAGGCGCGATCGACGGCGGGACGCATGCGGGCGCGAATCTTACTCCCATATTCATTGCCGGTTCAGCGGCCAGCGCCTACCGTCGGGGAATGCCCCGCTCCACCCCCGCCCGTCTCGCGATCATCGCCGGCCTCCTCGCCCTCGGGGCCGCTCCCCTGGCCGGGGCGGCGATGCGCTGTGGCAATCACCTGATCAGCGAGGGCGACACCGCGGGCGAGCTGCTGAACCGCTGTGGCCCGCCCGAGGACGTCGACCGCCGGACGGTGCTGCGGCCGCCGATCATCTGGCGTTACGGCAGGCCGATCCAGGTCGCGGGTGGCGACATCGAGGTCCAGGTCGAATACTGGACCTACAACTTCGGCTCGAATCAACTGCTGCGGCGAGTGAAGCTCGAGGACGGACGCGTCGCCGAGATACAGACGATGGGCCGCGGCTATCCCTGACCGGACGGCGCGGCACGCAGTGGCCGCCGGGCGATGATCGCGAGGCGCCACAGCAGCAGCACGGCCGCGACGAACAGCCCGGCAATCAGCCCGATCCACACGCCGGGCGCGCCGCGAACCTCGGTGACGCCGAGCCACCAGGCGAGCGGGAAGCCGATGCCCCAGTAGGCGAACAGGTTGACGGCAAGCGGCACGCGCGTGTCCTTGTAGCCACGCAGCGCGCCGGCGGTACAGACCTGCACCCCGTCGGCGATCTGGAACGCCGCCGCATACAGCAGCAGCAACGCCGCCAGCGAGATCACCTGCGGATCCGCGGTGTACAGCGCGGCAATCGAGTCGCGCCCGAACACCATCACCGTCGCCGACACCGCCATGACCGCGATGCCCATCGCGACACCGATGAACGCTCCGCGTCGCGCACCGCGCGCATCCCCGGCGCCGAGACAGTGCCCGACGTGGATGGTGGTCGCGGAATTCAGCGACAGCGGAATCATGAACATCAGGGCGGCGTAGTTGATCGCGATGGCGTGGGCGGCGATGACCGCGGCGCCGAGACTCGCGAGCAGCAGCGCGGCCGCGTTGAACATGCCGCCCTCGAGCACGAGACTGCCGGCGATCGGCGCGCCGAGCCGAGTGATCTCGCGCAGCGTCGCCGGTCGCAACGCTTCGCGCTGCCGCAGCGGCGCGTACGGCACGTACACCGCGTGGCGCTTGACGTACACCCACAGCATCGCGAACAGCAGCCACCAGGTGATCGCGGTGGCGTAGCCGGTGCCCACCGCACCGAGCGCGGGCAACCCGAAGTGGCCGTACATCAGCAGCCAGTTGAGCGCGATGTTGGAGGCGAGGCCGACGACCGCGGTGTACATCACCGGCCGCGTCCAGCCGATTCCCTCGCTGCCGAAGCGCAGCGCATAGAAGCCGCACAACGCGGGCACGCCGAATGCGAACGCCGCGACGTACCGGCTGGCGAGCTCGGCCGTCGCCAGCGGCACGTCGATCAGCAGCAGCACCGGGCGCGCCAGCAGCAGACCGGGAACGAGCACGACGCTGAGCAGCAGCGCGAGCCAGAGGCCCTGTCGCATCAGGCTGCCGATTGCGTCGTGACGCCGCGCGCCGAAAGCGTGCGCGACCAGCGGCGACAGCGCCATCAACGTGCCGATCGCGGCGAAGTGGAAGATGCCGATGAAGTTTGCGCCCACCGCCACCGCGGCGAGCGCATCGGGTCCGAGCCGGCCCGCCATGATCGTGTCGGCGGACAGCATGCCGCCCACACCCAGGTTGTTGATCAGCAGCGGCGCGGCCAGCGCAGCGATGCTGCGCGCGTGGTGCCGCAGGACCTTCATCGTGGCATTCTAGACAATATGAGGACAAGCCCATGCTGGTAGGAAGCACCGTCCGGCGCGTCGCCATCGTCGGCGGCAGCCGCATTCCCGTTCGCCCGGGCCCATGGCGCCTACGCGCAGCGTCGGCAACCAGGAAATGCTCACCGCCGCGCTGCGCGGGCGTGGTCGAGCAATACAAGCTCGCCGGCGAGCGGCTGGGCGATGTGATCGCCGGCGCGGTGCTCAAGCATTCGAAGGACTTCAACCTGGTGCGCGAATGCGTGCTGTCGTCGGGACTCGATCCCGCAGACTCCCGGGCTCGACATCCAGCGCGCCTGCGGCACCAGCCTCGAGGCGGCCATCCTGGTCGGCAACAAGATCGCGCTCGGGCAGATCGACGCCGGCATCGCCGCGGGCGTCGACACCATCAGCGATCCGCCCGTCGTGTATCCGCGCGTCGTATCGCGACCTGCTGCTGCAGAGCTATCGCGGCCGCACGCTTCATCGCAGCGCGTGAAGCCGTGGCTCGGCCTGCGACCGCGCCATCTCAAGGCCGGTGCATGCCCGGCGTGATCGAACCGCGCACCGGACTCTCGATGGGCCAGAGCTGCGAGCTGATGGCGAAGACCTGGCAGCATCACGCGCGAGGCGCAGGACGAGCTGGCGGCGCAGAGCCATCATCAAGGCCGCGGCCGCGTGGAAGCTGCGGGTTTCCACGACGATCTGGTCGTGCCGTTCGAGGGCTGAAGCGCGACAACAACGTGCGTGCCGACACGCTCGCGTCGAGAAACTGGCGAAGCTGCGCCCGGTGTTCGACACGAGCGGCGCCGGCACGCTGACCGCCGGCAACAGCACGCCGCTCACCGACGGCGCGGCCGCGGTGCTGCTGGCGAGCGAGAGCTGGGCGAAGGAGCACGGCCTGCCCGTGCAGGCGCTGCTCACGCTACGGCAAGACCTGGGCGGTGGATTTCGCGACCGGCCAGGAAGGCCTGCTGATGGCGCCGGCCTATGCGGTGTCGGAGATGCTGCGCGATGCGAAGCTCACGCTGCAGGACTTCGACTTCTACGAGATCCACGAAGCCTTCGCGGCGCAGGTGCTGTGCACGCTCGCGGCGTGGGAATCGCCGGAGTACTGCCGCGACGCGGCTGGGGCGCGACCAGCCGCTCGGCAGCATCGACCGCAGCCAAGCTGAACCTCAAGGGCAGCAGCATCGCGGTGGGTCATCCGTTCGCCGCCACCGGCGCGCGCATCCTCGCGGTCGCGGCGAAGCTGTTCGAGCGAACTGCCGCACGCGCAGTCGCGGCCTGATCTCGGTGTGCACGGCAGGTGGCATGGGCGTGACCGCCATCGTCGAGCGCGCCGCGCGAGCCGTCCTGATGGCGCACGAGTTCATGCGTGTCGGCGGACGCCCGCCGCGCGGCCGGTGGCTGCGCACTCGGGTTGTGCCTCGGCTCGGTCCTCATCGCCGGAGTCGCTCGGCTCGATCGCGTCGATCGAGGCGAGCGAGTTCTATGCGCAGCTGGTCGAAGCCTTCGTGGGCGCCGCCGGCCGGCGTGTTCGGTCCCGTGTGGACGGTGCTGTACCTGATGATGGGGTTCGCCGCGTGGCTCGTCTGGCGGCAGCGCGCGCCAGCGTCGCGGCGGTACGGCTACGCACTGCAGCTGTTCGTCGGTGCAACTCGCACTGAACGCGCTGTGGTCGTGGCTGTTCTTCCACTGGCACCAGGGTGCGCTCGCGCTGGTCGAAGTCTGCGCTGCTGTGGATCGCGATACTCGCGACGCTGACGCAGTTCTGGCGGCTGAGCCCGCTGGCCGGCGCTTGCTGGTCCCGTACCTCGCGTGGGTCAGCTTCGCCACGGCGTTGACGGCCGCCGTGTGGCGACTGAACCCGACGTTGCTCTGAAGGATCCTCTGAATCGGCTGACTACACGACCCTGATGGCCCGCGATGGCCATTCGTTCGAGGCGTGGCTCGTCGGGCCCGTCCGGCGCGCCGCGAGGCGCCGTCGTCGTGCTGCAGGAAATCTTCGGTCTGAACTCGCACATCCGCTCGGTGGCGGACCGCTTCGCGGCCGACGGCTACCTCGCGATCGCGCCGGCGCTGTTCGACCGCGTCCGCCGCGATCGTCGAGCTCGACTACACGCCCGCCGACGTCGAGGAAGGGCCGCGGCACGATGCGGCAGACTGACGCAGGACAAGGTGCTCGCTCGACGTCCGCGCGTCGATCAACGTCGTGAAGCATGCCGGCCGCGTCGCCGCCGTGGGCTACTGCTGGGGCGGCACGCTCGCGCCTATCTCGCGGCGTGCGACCTGCCCGTCGCCGCCGCCGTCGCCTACTACGGCACGGCGATCGCGAACCACCTCGACCGGCAGCCGAAGGCGCCGGTGATGTACCACTTCGGCGAGCGTGACAAGACGCATGCCGCCCGAGGCGATCGAGCGATCCGCGCGGCACGACGGCGCGGGCGAGTTCCTCGTCTACACGCCGACCATGGCTTCAACTGCGAGCAGCGCGCCGCGTTCGACGCGGCATCGGCCGCGCTGGCGCGCGAGCGCACGCTGCAGTTCCTCGCCGAACACGTCGGCTGAAGCCGGCGCCTCCGATGCCGCGATACGTTCCCTCGCCCGCGCTACACGACGCCGCGCCCGCGACCGGCGTGCTGCTGGTGAACTCCGGCACGCCCGATTCGCTCGACACCGGGCGGCGTGCGCAGTTTCCTGCGCCGGCCTGCTGCGTGACCGCCGCACCATCGAGGTGTCGCGCGCGATGTGGTGCTGATCCTCTACTTCATCATCCTGCCGCTGCGGCCGATGCGCGTGCTGCCAAATACCGGCGCGTCTGGACGGCGCAGGGCTCGCCGCTGCTGCAGATCTCGCTCGAGCTGCAGAAGAACCTGCGCGAGCACCGCAGCGTGAGCGCGGCACGACGTCGCGGTGGAGCTCGGCATGCTCTATTCCACCGCCGGACGTGCGCGCGGGGCTCGCGGCGCTGCGCGAAGCGGGCGCGCAGCGCATCGTCGTGCTGCCGCTGTACCCGCAGTATTCCGCCACCACCAACGCCGCGGCCTACGACCAGGTGGGTCGATGCGCTGCGCGACTGGCGTTTCGTGCCGGAACTGCACATCGTGCTCGACTATGCGGACGAGCCCGCGCTACCTCGATGCCGCTGGCCGCCAGTGTGCGCGAATACCGCCGCGCAACGGCCCGGGCGACCACCTGCTGATCACCTTCCATGGCATTCCGAAGCAGTACGTCGAGCGAGGGTGACCCGTACGCGCGCAAGTGCGAGGCGACGGCACGCGCGGTGGCGCAGCGGCTCGGACTCGCCGATGCCGACTGGTCGCTGTCTTCCAGTCGCGCGTGGGCCGCGCGGAATGGCTGAAGCCCTACACCGAAGACGTCGTGCGAGACGCTCGCGCGGCGCGGCGTGAAGCGGCTCGACGCGGTGTGCCCGGGCTTCGCGATGGACTGCCTCGAGACGCATCGACGAGATCGGCCATGAATACGGCGAGATGTTCGTGCATGCGGGCGGCGAGTCGCTGCGACTACATCCCGGCGCTCAACGCCGGCCGGCGCAGTGAATCTGCTGGCCGCGCCTCGTAGCCCGCTACTGAGCGCGCGCATGTCTCGGCCGCTTCCTCGAGGTGGCGCTGCATGCGGCGGACATCGGCCGTTCGTTCGAGTATTACCGCCGTCTGGGATTCGGACCTGCGCTGGCCGGTGACGTCTGGTCGCATGCGTACGGCGTGGTCACCTGCGACGGCCTTGCACTCGGCCTGCACGGCGACTGCGCTGCGCTCGGCTACTCGCTGATGTTCGTGCGGCCCGAATGTCGGCGACTGTGCCGCTGACTCGGCGAACGCGGCGCATCGCCGTGGACTCGGCGGTGCTCGGGAGCGACGCCTTCAACCGAGCTCGCACTTGCGAGGATCCGGCCGGCGTGCGGATGCGGCGTGCTCGAGGCGCGCAGCTTCTCCGCCGGCTTCCGTCCCGGCGAATACGCTGCTGGGCCGGTTCGCCGCGCTGAGCTGCCCGACGCCGACGTCGACCGGTCGCCACCTTCTGGCACGGCTGCACGTCGAACGGTGTTCCGCGCGACGGCGACTGGCGGCGCTGCGTCCCGACGTCGGCGGCCCCTGGCCTATCACTCGCAGGGCGTGAGCAGCCCGAGCCCCTGCTGCTGTTCCGGCATCCGTGATCCCGATGCGCGGCGCGACCGGCTCGAGGCGCGCGGATCGGCGTTGCGCCCCTGCCGCGGCCCAGGATTCGGCCTGCCGCAGCTGGCGATCACCTCGCCGGAGGACCTCAGCTCGCGGTACGGGTGCTTGCGTGACGGCGGCGGCGATGGCTACATGACACGCCTGTCCAGCAACAGAATCGCGGCGTTCTGCCCCGCGAAGCTGCGCCTGCTCGATGCCCTGCTGTACACGCTATTGCCGCGCTGACCCTCGGCGCCTGACGCCCGCGCTCGCCGACGAAGGCATGTGGACGTACGACAACTTCCCCGCCGCGACGGTGCGCGAGAAATATGGCGTCGACATCAACGCCGCCTGGCTCGACGCGTGCGGCTAGGCGTCGATCCGGCTGTCGAACTGCACGGCCTCGTTCGTCTCGCCCGAGGGCCTGATCCTCACCAACCATCACTGCGTGGCCGCGTGCCTCGCGCAGCTCTCCACCGCCGAGCAACGACCGCCTGCGCGATGGCTTCATCGCGCAGCACGCGCGCCGAGGAGCTGCGCTGCCCGACGCAGATCGCCGACGTGCTGATGAAGATGGAGGACATCACCGCGAAGGTCAACGCCGCCACCGCGGGCTCAGGACGACAGCGCCGCCAACGACGCGCGCAAGAAGGTGCTGACGCAGCTCGAGCAGGCCTGCGAGACAGCGGCCGGCACGAAGGATCCGCGCCGCTGCGAGATCGGTGACGCTCTACCAGGGCGGCCAGTACTTCCTCTACAGTACAAGCGCTACACCGACGTGCGCCTCGTGTTCGCGCCCGAAGACGCCATCGCGGCGTTCGGCGGCGACCCGGACAACTTCCAGTTCCCGCGCTGGTGCCTCGACATGTCGCTGCTGCGCGCCTACGAGAACGGCAAGCCGGCGAAGACGCCGAACCACCTGCAAGATCAACTGGGACGGGCCCGGCCGAGAACGAGCTGGTGTTCGTGACCGGTCACCCGGGCTCCACCGACCGGCAGCTGACGCGTCGCGCAGCTGCGAGGCGCAGCGCGACGCAGCTGCCGTTCTGGCTGCTGCGCGCTGTCGGAGCTGCGCGGCCGCTACATCCAGTTCGGCAAGACGTGGCGCCGAGCAGGAACGCATCGTGGCCGACCCGCTGTCGTCGCTCGAGAACAGCATCAAGGTGCGCCGCAAGCGAGCTCGACGCGCTGCTCGATCCCGCGCTGCTCGCGCAGAAGCGCGCAGGCCGAAGCAGCAGCTGCAAGGCGCGCGCGAACCTGCCCGCGGGCGAGCGATCCGTGGGCGGACATCGCGAAGGCCGCGGCGCGCGAGACGGAACTCGCGCGTGCCGTACACGTTCATCGAGAGCGCGGCGCGGGCTTCAACAGCGCGCTGTTCCGCTATGCGCGCACGCTGGTGCGCGGCGCGGCCGAACGCGCCAAGCCGAACGAGGACGCGGCTGCGCGAGTACGTCGACACGGCGCTGCCGCGCGCTGCGAACAGCAGCTGCTCGCGCCCGTGCCGGTCTATCCGGAGCGCGAGAAGCTCACGTTCTCGTTCGGTCTCGAGCGCATGCGCGAGTTGCTCGGACCCGACCACCCGCTGGTGCGCGCGCTGCTGGCGGAGTACTCGCCCGACGCGCTGGCCGCAGCGCTCGTCGAGGGCATCGCAGCTCGCCGATCCCGCCGTGCGCAAGCAGCTGTGGGAGGGCGGCGCAGGCGGCGATCGATGCCTCGCAGGATCCGATGATCCGCATCGCGAAGCTCGTCGACGCCGAGGCGCGCCGGCTGCGCAAGCAGTATGGAGAACGAGGTCGAGGCCGTCGTTCGCCGCGGCGCCGGAGAAGATCGCGGCGCGTGCGCTTCGCGGCGCTGGGCACGAGCGTGTATCCGGACGCGACGTTCACGCTGCGCCTGAACTTCGGCACGGTGCAGGGCTGGAACGAGTTCGGCACGCCGGTGGTGCCGTTCACGCGCCTCGAGACGGCTGTTCGAGCGCGCCACGGGCAGTGATCCGTTCCGCGTGCCCGACAGCTGGCTGGCGAAGCGCGGACTCGCTCGACCTGCAGACGCGGTTCAACCTCTCGACCAACAACGACATCGTCGGCGGCAACTCGGGCAGCCCGCTGATCAACGCGAAGGGCGAGATCGTCGGCCTGATGTTCGACGGCAACATCCACTCGATCTCGGGCGCGCTACTGGTTCGACACCGCGAAGAACCGCTCGATCGCCGTGCATCCGGCGATCATGCGTGACGGCGCTGACGCAAGGTGTACGGCGTGAAGTCGCTCGCGACCGAGCTCGGCATCAAGTGAAACGGCGCCTCGCTGCCGCCCTGATCGTCGCGGCGGCGCTGATCTCGGTCACCCATGCCGCGGCACCTGCGGCGTGGACGGCCGATCCGGCGAAGAGCTCGCTCGAGTTCACGTTCGTGCAGGCCGGCGCGAAGACGACCGGGCGCTTCGCGCGGTTCATGGCGAACATCGACTTCTTGCCCGCCGATGCGGCTGCCGGCAAGTTCGACGTCAACATCGACCTCAACTCGGTCGACACGCGCGACAAGGATCGCGACACGCAGCTGCGCGCACCCGAGCTGTTCGACGTCATGAAGTTTCCGCGCGCGCAGTACGTCGCGACGCAGTTCGCCGCGCGGGGCAACGAGTTCACCGGCACCGGCAAGCTGAGTCTTCGCGGCATCTCGCGCGATGTGCCGCTGACGTTCACGTTCGAGACCGCGACCGAGGCCGGACAGCCCGTCGCGCACCTGAAAGGCACCGCGACCGTCAATCGCCTCGCGTTCGGCGTGGGCCAGGGTGAATGGAAGTCGACCGAGTGGATTGCCGAAGACGTCGAAATCGCATTCGACCTGCGGCTGCAGCCGCGCGCGCCAGCGCCTCGCTAGCGCGCGAGCTTCGGCAATGCGGCAGCCGCCGGCTTCGGGCGGCGCTTCTCGTCCCACAGCCCCCACGAGCCTTCCTGCGGCTGCGGTGTCGTGACGCCCGGATGCGAATCGTTCACGCGCCACGGCGCGTCGAAGGCCGAGAAGTATGCGAAGGCACGCTGTTGCGACGGGGGCACCTGCCGGCGCAGCTCGGCGAAGTAGCTGGCCTGGCGCTGCGGCGTGTAGCCCCGCTCGCTCGGCGCGGTGGGCACGCCGGTTTCCTTGACCAGGATCGGCCCGCAGTACGCACCGGCCAGCTCGCCCAGGACATTGACGACGAAGCGCGCGGCGTCCGCGTCGTTCGCCTTCTCGAACCACGGCTGGAACACCGGATGCACGTTCGCGAGCATGAAGTCCATCTCGCCGAGCAGGCCGCGCGCCGCCGGTGGAACGAAGATGTGGAATGGCTCGGTCGTCGTCAGCAGCACTCCGTTGGCCTGCACACGCAGGGCGCGCAGCTGCTGCGCGACGTACTCCGTCGTGCGCTCCTTCGCGAAGATGCGTTCGTTGCCGAGCGAGAAGCCGAGGACCAGCGCCGGCTGGCGCCGCGCTGCTGCCAGCGCGTTCGCGACCTCGCGCGGATCGTCGAAGCTCCAGATGCCGGGGATGACTGCGCGAAAGCCGAGCCGTGCCGCGACATCGGCCACGCGCTCGGCGCCGTTGGCCGAACTGTAGGTGATGAGCCCGTCGAAGTACGGGCGCAATGCCGCGAGGTCGGCCTCGATGCCGGCGTCGTCGGCGCGCGTTGGCACACCGTCGTGGAAGCGGATCTGGCGTCGGCTGGTAGGCGATGAAACGACCGCTCGCCATTCGCTGCTGCAGCTGCGTGAGCCGCTCCGGTGACTCGGGCCGATGGCAGACGGGGGCGGCGACCGTCACGACACTCGCACGAGGCAACCGAGCGCGGCGATCAACATTCGCTTCATGGAACCTCCGCGAGCGGGTGACGGGCGCCGCATCACCGGCGCGGCGGCGACAGCATCGATCGCACCGGTCCACCGCGCGACCACCAGCGTCGCGACGGCGTTGCCGACCAGGTTGGTCAGCGCACGCGCCTCGGACATGAAGCGGTCGATGCCGAGGATCAGCGCCAGTGCGGCGACCGGCGGACCGTCGACCGATGCGAGCGTACCGGCCAGCACGATGAAGCCGCTGCCGGTGACGCCTGCGGCGCCCTTTCGACGTGAGCAGCAGCACCAGCCAGCATCAGCAGCTGCTGGCCGAGCCGCAGGTGCGTGTCGGTAGCCTGCGCGAGGAAGACCGCCGCCATCGTGAGGTAGATGCAGGTGCCGTCGAGATTGAAGGAGTAGCCCGTGGGCACCACCAGGCCGACGACCGAGCGGCGCACGCCGACCCGTTCGAGCTTGTCCATCAGCCGCGGCAGCACCGACTCCGACGACGACGTGCCGAGCACGATCAGCAGCTCGTCGCCGATGTGGCGGATGATCGCGAGCATCGAGAAGCCGTGCAGCCGCGCGATGGCGCCGAGCACGCCGAACACGAACAGCAGGCACGTCGCGTAGAAGCAGGCCATCAGTCCGGCGAGCGGTGCGAGCGCCGCGAGCCCCTGCGAGCCGATCGTGAACGCCATGGCGCCGAGCGCGCCGATGGGCGCCACCCGCATGATGTAGCCCACGATCCGGAACATCAGCTGCGAGAAGCCCTCGATCACCGACCGCAGCGTGGCGGCGCGCGGACCGAGCGCCTGCAGCGCGAAACCGCTGAGCACGGCGACCAGGAGGACCTGCAGGATGTCGCCGCGCGCGAACGCGTCGAAGATCGACGTCGGGATGACGTTCAGCAGCGTGTCGACCACGCCCATCGACTGCGGCCTGGGTCGCGTAACTCGCGACGCGGCTGGCATCGAGCGAGCCGGGATCGACGTGCATGCCTGTGCCCGGGGCGACGACGTTGATGACGACCAGCCCGACAACCAGCGCGAGCGTCGTCACCGCTTCGAAGTAAGCCGAGCGCGAGCAGACCGGTTCGACCGACGCTGCGCAGGTCGTCCATGCCGGCGATACCGAGCACCACGGTGCAGAAGATGATCGGCGCGATCAGCATCCGGATCAGCCGGATGAAACCGTCGCCCAGCGGCTTCAGCGCAACGCCGGTGTCGGGCGCGAAATGCCCGATGAGCACGCCGATCACGATCGCGAGCAGCACCTGCACGTAGAGCAGCCGCAACAGCTGCATGCGGTCAGGGTCCCCGTGCCGGCACCGACTCGATGCCGCGCAACTGGTCGACGATGGCCGGATTCTCGAGCGTCGAGATGTCGTCCGTGATTTCCTCGCCGCGTGCGATGGCGCGCAGCAGCCGGCGCATGATCTTTCCCGACCGCGTCTTCGGCAGCACCTCGGCGAAGCGGACCTCGTCCGGCTTCGCGATCGCGCCGACCTGCTCGCCGACCCACTGGCGCAGTGTCTCGACGAGCTGTTCGGCCTCGTCACCTTCGGGCTTGCGACCACGACACACGACGTAGGCGAAGACCGCCTCGCCCTTGATGTCGTGCGGCTTGCCGACCACCGCCGCCTCGGCGACTCGCGGGTGCGACACCAGCGCCGACTCGACTTCCATCGTGCCGAGCCGATGACCGGAGACGTTCAGCACGTCGTCGATGCGGCCGAGGATCCAGAAGTAGCCGTCGGCATCGCGATGGGCGCCGTCGCCGGCGACATAGAAGCGGTTCTGGAACCGCGCCCAGTACGTGTCGACGTAACGCTGGTTGTCGCCCCAGATGGTCCGCAGCATCGATGGCCACGGGCGCCTGACCACGAGGTAGCCGCCGCGATCCGGCCGCGGTGACGGTGTTGCCGTCCTCGTCGACGATGTCGGCCGCGATACCGGGCAGCGGCAGCGTGCACGAGCCGGGCTTCGTGACCGTGACGCCCGGCACCGGCGCGATGAGGATGACGCCGGTCTCGGTCTGCCACCACGTATCGACGATGGGGCAGCGACCCTCACCGATGATCTCGTGGTACCAGATCCATGCCTCCGGATTGATCGGTTCGCCGACGCTGCCGAGCAGGCGCAGCGAACTGCGATCGTGCTGGCGCGGGATGTCGTCGCCGAGCTTCATGAGTGCGCGCAGCGCCGTGGGCGCGGTGTAGAACACCGTCACCGCGTGACGTTCGATGATCTGCCAGAAGCGGCCAGGATGCGGATACGTCGGCGCGCCTTCGTACAACACGACGGTCGCGCCAGCCGCGAGCGGACCATACGCGACGTAGCTGTGGCCGGTGATCCAGCCGACGTCGGCCGTGCACCAGAAGACATCATCGGGCTTGAGGTCGAACACCCAGCGCGTCGTCTGCTTCGCGCCGAGCAGATAGCCGGCGCTCGAGTGCTGGATGCCCTTGGGCTTGCCGGTGGAGCCGGAGGTGTACAGCAGGAACAGCGGATGCTCGGCATCCACTGCGACCGGCTCGAAACTCGCGGGCTGGTCGGCCACGACGTCGTGCCACCAGCGGTCGCGTCCAGAGCGTCATCGGGACGTCCGCGCCGGTATGGCGCAGCACGACCACCGTCTCGATTCCCGTGGCGCCGGTCAGCGCCTTGTCGACGGCGGCCTTCAGCTCGACGACATGCCCGCCGCGGTAGCCGCCGTCAGCGGTGACCAGCACGCGCGCGCCGGCATCGGCGATGCGATCGCGCAACGACAGCGCCGAGAACCCGCCGAACACGACCGAGTGCACGGCGCCGAGGCGCGCGCACGCCTGCATCGCGACGATCGCCTCGGGCACCAGCGGCAGGTACAGGATGACCCGGTCGCCCTTGCCGACGCCGAGCGATGCGAGCGCGTCGGCGAAGCGGCAGACTTCGGCGTGGAGCTCGCGATAGCTCAGCCGGCGCACGTCGCCGCTCTCGGATTCGAAGATCAGGGCGGTGCGATGCCCATGCTCGGCGAGATGCACGTCGAGGCAGTTGGCCGAGACGTTCAGAGTGCCGTCGGCGAACCACCGGTAGTTCGGCGCGGCGCTGTCGTCCAGCACCTGCGCGAACGGCTTCATCCACTGCAGCGCCTCCCGGGCCTGCGCGGCCCAGAACCCTTCGGGGTCGGCTTCCGCGTGGGCGTGTAGCGAGGCGAGCTCGGCGGCATTCGGATGCGCCGCGGCCGCGAAGGCGGCGGGAGCGGCGAACGTCCGTTGTTCGAGCAGGACGGACTGCAGTTCCTGACGCGTCGGCGGCTTCGGGCTCATCCGCCTATGTTAGGCCGCGTGACTCCGTTCCCGGTAGCGCCGCTGCGGCGATGGTCCGGTGCACGAACGCGAGCTTCGCGAGCGCGGGGGGCGAGAGGACGAATGGATACGCGTCGGGCATTCCCATGCTGCGGTTCAGGTTGTTCATCACGTACGCAAGCGCGCCCCAGTCGCGCTGCAGGCGCTCGAAGCTCGCACGGGCCGGGTCGGCCGGCGCCCCGCGCAGTGCCGGCTCGTCCGGGCGTTCGGGCGCGAGCTTCAGCCCGCAGGCAGCGGCTGTCTCCAGGCCGTCGACCATGTGCAGATAGTGGGCCCAGCTCTCGGCCCAGTCTTCCCACGCGTGCGAGGTCGCGTAAGCGCTGATGAAGCCCTGCTCCCACGTCGGCTTCGCACCGGCCGCGTAGTGCGCCTTCAGTGCCTCGGCGTAATCGAGCGTCTCGTCGCCGAACAGCTCACGGAACTCGCGCAGGCGGTCGGCGTCGTCGCGGATCAGCTGGTCCCAGTAGAAATGGCCGATCTCGTGGCGGAAATGGCCGAGCAGCGTGCGGTACGGCTCGTGCAACTGGTTGCGGCGGCGTTCGCGCTCGGCGTCATCGGCTTCCGCGAGGTTCAGTGTGATGACGCCGTTGTCGTGGCCCGTCAGTACCGCCTCACCCGGCGGCAGGCCGGCCTCGGACTTGAACTGGAACTCCAGGCCGTTCTCCGCATCCTGCAGCCGCGTCACCAGCGGCAACCGCAGCGAGAGCAGGGTGTAGAGCATGCGGCACTTCGCGGCTTCGAGCCGGTACCACAGCTCGCGATTGCCGACGGGTTCGAGGTCGGGGATGACGTGCGTCAGCTCGCACGAACGGCACAGCGTGCCGGGCGCGTCGACCGGGAGCAGCCAGTTGCAGACGTGGTGCTGCGCAAAGTTCGCGCACGCGCGGAACGACGTTCCTTCACCGTAGACGCGCATCTCGAGCACGTCGGGCGAGAAACCGATCGGGCGGCCACAGCCGACGCAGCCCGTGTTCTCGAAAAACAGGACGTGGTCGCACTGCTCGCAGTGGAAGGTCTTCATGGGGGCGCGAGCATATCGGCCGCTGCTCGGGCGCCGCCACGGCAGCCTACGCCGCCGTGCATAAGCCCCCTCCTACGCGATGGCAGCCGCCACCGCGACGTGGAGCCGCTCGGCCTGGCGTCGCAGCAGCATCCCGAAACCCTGCGCGTCGCAGAAGCGGCCGAACCCCTGACCGGGCGAACGCCGCACCAGATGTGTGCGGCCGATCGTCAGCGGCATGTCGCAATGGATGCGCGGTCAGCTGCCGCGCCAGATAGGCCGCCTCGCGATGGCGCGCCAGCCGGTCGACGATTCCGGCCGCACCCCGCAGCGGCAGATCGCGCACCACATCGAGCCGTGCGTACAGGTCGTCGAGCGAGCTCGAACGCGCGCAGCAGCACTGCCGCCGTCTTCGGACCGATGCCGGGCACGCCCGGGATGTTGTCGACCGCGTCGCCGGTGAGCGCGAGATAGTCGGCATAGCGTTCGGGCTGCACGCCGAAGCGTTCGGCGATGTCGCGGTAGTAGTAGCGCGCATTGCCAGCGTAGTCCCAGTACACGTCGCCTTCGCGCACCAGCTGCGCCATGTCCTTGTCGCGCGTGACCATGGTGCAGCGCAGGCCTTCGGCACGCAGCCGCGTGGCGAGCGTGCCGATGATGTCGTCGGCCTCGTACTCGGGGCTGGCGAACCACGCCACGCCCAGGTGCTCGCACAGCTCGCGGCAACGCTCGAACTGCAGCGCGAGATCCGGCGGCGCGGGCTCGCGGTTCGCCTTGTAGGGCGGGTAGATACGGTTGCGGAACGACGTGGCGAGGCTGTCGTCGAACGCCACGGCGACGTACTCGGGCCGCGCCCGCTCGATCAGGTCGCCAGGAAACGCGCGAATCCGTACAGCGCGTGCACGGAGTTGCCCTCGCCGTCGCGCATGTCGGGCGGCAGCGAGTAATACGCTCGGAAGACGTACACGGAAGCGTCGATCAGGTAGACCATCGACCGGCATGATACAAGGCCGTTCGGCGGCCGTTCAGCGAGCCGGCGCTACAGTCTCCAGGAAACCCTTATGGAGAACATCATGAAAACCGCTTCGACCGTGGCCGCCGCGCTGGCGGTCGCGTTGCTGTTGCCGCTGGGCACGACCCTCGCCGCCGACCAGACAGCGACCAAGCCCGCCGAGCAGGCCACCGCCACGTCCGTCGACGCCAATGACGCCCCGAAGAAGGTGAGCCCCGCAAAGGCGAGCGACCACCGCTGCACCGCGACACGCATCCGCAAGGACAAGGCGGCGGACTGCGAGAAGACCGCGGCACCCACGCGTACTTACACTCAGGAAGAAATTCAGCAGACCGGCGAGACCGACATCGGTCAGGCGCTGCGCAAGCTCGACCCGCGCTTCAACTGATCAGTTCAGCCAGCCGCGGATGCGCTCGTGCAGCGGACTGCTGCGCGGGAAGTGCGCGAGCAGGTACTGCATCTGGTCGGCGAGCACGCGCCGGCCCTTGAGGAAGATGTATTCCGCGTAGGTCGGCGTGAACGGCACCGCGATGAGCTGCATCCGCGCCTGCTCCGGCGTGCGCGAGGCCTTGGCGTTGTTGCAGCGGCGGCAGGCCGTGACGACATTGTTCCAGGTGTCCTTGCCGCCCTGGCTGAACGGGCGCACATGGTCGCGCGAGAGATCGGGCGACGAGAAACGCTGCGCGCAGTACAGGCACAGGTAAGCCGTCGCGGCGGAACAGCGTCTGGTTGTTCAGCGGCGGCACGTAGTCGTGCCGCGTGTTGCCGGGATTGCCGGTGTGCCCGACGGTGGCGATGATCGAGCTGACCTCGAGCACGGTGCGCAGGCCCGACAGCGCGTTGGTGCCGCCATGCAGCCGGTAGAGCGGGGATGCCGCAGGTGTAGGCGACCTGACCCTGGTGTAGAGGCGCGCGGCCTCGCGGTAGTCGATCCATTCCAGCGGCATGCCGGCCACATCGGCGCGCAGCACGGGCTGATTCAGGCCATGGTTGCCCGAGGTCACGATGAGCTGCGTCTCGTGGTCGAACGCCTCCGACGCGCGCTGGCGGATGATGCGTTCTGTTACGGTTCAAGCGACCTCAAGATTATGATAGGTCGCCCCTCCGAACAACGCATCGCCGATTACGCGGAGAACAGCATGAAAACCTGGCGGGTGATCGCCGGGCGGGCAGATCGACGGACTCGACTCGCGGAAGAGGCCCAGTGCGCCCCTCGGGCCGCGGCAGGTGCGGGTGCGAGCTGCGCGCGAACCGATCAATTTCCGCGACCTCATGGTGCTCAACGGCTTTTATCCGGTTTCGACCCAGCAGCCGCTGGTGCCGGGTTCCGATGGCGCGGGCGACGTGGTCGAGACCGGCAGCGAGGTCACGCGGTTCCGGACTGGCGATCGCGTCGTCACCTGCTTCTTCCCGAACTGGGTGGATGGCCGCGTGACACCGCCGCGAAGATCGCGGGTGCGCTGGGCGGCGGCGGCGACGGCACGCTGGCCGGAGGAGATCGTCCTGACCGGAAGCACTGGTGCGCGCGCCGAGCCCATCTCGAGTACAGCGAGGCGCCACGCTCACCTGCGCGGGCGTCACCGCCTGGAATGCGCTGTTCGTGCTCGGGCGGCCTGCAGGCCGGGCAACACCGTGCTGCTGCTGGGCACCGGCGGCGTGTCGATCTGGGCGCTGCAGCTCGCCAAGGCCGCCGGCGCGCGCGTGATCATCACCTCGTCGAGCGACGAGAAGCTCGAGAAGGCGCGCGCGCTGGGCGCCGACGCGACGCATCAACTACCGGACGCATCCCGAATGGGCGCCGAGGTGCGAACGCCTCACCGATGGCGAGGGCGTCGACATGGTGCTCGAGGTCGGCGGCGAGAAGACCATCGGGCAGTCGCTGGCGTGCATCCGCGATGGGCGGCACCATCATCGTGATCGGCGGCGTCAGCGGCCTCGGCGGCACCATCGTGCCGCGCTCGCTGATCACCTCGAGCGCGCGCGTGCAGGGCGTGTACGTGGGCAGCCGCGCAGATGCACGAGGATCTCGCGCGCTTCGTCGAGATCAAGCAGCATCAAGCCCGTGATGGACAGGTGTTCGCGTTCGACGATGCGCAGGAAGCGTTTCGGCATTTCGAAGGCGGCAGGCACTTCGGCAAGGTCGGCCTGTCGTTCGACCCTTGAGGCACCGCGCCGGCGCGTTGTGCACCGATCGGGGCGGGCCGTGAGCCGGGGATTGTCACGGGCGGACGGATCTGCCTCGCCTCACCTGCGCGCGCAAGGAGCCGGCGCAAGCCATTGTCGCATCAGGTTTTCCCCGCTCGACGCGGGCCGGAAAACCCGCCCACTTTTTGATCAGCGCAACGGGAACACCGGAAATTACGGTGTTTTTGCAGATTTGTGGCCGAACCGTCCACAGACTTGTCCACAGCTTGTGTGGACAAGCCGGGCGCGACGATGAAGGTCCTGAACGTCGCGCTCGATACGCCGCTGCGCCAACTGTTCGACTACGGCTTGCCGCCCTCGATCGAGGCAGTGCCGCCGGGGTGCCGCGTGCGGGTGCCATTCGGTCGCCGGCGACTGGTCGGCATCGTGGTCGGCACCGCCGATCGCACCGACGTTCCCGCCGACAAGCTGCGTGCGGCCTTCGAAGTGCTGGACGCGGCGCCGCTGCTCGACGCGACGCTGCTGGGGCTGCTCGGCCGCGCCGCGACCTACTACCACCATCCGCTCGGCAGCGCCTATGCGGCGGCCCTGCCGCGACTGCTGCGAGAGGGTGCGACGGCGGCGGCCCAGGTCGAGTGGTGGTCGCTGACACCCGCGGGCGAGGCAGCGCTGGCGGCAGGCGACGTGCGCCGCGCCCCGCGCCAGCTCGCGGTGCTGCAGCGGCTGGCGGGGAGTGCCGCCACCTCGGGTGAGCTCGGCGCGGCGTTGGCGGGCGACTGGCGGACGCCAGCGCGCGCGCTCGCGACCGCGGCCTCGTGACGCGCGCGATGCGCGAAGCGGTCACGGTGCCGGCGCCTTCGGAGTCCGCGCCGCGCGGGGCGGCACCCGAGCTCGCCGACGAGCAGCGGGCCGCGCTCGTGCATCTGGAAGAGCGCTTCGGCGCCTACCACTGCGTCCTGCTCGACGGCGTCACCGGCAGCGGCAAGACCGAGGTCTACCTGCAGGCGGTCGGCGGGGTGCTGGCGCGGGGCGAATCGGTGCTGATGCTGTGTCCCGAGATCGGTCTGACGCCGCAGCTGGTCACGCGTGTGACCGCGCGCTTCGCCACGCCAACCGTCGCGCTGCATTCCGGCCTCACCGACCGGAGCGCCTGCAGGCCTGGCATCAGGCCGCGTCGGGTGCTGCCGGCATCGTGATCGGCACACGCTCGGCGGTCTTCACGCCGATGCCCCGGCTCGGCCTCATCATCGTCGACGAGGAGCACGATGCGAGCTTACAAGCAGCAGGAAGGCGGCTTCCGCTATTCGGCGCGCGATCTGGCGCTGCTGCGTGCCAGCAGCACCGGCTGCCCGGTGGTGCTCGGATCGGCCACGCCCTCGCTCGAAACGCTGCACAACGTCGGTGCCGGCCGCGCCACGCGCGCCGCGTTGCCCCGGCGCGCTGGTGGCGCCGAACCGCCCGCAGTTGCGGCTGATCGACCTGCGCGCGCATCCGGCCCGTACCGGACTGTCGACGCCGCTCGCGAAGGCCATGGACCGTCATCTCGGCGAGGGCGACCAGGTGCTGCTGTACCTGAACCGGCGCGGCTATGCGCCGACCTTGCTGTGCGTCGGCTGCGGCTGGATCGCCGGCTGTCCCAGCTGCGATGCGCGCATGACCGTGCATCGCGACGAGCAGCGGCTTGCCTGCCATCACTGCGGCGCCGAGGAGAATGTGCCGGCGACGTGCCCGCGCTGCGGTCACGACGTGCAGCCGCTGGGTCACGGCACCGAGCGCGTCGAGGAGACCCTGCGCGAGCGCTTTCCAGACGTCGCGCTCGAACGCTTCGACCGCGACGCGCTGCGGGCCCCGGTCGCGCCTGCACGCCGCCATCGACCGCGTGACGCGGGGCGAGTCACGCATCCTGGTCGGCACGCAGATGCTGACCAAGGGCCACCACTTTCCCGATGTCACGCTGGTGGGCGTGCTGAATGCCGACCAGAGCCTGTTCAGCACCGACTTCCGTGCGGCCGAACGTCTGGCGCAGACCATCGTGCAGGTGGCGGGTCGTGCCGGCCGCGAGGAACGGCCGGGCGAGGTGCTGATCCAGAGCGAATACCCGGACCATCCGCTGCTGCAGACCCTGCTCGCGAGGGCTACGGCGGATTCGCGGCCGAGGCGCTGACGGAACGCTCGATCACCCGCTGGCCGCCCTACGGACGGCTCGCGCTGCTGCGCGCATCGGGCACTCGGCGCCGCAGACGCGCTCGACTTCCTGCAGGCGGCCCGCGACGCGGCCAAGCCCGCGCTGAAGGGCGCCCCCCGCAGCCTGCGACTGCTCGGGCCGGTGCCCGCGGCGATGATGCGACGGGCAGGCCGTTATCACGCCCAGCTGCTGGTCGAATCCGCAGACCGGCCGGCACTGCAGCAGTTCCTCGACGACTGGGTGCCGGCGATCGAGTCGCTGCCAGCGCCGCGCGAGCTGCGCTGGGCGCTCGACGTCGATCCGCTCGAGGTGTTCTAGCGACGCGACGGCTTCACGCCGTTGACGATCTTCAGCTTCTGCACCCGGAAGTCCTCCGAGGTGTAGAGGTTGCCGTCGAGGTCGAACTCCATCTGGTGATTGCGGTGGTACTCGCCGGCCCAGGTGCCGAAATGGCCGAAGCGGCTGAGCTCCTTGCCGTCTGCGCGGCGGATCAGCACCGTCTCGAAATTGCCCGGGTCGTTCAGCACCATCAGTGACTGGCTCGCGTCGGGCCACAGGCTGACATTGCCGACCGAGCCCGAACCGCCGGTCTTCGGTGCGTAGACGTACTCGGTGACGAACGTGCCGTTCTTCTCGAACACCTGGATGCGGTTGTTGAGCCGGTCGCACACGTACACCTTGCCGTCCTTCGCGATGCGGTAACCATCGATCTGTGGCCGCGACCGGGCGGCGGGACCGGCTGTTGTTGCCTTGCTGTACACTGCGCGACCCCTTGTCGTAGTCGTCGGAGCCGCGTTTGAAGCAAGATCTGGAACAGTTGCTGCACGCCGCGCTCGCCCGCCTGCAGGGTCGCGAGCTGTCGCGCCGGTCGATCCCGCCCTGGCACGCTCGAGCGCACGCGCGATGCCGGCCACGGCGATTTCGCCACCAACATCGCGATGCGCCTCGCGAAACCCGCGGACCTCAAGCCCGCGCGAGCTGGCCGCAGCCGATCGTGCGCGACGCTGCCGGCCTCGCCCGCCTGCTCGCGCGTCGAGATCGCCGGCGCCGGCTTCATCAACTTCTTTCTCGCCGGCGATGCGCAGGCCGATGTCGTGCGTCGCGTGCACGCCGAGGGCGATGCGTTCGGCCGCAACGACAGCGGCGGCAACGGACGCAAGGTGCTGCGTCGAGTTCGTGTCGTCGAACCCGACCGGGCCGCTGCATGTGGGCCACGGCCGGCACGGCGCGTTCGGCGCCAGCGTCGCGAACCTGCTCGACGGCGAACGGCTATGCCGTGCATCGCGAGTACTACGTCAACGATGCCGGCCGGCAGATGGACATCATCGCGGTCAGCATCTGGCTGCGTTATCTCGAAGCTCTGCGGCGAGACAGTTCCGCTTTCCCGCCAACGGCTACAAGGGCGAATACGTCCGCGAGATCGCGGCCGACCTGCTGCAGAAGGTCGACGATGCGGCTCCTGCGTGCCCGAAGGCGAGCTGTTCGGCAACCTGCCGCCCGATGAGCCCGAGGGCGGCGACAAGGATGCCTACATCGATGCGGTGATCGCGCGCGCGCGCTCGACTGATCGGCGAGGCGGGCTTCCGCGAAGTGCTCGACCTGGCGCTCGAAAGAGATCCTCGCGCGACATCGAGCAGGATCTCGACGAGTTCGGCGTGCACTACGACCGCTGGTACTCGGAGCGGTCGCTGGCCGAGAACGGCGCGATCGACCGCGCGCTCGAGCGGCTGCGCAAGCAGGATCACGTGTACGAGAAGGACGGCGCACTGTGGTTCCGCGCCACCGCCTTCGGCGACGAGAAGGACCGCGTGGTCGTGCGCGAGAACGGCGTGAAGACCTATTTCGCCTCCGACATCGCCTATCACCTCGAGAAGCGCGAACGCGGCTTCGACCTGCTGCTCGACATCCTGGGCTCGGATCACCACGGCTACGTCGCGCGCGTGCGCGCGGGCCTCGCCGGCCATGGGCGAGCCGCCGCGAATAGCCTCGAGGCGCTGCTGGTGCAGTTCGTGTCGCTGTTCCGCGGCGGCGAGAAGGTGCAGATGTCGACGCGCGCGCGGCGAGTTCGTCACGCTGCGGCAGCTGCGCGAGGAAGTGGGCAACGACGCCTGCCCGTTTCTTCTACGTGATGCGCAGCCACGACCAGCATCTGGATTTCGACTGGAGCTCGCGAAGTCGCGCAGCAACGAAAACCCGGTGTATTACATCCAGTACGCGCACGCCCGCGTGGCGAGCGTGCTGCGGCAGCTGGCCTCGAAGGCAGCTGACGTTCGACCTGCGGACGGGCTCGCGAATCTCGACCTGCTCGCAGTCGCCGCAGGAAACCGCGCTGTGCTCACGGCGCTCGGCACGCTATCCCGAGATCATCGCGCTGGCGGGCGCGAACCGCGCGCCGCACACGCTGGTGCACTACCTGCGCGATCTCGCGAACAGCTTTCCACACCTGGTACAACGCCGAGCAGTTCATCGTCGATGACGCGGCCACGCGCAATGCGCGCCTCGCGCTCGCGCTCGCGCTGCAGAAGGTGGTGCGCAACGGTCTCGGGCTGCTCGGCGTGTCCGCACCGGAGACCATGTGATGACAGCCGCCAGCCGAGCGCTTTCGGCGCGCGACTACAAGCATGGCGGCAAGCGCGCCGGGCGGCTGCCCGTCACCGCATGCGCGACTTCGGCGCGGGCCTTGCGATCGGACTCGCGCTGCGCCGCTGGTCGTGTACATCTCGCGATCACCGGCTGAGCGCCCGGCGGAGACCCTTGCCGAGCCCGAGCCGCGCCGGCAACCGGCGCAGGCCGAACGAGAGCGCGGCCGAACGGCCGATCCCGCCGGCCAGTACGACTTCTACGACATGCTGCCGAAGTTCGAGGTCGTGGTGCCGGAGCGGGCGAGCGCGATGTGCGCAGCGACGCGCCGGCGGCGCCGTGACACGACCGGGCGTGTATGTGCTGCAGGCGGGCTCGTATCGCAACCAGCCCGACGCGGAGCGCGTCCGCACGCAGCTCGTGAAGCCAGGGCATCGAGGCCAGCGTGCAGCGCGTCGCCGTCGATGCCGACGTGTGGCATCGCGTGCGCGTCGGACCGATCAGCGACCTGAACCAGGTGAACCGGTTGCGCGAGAGCCTGCGCGACGCCGACATCGATGCACTCGTCATTCGCGTCGGAGACTGACCGATGACCGACGTCGACCCGATCGAAGGGGGCTGCGCCTGCGGCGCGGTGCGCTACCGGCTGAGCGAAGCGCCGGTGACCGTCCGCATCTGCTGGTGCCGCGAGTGCCAGTACCTCGCGGCCGGGAATGGCTCGGCCAACCTGCGCGTGCGCCGTGCGGCGCTGACCCTGCAAGGTCCGCTGCGCGGGTGGGAATCGACCGCCGCGAGCGGCAACCGGGTGCGGCGATCGTTCTGCACCGAATGCGGCACCCCGGTGCTGAGCGAAAGCAGCGGTGCGACCGACTTCGTCGTCGTCCGCGTCGGCACGCTGGACGACCCCGACCGGTTCCCGCCGCTGCAGCACATCTGGGCCGACAGCGCGCCCGGCTGGGCGTGTCTCGACGATTCGCTGCCGAAGTCGCCGCGACAGCCGACCTGATCAGCGCGGCCCGGGTGCCGCCGCGGCCGGCGGCGTCGGCGGTGCGGGCGGTGCGGGCGCCATCCCGGGCAGTCCCGGTACACCGAACTTGCCCTGCAGCTGGCGCAGCTTCTCCGGATCGACGTCGCCGACGACGTTGACGATGACGAACTCCTTCGGCTCGCTGACCACGATCGCGATGCCGCCGTCGCCCGGCCGCCCGCCGGGCTCGCGCATGTACATGTCGATGCGCTCTTCCTTCGACTGCACCGACATCAGCTTCTTCCAGCCCGGCCTCTGCAGCTGGTCGCGCACACCGGTCAGGTCGGCCTGCGAGTAGGCGTTAGCCTGGTCGAACTCGAACACGCGGATGTAGATGCCGTCGACGCCCTTGAGCGCCTGCTTCAGCTCCTCGGAGTTGCCACCGCCCGAACCACCGAGGAACTGTCCGGCCGACTGCAGCATGCTGCCGTCGAGGCTGATGTCGACCGACTCGCGGGCCTTGCCGGCGAGCGAGGAAAAATCGGGCAGCTGCAGCTTGCCGGCCTGCGCGTTCGCAGCGAGCGGCAGGGCGAGCAGCAGCGACGCGAACAGGAAGCGGGTATTCATGAGCCTCTCTCCAGGGTTTTCGATTCGAGTCGCCGATGGACGTTTTCGAGCTCGCGACTGGTGAGCTCGAGGGCGTGCGCGAGCTGACGGCCGGCCGCCTCCTCGCGCGCCTGAAGCCGGTACTGCTGCACGCCGAAGCCGGCACCGATCGCGAGCAGCAGGCTCGCGGCGATCGCCCAGCGCCCGACGCCACCGCGGGGCGCAACGCGGGTGGCAATGGCCGCCGGCGCGTCGAGGCGCGCCAGCACCGCAGCGGCGAGGTCGGTGTCGGGTTCGACACGGCGCAGCGCACTGCGCAGGCGGGGTTCAAGGGACATGGTTCAGCTCCGGCGCCGTACGACGCAGCCAGTCGAGGGAGCGGCGAAGGTGGCTCTTGACGGTATTGAGCGGCATGTCGAGCGTCGCGGCGATCTCGGTCGGATCGAGATCTTCCTGGAACCGCAACACGATCACGGCGCGCGCCGGGCCGGGCAGCCCGTCGAGCAACGCGCCGAGTGCGCGCTGCAGCAGGTGGTCCTCGTGCCGCTGCGGCGCGACCAGCGTGTCGCTCGCCGCCTCGGCGCCGCGGGCAGGATCGCGTGCGTTGCTGCGGAGCCGGTCGATCGAGCGGTGCGCGACCGTCCGCCGCAGCCAGTGCGCCAGATGCGCGTCATCCTCGATCGAGGCGAGCTGCGCATGCAGCTGCAGGAACGCGTCCTGCGCGAGCTCTTCCGCATCTGCCCGCCGCCCGGTGATCCGCAGTGCGACGCTGTACGCAAGTCCCTGATGGGCACGCACCAGCCGCCCGAACGCAGCGCGATCGCCACGACGCGCGGTGCGAAGGTCGGCCGACGTCACCGCCGCGGGCGGGGCGGCGCGGGGCAGCGGGTCGTCGACGGTAGGGAATGTCAGGAGGGCCACGTCGACTTATACGACGGGGCGGGTCTCCGGGGGTGCAGCCGGGGGATCATCGGTCTGCCGGTAGCGCACGACGCTCACCTGACCGTCGCTTTCGAGATAGGCGTGCCGGACGTCGCGCAGGTGCTGGATGCCCTGCTCCCGCAACTTGCTCATGACCTCGTCGGGGCCGAGCAGCTGGCGCCGTAGCGTCTTGCGGACGAATTCGCCGTGACGCACCAGCACCAACGTGCGGGGTGTCGCGAATTTCGCCACCGCGGCGAACCGGAACGCGAGGGCGTCCAGCAGCAGGTTCCAGCCGAGGATCGTCGACAGCAGGATGATGCCTTCGGTGATCGTCTTGTATTCGCCCGCCATCGCGTTCTGCGACGCATCGGCCACGATCACGAGCAGCAGCGTGTCGGCCATGCTCAGGCCCCCGACGTCACGCCGGAGCACGAACCGGAACACGACGAAGAGGAACCAGTAGATGACGCTGCCGCGGACGAGCAGCTCCGTCACCGGGACGTTGATGGCGAACAGCGCTGCCAGTTGGCCACTCATGCGACGGACAGTGTGGATCCGCTGCGTGCGTATCGGCCGTAGGAAACTATCCGCGCGGGGCGGGTTCGTCTCCTACACGCGCCATGCAAGGCGGCAGTTCAGACTGTCCTGAATCGGGCAGAAACAAGCGACAGGAAGGTGGAATCATGAGCGCCAATATCTCGAGCGATGCAGTGCGCGAGCTGGCCTATCAGCTCTGGCAGGAACGCGGCGGAGCGGGCGGCTCGCCGGAAGACGACTGGCGTCGCGCGGAGGAGATTCTGAGCGAGGAACAGCGCGCTTCGGTGCAGGACTCGGCGCTGCAGCAGGTCGCGGGCGGTGCACCGCCAGAGCAGACGAAGAGCGCTGCCGACGTCGATCGCGCGGTGGAGGAATCGTTCCCGGCCAGCGACCCGCCTGCGGTCCACGTGAACGACGAACCACCGGTCAACGCGAACGCCAAGTGGCGCGCCGCGAAGAACGACAAGGGCAAGGGAAAGGGCGCGCGCCCCTGAGGCCATCAGCCGACGGAGAGCTGACGGACCATCATCGTGCCCATCAGCTCTTCGACGCTGCCTGGCCGGCTGAAGTAATAGCCCTGCGCATAGCGGCAGCCGAGCGACTGCAGCACCGCGACCTGCGCAGGTTCTTCCACGCCCTCGGCTACGCTCGACTTGCCGAGGTTCTCGACCAGCGTGATCGTGGCGTGGATCACGGCCAGCACGTCGGGATTCGCGGCGAGGTCGTGCACGAACGAGCGGTCGATCTTGATGACGTCGAACGGGTACTGCCGCAGGCACCCGAGCGATGACGTCCCGGTGCCGAAATCGTCCATCGCCAGGCGCACGCCCAGCTCGCGCAGGCGCTTCATCAGCGCGAGCGAAGCATCCGGGTCGCGCATCACCTCGCGCTCCGTCACCTCGAGCTGGAGACTGTCGGCCGACAGCCGCGAGTCGGCGAGACACTGCCTGATGCGCGCCAGCAGCCGGTCGCCCAGCGCGAGTTCCGCGCGCGAGACGTTGACGCTGACGTAACGGGGCGCCTCGAAGGTCAACCTGCTGATCGCCGCCTGACGGACGACGCCGGATCAGTCGGCGCGCAGGATCCGGTTGGTTCTTGCGGGGTCGACCGGCAAGTCTACCGGCAGGCCACCTTCGCCGAGCTGCGCCGCCATCGCACGCGGACCGGGCGGACTGTCAGCCACCGGTGCGGCGGCACAGAAGCCGCTGCCGGTGTACGAAATGGCCGCGGCGAGCTGGTTCTCGGCCGGGTCGCCGAGATCGTGGGCGAAGTCGTCGTTGCGCTCGCAGCCCGGCAGGTTCGCGCGCGAATCGCCGACGCTGCGGTTGGCCGAGAAGCCGTCGGGATATTCGCCGAAGCCCGCGTCGTTGATGCCGGTGAACTGGATGCTGAAGAACGTGGTGCCGCAGTTGTCGGTCGCGTAGAAACCGTACGGCTTGCCGCAGGTGGTCTTGCCGATCTGGACCACCTGCACACCCGCGCCTTTCAGCCCGTTGATCAGCGCCTCGCTGGCCGAGCACGTGTCGGGGCTGGTCAGCACGAACACGCGCGAGAGGTTCAGCGTCGGCAGCGCCTGGCCGGTCGCGATCGAGAAACCCTGCGTGGTCGAATGGAACGGCACTGGTGTCAGTGCGCCGCCGATAACCGGATTCGTGGTCGGATACTTCGAGTTGAACTGCAGCTTCTCGAACGTCTTTCCACTGGTGGCATTGCCGGCGATCATGAAACCGAGCTCGCTCGCGATGTCGAGATAGCCGCCGCCGTTGTAACGGAGGTCGAGCACGAGCTCGCGTGCGCCCGCGTTGCGGAGGTTGTTGATGCCGTCGACGAGTTCGCGCTCTGCGGTGGCGATGTGGTCGTTGAACACGAGGTAGCCGATGTTCGGCGCCACGACCTTCGCGATGGGCACCGGCTTGAGGGTGACGTTCGCGGAGGTCAGCGTCACCGAACGCGAAGCGCCGCTGCGATCGCGCACGACGAACTGGTGCGTGCGGCCCGCACCGTCAGGCGACAGCGCCGCATTCAGCGTCTGGATGCCCGCACTCGAGTTGTCGTTGACGAGGTCGACCCCATCGATGGAGGTCACCTGCGTACCGCGGCCGAGCAGGGCGTTCGACGCCGGCGAACCGGGCTCGACGTACGCGACGGTCAGATTGCGCGGTGGCGTGTTGCGCACGAACTCCCACGACGCACCGTAGCCGGCCGTGACGCCCGACTGCGCGAGCTGGCGGTACACGTTCGTGTCGTAGGTGAAGTGGAAGCGGTCTTTCGCCGCGCCGGTCGCGGTCAGCACCGGCGTCTTCAGCAGGTCGAAGTAGGCGAGCACCGCCGAGGTCGCCGCGGGGTCGCGATCGGGCACTTCACCGAACCAGAGATACAGCTCGTTGGTCCACGAGCGCAGCCAGTGCTTTTCTTCCAGCGCCGTGCCGGCGACGTCGGGCCATGCGCGCCCGGTCTGCGGATCGAGGCCGCTGCGCGGCGCCGCGCACTTCGACTTGAACGTGGACGAGGCCGCGTAGACACCCGGGGTCCAGGTCGGGCCCGTGGGCACCGGCACCGACGGAACGGGCGCGGGCGTCGCGGCGGCCGCCGGTGCCGCGTCGTCTCCGCCACCGCCGCACGAGGCAAGCAGCAGCAGCGGGATGAGCAACAGGGCTGACTTCCGCCGCGCGGCAGGGCGGGCGGCGAGGATGATTCCGTGCATCCGGCTAGCGTGATCGAACTCAGTCGTCCGTGACGTGCCGGAAATCCACGCCCAGCGAGCGCAGCTTGCGATACAGGTGCGTGCGCTCCATGCCGACGCGCTTGGCGAGCTGGCCGACCTTGCCGTTGCACAGCATGCAGCTGCTGCTGCAGGTAGGCGCGCTCGAACTGCTCGCGCGCCTCGCGCAGCGGCAGCGCCAGCAGGTCCTGCTTCACCAGCGGCTCGTCGGGCGGCGTCGTGCGCGGCGAGCTCGCGTCTCGATCTCCTCGAGCTTGATCTCTTCCGGTCCGCCCTGGATCAGCATGCGGCGCACGAGGCTGCGCAGCTCGCGCAGGTTGTCGGGCCAGGGATAGTTGCGCAGGCGGTTCTGCGCGGCCACCGAGAAGCGGCGGAACGGCAGCTGCTCGGCATCGACCATGCGGTCGACGTAGAAGCGCAGCAGCTCGGGCACGTCCTCGGCGTAGTCGCGCAGCGGCGGCACGCGCACGAGCAGCGTGCCGACAGATGCGCGAGCAGATCGCGGCGCAGGCCGATCGTCGCCGCCGGCGCGCTCTTCCACGCCGGGCTGCGCGGTGGCGATGATGCGCGCGTTGAAGGCCTGCGGTTGCGGCGCCGCCCACGCGGTGATAGCTGCCGGTCTCGATGACGCCGAGCAGCACGCGCTGCGCGCGCGGCGCGAGATCCTCGATCTCCTGGATGAACAGCGTGCCGCCCTGCGCCTGGTCGAGCAGGCCGGGCTGCACCTGGCCGCCTTCGACTCGTGCCGCAGCAGGAAACTTCGGCGTTCTCGTCGGGCACCGCGCTCGCGACCAGCGTGATGAACGGTTGCGCGGCGCGCGGGCCGATCTCATGCGCGAAGCGCGCGAGCGCCTCGCGACCGCTGCCCGACTCGCCCACCAGCAGCAGCGGAGGCATAGCGGCGCGACGCGCGTCAGTTCGGCGCGCAGCTGCTGCGTCGACGCGGCTCTTGCCGAAGGTGGCGAGCAGCGGCGCGACGCTGCGAACGGCCCGGCAGAGCGGCGGCGCTTGCCGGCATCCATGGCGCGCTCGACGGTGCGCAGCAGCTTGGCGAGCGACAGCGGTTTCTCGACGATAGTCGAAGGCGCCGAGGCGCGTGGCCTCGACGGCGGTCTCGACGGTGCCGTGACCGGACATCATCACCACGGGGCAGTCTTCGCGCGGCGACCGTCGACCATTCGCGCAGCAGCGTGATGCCGTCGGTGTCGGGCATCCAGATGTCGAGCAGCACGAGATCGGGCACGGCCCGCGCGCGCGAGGCGCGCGCCTGGCCGGCGTCGGCCGCGACGTCGACGTCGTAGCCTTCGTCGGAGAGGATTTCCTTCAGCAGCACCCGGATGTCGGCCTCGTCATCGACGACGAGAATCTTGCCTGCGCTCATGCAATGTCCCTCTGGAGCTGCGGTGACTGATGATCTCGGCAGCCACCGGCAACATGACGCGCACGAACGCGCCCCCTTCGGGCCTGTTGTCCGCCTCGATCGCTGCCGCCGTGTTCTTCGGCGATCTTCTTCACGATGGCGAGCCCAAGGCCCGTCCCCTTCTGGCTTGCTCGTCACGTATGGATCGAAGACCCGCGCGAGCATTTCCTTTCTGAAACCCATGGCCGTTGTCGCTCACCGTGATGACGGCCGTGTCGGCGCTGCGGGCTCGCTCGGCCAGTTGCGTCGTCACCGCGACCCAACCCCCTGACGATTCCGTCCACGGCCTCGAGTCCATTGGTGATCAGGTTGTTCAGCACCTGCCGCAGGCGGCCCCGGTCGGCCAGCACGCGCTGCAGCGCGGGGTCCGCCTTGACGCGTATCGATCCACGGCCGTGTCCTGGCACGATACAGCTCCACGACCTCCCTGACGAGTGCATTCAGATCGAAATCGGCCGAGCTTCAGTTCCGGCGCGCGGGCGTACTCGCTGAACGCGTTGACCATGCCCTTGAGCGTCTCGACCTGCTGCACGATGGTGTGCGTGGCGCGGTCGAGCACCTCGGCGTCGTCGGGCGGCAGCTTGCCGTGCAGCCGCCGCTGCAGTCGCTCGGCCGCGAGCTGGATCGGCGTCAGCGGGTTCTTGATCTCGTGCGCGAGCCGGCGCGCCACCTCGCCCCAGGCCGCATCGCGCTGTGCCTGCAGCAGGTTGGTGATGTCGTCGAACACGATGCACGTAGCCGGTCTCGCCTGCCTCCGCGGCGAGCGGCGCGCAGGCGCAGCGCAGCACGCGGTCCGGCGGCAGCGCGATCTCGTCCTGCCACTCGGCTGCGGCGCTCGCGCAGGCGCTCGGCGAGCTCGGCGCGCGAACTCGGCCAGCCGCGGCGTGGCGTCTCGGCATCTGCGGCAGCGTGCCGGCCGACGGGCCGGCCAGCGTCGCCGCCGAGGATCGCGTCGGCCGCCGCATTGGCGATGCGCAGCTGCGAGCCGGGTCGATCACCAGCACGCCGGTCGAGAGACCGGCGAGGATCACCGCGAGACGCTCGCGCTCGCTGCTCGACGAGCGCGCGGCTGCGGGCGGCCTCTTCGCTGCGCGCGCCGCAGGCGCTTGGTCATGTCGTTGAACGACTGCACGAGGAAGCCCATCTCGTCGCGCGACGGCAGCGGCAGGCGGGTGCCGAAGTCGCCCTTGCCGACCGCGCGCGTGCCCTGGATGAGGTCCTGCACCGGACGCGTGAGGCTGCTGCGCCGAGTGGATCGCGAGATAGATCGCCGACAGCATCGCCAGCAGCAGCACCAGCGTCAGCGTCAGGCGGAAGCTGTACTTCAGCGGCTCGCGCAGCGTCGCGAGATCGCCGTACTGCGAGTAGGTGCGCTGCACGGCATCGGTGAGCGCGGCGAGCTGCTGCGGCACGTCGTAGCGCGCGAGCACGAAGCGGCGTGCGCGACTCGCGGCGAGCTGTCGGGGATCGGCGCGGCGGTGGAGATCAGATAGCCGCCGTCGTCGAGCGGCTCGAGGCTGACGTAGGGCCGGTTCTCGCGGATCTGCAGCAGCAGCTCCGTGCGGCAGACTGCGAATGTCAGCAGCGTCTCGCGCGTGCCGCGGTGCTCGTGGCGAGCACCTCGCCGTTGCGACCGAAGACGATCGATCTCGAGTGCGCCGGTGCGGCGCCGCTCGACCTCGAGCGCTCGCCGCGAGGCCGGCGTCCTCGTTCGCGAGCTGGCGCAGCGAATTCCTCGGTGCGACGGCCCTGCTCGCGCATGCGCAGGTCGAGCGCGGCGCGCGACAGCACCAGCGCGTCGCCGAGCCCCTGCTTCACCTCGACGCGAAACCAGCTGTCGATGCCGCGATTGAGGAACTGCGAGCGAGAACAGATAGACCACCAGCAGCGGCACGATGACCAGCGCGCCGAAGATCGATGACGGTGCGCGCGGTGAGGCGCGAACCGGGCACGTGCGTCGCGGAAGTCGCGGAGCAGCTGCCAGATCTTGCGCGTCAGCAGCACCGCGAGGAACATCACGCCGAGACGTTCAGCGAGCAGGATCCACGGCTGCCAGCGGCTGAACTGCGTGGAGTTCTCGACGCTGCGCGCCAGCAGCAGCAGGCTCGACAGGCCCAGCAGCGCGCCGAGCAGCCGCGCAGCGCCCGGACGCCGTGCCGCTTCAGCGCGGCAGTGTCCACGTGTACCACTCGCTGCGGCGATTCCAGCTGTCGGACCAGAAGATCAGCGCACGCGGAGCGCATCGGGCATGCGCGCCGCGGCGCACGCCCGCGCGCACGCTGATCTCGTAGCTGCCGTCGGCCTCGAGCTGCGGCTCGGTGACCACCGGCCAGTTCTCGACCACGCCGATCGCCAGCAGCGCCTGCTCGAGCGCGAGGTAGAAGTCCTGCTCGCCACGGCTGCCGTCGCGCAGGACGTAGCGTTCGCGCACCGCGTGCCACGACAGCTCGCGTCGCAGCGTCAGCTCGACGACGGTCGCGTCGAGCCAGAGCCGCCGCTCCTTGTCGACGCGCGCCTGAGGTCGAAGTGAAAGCGTCACGCCGTCGATCAGCGCGGCTGCGGATCTGGTCGCTGAGCGGGATATTCGGTGTGCGCGTTCAGCTTGAACACACCCTGGTCGACGGTGACGTACGCGGAGCGCACCTCGAACACGCCGTCGAGCACCGCGGCGAGTACGGGAACGGCGAACAGGCACAGCAGCAGGAGCAGCGGGGTCTTCGGCGGGCCCTTCATCGCTGCAGGCAAACATAATGAAAGCCGTCTGTCACGCCGGCCGGCCCGCGATCGACGCGACCCGGCAGGATCTGCAGCCCGACCGGCCCGGCAATGGCCGACGGCGGCAGCGGGACGGTCGCCAGCGGTTCGATGGTCGCGTTCGGCTCCCGCTCGAGCACGCTCGGCGACCACCTCCGCGTTCTCGGCCGGCAGGATCGAGCAGGTGGCGTAGAGCAGCGTGCCCGCCGGGCTTCAGCACCGCAGGCGCAGCGTCGAGCAGCTCGCCGCTGCGTGCCGCGCGAAGCCGTCGATGATCGTCTGGCCGTCGCAGCAGCTTGATGTCCGGGTGGCGGCGGATGACGCCCGTGCCCGAGCACGGCGCATCGAGCAGGATGCGGTCGAACGGCCGACCATCCCACCAGCCCGTGTCGCAGCAGGTCGGCGGCCATCGCAGGTCGCGCCGGCAGACCGAGACGGGCGAGATTGCGCTGCACGCGCGCGAGACGGTCGGCATCGACGTCGAGCGCGACCAGGTCGATGGTCCGGCGTGCGCTCGAGCAGATGGCCCGGTCTTGCCTCCCGGCGCGGCGCAGGCGTCGAGCACGCGTTCGCCGGGCTGCGCGATCGAGCAGCATCGCGGCGAGTTGCGCGCCGGCATCCTGCACGCTGACGCCGCCCCTGCTGCGAACCCGGGCAGCCGCTCGACCGTCGACCGGCTCGTCGAGGACCAGCGATGCCGGGGTGAAACCGGGCCGCGCCGAGAATGCCCGCGGCAGCGAGCGCCTGCGATGGTCGCCTCGCGCGTGATGCGCGACAGATTCACGCGCAGCGTCATCGGCGGGCGCTTCGTTGTTGGCCGCGATGACGTCGGCCGCGTGCCCGGGCCACGCGGCGCGCATCGCGTCGCAGCAGCCAGCGCGGATGCGCGGCGTCCGCCGCCGCGTCGCTGCGATCGAGGCTCGCGAGCCACGACTCGCGCTCGCGCAGAAACCGGCGCAGCAGCGCGTTCACGAAGCCCGGCGGCGCTCGGCCTCGCGCAGCGCGCGCGCCGCATCGACGGCGATGTTCGACCACGGAGTGCGGCGCCGCGCGCGAATACTCGAGCTGGTGGATGCGCGCACGACGAGCAGCGCGTGCACCTGCGGCTGCATGCGGCTGCCCGGGCTTGAGCAGGGCATCCACCGCCGGGGCGAGCCGCAGGTACACGCGCGCAGCGTGCCGGCAGGATGGCGCGCGCCGCCGCGCGGTCGCTCACCGGCGATCGGCAGCCGCGTCTGCAGCGCCTCCTCCGCGGTGCAGCCGCGTCGCGCACGACGCATCGGCAGCGCGCGCGCGGCCGTCGCGAGCGCGGTCGCGCCCGGTGCGGGCCGGTGTTGGCTGGCGTTCATGAACCGCACGCGGCGCCGGTGCGCGCTCGGCGTTGACGAAGTCGCGCGCGGCGACCCGCCTGCCGCCCGGCGCGCTGCAGTTCGCCGATACCTGCACGACGCCCTCGCCGCAGGCGACCTCGAGCGCATCGCCCTCGAGTCCCAGCACCGTGCCCGGCGGGCGCGACGCTGCCGCTCCGCGCTGCAGCACGCGGCTGCGCAGCAGCTTGACCGGCTCGCCGCCGAACGTGGTGCTCCGCGACCGGCCAGGGATTGAAGGCGCGGATGCGCCGATCGATCCCGCTCGCGCCGGCGCGTCCAGTCGATGCGCGCCTCGGCCTTGTCGAGCTTGGCCGCGTACGTGATGCCCTGCGTCGCGTCCTGCGGACGCGGCATGCAGCGTGCCTGCTGCCATGTCCTCGAGCGTCGCGCAGCGATGGCGCCGCGCCGAGCGCCGCCAGCTGATCGTGCAGCTCGCCGCGGTGGCTCGCGGCGCGATCGGCAACGGCGCGCTCGAGCAGCACGTCGCCGGTATCGAGGCCTTCATCCATCTGCATGATCGCGACGCCGGTGAGCGCATCGCCGGCGAGGATCGCGCGCTGGATCGGCGCCGCGCCGCGCCAGCGCGGCAGCAGCGAAGCGTGGATGTTGAGGCAGCCGAGTCGCGGCAGCTCGCAGCACGGCGTGCGGCAGGATGCAGTCCGTAGGCCACGACCACCAGCACATCCGGCTGCCATGCGCGTCGAGCTGCGCGCAGTGTCGCACTGCCAGCGCCGCCGCATCGCCGCGCGAGCGCGCGCGGGCTGCAGCACCGGCACGCCGAGCGCGAGCGCGCGCTGCTTGACGGCGCTCGCGGTGAGCGCGCGCCCGCGTCCCGCCGGCCGATCGGGCTGCGTCAGCACGCCCACCACGTCGTGTGCGCCGGCGAGCGCGCGCAGCGCCGGCAGCGCGAAGGCAGGCGTGCCCGCGAAGACGATCCGCAGTCTGTCATGCGGGAGCGAGGGCCGGCGCTGCGGCGCCGACCTCTGCTGCAGCGCCCGGCGCGCGGCCGCGAGGCACCGCCGTCGCCGCGATCGCGACGTTCCTTGTCGAGCTTCTTGCGGATGCGCTGCCGCTTCATCTCGCGACAGGTAGTCGACGAACAGCTTGCCGTCGAGATGATCCATCTCGTGCTGCAGGCAGACCGCGAGCATGCCGTCGAGCTCGCGCTCGTAGACGCTCGCCGTCGACATCGTGCGAACCGCACGCGCACGCGCTCGGCGCGCGGCACATCGTCGAAGATGCCGGGCACCGAGAGGCAGCCCTCCTCGCCGCTGGCCTTGCCCTCGCGCGACAGGATCTGCGGGATTGATGAACACCTCGCGGCTCGTTCTTGCTCGTTCGAGATGTCGATGACGATGAGCCGGAAATGCCAGTCGACCTGCGTGGCGGCGAGGCCGATGCCCGGCGCCGCGTACATGGTCTCGAACATGTCGGCGACGCGCTGCTTCAGCGCGGCGTCGAACGCGGTGACCGGCGCCGCCGGGTGCGCAGCCGCGGGATCGGGATACTCGAGAATCGGAAGCTGTGCCATGACTCGTGTCTCGGACTCGAAAATGCTGCTAATGTTTCGCGCTAATGTACGGCCGGTCCTGGGATTATTCCAGTGGCCGTGATGGAGTGCACAAACCGGACGTGACGACTTGGCGCCCGGACTGCGACAGAGTTTATAACAGCGCAGGGCACCGTCGGTCCGCAGTGGACCGCGTGGCCTCAGCGCCGACGGCGGCGGCACAGGAGCGCAAAATGGTCTCTGAATCAAGCAGTTGGGCGCGACAGTGGCCGGCAGCGCTGCGCGCTGACGTGGCGGCGGTCCTGACGCTGCTGGCGCTGCCGGCTGCAGGATGCCAGTGGCTGGGCATGAACGCCCGGTCCCGACGCCGCTGCTGCCGCCCCGGTGGCCGAATCGCGGCCGGTCGCCGACACCGGCCCGCGAACCGCCGTCGATGCGGCCATCGCCCGCGAGGCCAGCGGCGGGTCCGCGGTCGACATGCCTGCCAGCTCCGGCCCGCCGGCGCGTCGGTGCTGAACGCGAACGCGCCGAAGAGCTACACCGTGAAGCGCGGCGACACGCTCTGGGACATCTCGACGATGTTCCTGCGCGATCCGTGGCTGTGGCCCGAGATCTGGCACGTGAATCCGACGGTGCAGAATCCGCACCTCATCTATCCCGGCGACGTGCTGGCCGCTGGCCTACGGCGCCAACGGCGAGCCGCAGCTGCGCCTGGTACGCGGCAACGCGCTGCGCGTGCAGCCGCTGGTGCGCAGCACGCCGATCGATGGCCCGATCGCGACCATCCCCTACGACGCCATCGCGGCCTTCCTCGGCCGGCCGAGCATCGTCTCGAAGGAAGACCTGAAGCAGCGCACCGCATGTGGTGGCGCTGCGCGACCAGCACCTGGTCGGCGGCGACCGGTCACGACGTCTACGTGAGAGGGCTTGAAGGATGCGAACGCCGGCCGCTACTCGGTCGTGCGCGTCGGCGATCCGAACTGAAGGATCCGGAAACCGGCAAGGTGCTGGGCTACATGGGCGTCTACACCGCTGCCGCGCGCGTCGAGCGAGCCGACAAGATCAGCAAGGCGACGCTGATCGATTCCGCGCGCGAGACGCAGGCCGGCGATCTGCTGTTCGCCGACGACGCTGCAGCCGTCAGCGCCGACATCACGCCGCGCGCGCCGCCGGCCGGTGTCGACGGCCAGATCATGGCGGTGGTCGACGGCGTGCTCGCTGATCGGCCAGTACCAGGTCGTGGCGATCAATCGCGGCAGCAGCCATGGTCTGGAGAACGGGCCATGTGCTGGCGATCGACGAGCGCGGCGAGGTCGTGCGCGACGCGTCGTGCCAGCGCAGTGGATGCGCGTGGTGCCTGCGGCAACAAGGTGCAGCTGCCCGACGAACGCGCCGGCACGCTGCTGGTGTTCAAGACCTACGAGCAGATGAGCTACGGCCTGATCGTGAGCGCCACTGTCGCCGGTCCGCATCGCGGATCGGGTGCGCACGCCCTGAGGCTCGCGTGCCACGGCGCTTTCACGTCGATCGCAGCAGAAAGGGCCCGCTCGACGCGGGCCCTTTGCGTTTAGGCTGTCGCGGATGCATGACGCGAAAGCGCTTCGACTGGACTCGGCGACGCTGAATGCGCGACCGCTGGTTCGGGCTCTCGGCCCTCGGCCTGCATGCCGATGCGCCTGACGCCACTGCGCGATGCGGCGGCGGCTGACCGCGGCTGCTCGGGCGCCGGCCCGGTCGCAGCTCGAGGCCGGCTGCCGCCGGCAGCGGCGTTACTGGCGTGACGTCGCCCGACGGAAACGGTCGAGGCCGACCTCGCTGGGCTCGACGCAGGCCGGCGCGCGGCTGCTGCCCTGTCACTCCGCGTACTACCCGCAGAGCTTCGCCGCATCGATGCCGCGCCGCTGGCGCTGTATGTGCTGGGCGATGCCGCGACTGCTGCAACGGCGCCAGCTCGCCATCGTCGGCAGCCGCTGCGCCCACCGCCGCGGGCGGCGCATCGCCGCGGCGATCGCGCGGGCAGCTGGCGCGCGCGGGGTTCGTCATCACCAGCGGCCTCGCGCGCGGCATCGATGCCGCCGCGCACGACGGCGCGCTGGAGGCCGGCGGCCGCACGATCGCCGTCTGCGGCACCGGGCTCGACCCCTGTTATCCGCCAGCAACGCAGCCGCTGGTCGAGCGCATCGCCGCCAGCGGCGCGCTGGTCTCGGAGTTCCCGCCCGGCACCGCGCCGCGCGCGCAGAATTTTCCGCGCCGCAACCGCATCATCAGCGGCCTCGCGCGCGGCGTCGCTGGTGGTCGAGGCGGCCGCGGCGAGTCGGGCTCGCTGATCACGGCCCGGCTCGCGCTGCGAGCAGGGGCGCGAGGTGTTCGCCGTGCCGGGATCGCCGCTCAACCCGCTGGCGGCGCGGGTGCCTCGCGCTGCATCCGCGACGGCGGCGCCGCACCTGGTGCGAGTCGCCGCCGACGTGCTGCGCCGAGCTCACAGTTGCGCGAGCCCGATATTCTCCTTCAGAATCAGCAGCTTGTAAGTGGCGCCGGCACCGCGCACGCGGCCCGGCGGTTGGACAAGGATTACGAAATGCTGTTAGATGCGCTCGGCTTCGAGCCGGCCAGCATTGACGATCTGGTCGACCGGACCGGCCTTGCGCCAGGGTCAGTCGCCTCCATGATGCTGATCCTCGAACTGGAAGGCCGGGTCGAAGCGTCCCGGCCCGGACGCCGCTCTTCAACCGCCTCGATAGTGAACTGACTGATGAACGGCACCGTCCTCGACATCCTTATCTACGTATTCGACCGCTACATGTTCGACGAGGCGCCCGAGGTGCCCGAGCGCGAAGCGCTGGCGCGCGACCTCGAGAGCGCCGGCTTCGGCGAGGCCAATGTCGAACGCGCGCTCGACTGGCTGGCGGATCTCGCCGGCGAGCGCATCGCGCCCGCGCTGCCTGCACGCCGGCGAGCGCCGCCTGACAGCCGGCCCCGCACGAGCCGCTGTCGCTGCGCGTCTATTCGCCGCATGGAGCTCGCGCGCCTGTCGGCCGACTGCCGCGGCCTGCTGCTGTCGCTCGAACAGGCGGACATCCTCGAGCCGCAGCAGCGCGAGATCGTCATCGACCGCCTGCTCGCGCTGGACGCCGAAGACCTCAACCTCGAACAGGTCAAGTGGGTCGTGCTGATGGTGCTGTCGAGCCAGCCCGGCCAGGAACAGGCCTGCGCGCGCATGGAAGACCTCGTGTTCGATACCGCCGAGGCGGCACCTTGCACTGAGCGGCCTGCTGCCTTCCGCAGCCGGATCGCGCGCGCTCATGGCTGACAATCTCGTCATCGTCGAATCGCCTGCCAAGGCGAAGACCATCAAGAAGTACCTCGGCAAGGATTTCGAGGTGCTGGCGTCCTACGGGCACGTGCGCGACCTCGTGCCGAAGGAAGGCGCCGTCGATCCCGACCATGGCTTCGCGATGCACTACCGCGTCATCGAGCGCAACGAGAAGCACGTCGAAGCCATCGCGAAGGCGCTGCGCAAGGCGACGACGCTGTACCTCGCGACCGACCCGGACCGCGAAGGCGAGGCCATCTCCTGGCATCTGCAGGAGCTGCTGAAGGAACGCGGCGACCTCGAAGGACAAGACAGTGCATCGCGTCGCGTTCTACGAGATCACCAAGAACGCGATCCGCGCCGCCATCGACGCAGCCGCGCGGGCTGTCGATGGACCTGGTCAATGCGCAGCAGGCGCGCCGCGCGCTCGACTACCTGGTGGGCTTCAACCTCTCGCCGCTGCTGTGGAAGAAAGTGCGCCAGGGCCTTTCCGCCGGCCGCGTGCAGAGCCCGGCGCTGCGCATGATCTGCGAGCGCGACGAGGCCATCGACGCCTTCGTGCCGCAGGAATACTGGACGCTCGATGCGGAAGGCGAGCACAGCGAGGTGCGCTTTCCGCTGAAGCTCGATCGAGTACGCGCGGCAAGAAGGTCGAGCAGTTCAGCTTCACCAACGAAGGCAGCCGCGCGCGAGGTCGAGGCCACGCTGCACAAGGCCGCCGCGGGCGCAGCTCACCGTCGACACCATCGACCGCAAGCAGCGCAAGCGCAATCCGGCGCCGCCGTTCACCACCTCCACGCTGCAGCAGGAGGCCGCGCGCAAGCTCGGCTTCTCCGCGCAGCGCACGATGCGCCTCGCGCAGCAGCTGTACGAAGGCGTCGATTTCGGCGAAGGCGCCGTCGGTCTCATCACCTACATGCGTACCGACTCGGTGTCGCTGGCCGCCGAAGCCGTGGCCGAGATCCGCGCCACCATCGAGAAGCTCTACGGCAAGGAAGGCCTGGCCGAAGACGCCGCGCGTCTACAAGACCAAGTCGAAGAATGCGCAGGAAGCGCACGAAGCCGTGCGCCCGACCTCGGCCGCGATCACGCCGCAGCAGGTCGAAGGCAAGATCGAGGCCGACCAGTTCAAGCTCTATGCGCTGATCTGGAAGCGCGCCATCGCCTGCCAGATGGCGCACGCGGTGTTCGACACCGTCGCCGTCGACATGGTCGCCGGCGACCCGGGCGCCCGGCCGAGCGCCACGTGCTGCGCGCCAATGGCTCGACGCTGGTGAAGCCCGGGCTACATCGCCGTCTACCAGGAAGGTCGGACGACGCGCCGGAAGACGACGACGACCACGTGCTGCCGCCGATGAAGGAAGGCGATGCGGTGAAGCTCATCGGCCTGCATGGCGAGCAGCATTTCACCGAGCCGCCGCCGCGCTTCTCCGAAGCCTCGCTGGTGAAGGCGCTGGAGGAATACGGCATCGGCCGGCCTTCGACCTATGCCTCCATCATCTCGACGCTGCGCGACCGCGAATACGTCGACATGGACGCGCGCCGCTTCATCGCCACCGACATCGGCAAGATCGTCACCGCTTCCTCACCAAGTACTTCACCCAGTACGTGGAATACGGCTTCACCGCCGACATGGAAGACGAACTCGACGCGATCTCGCGCGGCGAGGAGCCGTGGGTCACGCCGCTCGAGAAATTCTGGAAGCCGTTCATCGACCAGGTCGAGGAGATCGAGACCAACGTCAGCCGCGAGGAAGTCGCGATGTCGCGCGACCTCGGCATCCATCCCGAATCGCGGCCGGCCGGTCTCCGTGCGCATGGGCCGCTTCGGGCCGTTCGTGCAGGCCGGCACCAAGGACGACGAGGAGAAGCCGAAGTTCGCCGGCCTGCGTCCCGGCCAGAAGATGGACACCATCACGCTCGACGATGCGCTGGTGCTGTTCCAGCTGCCGCGCAAGCTCGGCGAGACCGCCGGATGGCGAGCCGATGACGGTGGCCATCGGCCGCTTCGGTCCGTACGTCAAGTACGGCGCGAAGTACGTGTCGCTGAAGGAGCCGACGATCCCTACGCCGTCACGCTCGAGCGCGCGCATCGAAGTCATCGAGGCGAAGAAGGTCGCGGATGCGAACCGCATCATCAACGACTTCGGCGTCGACGACATCCAGGTGCTGAACGGCCGCTATGGTCCGTACATCACCGACAAGCAGCGCAATGCGCGCATCCCGAAGGATCGCGATCCGAAGACGCTGACGCTGGAGGAATGCCGCGCGCTGCTCGCCGCGGCGCCGGTGCGTCCCTGCGCGGGCGTTTCGGAGCGCGGTGCGCCAAGGGGGCCGGAACAGCCGGTTCGCCAAGACCGCCGCGCCGCGCAAGGGCGAGAAAGCCGGCGACGGCGCCGATGCGGCGAAGCCGCGGCCGGCGCCGAATGCAAGGCCAAAGCCAAGGCGAAAACGAAGAAGAAGGCGAAGGCCAGGCGAAGGCGAAGCGCCCGGCCGCCACCAAGGCCGTGGCCGACAAGCCGGCGAGCGATGAGGTTCGCGGCAAGAAAGCCTGAACGCCACTGTCCGGCGCCGCGGGATCGCGATGCAGTACCACCACAGTTTCCATGCCGGCAACTTCGCCGACGTGCACAAGCACGTCGCGCTGCTGGCGCTGCATCGCCGCGATGCAGAAGAAGGCCAAGGGATTCCTCTACATCGACACCCACTGCAGGCAGTGGCCTCTCATGACCTCGACAGCGCCGAATCGCGGCGGGGTGGCGAAAGCGAAGCCGGCATCGGACGCGGCTGCGCGCGTCGCAGCCTGCACATCCCGCGCTGGTCGAATATCTCGCGACGCTGGCCGGGTCGCTGCAGCGAGACGCAGCGCAATCCCTCGCTCTATCCCGGCTCACCGCTGCTCGCCGCGATCGGCTGCGCGCAGCCGACCAGGCCATCTGCGTCGAAAGCGTTTCGCAGACGCCCGCGCCCGCAGCGCGCCTTCGAACGACGATCTCGCCGCGGCCGGCCTCGAGCGCCGCCCGCGCGATCGCACGGGCGACGGCTTCCAGCAGCTCGCGCGCATTGCTGCCGCCGCCGCAGCGACGCGGCCTCGCGCTGATCGACCCGCCCTACGAAAGTCGAGGACGAGGAAACCCTCATCGCCGCCTGCGCTGATTGCGGCCTCGAACGCTTCGAGACCGGTGTCTATCGCGGTGTGGTACCCCATCAAGAAGCGCCACGACTGCGACCTGTGGCTCGCGCGCATCCTGCGCGGCGTCGAGCGGCCGACGCTCGCCACGAGTGGTGGCTCGCGCCCTGCGGACTGCGCAGTCGGGCCTCAACGGATCGGGTATGCTCATCGTCAATCCCCCATGGCAGTTCGATTCCGACCGCGCGCCGACTGGCAGGCCGAACTGCACGAACTGCTCGCGCGGCACGGGCGGCAGCGAAGTCCGCTGGCTCCGTCCATGAGTGACGCCTGATCGCTATGCGGTCATCGGTCATCCCGTTCGCCACAGCCGCTCGCCCGTTCATCCACGCGCGCTTCGCGACGCAGACCGGCCAGTCGATCGTGTACACGACGATCGATGCCACGCCCGAGAAGCTTCACGCCCACGGTGCAGACCTTCCTGGCGGGCGGCGGCAAGGGCCTCAATGTCACGGTGCCGCACAAGGAAGCCGCAGCCGGTGCTCGCCACGGAACTCACGCCGCGCGCGCAGACGCGCCGGCGCCGTGAACACGCTCATGCGGCGCGCCGACGGCACGCTGCTCGGCGACAACACCGACGGCGCCGGCCTCGCGCGCGACCTGCTCAACAACCATCGGCATCCGCATCGCGGGTCGCCGCGTGCTGCTGCTCGGCGCCGGCGGCGCAGCGCGTGGCGTGCTCGCGCCGCTGCTGGGCCTCAAGCCCGCGGAGCTCATCATCGCCAACCGCACACGCGGACCGCGCGCGCGAACTGGCGGCGGCTGTTCGGCGAGCTCGGCAACCTGCGCGCGCGCGGCTTCGACGCGCTGACCGGCGGGCCTTCGACCTCGTGATCAACGCGACGTCGGCGAGCCTCGCCGGCGACGTGCCGCCCCTGCCGCCCGACTGGCCGTCGAGCGCCAGACCTTCTGCTACGACATGGTCTACGGCAACGAAGACACGGTCTTCATCCGCTGGGCGCAGGCGCGGGGCGCGTGCGCGCATGGCGATGGGGCTCGGCATGCTGGTCGAACAGGCCGCGGAGTCGTTCCATCTCTGGCGCGGCGTGCGCCCCGACACGGCCTCGGTGCTGGGGCTCACCGCGCGTGCGTGAAGGCTGACGAGTTCCGAGCTCAAACCCGGCTGTGAGAAGGCGCAGCGCGGCGACTGAACCTCTCAGCCGCCGCGAGCGCAGACATCGCGCCCGCGCGAGATCCGGATAGTCCGCAGAAGATCCCGTCGACTCCGGCATCGACGAACGTGCGAACTTCGCCGCGAGGTCGCCGTGCGGATGCGGATCGCGCCTCGCCGAATCCGCGCTGGCAGGAAATGATTCTCCGCGCGGAAGGTCCACACATGCACCGCGAGCCCGGCGCATGGGCGCGCTCGACGAGTCCGCTGGACTCGCCGCGATGGCCCGACGCCTCACCAGCACCACGACTGCTTGTGCACGCCGATCGCCTCCGCGTAACGGCGATCGCGGCGAGCCCCTGCGCTCGTCACCAGTCGCGTCGTAGCCGAACCGTTCCGCTCGCCCTCCCACGGTCCGCCGTCGGGTCGACGAGCTGCACCAGCGGATGCGAGGTTCGCGCGCGCAGCGCGTGCAGGTTGCCGGTCTCGAACGACTGGATGAACACCGGCGCCGGCCCGCGTAGCGGCGTAAGCGACGCGAGCAGCGCCGTCCTCGAGCGGCAGACCCGATCGCGCGGAAATGCGAAGGGTGCTTGGTTTCCGGATAGACGCCGATCGGGGCAAGCCCGCCGTGCGCCGCTGACATTCACGCGCGCGAGAAGCTGCAGGATCTCCGCGAACGCGGCGATCTGCAACTGCGCCATCGTGCTGCGCACTGCCCGGCCGCAGCTGCGGAATGCGCTCGCGCGCACGCAGCGTCTGCAGCTCCGCGAACGTGAAGTCCTCGGTGAACCAGCCGTCGACCGGCATCGCCATCGATCTGCTGCACGCGCCGGCGGGCGGCGAACTCCGGGTGCGTCGGCGACATCGGTGGTGCCGCCGATCTCGTTCTCGTGCCGCGCGACCAGCACGCCATCGCGCGTCGTCACCAGATCCGGCTCGATGTAATCGGCGCCCTGCAGGATCGCGAGCGCATAGGCCGGCAGCGTGTGCTCGGGCAGATAGCCGCTGGCCCCGCGGTGTGCGATGAGCAGCGTCACGTCATCAACGCATCGTCACCAGTTCTTCGGCGGCGGTCGGATGGATGGCCACGGTGTCGTCGAAGTCGCGCTTGGTGGCACCCATGCGCACCGCGACGGCGAACCCCTGCAGCATTTCGTCCGCGCCGCGTGCCGGCAGGTGGATGCCCACGATGCGCTGCTCCTTGCCGACCGTCACGAGCTTCATGCGCGTCTTCGGCTTCGCAGTCGGTCAGCGCGTGGTACATCGGCACGAACGTGCTGGTGTAGCACCTCACCGCATCGCCGTGGCGCTTGCGCGCCTCGGGTTCGGTGAGCCCCACCGTGCCCAGCGGCGGATGTGCGAACACCACCGTCGGGATGTTGTCGTAGTCGAGCTTGCGATCCTTCATGCCGCCCCACAGGCGGTCGGCGAAGCGACGTGCCGCCGCGATGGCCACCGGCGTCAGCGTCACGCGGCCGGTGACGTCGCCGATGGCGAAGACGTTCGGCGAGATTGGTCTGCTGGAATTCATCGACCGTGACGAAGCCCTTGGCGTCGAGCGTCACGCCCGACCCGGGCGCGATGACGCCGGTGCACGGCCCGCGGCCGGTGGCCCAGACATACGGCGTCGACGGGCCGGCCTGGTGGCCGTCCGGCAGATCGGCGGTGATCGCGCCATCGGCACGCGCGCGTCAGCAGATGCGCCTCCGCATTCTGCCGCACCATGACGCCCGGCCTTCAGCGCATCGAGCGCACCCGCGAGCAGCAGCGGATCGAAGTCGCGCAGCAGCGTCGTCACCGCGCAGCACCAGCGTGACCTTGCTGCCGAGCGCCGCGAACACGCCGGCGAGCTCGACGCCGATGTAGCCGCCGCCCACGATGGCGACCCGCTCGGGCCGCGTGCGCCAGCTCGAAGAAGCCATCGGAATCGATGCCGAGTTCCGCGCCGGGAATTCGCGGCCGGTGCGGCGTGCCGCCGGTTGCGATCAGCACGTGTTCGGCGCGTGAGCGCTGCGCCGTCGACCTCGACGCGTGCGCATCGACGAGCCGCCCAGCCGCGGATCAGCTCGACCTTGCTCTTGGCGAGATTGCGCTCGTAGATGCCATTGAGCCGCGCGACGTAGGCGTCGCGCGTCGTCTTCAGCGCGGCCAGTCGTGCCGGCCGCGGCTCGACATCGAAACCGTAGTCCCGCGCGTCGGCAACCGCGCCCGCGAGCTCGCGCGGCATTCCACATCAGCTTTCTTCGGCACGCAGCCCACGTTGACGCAGGTGCCGCCGAGACGGCCGTCCTCCACCACCGCGACGCGCGCGCCATATTCGGCCGCGCGCCGTGCGCGCGGCGATGCCGCCGCTGCCGCCGCCAATCACGATCAGGTCGAAGTCCAGGGCATGATGCTTCCGTGCGGTTGAAGCGCTGCGTCGCATGGTAACCCGTTAAGATAGGGCGATGAATCTCGATCAATCCGCTGCTGCGCGCTGCCACCCTGCCTGCCTTCGACCGAATCCGTCCCGAACACGTCGAGGAGGCCGTCCGCACCTGCTCGACGACAACCGCGCACGCATCCGCGAGCATCGAGGCGACCGCCGCACCCCACCTTCTCGCCCGCTGGTCGAACCGCTCGAGGAGCTGCAGCACCGCCTGTCGCGCACCTGGTCGCCGGTGGGCCATCTCAACGGCGTGATGAACAAGCGAGGCGCTGCGCGAGACGCTACAACGCCTGCCTGCCGCTGCTGTCGGAATACGGCACCGACCTCGCGCAGAACGACGCGCTGTTCCAGGCCTATGCCGCAGTGCTCGAGCGCGAAGGCCGCGACGCTCGACGCCGAGCAGCGCGCGGTCGTCGAACACGCGCTGCTCGATTTCCGCCTCGCCGGGCGTCGCGCTCGACGGCGCGACGAAGGACCGCTTCAAGGCCGTGATGCTCGAGCTCTCGAGCCTCGCCGCGAAGTTCGAGGAGAACGTGCATGGACGCGACCAACGCGTTCAGCCATGCACGTGACCGACGCAGGCGAGCTCGCCGGCCTCAATGCGACCATCGTCGCGCAGGCGCGCGAGCGCGCCGCTGCAGGCAGGCAAGTCCGGCTGGCTGCTCGGGCCTCGATCAGCCCACCTACGTCGCGGTGGTCACCGATGCGCGTTCGCCGTCGCTGCGGCGCAGCGTTCTACCGCGCGTGGAGCACGCGCGCCTCCGACCAGGGCCCGAGTCCGCGAAGTTCGACAACACGCCAGGTGATGGAAGACCTGCTGCGCCTGCGCCACGAAGCCGCGCAGCTGCTCGACTTCCCGAACTACGCGGCCTACGCGCTGGCGCGGCGCATGGCGCAGCAGCGTCGACGAGGTGCTGCACGTTCCTGCGCGACCTGGCCCGGGCCGCGCGCCCCGCGGCCGAACGCGAGCTCGCGGAGCTCGACGAATTCGCCGGCCGCAAGCTCGATGCCTGGGACATCACCTACTACTCCGAGCGGCTGCAGGAAGCAGCGCTACAGCATCTCGCAGGAAGAGCTGCGGCCGTACTTCCCGCTGCCGCGCGTGCTCGACGGCCTGTTCGCGCGTCATCCAACGTCTGTTCCAGGTGCAGCTTCCGCGCAGCGCGAGCGACGTGAGCCGTCTGGCATCCCGACGCGCGCTACTACGACATCCTCGACTGCCGCCGGCGAGCTGCATCGGCGGCTTCTACCTCGATCCGTACGCGCGGCCGAACAAGCGCAGCGGCGCCTGGATGGACGACTGCGTCGGCCGCAAGCAGACTCGCGTCCGGCACGGCGCTGCCGGTGGCCTATCTGGTCTGCAATGCGCTGCCCGGTGCTGCCGGGCCAGCCGGCGCAGCTCACGCACGACGACGTGGTCACGCTGTTCCACGAGTTCGGCCACGGCCTGCACCACATGCTCACGCGCGTGCGCTATCCGTCGATCGCCGGCATCAACGGCGTGGCCTGGGATGCGGTCGAGCTGCCCAGCCAGTTCATGGAGAACTACGCCTGGCAGCCCGAGGTGCTGCGCGAGCTTACCGCCGCATCACGAGACGGGCGAGCCGCTGCCCGAAGACGACGATCGCGCAGCTGCTGCGCACGCGCAGTTTCCAGGCGGGCCTCGCCACGCTGCGCCAGGTCGAGTTCTCGCTGTTCGATTTCCGCCTGCACGCGCGAGTACGACCCGGCCGCTGGTGCGCGCGTGCGCGAGATCCTCGCAGAGGTGCGCCGCGAAGTCGCCGTGATCGCAGTGCCCGAGTGGAACCGCTACCCGAACAGCTTCGGCCACATCTTCGCCGGCGGCTACGCAGCCGGTTACTACAGCTACAAGTGGGCCGAAGTGCTGGCCGCCGATGCGTTCGCGGCGTTCGAGGAGGCGGGCGTCTTCGATCGCGCGACGGCGCAGCGCTTCGTCGACAGCATCCTCTCGCGCGGTGGCAGCCGGACGCACTCGACTGCGTTCGTCGAGTTCCGTGGCAGCAAGCCGGACATAGAGCCGCTGCTGCGCTCGCACGGCATCGCCGCGTAGGAACCCCAGGTGCGCGTCGCGAGCTGGAACGTCAACTCGCTGCGCGTGCGGCTGCCCGCGCTCGCGGGCTGGCTCGCCGACCACCCCGTCGACGTGATCGGGCTGCAGGAAACCAAGCTCGAGGACCACAACTTCCCCGCCGCCGAGATCGAGGCGCTGGGTTATCACGTCGTCCGGTGCGGCCAGAAGACCTACAACGGAGTCGCGCTGCTGTCGCGACAGCCGCTCGATGCGGTCTGTGTCGCGTTTGCCGGTTTCGACGATCCGCAGCGGCGGGTCATCGCCGCGACCAGTGGCGGAGTCCGTTACATCAACCTCTACGTCCCGAACGGGCAATCGGTCGGCTCGGAGAAATACGCCTACAAGCTGCGCTGGCTCGACGCGTTGCGCGGCTTCCTGCGCGACGAGCTCGCGACCCACCCGCAGGTCGTCGTCATGGGCGATTTCAACATCGCGCCCGACGACCGCGACGTGCACGATCCGCTCGCCTGGGCCGGTCAGGTGCTGTGCAGCCCGCTCGAACGCGCAGCGCTCGAGGCGTTGCTCGCGCTCGGCCTCGTCGACACCTTCCGCCTGTTCGAGCAACCGCCGGCCACCTTCAGCTGGTGGGACTACCGCGCGGCCGGCTTCCGTCGCAATCTCGGCCTGCGCATCGACCTGGTACTGGCGAGCCGCTCGCTCGCCGCAGCGTGTCGCGCCTCGATCGTCGACGCTGCGCCGCGCCGCGCCGAACGCCCGTCGGATCACGCGCCGGTCGTCGCGACCTTTGACATATAAGGCGACGCCGACCGAGAAAGTGTGGTTCCGGTCCTTGGAATTCGAGGTCGAGGCTGCCTAGACTCCGCCAGCGTCACGTCTTTCCTTCCCGATGTCCAACGTCCGCCGCAGCGATTACGACGTCACCAACACGGTGCGGGTGAGCTCTGCGCCGGATGTCCGCGACGCGGTGCAGGAGCTGTTCGAGAGCCATCTGGCCCGGCGCGACCTTCCGCCCCATCGCGCGCGCCTTCCACGATTTCGAGCTCGCGTTCACCGGCCGCATGCCGGGCTACTTCGGCGTCGACACCGTCTATCACGACCAGCAGCACACGCTCGACGTCACGCTCGCGATGGCGCGGCTGCATGGCCGGCTACGAGCGTCACCATGCCGGCACGCCGCGAGGCGCTCGGTGCCGAGCGCGCCGCCGTCGGCGTGCTGCCTCGCGCTGTTCCACGACATCGGCTACCTGCGCGAGCGCGGCGAAGCCGCGCAGCAACGGCGCCGAATTCACGCGCAACCATGTATCGCGCAGCGCGCGCTTCATGGAGTACTACCTGCCGACCATCGGCTTCGCGCACTGGACGCGCATCACCGGCGAGATCGTGCACTTCACCGGCTACGAGAAGACCGTTCGAGCACATCGGCGAAGCGTGCACGGACCCGCGCGACATCCAGCTCGGGCACCTGCTCGGCACCGCCGACATGATCGCGCAGATGGCCGACCGCTGTTATCTCGAGAAATGCCGCGACCGGCTGTATCCGGAGTTCGTGCTGGGCGGCGTCGCCCTGCCGCGTCGGCGCCAACGGCGACCGGGCGTGAAGTATGCCTCGGGGCTCGACCTGCTGCGGCAGACGCCCGAGTTCATGGAAGACACGCGCCAGCAAGCGCCTCGACGCCGCCTTCAACCAGGCCTACCGCTACGTCGAGCCGCTGTTCGACGGCACCAATCCCTACATCGATTCCATCGACCGCAGCCTGCGATTTCCTGCGGCAGGTCCTGCGCAGCGAGAGCTGGCGCATGCTTCGGCGCAGCCCGCAGGTGTTCGCCGCCGAGCCCGATTCGCTCACCAGCGTGCGCGGGCTGATGGTCGGCTATTTCAAGAAACGGGCCTGGTCGCGCAGACTGACCGGCGCCGCGGCGGCGGATCCACGTTCAGCACGTAGCGCTCGAAGATCTCCGGCAGCCGCGCCGTCACGACGCTCGGCGCCGTCCATGACAGCTCCCGTCCAGCGCATCGCGCAGCAGCGCCGGCGAGAACGCCGCGAGCGCCGCGCCCGCGACCGGCGCATGGCTCAGATGCCAGGGCTCGGGCTGCACGCCGCCGCGGTCCACCGAATAAGGGCGATAGAACCCGAACTCCGCAGCGTGCGCATCGAGCCAGCCTCGAGCCGTTCGAACATGCCGCCAGGCGACGTATTCCGCCGGCATCAGGTGCGACCGGTCGCCGGGCAGCACGCGTTGCCGTCGATCACGTCGATGTCGGTTCCCCAGTGATGGCGGCTGGCGCCGGGCAGCGCCGACCACAGCAGGATGGCCGTCACCAGCGTCGTCCTCGCCGAGGCTCGCGTGATCGAGCAACGCACCACGGCGGTCGTAGCAGGTCGCGCTCGCCCCGGCACTTGCGCATTCCAGATCGCCAGCTGCCGGTCGAAGTCGCGAAAACTGGAAGCCGGCAGCAGATCGATGCCTGCATCGGCAGCGGCCTCGCGCAGCTCGAGGAAAGGTCGCGACCACCTGCGCGGTGCAAGCGTGCAGGCGGGATCGGCGAGAGACTCCACGATGGTGGCCGCGGCTGCGACCGGTCAGCTCCTGCGGCGATTGAACGCAGTTCGACGCATAAGCCATTCTAATCCGATGGCCTGCACGCCGCCGCCCGGTTAGTGTCGAACCGCTCTCGCGCATATTCGCGGGAGTATATCGGGCCGATGTTCAGCCTCAAGATCAAGTACGCCGCCTTCGGTGCCGCCATCGCGCTGGTGCTCGCATTGGCCTTTGGTGCGCTGTTCGTCGCCCTGCTCGGCGAACCGCGGTCGATGGGTCGCACGAGGCGGGCCGCATGCCGCTGCTGGTCCTCAGCGCCGCCACGGCGCCATCATCGGCAGCGCCTGGCTCGCCTTCCGTATGGCCGCCGGCTCGTCCAGACGCTCGACGCGCTGAATCGCAGCGCCATCGCGCATGACGCCAGGGCGACTACACGCAGCCAGTCGCGCAGCGATGCGGCGCGACGAACTCGGCGACCTGCAGCGCACCGTCGACCAGATGCGCCAGAGCCTGGCCAGACCACCATCACGAAGAACTACCTCGACAACGTGCTCAACAGCATGACCGACGCGGTGTTCGTGACCGCGACCGACGGCGCGATCCGCATCACCAACCTCGCCGCACAGCCGGCTCACCGGCGCGACTGAAGAGCGAGCTGGACGGTCGCCACATCGCGTCGCTGCTGCAAGCGCCCGACCGACGCCGATCCGGACGTGACGCTGCAGCGCGCCCGCGAAGTCGGCGAAGCGGTGCTGCGCACGAACAGCGGCCAGACCATTCCGGTGTCGTTCTCCGGCTCGGACATCGACACCGACGACCCGCAGTTCTCGGGCCGCATCTTCGTGGCGCGCGACATCACCGACCGCAAGCGCGCCGAGCGCCGCATCCGCTACCTCGCCCGCTACGACGCGCTCACCAAGATTCCGAACCGCATGCAGTTCCAGCATCTGCTGCAGCAGGCCATCGCGCGCGCGCTGCGCAGCGGCACCGGCGTCGCGCTGCTGTACCTCGACATGGACCGCTTCAAGGAAGTGAACGACACCTTCGGTCACGGCGCCGGCGACCGCGTGCTCGAGGTGCTGACCGAGCGGCTCACCCGCGCGCTGCCGGCCGGACACCGTGCTCGGCCGGCTCGCCGGCGACGAGTTCGCGCTGTTCATCGATGGCATCTCCGAGCTCGAGCGCGCGCGAAGTCGTGCAAGCATCTTGTCGAGGACATCCTCAACGTCGGTGGCGCAGCCCTTCCACGTCGACCAGCAGGAAGTCTTCCTCTCCGCCAGCATCGGCGTCGCGCTGTGCCCGCGCGATGCCGAGAACGTCATCGACCTGATCCGCAATGCGGATGCGGCGATGTACTACTCCAAGCAGAACGGCGGCAACAGCTGCGTGTTCTACTCGCCCGAGATGAACGCCGCCGCGGTCGAGCGGCTGATGCTGAAGAGCAAGCTGAAGCGCGCGCATCGAGCGCGACGAGCTCGTCGTCGACTACATGCCGAAGGTCGACATCGACCGACGGCCGCATCGTCGGCGCCGAGGCGCTGCTGCGCTGGCGGCTGCCGGGCCACGGCGACATCCCGCCGTCGCAGTTCATCCCGCTGGCCGAGGAGAACAACCTCATCAGCAGCATCGGCGAGTGGGTGCTGAACCGCGTCTGCCTCGACTACCGCGCGCTCGAGCGACGCAGGTCGACGACGCCGGGCCGCATCGCGCTGAACCTGTCGCTGAAGCAGCTGCGGCAGGCCAGCTTCATCCTGCGACTGCAGTTCGGTGTTCGCGCGGCACGGGGTGTCGCCCGAGCAGCTCGAGCTCGAGATCACCGAGACCACGCTGATGGCCGACCCGAAGCGCACCATCGGCATGCTGAACGAGCTGCGCGGCGCTGGGCGTGCACCTCTCCATCGACGATTTCGGCACCGGCTACTCGTCGCTGTCGGCGCTGCAGCAGTTCCCCATCGGCACGCTGAAGATCGACCAGTCCTTCGTGCGCGACGCCACCACCGACCGAACGACGCCACCATCGTGCGCACCATCATCGAGATGGGCCACAGCCTCGGCATGAAGGTGGTCGCCGAAGGCGTCGAGACCGTCGAGCAGCTCGAGTTCCTGCGCTCGGCCGGCTGCGACTACGCGCAGGGCCAGCTGTTCGGCGCAGCCCTGCACGGCCGAAGAACTGGCCGACATGCTGACGCGGCAGGAAGCCGGCAAGCCGCCGTTCGCGGCCTGTTTCCCCGTTCGACGTCGCACGCCGATTCGTCGGCGCGACGCGCCTGACGCGAGGTTCCCCTGCCGGGCACGCTGCAAACCCTGCGGCGCCGCGAGCGGCTGCGCGGCCTGCTCGCGCTGCTGTTCGTGCGCCTGGTGCGCGCACCGCCGGCTGGCAGACGGCAAACCGCTGCCGCCCGGCCTGCACGTCGCAGGTGCGTATCAGCGACGTCGCCCACTGACTCGATGCCGCTTCCTGACCGACGTCACGTCCGCCGACGCGTTCGGCCAGCGGCTGATGCACTCAGCGGCATCTATCGACGCGACGCTGGCACTGGTCCGCGACGCGCAGGATTTCCTGCTGCTCGACTTACTTCCTGTTCAACGACCAGGGCGGCCCGCGGGGCCGCGCTACCGAGCGGCCTGGCGCAGCGTCCGCTGTCGACCGAGCTGCGCGACGCGCTGCTCGCACGACGCAGCGCCGACCCGCAGCCTGCCCATCCTCGTGCTGGTCGACCCGATCAATGAGCTACTACCGCGGCGACCTGACGCCCGAGCTCGCTGCGCTGCAGGCAGCCGGCATCGACGTCGTGGTCACCGAACTCGATCCGCTGCGCGATTCGAACGCCGCTGTACAGCGCCGTGTGGCGCCTGCTGGTTTCAAGTGGTGGCTGAAGTCCGAGGCGCGGCTCGCTGCTGCCGAACCCGCTCGATGGCCCGACGGCCGCGTGTCGCTCGGCGCGCTGCTGCGGCTGCTCAACTTCAAGGCCAATCACCGCAAGGTCGCCCTCACGCGCGACGCCGCCGGCCGCTGCGCGGCATCGTCTCATCCGCCAATCCGCATGACGCCAGCAGCGCGCATTCGCAACGTCGCGCTGGCAGCTGCAGGGGCGAAGCGCTGCGACCGCTGCTGGAGAGCGAGCTTGCGCATCGCGCGCTTGTCCGGCTGGCAGGGTGCGCTGCCGCACCGCCGCTCGCCACCGGCGCGGCACACCGCCCTGCCGGAAGCCGAGCGCTCGCGTGTCGCGCGTGCTGCCACCGAAGGGGCGATCCGCGACGCGCTGCTCGAGCGCATCGGTGCCGCCGGGCGCGGCAGCTGCATCGACATCGCGATGTTCTATCTGACGCAGCGCGATGTCATCGAGGCGCTGATCGCCGCGGCCCGTCGCGGCGCCGCCGTACGCGTGCTGCTCGATCCGAACAAGGATGCCTTCGGCTTCGAGAAGTCCGGCCTGCCGAACCGCCAGGTGGCGTCGGAGCTGCTGCGCGCGAGCGACGGCGCCGTGCGCGTGCGCTGGTTCCGCACGCACGGCGAGCAGTTCCACGCCAAGCTCGTCACCGTGCGCGACGAGCGGCACACGTGGCTGACGCTCGGCTCGGCGAACCTCACGCGCCGCAACCTCGGCGACTACAACCTCGAGGCCAACGTCGTCGTCGAGACCCCGACCGGCGGGCGGCTCGCCACGGGCGTGCTGCAGTGGTTCGAGATGCTGTGGAGCAATCGCGCCGGCGCCGGCGTGGAATACAGCGCCGATGCCGAGACGTACGCCGACCCGAGCCAGGGGCGCTACTGGCTGTACCGGCTGATGGAAGCCAGCGGGCTCTCGACGTTCTAGCGCTGGTCCGCGAGCGCGGCCGCGCTTCGCTCGATCGCCTGCGTCAGCGCCGCGTTGGCGGCCTGTTCCATCGCCTCGACCATCGCGCCCATGCGGTTGTCGGTGGCGCGCGCCTCGGTCGCGATGTCGAAACTCGCGAGCGTCCGCCGTGACGCGCGGCTGCCGAGCGGTGCACTCGAGCAGCACCCGCGCCGTCGGTGCCGACGCCTCGTCCGCATCGTACTCGGCATCGAAACGGCGCACCGTGAGGCAACGACGTGTTGCGCGCCGAAGCCGCCCCGATCGGTGTCGACCGTTGCGAACGCGCCGCTCGCCCGGAACCGCTGCGACGCGAGCGACTGCCACACGTCGCCGAGCGAGCCCGCCCAGCGGGCTGGCGGCGTAGTAGTCGAGCCGGTTGCCGGGACGCGAGAGCGCGATGCGAGCCGAGTCGAGGCCCGGCTCGATCGACCGGCCGCGGCAGCTGCACGGCGACCCCGGCCGTGCTCGCCACCGTGGCGGGAGGAGCAGGCCTGCAGCACATAGCTGCTGTTCCGGGCGTGCATTGCTCTTGAAGCAGCGCCGCAGCCCGACAACAGCAGCGCGAGAGCGGCGAGGACGAGCGGACGGTCTCATCGGGGCACCTCCACGCCACGCTCGTTCGGCTGGTACAGCAGCCGCGACGGATCGTCCTTCAGGCTGCTCGACAGGTCGCGCACGTCTTCGGCGGCGGCGCGCGCCTCTCGCAGCGTGCGCTCGAGCTCCGGCAGGCCGTCGCGCGTGAACCCGTTGATGCTGCCGCGGTTCTCGTTGACGAGGCGCGCGAGACCCTCGGTCGTCTTCGCGAGGTTGTCGGCGGTCGCGGCAGACGCCCCACTGCCTCGATCACCTCGGGTGCGACGCTGTCGGCCGTGCGGCTCAGCGTGTTCGCGGTCAGCCGCATTTCCTGCGTCGTGTTGCGCAGCTCGGCGAGCAGCGAATTGACCTGCCCGAGCGTCTCGGGAAGCCGCTTGCTGGTCGCCTCGACCGAGTTCGCACCATGCTGGCGATGCGTCTCGGTGTTCTCCGGCGAGAACATCTCCTGCGCCCGCTCGAGCAGCTCGCGTGCGCGGCCGGCGATGTCCGGCAGCGTTGCGAGGAAGGTCGTCGAAATCCGACCGCACCGTGTTGATCACCGGGATAGCGCTCGCTCGGCACGGGCGTCGCGATCTCGCGGTCGGTTCTCGGCCTTCGCAGGTCGATGAACAGCAGCCCCGTCAGACCCTGCAGCGACAGCTTCGCGGGCGTCGTCTCGCCGAAATCGGCGCGTGGTGTCGATGTCCGCCACCACCTGCACGCGGTCGGCACTGCGCGTGTCGAGCGCGGATGCGGCGCATGCGGCCCACGTCGACACCGAGGTAGCGCACCGGCCCGCCTTCCGAGAGGCCGCTGACGCTGCCCGGGAAGTAGATCTCGTAGCGCTTCGTAGTCTGCGCTGGTCGCGGCCTGTCCGAGTACCAGTAGACGAACAGCCCGGCCATCACCGTCACCAGGATGACGAACGCGCCCGACCGCGGTGTAATTGGCCTCACGCTCCATGTGCAGTGCTCCCTCGGCGAAGCGCGTGGCGCGTGCGCCGTGGAAATACGCCTGGATCCACGGATGCGGGTTCTCGACGATGCGCTCGCGCGTCGTCGCTGCACCATCTTGCGGTCGACGATCACGCCGACGCGTCTGCAGATGCGGAAGATCGTGTCGAGGTCGTGCGTGATCATCACCACCGTCAGCTGCAGCTCCTGCTGCAGATAGGCTATCAGGTCGTCGAAGGCCGCGGCACTGATCGGATCGAGTCCCGAGGTCGGCTCGTCCAGGAACAGCAGCTGCGGATCCAGCGCCAGCGCGCGGGCCAGCGCCGCCCGCTTGACCATGCCGCCGGACAGCTGTGACGGATATTTCTCGCGCCGCATCCGCCGGCAGTCCTACCAGCCGCAGCTTCAGCCGCGCCAGCTCGTCCAGCGCGTCGCGCGGCAGCCGCAGGTGCTCGATCATCGGCAGCTGGATGTTCTCGCGCACCGTCAGCGCCGAGAACAGCGCGCCCTGCTGGAACGTCACGCCGTAACGCGCCTTGGCCGCGCGCAGCTCGTCGCGCCTGAGCTGCGTCATGTCCACGCCCTCCACCAGCACCACGCCCGCCTGCGGCTGGCGCAGCCCGAGGATGGTCCTGCAGCAGCACCGACTTGCCGCTGCCCGAACCGCCGAGGATGCCGAACACCTCGCCGCGCCGCACCTGCATGTCGAGGCCGTCGTGCACCACCTGGCGCCCGAAGCGGTTCACGAGGCCCGTCACTTCGACCGCGAATTCGTTCGTTTCGGCCATCAGAAATCCAGCTTCATGAAGAACACCGCGAACATCGCATCGGCCAGCAGCACCAGGAAGATGGCCTGCACCACGGCCACCGTGGTCAGCCGGCCGAGCTCGCGCGACGAACCGTGCACCTGCAGGCCGCGGTACGTGCCCGCCATCGCGATGAGCAGCGCGAACACCGGCGCCTTGACGATGCCGACCCAGAACGTGGTCGGCGCAGATCGCCTCGTTGGCGCGGTTGATGAACTGCTGCAGCGGCATGTCGAGCAGGTAGTAGCACAGCAACGCGCCACCGGCCAGGCCGATGATGTCCGCGATGAAGGTCAGCAGCGGCAGCGCGATGACCAGCCCGATGATGCGCGGCAGCACCAGCGTCTCCACCGGATCGACGCCGGTGGCATCCAGCGCGTCGACCTCCTCGTTGAGCTTCATCGAACCGATCTCGGCCGCAAACGCGCTGCCCGTGCGGCCGGCCACGATGATGGCCGTCAGCAGCACGCCCAGCTCGCGCAGCACGCCGACGGTGATCAGGTCGACCACGTAGATGTCGGCGCCATAGTTGCGCAGCTGGCTGGCCGAGAGATACGCGATGATCACGCTGATCAGGAACGCGATCAGCGACACGATGGGGATGGCCGTGATGCCGGTGTCGTAGACATGGCGCGCGATCGGAGATCGGCCGCAGCCGCCGCCAGGCTGCGTCAGCGCCCGCAGCGCGACACCACGGCACATGGCCCACGAACGTCGAGGCCGTCCTTGCGCCTCCTGCAGGCGCTCGACCGCCGTGCGGCCCAGCCGCTCCACCGGATTGTCGTGCTCGTCGTCGCGCAGCGCCGCTGGGCTTGGTGTCTCGCGTCGGCATACGAGCGCGCTGCGCACCAGCTGCAGCGCGTCTGCGGCTCGGCGCCGTGAACTGCACCGGCGATCGATTCGGCCGTCAGCTCGCGCGTGAGGTCATCCAGCAGCCAGGCGCCGGCCAGATCCAGTCTCGCGCCGCGGCCACGTCGATCTGCGCCTCGCTGCACGCCATCGAGATCGAGCTGCTGCTGCGCCTCGCGGATCGACGGCAATGCACGGCGGCCCGCCATTCGCCCTGCCAGCGTCAGGTCGAGTCCGGTCGCCTTCGCGCCGGCTCTCGAAATGCGTCCGGCTGTCGAGCAAGGACATCCAGTACCTTCAGCGTGTCGTCGCGGTATCTCCGCAGACGTATCACGATGTACAGCATTCCGGCGGCCACGGCGAGTCCCAGCCACGAGTGCGGGATCCGGGAGCGCCTCCAGCGCGTTGCGCCCGGGATTCGAGCACACAGCCCTGGCGTGCTGCCAGGCGAACAGCCGGTCGCGATGAAGCTCCAGACATGCGGTGCGTACCGAAGCACGATCGCTCGCCACAGCACGAGCACCACGAGGGCAGCAGCGCATCACCAGTCGGCAGCGCGGCGCGCCAGCACCGAAGCCAGCATGCAGGTAGGCGGCGATGGGCGCATACCAGAGCGCCGTAGAACCAGTCAGCGCCAGCAGCGTGCCTAGCGCCTGGAGCCAGCGCGGCCAGAACTCCGCAGCGCGACGATCGGCGCGCATGTCGTCGATGCGCAGCAGCATGACATGCCGCGCAGACCAGGTGCGTGCACCATGCCGAGCACCACAGTCCGACAGCGGCACGACGACCAGCGCCACCGCGAGCTTGGCCAGCACGGTCTGCGCATCCGACACCGGCAGCGATTTCCAGAACAGGATGCTGCGATCCTTGCGCTCGGCGTACAGGCAGTCGAGCAGGTAGGTGACAGATCACGAGGCGCCCACCGCACCGAGAATGACGCCGGTGATCGCGCATCAGCGCCGTACCGCGAGTGCCGCCGGTCGCCGGTGGCCATGGATCGAATTCGAAGCCCGACCGTTCACGTCGCCGAATATGCAGCAGCCGAACAGCGAGCCGATCAGCACGAGCCGCCGACCGCGAGCGGCGCGATCCACAGCGATGCGATGCTCCCAGAACTCGCGCCGGATCAGCATCGACGAGCGCGTTCATGCGGCCTCCTGGCTCATGCGCGCGACGAACAGGTCGGCAATGGTGGGCGTGCCCAGCTTCGCCGAGCGGCGCGAGCTGCTCGCGCGGCGCATTCTCGTAGAACAGCACCGTGCGTCCCAACACGGCTGCGCTCGCTGAAGGGCCTGAGCGCGCGCGCCGCGGCCAGCCTGCTCCGGTTTCACGATCAGCTGCGCGTAGCGCTCGCCGATCTGGTCCACCGGCGTGTCGAGCACGATCCGCCCCTGCTCGATGAACATCACGTCGGTGAGCAGGTGCTCGATCTCCTCCACCTGGTGCGTGGTCACGAGGATGGTGCGCTCCTCGTCCATGTAGTCGTTGAGCAGCGTGTCGTAGAAGCGGCGGCGCACCAGCAGGTCGAGGCCGAGCGTCGGCTCGTCCAGCACCAGCAGCCGCGCCTTGATGGCGAGCACCAGCGCCAGGTGCAGCTGCGTCACCATGCCCTTCGACAGCTCGCGCACCTTGTGCGTCGAGCTTCACGTCGGTGGTGGCGAGGAACTGCTCGGCACGCTCGCGGTTGAAGGCCGGGTGCACGCCCTGCACGTAGTCCAGCGCGTTCGCGCACCTTGCAGCCACTTGGGCAGCACGGCCACATCGGCGATGAAGCGACACCTCGCGCATCAGCTGCGTCGCGCTGCGTCGTCGGGTCGCGGCCCAGCACCGTGCAGCGAGCCCTCATAGGGCGTGAGCCCGAGCAGCGACTTGATCACCGTGGTCTTGCCGGCGCCGTTGCGGCCGATGAGGCCGACGATGCGGCCCGGCGGCGACGCGTGAAATCCACGCCATCCACCGCCGTGCTTGCCGCCGCGATACCGCTTGCGCAGGTCCCGCGCTTCGATGATCGGACTCATTACTTTTGCTCCGTGCGCGTCGGCATGGGCGGCTGGTCCGACTGCCGGTGTCGTTTCAGCAGTGTCGACGAGAGGCCGAGGCGCTGGATGGTGGCCTGGATGCGTGGCCACTCGCGTGTCGAGGAAGCGCGCCCGCTCATCCTTCATCAGCGCGGCGCTGGCGCCCGGTGGCGACGAACATGCCGAGGCCGCGACGCTTCTCGACCAGCCCCTCGTCCGACCAGCTGCTGGTAGGCCTTCAGCACCGTCAGCGGATTGAGCCGGTACTCGGTGGCCACCTGCCGGACCGAGGGCATGGCCTCGCCCTCCTTGAGGATGCCCTCCAGCATCATCGCCACCACGCGATCGCGCAGCTGGCGGTAGATCGGCTGGGAGTCATCCCATTTGGCGTCGATCGTGCTCGAATTCGACCATGCAGCTGTCCCATGACAGTATGCGGCGGCCATCGCAGATCGCTCGAGCGGATGATGCCTCGAGGCCCACGCCGACAGGGCACCGCGGCGCTGGCGACCGACCAGGCGCGATGCCGGTGACGGCCACGAACGACCAGGCATCACTGGGATGCAGCGACGTGCTTTTCATTGACGCTCATGGCAGGCTCCATGTGTGATACCGAACTGGTGATGTATTGATCCACAGGTGATCGCCGTCTAGAGCTCAGACTCCGAAGCTGGCCGCGCATGGCTGCGATCGCGACCGCGCAAGAGCGTGCGCGGCTTCCAGCCGTCCGCGCCCGGCGGTGAGCACGACGGCCGTTCCGACCGACGCTGGCGGCGGTGGTGACGACAGCCAGTGCAAGGGCGACGGCTCGAGACACCAGTCCCAGCGACGTCGCTTCCATTGGTGTTCTCCATGATCTTCTCCTTGAGTGCTCGTTCGGCGGGCGGGAACATTCCGCACCGCTATGGTGTTATATCTAACTACAACACTAGATCAGTGTCAACACCCGCTTCGAAAGATCCGCTCGGGAACGGCTAGAATCGCCGCCGATCGTCCCCGCCACCCTTCTCCGTGGAGCCCTCGATGAAAAAGCCCGTCACCGTCACGATCACCGGCGCCGCCGGCCAGATCGGCTATGCCCTCGCCTTCCGCGTCGCCTCCGGTCAGCTGCTGGGCGCCGACCAGCCCGTGAACCTGAACCTGCTCGAGATCACGCCGACGCTGCCGGCGCTGCAGGGCGTGGTGATGGAGCTGAACGACTGCGCGTTCCCGCTGCTGAACAAGGTCGACGGCCACCGATGACGCGAAGGTCGCGTTCAAGGACTGCCAGGTCGCGCTGCTCGTCGGTGCGCGTCCGCGCGGCCCGGGCATGGAGCGCAAGGATCTGCTGCTCGCGAACGCGCAGATCTTCAGCGCGCAGGGCAAGGCGATGAACGAAGTCGCCGACCGCAACATCAAGGTGCTGGTGGTGGGCAACCCGGCCAACACCAATGCGCTGATCGCGCGCGCGAACGCGAAGGATCTGAACCCGCGCAACTTCACCGCGATGACGCGCCTGGATCACAACCGCGCGCTGTCGCAGCTCGCCGAGAAGACCGGCGCGCACACCACCGACATCCGCAAGCTCACGATCTGGGGCAACCACTCGTCGACGCAGTATCCCGGATCTCTCGCACGCCACCGTGGGCGGCAAGGCGGCGAAGTCGCTGGTCGACCAGAAGTGGATCGAGGAGACCTTCATCCCGGTCGTGCAGCAGCGCGGCGCGGCCATCATCAAGGCGCGCGGCGCCTCGTCGGCCGCATCGGCCGCGGCGGCGGCCATCGATCACGTCCACACCTGGGTCAAGGGCACGGCCGACGGCGACTGGGTCAGCATGGCCGTGCCTTCGGATGGCAGCTACGGCATCAAGGAAGGCCTGATCTACTCGTATCCGGTGACCACGAAGAATGGCGAATACTCCGATCGTGCAGGGCCTCTCGGTCGATGAATTCAGCCGCAAGCGCATGGATCTCACCGAAGTCGAACTGCGCGAAGAGCGCGATGGCGTGAAGGACCTGCTCTAGTCCGGTCGGCATCGGAACCATGCTCGAGCTGTACCATCATGGCTCGTCGGCCTGCGCGGCGAAGGTACGGTTCGCGCTCGCGGAGAAGCGGCTCGAATGGGCGAGCCGCTACGTCGACATCCTGAAGGGCGAGCAGTTCGCGCCCGAGTTCCTGAAGATCAATCCCAAGGCCGTCGTGCCCGTGCTGGTGCACGACGGCCGTGTGATACGGGAATCGACGGTGATCTGCGAGTACGCCGATGAGGTGTTTCCCGATCACCGCATCTATCCCGTCGATGCCTACCAACGTGCGCAGGTGCGTGTGTGGACCAAGGCGGTCGACGAAGAGCTGCATCCGGCCTGCTCGACGATCACCTACGTCGTGTCGCACCGGCACACGATCCTGCGCAACGGCTCGGGCAGCTTCGACGATTTCCTCAAGCAGGGTGAGGGCGAAGGTCGGGCCGCGCGCGAACGCAAGTGGCGCTGGATACAGGACGGGCTCGACGCGCCCGGCGCGGCGGAACAGATCCGCCTCTATGACGGCTACCTGCGAAAGATGAATGCGACCCTGGCGCATTCGGAGTGGCTCGCTGGCGAGGCCTTCTCCATGGCCGACATTGCGCTCGCGCCGTACCTCAACCGTCTTGCAGCACTGTCGATGAACGGCGTCTGGGAGGGTGGCCGCTATCCGGCAGTCGAACGATGGTTCGATTCGATCCGTGCGCGGCCGACGTTCGGGTCGGCGCTGGTCGACTGGGTGCCGCCCGACCTGCGCGAGGAGATGGCGGAGAACGGCCGCCGGTCGTGGCCCGCAGTGCATCGCCTTCTGAACGCTGCCTGAAGCTTGAGGACACCTCATGCAGATGCTCCATCCCACCGGCCACTTCGACAACTCGGCTCGCCCGACCAGGCACATCGAAGTGGTGCCGCTCGCGGCGGCCATGGGCGCCGAGATCCGCGGCGTCGACCTGACGAAGCTCACCGACGCGCAGTTCGCCGAGATCGAGCCGGCGCTGTTCCGTCACAAGATGATCTACTTCCGCGGGCAGCAGCTGACGCACGCGGATCACGAAGCTTTCTCGCTGCGCTTCGGCCCGTTCGCCGAAGACGCCTACACCAGCGGCATTCCCGGCCACCCGAACGTGCATCCGTTGATCAAGGAAGCGGACGACCGCTCGAAGCACGTGTTCGGTGAGGGCTGGCACACCGATTCGCCGTTCCTGCGCGAGCCGCCCGCGATCACCGCGCTCTACTCGCGCGAGATTCCGCCGTACGGCGGCGACACGATCTGGGCAAACGCCGCGTTGGCCTATGCGCACCTGAGCGACCGGTACAAGCAACTGATCGCCGACCTGCGCGTGCATTTCTCGCTGCGCGACGTGCTGCTGAGCGCCCAGCAGAACACCGAAGAGCGCGACTCGCCGATCGGCAAGCTGGCTGCTACGCGCAACGCCGCGCAGTACTCCGAAGACCTGCAACGGAAGATCCGCGGCAACTTCCACCCGCTGGTGCGCACGCATGCCCGCAGCGGCGAGAAGTCTCTCTACACCGACGGCGCGTACGCGATCGGCATCGAGGGGCTGACCGACGACGAGGCGCGGCCGATACTCGACTACCTGGCGAATTTCATCGTGCAGCACGCGTTCACCTGCCGCCTGCGCTGGGAGGTCGGCACGCTCGCGATGTGGGACAACCGCCTGTGTCTGCACCAGGCGTTCAACGACTACCAGGGTCAGCGGCGCGAGATGTATCGCACCACCGTCGCGGGCGAACGCCCGGCCTGACGCGTCACACGCGCCGGAGCGCCGGCAGCACTTCGCGACCGAATGTGCGCAGGAAACCCTGCTGGTCGGTGCCGACGTTGTGGATGTCGAGCGTCGCGAGGCCGAGAGCCAGCCGCTGACGCAGCCACTCGACGTGATGCGCGGGTTGGGCTGAGACGAACACAGCCTTGCGAATCGCATCGGGGCCGACAGCGCGCGAGGCGGCATCGAACTCCGCCGGCGAGCGCAGCTCCTGGCTCGCGGCAGGCCCGGCCAGCAGGTATCGCCACTGCCGGCTTGCCTCGGCGAGCGCCACCGACTCGTCGGCGGCGAAACTCACTTCAACCTTGAGGTGCACGGGCTTGCCCGCGCCGCCCGCGCTGCGGAACGCGGCGATGATGTGCGACAGCTGGTCGAGATCGGGGCACGTCGTCAGCAGGCCGTCGGCCCAGGCTGCGACGCGCCGTGCACCCTCGACGCTGAGCGCCGCGCCCACCAGCAGCGGCGGCTCGGGGGGCAGGCTCCAGATACGACCCTGTTCGACGCGCAGCAGCCCCTCGTGATCGACGGTCTCGCCGCGCAGCAGCCGGCGGATGATCGAGGCCGCCTCGGCCAGCCGCGCATCGCGCACGTCCTTCGGCGGCCAGCCGGCACCGATGACCTGCTCGTTGATGGCCTCCCCGCTGCCGAGCGCCACCCAGGGCAGCCGGTCGGGGAACATGCCGGCGAGCGTCGCGAGCGCCTGTGCGGTCATCACGGGGTGATGGCGCCAGCCGCCGGGAATGGTGATCGCGCCGAACCGCAGCCGGCCAGTGGCTTGAAGCGCGGCACCGAGCCAGCTCCACAAATGGCCCGAATGGCCCTGCGCGGCGCCCCAGGGTTGCAGGTGGTCGGACGAGAACGCCGCATCGAAACCAACGTCCTCGGCGAGACGGACGAACGTCAGCAGGTCGCGCGGCGAGAACTGCTCGTGGGAGACGTGGTAGCTGAGGCGGGTCATGGGCAGCAGCATGACGCGCGCTGCCCCCGGCGGACTGTCGGCGGAGGCCGGCTCGGAAACGCTCAGGCGCGGAGGCGGGCCGGTAGCAGCGCGGACAGCGGGATGGTCTGGGTCGTCACCGACTGCTGCGCGGCGCGATGTTCGGCAAACGTGTCGCGGGCGCAGTCATGGCAGCAGCCGCAACCGGCGCCGACGCCGGTGCGCATCTGCAGCTGGCCGAACGAGGGGCAGCCGGCCGAGACCTCGCGGGCGATGTCGCGGTCCGTCACGTGGTTGCAGACGCAGATGATCACGGACCGAATTTAGCTGAGAATCGTTCGTATTCGCAAGTGTCTTACCATAAAGAGCGGGGAAAGCCGTTCCCCGCCTAGAATCCACCCCCCGACTTGCCCCGATCGAGAGTTCCAATGAAAGGCGACGCCAAGGTCATCAGCTACCTCAATGCCCAGCTCAAGATGGAGCTGACCGCGATCAACCAGTACTTCCTGCACGCCCGCACGCTGAAGCACTGGGGCTTCGAGGGGATGGCGGCGTTCGAGTACAAGGAATCGATCGAGGAAATGAAGCACGCCGACAAGCTGACGCAGCGGGTGCTGAAGCTCGACGGCCTGCCGAACCTGCAGGACCTCGGCAAGCTGATGATCGGCGAGACGGTGCTCGAGATCCTCGCCTGCGACCTGCGGATCGAGCAGGCCTCGCAGGTGCACCTGAAGGAGGCGATCGCCTACTGCGAGAGCGTGCGCGACTTCGTCAGCCGCGAGATCCTGGTGGAGATCCTCGACGACACCGAAGAGCACGTCGACCACCTCGAGACGCAGATCGAGCTCGCCGCGAAGGTGGGCGAGCAGAACTACCTGCAGTCCCAGATGAAGGGCGACGACGACAGCGAGTAACATCGCCGCGGATGATCCTTGCCGCCCTTGCCCTGCTGTTGCTGCTGGTCGGCGCCTTCGCGCTGACGCAGAGCGGCTGGCTGCTGACGGTCGCCTTCGTCGTCGCGGTGCTGGTGCTCGCATACCAGCGCCTCTCGCTGCTGGTCTACTCGCTCGCGTTCACGGCGCTGCTCGCGCTCTACACGATCGTTGGACACCCGGGCGGCCTGTGGAAAGGCGCGCTGTGGGTGCTGCTGGTCGCGCTGTGGCTCGTGAACGTGCGGCCACTGCGCCGCGCGCTGATCTCGCGCCCGTTCCTGAAGTCGTACCTGCGGCTCCTGCCGAGCATGTCGGAGACCGAGCGCGAGGCGCTGGCGGCCGGCACGGTCTGGTGGGACGGCGAGCTGTTCACCGGCAAGCCCGACTGGAAGAAGCTGCTGCAGACGCCGGCGCCGAGCTTGAGCGCGGAAGAGCAGGCTTTCTTCGACGGCCCGGTGCAGCAGCTGTGCGCGCATGACCGACGACTTGCGACGTCACGCATCGGCGCGGCGACCTGCCGCCGGCGGTATGGGAGTTCATCAAGTCGCAACGGCTTCTTCGCGATGATCATCCCGAAGGAGTACGGCGGGCTCGAACTCGGCCGCTGGGCGCAGTCGGCGGTGCTGACGAAGCCTCGCGAGCCGCAGCATCACGCTCGCGTCGACCGTGGCGGTGCCGAACTCGCTCGGCCCGGCCGAGCTGCTGCGTGCACTACGGCACCGAGGAGCAGAAGCGACCATTACCTGCCGCGCCTCGCGCGCGGCGAGGACATCCCCTGCTTCGCGCTGACCAGCCCGCGCGTCGGCTCGGACGCGGCGTCGCTCACCGACACCGGCGTCGTCTGTCACGGTGACTGGCAGGGCGAGCGACGTCATCGGCCTGCGCCTCAACTTCGACAAGCGCTACATCACGCTCGCGCCGGTCGCGACGGTCATCGGTCTCGCGTTCCGCATGCTCGACCCGGACCGGCTGCTCGGCGGCGTCACCGACCTCGGCATCACCTGCGCGCTGATGCCGCGCGAGCGTGCCGGGCATCGACGATCGGCCGGCGTCACTTTCCGCTGAACGTGCCGTTCCAGAACGGGCCGATCCAGGGACGCGACGTGTTCGTGCCGCTCGACGTCATCATCGGCGGCGTCGCCAACGCCGGGCAAAGGCTGGCGCATGCTGGTCGAGCAGCTCTCGGTCGGCCGCTGCATCTCGCTGCCGGCGAGCGCTTCGGGCGGCGCGGTGACGGCCGCGCTGGGCCACCGGCGCGTACGCCCGCATCCGCCGGCAGTTCGGGCTGCCGGTCGGACGGTTCGAAGGCGTCGAGCAGGCTGCTCGCGCGCATCGCCGGGCTACACCTACATCATGAATGCCGCGCGGCGCCGGTCACCACCGGCGCGATCGACAGCGGCGAGAAGCCGGCCGTGCCGTCGGCGATCCTGAAGTACCACGTCACCGAGATGGGCCGGCAGGTCGCGACCGACGCCATGGACGTGCACGGCGGCAAGGGCATCATGCTCGGGCCCCGCAACTATCTCGGCGCGCGCCTAGCAGGCGGTGCCCATCGGCATCACCGTCGAAGGCGCGAACATGCTGACGCGCAACCTCATCATCTTCGGCCAGGGCGCGATCCGCTGCCATCCGTTCGTGCTGCGCGAGATGCAGGCGGCGCGCGATCCCGATCGGCGCACGGCGGTCCGCGAATTCGATCGCGCGCTGTTCGGTCACATCGGCTTCGCCCTCTCGAACGCGGTGCGTTCACTGGTGATGGCGCTGACGTTTGCGCGCTTCGAGCCGGCGCCCGGCGAAGGCGCCGAGCGCCGCTACTACCAGCACATCGAACGTTTCTCCGCGTCGTTCGCGTTCGCGACCGACGTCGCGATGCTGTCGCTCGGCGGCGTACCTGAAGAAGAAGGAAAGCCTGTCGGCCCGGCTCGGCGACGTGCTGTCGTTCCTGTATCTCGCCTCCATGGTGCTGAAGCGGCACCATGACCAGGGCAGCCCGCCTGAAGATCTGCCGCTGGTCGAGTGGTCGTGCCGCAGCCTGTTGTACCGCGCGCAGGAGCAGCTGCACGACTTCCTGCGCAACTTCCCGAACCGGCCGCTGGCCGCGCTGATGCGATTGCTGATGTTCCCGCGCGGGCGCACCTACTTCGCGCCGAGCGACCGGCTCGGCGCGAGGCTCGCGGACGGACTGATGACGCCCGGCCCGATGCGCGACCGCCTGTGCGAGGAAGCCTGGCGCGAAGCGGGCACGCGAGTGGACGGCAAGGACTCGAACCCGCTGCATCTGCTCGAGCTCGCGCTGCGCAGCGCGGTCGAGGCAGAGCCGCTCGAGAAGCGCCTGCGTGTCGACGGCATCCGCACCGGTCGCATCACCGCGGTCGAGGTCGCCGGCCAGATCGACGAAGCCGTCGCCATCGGCCTGCTGAACGCGGCCGAAGGCGAGCTGCTGCGGCGGCACGATGCGCTGATCATGAGCGTCATCCACGTCGACGATTTCGCGCCCGACGAAATCGGCACGCGCCCGGCGGGACCGGACGCGGGCGCCGCGCGGCACTGACCATGTACCGCAACTTCTTCGGGCTCGCCGAAAAGCCGTTCGCGATCACGCCCGACCCGCGCTACCTGTTCCTGAGCGAGCGTCATGCCGAGGCGCTTGCTCATCTCGTCTACGGCATCGACGAAGCCGGCGGCTTCATCCAGCTCACCGGCGAGGTCGGCACCGGCAAGACGACCGTCATCCGCTCGCTGCTCGCGCGTGAGCGGCGCAATGCGGAGCTCGCGCTGATCCTCAATCCGCGCATGGAGGACGCCGAGTTCATCCTCACGGTGTGCGAGGAGCTCGGCATCGGCGTGCCGGACGATGCGCTCGGCAGCGTGAAGGAACTCAGCGACATCCTGAACCGCTACCTGCTGCGCGCGCACGCCGAAGGCCGCCGCGTGGTGCTGGTGGTCGACGAGGCGCAGAACCTGACGCCGGAGCTGCTCGAGCAGGTCCGCATGCTGACCAACCTCGAGACCGAATCGCAGAAGCTGCTGCAGATCATCCTGATCGGGCAGCCCGAGCTGCGCGAGGTGCTCGCGCGCCACGACCTGCGGCAGGTCGCGCAGCGCATCACCGGCCGTTACCATCTGCAACCGCTGTCGCGCGTCGAGACCGCCGCGTACGTGAAGCACCGGCTGCGCGTCGCGGGCGCGACCACCGAGCTCTTCACCGCCGGCGCGCTGCGCGCGTTGCATGCGGTGAGCGGCGGCGTGCCACGGCTGATCAACGTCATCGCCGATCGCGCGCTGCTCGGTGGGTACACCGAGGATCGCCACGAGGTCACCGGGGCGATGGTCCGCAAGGCGGCCTCCGAGGTGTTCGACCGGCGCGTGCTGCCGCCCTGGGTGCCCTGGGCCGCCGCTGCGGCGACGCTGCTGGTGCTGGTCGGCGCCGCGTTCGCCTTGCGCGCCGTCCTGCCCGCATCGACACCGGCAGCGCCTGCTCCTGCCGCAGTGCCGGCGGTGCAGCAGCCCGCTGCGGCGCAGGAGCCGCCACCGGTCGCGACACCGCCCGTCGCGCCCGCGCGCTCGCTTGCCGACGTGCTGCGCGATCCTCGCATCCGCACCGACGTCGACACCGCCTACGGACGGCTGTTCGCGGCCTGGAACGGCACCTACGTGCCCGGCGGTGAGGACCCGTGCACGCAGGCGCTGCGCCAGGGCCTCGAATGTCTCGTCGTGCGCGGCGACATGCATCTCGTTCGCGTGTTCGACCGGCCGGCGCTGCTCGAGCTGCGCGTCGGCGGCGCATCGCACCGGGTGGTCCTGACCGGCCTCACCGCGGACGCGGCCGACCTGCAGTTCGGCACGCTGCAGGAGCACCTGCCGCTGGCTGATCTGACCGCCGCCTGGACCGGCGACTTCATCCTGCTGTGGCGCCCGCCCGAGCTCGACACGCGCTCTCTCGGCATCGGCGCCGGAGGCAGCTCGGTGCGCGCGCTGCGCAGCCGTCTGCAGCGCGTTCTGGGTCGCAGTGCCGAAGCGCGGTCGGGCGGCTCGAGCTTCGATGCCGATCTCGAGCACGACGTGCGCGAGTTCCAGCAGCAGCGCGGCCTCGCCGTCGATGGCGTGGCGGGCGTGCAGACGCAGGTGGCGCTCGATGCGGCGCTGCGCGAGGCCGGCACGCCACTGCTGCAGGCCGCAGGCACCAGCTGAAGGAAACGCGATGTCGTTCATCCTCGATGCGCTGAAGAAATCCGAAACCGAGCGGGCACGCCAGAGCGGGCCCGCCCTGCTCGAGGCGCGCGTGGTGCCGCGCGCGCGCGGCGTGCCGCTCTGGGCGACGCTGATCGGCATCGTGTTGCTCGCCAATCTCGCGCTGCTGGGGTGGGTCCTGCTGCGCAAGGACAAGCCACGCGACACGGGCGTTCCGCCGGCAGCCGCGGTTGCCGCTCCGGTGGCGGCGCCGGTGCAGGTGACGCCGGCCGCGCCGGTGCCGGCTCCCGCTCCAGCGCAGGCACCGGCCGCGGTGGCGGAGTCACGGCTGCTGCCGCCGCTGCCCGAACCGGCAGCGCCCGCCGAGGCCGCCCGGGTCACCGAGGTGAATCCCGCCGACTACCAGCCGGCCCAGCCACCGGAGCGTCGCGCCCCCGCACCGGCGGCGCATCCGCAGGCGGACGAGACGTCCATCGCCGCGGACGGCGCGCTGCCCACCGCCGCCGACCTCGCCGGCATCGGCGTGCCGGAGCTGCGCCTCGCGCTGCACGTCTACGATGCGAACCCTGCCAACCGCTACGTGCTGGTGAACTCGCAGCGCGCGCGTGAAGGCGACACGCTCAACGACGGAGTGCGGGTCGAGCGCATCGACCCGCAGGCGGTCATCCTGTCGTTCAGGGGTCGACGCTTCCGGCTGCTGCCAGGCGGCTGAGCGCTTCGCCCGTCAGGCGGAACATCGTCCACTCGTCGAGCGGGTTCGCGCCGAGGCTGCGGTAGAACTCGATCGACGGCGCATTCCAGTCGAGCACCGACCACTCGAGCCGGCCGCAATCCAGTTCGACCGCGCGCCGCGCCAGCGCCGCGAGCAACCGCCGACCGATACCGCCGCGACGTTCGGCCGGCCGAACGTACAGATCCTCGAGATAGATGCCGGGCTTGCACAGGAACGTCGAGTAGTTGTGGAAGTACAGCGCGAAGCCGACCAGCTCGTGCGCCCGCTCGGCGACCAGCGCATGCGCGAACGGTTGCGCGCCGAACAGATGCGATCGCAGCGCAACGACCGAACCGGTGAAGTGGTGACGCAGCTGCTCGTAGTCGGCGAGCTCGCCGATCAGGCCGTGGATGGCCTCCACATCAGTCGTGGCGGCCGCGCGGATGCGGACAGCGTGCGCCGAAAGTGTGACGCCGTTCCGCTCCGGACCGTCTCCGGGAACCGACATCACAGTTTCGGAATGCTTCGGCGCCATCGACCTATCTCCCCGCGAAACACCATCGTAAAGTCCCTGCGGATAACGGTGATCTGAGTATCAGGAAACTCGCAACATACGCCGGAGCGCGCACGCCGTGAACGTCAACGAGAAACTCCCCGCCGCGCCCGACACGGCCTTCGGCCTCCACGGCGTACCGTCGCCGCAACGTCGCGTGGTCGCCCTGACCGACGATCCGGCGCTGTCACAGGCGCTCGAGGCGCTCGCCGCGCTCGACGTCGCCGTCGTGCAGGTATCGACGCGCGAGTCGCTCGCCGAAGAGCTGGTGCACGCCGACCCGGTCATCGCATTGATCGACTCGGCCTGCGTCGAACGCCAGATCGATCTGCTGGTCGATCGGCTCCACGCCCAGTTTCCCGACCTGCGCATCATCGTCGCGGGTCACAGCCTCGAACAGAACCTGCTCGCGACTCGCATCGCGCAGGGCACCGTGTTCCGCTTCCTGCACAAGCCGGCCTCCGCGCAGCGACTGAAGCTGTTCGTCGATGCCGCGAACCGCCCATCCGAGAACACGCGTTCGGTCCCGATCCTGACCGCGGTCCCTGAACCGGCCGTGCGCGACGCCGTTGCCCGCGCTGCCGTTGCCGCCGGACCCGAAGGGCCGCGCCTCGGTCCCGGCGGGCTGCCTCTGCCAGCCATCGCCGCCGCCGCACTCGCGGTGGTCGTGATCGCGGGCGGCTGGCTGCTCTTCCGGGGCGGCGACGACGCTCAGCCCGCAAGGACGGCCTCGGCTCCGGCGAGCGCGACACCCAATGCCGACCTCGAGACGAGGATCCGCTCGGCCGACCAGGCGTTTGCGGCGCAGCGTTTCGCCGGCCGCAACGGCGACAGCGCCACCGAGCTGTACCAGGCCGCGCTCCAGGTCGCGCCGCAGGACACCCGCGCGCGCAGCGGCCTCACGCGCAGCGTCGACTTCGCGTCTGCGCGGCGCTGAAGCCGCCTTCAACGAAGGCCGCTATGCCGATGTCGAGGCTGCGGTCACCGCGTTGCAGGTCGTGACGCCGAACAACTCGCGGCTCACCTTCCTGTCGACGCAGCTGAAGCGTGAACGCGAACGATCGGCCGTCGACGAGAACCGCCGCCTCAGCGTCGAAGCGCGGCAGGATCGCTTGCGCCCCGTGCTGCAGCAGGCGAACGAACGCATCCGCAAGGGCGCGCTGCTCGGCAACAACCGCGACGGCGCGCTCGACTCGCTGGCAACCGCACAGGACATCGCCCCGGCCGACGCCGACGTGCGCGCGCTGCGTGACCGTCTGGCAGGTCGCGTCGTCGAGAGCGCCTCCCAGAAGCTCGATGGCAACGACGTGACCGCCGCCCGGGCGCTGCATCGACGCGGCCGCCGGCATCGGCGTCGAACCAGCCACGCTGACGAAGCTGCGCCGCCGTGCCGACGAACTGTCGCTCGCGTCGGCCCCGCGCGAAACGCGTGCGCCGACGATCGAAGCGTCGGCGCCCGTGGTGGCCAGCGCGCCGGTCATCGCGTCGCCGCCCACCGGCCGTGACCCCGCCGGTCGATGCCCAGCCTCGCACCACCGGTCAGCGCATCTACGGGGCGAAGGAGCTGACGCTGCTGAAGAAGGTCGAGTTCGAGTATCCGAAACGCGCGCTCGATTCGGCGACCTCGGGCTGGGTCGACGTCGAGTTCACGATCGCGATGGACGGCTCGGTGAAGAACGCGGTCGTGCTGAATTCCGAGCCGCGCAACGTCTTCGACCAGTCGGCGACGCAAGGCCTGCGCCGCTGGCGCTACAAGCCGGTGGTCGAGAACGGCGAGGTTGTCGAGGCGCGCACGCGCATGCGGCTGCGGTTCTCGCCCCAGTCCCCCTGAAAATGCCCGAGATCGTCCCGCCGCAACGACTGCTGGTCGTCGCCAGCGAGCCCCAGTACGGTCGCTGGCTCGTTCACCGTATCGAGACGCTGCGCGAGGACTGTGCCGGCACGCTGATCGATTTCGACGAGTTCCGCCGGCGGCGCAATTCGCTGACGCTGCGTGACGCCGACCTGCTGGTGCTGGTGCTCGACTTCTCGAGCGATGGCGCGTCCTCCACCGGCCTCGACTGGCTGCGTCGCCTGAAAGATCAGCCCGGGCTGCCGCCGGTGATCGCGGTGGCCGAGAACGGCGACGAGCTCGCAGCCGTTCGCGCGCTGCGCCTCGGTGCCGTCGACTATCTGCCGCGCGCCGCGATCACTCCGCCGCTGCTCGCCGCCTCGATCGACTACGGCCTGCGCGCCGCGGCTGCGCGTGCGGCCGGTCGCGCCCGCCGCCGCCGGCGCCCGACGACAGCGGACGAGGGCGAAGAGGTGCTGCCGCGCGACCTCATCCCGCGCTATTCGCTGCTGCAGAAGCTCGGCGAGTCGACTCGCGCGACCGTCTACCTCGCCGAGAGCGCCGCGCTCGGCCGCACCGTCGCGCTGAAGGTGACGCGCAGCCCCGATGCCGAGGCGAGCACGTTCGCGCACGAATATTCGGCGATCGGCGCGCATCCGCCATCCCTCGATCGTCGACATCTTCGACTACGGCGTGTTCGACGGGCGCGAATACATAGCGATGGAATATTTCCCGTGCGGCGACCTGAAGGCGCGGCTGCAGCACCCGATCTCCGAAAGCGCAGAGCCTCGACTACCTGCGACGCATCGGCCAGGCATTGCTGGTCGTGCACACGGCCGGGCATCGTCCACCGCGATCTGAAGCCCCCGAACATCATGCTGCGCGAGGATGGCCAGGTCGTGCTGATCGACTTCGGCCTCGCGAAGAATCTCGACAACCCGACGCGCAGCACCGCCGCCGGCGTGCTGCGCGGCTCGCCCTACTACATGAGCCCGGAACAGGCGCAGGGCATCGCGCTCGACCAGCGCAGCGACCTGTACAGCCTCGGCGTCATCTTCCACGAGATGCTGGTCGGGGCGAAGCCGTACGTCGGCGCGACCGCCATCGAAGTGCTGCAGCAGCACGTCTCGTCGGAAGTGCCCGAGCTGCCCGACGAGCTCGCCGGAGTACCAGCCGCTCCTCGACCGGCTGATGGCGAAGAACCGCGAGGAGCGTTACGACGACGCGGCCGACCTGCTGGTCGCGCATCGACCGGATGGTCATGGTCGCCTGACCCGGATGATCGACGCGAACACCCACCCGCTGCACGACGTCATCGACGAGGCGTGGTTCGGTCTCGACGACCGGCTGCACGTCGTCGCGACGCTCACGCGCACCGCGCGCGAACTGTGCACCGCCGAACCCGCCGGTCAGCCGCTCCGCGCGGTACTCGCGCCGCTGCTGTCGGGCGACGAGCTCCAGTCGCTGCTTGCGACCGCGGCCGCGACGCTCGCGGACCGTTCGCGCGTAGAGCGAAGGCTTTCCGCGGTAACCGTCGCCATGCCCCGGGCCCTCGACGGCCGCGACGCCACCCGCCTGTGCGAGCCGCGTCTCCATCCGGGTGGCGATCCGTACGCGCTGCTGGTCGGCTTTCGCGACGTCACCGAATCGCTGCGCCAGCGCGCGAGCATCGAGCATCTGCAGGCGAGCTCGAACCTCGCGCTCGCGGTGCTCGCCGCCGATCCGCCCGCGCTGCAGAGCTATCTGCAGGACGCCAACGTCTCGATCGCGCTGATCAAGTCGCTGCTGCAGCTGCCGGCGCGCGACCCGGCGGCGTTCCGCCAGAAGCTCGACCGCATCCTCGCCGAGGTGCTGACGCTCCGCGGTGCGGCTGCCGACCTCGGTCTCGCCGGCATCGCCGATGGCGCCGGCGAGTTCGAATCCGCCGTGGCGACCGTTGCCCTGACGCGCGATGCCGGCGGCGACGACTTCCTGCCGCTCGCCGCGCGACTGAACGACCTGTTCATGCGCGTCACTGCAGCCACCGCGATGGTCGAGCGGCGCGACTTCGCGCGCAGCCGGCCGCGCGAGACGCCCGAGCCCTGGCACGTTGCGGCCGAGGCGCGCCTGCGCTCGCAGGCGACGCGGCTCGCCGGCCAGTTCGAACGACGTGTCGACGTCGTGCTGCTCGGGCTCGACCAGGTGCCACCGGCGCTGCAGGGCAGCGTCGACGGCATGCTCGCCCATCTGCTCGGCAACGCCGTCGAGCACGGCATCGAGCCGGTCGAGCAGCGGCTCGCGATCGGCAAGCGGGCGTCCGGGACGCTGACCATCCAGCTCGCCGCCGACGAGCATGCACTCGAGCTGACGGTTCAGGACGACGGCGCCGGCTTCGACACCGCGAAGCTCGGCCGGGCCGCAGTCGCGCGCGGCCTGCTCACCGAAGAGACGCTGCTGAAGACCGAAGCCCGTTCGCTGATCGGGCTGATCTTCCGACCCGGTTTCTCGACCGCGCCGGTGAGCGCTCCGGGACGCGGCCTCGGCATGGAGTTCCTGCGCGAGCTGGTCGCCCGTCTCGATGGCCGGATCACCGTCGCGACGAAGTCGCGCCAGTACACGCGCTTCCGCATCGAGCTGCCGCTGCAGCCGCGGGTGCATCGCAGGACCTCGCGCGAGGCTGCGTAAGTCAAGTCGGCGGCGACCGACACCCGGGGCGGCCGACACTGCCTTGACAGGTCTGCCTCCGGACGGTGCAATTCCCGATGCGCGAATCACCCGGGATCTGCATGCATCTGGTCGACACCACGCTGTTCTTCTCGCCGACCAGTGGTGGCGTCAAGCGTTACCTCACCGCGAAGCAGGCCTGGCTCGCCGCCAACACGAGCTGGCGGCACTCGCTGCTGGTCCCCGGTTCGGACGATGCGCTCGTGCCGGGCGGCATCAGCTCGCTGTCCGGGTTCAAGGTGCCGGGCACCTTCAACTATCGGCTGCCGCTCAGCATGCGCGCCTGGACCGACGCGCTCGACGCGCTCGAGCCCGACCTGATCGAAGCCGGCGATGCGTTCCACCCGGCCTGGTGTTCGCTGCGCGTGGCTGCGCGACGGCGCATTCCGGCCGTCGCCTTCTTCCATTCGAATCTGCCACGCCTGATCGGCCGACGCCTCGGCCGTGTCAGCGAGCGTGTGGTCGGGCGCTATCTCGCGCTCGCGTACGAGCAGATGAATCTCGTGCAGGCGCCCAGCCGGCTGATGTGCGACTACCTGCGCAGCCTCGGCATCCAGCGGGTCGTGCACCAGCCGCTCGGTGTCGATGCCGAGACATTCGCGCCGCATCGGCGCCGTGACAACCTGCGTCAGCGGCTCGGCCTCGCGCGCGACGTGCGGCTGCTGGCCTACGCCGGCCGGTTCGCCGGCGAGAAGAACCTGCCGGTGCTGCACGAAGCGTTCGCCCGGCTCGGCTCCGGTTACCACCTGCTGCTGCTCGGCGGCGGACGCGCGCACCGGCCCGCGCCGAACGTCACCGTGCTGCCGTACCGCCGCAACAGTGTCGAGCTGGCCGAATGGCTCGCGTCGGTCGATGCGCTGGTGCACGCGGGCACCGCCGAAACCTTCGGTCTCGTCATCCTCGAAGCAATGGCGTGCGGGCGGCCTGTCGTGGGGGTGCGCAGCGGCGCCGTGCCGGAGCTCGTCGACGAGCAGCTCGGCGTGCTGGCGGAACGCGCCGACGGCGCGCTGTTCGCGCAGGCGATCAGCGATCTGTACGACCGCGACATCGACGCGCTCGGCGCGGCCGCCCGCCAGCGCGTGCTGGCCCGCTTCACGTGGCAGCGGGCGATGCAGATGCAGATGTCGGCGTACTCGACCCTGGCCGGCACGGAACGCGCGACGGCGCCGCGCACCGCTCCGGCGAGCGCCGGCATCGTCGCCGCCGCGGTCGACTAGCCGCGCGTCTCGAAGAACCGCACCGACCCGTCCGCGAGCGCGGTCGCCAGCCGTTGTCCATCGGGTGACCAGCGCAGCAACGACGGCACCGCATCGAGCAGATGGACATCCATCGCCTGGGCGAGCGGGGCGTCTTTCTGCGGGCGGTAGTGCGGGCCGGGGCGCCACAGGGCGAGCTTGCGATCACGGCCCGCCGTGGCGAGCAGCTTGCCGCCCGGCTGGAACGCCAGCGCCTCGATGCGGTCCGAGTGCGTGCCGAGCTGCAGCGGCGTCGAGCCTTCCGGTCCCTTGCCGCTGAAGTCCCACAGCACCACCGTCGAGGCGCCACTCGCCGCGCTGGCGAGATAGCGACCGTTGGCACTCCAGGCAGTGTGGGTCAGCTTGCCGTCGTAGCCGCTCATGCGCGACTTCTTCTGCGACGCGATGTAGCGGAACCAGACCACGCCATCCTGCAGACCCGCGATCAGGATGCGCCCGTCGCCGCTGTAGCTCAGTGTCACCGGACCGCCCTCGAGATCGAGTTCGGTCACCTGCCCGCCATCGACTTCGCACAGCCAGACACTGGTCTGACCGGCGGCCGCCAGCTCGTTCATGCGGCCCCGCCACGACAGCAGGCTCGCGCCGCGACCGATCTCCTCGAACACGCGCAGCGAAGCGCCGGCGGCGTCGTGCACGTGGATCGACCGGCCCTGCGCGAACGCGAACGCGCGCCCGTCGTGATTCACGACCAGCGACTGCGGCCACCCCTTGCCGCGATGGACGACCGTGCCATGACCCTCCGAGCCGTCGCCCGGCGCGAAGCGGCGCACGCTGCCGTCCTGCCCTGTGGTGATGGCGCTGTGGTCCGCCAGGACCGCCACGTTCAGCACGCCGGGGTCGTGACGGCCGATCGAATGCACGGCGCCGGTAGCGGCGTCGATGACGGCTAGCTCGCCCTCGCCGCCGCCGACCAGCAGGCGGCCGTCCGCGGTCCACGCTGCATCGACCGGGAAATCGTCGAGCCTTGCCGCCGCGCCGGGCGCGAGTGTCGCTGCGGAGCCGCTCACGCGAAGCAGGAGGCGAAGCCGGTCTCGAGCTCTTCGCGATCGAGCCCGCGACCGATGAAGACGACGTGGCTCGCGCGCGGGCTGTCGCCCCAGGCGCGGTCGGGACGCCCCTCGAACATCATGTGCACGCCGTGGAAGACGTAGCGGCGTTCGTCGCCGCGGATGTTGAGCACGCCCTTCATGCGGAAGATGTCCTGCCCGCGCTTCTCGAGCAGATACGACAGCCAGTCGTTCACCTTGCGTGCGTTCAGCGGCCGCGGATCGGTCAGACCGACCGAGCGGATCTCCTCCTCGTGATGGTGGCTCGCGAAACGCCGCTGCGACGACCGGCTGCGCGGTGAGGCCGAGACCGAATTCATCCGGCGCATGCTCGACGAACAGCGCGTACGCGCCATCGGCCGGCACGTCGATGCAGTACTGCCCTCCCTGGCAACCCATCTCGAGCGAGTGCGGCACGGACCCCGGCGCGAGGTGTTCACCGATGCCGACGTGATGCGCCTGCTCGGCGAACGCACGCACCGCAGGTTCGACCATTTCGGCGAGGCCCGCGTCGGTGGCCGCGCTCATCGGCAGCAGTGCGAGCTTGAGGTCGGCGTGCGCGTGATCGTGGCCATGGTCGTGGTGCGCGTGACCGTGGTTCACGTGCTCGTCGTGGTCGTGATGGGCATGGTCGTGACCGCCGGTGCGAACGTACACCGGACCCTTCTTCAGCTCGTACGCTCCGGCCCACTCGAACGGGTACTGCGGCTCGAGAAAGCTCGCATCGTGCGCGACCGCGCGGTCGAGATCGAACGCACCGATGCCGAGGATCTGGTCCATCGACACCTCGGCATTGCGGGTGCGGTGGATGCGCGCGCTGCGGTTGATCGCGCGGATGCGCTGCTCGATGCGCTCGAGGTCGGCCGGCTCGACCAGGTCGGTCTTGTTGAGCAGCACCACGTCGGCGAAACCGATCTGCTGTGCCGGCTCGTCGAGCTCGGCCAGGTGCTGCTCGAAATGGCGCGCGTCGACCAGCGTCACGATCGCGTCGATGACGAACTCGCTCTTGAGGTCGTCGTCGAGGAAGAAGGTCTGCGCCACCGGGCCCGGGTCGGCCATGCCGGTCGTCTCGATCAGCACGTAGTCGAACCGCTCGCGGCGCTTCAGCAGCTGGTTCAGCACGCGGATGAGGTCGCCGCGCACGGTGCAGCAGATGCAACCGTTGCTGGTCTCGAAGATTTCCTCCTCCGCACCGATGACGAGCTGGTGGTCGACACCGACCTCGCCGAACTCGTTCTCGATGACGGCGATGCGCTTGCCGTGGTTCTCGGAGAGGATGCGGTTCAGCAGCGTGGTCTTGCCGGCACCGAGAAAGCCGGTCAGCACGGTGACGGGGATGCGGGACTTCGTTTCGGTCATGCGGATCCTTGGTGACGGGCTCGCAGCCGCAGCAGCAGCGCGCGCGACGGCGGAAAAGCAAGCAGGGTGAGCAGCACGTGCCACATCACGCGTTTGCGCAGGGGCACGGCGCGGGGCGGCAGTACGCTGCGGAACACGTCCTCGAGCGACTGATGCCGCGGGCTCATCGGCGGGATTGTATCGCGCGACGCGTCAGCTGCGCCGACGAGCCACCGCCCCGGCGGAATCCATCTCCCACACGGTGAGCGGGCTGTCGTGGCGCAGCCAGAAGCCAGCGCCCATCTGGCGGAAATGGCGGGACAGCTCGCGCCGGTACCAGTTGCCGGGCCGCAGCAGCACGGCCGGGTCAGTGCGCGACTGGTCGCAGTTCTCTTCCCAGTCTTCCTTCGTCAGCACGCCGAAATACAGCACGCCGCGACAGACGGTCGCGAGATTCGCGCAGGCGCGCCGCACTTCGGCCGGGGTCAGGTACTGCATGACGTCGTAGCAGATCGCGAGATCGAACCGCTCGCGGCTGCGGAAGTCCTGGATGCCGCCCTGCGTCCAGCCATAGCGCTCGCACAGGTACTCGCTGACCTCGAGGCCGCGGTAATCGGCCTTCGGCCACGCACGGCGCAACGGCGCCCGCAGCAGGCCGACACCGCAGCCCGGCATCGAGGATGCGCCCGACCGGCAGACCCAGGTGGTCGCAGAAGCCGGCAATCAGCCGGCCGCGCGCGTTCATCTCGGCGCGGCTGGTCACGGAGGTGCGCGGATTGAAATAGAAGCGCTGGTAGTAGGCCTGGTCGAAAGTTTCCGTCACGTTCGTGCAGGGTCCGGAAGTCCGCGAAGGGCGCAGATGCTACGTCAATCGCCGGGCCGGGGACATAATCCCTTGTAAATCCGTCAGTTGACGGTTTCGAACATTCCGGACCAATCGCCGGTACCATTCGCGGTCCCATGGCCAAGCCCGCTCCCCGTGTCGGTCTCGTCAGCCTCGGTTGCCCGAAGGCGCTGGTCGACTCCGAACGCATCCTGACGCAGCTGCGCGTGCGCGGTTACGAGATCTCGCCGAGCTACGAGGACGCGGACCTCGTGCTGGTCAACACCTGCGGCTTCATCGAGGCGGCAATCGACGAATCGTTGCAGTCGATCGGCGAAGCCCTCGATTCCAATGGCCGTGTCATCGTCACCGGCTGCCTCGGCGCCGACCCGAAGCGCATCCTCGACCGTCACCCCAAAGTGCTCGAGGTAACCGGGCCGCACGCGCTCGAGCAGGTCGTCGAGGCCGTCCATCGGCATCTGCCGCGACCGCACGACCCGTTCCTGGACCTGGTGCCGCCGCAGGGCATCCGCCTGACGCCGCGCCATTACGGCTACCTGAAGATCTCCGAGGGCTGCAACAACAAGTGCACCTTCTGCATCATTCCCGCGCTCCGCGGTCGGCTCGCGTCGCGGCCGCTCGCTGATGTCATGCGCGAGGCCGAGCGACTGGTGGCGAGTGGCGTGAAGGAGCTGCTGGTCATCTCGCAGGACACGAGCGCCTACGGCGCCGACCTGCGCTACCCGGCCGCCGAATGGCGCGGTGTGAATTACGAGACGCGCTTCATCGATCTCGCCCGTGCGCTCGGCACGCTCGGCGTGTGGGTGCGGCTGCACTACGTCTACCCGTATCCGCACGTCGACCAGGTGATGCCGCTGATGGCCGAGGGCCGCGTGCTCCCGTACCTCGACATCCCGTTCCAGCATGCGAGCCCGTCGGTGCTGAAGCGCATGCGACGCCCGGCCCATGCGGAGAACACGCTGACGCGCATCGCGGCGTGGCGGCGCGAGGTTCCCGACCTCACCATTCGCAGCAGCTTCATCGTCGGGTTTCCGGGCGAGACCGATTCCGAGTTCGACGAGCTGCTCGACTGGCTCGATGAGGCCGGTCTCGATCGGGTCGGCTGCTTCCGCTATTCGCCAGTCGAAGGCGCGGCTGCGAACGATGTCGGGCCGGCCATCGACCCGACGGTGGTCGAGCATCGCTACGAGCGGTTCATGGCGCGCGCCGCCGAGCTCAGCGCCGAGCGGCTGGCGCGCCGCGTCGGCGAGCGCATGACCGTGCTGATCGACAGCGTGCAGGACGGCACGGCGATCGGTCGCACGCGCGGCGACGCCCCGGAGATCGACGGCGAGGTCGAGATCCGTGATGCGCGCGGCCTGAAGGTCGGAGAGTTCGCCGACGTCGTCATCGAATCCGCCGGGACCTACGACCTGGCGGGGCGCCCCGCCACCTAGCGCGGCCCTCCGCCCGTCGCGAAGTTCTTCAGCCTGCTGACGGGGCACTGACGCCCCATTCACGCAGCGCGTCGAACCCCCCCTCGCCCGCCGCGCGGGGCGCGGCCTGCACGGCGCCGGGTGTACGTGAGAACTTCGGTGCCGGCGCGGGTTGCGTCACGCCATCCACTTCTGTGAACGCGCCACGCGCCTGGTTGTGAGGATGCTTCGGCGCATCCGCCATCGACAGCACCGGTGCAAAGCACGCGTCACAGTGTTCCAGCAGCCGGCACCAGTCGGCGCGCGGGCGGGTCGCGAACAGCTCGACCAGGCGCTGCGTGAGCTCGCTCCAGTCGGTCGGCGCCTGCCGATTCGCGAGCGCCGCGCCCGCTTCGCCGAGCTGCGCGACGAGAATCGCGTAGAACTGCGGCTCGATCGCACCGATCGCGATCCACTCGCCATCCTGGCACCGGTATGTGTTGTAGAAGTGCGCGCCGCCGTCGATGAGGTTCGACTCGCGCTCGTCCCGCCACGTGCCCCGCGCATAGTGGCCATACAGCAGGCTCATCAGCGAGATGCTGCCGTCGCTCATGGCGCAGTCGATGACCTGCCCCTCACCGGTCCGATCGACGTGCCGCAGCGCTGCGAGCACGCCCATCGCGAGGTACAGCGCGCCGCCGCCGAAGTCACCGACGAGGTTCAATGGCGGCACCGGCTTCGCGGCCGGACCGATTCCGTGCAACGCGCCGCTCAACGCGACGTAGTCGATATCGTGTCCGGCGCGCGCCGCATTCGGGCCGGTCTGGCCCCAGCCGGTCATGCGCCCGTAGACGAGCCGTGGATTGCGCTTCAACGCGACGTCCGGTCCCAGCGCGAGCCGCTCCATCACGCCGGGCCGGAAGCCCTCGATCAGCGCATCGGCCTTGCCGATCAGTTGCAGTGCCGTGTCGCGCGCGGCGGGCGCCTTGAGGTCGAGCACCAGCGATCGACGGCCCCGCGTCTCGATCGCGAAGTGGTCGTACTGCGCGCCCGGGCGATCGATGCGCAGCACGTCGGCACCGAGATCCGACAGCAGCATGCCGCAGAATGGCGCCGGTCCGATCCCGGCGAACTCGAGCACGCGCAGGCCGCGCAGCGGGCCGCTCGCGCCGCTCAACCGCGCAGTTCCAGCTGATCGCGCTTCACTCGCACGCCTGCCGCATCGCGGTCCCAGGTATCGGCCGTGAGGCCCTGGTCGCGCAGTCGATGCTTCTCGATCTTCTGCGTCGGCGTGCGGGGCAGCTCGGCCATTGCGCGGAAGTAGCGCGGCAGCATGAACGGCGCGAGCCGCGGTCGCAGTGCCTTGAGCAAGGCCGGCGGATCGAACATTTCACCCGGCCGCATCGTCACGATGGCGAGCACCTCCTGTTCGCTCGCGTCGGGCGAACGCACGCCGACCACCGCGACGTCGGCGATGCGACGGTCTTCGCGCAATGCGTTCTCGACCTCGAACGCCGAGATGTTCTCCCCGCGCCGCCGGATGGCGTCAGCTGCGCGATCGACGAAATGGTAGTGGCCCGCGCCATCGCGCCGGAACAGGTCGCCGGTGTGGAACCAGCCGTTGCGCCACGCCCGCGCGGTCGCCGCGGCGTCGTTGTGATAGCCGTGACTGATGGTCCACGGTTCGTGCATGCGCAGGACGAGTTCGCCTGCTGCTCCGTCAGCCACCGGCTCGTCGTTCGCATCGACGAGCCGCAATGCGACGCCCTCGACCGGCACGCCGCACGTGCCGACGATGCCGGGATTCGGACCGCAGAACAGCGGCACCGCGAGCTCGGTCATGTTGAACTCGGTGTACACGTCGACCGCGAAGCGTTCAGCGAACGCGATGGCGGGCGGACCGTACGGCGCGACGACGACGTTGCGCAGCGAGTGGCGACGCTCGTCGGCTCGCTCTGGCTGACCGTTCAGGAAATCGACCATCGAACCGAGCAGCCCCGTCGTCGTGATGCGATGACGGGCGACGAGCTCCCAGAAGCGCGACGTGCTGAAGCTCTCGGCGATGACCACCGTGCCTCGATGCAGGATGGCCCACAGCAGGCCGAGCACGCCGCCGACGTGGAACATCGGCAGGCTGTTGAAGTTGCGGTCGCCGGGACCGACGTTGCGGAATCCGAGTGCTGCCGTGCAGGCGTGGCGATGGCTGCTGAGCACGCCCTTCGATGCGCCGGTCGTGCCGGACGTGTAGATCACCATCAGCGTGTCCCACGGTGCGACCGGGCGCGCCGGCGCGACCAGCGCCGCGGCATCACCCTGCAGTTGCGCGGCGTCATGCAGCGTGAGCCCGCGCAGCGGCGGGCGCTCCCCCCCGATCACGACGACCTCGCGCAGCGCTGCGGTCTCCACGTCCGCAAGCCGCCCGATCAGTGCTCCGTGAGCGATCATCAGCCGCGCGCCGGAGTTGGCGATGACGTGCGCCAGCAGGCCGCCGCGGTAACCGATGTTGATCGGCACGTACACCGCGCCGAGTTGCGCGAGCGCGAGGAAGTTCAGCACCGCGACCGGACCATTCGGCATCCAGCTCAGCACGAATTCGCCCTGCACTACGCCGAGCCGCTGCAGGCCGGCGGTGTGTGCCTGCACCGCGGCATGCAGCGTGCGCCACGTGAAGGTCGGGCCATCGACGAACGTCACCGCTTCCTCGTCGGCGTGCTCGCGCGCGAGCTCGGCCAGCCTCGCCGCGATGTCGACGTCAGTCATCGCACTCGCCCGCTAGTCGACCAGCGCCTGCATCACCGCCGTCTCGAATTCCTCGGTGCGCCCCTGCCCCGGGGTCTGCAGCATCAGGATGGCGACCAGCTTCTTCTGCGGGTCGATCCAGAAGTGCGTGCCATAGGCGCCGCTCCAGCCAAAGCTTCCGTCGCTCACCAGCGTCCGTCGCGCGGCCCGGTTGCTCACGTGCCGCACGCCGAGCCCATAGCCTTCACCGGGTCGGCGGCCTGGCAGCGTGTCCGCGATGATCTGCGAGCCCATCAGCGCAACCGTCGACGGGGCGAGGATGCGCACGCCGTTCAGCTCGCCGCCGTTCGCAAGCATCATCGCGAACCGCGCGTACGACTCGGCCGAGCTCATCAGGCCGCCACCGCCGGAGAAGTAGACCGGGCTCGACATCGCGTCCGGGTTGTCGCGCGCCGCAAGCTTGCCGTCGGTCAACACATAGCTCGTGACGAGCCGCTCGCGCTGCGCGGCGTTCGGCCAGAAAAACGTGTCCTTCATTGCCAGCGGGCCGAACAGGCGCTGCTGAAGGAACTCGTTGAACGTCACTCCGCTGACGATCTCGACGATGCGCGCCGCGACGTCGAGACCGGCAACCGGGCTGTACGCCCAGCGTGAGCCCGGCTGGAACTCGAGCGCCGAGTCCTTGCCCAGGTCGTCGATCCACTTGAGGCCGATCTCGTGCCGGCGCGCGAACGCCGCCTGGCCGCCCGCGTTGCTGTTCGCGCCGCTCATCAGGCCGGACGTGTGCGTCAGCACGTCGAGCACGGTGATCTCGCGCTCGGCCGGCACCGTATAGAACGAGGGCGCGGCCGGGCCTGTCGCCGCCGCTCCGGCCGCCCGCGGCCGCGCCATCGCCACCTGCAGGTTGCGATATGACGGCAGGTATTTCGAGACGGGGTCGTCAAGGCGCACCTTGCCTTCCTCGAGCAGCATCAGCACCGCCACCGCGGCCACCGGCTTCGACATCGAGGCGATGCGGAAGATCGTGTCCTTCTGCATCGGCTGCTTCGTCGCCGAGTCGCGCAGCCCATGCGCCTGCAGATGCACGATACGGCCATTGCGTGCGACCAGCGTCACCCCGCCAGTAATCTCGCCCGCGGCCATCGTCCGTTCGATGAACTGGTCGACCCGCTTCAGTCGCTCGGCGGAGAAACCGGCCGAAGCCGGGCTCGTGCCCTGTGCCAGCAGCGGCATCGGCGCAAGGGCGAGGAGCGACACGGCGACGACGCCGCGCAGTAGACGAATGGCGATCATGGTTTCCCCCGGTCGGCCTTGGCGGCTCTTTGTCGGCCGATACTACAGCCGTCAGGGGCGGGGCACGAAGCAGGCGGCAAGCTGCGTATCGATGCCCGGCAACCTGCGCACCGGCAGCTCGAACTCGCACTCGAGCACCTCGAGCAGTTCGCTCACGTCCTGCAGCTGCCGGCAGTGCACCCTGCCGTCGAGGGAGCGGCGCGTGAACTCCGCGTCCTCGAGCGACAGGCGACCGTCGGGAAGCGCCCGCGCCGCCATCAACGTCCGCCGGAAGGCAGATGCCGGGTCGTGCGCGAGATGGAAGTTCGGTGCCTCGAAATCCTCCGGCCACCACGGCTGGAGGTCGAAGCGGTACTGCGGCTGCCACATGCCCGCGATCCGCACCTCGAGCACCCACTCGTCCGCTTCCCGTCGCAGCCGCTGCATCTCGTGGGCCGTCGCATGCTCACCCTCTTCCAGCGGCAGGATGCCGGCCAGCGTGAGCCCGCCGAAGCCGACGTCGGCGATCACACGCCGCCCGTCGAGCGTCATCGACAGCAGCCGATGGGTGCGCGCGGCCCGGTGGCCCTCGGGCCGGAACCACAGTACGCGAGCGGCGAGGTCGGTGACCTCGACACCGAGCTCCCGCAGCGCCTCGCCCAGCAGCAGGTTGTGCTCGAAGCACCAGCCGCCGCGCCGCTGGCTGACCAGCTTGCGCTCCACGCCGGCGAGCGACAGGTCGACGCCGCGCCCGAGATACGCATCGAGGTTCTCGAACGGAATTGCAAGCGCGTGGTGGTAGGCGATGTCGCGCACCGCGTCGAACGAGACGCGGGCAGGCTTCGCAAGGCCGATGCGGCGGAAATAGGCCGGGAGATCGAGCATCGCCCGGATGTTAACGGTGCGCGGGCTCCATCTCGAAGCCCGCGCACCGTCGAGGTTACTCGAGCTTCGCGTTGATCTTGGCCGCGAGTTCACGCGCCTTGGCACGAGCCTCTTCCGCGCGCGCGGACGCTTCGACCGGTTTGCCGGTGCTGAACAGGTTGCCTGCATCCGCCCACAGGTTGCGGATGTTGGTCAGCAGCAGCGAGTCCTCCGACGGGCCCTTGTTGCGCGCGCGCTTCGCCATTGCGTCGACACGCTTCTGCAGCGTGTCGAGATAGCGCGGCATTTCGGCCGTGAACCCGTTCCACGACTCGGTTGCCCGCGCGTTGGCTTCCTCCACTTCCTTGCGCTTGGCCGCGATGGTGACCTTCAAGTCACTGATGTCCTTCTGCACGGCCGGCGCGTTCGCAACGACCGTCTTGTAGTCCTTCTTGTCGTTGGCGGCCTTCAGATCGGCGACCTTGCGTTCGACCGCCGCCTCCTGTTCGCTCGCAAAGCGCTCGCCATCGGCCTTCACCTCGGCCAGCGACCGCTCGAGGCCGGCAATGGCCTGGCCGGCCGGTTCCTTCTGGCTGCTGCACGCGGTCAGCAGTGTCAGGCCGAGGGCCGTGACGAGGACCCCCAATGACTTCGTGTTCATGTTCGCACCTGCTCCGTTATGCCATGACGATTGGCGAGCCTACCGGGGCATCGGGCGGCGCTGCAGCGCCTGCATTACCCGACAGCACGGGTGCTATCGTCCGATCAGATGTCAGATCCCATTACCCCTCGCGAAGCCACCGACCCCTGCCCGAGCTGCAACGGGGTCGGCCACATCGTCATGTCGCTGTGCTGCGGCCGCGGCTGCCAGACATGCGTGGGCGACGGCGCGATGGAAGCGGTGCCGTGCTACCGCTGCGCCGGCACCGGTCGCCTCGCCAGTCAGATCGACGGAACCTGCTTGCCGCAGTTGCGATAGAGCACGTACGCCGCGATCTTCAGGTACGTGTAGGGCAGGTCGACCTTGCCGACCGGCGGGAAGCTGTTCGCCGCGCTACTGACGTAGGAGCTGAACTCCGCTACGGAGGGCTTTTCGATCTTCATCCTGTTGAAGAATTTGGCGCCGATGAGCGGGGGCACGCTGCCGCCGCCATGGTCCAGGAAGCTGAGGTCGCCTTCGGACAGCCTGTCGATGGGTGGCGACTCGTTGCGGAAGTTGCCCGGCTGCCGCCCGACCATCGTGTACTGGTGGCAGAGCGCGCAGTGGGAATCGAAGAGCTTCCGCCCCTCGGTCGCTTCCGCCTTCGTATAGAAGTTCGCCTTGCAGAGATCGGTTGCATGGGCCGCGAGGCTCACAGGCATAAACACTGCCAGGGCAATCGCTTGGGTCCGGCGTTTCATCCTGCACTCCTGCGCTCGTGGACGTCCTGGCCGTACTTCTAGCCCCACTTCCACGTCTTAGCAAGCTAAGACCTAGTGCTGGTGCGGAGGCCAGCTCACTCGACCGTGACGCTCTTCGCGAGGTTGCGGGGCTGGTCGACGTCGGTCCCGCGCAGGATCGCCACGTGGTACGCGAGCAGCTGCAGCGGCAGCGTGTAGATCACCGGCGCCTGGAAATAGCTCGACGTGCCGCGGCATCTGGATGACATGCACGCCATCACTCGGCTCGATGCCCGACTCCGGATCGGCGAACACGTACAGCTCGCCGCCGCGCGCCCGCACCTCCATGCAGGTTCGACTTCAGCTTCTCGAGCAGGTCGTTGTTCGGCGCGACCGCGATGACCGGCATGTCGGCGTCGACCAGCGCGAGCGGCCCGTGCTTCAGCTCGCCGGCGGCGTAGGCCTCGGCGTGGATGTACGAAATCTCCTTCAGCTTCAGCGCGCCTTCCATCGCGATCGGATGCAGCGCACCGCGGCCGAGGAACAGCGCGTGGTGCTTGTCGACGAACCGCAGCGCGAGCTTGTGCAGCACCGGGTCGAGCGCAAGGGTCTTCTCGATCAGCGACGGCAGCTCGATGAGCCGGTCGACCAGACCGCGCTCGCGCTCCGCATCGGCCGCGCCATGCTTCGCGAGCGCGATGACCAGCATCGAGAGCGCGGTGATCTGCGTCGTGAACGCCTTGGTCGAGGCGACGCCGATCTCGGGGCCGGCGCGCGTCAGCATCACCAGATCGGCTCTCGCGCACCAGCGAGCTTTCCGGCGAATTGCAGATCGCGAGCGTCGCGAGGTAGCCGCTCTGCTTCGCGAGGCGCAGCGCCGCCAGCGTGTCGGCCGTCTCGCCCGACTGCGAGATGGTGACGAACAGTGCGTTCTTCGGCACGACGGCATTGCGATAGCGGTACTCGCTCGCGATCTCGACCGAGCACGGACGCTTCGCGATCTGCTCGATGAAGTACTGCGCGACGACACCCGCGTGGTAGCTGGTGCCGCAGGCGACGATGCGCACGTGCTCGACGTTCGCGAAGCACGCGCGAGGCGTCGGGACCGAACGCCGCTTCGAGCAGGCGTCCGTTGGCCACTCGCTCCTGCAGCGTGTTCGCCACCGCGCGCGGCTGCTCGTGGATCTCCTTCAGCATGAAGTGGCTGTACTGCCCCTTCTCGGCCGCTTCGGCCGACAGCTCGCTCTCCTTCACCGGGCGCTCGACGCCGTTGCCCTCGGCGTCGAGGATGCGGATGCTCTCGCGACGGATCTCCGCGACGTCGCCTTCCTCGAGGAACTGGAACCGCCGCGTCACCGGCAGCAGGGCAGCGACGTCGGACGCGACGAAGTTCTCGTCGCTCGCCGAGGCCGATGACCACCGGGCAGCCCATTCGCGCGACCACCAGCCGGTCGGGCTCGCGCCTGGCTCAGCACCGCCAGCGCGTACGCGCCTTCGAGCTCGGCGACGGTGGCACGCACCGCGCGGAAGAGGTCGTTCAGCGTGCCGAGATGGTGGTGGATGCGGTGCGCGATGACCTCGGTGTCGGTCTCCGAGGTGAACGTGTAGCCGAGCTGCTTCAGCTCCGCGCGCAGCTCGTCGTGATTCTCGATGATGCCGTTGTGGACGAGCGCGAGGCCTTCGCCGCGACACGTGCGGGTGGGCGTTGCGCTCGCTCGGCGCGCCGTGCGTCGCCCAGCGCGTGTGCGCGATGCCGAGCGGGCCGGATATCGGCGACTGCTCGATCGCGTCCTGCAGCGCCTTGACCTTGCCGACGGTGCGGCGGCGCCCGACCTGTCCGTCCGCACCGACGACGGCCACACCGGCCGAGTCGTAACCGCGGTATTCGAGCCGGCGCAGCCCCTCCATCAGGACCGGAACGATGTCCCGTTGGGCAATGGCACCGACGATTCCGCACATTGGGCAGGCGTCCTTACGCGAGGGCCGCCAAGGCCGGCGGGAGAAGGATCTTGCCCGATTTCACTGCCTGCCGCCCTGCCGGAGGCGACAGGCGTGAAGTCGCTCTCAGCCTGTCGGCTTGCGCGGGGCGCCCTTGACCGGACGTGTCCAGCCTTCGATCGTGACCTGGCGCGGCCGGCTGAGCGTCAGCTTCCCGGCCGGTGCGGGCTGGGTGATGACGGAGCCCGCGCCGATCGTCGCGCCGTCGCCGACTTCTATCGGTGCCACCAGCATCGTTCCCGAGCCGATGAACGCGTCGTCGCCGATCACCGTGCGGCTCTTGTTCGCGCCATCGTAGTTGCAGGCGATGGTGCCAGCGCCGACGTTGACGTGCGTGCCCCGACCGTCGCGTCACCGAGGTAGGTCAGGTGGTTCGCCTTGGCCCCCGCGCCGATGTCGCTGTTCTTCACCTCGACGAAGTTGCCGATGTGCACTTCGCGGGACAGCCGCGCGCCGGGGCGCAACCGCGCGAACGGCCCGATGCTGCAGTTCTCGCCGGCGCTCGACTGCTCGAGCACGCAGTGAGGGGCGACCTGCGTGCCGGCGCCGAGGCTGACGTCGCGCAGCACGCTGTACGCACCGACGCGCACGCCGTCGCCGAGTTCGACGCGCCCTTCGAGCACCACGCCGACGTCGAGGAACACGTCGCGCCCGACGATGACTTCGCCGCGGATGTCGATGCGCGCCGGGTCGGCGAGCGTGGCGCCGGCATCGAGCAGCTGCTTCGCGCGCCGTGAGCGCAGCACGCCCTCGAGCACCGCGAGCTGGTCGCGGTCGTTGACGCCGAGCACGTCGTGCGCGTCGACCACCGCGCGCGCGACGACCGGCACGCGTTCCTTCACCGCCATCGCGACCACGTCGGTGAGGTAGTACTCGCGCTGCGCGTTGGCGTTGCCGAGCTTCCCGAGCCACGCCCGCAGCCGCGCCGCAGACCCGCACAGCACGCCGGTGTTGCACTCGCGAACGCGCCGCTCGGCTGCGTTCGCATCCTTGTGCTCGACGACCCGGCGCACGCGGCCGCGTGCATCGCGCAGCACGCGGCCGTAACCCGACGGGTCGGCGCAGGTTTACCGTCAGCAGCGCGAGCGCGCCGGTGCGCGCATCATCGACCAGTGCGGCGAGCTCGTCGCTGCGCACCAGCGGCACGTCGCCGAACAGCACCAGCACGAGATGCGCATCCGGAACCTCCGGCATCGCCTGCATCAGCGCGTGGCCGGTTCCAAGCTGCTCGGCCTGCAGCGACCAGGACAACGGCTCCTCGGCGAACGCGGTACGCAGCGCCTGGCCGCCGTGACCGTAGACGACGTGCAGGCCGGCCGGCTTCAGCGCAGCGGCGGCATCGAGCACGTGCGCGAGCAACGCGCGCCCCGCGAGCGGCTGCAACACCTTCGGCAGCGCCGACTTCATGCGCTTGCCCTGGCCGGCAGCCAGCACGACGATGGAGAGTGGAGCGAGCTGCAGGCTCGGCGCGACCTTGCGCGCCGGTTTGCGGGGGGCGGGCTTCTTGCTCATGGCGCGCACGCTAGCACAGGCCCGATGGGTGAACCGTGCGCTGGTTCAGCCGAGATCGAGCCTCAGACGCGATGGCATGCCGCCGCCGGGCGCGGCCTCCGGCCGATCGTCCGCGATCGCACCGAAGTGACGGAAGAAACCGTCCGTGTCCGGATCGCAGGCGATGCGGAGCTGCGATGCGCCGAGCCGGGCCGCGACGTCACGCGCATGCTCGAACAGCTCACGCCCGATGCCGCAGCCGACCCAGGCCGGCCGCACCCCGATCGATTCGAGCACCACGACGCCATCGAGCGCGGGCGCGAGCACCTGTTGCCCGGCCAGTTCGCCGGCAACGGTCGCGACGACGTGATGCCGGCCTCCGCCATCGATGTCCTCGACCTCGACGCCGAGCACCGCCGCCTCGTCGCGATGCGCCGGCCGCATCTGCGCGAGCCAGCGCGACATCACGTAATGCGGCCCGATACCGGGCAGCTCGAACGGCTCGCCTTCGCAATGCAGGCCCATCTTTTCATAGAAGCCGAGCGCAACGACCCGCGCGTTGCACCACAGAAGCCCGCCACCCTGGTCGCGCACGTGCGCGAAACAGGCGCGCAGCAACCGGCGCCCGAGACCCGCGCCACGCACCGAGGGGTTCGTCGCCATGCCCCGCAGGCGCCACGCGGCGACGCCGGCGCGATGCGGCGCCGGCTCCGGCGCGAGCGAGGCGATGCCCTGCACGTCGCCGTCGCGGTCGCGCGCGGCGAGGTGCAACGCGCCGGCTACGTCGTCACCTTCGTAGACGAGTCGTTCGGGTGGCACTCCCGGTCGCAGCACCTCGCTGCGCAACGGACGCACCGCGGCGGCGTCGACCACATCGATGCGGAACGCGGTGCCACTCACAGCGCAAGGCCGAGCAGGTGGTCGTCGCAGTCCTGCGCTCCGATGCGGAAGGTTCGCGTGCCGACGCGCTCGAAGCCGACGCGCGCATAGAAGGCCAGCGCAGCGACATTGATCGACCACACTCCGAGCAGCAGCCGCTTCGCACCGCGTTCGCGCGCGCGGTCGATCGTGGCCTCGATCAGCCGTCGCCCGAACCCGCCGCCCTGCGCGGTGTGCAGCAGATAGATGCGCTTCAGCTCGAGATCGTCGGGCCGCGGGTCCGGGACTGGCACGTCGGCTGGCGACAGCACGGCGTAGCCCACCGGCGCATCGCCCGGCACTGCACCGAGCAGCCACAGGTCGTAACCCGCATCCGCGAGCCATCCCGCGTAAGTCGCGACCGAATGGTTGCGATCGCAGTGGGCGAGGATGTCGACGCCGGTGTGAAGCCCCGCGAAGCTCTCGAGGAACGTCGCCTGTCCCACCAGCGCGAGCGCGGCGGCATCGGCCGCGGTGGCCTTGCGTACGTTCGCGTCCATCACCGTTCGCTTCAGAGCCGCAGCTCGTCAAGGCCCGCATGGTCGTCGGGCCGCCGCCCGGCGGGCCAATGGAACAGCCGCTCGTCTGCGTGGATCGGCCGGTCGTTGATGCTCGCGACCCGTCGCTGCATCAGACCGTCCGCCGCGAACTCCCAGTTCTCGTTGCCGTACGACCGGAACCACTGGCCCGAATCGTCGTGCCATTCATAGGCGAAACGCACGGCGATGCGGTGGCCGCCGAACGTCCATACGTCCTTGACCAGCCGGTAGTCGAGCTCGCGCGCCCACTTCCGCTCGAGGAAACGGACGATGGCCTCGCGGCCTTCGATGAACTCCGCCCGGTTGCGCCAGCGGCTGTCGGGCGTGTAGGCAAGCGACACGCGCTGCGGATCGCGGCTGTTCCAGGCGTCCTCGGCGAGACGCGCCTTGCGCGCAGCGCCCTCGGCATCGAACGGCGGCAACGGCGGGCGGGCGGCTTCGGTCATGGCGATCTCACGAGAGGACGAGCCCGAACAGGTGCCCCGCCACCGCGGTGCCACCCATCGCCAGTGCGCCGAAGAACGTGACCCGAAGGGCGGCCCGCAGTGGCGCAGCACCGCCGAGTCGCGCGGCGAGCGTACCGAGGCAGAACAGCAGTACGAGCGTGACGGCCGCGATGGTGCCCGGCAAGCCGCGCGCCGGCAACGCCGCGACGGCGATCAGCGGCGGCGCAGCCCCGCTCGCGAACGCGGCAGCGGACGACAGCGCAGCCTGCACCGGGCGCGCGCGGGTCAGGTCGATGATCCCCAGCTCGTCGCGCGCATGAGCGCCGAGCGCGTCGTGCGTCATCATCTCGCCGGCCACCTCGTCGGCCAGCGCCGGGCTGAGGCCGCGCTCCACGTAGATGGCGGCGAGTTCACGTCGCTCGGCTTCCGGCGCACTGGCGAGTTCGCGGCGTTCGCGTGCGAGGTCGGCGTGCTCGGCGTCTGACTGCGAGCTGACCGACACGTACTCGCCCGCGGCCATCGACAGCGCACCGGCGACCAGCCCCGCGACACCGGCGAGCAGCACCGCGGAGGGGCCGGTTCCGGCCACCGCCATGCCGATGACGAGGCTGCTGGTCGAGATCAGGCCGTCGTTCGCGCCGAGCACCGACGCCCGCAGCCAGCCGGCCCGGCCGACCCGGTGGCTCTCACGGTGCGACCTCATGGCCGGGACGTCAGCCCGAGCGCTTCCACGCGGCCTGGATGGCGAACCGCTTCACCAGCACCACGACCGGTTCGGACTCGCAGCCCTGCTCCCGCACCAGCGCGTGGGTGCGGTCCTTGATGCCCTTCGACCGGAGAGCGAGCTCGGCAGCCACTTCGAGCGGGCTCGATGTGGGCAGCTGGCGCCCGATCTCGGCGGTGGCGTGCGACGACACCCACTGGAAATTCGACAGGAACCGCGCGGCGGACGAATCGTCGGGCTGCGCACACTGGCTGGCGGCGGCACCGGAGGAGACGAACTCGTCGAACAGGTTCAGCACACCGATCTCGTCGTTGCGGACCGGTTCGGCGGCGACGACGGACTGGAGCGGCAGGAGCCCCGCGGCCAGGGCAAGGGCGGACCATCGGGTCATGACAATCGGCTCCCGGTGAGATGGCGGCGCGACGCCGTAACCGGGATGATAGACCCGCGGAAACCGGAATTCCGGGCCATTTCGCGGCGCGCGCGGGCTCGCCCACCGGCTCGAGGCCCCACACATGAAGCCTTACACACGACGCGATTTCCTCCATACGGCCGTCGGCGGCACCGCTGGAGCGGCCCTGTTCACGCTCGGCACGCTCGAGGCCGAGGCGCGGCCCGCGACGCCGGCTGCGACCGACCTCGGCGCAGGCGTGCTGCTGATCTCCGGCGGGGACGCCAACGTCGTGGCTTACGCAGCGTCCGACAGCCTGCTGCTCGTCGACGGAGGCCCGAAAGCGCAGTCGGCGGCATTGCTGAAGGAAGCCCTGAAGAGCTCCGGCGCGAAGCGGCTGCACACGCTCTTCAACACGCACTGGCATCCCGAACAGACCGGCCTCAACGAGCACGCCGGCAAGGCCGGGGCGCGCATCATCGCGCACGAGAACACACGGCTCTGGCTCAAGCGGCGCATCGTCACCGACTGGCTGCCGGTGAAGGGCTATGGTCCGCTGGCCCCGGCCGCGATCCCGAACCAGAGCTTCTACACGCGGGAAGACCTGACCTTCGGTGACGAATCGATCGCGTTCGGCCATCTCGGCCAGGCGCATACCGATGGCGACCTGTACGTGCACTTCGCCCGCGCGAACGTGCTCTTCGGCGGGGGCGTCGTCGCCGCGCAGGACGCGTGGCCGCTGCTCGACTGGCAGACCGGCGGCTGGATCGGCGGCCTCGTCGGTGCGCAGGACCGGCTGATCAAGGCGTGCAACGAGCAGACGAAGATCGTCGGCAGCAATGGCGGCGTCATCGACCTGAAGGGCCTGAAGACGCAGCGCGAGATGTTCATGACGGTGTTCGACCGCTGCGTGAAGGCGCTGGTGCGGGGGCTCGGCCCCGAGGAAGCCTTTGCGAGCGGCCCGGCGAAGGAATACGAGGCGGCAATGGGCGACTCGAAGCGGTTCGTCATCGCGTCGTTCAAGAGCCTGTGGGGCCACTACGCCCCGGACGCCTGAACCACTACTCGCCGATATCCTCGTTCCAGACCTCCGGCTGCGCAGCGATGAAGCGCGCGAGCAGCCCTTCGCACTCGCGCGAATCGAGGTCGATCACTTCGACGCCGCGCTCCCGCAGCCAGTCGATACCGCCCTTGAACGTACGCGACTCGCCCACGACGACGCGCCCGATGCCGAACTGCACGACCAGCCCGCTGCAGTACCAGCACGGTGCGAGCGTGGTCACCATCGTCGTGCGCCGGTAGTTGCGCTGGCGGCCGGCCTTGCGAAACGCGTCGGTCTCGCCGTGGACCGACGGGTCACTTTCCTGCACGCGCCGGTTGTGCCCGCGGCCGAGCAACTCGCCATCGCTGCCGAACAGCGCGGCACCGATCGGGATGCCGCCTTCGTCGAAGCTCTTCCGCGCCTCGGCGAGCGCGACCGCCAGCATCGCATCGAGGTCTTCGTGCGCCGTCATCAGCGATGCCGTGACAGCTCGCGTTCCAGGGTCGCGACCTGCTCGAGCAGATCGAGCGCGAGCGCGATGCCCGCGATGTTGACGCCGAGGTCGCGCTGCAGCCGCACCGCAACGCGCGCCCGCCGGAGCGCGGTGCCGCTGAAGCGCCATTCGGTCAAGTCGGCGGCAGCCACCGGTATTGCGCCCTCGTCGACCAGCGCGAGCAGATGATCACGATCGATCGCGGTCGCAATGCACAGCTCTTCCAGGCTGAAGGCCAGATCGTCCTCGACCACCTGCCCGATCAGCAGCGACTCGTCGCCGGCCTTCATGTGGCACCTCCGAAATTCGCGCGTGGATCGAACGACCGCGACGCCGCGGCAAACGCCTCGTAGGCGGCGCGCGCCTCGGCGCCATCCGCCGGTGGCAGCACCACCTGCAGCGTCACGAACAGGTCGCCGGCCGGCTCGGCCGGCAGCCCCCGACCGCGCAGCCGCAAGCGGCTTCCAGAGCGCGACCCCGCCGGCACCTTGAGGTCGACGGCACCACCGGGAGTCGGAACCTTGACCGTCGCGCCGAGTGCGGCCTCCCAGGGAGCGACCGGCAGCTCGAGGTGCAGGTCACGCCCTTCGGCGCGATACAGCGGATGCGGAGTGAACACGACCTCGAGGAACAGGTCGCCAGCAGGCGATCCCGAAGCGCCGGATTCACCCTGACCCACGAGCCTGATGGTCTGGCCTGCCTGGATGCCGCGCGGTATGCGCACGTTCAGCGTGCGTTCGCGCATCGACGGCCGACCGTCGGGCCCGAGGTCGGGGATGCGCAGCGTCAGCATGCGTGTGCCGCCTTCGATCGACGCGGCGAGGTCGATCATCACGCGCGCATGGTGGTCCTGGCCGCGATCGCGTCGCGGTCGACCCGCGCCGGAGAAGCCGGCCCGCCCGAACAGGTTCTCGAAGAACTCGCTCGGATCGCCCTGGAACTCGAAGCCACCGCCATCGCGCGGGGCTTGGTCGCGGAACTCGTAGCCGGTGCCGAAGTCCGGCGGAGGCCGGAACTCTTCGCCGGGCCTCGGACCGCTGCCGAGCTGGTCGTAGGCAGCGCGCTTCTGCGGGTCGCGCAGCACCTCGTACGCTTCGCCGAGCTCCTTGAAGCGCACCTCGGCGTCGGCCTCCTTGCTGACGTCCGGGTGGTACTTCCGCGCAAGCTTCCGGTAAGCCTGCTTCACCTGGTCGGCCGTGGCGTCGCGCGGCACGCCCATCACGGCGTAGTAGTCCTTGAACTCCATCGGCGCCTTCGATCAGGTGCCGGGGATGGTGCGCTTCTGCGTCGCGCGCCGATGCGCGATCTCCTGCGCGAAGATCGGCGTGCGCAGGTAGTCGCGGCCCTTCATCGACGTCGGGCATCGGCGTGAACGGCACCATCGATTCGAGCAGCGCATTGACACGCGCCTCGACGCCCTGGGCGCCATTCGGGCTGCAGCACGATGAACAGGTCGTTGTGCAGGATGCCGTCGAGCACGAAACGGCCGACGACGAGCGGATCCTGCGGTCGCGCCAGGCGGGCGGCAGGTTCGCCGGTGCGGGCGGAGCGTGCGGCGGGCGGACGCGCCGGCTGCCGGCGGCGGCCGCCGGGCGCGGCGCAGGCGCGGCCTCGTTCTTCAGCGCCTCGGGCCGATAGTTCTCGCTCTGGCCGATGTTGGTCGTGGTGAGTCCCGGCACGAACGCCGACGTGCCGATGTTCGATCTCGCGCAGCTCGTGGCGCAGCTCTTCCATCAGCGCGACCGCCGCCGATCTTCGCGACCGTGTAGATGCCGGCGCCACTGCCGGGCAGGATGCCGCTGGTCGACGTGGTCGTGACGATCTGCAGCCCTGCTTGCTCGCGAGCATGCGCGGCACGAACGTGTTGACGCCGTAGATCGGGCCCCAGAAGTTCACGCCGAGGCCCCACTCCCAGTCCTTGAGCGTGCCGACGTCGGCGCGGCGCCTGCAGACCGACGCCGGCATTGTTGACCAGCACGTTCAGCGGTCCGAACTTCTTCTCGATCTCGTCGGCCATGCGCGGCCACGCCATCGCGGTCCATCACGTCGTGCTCGAAGCGTGTGCACGACGCGGATCGTCCTGCGGAAACAGCTTCAGCGCATCGGCGATCTGCTTGTCGTCGATGTAGCCGATGACGACCTTCGCGCCGGCCTCGTGCAGCACACGCGCAATGCCGAGACCGATGCCGCTCGAACCGCCGGTCACGTACGCGACCTTGTTGCGGATGTCGGTGATGGGCGGCGCCTGCGCCGCCCCGGTGCCCGCGGCCGGTTCGGCAGCGCCCGCCTGTCGTGTGCCGGAAGCTCCGAGCAGGCCCGCGGCGCCGGCGATCGCCATGCCGCCGAGGATCTGTCTGCGATTCAGCGTGTTGTCGTCCATCGTCCTCTCCTCGCGTCAGGCGCCGGAATAGCGCAGCGACGTCATCATCCAGGTCCCCGCCAGGCACGCGTATCGCGCCTCGAAGCGGCCGCTCTCGAAACGTCTGTCAGCCCAGTTGCCCTGCAGCCGCGCCATCGCGACGATGGTCTCGTCGCCGACGAGCGGCGTGCGGATCTCGGTCTCGACCGGAAAGGTGGCGCTCGCGCGCGTGCCGTCCTCTGACAGCGTGACCGCATCGGCGTCGGCGGCAACGTCGTGGCGGTAGCCGGTGTGCAGCGCCGTGTCGCGCGCGAGCGCTTCGATCGCCGTCGCCCCGGGCGCGAACAGCGACGCGAGCGCATCGTAACGCGAGGCCTGTACGAGCTTCAGTGCCTTCCGCTGCAGGTCGCGAATGGCCTCGCGGTCTGCCGCCGCGGACCGCATGCGTCCCGGTTCATCGTGGCCGACCGCGCCCGCCGCGGCCGCGACGCTGCTGCCGATGAGAGCACCGCCGGTCACGAAGAACGCGCGACGTGTGGTCCTGCTGCGTGTGTCGTTCATGTCATGCCCCTCATGCCTTGAGGCCGAGATGCCTGCGGATCTCGTACCTGCCGGCATGCCGCGCGCGCGCGCCGATCACCGAGAGGCTGAGCCCGTTGCGCCCGACGTGATAGCCGAAGCCGGCGTCGTGCATCGTGCGCTGGTTGAACAGGATGACGCCGAGCGTACCGTTACACGCTTCCTCGACCCACGCCATGATGTAGACGCCGTCGCGCACCTTCGAATACCAGCCTGGCGAACTCCACTGCATGCCGCCCGAACCGTCGGGCTGGAAGATGATCCACGAGTAGGTGTGCGGGGTTGCATAGAAGTGCATCGACGTGAGGCCCGGATTGCCACGCTGGTAGTTCCACGTGACGCACTCGCCCACCATCTCGTCGGTCCAGCCGTGGCGCAGCCAGGTCGGCGGCGTTGCGCTGCCCTCGGCGCTGAACGTGCCGAAGTGATAGTGCGGCGTCGTCTCGTTGTTGCGGAACGGCGTTCCCGTCGTCCCCTTCACGATCGTCGCGAGCCCGTTCCTCATGTCGAACGCGACCATCGCACACGAGCGCGGGAACTCGGCGTCGAGCAGGTGCGCGAAGAAGTACAGGTCGCCATCGGGCTCGTACATCTCGTACCAGGCGTCGCGCCAGTTCGCATCGCCTGCGTAACGCCACTTCAGCTGACGCTCCGCAGTGAACTGGTAATCGAGCGACGGGCCGCCGCCGTCGGTCTGCACGCTCAGCGTCTTGCCGACGAAACGCGTGACGAGCTCGCTCTTGTAACCGCCCATGCCCGCCGCGCCGCTGCCCTGGCCCTCGCCGAACGCATGCGCCTGGTTCAGTACCGCGTCACGGACCTCGTCGTCGGTCATCGTCTCGAACGTCTCGAGCGGTCGATAGACGCGACGCGGGCCGCGCGTGTCGCCGTTGTTGCCGAACACTTCGAACGAGGCGATCTGTCCGGTGACCTCGCCCGCGCCGGAATACAGGTAGTACTCGAGCTCGTCCTTTTCGGTGAGGCCGAGACGCACCCCTTTCTGGGTGAGGTCGAACAGGTCGACCAGCTGAAGCGTGAGCGTGCCGGAGAACTCGCACTCGATGCGCGAGTAGATGAACTGATGGTCGTCGACCATCAGGTAGTCGGTCGGTGAGCAGACCGTCATCTCGCCGCCGAAGCGCGTCAGCTCGATGAAGTTGGACGAGAGGATGGTCGGGTAGAACTCGAGGACCTCGACGTCGTTGTCCTGCTTCCAGTAGATGCCCTTGCCTTCGAGCCGGTTGGTCCAGGTGTGACGCGCGGTGGGCGTGGTGCCGCTGCCATCGACGTAGCCGAAGTGGATCTTGCGCTGCACCTCGCGATTGCGCTGCCCGTTCTTGAACTGCGGCGGGCGCTTCGCTTCCGCGGCTGCGGCCTTCTCGTCCGCGGCATAGCTGCTGAAGGTGACTTCGAACACCGTCGCGATGCCGGTGCGGCGGTCGACGACCAGGTTGAAGCCCCGCTGCGTACCGGCAAGCATGTGCGAGACGAGCACGAGGTCGCGGCTCTCGAGCGCGCCGTAAACGCTGCGCGTCGCCTTGCCACCGTTCTCGACCAGCTCGAGTTCGCGCTGGTTGCGGAAGTTGTACTCGAGCGTCGGACCGCCGTTGTCGGTGACGATCCGCAGTCGCTTGCCCGCCAGCGCGGTGGAGGTCGGGTTGCGGCTGCCCGGACCGTTCGCCGCGGGGCGAAGCGCCTGCAGCACCTGGCTCTCGGTGAGGTCCGACCAGGCGATGCGATGCATCTGCAACCGGCGATAATTGCGCTTGGCCAAGTCGATGTCCTCTGTGGAACCGGCTGTTCTGGTTCTGTCGACGGCACCGCGCCCCTGCCGCGGATCTGCCGCAAGAGTAAATCAATCGCGATGGGGATGGGCCGCCGCCGGCGTCGCGGCGGTGCGCTAGGGAGCGCGTCGCGGCATCTTGCGCCAGTCGCCCGTCGAGCCGGCGTTCGGGTTCACGCCCGCATCGTTGGTACCGACGATGGTCCCCTGTTCGTTGACCCAGAAGTACTGGTAGGTGTTCGGCAGCTCGACCGGGGTGCGTGCGTCGTGCGGATTCGCGTAGGTCTGCACGTTGCCGATCGCCTCACGGAAATCGCGGTTGTTGCGGTCGGTCGATTGGCCCCGCTGATCGGTCGTCGCCTGCCAGTTCTTCTGCGACCAGTCGCGGTACTGCCGCGCCGCTTCGCCGAACTCGCGAGAGTTCGCGAGGTTCTGCGCCATGACGCCGCGCATGCCGAATGCGCCGCCGTTGCGCGCCGAGACCTGCGCGGCGACCAGCGGCAGCCAGGTGGAATAGCCCTGCCACTGGCGCGCGTCGGACAGCGCCGCGGTCATCGCCATCACGGCGGAGTCGTACGCCGGTGCGACGTGCAGCGTCGCGGCGCCCCGCCAGGCGACGCCGCCGACCGAGTACTGCACCGGGAACTCGTACGCCTGGGCGAACCCCTGTATCGGCCGCGCCTGCCGGGGCTGGCCGAGCTGCAATCCCTGCGGCTGCAGGGCCATCAGCTTCTCGTAGACGAACTGCCCGGGCGGGTAGTTGATCGGGACGCCGGCGTTGCCGACCATGACGGTCAGCGCGTGATTGTCAGGCGCCACCTGCGTCAGCGCGAACTGCCCGTCCTCGCCGAGCCGCCAGCCCTGCGGCAGCGCGTAGGTGAAGAACTGGCCCGCGGCGACGGTCAGCTGGGCAGCCGGCGCGGCCGTGCGCGTGACGGGCCGTACCTCGACGAACCCCTTGGGAATCGGCTGCGCAGCGGAGGTGGCATCGGCCCATCCGACGGTGCAGGCGACGACGGCCGCGAGCACGAGTTCCCTGCGCATGGCGCTCTCCGGTGCGCGCTCAGCTGGCGCGCTTCAGTTCTTCCAGTCGCAACGGTGCCAGATCGGAGCCGCGAAGGAAATCCGGTAGGGTCGTACCTGTCGCCTTGCCGTCCGGATCGAGCGGGCCGCGGTCCTGCAGCACGTCGTCGACGTTCAGCGTCCGCAGGTCGAAGCTGAAGCGGATGCGGCTCGTCTCGTTCGGCGTCGACGCGTGCAGCTGGCAGGTCGAGAAGATCATCACGTCGCCGCCATTCAGCACCAGGCGCAGCTGCGTCGTCCCACCGACCGCCTCGGCCGGCAGCGGATGCGCGCGCTCTTCCCGCTTGACGTTCTGCGCAGCGGCAAAGCGTGAGTTGCGGACCCAGTCGTCGTAGTCCCACTTCGCCGAACTGTTCGCCACCGGGCGGCGGAACTGGTCGACAAACATCGTCATCACGGTCGTCGCCTCGGTGTCGTACACCGGCGCCCAGTAGTTCACCAGCTGGCGCGGATGGGCGTACCACGTGTCGCGGTGCGGCGCGTAGTTGTAGCTGACACCGGCGTTCAGGAAATTCGCCGGCGGAATGACGCGCAGGCGCGGCAGGTCGAAGTAGGTTCGCTCGGGGTCCGCGCCCACGCCAGCGATCAGCTCCTGGCACAGTCGCCGGGTGCGCGCATCGTTCGTGAAGCGCGACTTCAGCGGCGATGCGCGGGCGATGAAGTCCTCGAGCGGCAGGTGCCGGTGTGCGTCGCGGACGTCCGGAACGCCCTTGAAGGCATCGGCGATCAGCTCCTCCGCCCAGGCCGACAGGCGTTCGATGGCGGCGACTCCGCTGTGGATGAAGATCGCGCCGTCGAACAGGCGGTTGCGCCGGTCGTCGTCGCCAAGCTTCCGGTTGAAGTAGACCGGCGTCACGCTGCCCGCGGAGGCAGCGGCGGTCGATGCGGCAGGTTCGGTCATGGCGAATTCCTGACAGGTCAGCCCGTTGGTTTCGAGTGCCCGGTCGGATCCTCGAGGAGACGGACCGACCGGCCGCTGCTCGCCCCACCCGACCGCGCCGGGTGATCGAGGACGTGCAGCGTGTAGATCTGCTTGAGCCAGAACGCGTTCTTGAAGACTCGCCGTTCACGCAACCAGGTGAGCGGATGGATCTTGCGCAGCGTCGGGCGCTGGTTGAATTCCCGGATCGCGAGCAGCTCGCCGACGTCCGGATTCGCCGTCTCCATTGCGATGGCGCCGATATAGCAGGCGACCGTCGGCAGGTAGTGCGTGGCAGGCGCGTTCAGCACCTGCATCGCGTCGATGGTCGAGGAGTAGTAGGCGAGATCGAAACTGATGAAGCCGATCGGTGCGGTCACCTGGTCGGCGAAGCCCTTCGCGGTCTCCGCGATCGGGCCGTAGACCATGCGCGCGTTCTTCGGCAGCAGCCGGTCGAGGTCCTCACGCGAGGTCGTCGGGAAATCGCCCTCGACGAATTCTTCCGGATAGTCACGGTGATCGAGCGGTGGCGTCATGCCGGTGCCGGTGTCGAAGCCGACGATGTCGATTTCGACGCCGGTCTCGCGCGTGACCTGCTCGGCCAGCCAGGCGAGGTTCACGAGGCCCGCGCCGGCCGCGACGCCGAACTCGAGCGCCTGGATGCGCTTGATGCCGTAGCGGTTCGCCCAGTCGGCTGCCTGCAGCAGCGCGAACGCATAGCGGCGGCGTTCGATCAGGTCGAACTCGACCTTCATGCGGAAGCCGCCGAACAGCTTCACGAACACCGACAGCACGTTCAGGTGCATCGGCTCGCCGAGGCGGTCCTTCAGCTTGCGCTCCCACTTCTGCCAGCGGGTGCGACCAACGGATTTGGTTATTTCCACACTGCCCACGGGCAGTCGCCCCGTGCCTCCATGCGATCGAACGTGATCTTGTCCTTCAGCGTGTCCATCGACTGCCAGAACCCGGTGTGCCGATAGGTGACGAGCTTGCGTGCCTCGATCAGGCGCGAGAACGGCTTCTCGACCAGCTCGTCGCCTTCCTCGATGTAGTCGAAGATCTGCTGACGCAGGTAGAAGAAGCCACCGTTGATCAGGAACGAGTCGCTGCGCATCGGGCCCATGTTGGTCACGTGCCCGTCCGCGTCGGCCTGCGCGGCATGGAAGCTGTGCAACGACCGCACCGACGTGAAGGTTGCGACGGCGTCCCGCTCGCGCCCGAGTTCGATCACCGAGTTCAGCGGCACGTCACCGAGACCGTCGGCATAGTTCGCGAGGAACTCGCTCTCGTCGCGGATGTACTTGCGCACGCGCAGCAGTCGCTGGCCGATGTTCGCGTGCAGACCGGTGTCGACGAAGGTGATCTTCCAGTCCTTGATTCCCGGCTCGTGCACCTCGATGCGGTTGCCCTCGTGCGACCAGGTGAAGTCGCTGGTCATGCACTCGCGGTAATGAAGGAAATAGTCGCGGATCAGATCGCCTCGATAACCGAGGCACAGGATGAACTCGGTATGGCCGAAATGCGCGTAGTAGCGCATCAGGTGCCACAGGATGGGCCGCGCGCCGATATTGACCAGCGGCTTCGGCACAGTGTCGGAGTGCTCGCGCAGCCGGGTGCCGAGACCGCCGCAGAACAGGACGACTTTCATGTCAGTACCGCCAGTACAGCTGGTCGTTCACCTGGCCGGTTTCCTGCAGGTAACGCAGCTGCTTCAGCCGGGTGAAGGCCCGGAACCGGTAGGTCTCGGGCTGCATCTGGATGCGCTTGAAGACCTCGTACAGTTGCTCGACGCCCTTCAGCGCGTTCCACTGCGGCGCGAACCCCGGCAGGCCCGCCTTGATCTTCGCGAACGACACGCGATAGCTGCGGTTGTCGCCCGCGCTGGTGCCGATGGTGACCTCGCAGTTCGGGAACACCTTGCCCACCGTCTCGGCCAGATCGCGCACGCGATAGTTCTCGGTGTCGGCGCCGACGTTGAAGACCTGGCCGTTGATCTTCGATCGGTCGGCCTGAAGGGCGCATTCCATCGCATGGCAGATATCGTCGACGTGCGTGACCGGGCGCCACGGCGTACCGTCGCTGGTCATCGCGATCTTGCCGGTGGTCCAGGCGAGCGCGCACAGGTCATTGATGACGATGTCGAAGCGGATCCGCGGCGAGGCGCCGTAGGCGGTGGCGTTGCGCAGGAAGGTGACGCAGAAGTCGTCGTCGACCATCTCGCCGAGCGACTTCTCGACCTTGACCTTGCACTCGGCGTACGCGGTCTGCGGGTTCGGCGGCGAAGTCTCGTCGACCCATTCCGTGCGCGCCTGGCCATAGACGCTGCACGACGAGGCGTAGACGAACCGGCGAATGCCGACCTGCCGGGCGAGCGTCGCAAGGCGCACGGAACCGCCGTGATTGATCTCGTGCGTGATGCCGGGGTTGTTCTGCCCGAGCGGATCGTTCGACAGCTCTGCCAGATGCACGACCGCGTCGTGCCCTTCCAGATCCTTCGCCTCGACGTTGCGCAGGTCGCGGTTGATCGTCGGCGGCACGAACGCCCGCCCCGCCTGCTCGGAATACAGCCAGCCGTCGCGATACAGGCCGGTGTCGAGGCCGGTGACCTCGTGACCTTGCGCGATCAGGCGAGGCACCAGCCGCGCACCGATGTAGCCGTCGGAACCCGTGACCAGAATCTTCATGCTCAACCCACCACCAGCTTGCGGACGTGAAAGGCTTCGGCAAAGCCGCCAGGCGCATTGCATTCCATGCCTCGCAGACGCATGAAGCCCCGGAACAGATCGGCGGTGAACCAGTTGCGCGAGCGCTGCGAGGCGAACGCCTCGAGCAGCGCATCGACCTTCCGGTCCACTGTTGCGGCGTCGAGCGGCAGGAACACCTGCGGCCGCCCGAGATCGCCATCCCATTTCGGAATCTCATACTCCAGCACGAGGTGATTGCGGAACGTGTTCCACGTCAACTCGCTGACGACGCGATGGTCCTGGTGGCGGTCATCGCCGTGATGAGTGAGCACCAGATCCGGAGGCGCGCCGCCCTTCAGCCCCTCGAAGCCGTCTTGATGCCTTCCCAGTCGGCCGGGAAGAAGCCATCGCGAAACCCCAGCACCTCGAGCTCGAACGCGGTGCTGGCGGGCAGCAGCCGGCGCAGTGCTGCACCGGTCTCCGCCGTGCGCTCCGCCGTGCCGGCCATGACGACGAAACGGAACCGGGCTGCCGGCTGCCTCGACGCAAGCGTCGCCAGCAGCCCACCGCAGCCGATCTCGATGTCGTCGCAGTGCGCGCCCAGGCACAGCACTTCGCGGACTCGGTCGAAGACGGTGGCAGCGAGCATGGGCTGGTTACGGCAGGACGGTCGCGGTCGGGATCGGCACGACGAACTTGCCGCCCCATTCGCGCACGATGCGGCAGCTGCGCGATGATCTCCTTCGCGAGATTCCACGGCAGGATGAGGATGTAGTCCGGCTTCGTCTCGTGGATCCTCGACCGGATCGTAGAATCGGAATGTGCGTGCCGGGCGTGAACGTGCCCTGCTTGTGCGGGTTGCGATCGACCGTGTAGTCGAGGAAGTCGGTGCGAATGCCGCAGTAGTTCAGCAGCGTGTTGCCCTTGCCCGGCGCGCCGTAGCCGACGACGCGCTTGCCGGCGTCGCTTGGCGTCGATCAGGAACGTCGAGCAGCTTGCGCTTGGTCGCCTTCGACCTGCTCGCTCGAAGCCGCGATAGGTCGCGAGCGTCTCGCATAGCCCGCCGCCTTCTCGCGCGACCAGATCGCGCACGCGCGGCGTGGTCCGGCCGCGGATCGTCCGCGTGGCGGGCGTAGATGCGCAGTGAGCCGCCGTGCGTCGGCAACTCCTCGACGTCGAACAGCGCAGGCCGTGCGCCGCGAAGATCCTCTCGACCGTCGTGAACGAGAAGTACGAGAAGTGCTCGTGATAGATGGTGTCGAACTGGTTCTCCTCGATCAGGCGCACGCAGGTGCGGGAACTCGAACGTGACCATGCCGCCGCGGCGTCAGCAGCGTCTTGGCGCCGCCGACGAAGTCGTTGATGTCCGGCACGTGCGCGAGCACGTTGTTGCCGAGGATGAGGTCGGCCGCGCCCGTCGCTGCTTCAGCACCTCCGTCGCGGTGACGGTGCCGAAGAATTCGACCAGCGTCGGCACGCCGTTCTCGCGCGCCGCATCGCCGACGTTGGCCGCCGGCTCGATGCCGAGGCAGCGGCACGCCGCGCTTGACGAAGTGCTGCAGCAGGTAGCCGTCGTTGCTCGCGAGCTCGACGACGAAGCTCTGCTCGCCGATGCCAGATCGCGCTGCGATCATCTCGACATACGTCTCGGCGTGCTCGACCCAGCTGTCCGAGTACGACGAGAAGTACGCGTAGTCGGCGTTGAAGATGCCGTCCGGCGCGACGTACTCGTGCAGCTGCACGAGCAGCACTGCTCGCAGACGTAGACGTGCAGCGGGTAGAACGGCTCCATGTGGTCGAGCTGGTCGGCGAGCGATGTAGGTCTCGCACAGCGGCGACATGCCGAGATCGACGAACGTGTGGCGGAGCGCGGTGCTGCAGAAGCGGCACTTGGCGCCCGGGGCAGCGGGCGTGTTCATGGGATGCGTCTTGCCTTGCGAAGCTGGTCGATGCCGGGAGCCGGCGAGAAACGTTGCTTGAAGCGTTCCGCGGCACCGACGATGCCGGGAACGAACGCGGCCAGCAGGTCGATGACCATGCGCGCGGAGTTCCAGTTGACGAACCACCAGCGCAGCAGTGCCAGCTGGCAGCTCAGGCGCTCGGGCGCCGACAGCGGTGCGCCCGCCACGAGCTCGAAGTACGTGCGGTACAGACGCCAGTGCGGGAACGTCTTGTGCCCGGCAAGCCTCGAGTCGTGCCAGGTCGCGCGCGCCGCCGGGTCGGTGAATGCGCGGGTGTAGCGGGTGTCGTGATCGCGGACCTGCATCAGGCCGCGTGGCACGCACAGGAACGGGCCGAGCAGTGCCATTTCCGCAACCAGCGCGCGGTCCGAGCCGTGGAAGCTCGCCAGCCGGCGTGTGCGCGCGAGAATGTCGCGGCGATGCAGCCCCTGCATGTCGTAGCAGTTGTGCGCCCGGAGCACGGCGGCGGCGAAGCGCTCGGCCGCGTGCGGCGACTGCGCCTCGAACAGGTCGGCGCGGCAGGTGCCGAGCGGCTGGCCCTGTCCGTCGATGAACGAGAGGTGGCTCTGGCACACCGATGCCTCCGGCGTCTCGCGCAGGGCTTCGACACAGGCGGTGAGATAGTCCGGATGCAGCACGTCGTCGTATGGCGTCCACTTGAAGTACGTGCCGCGCGAAAGCTCGAACGCGCGGTTGTAGTTCGGGTGGGCGCCGACGTTCGACGCGTTGCGGTGGTAGCGCACGCGCGGATCGGCAGCCGCATAGCGCCGGCAGATCTGTTCGGTCTCGTCGGTCGACGCGTTGTCGCAGATCACGAGCTCGAAATCGGCGAACGTCTGCGCGAGGATCGAATCGAGCGTCGCCGGCAGATAACGCGCACCGTTGTAGACCGGCATGCCGAGGCCGACCACGGGAACAGCCGGGCTGGTCGAGTGGCTGCTCACAGTGCGAGCACCTCGGTCGCGACGCCGAGCTTCTGCAGCGACGCACTGATCTCCGGCACGTACACACGGTTCATCACGATCACCGAACGTGGCGCGATCGCGGGCAGCTGCTCGGGCGCAAGGATCCGCTGGCCGGTGCAGGCGACGAAACGGCCCTGGCGATACGGGTTCACGTCGACCACGTGCTCGATCAGCTCACCGGTGCCGGTCGCATGCATGAATGCGACCGCCTTCGAGCCCGAGCCCCACAACACGACCGGACCTTCGGCAAGGCGCGAAGCGATGCGGTCGTGCCATTCGCGGGTGCGGACTTCGAAGCGACGCGAAAAGCTTTCGACCAGCGCCGCGACGCTCTCGACCGGTTCTTCCGCCGCGAGCGGCGCGGACGTGGCGCCGGGCTCGGCCGGATGCGCCTCGAGCGAGAGATATTGCCCGCCGTAGGTGACGTCCAGACGGTCGACGGCGAAGCCCTGCGTGCGGAACAGTCGCGCCAGCGACCCGGGCGTGAAGTACGAGCAGTGTTCGTAATAGATGTCTTCGAACGCGCACTCGCTGAGGATGCGCAGGCTTTCCGGCACCAGCGCATAGGCGCCCGAAGCGGGCCGCTCGCGCAGCGCGCGGCGCAGGTTGCGCACGAACGGCTCGACGTCGTCGATGTGCTCGAGCGTCATCTTGCAACAGATGAAGTCGGCTTCGGGTGAAGCGGTTCGGTCGACAAAGGCTTCCTTGCGCACTTCCGCGGTGACGCTGGCAGGAATGACGCCGCGGTCGGGCACGAACTCGGGATCGAAGCCGACGCCCTCGTTCGGGCCGAGCTCGCACAGCAGCGCGAGGAATTCACCCTGGCCGCAGCCGATCTCGACGATGCGACGGCCATGCAGCGCGTGGCGCGCGACGAGGTCGGCCGCGAGCTGACGCTGGAACTGGTTGAAGGTGTTCGAATAGCCCTGCGTGTCTTCCCAGCGTGCGGCATCGCTCGCGAGCACGGGGCTGAACGCGAGGTTGCAGACGAAGCCACAGCCCGGACAGAACCCGAGCACCAGATCGCCGCGTGGAAATGCCAGCGCGGATGCGCGGTCCTCGAGCACGATGCTGCTGCCGCCGGCAAGGCCTGACAGCTCGAAGAAAGGCTGCATGCGCGAGTGGCACGCGGGACACTCCCGGCGACGGGCCGGTCCGACCGCCGGTGATGACCGCGCCGGGGTGCTCATCGGCTGACGAAGCCCGCTTGGGCGATGGCGTGACTCTCGTCATCGTCTTCGTGCGTTTCGGGCGGAGGCGCCTCGCCACGTCGGGGCCCGCTGTGCGTGAGCAGTTGCTCATAGACGCTTTCGCACACGGCTGCGCAGTTTTCCCACGACAGGTGAGTCCGCGCATAGAGGCGGGCTTCCGCCCCCAGCCGGCGGCGCAGCGCGTCGTCGTCGAGCAGGCGGGCCATCGCGCCCGCAAACGCCGCGATGTCGTCATCGGCGATGACCAGTGCGTTGTGCTCGTGCTGCAGATGCTTGGCCGATCCGGTGAAGGACACGATCGCCGCGCCGGCAGCCATGTAGTTCAGCAGCTTCTGCGGCACGCCCGGACAGTGCGTGCGCGGGTTGACGGCGATGTCGGCACTCGAGATGAGGCTCGGCAGCTGTTCGAGCGAGGCCTCGACGAAGTCGATGCGATCGAGCAGGCCGAGCTCGCCTGCAATGCGGTCGAATGCCTGGCGGTCGCTGTTCGACACGATGACGAGCCGCGCCGCGGGGTGGCTCTTCACCAGCAGGGCGAACGCGTTGAGGAGCAGCTCGACGCCCTGGTAGAGCGCGAGGTTGCCGGTGAATACGATTCGCCGCGCACCGTCGCTCGGGAACGCGCCACTCGTACCTTCGAAGAAGTGCTGCTCGACGCCGTTGTGCGCGACCGTGATGCGGTCATGCTCGAGAATGCCCTGCTGGATGAGCCGCGTGCGGATGTCGGCGGACACCGGCACGACATGATCGGCGCGGCGCGTCAGGTGCCGATCGAGCATCAGGCCTATGCGCCCCTTGGTGCGACCGAGGCCCTTCAGATCGTAGTAGTCGAGCTCGGCCTGCAGCAGCACGTGCGAATCGAACACGACCGGCACATGAAACAGATACTTCGAAGGCAACGCAGTAATCAGGCCCTCGTAGTGGTGTGCGTGGATGACGTCGGGCCGCAGCTTGCGCGTCAGCCCGAGCACTTTCGCGGCGAGCAGCGGATCGACGATCGCGAGCTTCTGGTAGGTCGGGCCCGGATCCATCTTGTTGTAGGTCGGCACGCGCCGGATGCGATGCACGGCGAACGGCAGATGCGCGGTGTCGTCGCCGAGGTGATAGGCCGCCACGTGCACGTCGTGACCACGAAGCGACAGCGCTTCCGCAACGCGCAGGATTCGCACCGGTGTGCCGCGCGGCGCGGGGAAGGGACAGGCCGCAACCATCAGCACTCGCCGCCGGACGCGATCTGCGGCACCGTTCGTGGTGAGAGCGACGCTCATCTTGTTAACGTGACGCCATGAATGTATCGCATGTTATCCGGGCGCCATCCATTCCTCGCAGCGCTCGCGTCCTCTTTCGGAGATTCGTGACTAGTTTCACGGTTCGCTCGGAACTACGCCACACTCAGCGCAGTGATGATAGGTGACGTCGACTGCGTCGTGATCGGCGCGGGTGTGGTGGGTCTTGCTGTAGCGCGCGAGCTGGCCCGCAACGGGCACGAAACGCTGGTGCTCGAGCGCCATGCGCGCGCCGGTGAGGAAACGTCGTCGCGCAATTCGGGTGTCATCCACTCCGGAATCTACTACGCGGCGCAGTCGCTCAAGGCCCGTTTCTGCGTGCGCGGGCGCGAGCTCCTTTACAATTACTGCGCGCGTCACCACATCGCGCACCGCCGTTGCGGCAAGCTGATCGTCGCGCGGAAGGATCAGCAAACCGCGCTGGACGCTCTGCTACGTCGCGCCATTGCCAACGGCGTCGACGATCTGCAATGGCTCGACGGCGATGCGGTGCGCGCGCTCGAGCCTGAAGTGCGCTGCCACCGTGCGCTGCTGTCACCGTCGACGGGTATCGTGGACGTGCCCGAGTTCGTCCAGGCGCTGATCGGCGACCTCGAGGCCGGCGGCGGCACGCTCGCCTGTCGCAGCGAGGCGCTGGCGGCGAGACCGCTCGATGGCGGGTTCGAGATCGACGTGCGCAGTGTCGATGTCGAAACGACGTTGCGTACGAGACTCATTGTCAATTCGGCTGGGCTACAGGCTCTCGACATGGCGCGCCGCATCGAAGGCGCCGACGCCACCCGCTTGCCGTCAGCCCGTTATGCCAAAGGCAACTATTTCAGCTGCAGCGGTCGCACGCCGTTCTCGCACCTGATCTATCCGATGCCCAACCCGGCTGGCCTCGGGGTCCACGCGACACTCGGGCTCGACGGCAGCGTCCGGTTCGGGCCCGACGTGGAATGGGTCGACGCACTGCACTACGACGTCGCGCCGCAACGCGCTGAGGGCTTCTATGCCGAGATCCGCGAGTACTGGCCGGGGCTCGTCGACGGTGCACTGCAGCCCGCGTATGCCGGCATCCGGCCGAAGCTCGTCGGCCCCGGTGAGGCAGCGGCCGATTTCGTCATCGAGGATGAAAGCGTGCACGGCGTGCAGGGCCTGGTGAATCTGCTCGGTATCGAATCGCCGGGACTCACCAGCTCGCTCGCCATCGGCGAACACGTCGCCGCGCGGCTGACCGGGCGCGCCTGATGGCAGTGGGCGGAAAGCTGCTCAGCAACAGCCTCGCCGCGGTCGGGTCGCGGCTCGGCTCGACGCTGCTGGGCGTTGCGACATTCGCGATCCTCGCTCGCACGGTCGGCGCAGAAGGGCTCGGCCAGTACCGCACCGTGCTTACCCTGCTGCTGTTCGCCGGCACGCTGGTCGACTGCGGGCTGTATGCGAACACGTTGCGATCTCTCTCGAGACCGGACGCCGACCGCCAGCGCATTCTCAGCACGGTGGTCGGCCTGCGCCTGACTGCGTCGGTGCTCGGTGTCGGCACCCTTGCCGGCGTCGTATTCCTGCTCGAACACGACCCGGTCATCCGGCTCGGCGTGTTCGTCGCCGGCGTCGGCTGGATCGGGTTCCAGCTCTTCGACATCATGCGGGCGCTGTTCCAGCAGCAGCATGCGCAACACCTCAACGCAATCGCCGAAACCAGCGGCGCGCTGCTGACGTTCATCGGCGTGATGGTGTTCGCCGCGATGGGCGGCGGCGTCGATGCGATGCTCGCAGCCTCGAGCGCGGGCCTCCTGTGCACCGGCATCGTCGCGTGGATCCTCGCGCTGCGACTGGTCCCGTTCCGGCCGGTGGTGGACGGCGCGGCGTGGCGCGAGCTGCTCGTCACCGGACTGCCGTTTGCGGGCTCGGCGCTGCTGATGACGCTGCACTTCCGCGTCGACATCGTGCTGCTGTCGTTGTTGCGCGAGCCGCTCGACGTCGGTCTGTACGATGCACCGGCAAAACTGTACGAGCTGGTATTCATGGCGCCGTACCTGTTCGGCGGCCTGCTGATGACGCTGTTCGAGCAGGATCTCGCGAAGCCCCGCGGTTCGCTTGCCCCCCGCCTGCAGGGTGCCTTCGGCGTCACGCTGCTGTTCGGCGTGCTGAGCTTCGCGATGTTCCTCGTCCATGCCGAGCCCATCCTGGTGCTGCTCGGCGGCAAGGCGTTCATCGCATCGGCTCTGCCGCTGCGGGTGCTGGCGGCAGCGGCGATGCTCGCTGGAATCAGCGCCGTGCTGCGCTATGCGGCGAGCGCGCTTCACCTGCAGGGGCGCATGCTGCAGGTCGATCTCGCGAGCCTTGCGGTCGCGATCGCGCTGCACGTCGTGCTGATCCCGCGCTACGGCGCGCTCGGCGCCGCGATCGGTCGGCTGGCCGGCGATGCGGTGCGCGCATCGATGACCGTGATGCTGCTTCGACGCGAGCTCGGGAGAACCGGGCTCGAGACCGCGCTGCTAGCGTTCGGCGCGGGAACATTGCTTGCCGCTCTGCTTTGGTTCGCAGAACGAATCGGGCTCAACTGGATGGTGGACATCGCGCTGTGTGGTGCGCTGGTGCTGGCCGCACTGTGGGCCGCGCCGCTGGTGCGACGCCTGCTCGGCAATCTCTCGGCGAAGGCGAGCGCCTGAGCGCGAGCGCCGGTGCGCCGTGGCGCACCGGCGAAGGCATTCCCGACGCGTCAGACGCCCTTGATGTCGCGTTTCTTCGTCGCGCGGCGATGCGCGATTTCCTGCACGTAGATGGGCGTGCGGTAGTAGCGGTCCTTGCCGGCCGCGATGTGGTCGGGCATCGGGCTGAACGGCACCATGCTTTCGGCCATCGCCTCGCCCCGCGCGCGGACGCCGACGACGTACTCGGGCGCCGGGTAGATCCACATGTCGTTGTTGACGATGCCGTTGACCACCAGGCGGCCGACCGTCAGACCGGATTGCGGACGCGCCCACAGCGGTGTGGTCTCGGGGGTGGGCGGACGCGCGGGACGGGGCGCACCGGCGCCGGCCGGTCGCGCGGCGGCCGCGGCGGTTCGGTGCGTTCTTCAGCGCCTCGGGACGATATTCGCTCTCGCTGCGGCCGAGGTTGGACGTCGTCTGGCCGGGCACGAGGTTCGAGGTGCCGATCGTCGTCTCGCGCAGCTCGTGGCGCAGCTGCTCCATCAGGCCGCTGACCGCCATCTTGGACACCGCGTAGATGCCGGCCGTGCCGAGCAGCACGCCGTCGGTCGACGTCGTGGTGACGATGTGGCTGCCCTGCCCATGCTTCAGCATGCGCGGGATGAACGTACGGCACCCGTAGACCGGGCCCCAGAAATTCACGTTCATACCCCAGTCCCAGTCCTTGAGCGTGCCTTCCCTCGCGCTCGTGAACAGACCGACGCCGGCGTTGTTGATCAGGATGTTGACCGGACCGAAGAACTTCTCGATTTCGTCAGCCTTGCGCTCCCACGCATCGCGGTCGGACACGTCGTGGACGATCGTCTTCACGCGCGGATCGTTGGCGGGAAACTCCTTCAGCGCCTCGGCCCACTGCTTGTCGTTCAGGTTGCCGAGGATGACCTTCGCGCCCTGCTCGTGCAGCGCACGAGCGATGCCGAGACCGATGCCGCTCGAGCCACCGGTGATGTAGGCGATCTTGCCCGCAACGTCGGTGATGGGTGGCTTCTGCGAGGGGCCCATGTCCGGCGGCGGACCTTCGAGCGACGGAGCGGCTGCGCGCGCGTCGGTGGCGCCGAGCAATCCCGCCGTGCCGGCCGCCAGCGCAATGCCGCCCAGCAGCTCGCGGCGATTCAGGTTCTTGTCGTCCATCGTTCGATCTCCCCCGTGGTTCCCGGTCAAAACGCGCTGAAAGCATAGGCCAAGGGCATCGCCGGAACCACGCCGGCGTGGGACGAACCAAACGACGAGACGTGGGTCAGAGCGCTGCCCTGGCGAAGCCGGCCGTTCTCGCGCGGATGACGAATAGGAGGAAGCCGAACAGGATGACCTCGGCTCCGCGCTGGGTTGCGCCATGGACGTGCGCCGTCGAGGGCTCACCGAACGTCAGGAGGGCGAGCAGCACCGCAACGCCGAGCCCCACGAGCAGCAGGCCCGCCGGCGCCCGGTGTGCACGGAAATACGCCAGCGCGGCGACGAACAGCGCGACCGCCCCACCGACGTAGCCCGCGACGCCGAACAGGTTGTGCAGTGCCTGCGCGCTGCTCACACCGGCGCAGGCCGTGTCGCAGCGGGCGAACGCCGACGCGAGATAGGCGATGGGTACCGACACCAGCCAGCCGTGGGCCGAGCGCAACGCGACCGGATGCTCGCACCGCCCGAGGGTCGCAACCAGGGCGGTCAGCGACAACAGCCCGACCGGCAGGAAGCCGCCGTAGCTCACGGCGGCGCCCACCGCCGACCCGGTCGCGCCGAGTTCGCTGATGTAGTTCGCGACGTGGGAATAGCCTGGCGTCAGCGCGCCGCCGATGACGACGACCGCGAGCGCCCAGAGGGCGGCCCCGATCGCCGCCACGCGGGCGACGCGCACCGTCACTTCGGCTGAGGAGTCGGCGGCGCCGTGTTGCCGCGGAAGCTCGACTGCAGCAGGTGCGTCAGCGTGTGCGCGTAACGCAGCTTGCCGTTCTCGACGCGGAACAGGTGCGTGTCCGGTGCGGCGCTGCCACCACCAGGCCCGCCGGTACCGAACGTGCAGAACACCGCGACCGTGCCGGTCACCTCATCGACCACGAAACGGCGGTTCGCTATGTTGACCCCACCGGGCACGCCCACCTCGCAACTGTCCGACGGCGTGCCCTTGCCGGTGTACATGCCCCCTTCGATGCGCACGCACGGGAAGCCCCATGGCACGCGATCGAGCTTCTTCTCGAGGAACGCATCGAGATAGGCGTTCGCTGCGGCAACCAGCGTGCCGCGCGTGTCGCGCTGCTCGGCAGGAATCGGGTCCCACTTCTCGGTCGACGAATACTTGAGGTAGGCGTCGGCGTTGAAGAGCCAGTAGCCGGTCGTCGTCCACAGCGTCTCGACCTCGGCGATCTTGTCGTGGTTCACGCGCAGCCGCACCGCGGCGACGTACGGCGCGGCCTTGTCGGTCACGATGACTTCGGTGAACGACTGGCACGAATCGACGTCGAAGAAGCTGCGATGGAAGTCGATCTTCAGCGGCTTGGTGACGAAGCCCTTCTTGATGTCGGCGGGGGCGATGTTCTCCCAGTAGCCGACGTTCGCCGGCAGCGCCATGCCCGAAAGGTCGCCCTTCGTCTGCGCCGCGACGTACAGGTTGACGGCTTCCTGCAGCCCGCTGCGCGTGCACGACACTTCGGCGCGGCTCACCACCGGTGCGAGCAGTGCTGTGCCGAGCAGACAGAACAGGGTGTTTCGAATCGCGCGCATGGTGCCCTCCCCGTGATCCGGGTGTCGTTGTGGTCGGAAGTGTGCCGCATCTGTCGGCAGCCGCAAGCTGCGTCAGGACCCGCGGTCAGCGCGCCTGCTTGCGCCGGAAGGCGAGGAACACGTTTCCGGGGCGCTGCCCGCCCATGAGGCCGTAGCCGGAGTTGACGAACAGCAGCCCGTTCTTCGCGACGATCGACGCGTTGTCGATTGCGCCGCCATGCCCTTCGACACCATTGGCGCCCTTCCAGGGCACGGCGGTGTCGAAGCTCCACAGCACCTCGCCGGTCTTCGCGTCGAAGACGCGCAGATAGCCGTCGACGCTGCCTTCGACCACGGTGCCGTCGACGACGGTCGGTGCGCCGGACAGACCGATGTTGCCCTTGCAGGTCGGCACGCGCTTCAGCCGGTCGCCGTTGCAATCGGCCTTCGCTTCGAACGACCACTGCACGCTGCCGTCGTCGACGCGCACTGCGTGCAGGCCCGGTGTCTGGTTCGGGTCGGTGCCGTCAGGACCCGGGAACGAGTGGATGGGGACGAACACACGTTCGCCGTCGAACGCCATGCCCCAGTGGATGCCACCGATCGGCGAGCCCTTGCCGAATTCGCGCTGCCACTTGAGCTTGCCGGTGTCGGGGTCGAGTGCCCACAGCATGCCGCTCTTCTGACCGGCGAGGACGACGTCGCGGCCGGCGGCATCGCGCCCCATCACGAGCGTTGCGCCGAAGTCGTGATCGAGGAGTTGCCCTTCACGCGGGCAGTTCAGGTTCTGCGGCTTCGCCATGCACGTGGTCAGGAAGATGTCGTTCGCGGTCGCCTGGTACTTCCAGCGCAGCCGCCCGGTCTTCATGTCGAGAGCGAGGATCGAATCGGTCGTCGGCGCCGCGGGAGCCGACGTCGCCTCGCCGGTGCCGACGTAGATGAGACCTCGCTTCGCGTCGATCAGCGGCGAGGTCCAGATGGGCGCGCCGGACGGACCCCACATCATCTGCCCGTCGCCACGGTCCTTGACCGGTTTCGCGTCCGCCATCGTCTGGTAGGTCCACACCTTTTTGCCGGTGCGCAGGTCGAGCGCGAAGAAGGCGCCGTGCGTCTTGCAGCACAGGTGCCGGTCGTCGCCGCCGATGTTGATCTCGGAAGCCGACAGCGGCACGTACACGCGATCGCCGAGGATCACCGGCGTGCCGGTCGTGTTCGACAGGTCGAAGAGCCCGACGTGGCGCTTCCAGATGCCCTTGCCGGTGCGCGCATCCACGAGGTGGATCTGCGTCGCGACGTCGTTGAACACGATCACCTTGCGGCCGTCGCGCATCGTGCCGTAGCCGATGCCGGAGCGGGTCGGCACGTCGCTCGTGTAGGTCCACTGCACGCACGGCATCTCGCCCGAGATGTCGAGCGCGAACACCTTCGCGTTGTCGCCGACGTTCAGGAACAGCGTGTCGCCGACGATGGCCGGCTGCGCGCGCAAGGTCGTGATACCGGGAAAGGCGAGCGCCCAGGCCGGCTCGAGATTGCGCAGATCCGCCGACGACAAGCCCGACTGCTCGCGGGTGAGCGCCCGCGAGTTGCGCGCATCGAAGCCGAAGTGGCCGATCGTCGCCGGCACGTCGAGCTTCGGCGTGCGACGCGGCGCATCGCATTGCATGCGTGCTATCCAGCTCTCGTCGACGATCTGACGCCCGACGACGTAGTCGAGCAGCTGGCCGAGCTGGGTTTCGTTCATCGGCGCGGCCTGCAGCTTCATCTTGCCGCGCGTGACTGCGTAGTGGAGCGTCACGTAGCGCATGCCGCGCAGCGTCTCGAACGGAACCGACTTCGTCTCGACCGGATGGTCGTGGCACGCCGAGCAGTGCTGCTGGTACAGCGCGCTGCCGGGATGGTCGGAAGGCGGCGCGGCGGCCTGTGCGGCAGCGATGCAGACGAGGGCCGCGACGGCGGTCAGGCGGGCGATCAGGCGAGCGATCATGCAGTTTCCCCAGCAGGCTCGGGCCGCATCTGACGGCGACCTCGTCGGCATGGTAGCCGGTCCGCACGAAGGCGGCTTGCGTCACAGGCCGCGCAGGCCGGCCCCGGTACGATTCCCGGATGCGAATCGCGATTCTGGGCGTCGGCGCCATCGGCGGCCTGCTCGCCGCCCGACTGATCGAGTCCGGTGAGCCGGTAACCCTCGTCGACCGCGCCGAGCGCACCGCCGCCCTGCGCGCGCGCGGCCTTCAGTTTGCCGAGCCGGGGGCGCTGCCGCGCACGCTGCCGGTGGCCGCCGCCGTGACGGCCGAGCAGTGCGAACCCCACGACGTCGTGCTGCTCGCGGTGAAGGCGCACGAACTCCGCGCGGCGCTGCCTGCCCTGCAGCGGCTGATGCACGCAGGGACCGCCGTCGTCACGCTGCAGAACGGGCTCCCGTGGTGGTATTTCCTGACCGGCGCACCGGAGACGACGCCGTTCGGCGGTCGCGCGCTCGCCAGCGTCGATGCGGATGGTGCGCTGGCGGCCGCGATCGACGTGGGTCGCATCGTCGGCTGCGTCGCCTATCCGGCTGCCGATGTCGACGCCGAGGGCGTCGTCCACGTCGTCGAAGGCAACCGGTTCACCCTCGGCGAACCCGACGGCACGCGCTCTCCCCGGGTCGAAGCCATCGCGTCACGGCTCGCGGCCGCGGGCTTCAAGGCCCCGGTCACCGACGACATCCGTGCGGAGCTGTGGCTCAAGAACTGGGGCAACCTCTGCTTCAATCCGCTGAGCGCACTGACCGGTGCGACGCTTGCCGCACTGTGCCGGCACGCACCCACGCGCGCGGTTGCCGAATCGATGATGACCGAGTCACAGGCGGTGGCGAACGCGCTCGGCGTGACGATGCGCGTCAGCCTCGAACGGCGGCTCGCTGGCGCCGAAGCGGTGGGCGAGCATCGAACGTCGATGCTGCAGGACCTCGAGGCGGGCCGGCCGCTCGAGCACGCGGCGCTGCTCGGAGCGGTGGTGGAGATCGCCGGCTGGCTGTCGCTGCCCGTACCGACGCTGCGCAGTGTCCTCGCGCTGATCAGCCTGCGCGATCCGGCATCGGCAGGCGCGCTTCGGCACTGAAGACCTCGCGCAGCGGCAGCGCGCCGGCGTGGTGGAGCACCCGCGCAATGGCAGCCGCCTGAAGTCCGGCGGTGCAGACGATCGCCATCGCGAGGCCGATGCCGCCGCCGAGCCGAACCCCGACGAAACCCAGTGCCACGTACGCGCACAGCACCACCGCCCGCACCCGAACCAGGCGCTGTACCAGGCCGAGCGCCGTGATCTCGGCCGACAGCAGCTGCTCGACCGCCACCAGCGGAACCGCCAGCAGCAGGACCCGCAGCACGGGAACTGCGGCATCGAAGCGTTCGCCGAAAACTGCGTGGACCGCGAGCGGAGCAACGAGCTGCGCGGCAGTCACGATGAGCAGGCTGCCAGGCACCGCGATGCGCAGCAGCCGGCCGGTCAGCTGCCGGACCGCGGCGAGCGATCGCGACGATTCGCGCGCCAGCGCCGCGACGGTGGCGCTCGCGAGCAGCGTGGGCAGCAGCGTCGCCGCGATCTGCAGACGGTCCGCGGCCGCATAGTTGCCGAGCGCCTCGCGCGTCGCGAGCAGCCCCATGAGGATGGGCGCGAAGCGCACTCCAAAGGCGCTGATCAGCAGCAGCCCGAAGAATCCGCGCGCCCGCCGGAGCAGTGCACGCAGGCCGAGCGGATCCCAGCGCAGCGAAAGTCCGCCGTTCTCGCGCGCGAAGAGCATCGCGCCACCCAGCGCAAAAGCGACGGCGCTGCCAAGGGTGGCGAGCAGCGTCACCTCGGCGGCGGCGCCGGCGCGCATCAGGGCGAAGGCCAGACCGAGCGATACCAGGCGATACGCGACTTCGGCGCCGACCGGCACCAGCAGCCGCTGGCGTGCCCGGAACGGGACGTACAGGAGCCCGGCGAAGCGGAACACGATCTGCGTCAGCACCGTGACCGCCACGGCGAGCGCCGCGCCGTCATGGCTCGTCAGCACGACGAATGCGCATCCCGCCAAGCCGACCGCCACCACGAGGCCGAGCTGCAACGGCAGCAGGAGCGCCATCGCGGGTTTCGGATCGGCGCCCGTGGTCGCGAGCTCGCGCAGCAGGAAGCCCTGCAGGCCGAGGCTGACGAACAGGCTCGCGACGCCGCCGACGCCCATCGCATACGAGTAGTCGCCGAGCTGCGCCGCGCCGTAATGCCGCGCGAACGCGACGACGAACAGCAGGTTCACGACCTGCCCCACGCCCTCGCCGCCGAACAGCGTCAGTGCGTTCAGCAGAATGCGGCGTTCATGCCCCACGGGCTGTCTCGCGCACGAACGCGCGCAGCTTGCCGGCGCGCGTCAGCGGAATCGCGTCGACCCGCTGCAGACGCAGCGGCTGGCCGCCGAGATGCGGTGACAGCGACGAGCGGAGCCGCTCGGCCAGGTCGTCGCGCGGCATCGGCGTCGCGACATACTGGAGCTCGCAGGTGCCATCCTTTTTCTGCAGCAGCTGCAGATGGACGAGCTCGGCGCTGAAGGTATCGAGGATGCCGAGCGCGCTCATTGCCGACCGCAGCGAGCCGTCGGACCCCTGCAGCAGGTCGTCCGCACGCCCACCGGTGATGCGGAAGCGCGGAAACGCGCTGCCACAGCGGCACGGGCCGGGCTCGAGGCGCGCGAGATCGCGCAGGTTGTAGCGAACGAAGGGCGAGCGGAGGTTGTCGAGTACCGTGACGACCACCTCGCCTTCATCGCCCGGCGGCACCGGCTCACCGTCGCGCAGCAGCTCCAGCACGACGGTATCGCTGGTGAGGTGATACGCCTCGCCCGCACTGCACTGGTAGCCGATGTTGTCGGTCTCGAACGTGCCGTAGACGTCACGCACGCCGACGCCTGTGACCGACTCGATCAGCGTCCGTGTCTCGGGGGACAGCAGTTCCGAATCGGTGAAGACATGGCGCAGCGGCGGCAGCGCGGTGCCAGTCGCCCGAGCATGATGCGCGAGCAGCCGCAGGGTCGACGGGTAGCCCTGGAGCACCTGGGGTCGCGTGGCGAGCAGCCGCTCGCACATCGTCGCCGGCCCGGCGTCGCAACGGATCTGCTCTTCGCGCAGCAGGCCGAAGCGCGAGAACCAGGGGGCCTGCCGGGGAGTGGCATTGAAACGCAGCACGCGATCGCGCAGCGTCCGGCCGTTCGCGAGGTAAGGCCGCAGATACTGTGCCTTGCGCAACAGGTCGTACTCGCGCGTGATCGGGAACCGGTAGGGCTCGCCGGTCGAGCCCGAGGTGCAGATCCAGCGATCTTCGGCGCGCTCCGGCCCATCCCATGCATTCGAACCCGCCGCACGCAGCTGCGCCTTGTCGATGACCGGAAGCCGCCCCAGTCGTTCGGGCGCAGCGCCGTGCGCAACCGCGGCATGACGCGCGCGATAGAACGGCACGCGTTCCGCGACGTGATCGAGCAGGCGCTGCAGCTTCGCCGACTGCAGCGCCTGCAGGCGTTCCGCCGGCCATCGCTCCGCCGCGCGCAGCGCACGCAGGTTCGTGAGCCGTTCAAGCATGACGGCGGCCGAGCCCCGGCATCACGGCGAGCCACTTCGCGGCGCGGCCGGTCGCATCGAGCGGTCGGTCCGGACGCAGCCGGCGTCGCCATTCGTCGCTTGCCCTGCGCCAGTTGCCCGCCTCGGCACGGCTCGACCACACCGCCGCAGCCCACCGCGAGGCATCCACGTACACCGCACCTTCTGCGTGCGCATCACCGGGGTCTTCCGGTAACCGCTCACCCAGCGCCGCGCGCGCATAGCGCTCCGGCTGGTTGACGCCGCAGTCGATCGCGAACGACAGCGCGCCGGAGAAACGCGGGTTGATCTCGAGGATCTTCGCGACGCCGTCGCGCTCGTCCACCTTCAGCTCCACATCGGCGGCACCGCGCCACCGCAGCGCCTCGAACACCGGCCGCACCGCGGCGATCAGCGCGGTTTCCCGCGTGCTGACCGCGGCCACCGTGACGCCGCGCACCGGCGGCCACTGTCGCTGCTTGCGCAGCCCGAACGAGGCGATCAGTCGCGTGTCGCGATCGAACAGCAGATGCAGCGCGACCAGCGACGACACCGGACCGGGCACGACCTCGGTGACGAGCGCCTCGCCGAACGAGGCCGTGACGCGCTCGACGTGCTCGCGCAGCGCACTGCCGTCGCGCACGAACGCGACGCCCTCGCCGCCACCGACATCGCGGCACGGCTTCACGACGATCGTTTCGCTGCGGCCGCTGGCGAGCCGGCGCTCGGCTTCAGCCGGCTCATAGCGTTCCGGCACCGCGACACCGAGCTCGCGGCACAAGGTGAGCAGCCGACCCTTGTCGTTGCAGACGGCGAACGACTCGGCGGAGGGCAGCAGGCTCGCGCAGTGCCGATCGAGGTCGGTGCGCAGCCGGCAGGCGACCTCGATGCCCCGGGTCGGCAGCAGGACATCCGGACGGACCCGTTGCACCAGCGCGAGCAGTGCAGCCGGGAAACCCGCGTGATCTTCGGGCGGCAGCAACACGTAGGCGTCGCGTGTCCAGCGCGAATGCACCGGCCAGCGCGGTACCCGATCGTCCGCGCCCTCGACGGCCCAGCCCGCAGCAGCCAGCGCGCGCAACGCGGCATGTCCCGAGTTGCGCGTGCAGTTGGTGACCAGCGCCTTCATCCGAACTTGCGCGCGAGCAGCCGGCGATGCAGCGCCAGCGCGGCGGCCGTCAGCAGCTTCCGGACGAGGCTGCGCGGACGGACCACGAAACGCATCGGCATGCGACTCGCGCCGCGCGCGAGCTTCGCGTCGATCACCGAGTTGCCGTACAGGATCCGCTCGATGCCCAGCGCCGGCGCGCGGTGGACCAGCTCGTAGTAGCCGAGGTTGAAGTAGGTGAAGTCGTTGGGCCGGTCGGCGGCTTCGATGCCGAGCCAGCCCGGCCAGGCGACGCGCCCCGAGCGCACGACGGCGAGCATCGCGCAGCGCGTGCCCGCGCGGACGGCCTCGAGGATGGTCACATGGTCGGCCATCCGCGGCAGTGCGCGCTCGAGCATGTCGGCCGGCAGCCCGGCATCGACGCCGTTCTTGCGGCGGTAGTGCGCCTCGCCGAACCGCTGCAGCGCGCGCGCGCTCACCGCGTCGACGCCCACCGAGCGGATGACGACACCGCTGCGCGCGTTGCGGTTGCGTTCGCTGCGGACGGTACCGCGCGTATTGCGCGAGCGGAGTGTCGCGAGGTAACCGTCGAAATCCTGCCAGCGAACCTCGAGTTCGGCGGTCGTGCGGGCGAAGCTCGCGCTGCTGCGCCATGCGGCGGGCAACGCCTCGGCGAACGCGTCCGCGGCGCGAACGGCCAGCAGCGAGGTGCCGAGCCGTCGGTTCGTCGACCACCGCTCGAGCGCGTCGCACAGCACTGCCACGCGTTCCGGCAATGGCGCTGCGGCGCGAAAGGCGATGCCGCTGTCCTGGCCGATCGGCGAACCCACTACGAGCAGGGAGCCGAGCAGCCGCAGCCTGGCGGCGAGTCGCCCGGCACGTCCGAACAACAGCGACTCGACCGGCCGCTCGGCGTCCCGGTCGGTGCGCACGCCGACGATCACCGCCTCGGGAGCATCCACCGGGCCGAAGGCAAGCACGACCAGCGAGCCCGCGCGGCCGGCCGCGCACTCCTGCAGCAGCGGAAGACTGAGCAACGGCCGATCGCGGGTGATGTCTCCCCACATCGAGGCATCGATAGATGCGACTTCGAGCTGCGTCAGCGCCTCGTGTGTCATCGCGCTTCCTTGGCCGTCCAGCGGCGCCGCAGCGCTGCCGTCCGCAGCCGGGGGCCGCGTCGGCGCAGGCGTACGTCGATGCCGGGGAGTCCGAATACGTCGAGCTGCAGCGCCAGCCGGAACTCGCACTCGATCGAGCCGAGCCGCGACTTGAACACGCGCGAGGAGCGGTTGAACCAGTACGAGAGGCTGAAACTGCGGGGCCGCCCTTCGCTCGCCAACGTGCGCAGCACGCTGACGCGCAACCAGGGCGCGACGCGCAGGCCGCGGTGACGGGGATCGACAAACATGTCCTGCAGATAGGCCTCGTCGGCAGCAAGCGCGAACAGCGTGCCGCCCCCGTACACCAGCGGCACCATGGTCGTGCGCGTCCACGTGAAGGCGATCAGCTGCCCGGCGAGAAAGGCGCCGAAGCTGCGCGATGTGCCGAGCAGGTCGATGACGTCCTGGACCCGGCGCGTACGAACGCTGATCGCGACGATCGCCGCAGCATCGTCAGCCGTCAGCTCGCGGAACGTCACGCCAGGCGGGGTCGACAACGCCGGCGCCGTCGCAGTGTCCTCGCAGGTCACGACGTAGGGAAAGCAGATGATCCGTGCCGCCGCGAGTCGCTCGAGCAGCTCCTGCATCAGGAGCCCATGCCTGAAGCGGCCGCGCAGTCGCTGCCAGGCTGAAGGCCGTGCGTCAGCGGCGGCGGTGCTCACGTCGACACCCGTCCGACGAACCCGCAGTCGTCACAGAACACCAGCCGGCCGCACCGATCGCGCCAGCACCGCACCGTCCGGCCCTGCAGCGCCACGGCAATGCGCGCCAGGTGATCGGCCCGGTTGCTGCCTTTCAGCAGCACGACGTCGCCCGCAACGGCGCGTGATGCAAGCGCAGCGCTCGCCACCTGCACCGATGCGCAGCCGATGACACGGCCCGGATGGCTCGCCGCGAATTCCGCGACCAGCGAGTCGCGCGGCCCGACGACGAGTACCTCCTCGGCGACTTCGAGCGCTGCGGTCACCGCGAGTCGATAGGCCCGCCGTGACGCGCCCGGATAGTCCGAGACGGTGCCGAGCACGATGAAGCGCCGCCCTGCACCACTGGCCCGGCGCAGGATGGCAAAGGAGCGATCGAGCGTCCACGCCGGCGCCTTCCAGTCATCGCGAATCAGCGTGATGCCGCTGGCGAGCTGCTGCAGCGTCGCGCGGCCAAGCAGCGAAGCACTGCGCGACAGCCGGGCCGCGATCGCGGTGAGCGGAACGCCGAGCGCGAAGGCCACTGCTGCAGCCGCCGTGACGTTCAGCGCGAAATGTTCCGCGAGCAGATCGGTCGAGACGATGGCGTGCTCGTCACCTGCCGAGAGTTCGACCGCGATGCCGTTCGGCCACGTCGTCGGCACCAGCCGGCCCCGTACGTCGCCTGCGTCGCGCCCGAAGGTCACGATGCGCGCGGCGGTTCGGCCAGCCATCGCGAGCACGCGTGCGTCGTCGGCATTCAGCACGGCAGTGTCGGCGGGCGACAACCGATCGAGCAGCGCACCCTTCTCGCGGGCCACTCCGTCGGCATCGCCGAACGCGCTGCGATGCTCCGTGCCGACGTTCAGGACCAGCGCGACGCCGGGTGAATACTGTCGCGCCATGGCCGCAATGCGGCCCGGCTCACCGGCACCGACTTCCTGGACGACGTACTGCGTGCGCGAACGGACTCGCAGCATCGTGCGTGCGATGCCGTACGGCTGGTTGTTCGAGTTGTCGTTGCCGATGGCAACCGGCGCGCCGCCGAGCGCAGTCACCAGCAGGTCTTTCGTCGTGGTCTTGCCGGTGCTACCGGTGATCGCGATGTACCGCGCGTGCGAATGCCACCGGCGCAACGCCGGAGTCAGTGCGATCAACGGCCGCGTGTACAGCGATTTCGCGGCGCCCTGCAGTGCGAGCCACTGGTTCAGCATGCGAGGTCTACCGGCTCGCGCAGGAACACCGATCGCTTGCCGCTGCCAGCGCGCGGAAGCGCGGGCAGGCGCGCGATCTCGAACTTGCCTTCGCCGCCGCAGAGGTTGCGCAACTGCGCGCAGAGCGCAACATCGTCGCGCGCAGCTTCCGACTGCGCGACGAGCTCGACGCGGAAGTGCCCGCTGCGTGTCTCGACCACGCGGTACTGCAGCAGCGCCGCATCCTGTTCGATGGCGGTCGTGAGCAGGTACGGCGACACCTGCCGGCCGCTCGGCAGCGTGATGTGGTCGCCCGCGCGTCCCTGTATGCCGACGAGACCCGGCGATTCACGACCGCAGGCGCACGCGCCGGCAGCTGCCTCGCCTTCGTCGCCGATGCGAAAGCGCAGCAGCGGCATTGCACGGTTGATCAGCGTCGACAGTACCAGCGGTGCACTACCGCTCGCGGGCAGCGGCTCCAGGAACACCGACTCGATGTTCAGATGGTAACGACCGGCCTCGCACTGCCACGCGACCTCCTTGAATTCCGTGCTGCCGTAGATGTCGCAGATGCGTGCCTGCAGCGCACGCTCGAGCCGCGCGCGCAGTCCGGACGTCAGGACTTCCGAACTCGTGTAGACCACCGGAATTGCCGGCAACTGCGCGCCCAGGCGACGCGCTGCCTCGACGAGTTCGGCGAGGTACGAGGGGTACGCGTACAACGCGGTGGGTCGCCACCGGCAGATGAGCTCGACATGCGCCTCGATCGGCGTGTGGATCGACACGAAGCGCTGGCGATACAGCGGGCCGCCAGACGGCGCCGCGCGACCGATGTCCGCGAGCGCACCCGGGTCGGACTCGCTGACGATCAGCACTCGCTGACCCGGCGCCAGGCCCGAATGCACGATCAGCCGGCGCAGCTTCAGCACGTACTTGCTGGTCAGCCATGCGTCGGGATCGAACCAGGTGGTTGTCGGCTGACCGGTGCTGCCGGAGGTCCGCGATTGCGGCAGGCGCGCCGGGTCCACGTCATCGGCCAGCAGCGAGCGTCCGGCGGCCTGGATGTCGGCTTTGGTCAGGACAGGAAAGCGTTCAAGGTCACCGACCGTGTCGATCGCACCGGACCATCGTACGTGCTCGCGGTAGAACGGGACCCGCGCCGCCGCGTGACGCATCATCGCGACCAGCCGCGCCGACTGCCAGGCTGCGATGCGTGGCGCCGACCAGTGCTGGCTGCGCAACGAGGCACCCAGTCGCCAGCCGAGCCGCGCCAGATCGGTGACTTTCACGCGGGCGCGCCGGCCCGCGACATCGACGCCGCGGCCGCGCCGAGCAGGGTCTCGTAGCGGTGCGCGACCACGCGCCACGCATGGCGGTTGTGCGTGATCGCGGTGTTCGCGCGGCCGAAGCGGGTCCGCAGCGACCGGTCCGCGAGCGTCTCGAGTGAACGGACCACCGCGTCCACGTCCCCGACCGGAAACAGCAGTCCGTTGACGCCGTCATTCACGAGCTCGGGATTGCCGCCGACTCGGCTCGCCAGCACCGGCATGCCGGTGCCCATCGCCTGCAGCAGCGCCATGCTGCACGACTCCGAATGCGACGCGAGCGCGAAGATGTCCGCTGCGATGAGCTCGGCCGCGATCTGCGCTTGCGACAGGAAACCGAGGAACTGCACGCGATCGGCGACACCGAGCTCGCGAGCCAGTGCGCCGAGCGCGTCGCGACAGGGCCCGTCGCCGACCACGACGAGGTCCAGCCGTGTTGGCGACGCGGCCACCGCGCGGATCAGCGTGTCGATGCCCTTGCGGGCGATCAGGCGGCTGACGGTGATGACGCGCAGCGGACGCTCGAGCCGCAGGAAGCGCCGAGGCGGGCTCGCATCGACGCCGTTGTGGATCACGCCGATGTCGCACTCCGGATCGGCCTGCTGCGCGAGCGCGCGCAGGCCGTCGCTGTTCGCGACCACCGCGGCGGCGTTGCGCCAGATGCGTTCGGTGACGGGCCGCATGAAGGCGTGCCAGCGGTCGAGCTTGTGGTCGTAGCCCGGCACGTCCGATCCCCGCAGCGAGATCACGTAGGGGACGCGCGCGACCACCCCCGGCAACCGCGTCAGCAACCCGGTCGGCATGCCGAAGTAGTAGTGACAGACGTCGTAATGAGCCGAGCGCAGCAGGCCCGGCAGCACCAGTGCCGCCGAGGCGATGAAGCTCAATGCGCCCGGCATGCCGACTTCGTGCACGTTGCGCCGGAACGCGCACACCCGCCTGATGTGCACCCCGTCGACGAGCTCCTCGGAAAGCGCGCCGTCGATACGTGAGGTCAGGAGGTCGACGTGATGGCCGAACGACGCCAGCTCACGCGCCAGCGCGAACGATGCGAAGCCCGCGCCACCGCCGGCGGGAGGACATTCGTAGTTGAGGAACAAGAGGCGCATGGGCGTCCGGCGAGTATGCGGACGCGACAAAACAGGGAGACGGACCTGGCGCACGCCCGCCGGTCGGACGCGAGCCAAAGTGTGACGCGGCTCTCAACACTCGATGACGTTGACCGCGAGTCCGCCGCGCGAGGTTTCCTTGTACTTCGTCTTCATGTCGGCGCCCGTCTCGCGCATGGTCTTGATGACCTGGTCGAGCGACACGTGGTGCGTTCCATCGCCGCGCAGTGCCATGCGCGCGGCATTGATCGCCTTGACCGACGCGATCGCGTTGCGCTCGATGCACGGTATCTGCACCAGGCCGCCGACCGGATCGCAGGTGAGCCCGAGATGGTGTTCCATACCGATCTCGGCCGCGTTCTCCACCTGGGCCGGCGTGCCGCCCAGCACTTCGCACAATGCTCCGGCCGCCATCGAGCATGCGACACCCACCTCGCCCTGACAGCCGACCTCGGCACCCGACAGTGACGCGTTCTCCTTGTACAGCAGGCCGATGGCCGCAGCGGTCAGCAGGAAATCGGCGACACCGCGCTCGGTCGCGCCCGGCACGAAGCGGGAGTAGTAGTGAAGCACCGCGGGAATGATGCCCGCCGCGCCATTGGTCGGCGCCGTGACGACGCGGCCGCCGGCGGCGTTCTCCTCGTTGACCGCGAGCGCATAGAGGTTCACCCAGTCGAGCACCGCGAGCGGATCGCGCAGCTGGCTTTCCGGATTCGCGGTGAGCTGGCGCAGCAGTCCAGGCGCACGGCGACGCACCTTGTACCCGCCCGGCAGCACGCCGTCGTTCGCGCAGCCCCGTCGCACGCAGTCCTGCATGACCTGCCAGATGCGTGCGAGGCCCGCGTCGATGTCGGCGTCGGACCGCCAGGCGCGTTCGTTGCGGCGCATGATCCCGGCGATCGAGCAGCGCTGGTCCGCGCACAGCTGCAGCAGCTCGTCGCCGGTGCGGAACGGATGGGGCAGCGGCGTCCGGTCCTCGACGATCTGCGCGTTGCCGCTGCCCGCATCGCCGCTGATGACGAAGCCGCCGCCGATCGAATAGTAGATGCGCTCGGACAGCACCCGACCGGCGGCGTCCTGCGCGGTGAAGCGGAGCCCGTTCGAATGCAGCGGCAGACTCTCGCGGCGGTTGAAGACGAGATCGCGCCGTTCGTCGAAGCCGATGCCCTTGCGGCCGAGCAGGCTCAGCCGCCTGGCGTCGCGGATCGTCGCGAGCCGGGCGGCGATGCCCGAGATGTCGACCGTATCGGGCTCGTCTCCCTCGAGACCGAGCAGCACCGCCTTGTCGCTGCCGTGCCCCTTGCCGGTCGCACCCAGCGACCCGAACAGCTCGACGCGGACGTGCTCGCAGGCGAGCAGCAGGCCGTCCGTCTCGAGGCGCTGCGCGAACAGCCGGGCCGCGCGCATCGGCCCGACCGTGTGCGAGCTCGAAGGCCCGACGCCGATCTTGAACAGGTCGAAGACGCTGACCGCCATGGCGGTACCGTAACAGCCCGTCACGGAGTCGTCAGGTGCGATGCCCAAGCGCTAAGCTGCGCGGATGTCGTCTCCTTTCCGGCCTCTGGCGATCGCGTTGCTGCTGGCTTGGCTGCTTCCGGGCTGCAAACCCAAGGCCGAGCCGCCCCCCCCGCCACCACCCGTCGTTTCAGTGTCGTGCGACCGCGCGTGCCTCGAGCAGCTGGTCTCTCAATATCTCGAAGCCGTCCAGGCTCACGATCCGCATCGCATCCACACGACGCCCGACTTCCGCTTCACCGAGAACGGCGTGCAGCTCGAGCTCGGCGACGGTCTGTGGCGAACCCTGAGCTCGCTCGGCACGTACCGGATGGTCGTCGCCGATGTAGAGGCCGGTCACGTCGCGTTCCTCGGCTCCATCCGCGAGGACGAGTTGCCCGCGATGCTGGCCGTGCACCTGACGGTGCGCAATCGCCGGCTGGCCGCAGCCGAGACGTTCATCCAGCGCAACGAGCAGTCGGCGCTCGGCTTCGAGAAGATCGGCTTCACCTGGACCGAGCCCGTGCCTGAAGCTGCGCGCTCCAGCCGCGCCGAGCTGCTCGCCGTGTCGAACCAGTACTTCACCGGGCTGCAGCGCAACGACGGGCAGGGCCAGTATCCGTTCGCCGACGATTGCAGCCGTATCGAAAACGGCACGTTCACCACCAACGTGCCGGTCAAGCGCGGCGAGCAGCGCGCCGATCCGAAGACGGCCACGCGCTATTCGGCGCAGTGGGGCTGCCTCGAGCAGTTCCGCTCGGGGCTCCTGTACTTCGTCTCGCGCGTGCGCGACCGGCGCTTCGTCGCCGTCGATCCCGAACGGGGGCTGACTTTCAGCTTCGTGTTCTTCGATCATTCGGCCGGCAATACCCGCCGCTTCCGGACGCCCGACGGCCGCGAGGTCATCGCCGGTCCGCGGCAGCCGTGGACCTGGCAGCTCGCCGAAGCCTTCCGCGTCGAGAACGGCAAGATCCGCCAGATCATGGCGATCATGGAACGCGTTCCCTACGGCATGAACTCCGGCTGGAGCACCTGGGAAGAAGGCATGTCGTCGGCGCTGCGCGACGAAACGCTGCCCGCACCGGCGAAGCGCTGAGGTCTTCAGAAATCGTCGGAGAAGGTCGCTCGTCCCGCATCGGGCAGTCGCCGGTCGCGCGGCGCATTCCACCGCAGCGGCGCGGTCAGCCGCAGATCGCGTGACGAGCTGCCGACCGAAATGCGGTACTCGCCCGGCGTCGCGACCCAACCGTGCGCGTGAGGGTCGTAATACGACAGATCGCGCGGCTGCAGCGTGAAGCTCACCCGGCGCGTCTCTCCGGCTGCGAGGGCCACCTTGGCGAATCCCTTCAGCTCGCGCGGCGGTCGCACCACCTCGGTGGTCGCCGCGTCGGCGACGTAGAGCTGGACCACTTCGCTGCCGGCGCGCGAACCGGCATTACGCACCTCGACCTGCACTTCGAACGGCCCCTGGGTCGCGCTCGACGGCACCGTGAGGTTGACGTATTCGAACCGCGTGTACGAGAGGCCGTGGCCGAACGGGAACAGCGGCTCGATGAGCCGGCGGTCGTACCAGCGATAGCCGACGAACACGCCTTCGCCATAGTTCGCATCGCGGCCAGCGCCGTAGCTGGTCCAGGTCGGCGTGTCCTCGACGCGGCGCGGGAACGTGAACGGCAGCTTGCCGGACGGATTGACGTCGCCGAACAGCACCCGGGCGATCGCGGCGCCGCCTTCCTGCCCCGGGAGCCAGGCGGCGAGCAGCGCCGGCACACGTTCCGCCCACGGCAGCGACAGCGGCGCTCCGTTGTTCAGCACGACGACGGTGCGCGGGTTGGCCGCGAGCACGGCTTCGACCAGTTCGCTCTGCCGGCCCACCATGTTCATGTCGGCGCGGTCGCGGCCTTCGCTCTCGGACGTGCGCGACACACCGACGAACACCACCGCCACATCGGCCGCACGCGCGGCGGCGACGGCCTCGTCGAAGGACGGCTCGGGCTGACGCACGCCGAGATGCAGCTGGTGGAACGACACCGGCGCGCTGATGTAGTCGACGCGGATCGCGTAGCCGCGACCCTTCTGCAGCCGCAGTCGTGCGACCTTGCCCGACGCCTGGAAGTCCGACTCCGCCGCGAGCGCGGTGCCGGTCGCCGAACCGATGATCTCGCGGCCGTCGATGACGAGGCGCCCGTCACCCCGCGCGGCGAGGCGGAACTCGTGCTCGCCATCGCGCGTCGGCCAGAAAAAGCCCTCCCAGCGCGCGCTGACCTGCGGGAACTCGGAGGCGAACATCGTCTTGTCGAACCAGGTCTCGCTGCCGTTATAGAAGGGCGTGCCCGCCATCGTCGCGCCGGACCAGTAACGGGCGGTGAGCCCGGTGCGCGATCGCCCCCGATCCGGGCTCAGCATGCGATGGTCGATCGGCGGCGCGGTGAGGTCGTTGTCGACGCCCTGCGCAAGCGTGATCGAGACGTCGCGACCGGCGATTTCACGCAAGCGCTCGACCGGTGTGGCAAGTACCGCGGGCACCACCGCCGCGCTGCCACCGCCCTGCTGCAGCGGCACGTCGGCGTTGGGACCGATGATGGCGAGCCGCCTCGTCGTGGCGCGGTCGAGTGGCAGCAGGCCGCCCTCGTTACGCAGCAGCACGAGGGCCTCTTCGGCGACCTGCTGCGCGATGGCGCGGTGCCGTTCGCTGCCGGAGTCGCGCCGCTGGCCGGGCTCGCGCGGGGGCGCCTTGGCGTCGAGCGCCCCCGTGCGTTCGACCAGCCGCAGCATGCGACGTGCCGCATCGTCGATGACCGGCTGCTCGACGCGCCAGCTGCGCGCCGCCTGGAACAGGTTCGCGCCGAACCAGCGTGGCGGTCCCGGCATCTCGAGATCGGTGCCCGCATTCGCCGCTGCGGCGGTCGTCTGCACGGCACCCCAGTCGGACATCAGCACGCCGTCGAAACCCCACTCGCCCTTCAGCACGCCGCGGACCAGCGGCGCGTGCTCGGTCATGAACGTGCCGTTGACGCGGTTGTACGCGGCCATCAGCGTCCACGGACGCGCGTCGCGAACGATCATCTCGAACGGGGTCAGATAGATTTCCCGCAACGTGCGCTCGTCGATGTTCGAACTGCTGCGCAGCCGTTCGAGCTCCTGCTCGTTGCCGACGAAGTGCTTGACCGATGTCCCGACGCCCTGCGACTGCACGCCGCGCACGAAGCCGGTGCCGATGCGTCCGGCGAGGAACGGATCTTCGGAATACGCCTCGAAGTTGCGGCCCGCGAGCGGCGTGCGCTGCGTGTTGACGTTCGGACCGAGCAGCACGTGGACACCCAGCGCCTTTGCTTCGCGCCCGATGGCTTCGCCCATCTTCTGCACGACGTCCGGGTTCCAGGTCGCCGCAACGGCGACGCCGGTCGGAAACACGGTTGCGGTCTCGTCGTCGTTGGAGCGCACGCCGTTCGGCCCGTCGGCGAACCGCAGCGCCGGCACGCCGGCCGATGGCAGCGCCGCCGTGCCGAACGAGGAGCCGCCGCTCATGAGGAGGATGCGTTCGCGCTGGGTGAGCTTCGCGAGCAGGGTCTCGACACGCGGCGCATCGGCAGCGAACGCAGGCAGCACGGCCAGCGCCAGCGCAGGCCAGGCGCGTTGAGCGCTCATCGGAATCGGCGGGAGGTGAGCACGACGTCGAGCTTCGGACAGCGCGCCTTGGCCCGTCAATTCGGGTGAGCGGCCAGGCGATCCGGCACCGCCTGGCCGCCGCCCAGGCAGCCCGTTCTTGCGAACGTGCAGCCCCAACCGCGTCCATGGTGCTGAAGACCGGATGGCGCGGCGTTTCCTCCAGCTGGCGGTCAGGATTCAGCGCTGCAGCCGCAGTCCGAGGGTGTAGCGACGACCGATGACGTCGAACAGGCCCTCGTTGGTGTGCCACGAGCCGACGAAGCCCCAGCCCGGAGCGAGCGGCGGATCGCGGTCGAACACATTGACGACATTGGCGAACAGCAGCAGCGAATACGGTTCGCGGTCGAAGCGCCACGATCCGCGCAGGTTCGTGTACGCCGCCCCGCCCACGCGGTTGTCGTCGATGCGGCCCGACCCGTAGGTCGCATCGAGCGTGCCGGCGCTGATGAGTCGCTGCTGCACGGTGAGCTGCAGCGGCCCGTGCTCGAAGGCCAACGATGCGTTCGCCTGCCAGCGCGGTGCGCCGCCCGGCAGGCCGGTCTGCCCAGCCCGATCGATCGGCACCGCATCGAGCTGCGTCGTCGACATCTCGAGCGTGCGCGTCGCGAGGATGCGCAGCGCGACCGCCTCGCTGCCGCCGAACCACGTCACGCGCCGCCGCAGCGACAGCTCGGCATCGACGCCGCGGGTGCGTGCCTCGGCGACGTTCAGGAAGCTGGTATCTACGTGCGTGATCAACCCGCTGGTCGGGCTGCGCGTGATGAGGTCGCAGTACGCAGCGCTGCCATCGCGGCAACCGTCGATGCTTGCCTGCGCGCCGGGGCTGACGATCGCGTTGTGCACGCGAATGTCGAAGTAGTCGAGCGACAGCGCAGCGCCCGGCACCCCTGCCGGTTGCAGCACCGCGCCGAACGTCAGGGTGTTCGCGCCCTCGGGCTCGATGTCGGCATTGCCCCCGCGCAGCGCGATCACCGCATACGAGGGCGAGCCGGCGAGTGAGCGGTCCACGATGACGCTGCCGAGCGGGCTCGAGTCGAAGCGTTCCGACAGCGTGCCGGCGCGGATGTCCCGCGAACGAGTCGCCCGCAGCCGCACCCACGGCTCGAGCTGCCAGTCGAGCCCCGCCTTCCAGGCGGTCGTACCGCCACTGCCGGTGTAGCTCGCATAGCGGGCCGCAGTGTTCAGATCGAGGCGCCGACCAGCCTGCGCGTCACGCGCCAGCGGCACGGCGCCCTCGGCGAAGAGCTCCCACACCGCATAGCTGCCGGTGACGGTCGAACCGGCGGTGCGTTCGAAGATGTTCGGCGAATCGACATACACGGCCGGCAGGCCGCGGTATCCGTCGAGGTCCGCGGCACGCACCGTCAGCCCGTTCAGCCGGTCGGGCCAGCGCGTCGGACGGTTCGACACGGCCTCATGACGCCAGGCGGTGCCGACCGCGAGCGTCGCCGTCCCGGCCGGCAGGTTGGCGACGGGCCCCTGTGCCTTGAGCTCCCCGACGTGCTGGGTGAGACGCTGGTCCTGCTCGCTGCCGCCTTCGGTGAGCCACGCGCGTGCGGCCGCCCCGATCGAGCCGGGACCGAACGGGTTCGCAGGCACGCAGCCATCGTCCGGGAACGTCAGCGTGGACCGGCACACGATCGCGCCGCTGCGCGGATCGATGACCGCGTCGAGTGCCCGGTAGATGCGATCCACCCGCACCGCGCCCTCGTACTGCAGCTCGGCGTGATTGCGGCCGAACTGGTAGTAGCCCTCGAGCTCGAAGCCGCGGTCGATCGGTGCTTCGAAGCCCACCGTCGCAGACGCGAGCACGCTGCGGTTGTCGGCTCCGGAGGCACCCAGGTCAGGGCTCATGCGCGCGAGCGGGAACCGCTCGATGCCCGCGGCCCGCATCGCCGTCCGCGTGGCCGCCGGCAGGAACGCGTTGTCGGCCTCGATCGTCGCACTCCAAACACCCCACTGGCTCGACGGGTCCTTCTCGAAATGATTGTTGCTGTAGCCGAGCAGCAGCTGACCGAAGGTCGTTGCGCCCCCGTCCCAGCCGGTCGAAAATTTCGCGAAACCGCTCGCCCGCCGCTGGTCTGGCTGTATCCAGACCAGATCGCGCCCTGGATCGACGCCGCTGCCGCCGACCTGTGCGGTCGGAGTGAAGTACGTGCCGCGCACGAACGCTTCGGGTACGCCGCCCGCCAGGAACTGGGTGCCGGCGAGCGGGCCTCCCGTGATGAGCCCTCCATAGGTGTAGCCCGTCGCCCGCGCGCCGCGCACGGTGCGTTCCAGGGGCCCGGCCGGATCGGTGTTCGGGACTACCGCCCAGCTCTCGAACCAGTCGCGGTCAGCGTAGCCGCGAATGCCGTCGGTGCGGCTCCACTCTGCCGCCACCGCCAGATGAGACTGCGCCCCGATCGGCCCGGTCCAGGTCATCGCCCACTCGGCGTTGGCCGCGTCGCCTCTCTGCGAGACGCCGCCCTGGCCGCGCAGTTCCAGACCGTTCGAGTGCGTGTCGAGCAGGAAGTTGACGACACCACCGACCGCGTCCGAGCCATAGGCCGCCGACGCGCCCCCGGTCACGACTTCGACGCGCCGAAGCAGCGCCTTCGGCAACAGCGCGACGTCGGCCGCGCCGCTGCGCGTCGTCGGCACGATGCGTCGGCCGTCGAGCAGCATCAGCGTGCGCGCACTACCGATCCCGCGAAGGTTGAGGAAGCTTGCGCCCGCCGCGCCACCGGTCTGGAAAGCCTGCGTCTGCGGTGTGTCGTTGTTGAGGAACTGCGGCAACTGCACCAGTGCGTCGATGAGCCCGCCCGGGCCCATCGACTGCAGCTCTACGCTCGCCGATCGCGGTGACCGGCGTCGGCGTCACCCTGCCGTCCCGCTCGATGCGCGAGCCCGTCACGGTCACCTCGGCCGGTGCCTCCGGATCGGCATCCGGAGCGACCCGTCCGGTGCGGGAGCGAAACGGCTTCCGGCTTGCTCGGACACTGATCTGACCGCGCGCATCGGCCCGCGCCACGAGCCCGGTGTTCTGCAGCAGAAGCCGAAGCGCCTCCTGCGGCTCGAAGCGACCGCGCACCGCATTCGCGGCGCGACCCTGGACGAGATCGTAGGGGAACAGCACCGGAAGGCCGGACTGGCGCGCGAACTGCGTCAACGCGGCGCCGGCGTCCTGCGGCGGGATGTCGAATGTCGACCGGCGCAGCGACGGCGGCACCGCCGCCACTCAACGCGATCGCGACGACCAGCGCACATCGGCGCCCCCTGCGCGGCTGCCACGTCACGAGTCGAGCCGCAGGTCAGCGCGCGTCGGTCAGCACGATGCGTCCGTGCGAGTCGCGCGAGGAGGCGATGTGGAAGTTCTCGCGCAGCGCGATCAGCAGTGCCTCGGTGTCACCCGCGCGAAAGTACCCGCCGACGCGCAACGCCCCGAGCGCCGGCGATGCGACCACGAAGCGGTCGGTCGTGTAGCGATTGAATTCCTGCAACACCGTATCGAGCGGCTCGCCCTGGAAGATGAGCATGCCGCGCTGCCAGGCGAGCAGGATGTCGACGTCGACCGCGGCGACGTCACGCACGCTCGTGTAGCCCGCGCCGTCGACGCGGGCCGCCTGTCCCGCCGTCACCCGCTTCGACCCAGCGACCGGTCGACCCGAGTCGGCATCGATGCGCACCGCACCCTCGGTCACCAGCACATCGACCGTGCCGTCGGCCAGCAGCCGCGCGCTGAACTGCGTGCCGAGAGCCTGCAACACCCGCCCGCCGACCTGGACGCGGAACGGGGCATCGACGTCGTGCGCGACGCGGAAGTGCGCTTCGCCACGCGCCAGGCGCAGATCGCGCAGCTTCGGTCCGATTGCAACCGACAACTGGGTGCCGCTGTTCAGCGTGACTCCAGACCCGTCTTCGAGCGCGACTTCGCGCGTCGAGCCGATCGGCGACTCGAACGTCTGCACGAGGGGTGCGGAGCGGGCCACCTGCATCGGCGACGGCACCGGTCGTCGCTGCAGCACGAAGCCGATCGCAACCGCAAGGACGACGGTCGCCGCCAACGCCGCGGTGAGACCGCGCAGTCGATGCGCGCCGGAAGCCGGGCGCTGAGCCACTCGCGGGAACACGTCCGCGAGTGTGCCGAGCACGCGCAGGTCGTTCCACACCGCCCGCCATCTCCTGCAGGGCGCGCTTGTTCACCGGCGTCGCGGCCCAGGCTCGCAACTCCGCGGCTTCGTCCGCGGTGAGTCCGCGGTCGACCTTGACGATCCACAGCGATGCCACGCGCCGCGCCTCGCGCAAGCGCGGGAACACCACGAGATTGGTCATACCGACTCGCTGCGCGAGCAACTGGCGCCCGCGGGACGCTGCAGCGTGCCTGCGTCCATCGCGTCGCGGCAGAGTTCCAGGCCCCGGGCGATGTGCTTCTCGACCGTGCTCTCGGTCACGTTTAGCTCGAGCGCGATTTCTTTCTGGCTGAGGCCGTAGACCTTCTTCAGGATGAAGGCGCGCCGGCACTGTTCAGGCAGACCGCCGACGACGCGGCAGAACTCCTGGAAGCGGTCTCGTGCATCCACGGTCGTCTCCACGTCTTCCCTGCTCGTGGCATAGACCCCGGACGCGTCCAGATCCTCCAGTCCCGCCGTGGTGCGGTAGCCCGAACGAGAGGCGTGGTTCAGCGCGAGGTTGGTGGCCGTCCGCAGCAGGAACGCCCGCGGGTTGCGGATGCGGTAGCGGCTGCCGGCCTCGAACGAGCGGATGAACGCATCCTGCAGGATGTCTTCGATGTCGTGCCGCTTCACGATGCGGCCCACCACGCGCGCCAGTGCGCCGCGGCACGCCATGTAGACGGAAGCGAGCCCGGTTCCGTCTTCTCCGCCCGATTCGCCCAAGCCGGACCCCTCCACAATTCCAGTGCAGCACGATCCGGTGGTGCCGCGCGGTTTCCGCCGCGACTATAGTCGCCGCGTCGCAACGCAAGCAAACCGCCGCCGGCCTATAATTTCGGCAACATTGCCGGGGGGCCGAGATGAAGAACCGACTCGCGCTGTTCACTGCAGCGCTCACACTGCTTTGCGTCAATCAACGCTCGCTGGCGGCGCAGGCTGCCGAGGACGAGGCGCTGTTTACGCAGTTCTGCGCGGCGTGCCACACCACGCAGCCCGCGGCGGCCGGCTCGCCGAACGAGCGCGCTCCGACGCAGATGGTCCTGAAGACGTTCACCCCCGAAGCAGTGCTGAACGCGCTGACCAACGGCAAGATGCAGCCGCAGGGTCTCGCGCTGTCCGAAGCGCAACGCCGCGTCGTTTCCGAATATGCGACGGGCCAGCGGCTCGCCGCGGTCACTTCGTCGGCTCCGGCCACTCTGGTCAATGCCTGCAAGGCGAACCCTGCCGTTCCGCCCGCGGCGTCGACGCCGTCCTGGAACGGCTACGGCAACGGCGTGACCGGCACGCGCGCGCAGGATGCACGGGCCGCCGGCCTCACTGCCGCCGACCTGCCCCGGCTCAAGCTCAAGTGGGCCTTCGGCTACGCCAACGTGTCGGCCGCGCGCGCGCAACCCACGGTGTACGGCGGGCGACTGTTCGTCGCGAGCGAGAACGGCGAGGTGCATTCGCTCGATCCGCGCACCGGCTGCGCGTACTGGACGTTCAAGGCGCTCGCCGGCGTGCGCACGTCACCGGTCGTCGGTCCGTGGAACCGCGGCGGGAAGTCGGGGCTCGGCGGTGTATCTTCGGCGATGGCCGCGCGAATGCGTATGCGGTCGATGCTCATGACGGCAAGCTGCTCTGGACCCGCAAGGTGCACGACCATGCCTCCGCCTCGATCACCGGCAGCCTGAACGTCGCCGACGGTCGCGTGTTCGTGCCGGTCCAGGGGCTCAACGAGGAAGGACGCGGGTCGCGCGACAACTACCCCTGCTGCAGCTTCCGCGGCGCGCTGGTCGCGCTCGATGCCAGCCAGGGAACGGTCGCCTGGACTGCGTATACGATCGACGAGGCAAAACCGCGCGGCAAGAATGCTGCGGGCGTGCAGATGATGGGCCCTGCCGGCGGCGCGATCTGGTCGCAGCCGACGCTCGATGCGAAGCGCGGGCTCGTCTACGTGGCAACCGGCAACGCCTACGCCGATCCGCCGCAGAAGATGACCAACGCCGTCATCGCGCTCGAGCAGAAGACCGGGCGCGTCGCGTGGGTGCAGCAGATCATCCCCGCCGATCAGTGGGCCATGGGCTGTCCCGCGAAGAACGAGGGCAACCCCGCGTGTCCCGAGACACTCGGCCCCGACTACGATTTCTCCGCGTCGCCCGCGCTGGTCCGCAGCGGAACACGCGAGCTGCTCGTGCTGCCGCAGAAATCGGCCATTGCCTATGCGCTCGATCCGGACCGGCAGGGCGCGATCGTCTGGAAACAGGCGTTCGGCAAGGGCAGCGGCCTCGGTGGCCAGTGGGGCGGCGCGACGGACGGAGAGCAGTTCTACGTCGGGCTTGCCGACTTCCTCACCGACACGCCCGGCGGCATGCACGCGCTGCGCCTCGCTGACGGCAAGCCGGTGTGGTCGGTTCCGCCCCAGCCCCTGCTGTGTGGCGAGAAGCGCCCCGGCTGCGGCCCGGGTCAGGGTGCAGCGCCGACGGTGATTCCTGGGGCGGTGCTCAGCGTCTCGCTCGACGGCGGCCTGCGCGCCTACGACACGAAGGACGGCCGTATCGTCTGGACGTTCGATGCGAACCGTGAATTCACCACCGTGAACGGCGTGAAGGCGAACGGCGCGAGCATGGACGGCCCCGGCCCGGTGGTGGCCGGCGGCATGCTGTTCGTCAACTCGGGGTATGGCGGCCTCGTCGGGCGGCCAGGGAATGTGTTGTTGGCGTTTGGGTTGGAGTAGTGCCGGCGCCGTTGCATGCGGAAGGGTGCCAATCGCTCGACTGCTGTACAGGGCGCGCGGGACGCTGAAGACCACGTCCTTGTGGGCTCGGCATCGGCCATCCATGGCCGATGACGCCCGCGCACCCTGCACAGCAGCCGAGCTATCCGCGCCCAGCCGCGTTCAACGGCGCGGCGCCATCCCTGACTGAGGCGCCGAACGGAGCGACAACGCCTCCGCTCCGTGCGCGCAAACGCAGAACGGAGCCGCCGCGCTGACCCCAGCGAAGCGCGCGTGATCGGGCGTCGAACCCTGCTGGGCGCAGACAGAACGCGCGGACTCGGGTGCGCGCAGTTGGAAGGCGGCTGGGTGCACATCGCCAGGCCGCTGACTCCGGCGCGCGGGACGCCCTAGAACCACGTCCCTGTGAGGGCTCGGGTCGGGGCCATCCATGGCCCCTCCACGCCCGCGCACCCGAGCCAGCGACCTGGCTATCTACGCCGAGCCGCGCTCGACCTCGCGGGCGCCATCTCCTTGCCGAGACGCCCGATCCACGATTGGCGCCTCCGTCCGAAAACGCGGACGACCAACGGAGCCACCATCCTCGACCCCAGCGAAGCGCGCGTGATCGGGCGTCGAACCCGGCTCGGCGCAGACAGCACGCGTGCACTCGTGCGCGCGGGCGTCGCGCGCCATGGATGGCGCGCGCCGAGCGCACAGGGACGTGGGTTTTCGCGTCCCGCGCGTGCGAGTGCATGCGTGCGGCCGTGCACCCTTCCGGGTTTGACCGCGCGATCACGCAGTTGGAGAGCGGCTGGGTGCACATCGCCAGGCCGCTGACTCGGGCGCGCGGGACGCCCTAGAACCACATCCCTGTGGGGCTCGGGTCGGGGCCATCCATGGCCCCTCCACGCCCGCGCACCCGAGCCAGCGACCTGGCCATCTACGCCGAGCCGCGCTCGACCTCGCGGGCGCCATCACCTAGCGGAGGCGCCCGATCCACGCTCGGCGCCTCCGTCCAAAAACGCGGACGACCAACGCAGCCACCCTCGTTTACCCCCAGCGAGGCGCGCGTAATCGGGCGTCGAACCCGGCTGGGCGCAGACAGCACGCGCGGACTCGGGTGCGCGGGCCTCACCGGCCATGGATGGCCGGTGCGGAGCGCACACGGACGTGGGATTTCGCGTCCCGCGCGCCCGAGTCCGTGCGTGCGGCCTGGCACCGTTCCTGGTTCGGCCGCACATGGCCGCCGACCCCGCTCACAGCTTCATATTCACCCCCACCGTGTACCGCCGGCCCAGCACGTCGAACAAGCCTTCGTTCGTGTGGTTCGAGCCGTTGAAGCCGAAGGTCGGCGCGAGCGGCGGCGCACGGTCGAACAGGTTGGTGATGTTCGCGAACACGGTGATCTGACGGTCCGCGGGTCCGAAGTCGAAGCCCGCTCGCAGGTTCGTCAGGAACACGCTGCCGACGACGTTGTCGTCGATGTCGCGCGCGGTGTAGATCGCGTTGTAGCTGCCGCGGCCGATGAAGCGCTCCTGCACGTTCAGCGACAGCGGTCCGCGCTGGTAGTTGACGCCGACGTTGGCCTGCCACTTCGGCGCGCCGCCGCCGAGGCCGGTCTGGCCCGCGCGGTCGATCGTGCCCGAGCCGATGTTGGTCTGCGACTGCTCGCTGATCCACGTGCCGAATGCACGCACGCCGACCGACTCACCGCCGCCGAGCCACTCGACCGGCCGCGTGTAACCGGCCTCCAGGTCGATGCCCTTCGTCCGCGCCTCGGCCACGTTCAGGAACGTGTTGTTGATCTGCGTGATGCGGCCGGTGACCGCATTGCGCGTGATGCGCGCGCAGAGTTCCGTTGCCCCGCGGAAGCATTCGTCGGCGATCTGCTGCACCGTGAGCTGTGCGATGGCATCGTCGATCTTGATGTCGTAGTAGTCGGCCGAGAGGTTGAACCCCGGCAGCCAGCCCGGTGAATAGACGAAGCCGAACGTCAGCGTGTCGGCCTTCTCCGGGTCGATCGTCGGGTTGCCGCCGCGGATCGAGGTGATCGTATAGGCCGGTTCCGTCACCGCGAGGAACGGGTCGGTCACCGTCGCACCCGACCCGCTGTAGTCGAAACGCTCGGACAGCGTGCCGGCGCGCACGTCACGCGACACCGTTGCGCGCAGCCGCAGCGGGTCGAACACCTGCCAGTCCAGACCGAGCTTCCAGGCCGGAATGCCACCGCTGCCGCTGTAGTCGGCCCAGCGGAACGCGCCGTTGAAATCGAGGCTCTGTACCAGCGGCACGTCACGCAGCAGCGGGAAGATGGTCTCGACGAACGCTTCGCTGACGTTGTACTCGCCACTGAGGTTCGTGTAGATCGTGCGCTCGAAGAGATTCGCCTGACCGGAGTACTGCGTCGGCAGTCCGCGGTAGCCCTGGCTTGCCGCAGTGGGTACCGCGGTGATCGCATCGAGTTCGCTCGGGTAGCGATGCGGCACGTTGCGAAGGGTTTCCTTGCGCCATGCTCCGCCCGCCGCAACCGATACCGTACCGGCCCAGTTGTCGAACGCCTTGCCGGAGAACGTCAGTTCGGCGGCCTGCTGGACGATGCGCTGGTTCTGGTCGGACGCATCGCCGTTGACGTACCGGATGGCCTCGGGCGACGGCGAGCCTTCGCCGAGGATGTTCATCGGCACGCAGCCGTCGGTCGGGAAGCTGAGCGTCGAACGACAGACGATCTGGCCGTTGGCCGGGTTGGTCACGACGTCCACCGCGCGATACAGCCGGTCGATGCGCGAGGTGTTCTTGTAGTAGAGCACCGCGGTGTTCTGGCCGTACTGGTAGTAGCCGTCGTAGTTCCAGTCGCCCGGAAGCTTGCCCTTGAACCCGAGAGTGCCGGACTTCAGGTTGTTGCGGTTGTCGACCAGACCGCCGCCGAGGTCGGCACTGCTTGCGACGCGACCGACTCGGATCGCGTTCGCACCGAGCGCATCCATCTGCGCGCCGATGCTCGCCGGCAGGAACGGGTTCTCGCGATAGATCCGCGCTTCCCACGGCGACGACATGTTGGCCGCGTCCTTCTCGAAGCGGCTGCTCGAGTGCCCGATGAGTCCCTGCGCGAACAGCGACAGGTCGTCATTGACGTCGAAGTTCAGACGCGCGAAACCGCTCGCGCGCAACTGGTCCGGCATGATCCACGTCTCGGTGGCATTCGGGTCAGACCCGCTGCCACCGGATTGCGAGGTGCTCGTGTAGTACGCGCCGCGCGTGAAACCGGTCGGCACGCTGCCCTTCAGGAACTGCGTGTTGATCAGCGGCCCCGTGGTGCGCGCGGTCACCTGGTCGGCGGGCACGAAATAGCCGGTCACGAGCCCGCCCGCCGTGTAGTTGGTCGAACGGGCGTTCGGAACCGTCACGCGAAGCGGGCCGCCGGCATTGATGTTCGCGGTGGTGTTGTTGACGACGCCCCATCCATTGAACCAGTCGCGATCGGTGTAGCCCTTCACGCCGTTAGCCTTGTACACCTCGGCCGACGTGAGCAGGTGGAAGCGCTCGCCGATCGGCGTGCCGAAGGCGACCCCGAACTTGCTGTTGATGTTGTCGCCGATCTCGGTGATGCCGGCCTGCGCGTTCGCTTTCAGGCCGGTGAAGTCCGTGTCGAGGATGAAGTTGACGACGCCGCTGACCGCGTCGGACCCGTAGGCCGCCGATGCGCCACCCGTGACGACCTCCACGCGCTCGACGAGCGCCTCCGGCAGCAGCGAGATGTCCACCGCGCCCGTGCGCGTCGCCGGCGTCACGCGCCGGCCGTCGAGCAGCGTGAGCGTGCGGCTCGCGCCGATACCGCGCAGGTTGACGAAGCTCGCGCCCGATGCGCCGGACGAGCCGAAGCTCTGCGTCTGCGGCGTATCGCTGTTGAGGAACTGGGGCAACTGCACCAGCGCCTCGACGAGCGTGGTCGGAGCCAGGGTCTGCAATGCGTCCGTGCTGATCGCCGTCACCGGCGTCGGCGTCTGCATGCCGTCGACGCGGATGCGCGAGCCGGTCACGGTGATCTCGCCGATGGGCGCTGCGGTGTCCGCATCCTGCGCGAAGGCCGAGCCGGCCGTGGAAGCGATGGCCAGCGCCGCGATGACGGCGCTGCGAACCTTGAACGAATGAGGTCGCATGGATTCCCCCGAGTCTTGATTACGCGCCACTCCAGAAGTGAGTGGCCTCGATGACTGACAGGTCAGCGCGGAGGAACCGCTACTTCATATTTACATCGACCAGGAGAAATCACAGATCAGTGCCAGGCGGCCGCAAGCCGAGCCGATTCCGCGCTTCAGACATTCGCCCGAAGTTGAAGGGCGCTCCGCGCCCCTGATCTTTGCCGGGGCGACAACGCGCGCGAATTCGTCTCGACTCACGCCCGCAGCAGGCGCAGGCGTGCGATTCCCCTGGTCGTTGTTGCTGAGGTGACGGAAGCGTCCTCAGACGAGACGCCGCGGTGGGTTTCGCGATCACAGTGATCACGCGCGCTCCACATTACTCAGGCAGCGACTGCGGTCGATTGCGCCTCCGAGCGTGACTCGGAGAGCGCGGGTGGACAACGAACTGCGCGGGGCGTCGCGGCACAGGGATGTGCCGCGCCGAGCGCACAGGGATGTGGGATCGCGCGTCCCCGCGTGGTTCGTTGCCCGCCCGTGCGGTCCGATCCGACGTTCGATCGCGCAACCGCCCGGCGCCGCAGCCTAGTCGAGCAAACTCCTCAACATCCACGCCGTCTTCTCGTGGAGCTGGATCCGCTGCGTCAGCAGGTCGGCGGTCGCCTCGTCTGAGGCCTTTTCGACCGTCGGGAACAGCGATCGCGCGGTGCGGACCACCGCCTCGTGACCTTCGACCAGCTGCCTGATCATGTCGGTCGCCTTCGGAACGCCGCTCGGCTCCTTGATCGACGACAGCTTCGAGAACTCGCCATACGTACCGGGCGCGTTGTGACCGAGCGAGCGGATGCGTTCTGCAATCGCATCCGTCGCCAGCCACAGCTCGTTGTACTGCGTCTCGAACATCAGGTGCAGCGTCTGGAACATCGGGCCGGTGACGTTCCAGTGGAAGTTGTGGGTCTTCAGATACAGCGTGTACGTGTCGGCCAGGAAACGGCCGAGCCCGCCCGCAATCTCGGAACGATCCTTCTCGCTGATGCCGATGTCGATCTGCACGGTGATTCTCCGAAGTGGCGGTCGTTCAGCCGATTGTGGCCCAGAAGTCTTCCATGCGCTTGCGCAGCGCCGCGTCGGGCAGCGAACCACGGCCGGCCTGCGCGTTGTCCTTCAGGTGCGCAGGTTCAGTGGTGCCGGGAATCACCGCCGTGATTGCCGGGTTCGAGAGGTTGTACTTCAGCATGAACTGAGCCCAGCTCGTCGCACCGAAGTCCTTCGCGAACGCCGGCAGCTCCTTCCCCTGCACCTTCGGGAACAGGCTGCGACCGCGGCCGCCGAACGGCACGTTGTTCAGCACCGCGACGCCGTTCGCGAGCGCGTGCGGCAGCACCTTGTCCGCCGCCTCGCGATCGGCGATCGAATAGTTGACCTGGATGAAGTCGAGCTTGTGCTTCTTCATCGCATCGATCAGCCGATCGTGGTCGGTGTCGAGCGACGTGGTCGCGCCGATGTAGCGGATCTTCTTCGCCTGCTTGTACTCCAGCAGGTGCGGCATCAGCTCGTCGAGACCGTTGAAGTTGTGGATCTCGACCAGGTCGATCATGTCGACCTGCAGGCGCTGGAACGACACGTCGATGACCGACTTGCCGCCCGAGACGTCGCCATTCGGGCCGGGCAGCGGCGTCTTGGTGGCGAGGAACAGGTCCTTGCGATTGCCGATTTCCTTCACCAGGCGGCCGATGACCTCTTCCGAGGTGCCGTAGCCCCGCGCTGTATCGACCAGTTTCATGCCCTCTCCGGGCATCCCGGCGAGCACGGCCTTGCGGTTCGCGACCTCGGCGGCATCGGTGACGCCGAAGGCGTTGGTGCCGATTCCGATGACCGGAAGCTTCTCGCCACTCGAGGGAATGGTCCGCAGGATGGGGGCGCCTCCGGCCGCGGCCGCGAGTGAGAGCCGAGGCCCGATCGCAAGGCTGGCACCGACGGCCAGGCCCCCTGTGACTACTGATCGGCGTGAGACAGGTTCGGTCGGACCCATGGTGCTTCCCTCATTGTTGGTTGTACGGCGGTCGTCCGCCTTGCAGGTTAAGGCAACGGCGGCGGGTCAAGGTTTCATTGGTGGCGCGGCGTCCCGCGGCCACAGCAGCCACATCCTGCCGGGGGAGCGCATCCGGCCGGCCCGATCGCCGGCTTCGGGCCCGAGGCCAGCGAAGAAGTCGGCCCGCACGATGCCGCGGATCGCGCCGCCAGTGTCCTGCGCCATCACGAGGCGTTCGAGCGGCTGGCCCTCAGGTGTGGTCGCCGCGAGGAACACCGGTGCGCCGAGCGGAAGATTGCGTGGGTCGACCGCAATCGACCGGCCGGCCGTCAAGGGCACGCCGAGTGCGCCCCGGGGTCCCTTCGAGGCGTCGACGATCGGCTCCTCGCGAAAGAACACGAAGCTCGGGTTGGCATTCAGGATCTCGCCGGCCCGGCCGGGATTCGCGAGCAGCCATGTCTTCAGACCGGGCGCCGTGGCCTGCTCGACGGTGAGTTCCTGCCGGTCGATCAGCACGCGACCGATGGCGCGATACGGGTGGCCGTTCTGGTCGGCGTAAGCCAGGCGCACCGTCTTGCCGTCGGTCAGCCGCACGCGGCCGGAGCCCTGGATGTGCAGGAAGAACGCATCGACCGCGCTGTCGACGTAGACGAGTTCCTTGCCCTTCGGACCGCCACCGAGCTCGATGCCGGCGCGGTCGGGATACGGCACGACGCGCCTGCCGACCAGGCGCCCCCGGACACGCTCGCCCTTGAGCGCGGGATACAGCTCGCCGAGGTCGATCGTCACGAGGTCGTCGGGCACGCCGTAGATCGGCGTCTGGTAGACGCCTTCGCGCCGGCGCGAACCGCGCAGCACCGGCTCGAAGTAGCCCGTGACCATTCCGCTGTCGACGCGCGTGCCGGATGCGTCGGTGGTCGTGATCTGCCAGGGCTGGAACCAGCGCTCGAAGAACGCGCGGATCGCCGGGCCGCCGGGACTGGCGCCCTCGGCGACCGACTGCGCGCAGCTCGCCTGCCACGGCACCCTGGTGCGCAGCGTCGCGCAGCCGGCGCGGAACGCAGCGAAAGCCTCGCGGAGGTCGTCACGCTGCCATCCGGGCACATCGCTGAAGCGGACGGGCGTGAACACCGGCTGGGGGACGAACTCCACCGCGGGTGGGGACGGCGGCGGTGCCGGCGACTTCGGCGGCGCGGCGGGACGCGACGTTGGCGTCGTACCGCACGCGACCAGCGCGGCCAGCGCGGCAGCCGCCGCCAGCAACCGCAGCGCGCGCATCATGAAGCGAGCGCCCGCAGGTCCGCGTGCATCTCCCGATGCGGAATGCCGGCCTCTTCGAACGGCTCACCGACGCAGCGGTACCCGAGCTTCTCGTAGAACGGGACCGCGGAGGCCTGCGCATTGCACCAGACCGCGCGCAGACCCTGCCGGCGCGCGAGCCGATGGAGCTGCTGCATCACCGACTGGCCTACACCGCGCGAGCGCCACGAGGCGAGAATCGCGACGCGGCCGATCTTGCCGTGCTCCGCATCGAGCCGCCCCGTCCCGACCGGGACGCCGTCCCCGGTCGCCAGCACGTGCAGCGCGACGGCATCGCGATCGTCGGCTTCGATGCCGATCGGCACGCCCTGCTCCTCCACGAAGACCGGTACGCGCACACGCATCAGGTCGGCCGCGTGCGAGGCGAACGCGACCTCGCGCAATTCGATTCCGGGCGGTGACGGCGCCAGGCACTCCGCGCCCGGCGTGGCGCGCGAACCGCGGCAGGCCCTCCACGGCGCCGATCCACGCCGGGTCGTCCGACGCCCACGTCTCGTGCCGGGGCGGCTGCGGCAGGTCGTCGCCGTCGAACGAACAGCTGGTCAGGTCGATTTCATCGGGCGTGTCGACGCGCCGCCAGGTCAGCGGCGTGCCGCAGTCGGCGCAGAAGCCGCGCAGCACGCCTGCGGACGACTCCCGTTCGCGCACCTGCCCTCGAGTCCAGCGCAACGACGACGGAACGAACGTGGTCCACGGCACACGCAATGCGCCGCTGACGCGTCGGCAGCTGGTGCAACGGCAGATGGTCGAGCCGATCGCGATGCCGTCGACCTCGAACCGGACGGCGCCGCAATGGCAGCCGCCCGTCCGGACCGCGCTCACTCGTCGCTGCCCGCGTCGAACACGACCTGCCAGCGACCGTCGCGCTGACGCTGCCAGATCGAGGTGAAGCGTCCGGCCGGCGTGCCCGAGCTGCTGACGACCGGACCGGAAGTGAGCGCAAGTTGCCCGTGCCCGGCGATCTCGATCCGGTCGGGTGACCACGAGAACGGCGCCTGCGGAGAAGTGAAGTACGGCTTCCAGCCCTCGACCACCGCGTCGCGCCCGCGCAGCGCGCGCTTGCCCGAGTGGAACACCGCGTCGTCGGCTATGAAACGTGCGAAGGCGGTGATGTCGCGGTTCGCCATCGTGTTCGCGAACGCGAGCTCGGCTTCGGTGACGCTCTGACGCGCCTCGTCGGGTGATTGCGCGGGCGGCGCGCTCTGGCAGCCCGCGAGCCCTGCCAGCACGAGTGCCGGCAGAGCCATGAAGGCAGCGCTATTTCTTCGCGTAGATCTGGTCAAAGATGCCCTTGTCGCCGAAGTGTTTCGGCTGCGCTTTTTCCCAACCGCCGAAGTCCTGGATGGTCACGAGGGTCGGGATGTTCCTGAACGTCGCGCTGTGGCGTGCGGCAACCGTCGGGTCGCGGGGACGGTAGAAGTTCTTCGCCACGAGCTCCTGCGCCTCTGGGGCGTAAAGATACTCCAGATAGGCCTTCGCGACAGCGGCGGTGCCGTGCCGGGCAACGTTCGCATCGATCCAGGCGACCGGCGGCTCGGCGAGAATGCTGAGGGAAGGCACGACAATCTGGAAACCGCCCTGCTTGAACTCGTCGAGTGCGAGGAACGCTTCGTTTTCCCACGTGATGAGCACGTCACCGAGGTTCCGCTGCGCGAACGTCACGGTCGCAGCCCGCGCACCGCTGTCGAGCACCGGCACGTTGCCGTACAGCTTCCTCACGAAATCCTGGGCGGTCGCCTCGTTGCCACCGGGCTGCTTCAGCGCGTAGGCCCACGCCGCCAGATAGTTCCAGCGCGCACCGCCCGACGTCTTCGGGCTCGGCGTGATGACCTTGGTGCCCGGCTTGGCGAGGTCGTTCCAGTCCTTGATCTGCTTCGGGTTGCCCTTGCGCACGAGGAACACGATGGTGGACGTGTACGGCGTGCTGTTCTGGGGCAGGCGCGATGCCCAGTCCTTCGGCAGCAGTCGGCCCTTCGAATTCTCGACGATCGCGTCGATGTCGCCGGCGAGACCGAGGGTCACGACGTCGGCTTCGAGACCATCGATCACCGACCGCGCCTGCTTGCCCGACCCGCCATTCGACTGGCGCACGGTCACCGTGTCCCCGGTCTTCTTCTGCCAGTACGCGGCAAAGGCCTTGTTGTACTGCGCGTACAGCTCGCGGGTCGGGTCGTAAGACACGTTGAGCAGCGAGACCTGCGCGGACTGCACCGGGCCAGCGAGCCCGACGGCCGCAGCCAGCCAACCACTCAGCGCGAACGCCTTTCGTCTCGTCACACTCACGGGAACCTCCACGGACAGGATAGTCGGTGCGATGAGCCTAGGGCCGGCGCACGCCGGCAGACACTAGCCAGATATTATCTGGATAGATCCGCAAGATAGGCCGCGGGGCCCCCCGCCACACGCGCTTCAGGTGAAGAGGCCGCCGACGGGCTGGTAACGGTCGCGCAGCTCGCGCACCCGCGCGTGGTTCTGCAGCACACCCTGGTACTGCCGCGACACGACCTCGCGCAGGGGGGCGGGCAGGTCCTCTGCCAGGGCCATCTCGAACCGGACCCGGGCGAAATCCTCGCCGTGCTCGCATTCAGCCAGCACGGCCGGTGCGTCGCGCGTCGTCGTGGCGCCGCGCAGGCTCATCCAGCCGCGATGCACTGCCCCTGCGAGCGAACCGCCCCGGGCCGGCTCGAAGCCCATCTCGCGGGCCAAGGCCTCCAGCTCGCGCGCGCCTTCGCGGCAGCGCATAGCCCCTTCGACCATGGCGCCCTTCAAGGCGAGGTCGTGGACCTGGCGCGAGGCCTTCGCGTAGCCCTGTTCCCCATCGTGGGACGTTTCGATCAGGTCGTTCAGCAGGGCGGCCGTTTGCGTGCGGGTCATCGGTGGCTCCTCGTCGCGGACAGGAGTCCAGCATCACGCCCCGGCGTTCAGGAGGAAGTCGGTCAGCGTGACCCGATCCGCTGACCTCGGCAGCGCGTGCTGCCGGACGCCGCTGTCAGCCGCGGCCGGGCACTCACTGCAGGACGTTGGCGTGCCTGAGCTTCAAGGTCCAGCGTCCGCCTTCCCGATGCCACACCTGGGTCGTCCGGCGGCGGATCGTCTGCCCCGCCTGGGCGCCCTGATCCATCACCACCGTCTCGAGCCCGATGGTGACGAGGGTGTCGCCCAGGTCACGCACCTGCTGCGTCTCGTAGCTGGCCGAACGGTACGGCGAACCGGGCCCGAGCAGCAGGGCGAACAGCTCGTCGCGCGTCGCCACGGCGCCGGCCGGATTGATCACGCGAAAGTCGGCCGCAAAGATCTGCTCGAGCGCGGCCCGGTCCTTCGCGATGGCGGCGCGCGCCTGCGCCTGTTCGAGGTCGCGTACCGCCTGTACCGAGCGCGCATCGGCCCATGCGCTGCCCGTAGTCAGCACTGCGAATAGGCCCGAGCCGATCATCGCGATGATTCCCTTCATGCCTTGACCTCCCCTGCTAGTTGTTCAGCGCATGGATCGGGGCGGGAATACGCCCGCCGCGACGGATGAATTTCGCGCTCGAATGGCCGTTCAGCGCCATCACCGGCGCATGGCCGAGCAGGCCGCCGAACTGCACCAGGTCGCCGACGCGGGTTCCGGGCGCCGGGATCAGCCGCACGGCGGTGGTCTTGCGGTTGATCATGCCGATCGCGGCCTCGTCGGCGATGATCGCGGCCAGCGTTTCGGGCGATGTGTCGCCGGGCACCGCGATCATGTCGAGGCCCACCGAGCAGACGCAGGTCATCGCCTCGAGCTTGTCGAAGCTGATCGCGCCCATGCCGGCGGCCTCGATCATGCCTTCATCCTCCGACACCGGGATGAACGCGCCGGACAGTCCGCCGACGTGGCTCGACGCCATCGCGCCGCCCTTCTTGACCGCGTCGTTCAGCAGCGCGAGCGCGGCGGTGGAGCCATGGGTGCCGACGCGCTCGAGGCCCATGGCCTCGAGGATGCGCGCGACGCTGTCGCCGCGCGCGGGGGTCGGTGCGAGCGACAGGTCGACGATGCCGAACGGCACGCCGAGCTTCGCCGACGCGGCCCGGCCGACGAGTTCGCCCATGCGCGTGATCTGGAACGCGGTGCGCTTGATGATGCCGGCGAGCTCGCCGAAGTCGGCTTCGGGTGCGCGAGCACCGCTCGCAACACGACGCCCGGGCCGCTGACGCCGACGTTGACCACGACGTCGGGTTCGCCGATGCCGTGGAACGCGCCGGCCATGAACGGGTTGTCGTCGACGGCATTGCAGAACACGACCAGCTTCGCGCACCCGATCGCCGTCGCGGTCGGCCGTGCAGCTTCGCGGTGGCGGAGATGATCTCGCCCATGCGCGCGACCGCGTCCATGTTGATGCCGGCGCGCGTCGTCCCGACGTTCACCGAGGCGCAGACGCGCTCGGTCTCCGCGAGCGCCTCGGGATCGATGTCGATCAGCGCGCGTCGCCGGGCGTCGCCCCCTTGTGCACGAGCGCGGAGAACCCGCCGATGAAGTTGACGCCGACCTCGGCCGCCGCGCGGTCCAGCGCGACGGCGAACGCGGTGTAGTCCGCAGCGCCGCTGCTCTCGGCGACCAGCGCGACCGGCGTCACCGACACCCGCGTGTTGACGATCGGAATGCCGTACTCGCGCTCGATCTCCGCGCCTGCCTCGACCAGCCGCGCCGCCTCGCGGCAGATCTTGTCGTAGGCCTTGCGCGCGGCGACGGCTAGATCCGGATGCGCGCAGTCGCGCAGGCTGATGCCCATCGTGATGGTGCGGATGTCGAGCTTCTCCATCTGCACCATGCGGATGGTCTCGACGATCTCCGACGGCGAGAACTTGAGGCTCATACGCGGTGCATGTAGCGGAACACGTCTTCGTGCTGCGCGTCGATCGAGATGCCGAGCGACGCGCCGTGGTCGCGCAGCCGCCGCTTCAGCTCGTCGAAATCGATGTTGGCGCTACCCGCGTCGACCATCATGATCATCGTGAACATCTCCTGCAGCAGCGTCTGCGAGATGTCGAGGATGTTGACGTTCGCGGCGGCGAGCAGCGCGGAAACGCCCGCGATGATGCCGACGCGATCCTGACCGATGACGGTGACGATGACTCGGCTGCTGGGCGGGTTCATGTGCGCATTATGCCGCCCCGAACAGCTGGCAAGGCGGCGGCGCATCGTCCGGCGCCTCCTTCTCCATTTCTGACTGCTGCCGGCCCGGACACGGGCGACAATGACGCCATGCCGGCCCCCTGTTACTTACGTGTCCGACCACGCATTCGCGCCGCTGCGCTCGCGCTCGCGCTCGGCTGGTCGGCACTCGCGCCGGCTGCGGTCACGATCGAGATCACCGGCGTCGAGGGCGAGTTCGCCGGCGTCGCCCGTGACAATCTCGAGCTGGCACAGTACCTGACCCGCGAGCTGTCGGCCGCGCAGCTGCGACGGCTCGCCCGTGCCGGCGAGGACGAGATCCGTCGTGGCCTAGAGCCGTGGGGCTACTACGACGTGCAGGTTCGTTCCAGGCTCGAGCAGAACGGTGCCGACACGAAGGTGACATACGACGTCACGCTCGGCGAGCGGGTGATCGTCCGCAGCGTCAGCACCGAAGTGAGCGGTGAAGGCGCGAGCATCGAAGCGGTCGAGGATGCGGTGAAGGCGTTCGAGCCGCGGGTCGACGAGGCGCTCGACCACTGGCTGTACGAGCTGCGCAAGGCCGAGGTGACCACCGCGCTGCAGGCGCGCGGGTTCCTCGACACGAATCTCACGCGCCACCGGGTCGAGGTGACCCGCGCGTCGCGCAGTGCGACGATCGACCTCGCCTGGGACAGTGGCGAGCGCTATCGAATGGGGGACGTGCGTTTCACCGGCAACCAGCTGCCGGCCGAGTTCCTGAACGATTTCATTCCCTGGAAGCCGGACGCCTTCTACTCAGTGGAGGACGTGCTGCGCTTCCAGCAGCGCCTGGTCGAGGCAGACTACTTCTCGATCGTGTCGGTCACTCCGCAGATAGACGAGCGCGCCGACGGCCGTGTGCCGGTGAATGTGCAGCTGGTGCCGGCGAAACGGAACATCTACACGGCCAGCGCGTTCGTGAGCACCGACACCGGCCCCGGCGGCAAGCTGGGCGTGCAGCGCCGATGGCTGAACGACCGCGGGCACAAGGCCGGCGCGCAGCTCGAGTACGCGACGCGGCTCGAAGCGTACAGTTTGTACTATCGGATCCCGCGACCCGACATCAACAGCCGGTTGTACAGCGTCACGGCCAGCTACAGGGACGAGACCACCGATTCGTGGCGCGCGCGGCTCGCGCGGCTCGGCGTCAGCGAGCAGCTCGACAACTGGCATGGCTATGCGCGCACGCTCGGCGTGCAGTACCTCGACGGCGATTTCGTGCTGCTCGAGCAAGCCACGCCGACGCGCCTGCTGTTCGGGGAAGGACTGCTGGCGCGCCGGCGCGCCGACGACCTGATCTTTCCTTCACGCGGCGTTTCGGTCACGTATACCGCACGCCTTTCAGCCGGCGGCCTGCTTTCGGACACCAACCTCGCCTCGGTGCGCGCCGATCTCAAGTGGGTGCGTCCGGCAGGCGATCGGTCGCGCGTGATCCTGCGCGCTTCCGGCGGAGCGCTGCAGGCCGACCGGTTCGACCGCCTGCCGCCCGAGCTGCGCTTCTTCGCCGGCGGCGACCGCTCGGTGCGCGGCTTCGACTATCAGCAGATCGGCGAGCGGCGCGATGTCGACCCTGCCCTGCTGGCCCGCCTCCGCGCACTGAACCCGAAGAAAGAGTACGACGACACCGGCGTCATCGGCGGCCATTACCTCGCGACGGTCAGCGGCGAATTCGAGCACTACTTCACCGAGCAGTGGGGTGGCGCGGTGTTCGTCGACGCGGGCGACGCGTTCGACTCGAAACCGAACGCGAACGTCGGCGCGGGCGTCGGCGTACGGTGGAAGTCGCCGGTGGGCATCATCCGGGTCGACTTCGCCGTGCCGGTTCGCACCGACCAGGACACCCAGTCGAAAGGCCTGCGCTTTCACATCATGATCGGGCCCGACCTGTGAAGCGTCGCCTTGCCCTCATCGCCGCCTCCCTCGCGCTGGTCATCGCGGGCAGCCTCGGCTGGCTGCTGTTCACGCAGTCCGGGGCGCGCTTCGCGCTGGCGCGGGCCGAAGGCTTCCTTGCGCCGAAGCTCAGCGTCGGCAGACTGGAAGGCCGGCTGGCCGGTCCGCTGCGAGTGACGGACCTGCGCTGGGTCGACCCCGGCACGGGCGTCGATGCGCGGCTGGCACGAGGCGAAGTCGATCTCTCGCTGGGCGCGCTCTTCAGCGGCACGGTGCACGTGCGTCGGGCCGCGCTCGAGGGGCTGGCCGTCAGTCTCGTGCCGGGCACCAACCCGCCCGATCCGGTACGGAACGGCAACCCGCTCGACCCGCCGATCGGCCTTCGGATCGAGGACTTCTCGCTGCGGGATGCACGCGTCGTCAGCGACGGTGCCGAGGTGGTGCACGTCCGCGATGCGGCGCTGGCCGCGACGTGGACATCCGCCTCGCTGTCGGTACAGCGGCTCGACGTGCAGGCCGATCAGGGCGAGGTCCATTTCACCGGCACCGTCGCGGGCGGCGCCAGCGAGCCGCGAGTCTTCGGCGGCGACGGCAACGGCCGCTTCCGCTGGCAGGTCGGGCCGCGCGAGTTCGCCGGTACGGTCGAGGCGCGCGCTGCCGACGCGCTCGCCAATCTCACGCTGCGGCTGCGCGAACCGGTGGCGGGTGAACTGACCCTCGCGCTAGAGCAGCGCGAGCGCATGCCGTGGCGGTACACGTTGAAGGTCCCCGCGTTCGATCCGCGCGAGAAGCTGCTGCCAGGCTCCTCCCTGCTGCAGCTCGCGGTCGACCTCGCGGGTTCCGGCTCGCTCGACGAAGCGAGCACCGCGGGCAGCGTCGTCCTCAACCAGACGCCACTCGAGATCCGGCGGTTGAACGGTCGGCGCGCCGGCGAGGACGTCGCGCTCGATGGCGCGATTGGTTTCGGCGGCGGCGAGCTGACGCTGGCCGGTCGGCTGCAGCCCACCGCGACACCGGTGGCGGGGCAGTTCGACCTGCAGTGGAACGAAATCGTCATCCCGGCAGACCTCGTCGGCCAGGAGCTGCACACGGCCGGGCGTATCGAGGCGGGCGGCACTCCAGAGACGTATCGCGCCAGCGGCACCCTGCGACTCGGACCGCCGCGTCAGCTCGCCGACATCCAGCTCGATCTGTCGGGCACGCCGCAGAGGGTGCAGCTCGCGCGGTTCGACATCGTGCAGCCGCGCGGGCGGCTCGCTGCCGCCGGAGTCGTGCAGCTGCAGCCGCAGCTCGGCTGGACCATCGGTGCGGCGGGCCGTGGGTTCGATCCTGGGGCGCTGCTCAGCGAGTGGCCCGGCCGGCTCGATTTTCGCCTCGCCAGCGACGGTCGCCAGCTGCCCGAGGGCATAGAGGGACGCGTCGCGCTGCAGGATCTGCTCGGCACGCTGCGCAACCGGCGCGTCGCCGGGTCGGCCGAGCTCGAGCTCGCCGCCGACAAGGCGCTGGTCGGTCGCGCCGAGGTCAGCTCCGGTGCGAGCCGCATCCGCATAGAAGGCAGCCGCGACGCGAAACAGCAGGCGATCGCGCACGCCGCGCTCGAAGTGGCCGACCTCGGCGACTGGCTGCCGAAAGCGCAGGGCCGGCTCGACGGCACGGTCGATGCCCGCGGACGCTGGCCCGAGGTGACGATCACCTCGAACCTGCGCGGCGCCGAGCTCGCCTACGACGGAAATGCCGTCCGGCGGCTGCAGCTCGATGCCGACGTCACGCGCCCGCTCGAGCCGTCGGGCAAGCTGGCGCTGGTCGCCGAAGGCGCGACCGCGGCCGGATTCGACTTCTCGACCGTGCGGCTGCAGGCCGACGGCGACCAGGCCAGACACCAGCTGCGACTCGATGCAACGGGTTCGCGCCTCAGCCTCGGCCTCGACCTCGCGGGCGGGCTCGCCGATGGGACGTGGAGCGGCGACGTGTCGCGACTGCAGATCACCGCCTCGGACGTTGCACGTCTCTCGCTGCAGCAGCCGTTCGCGCTCAGCGCTTCCACCACCCGTTCGACGCTCTCGACCGCATGCCTGGCCGATGGCGCCATGCGGCTGTGTGTCGAAGGCGAGATGGGCGCTGCCGGCGACCTCAAGGCGAAGTACAGCCTCAGCGCGCTGCCGCTCCGCCTCGCGCAGGCGTTTGTGGAATTGCCGGTCGGCATCGACGGCGCCATCGACGGCGACGGCGACGTGTCCCGCAGTGCCCAGGGCGCAGTGTCCGGGGAAGCGCACATCCGCTCCGCCAGCGGCCGCATCCTCGAGGCCGTGGCGGCCGGCGAAGAGGCCCGCGAACTGCTCGCCTGGCGCGATCTGCAGGCGAACGCGGCGCTGCAGGGTGAATCGGGGCGCGTCGACGTACGCGCGGTGCTGAACGACAAGGGCAGCCTCGAGGGCGCCGTAGCGGCCACTGCGCTGATGAGCGCCGATCCGCAGCTCGATGGGCAGGTGACGGTGACGCTCCCGGGTATCGGCGTCATCGAGGCGTTCACGCCGCAGCTCGTCAACGTCGAGGGATCGCTCGCGATTCAGGCACGCGTGGTCGGTCCGGCGTCGGGACCGCGCATCGATGGCGAGGCTCGGCTCAGCGGCCTCGGATTCGACCTGCCGGAGCTGAACCTCAAACCACGCAACGGCGAGGTCGTCGTGCGCAGCGCCGGCACCGGTGACCAGCCATTGCAGATCGAAGGCTCGCTGAAATCGGGCGAGGGGACGCTGAAGTTCGACGGTCAGGCGAGTCTCGACGGCGGCGCACGCATCAAGGCGACCGGAACCAACGTGCTCGCCGTGGACATTCCCGGCGTGCGCGTCGCGCTGACCCCGGATCTGACCGTCAACCGCACCGCGACCCGTACCGACGTCGAAGGCAGCGTTCGCATTCCCTCGGCCAGCATCGACCTGCAGCGGCTGCCGAATGCGAAACGCACCCGCTCGGCATCGCCCGACGTCGTGGTCGTCGACGACGACGTCGTGGCGACTGCCGAGCAGACGGCACCGGTCCACGCGACCGTGCAGGTGACGCTCGGCGACGACGTCAAGATCAAGGGCTACGGGCTCGATGCGAGCGTCGCCGGCGAGATCGACGTTCGCGAAAGGCCTGGCGAGCCGACCACCGCTTCGGGCGAGCTGCGCGTCGCGGGCAAGTACCAGGCCTACGGTCAGGACCTGACGATCCAGCAGGGCCAGCTGCTGTACGCCGGCACGCCGATCGACAATCCCCGCCTCGCCATCACCGCCGTGCGTCAGGTCGACACCGTCACCGCCGGCTTCCGCGTCACCGGCGCGGCCCTCAATCCCGAGCTGAACGTGTTCTCGGATCCCACGATGGGCGAGGCCAACGCGCTGTCGTACATCGTCGCCGGCAAGCCGCTCGACCAGATCGGCGCCGGTACCGGCGAGGGCGATGCCCTGCAGTCGGCGGCTCGCCAGCTCGGCACCGCCGCCGGCGGGCTGCTCGCGAAGAACGTCGGCAAGCGCCTCGGCGTCGACGAGCTCGGCATCAAGGACAGCGCCTCGATCGGCGGCGCCGCCCTGACCGTCGGGCAATACCTCTCGCCGCGGCTGTATCTCGGCTACGGCGTCGGGCTGTTCGAGTCGGGCCAGGTGGTGACGCTGCGCTATCGCCTCTCGCGCGAACTCTCGTTCGAGGCCGAGCAGGGCACGCTGAATTCCCGCGCCGGCATCGAGTTCCGCAAGGAGAAGTAATGAGTGCGCTGGAGATGCGAGCATTCGGCCCGAGCGGACACGCACTCGGCGTCATCGGCCAGGGTACCTGGCAGCTCGAACGCTCGAGTCGGCGCGAAGCACTGGCAGCGCTGCGTCGTGGACTGGACCTCGGGCTCGATCACATCGACACCGCCGAGATGTACGGGTCGGGCGAAGCTGAGTCGCTGGTCGGCGAGGCCATCGCCGGCCGCCGCGGCGAGGCGTATGTCGTCTCGAAGGTGCTGCCGCAGAATGCCTCGCGCAGCGGCGTCGTTGCGGCCTGCGAGCGGTCGTTGCGCGCGCTGCGCACCGACCACCTCGATGCTTACCTGCTGCACTGGCGCGGCTCCGTTCCGCTGGGCGAGACGATCGAGGCGTTCGTCGCGCTCCGGCGCGCCGGCAAGATCCGCGCGTGGGGCGTCAGCAATTTCGACGCGGACGACCTGGACGAGCTCGAGGGCCTCGGGCTCGGGCTGCCCGTGTGCAATCAGGTGCTGTATCACCTGCGCGAGCGCGCCATCGAGCATGCGGTGCTGCCGTGGTGCCAGCGGCACGGTGTGGCGCTGACCGCGTACACGCCGTTCGGCCCCGCGCCGTTTCGCGACGCGCCGGCACTCACCGAAGCCGCACGATTGCACGATGCGACCCCGCGTCAGATCGCACTCGCCTTCCTGACCCGCCATGCGCAGGTGTTCGCAATTCCAAAGGCCTCTACCGTGGCGCACGTGGAAGAGAACGCGGGAGCGGGCACCCTGGAGCTGAGCGAGCGAGCCGTCGAACTGCTGGAGAACGCGTTCCCGCGCAAACCGTGGCCTGGCCATCTGCCAATGATCTGAAACGCACGCGTTTCAGCGCGCGCTCGCACGCTCGCGCCTTCTTTATCGTTAGACCCATCGACGGTGCGAACAGGTGGTAAGGGGTGGCAACGAGTAGCAAGCGAGGTACCCAACCCAAGGAACAGCCAGACCCCAACCGCGTGCAGAAGGTCAGCATCGCGCTGCCCAGCCCGCTTCTTTATTCCATCCGCCAGGCGGCGCGGACGGACGGTTACGCATCCGTCAGCGAGATCGTCCGCGAGGCATTGCGCGACTGGCAGGCCAACCACTCAACGCTCACCGGCGTCGGCCAGCCCTGCGACCTGACTGTCAAGCAGCGGGCCGACATCGAGCTGTTCGCCGACCGGCTGGGTTACACGCAACTCGCGGTGCGAGGCTCGGGCCGCAAGTTCCGCCTGGACCTCGCCGTGCGCTTCCCGATGCCGGCGGACGAATCACGCCGGCACCTGCAGGGCACGTTGAGCTGGCTATGGATGCGCAAGATCCGCGTGCTCGATCTCGACGCGCTGCCAGACCTCGTCGGGTGGACCGTCGTCTACGTCGCCGGGCTGACTTTCTCCGGCAACGACACCGACAGCTCGAGCACGTCGTGACCGTCTTCCTTTTCGACGATCACCTGCACGGCGTCCGGGTCGACGTTGACGTACTTGCGAATGACCTCGAGCAGCTCCCGCCGCAGCAGCGGCAGATAGTCGGGCGCATTTCGCGTCCCGCGCTCCTGGGCGACGATGATGCGCAGGCGTTCCTTGGCGAGGCTGGCGGTCGGCGGCGTGCGCCGGAACAGGGCGAGAAGTCCCAGCTTCAGCTCCCGAACATGCGCGCGAAGAATCCCTTCTTCGGCTCATCGGTGAAGCGCAGCGGCAGTTCCTCGCCGAGCAGACGACCGACCGCGTCCGTCGTACGCCGCAGCGACGTCGCTGCCGTCGTTCAGGATCACCGGCGTTCCGGCATTGGAGGCCGACAGCACGTCGGGCGACTCCGGGATCACACCGATGACGTCGAGGCCGAGGATCTCCTTGACGTCGGCGACGCTCATCATCTCGCCGATGGCGACGCGGCGCGGGTTGTACCGCGTCAGCAGCAGGTGCTCCTTCACCTTGCCCTCGCCCTTCTCCGCCTTGTCGCGTCTTGGAGGAGAGCAGGCCGAGGATGCGGTCGGAATCGCGCACCGACGACACTTCGGGGTTCACGACGACGATCGCGCGGTCGGCGAAGTACATCGCGAGGTGCGCGCCCTTCTCGATGCCGGCCGGCGAATCGCACAGGATGTAGTCGAAGCCCTCGGCGATCAGCTCGTCGAGCACCTTGCGAACGCCCTCGGGGGTCAGCGCATCCTTGTCGCGCGTCTGCGAGGCCGCGAGCACGAACAGCGTTCTCGAGCCGCTTGTCCTTGATCAGGGCCTGCTTCAGCGTGCAGTCGCCCTGGATGACGTTGACGAAGTCGTACACCACGCGCCGCTCGCAACCCATGATCAGGTCGAGATTGCGCAGGCCGATGTCGAAGTCGATCACCGCGACCTTCTTGCCACGACGGGCGAGGCCGCAGGCGAGGCTGGCGGAAGTCGTGGTCTTGCCGACGCCTCCCTTGCCCGAGGTCACCACGAGGATTTCGGTCACGGTTCCAGTTCTCCTAACCGCCGAGGCGGGCGAAATGCAGTTCGTCGTCCGAGAGCCAGGCCTGCACGGGATGGCCGGCGAGTTCGGGCGGAAGGGTCTCGAAGACGCGGAACACGCCGGCGATCGCAACGAGCTCGGCGCGAAATTCCTGGCAGAACATCCGCGCGCTGGTGTCGCCCCGCGTGCCGGCCATCGCCCGGCCGCGCAGCACACCATAGACGTGCACGCAGCCGTCCGCGATCACTTCCGCGCCGGCGCCGACCATGGCGGTGACGATGAGGTCGCGGTCGCGCGCGTAGACGCGCTGGCCGGAGCGTACCGGCTGCGCGTGCTGCAGGCCAACGGCGGTGACCGGACGCGGCGGCTCCGCGGCGACCGGCCGCGCCGGCGTCGCAGCGGGCGCGCCGCGACTCGATGGACGAAAGCCGCTGAGCACCGGCAGCGAAAGCGCCTTGCCCAGTTCTGCCACTTGCGGCGAGCCCTCGGCGAGCCCGACGGTCAGCATGCCCGCGCGCTTCACCGCATCGATCACGGCGCGCACCGCGGCCGCATCGGGCGGCTCGGCGAGCGAGGCAAGGTCGAGGCACAGGGCAGTCTGCTGAAAGAATTGCGGCGCGGTCGCGATGCGGCCGCTCAGCTCATCGAGCAGCGCACCGGGATCGGTCGAGCGAAGTCGTCCGTGAAGCACACCGATCTGGCCGTAGCGCAGATCGATTGCGGATGCGACCGTGGCATCGGCGGGTTTGTTCATCAACGATGCCGCGACATCCGTGGATGCAGGAAAGCGGCGTAGTGTACCGGCACGCGACGGCGGGGCAAGCGGCGTGCGAAGAAACGGCAGGCCGCCACCGCACGCTGGCGATGGCAGCCTCCGGTCAGGTCGGGCGTGGAATCAGTTCCAGTACGGTTCGGCCTTGTAGTACGAGTAGGCGCGATCGCGATACGCCATGCCGTCATCTCGCGTCAGTGCCGAGATCGAGTCGAAGGGCGCGGCCTGCAGCTGCTCCTTCGTCGCGGTGACGACGTAACCACCCTGCTCAGGGTCGTAGTCGAGCGTGCTCCACGGCATCGGGTGATATTTCTCCGCCATGCCGAGAAAGCCACCGAAGCTCACGATCGCGAACATGATGTTGTTCGACAGCTTGTCGAGCACGACGTCCTCGATCTCGCCGATCTTGTTGCCGGCGGTGTCGTAGACGTTCGTCCCGAGCACCTTGCGGGCGCAGATCGCACTCGTATGTCCAGCGGTTGTAGTCATGGATGGTTCCCCTTCGATGTGGCTCTTGGAGCAGGGTCACATTGTCCGTTGCGGACCCAGGGGCTGCCGTCGGCGTCCGCTTTCAAGGGTTGTAGGTGCGGATGCGACGGGCGTCCCGAGAGACCGCACGGACCACCTAAGCCATGGAGCAGGACCGGGTCGGTATCGTCCGGCAGCGCCAGGTTCAGGGCGCGTCCCCCGGATGCCGCTCGCGCAGCCGGAGGCGAGCCCTGACCAGGCCCTCGCTCAGCGAGGCTTGCTGAACTTCAGCACGAACTGGTCGGTGTGACCCTGGACGCTCGAATCGCGATTGATGGCCGTGTGCGAGTCGGCGGGGTTGGCGAGCAAGTTGCTCTCGCCCTCGAACTTGAAGCCCGCCGCCATCACCTCTTTCTTGACGAAGTCGGACTCGATCCGGTGCAGCGTCGAGGTGCTGCTCTTGCCACTGCCCTTCGCCGCCGCATGATCGATGACGATGTACGTGCCACCCGGCTTAAGCGAATCGAACACCTGCTTGTTGAACGCGCCGAGGTCGGCATTCGGCCGGTTGTGCAGGTCGTGGTAGTTGAGCGAGGTCCAGGCGACGTCGACCTTCTCTGCAGGGTTGGTGGTGATGTCGCCGACGCGCACGTTCGCGTACGCGGGATCTTCGGCAATCTTCTTCACCGCCGCCGAAGGATCGGGTGCGTTCGCGGGTGCGTCCGGGCGCCGCGCCGGCGCCAGCGCGTAGACCGTACCGGTCGGCCCGACGACCTTGCTGAACAGGCGCGTGAAATAGCCGCCGCCGGGCAGCATGTCGCTGACCTTGTCACCGGCCTTGATGCCGGCGAACGCGATGAGCTCCGCCGGCTTGCGGTTCGCATCGCGCTGCTTGTCGGCATCTGGCCTCGCCGCATCGGCGACAGCGGCCTGGATGGCCGGCGATACCGTGGGGCTGGCGGCGAACAACGGCGCTGCCGTACCGAGCATCAGCAGCACCGCAGCGGTGCTGACGAAAGAAGGGCGATGAGTCATGAGTCCCCCGAAGTCTTGGTTTGGATTTGTTGCGCCGCGCTCGCAGTGCAAGCCGAGTCTAGCCAAACCGCACCCCGACATGACAGCGGAAAAACACCCGACTATCCTGCCTCCAGAACAACCGGTCGACCGGCCTGCGGCAGCGCCTTCTGCCAGAAGCCGACGTCGATCCAGCGGCCGAATTTCCAGCCTACCGCGGGAAAATGCCCCACCTTCGCAAAACCGAGTTTTTCGTGGAGCGCGACGCTCGGTTCGTTGGGCAGAGCGATGCAGCCGATGAGGCAGCGGATGCCGCGCGCGTGCAGCCGCTCTTCGAGCGCGGTGTAGAGCGCGGTGCCGAGCCGCGCACGATAGTGCTGGCTCGGGAGGTACACCGCGGTCTCGACCGCGAACCGGTAAGCTGCCCGGGTTCGCCAGGCCGTGGCATAGGCGTAACCCGCGACGTCGCCGTCGAGTTCTGCGACCACCCAGGCAAGCCCGGCATCGCGCACGTTCTCCACGCGCGCGGCCATCGTCGCCGCATCGACGCGCTGTTCCTCGAAGGTGATGGTCGTCGCGTCGATGTACGGGTTGTAGATCCGCGCGAGCGCGTCCCCGTCGAACGCACTGGCGTCACGGATTTTCACGGCGCCTATCATGACCGAAGTATTCCGCGGGGCGTCGCGATAACATCCCGCTCGAAGCCATTCCGCTCCCACCGGGTGCAGTCGTGACCGATCAGCATCGCACTTCACCCGAACGCCGCCCGGCGCGCGTGGCCGCGCACGCTCCGCATGCCCGTCCCCGCTGGCGCTGCCGCCTGAAGGCCCTCGGACGGCGTGGTTATGTCTCGCGAATCCGTCTGTGCCCGGCGCTGCGTCGGCGGCTCGGTGACATCAGGCGGGCACGGGCACCCGCCGCATTGCGCCGCGCTCGTCCCGCCGCGCCGAGCTCGATGGCGAAGCCTGCGATCGTCGCGTGCATCCGATTCCGGCGCCGCCCGCGCAAGCGGTCGGGGCAGACCTGCCGCTCACCGCGTGCGCTCGGTCGGCGCGCGCGCAATTCCAATCCCGCGCGGGACTGATCGACTCCCCGTTCAGCCAGGCCGGCGTCGCGCCGTCACTTCGATCTCGATCTTCATGCGCACGTCGGCGAGCCCGGCGCAGATCATGGTGGCCGCGGGTCGCACGTCACCGAGATGTTGCCTCAGCACTGGCCAGCAGCGTTCGAAGTCCTCGCGCGCGGGCAGCACGTAGTTCACGCGCACGATGTCGGCGAGGTGCGCATCGGCCTGCGCGAGCGCGGCCCGCAGGTTCAGGAAGCATTGCTCGGCCTGCACGACGACATCGTCGTCGATGGTCATCGTCGCGTAGTCGAAGCCGGTGGTGCCCGACACGAAGATGAAATCGCCGTCGATGACGGCACGCGAGTACGCCATGTCACGCTCGAATGTCGAGCCCGACGAGACGAGGCGGCGCCCGCTCAAGACTTTGCGCGCCCGTCGAAGTGCACGACCGGGACCTTGTCGAGGTCGACGCCCTCGAGACAGCGCACGTTGATCGCGGCCATCTCGCCGCCCTTCGGGTTGGTGCCCACCGCATAGGGATGGATGCCGCACGTGGTGCAGAAGTAGTGCTTGATCAGGTGGCGATTGAACTCGTAGTACGCGCTGGCCTCTTCCGGGGTGAGGAGGCGGAATGATTCGCGCGGCACGAACCACAGCAACGAACCCTTGCGCTGGCAGATGGAGCAATTGCAGGCCATCGCCCGATCGAGGGTGCCCTCGACCTCGTAAGCGACCGCCCCGCAGTGGCAGCTGCCGCGATAGTTCACGGGCGCACCGGATTGCTGGCGCCTTCGCCGACCACCGTGGTCCAGGTGCGCACGCGCCAGGCTTTCACGAGACCCGCTTTCACGTACGGGTCGGCTGCCGCGAACTGCTGCGGGACCTCGGCCGATTCGCATCGGAACAGCAGCGCCGCACCATCGGCCGGGTCGGCGTACGCACCGCCGAGCAGGAACTCGCCGCGAGCCTGCGCTTCCCAGGCGAGGCGCAGGTGCTCGGAGCGAAACGCCCCGCGTCTCTCCAGGTAGTCGTCGCCGAATTCATAGAACAGCAGGAAGTGCGTCATCGGTCGAGTATGACGCGCAGGGCCCCGCCATCGCCAATGCGTTCAGGCGCCGCGATTCGCCGGCAGATTGAGATACGGCCCGAGATCGGCCTTCGCCTCGGCGGCGAGCGTGCCGAGGAACACCGCGACACTCGCCGCGCGCAGCTGCTCGATGCCCTTGCCGGCATTGCGCGGGTCGGGGTCGATGAGTGCGACGGTAAGCGTGCGGAGGCCGCGCGCCAGCACCGCGTCGGCGCACGACGGCGTGCGCCCGTGGAAGGAACAGGGCTCGAGTGTCACGTACAGCACCGCATCGGAGAGATCGCCGTCCACCTGAGCCAGCGCCATCGCTTCGGCATGTGGCCGACCCGGTGGCTGCGTGAACCCGGTGGCGATCACCTGGCCATCGCGCACGAGCACCGCGCCGACCGGCGGGTTGGGCAGGCACGCCGGTAATGCACGTCGACCCTCGGTCAGCGCGAGCCGCATCGCGTCGTCGGGATTCATGTGTCGATACGGTAGTCGTAGAAGCCCGTATCGCGCACCCACCCGAGCCCCTCATAGAGCCGCTGGGCCGGCAGATTGTCCACCGCCGTCGACAGCCGAAGGCGCGACATGCCTTCTTCGGACGCCATCCGCACCGCGTGCTCGAGCAACAGCCGCCCCACTCCTCGCCGACGTCCTGCCGGCGCGACGAAGAGATCGTTCAGCAGGTACTGCCGCGCGGCCCTGACCGACGAAAATCCGGGATATAGCTGGACGAATCCGCACGCGGCACCTGCGGCATCACGGGCAACCAGGATGACCGACTCGCGCCGGCTCAGGCGATCGCGCAGGAACGACCGCGCGAGCGCGAGGTCGGCCTCGCGGCGGTAGAACTGTCGATAGGCATCGAACAGCGGCGCAACGTCGTCCGCATCGGCAGGGGTCGCCCGCCAGACCGAAACGGACCGCGCCGCTGCGACCGGTTCGACCGTCTTCTCCATGAACACGCTGTTCGGATCTTCCACGTAGTCACCGAACGGGCCACGGCGCACGAATCCGGCTCGTTCGTACAACCGGAGCGCTTCGTGCTGCAGATAGCCGGTCTCGAGCTGCAGCCGCTCGCAGCCGCGCGCGATGGCTTCGTTCTGAAGCGATGTGAGCAGGTGGCTGCCGACACCGCAGCCTCGATGCGCAGGCGATGTGTACATGCGCTTCAACTCGGCCTGCCTGCCGTCGAGCCGCACCGCTCCGCAGCCGATCGCCTCACCGTCCGCGTCGCGCGCGACGGCGAACAGCACCGACGGATGGCGCAGCCCCGCGATGTCGATGCCGTGATGGCTCTCGGCCGGATACAGCGGCTTCTGATACTCGTCGAGCGCATCGATCAGCCGCAGCACCTCGGGCTGGTCCGGCCGCTCGAATGCGACGCGCACCGGCATCAATGCGGAATGGTGGCGAGCTGCAGACTGCGATAGGCGTATTCGAGGAACTGCGCCGGGTCGCCGTGGCGGGCCTCGTGATCCTTCAGCGGTCGGGCGGCCACGACGTCGAGCGGGCCGAAGCCCTTGTTGAAGAACACGAAGAACTGCTTGAACAGCGCCCAGTACAGGTCTTTCTGCGCCGCGAGCTCCTTGCCGGTCAGCACCGGTCCGTTCGCCGGCACGATGAGGGTTTCCGGTTTCGCGACCTCGGTGAGGATCTCGTACGCGCGCACGAAGCCGTGCATGAACCCGCCGTTGCGGTAATCGAGCACGGGCCAACTGTCGGCCGACACCGGCCCGCCGGCGACGATGACGTCGTGCTTCGGGAAATGCACGAACAGATCGCCATTGGTGTGGGCGGCGGGCAGGTACCGGTAGTCCACTCTCTGACCTGCAAATTCGATCGAGCCGGAGTTGTAGGTCGTCCTGGTGGGGCGCCCCTTGGCCGGCAGCGGACCATAGAAGCCCTCGAACAGCGCGGAGTTCTCCCGGCGCCCGAGAAACAGCTTCGTCACCTCGTGCGCGATGATCGTGCCGCCGGCAGTGCCGACGGCGAGATTCGAGCCCGTCTGCTCCGGATGCCAGTGGGTGTTGATCAGCGTGCTGACCCGCTTCGTCTTCAGCTGTGCGGCGACGACCTTCAGCAGCGCGGACGAATTTTCGGCGAGCCCTCCGTCGACCAGCAGCGCCCCGTCGGGACCGCCGAGCGCGACGACGTTGCACCCTGCTCCGGTGAACAGCGACAGGCCATTCAGGTCCTGAACGCGGATGTCGCGCGCGCCTGCGGAAAACGTGGGCACGCTGCGCAGCAGCGAGGCGGCGACAAGAGCCTGCGCACCGCCGCGCAGCAGGGATCGACGGGAGATGGACATCGGTAACCTTGAGGGATCAGCGAGCGGGAGAGCGGTCGAACGTCAGATGTCGGTCAGCGTCCCGCTGGAGTCGCCGAACTTCTCGAGGTTCACCCCGGCACGCTGGGCCATGGTCAGCAGCAGGTTCGCGTGCGGTGTGTCCTTGGGCAGCGACACATGCTGGCCTCCCTTGAGGCCGCCGCCCTTGCCGAGCAGCAGCTGCGGCAGCGGGTTGTTGTTGTGGAGGTCGCTGTTCGCCATGTTGCTGCCGTACAGGATGATGCAGCTGTCGAGCAGGTTGCCGTTCCCCTCCTTGACGCTCGCGAGGCGCTTCGCGAACTTGCCGAGCCGTTCGGTGTGATACGACTGCACCCGCACCAGCCGCTCATGCTTTTCCGGGTCTTCGCCATGGTGCGACAGCGGATGGAACGCCTCGTCGACGTTGACCATCGGGTAGGTACGCATGGTCGCTTCCTTCACCATCCGCATCGTCGCGATGCGCGTCTGGTTGGTCTGGAAGGCGAGCGCCATCATCTCGAACTGCACGTCGAGCAGCTCGGTGAAGTCATCCGGCGCGCCGAGCGGCGCGTTCGGCAGATCGCCGAGCGAGTCGGCCTTCGACATCAACTTCTGCACGCGGCCTTCGACTTCGCGCACCGACTCGAGGTAGTCGCTCACGCGTGCACGGTCAGTGGCATCGAGCGTGCGCGTGAGGCTCGCCGTCGATTCCTGCACATAGTCGAGCAGGCTGCCGGTCGACTCCAGCAAGCCCTTGCGTTCCGCATTGGAATCGCCCGGTCCGAACATCGTGTTGAACACGCGGCGCGGGTTGCCTTCGAGGGGCAACCCCTGGCCCGGTCGCGAGAACGACACCGAGCCGCCCGGCTCGCCGCAAATCTCGATCGACGACAGCGGCGTCTGCTGACCGATCTGCCTCGCAGCGAGCTGATCGATGGACACGCCGGCGTTCGCGCCGTCGCGGGCCGCAGTCGGAGCGTGGCAGGTGAGCCAGGTCGACTCGATGATGCCGTGCGGATCCGAGCTCTCGCCGGGCCGGTTGCGCAGGTTCGACACGACGGTAACGTATTCGCGCATCGGCTCGAGCGGCTTCAGGATCCGCGAGAACCTGAAGTCGCGCCCGGTGCCTTCGGGTGTCCAGAACTTCTGCACCGCGCCGTGCGGGAAGTACACGTAGCCGAGCCTCGGCTTCACCGCTGCAGCCGTGTTCGCGAACGCGGTGTGCGCGGGAATCATCGCGTCGAGCAGCGGCAGTGCGATCGCGGCACCGGCCCCCGCAAGGACGGTGCGGCGCGACAGGTGCTTCTTCGTGATGAACATGACGTGGCTCCGGACCTTATCGGACAGGGGTGGTGACGACCTGCGCGGTCTTCGTCGCCGGCAGCGGCGGCGACTCGCGGCGACGGAAGGCATCGCTGTTGACGACACCGAGGACGATCGACTCGAAGCGGTTTCCGTCCGCGCCAGCCTCGCGCACGATGCGGCGCACGGTCGGCATGTCCTGATACTCGATGTGGCGGCCGATCGCGTAGGTCATCAGCTTCTCGGTGATTGCCTGCACGAGCTGGCCTCCGCGCGCGGCGAGCGCACGATGCAGATCTTCCGGCCCCTTGATGTGCGTGCCGTCCGGCATCGTCGCCGCGGTGTCGATCGGCTGGCGGGTCTGCGGATCGACGGTGCGGAACTGGCCGACCGTGTCGAAATTCTCGAGCGCGAAACCGAGCGGGTCCATCACGTTGTGGCAGCTCGCGCAGGCCGGGTTGCGGCGGTGGATCTCGGTGCGTTCGCGAACGGTCGTGGGACGCCCTGCCGCCGCTTCGTTCAGATCGGGCACGCTCGCGGGCGGCGAGGCCGGCGGCGCCGCGAGGATGCGCTCGAGAATCCACGCGCCGCGAAGCACCGGCGCCGTGCGGTCCGGATTCGCCGTCAGCATCAGCACCGCGCCCTTGCCGAGCAGGCCGTTGCGCTTCGCATCGTGCAGCTGGATGCGCCGGAACGCACCGCCCTTGATGTCTTCCATGCCATACAGCAGCGCCAGCTGCTCGTTGATGTACGTGTGGTCGGCGGTCAGCAGGTCGACGACGCTGCGGTCGGACCGGAGGATGCTGTCCATGAACAGCTCCAGCTCCTTGCGGAACAGCGGGCGTGGGTCGTAGGCGCCGCTCGCATGGTTGAACAGCGCCTGCGCGGGGGCGATCGTGTCCATCTTCGCGACGTTGAGCCACTGGAACGCGAAGTCGGTGGTCAGCGAGAGCGCCCGCGGATCGCGCAACATCCGCCCGACCTGTGCCTTCAGCACGTCCGGCTTCGACAGTTCGCTCTTCGTGGCGAGGGTCAGCAGCTCGTCGTCGGGCAGGCTGCTCCACAGGAAGAACGACAGCCGCGAGGCGAGTTCGAGGTCGCTCAGCGTGCGCACGCCGTCGGCCGCTCGCTCGGCCCGATAAAGGAAATGCGGGCTTGCGAGGACCGCCGAGAGCGCATCGCGGATACCGACCTCGAACGACGCACCCTCGCGCCCCTTCGCGTAGAAGCGCTTCAGTAGCAGCAGGTCTTCATCGGTCGCCGGACGCCGGAACGCGTGGGTCGCGAGATTCGCGATGATGCGGTCGGCGCAGGGGCCCTCTTCGGCCGGTGTCGCGGGCCTGCAGATGAAGATCTTGCGGCGGCTGGCGGAATCGCTGAGACCGCTGACCTTGAGCGGGCCCTTGATCTGCAGTGCGTGCACCGCATTGACGCGTTGCTGACCGCCGTCGATCGGCGCGGGACGAACCCGTTCGTCGCTCTCGGCATAGCTGCGGCGCAGGAACGTCACGGCAACGTCGTGCTGGCCGGCGGTCGCGTGGAAACGGATGTCGCGCAGGCGGCTGTTGATGTCGAACACCGCCTGGTCGAGCTGCTGGTCGATCGCCTTGTAGTCCTCTTCGCCGCCGACATTGACGCGGTAGAACTCCTTGCCGTCGAGCAGCGCCACCACGGTGTTGACGAACTCGAGCTTCGGCACTTCGCGCGCGAGCGCGAGGTCGCCGATGGTCAGCGCGTACTCGCCATCTGCCGGGAACACGTGCTCGACCACCATGCCGCCGCGCGTGCCGAACGGCATGCCGTCCTGGTACTTCTGCTGGTTGCCGGCGCCCGTCGAGGGCCGCGGGTTCAGCGAGATGATCATGTTCGCGACGTTGCCGTACGTCGTGTCGATCGGTGCCGCCTTCGGGTCGCCGACCGCCTGCAGCGCCAGCGAGCGCGCCGCGGCGACCGACTGGTCGAGGAAGTTCGGCGTCACCTGCAGCAGCTCGGCATTGGTGTCGAAACCGTCCTTCAACGGATCGGAAGGCAGCCAGGCTGCCGGATCGATCGTGAGCCCGATCAGATCGCGGATCGCGTTCGCATATTCCCGCCGGTTCAGGCGACGCAGCGGCACGTGACCCGGCTTCGCATCGGCACCGGCTTCGTCGAGCGATGTCTCGAGCCAGCCCACCAGGCCGCGCACCGTCTCGGCATCGGGCTGCTTCGCGCCGCCGGGCGGCATCAGTCCGCCACGCAGCTTGCGAACCGCGGATTCCCAGGTCTTCGCCTCGGTGCCGACCGGTGCATCGGTGATCGAGTCGAACGCGACGCTGCCGGCCCAGTCCGTCGTGTTGTGGCACTCGTTGCAATAAGTCTCGATCGCCTTCGCCTGCGCGGCGGGCAGCACGCCATGCGGCGATTCGGCGGGTGCCGCGATGCTCCACGCCCCGAACAGGGCGACGGAAAGGGCAACACGCGCGGCACGGCTCAACTTCACTCGGCGACCCCCGGGGCGAGCCTCTGGTTCAGGGCTCCTCTGGCTTGATAATACCGTTGAAATCAACGGAAATTCCCTGACACACCGGCGATCGCTTCCAGAGCCCCGCGCCACGGTGCCCAAGTCCCGGACCTCTCCATGCCAAAAGGAAACAGTGACCCCCGCTACCCGGTCAGAAGCAGTCGCGACCTCAGCTGGCCGGCAGCGAGAGCGAGTTGCGCAGCGACGTGCCGGCGGCGCCGACGAGCTCGTCGAGTACGAAGCAGCCGGACTGCGGGTCGCGCACCAGGACGAGCTCTGCGGTTGCAGGCTCGCTCACTCCCCCGGCACGGCCGAGCACGAACCGCATGCCGACGCGCGAGCGTTCCGGTGGCGAATTGCGCAGGCTGAAGACCACCGGGTCGCCGACCGCGCCGTCACTGACGTTGGTCCACGGGTCGGCGACCAGCGGGCAGTTCATCTCGGATGCCACGCATTTCCACTGCGTCTCCATGCCCTGACGCAGCTGCGCCGACAACAGCGTGGCGGCAGCGTCAGTGCGCTGCTGAAAGAACCAGTAGTGGTGCTGGAACATCCAGCGAGCGGTGTCGAGCGGTGTGTCGGCGATGCATGCGGCTGCCTGTGCCTGTGCCTGTGCACAGAGCACCGCGGCACAGGCACCGAGAGCGAGGCGAATGTTGCGATTGAATGACATAAGGATGCTCGCGCCCGATACCGGCCGCTCCCGTGCGGTGATAGGTTAATACCGCCACCCGGGAAGGGTCACCTGTGTAACCCTCCCGCCTACAAGATTACAAAAGAATCAGGCAGGGAGCTCTCTTGCGCAAGTTGTCTTTCGGCGTGCTGCTCATCGCACTCGCCACGCTCGTACTCGAGCTGATGCTGACCCGTATCTTCGACGTGGTCATCGCTCCCAACATCGCCTATGTGGTCGTCGCCGCGGCTGTCTTCGGGTTCGGTCTCGCCGGTGTTTTCGCCGCGATCAAGCCGATCCCGACCGATCGCGACGTCGCGCCGCTGGTCGTGCGCACGACGATCGCCTTTTCGGTGGTCACTGTCGGACTCGTGCCACTGATCAACTTCCTGAATCTCGATTACACGCACATGGGGACGCACTTCATCACCGCACCCCTGAGCTACATCGTGCTGTACGCGGCGCTCGTGGCGCCCTTCTTCCTTACCGGTTATGCCCTCATCGCGGTGTTCACCCGGCACAGCGAGCGCATCCAGCGCCTGTATTTCTACGACCTCATCGGTGCCGGCATCGGCAGCCTCGCAGCCGTTCCGTTCATGAGCGCCATCGGCCCCGGCGGCCTCGTGCTGTGTGCGGGCGCCATCGGCCTGCTCGCGGCGGCCCTGTTCTCGAGCAGCCGCGGACGCGTGGCGGTGCTGTGCGTGCTCGCGCTCGCGATCATCGCGCTGCCGGTGCTGCGCTCGCCGCAGTATTTCGACTTCCGCAACCAGACCAACAAGCGCGAGGTCCAGACGTTCATCGACCGCGGCCTGCTCGAGATGGCTCGCTGGGACCCGATCTCGAAGATCTCGGTGATCGACGAAACGTGGACACCGGAGATCGCGCGCCCGTGGCACAAGTCGGGCGATCGCAAGGCGATCCAGTACGACGAAGGCAACCAGACCAGCTACTTCTACAAGTTCGATGGCGACTTCGTGAAGCTTCGCGAGAAGCTCACGGCCGACATGTCGACGGTCAACGAGCACTTCTGGCAGATCGGCGTGCTCGGCGCGCACTTCCTCAAACGCGACTCGAACCAGGACGTGCTGATCCTCGGCAGCGCCGGTGGCCAGGAAACCAAGGCCGCTGTGATGTACGGCGCGGGCCACGTCGACGCTGTCGAGATGGTGCCGACCGTGGTCGAACTGGGCACGGGCCGCTATTCCGAGTACATCGGCAACCTGTTCAAGCACCCGGCGGTCTCGGTGCGGGCCGGCGAAGGCCGCAGCTTCCTGCGCAGCACCGACCGCCGCTACGACATCATCCAGATCTACAGCAACCACACGAGCTCCAGCATCCAGCAGGGCTCCGGCGCGACCTCGCCGACGTACCTGCAGACCGCCGAGGCGTACGAGGAGTACTTTGGCCACCTGAAGCCGCAGGGCGTGCTGCAGATCAACCATCACATCTACCCGCGCATGCTGACGACGGCGGCGCTCGCGTGGAAGCGCATGGGACGCACGGATTTCGCGAGCCACGTGATCGTGTTCTTCGCGCCGCACGAGCTCACATTGCCGACGGTCCTCTTCAAGGCGGCGCCGTGGACCGCCGCGGAGGTCTCGACGCTCGAGCAGTTCTACCAGCGCCCGGAAATCCCCGCCGGCGAGCGTCTGGTGATCGTCGAGCATCCGCTCGATGCGTCGAAGCGGTTCCTGTCGGCCGACTTCTATTCGGGTGACTTCCCGGCCGAAGTCGCCGCAAAGACCAAGGTCAATTTCACGCCGCGCACCGACGATCACCCGTACTTCGGCATGTTGCGGAAGAGCGTCGGCCCGATCACCGCCGACGCGGCGTCGTTCACCGACCCGGGTTCGGCGCACTACCTGAACATCGAGCTCGACCACGGCGTGCCGATGGACTGGGCCCACTTCTTCGCCGTCGGTGCGCTGTCACTGCTGTTCGTGACCCTCTGCGTGATCCTGCCGCTGCGCTACTCGCGGGTCGGCCGGCAGCAGGGCGCGACGGCGCTGCCCCTGATGGGCTACTTCGCCTGCCTGGGCGCGGGCTTCATCATCATCGAGCTGGTGCTGATCCAGAAGTTCACTCACGTGCTCGGCAGCCCGCTGTACACCTACGCCACCGTCATCTTCAGCATGCTGCTCGCCGCGGGCATCGGCAGCGCGGCGTCGGAATGGCTCGGCATCAGCGAGAAGCGTCGCTGGCAGCTGCCGTTCTGCGGCGCGCTCGTCTCGGTCATTGCGCTGATCGTGCTCTACGGCCCGCTGTCGCATTTCGCGCTGTCGTTGCCGCTCGGTGGGCGCATCGTGGTCACCGGGCTGATGATCTTCCCGATCGGCTTCTTCCTCGGCATGCCGTTCCCGCTCGGCGTGCTGGCGATCCGCGACCGGCCCGCCGGCGCAATCGCGTGGGCCTGGGGCATGAACGGGCTGTTCACCAACATCGGCGGCCTGATCGCGATCCTCGCCAGCATCGAATGGGGCTTCACCATCACGTTGCTCGGCGCGCTCGCGCTGTATGTCATCGCCTTCGCGCTGTACCCGATGCTGCATCGGGCCCGCGGTGCAGTTACCGCCGCGTCGCTCGCGAAGGGCGCACATGGGGGAGCATCGCCCGCGGTTCGCTGAGCGATCGAGAGGCATCGCCGGCCGCGGGGGCCGGCGAGCCGTTCCGGGCGGGCTGGCGCATAATGCCGCCCCGGCGCCACAGGGGCGTCCCGGACGAAGAGAGAGATGAGCGCCAAGCTTTCCCCGGCCGAGCTCGCCCTGCGCGACGCGGCCCTCGACTACCACCGTCTGCCGACGCCCGGGAAAGTGCTCGTCGCGCCCACCAAGCCGCTGACCAACCAGCGGGATCTGTCGCTGGCGTATTCGCCTGGCGTCGCCTACCCGTGCCTCGACATCGCGGCGGATCCGACCGACTCGCGGCGCAATACACCTCGCGCGGCAACCTCGTCGGCGTGATCACCAACGGCACCGCGGTGCTGGGCCTCGGCGACATCGGCCCGCTGGCCGCGAAGCCGGTGATGGAAGGCAAGGGCTGCCTCTTCAAGAAGTTCGCGGGCATCGACGTGTTCGACATCGAGCTGGCCGAGACGGATCCGGACAAGCTCGTCGAGATCATCGCGGCGCTGGAGCCCACGCTCGGCGGCATCAACCTCGAGGACATCAAGGCGCCGGAGTGCTTCGACATCGAGCGCAAGCTGACCGAGCGGATGAACATCCCGGTCTTCCACGACGACCAGCACGGCACGGCGATCATCTCCGCGGCGGCGATCCACAACGGGCTCGAGCTGGTCGGCAAGGACATCGGCGAGGTGAAGCTCGTCGTGTCGGGCGCCGGCGCCGCGGCGATCGCCATGCCTCGACCTGCTGGTCGCGCTCGGCCTGCACCGCGACAACGTGTTCGCCTGCGACTCGAAGGGTCTCATCTACGATCGGCCGCGGGGACCCTTTCAACCCGGAGAAGGCGCGTTACGCGCAGGACACTCGGCTGCGCACGCTGGCGCGATGTGATGTCGGGCGCCGACGTGTTCCTCGGTCTGTCGACCGGCGGCGTGCTGACGCCGGACATGGTGAAGGGCATGGCGTCGCGGCCGATCATCCTCGCGCTCGCGAACCCGGAGCCGGAGATCCGTCCGGAGCTCGCGCAAGGCGGCGCGGCCGGACTGCATCATCGCGACCGGCCGTTCGGACTACCCGAACCAGGTGAACAACGTGCTGTGCTTCCCGTACATCTTCCGCGGCGCGCTCGACTGCGGCGCGACGAAGATCACGGAGGAAATGAAGCTCGCCTGCGTGAAGGCAGATCGCCGATCTCGCCAAGGCCGAGGTGAGCGAGGAAGTGGCGAGCGCCTATGCGGGCCAGGAGCTCGCCTTCGGCGAGGACTACATCATCCCGAAGCCGTTCGATTCGCGGCTGATCCTGCGCATCGCGCCGGCAGTGGCCATGGCGGCGGCGGCCTCGGGCGTCGCCACGCGGCCGATCGAGGACCTGGAGGCCTACCGCGAGCGGCTGGCGCGGCATGTTCTCCTCGGGCGGCATGCTCACGCGCCCGGTGTTCGGCGCGGCGCGGCCTCGTGCACGCAAGCGCATCGCGTATTCGCGGAAGGTGAGGACGTGCGCGTGCTGCGCGCGGCGCAGATCGCGACTCGACGACGGCATCGCGCAGCCGATCCTGGTCGGCCGCCCTTCGGTGATCGAGGCACGCATCGCGAAGGCGGGCCTGCGCATGAAGCTGGGCCAGGACGTCGAGTGCGTGAACCCGGACGACGACCCGCGCTTCCGTCAGTACTGGCAGGCCTATCACCAGCATCATGGGCCGGCGCGGCGTGAGCCCGGAGGCCGCGAAGGCCGCGGTGCATCCGCTCGCACCACCACGATCGCGGCGCTGATGGTGCAGCTCGGCGACGCGGACGGCATGCTCTGCGGCCTGCAACGGTCGCTTCGACGCGCACCTCGAGAACATCCGCGACGTCATCGGCCTGCGCGACGGCGAGACGCAGCGCTCGCGACGCTCAGCGGCCTCATGATCGACAAGCGCACGCTGTTCATCGCCGACACCTACGTGAACGAAACGCCCGTCGAGCGAGCTGCTCGCGTGCATCGCGCTGCAGTCCGTGCGCGAAGTGCGCCTCTTCGGTCTCGTGCCGAAGGTGGCCTTCCTCTCGCATTCGAACTACGGATCGTCCCGGCGCGAATCGGCCAAGCGCGTGCGCGAGGCCTACGAGCTCTTCTCGAAGCTCGCGCCCGACGTCGAATGCGACGGCGAGATGCATGGCGATGCCGCGCTGTCCGAGGCCATCCGCAAGCAGCAACCTGATGGACAGCCGCCTCACCGGCGAAGCGAACATCCTGATCTGCCCGAACATCGATGCCGCCAACATCCTCTACAACGTGCTGAAGACCGTCGAGCGGCGAAGGTCATCACGGTCGGCCCGATCCTGATGGGGTGGCCGCGCCGGCGCACGTGCTCACGCCCGTCGTCCACGGTGCGTCGCGTCCTGAACATGACGGCGCTGGCCGCCGCACAGGCCTCGATCGCAGGCGTTGCGCAGGCACGCGCCGAATAGGGCTAAACTCGGCCAAGAGAACAAGAATCGTCAGCGCAGGGGGAACTCATGCGACTCTCGAACGGCTGGTCGGCACTGCTCGCGGGGCTGTGTCTCGCAAGCGGCGCGCTGGCAGCGGATGCGCCCGCGGTGCCGCGCATGTCGAACGGCAAGCCAGACCTTTCCGGGCACTGGAACAACCCCTATTTCCCCGACATGGCGGCGAAGGGCCAGGCCGTCGATCCGAAGACGCGCAAGACACTCGAGGCCTCGCTTGCCGCCATCCCGGATGCCAAAGCGTCGGCCGCCGGCGCCGGCGCGCGCACGGTCGATCTGCCCTACACCTCCTGGGGCCTCGAGCGCTGGAAGAACTACGACCCGGTCAACGATGGCGATTACGCCGGCAGCTGCCTGCCCTTCGGCATGTCGCGCAACATCAATTCCCCGCACGGCCTGCAGATCGTGCAGAACCCGGAGGCCTTCGCACTGCTGTTCGAGCAGAACACCTGGTTCCACTGGGTGCCCACGGCGGGCCAGAAATGGCCCGTCGACATGCCTTTGTCATGGAACGGCGTCTCGACGGGACACTGGGACGGCGACGTGCTGGTCGTGGAGACGACCGGGTTCAACGGCTACACGCGCCTCGACACCGCCGGCCATCCCCATAGCAGGCAGCTGAAGCTCATCAACACGTTCCGCCGCATCGATGCGCGCACCATCGAACACACCGTCACCGTGCACGACCCGAAAACCTACACGCGCGACTGGATGAACGTGCGCACCTGGAAGCTGAAAGCACCCGGGGACGTCGTGATGGAATATTCGTGCGAGGAAAACAATCTCGGCAACCTGTTCAGTGGCGCCATCAAGCCGTGGAAGGCTCCGGAGAACGACGATGAAGATTGAGCTGGCCGCCGCATCCATCGCGCTGCTGACCGCCGTCGGCGCGCAGGCCCATCACTCCACCGCTGGAGAGTTCGACCAGAACAAGCCGGTCATCTTCACCGGCACGGTGCAGAAGATCCTGTGGATGAACCCGCACATCTACACGCACATCGAGGTGAAACAGCCGGGTGCGCCGAACCTCGTCTATCACGTCGAGGGCGGCTCGCCGAACTCGCTGTTCCGCCAGGGCTGGCGCAAGGATTCACTGCACGCGGGCGACGTCGTCACGGTGAGCGGCTGGAAGGCGAAGAACGCGGACTCGCCGAACGTCGGCCAGGCCACCATCACCACGGCCGACGGCCACAAGATCTTCAGCGGTGACGGGCCGGCGAAGTCGGCGAACTGATCAGCCGACTGGCAGCTCGTCGACTGTCACGCGGTTGCGGCCGTCGGCCTTGGAGCGGTACAGCGCTGCGTCCGCGCGCTTCTGCACGTCCAGCGCGCTGTCTGCTTCACCGCGCGACAACGCCACGCCGATGCTGACCGTCACCGGGCGATGCGGCCAGACCTCACCCTGCACGCTGCGGCGCAGCCGCTCGGCGACCGCGAATGCACTCTCGCGGCCGGTGCTGGGCAGGATGACGGCGAATTCCTCACCGCCGATGCGCGCCGCGAAGTCGTAGCCGCGGCAGGTCCGCTGCAGCACCGCGGCGAGCCGGGTCAGCACGTCGTCGCCGGCAGGGTGCCCGAAGCTGTCGTTGTAGCGTTTGAAGCAGTCGACGTCGATCAGCATCAGGCCGACCTGCGCGTTGTTGCGCCCAGCCCGCGCCAGTTCCGCGCCGAGCCGGAGCTGGAACGCGCGCCGGTTGCCGACGTTGGTCAACGGATCGGTGGCATTCTCGTGCACGAGCCGCGCCTGGCTGCGCTCCAGCTTCTGCTGGTGCTGCTCGAGCTTCGAGACGTAGCGCGACTGCGACTCCATCACCGCTTCGAGATTCGTCAGGCTGCGTCGCAGCTCGAGCTGGACCATGGCCTGGTTCGCGAGCCCTCTGAGCAGCTGCAGCTGGCGCAGGTTCAGCTTGCGCGGCCGGCGATCGGCGACGCACAGGCTGCCGATGGCCTCTCCGGTCGGCGACACGATCGGCGCGCCGGCGTAGAACACGATGCCCGCATCGCCCGTGACCAGCGGATTGCCTGCGAAACGCGGATCGAGGCGCGCGTCGGGCACGACCATCACGTCGTCCGGCACGAGGATCGCGTGCGAGCAGAACGAGATCTCGCGCGGCGTGCCCGGATCATCGACACCGATGCGCGCCTTGAACCACTGGCGATCGTGGTCGAGCAGCGACATCAGCGCGATCGGCATGTCGCACAGCATCGCCGCCATCTGCGTGAGCTCGTCGAACGCCGCCTCGGCATTCGAGTCGAGGATTCCGTAGCCCTGCAGCGCTCTCAGCCGCTGCGTCTCGTTCGGCGGCAACGGCGCCGACAGATAGCAGACCGGCAGCAACTGGCTATCTTCGACGGGCATCGACTGGACCCTGGCGTTCATGGACCAAGGTTACATGCTGCGACGCGGCGAATCCGGCGACTGTTTCGCACGCGGCGCACGACTGCGACGCGGCAGGCGCGCAGCGCGACCTGTGTCACACCCGTGCCGGTCAGTCGCGGCAGAACCCTTCGCCCGGGTTCACCGTCAGGCACTCGCGCCGCTCGGCCAGCCACTTCATGCCGGTGCCCGGACCGTCTGTCGCGTGCAGCACCTCGAGCTGTCCACGCCGTTCGAACTGCAGCCCTTCCGCGACCGGCTCGGCCTTGTAGGTCGTCGACCGGTCCAGGTCGCGAATCGAGACCGTGTAGACGTCACCGGTCTTCGTCACCGCGAGCGACGTGCCCTCCGGGCCGGCCCACTGGCCGATCCAGTGGCCATAGGAAGGCGGCGGCACGGGCGGGGGCGTCGGCGGCTCGCTACGCGAGCACGCACAGGTGAGCAGGCCGGCCAGCACCGGCAGCAGTGATCGCATCGACATCAGCACAGTCTAGCGGTCGCTGTCGCAGGCCGGGCAACGGCCGGTGTGGCTCGGGTGGGTGATCGCACCGGCGAGATTCGCGCGCAGCGAACGCGCGGCGCCGCAACGGCGGCAGAAGTCGAAGACGACCTGCAGCGCGAGGCCGATCGACAGCGCGAGCGGCACGCCGATGGCGTAACCGAGGAAGTCGCCGCCACCGCTCGCGGCGAAGTACAACGCGAGCAGCGCGGTGATGCCGGCGGTCGTCAGCGGCAGCATCCACCGCTTCAACGCCGGGCTTCGCCCGAAGCGCAGATAGGTCAGGCCGAGCGACAGCACGAGCAGCAGGGGTGTCAGCGTTTCGATCACGCCCCGATCGTGGGCCGTCGCGACGGGCTCGACGATGTGAGTCGGTGCACAGACTGCCAAGTTCGTCGCGATGCAATGGCCGAGGCGAGAGCCGGTCGAGGTCGGCACCCTTGATGTTAGGCTCGGCCATGGCTCACGTGATCGATCGAAGGTTCCTTCTGCGCGGTGCGCTCGGCGTTGCCGGGCTCGGCGCCTGCTCCACGGCCCTGCTCCAGGCGGGCGAGCCGACGCCGCGCGGCTTCTTCGCCTCGCACCGTCTGCCCATCGGCCTGCAGCTGTACACGCTCGGCGACGCCGTGACGAAGGACCTCGACGGCTCGTTCGCGCGGATCGCCCGCATCGGCTACCGCGTGATCGAACCGGCCGGCTGGCACGGCCATTCCCCCAAGGCCCTGCGCGACGCCGCGGCGAAGCACGGGTTGAAGTGCACCAGCGTGCACGTGCCGGCCCGCTCGACCGGCGGCGGCCCGCAGCTCGAGGGCGACGTCGCACGGCTGGCAGCCGATGTGCGCGCACTCGGCGCGACCGATGTGGTGCTGGCCATGTTCCCGGTGCCGCTCCGCCTCGGCGTCGCGCGCAAGGACGAGCCCTTCCCGGCCTACATCGCCCGCATCGCGCCCCAGCTGACCGTCGACGACTGGAAGCGCACCGCCGATCTGCTGAACAAGAAAGGCGCCGAGTTGCGCACGCATGGCCTTCGGCTCGGCTATCACAACCACAATCCGGAGTTCGCACCGGTCGGCGGGACGACGGGGCTCGACGTGCTGTTGTCCGAAACGTCGCCCGACACGGTGGTGTTCGAGCTCGACGTCGCCTGGGCGCTGGCTGCGGCGGTCGATCCCGCGACGCTGCTGCAGCGGCACGATCGCCGCTTCCAGTTGCTGCACATGAAGGACCTGCGGGCGTCGACGAAACCCAATTTCGCCCTGCGCATGGACCCCGCCGAAGCGGGCGCTGGCGTCATGCGCTGGCAGAAGGTGCTCGATGCCGCCTGGGCGTCGGGCGTTCGCAAGTACTACGTCGAGCAGGAGCCGCCGTTCACGGTCGACCGCTTCGAGGCGATCGGCCGCAGTTACCGTTACCTCTCGATGCTCGGCGCCACCACTGCCGTCTGAGCGGCCGCATCGAAGCGGCGGCTGGCCGCCATCATTGCGCGCGCAATCTCGGCGTCTTCCAGCGAGTCGATCAGCGGATCGAGGAACACCTCGCACGTCTTGAGCGCGAGCACCGCGATACCGGTGGGTGCGGTCGGGACCCCTCGGCCGTTCTCCGGAAAGCTCTCCGGTCGCTGCTGTATGAACGTCGCCGCGCGGCGAATGGCCTCGAAGCTGCGCCGCTCGGCCTCCGTCTCGAACCGGAACCGCCACGTCCGCACGCGCTCGTTGATCACCGCCTTGCGCTCGTCGCCGGCCTCGAGCCCTGCCGCCGCAAAGATGCGACAGTCGTAGTCGCGACACGTCATCGGCCGCTGCGCGTAGATCGTGCAGCCCGTCGGCGCCAGCGCGGGGCAGGTGCCGTCATGGCGCCAGCCCATCAGCACCTCGTCCGGCGGCATGCCGCGCCCGCGCACGAAATAGCCCGGTGAGATGCCGGCGACGGCCGCACGATCGGCGGGCCGGATACGGATGTAATAGGACGACGTGCAGCAGCCCGTGCAGGTGCCGCATGGCACATCGGATTCGCCGTGCCCCTGCAGCACGCGGCGCGCGCTCTCGAGCCAGGCGCCGAACGGGCCTGCGTCCACGGTCTCGTCGGTTGGATGCGGCATCGGGCGGGCAGTCTAGCGGCGAAGCTCGCGGACGTAATGCTGGTACGCATCGGCCTCGTCGACGATCTGCCAGGCGCGCCGGTAACAGCCACCGGGCAGCTGGCCATCGATCCGCACCACGTCCGCGAGCTCCCGGCGATCGCCACGCTGAAGCATCACCGCCTTCTGAACGGCGAGCAGGCGGTGAAGCAGCTCGTGGAACAGCATGACTGCTGCCACGCTGGCAGTGCGCCGCACCGGTGCCTCGTTCAGCTTGCGCCCTCGATCATCAGCAGCATCGTTCCCGGCTATGCCGGACACCGGCGGCCCGGCTGCCAGGGAATCGATTCGCAATCGACCTTGCAGCGGTTCACCTACTCGCCCTCCCAGTAACCGACCTGCTGCTCCTCGCGTCCTACGAAGCGGAACCAGCCACGCTGGCCTTCCGGTGTGGCCGCGGGCCGCTCACCCATGACGCCGAACTTCGCCGAACCCGGATACTCGACGATGTCGGGCTGCAGCTTGGTGCTGATGGCGAGATAGCGCAGCTCGCCCGCGCCGGTGTTCACGATCTGGTGTGCTGTGTGCGCCCCGCCCGCGGGGCAGCCCACGACGTCGCCGGTGCGCAGCGGCCAGGTCTGTTCACCCAACCTCAGTTCGCCGGTGCCCGAGAGGATCACGAACATCTCGTCGTTGACGTAATGGTTGTGCGGCGGAAAGGCCCGCTTGCCGGGCGGCACGACCGTGAGGTTGCAGCCGAGCTTCGTGAGACCGATGCGCGGCGCGATCGGGGCCGCCGTCGCGCCGTATCGCTCGGCCACGTCCGGCGTCGGCTGGAACAGCGGCGGGCGCGGCTCGGGCTGGATCTCGTCCGGATTGAGAACGGGGTTCATGTCAGCACCATCGTGTTCATCAGGTGAGCGAGCGTGATGTGCGGATCGCCGTCACACAGTCCGGTGTGCACGGCGGATGTCTGGATCTGCGTGCTGCGCGGCGCCGTCAGCCAGTGAAAGCGCTGGCGCGCGCGAGTCGACCGATCGGACCCGCGTCCGCTCCGCCGCGACAGATGACCGGGATCGTCAGCAGGTGATCGCTCGATGACGTGCGAGATCGAGCAGGGGATGCAGCGCCGCGAGCCGCGCGCGATCGAGCTGCAGGCGCGCCTCGAGGAAATCGTGCGACGGGCACGACAGGATCACGCCGACGTTGACGAACTCCTCGCGCTCGACCCGCGGGACGACGCGGATCACCGCGTAGTCGTAACAAGCGCGTGCGGCACGCTCGGCCTCCTCGACGAACGGCGGGGCGCGCCAGCCGTTGCTGCAGGTAGTCGAAGTAGTCGTCGCGTCTCGCGACGCCGCCGTCGGCTTCGAGCCATTCCGGCGGAATCGCTGCAACGATCGAGCGCAGCACCGGCGCCGTCAGCTTCGCGGTCAGTTCCTCGTCCACTTCGGCGAGGCGACTCGCCCGTGGCAGCAGCACATGGTCGCGGATGCGCTCGAACGGATCGGTGGCGCGTTCGACGCGCACGCGTCCAGTCGTGGTGGAAGTACAGCGCGGCGCCGTGATCGATCAGGCGCAAGGCGTCGTGCCAGACGAGCAGGTTGACGTTCTTCGGCGTTCGATCGACGTTCGATACGAAGGCGTCGAACCAGACGATACGCGATGCGAGGTCGGCATCCGGCTGCCACGCGACGCGGGTCGAACGTCACGCTGCCCGGCAGGTAGTCGAGCGCGAGATTGAGGCCCGCGCTGGCCCGCATCAGCGACTGGATTTCCGGGTCGGCCTCGGTACGCGCGAGCTCGACATCGAGCGTCGCGAGCACGATCTCCGGAACCTCGAGCCCGAGCGCCCGGGCAATCTCGCCCGCGACCCACTCCGCGATCAGTGCCTTCGGGCCCTGCCCGGAGCCACGGAACTTCAGCACGTACAGCCCGAGATCGTCGGCCTCGACAATGGCGGGCAACGAGCCGCCTTCGCGCAACGGCGTGACATAGCGCCGGACGTCGACGATACGAGGGGTCATGCGGCAGATCGTTGCAATGCGGAAACGCTTCTGAAGCCTACCACCGGCATTCACGCGTGCAATCGCCGCCGGAACCCCTAAACTCTCGCCCCCGCCCGGCTCCCGAGTTCCCCCGATGACTGCAGAAGACACCCCGACCGTTCCGTTCAGCGAGCTGGGCCTTTCCGAGACGGTCGTGCGCGCCGTTGCCGCCATCGGCTACGAGTCGGCTTCGCCGATCCAGGCCGCCACCATTCCCGCCCTGCTGGCCGGCGACGACGTGCTCGGCCAGGCCCAGACCGGCACCGGCAAGACCGCGGCGTTCGCGCTGCCGATCCTCTCGCGCATCGACCTGTCAAGCGCAGTGCCGCAGGCGCTGGTGCTGGTGCCGACGCGCGAACTCGCGATCCAGGTCGCCGAGGCGTTCCAGAAGTACGCCGCCGGGCATGCATGGCTTCCACGTGCTGCCGATCTACGGCGGCCAGAGCTACGTGCCGCAGCTGAAGGCGCTGCGACGCGGCGTGCAGGTCATCGTCGGCACGCCGGGCCGCGTCATCGACCACCTCGAGCGCGGCACGCTCAACCTCGACGCGCATCCGCTACGTCGTGCTCGACGAAGCCGACGAGATGCTGCGCATGGGCTTCATCGACGCGATGGAAGCGATCCTGTCGCAGACGCCGGCAGACGCAGCAGGTCGCGCTGTTCTCGGCCACCATGGCGCCGAACATCCGGCGCATCGCGCAGACCCACCTGCGCGAGCCGCGCGAAGTCGCGCTCACGAGGCAAGACCGGCACCGCCGCCAACATCCGCCAGCGCTACTGGCTGGTCAGCGGCTGCACAAGCTCGACGCGCTGACCCGCATCCTCGAAGGCCGAGCTTCGACGCCATGCTCGTGTTCGCGCGCACCAAGCAGTCCACCGACGAACTGGCCGAACGGCTGCAGGCGCGCGGCTTCGCGGCCGCCGCGATCAACGGCGACATCCAGCAGGCGATGCGCGAGAAGACGATCCAGCAGCTGAAGGCCGGCAAGATCGACATCCTCGTCGCCACCGACGTCGCCGCGCGCGGCCTCGACGTCGAGCGCATCAGCCACGTGGTCAACTACGACGTGCCGTACGACACCGAGTCCTACGTGCATCGCATCGGCCGCACCGGCCGCGCCGGCCGCAGCGGCGAGGCGATCCTGTTCATCGCGCCGCGCGAGCGCAACCTGCTGCGCGTGATCGAGCGCGCGACGCGCCAGACGATCGAGCCGATGAGCGCTGCCGACGGTCGACGACGTCAACAAGCAGCCGTCTGGCGAAGTTCAAGGCGCGCATCGGCGAGGCGCTCGCTGCCGGCGCTTCGGATTTCTACCGCAAGGCGGTGCAGGAAGTGGCGCTCGAGACCGACGCCGATCTGCTGAGCATCGCGGCGCGCCATCGCCTCCCTCGTGGAAGGCGGCGCACCCGTGCAGTCCTCCGCGCCGAAGGAAGGCTACGCGCCGCCGCCGCGCAGCTTCGAGTCAGAAGCTGAGGACGCCCGCGATCGCCGCCCGCCCCGCGAGTTCACGCCGGCCGAGCCCCTGCCCGAAGTGCCCGAGGGCGGCTATGCGTTCGAGGACGACGGCCAGCAGACAGTCTGGCGTCTTGCGGTCGGTCGCCGGCACGGCGCCCAGCCCGGCCATATCGTCGGTGCGATCGCGAACGAAGCGAAGCTGCAGGGGCCGCAGATCAACGGCGTGGACGTGCGCGCGGACTACTCGCTGGTGCGGCTGCCGGCTGCGCTGCCGGAAGCGGTCATCGCGCGACTCTCGAAGGTGCGCATCCGCGGACAGGAGCTCGCGCTGTCGCCGAGCAACCTGCCGCCGCGACCCGCGAAGAAGGCGACGCATCGCAAGGGACCGGGCAAGCCCCGCTACTAGGTCTCGATGTCGATGTCGCGAACGCGCTTCGCGACGCGGCACGCTTCGACCGCGGCGCGGATCTGCTCACGCAGATTCTCGCCGTCGCGAATGGCGCGCAGGGTGACCGTCGCGTTGGACCGGTCCGCGGTCTGCAGCACCACGTTGCCGAGGCCGAACAGCCGCAGGAAGAATGGCTGCTCGAACTTGTAGTCGCGCACCCGATAGAGCTCGAGCTCGTCCATCTTCTTGTTCAGCACGCCGTATCGGGTCTTCAGTCGCTCGGTCGACAGTTCGTAGCGGATGTTCCGCACTTCGAGCCATCGCCACAGCATGATGAACAGCGGGAACACGAGCCAGCACAGCAGACCCCAGCCGATGAAGGGGCCGAGATTCAGCACCTGCGACGGCGAACCACTCCACAGTGGACGCTCGCTCGGAGTCATCGCAACCTGCCCACGTTGAGCCGTGAGTGCAGCAGCGTCACCAGCTCGTCGGTTTCCTGCGCAGCCAGATGCTTCCACCCGAGCGGCAGGAACACGATGCGAAAGCCGAAAGGCGGATGCGCATCCTGCAGTTCGATTGCGATCGCGCGACGCAACGCGAACGGCACCGCACGCACGCCGATGACCTCGGTATCGTTCACGCGCACTTCGACGTCACCGCGTCTCACCGTGAGCACGGCTCCGTCGATGCTCACGGAATCGGCCAGCCGCCAGTACATGCGGTTCAACGTGAAGGCAACCGCGATGGCCATCACGGCCGCGACGAACAGCAGCGCGCCTGCGCTCGGGCGCGTCGGCGCACCGAAGTACTGCCACGCGCAGACCGCGACCAGCGCCGCAACGGCCACGGTCGACTGGCGTCGCTTGAACTGACGCGTGCCTGGATCGGCAAGATGCGCTGGGGTGTCGATGGCGCGATTCTGCCCCATCAGATCGGCTCCTGCTGTAGGGTTCGCCGAGACCCTGGGGTCCCACGGAGAACAACATGAAACGAACGCTTCGATCCGGATCGATGATTCTGCTCGCGGTCGGCCTCGCCTGCGCCGCGCACGCACAGCAGGCCGCAGCGCCTGCCGCCAATGCGACTCCGCCCGCACCGATGGGCTTCTTCATCACCAGCGCGAACCCGGGCAAGGGCGGCGACCTCGGCGGCCTCGCCGGTGCCGACGCGCATTGCCAGAAGCTCGCGAGCGCGGCCGGCGGTGGCAACCGCACCTGGCGCGCGTATCTCAGCGCCTCTGCCAGCGGCGGGCAGAAGGCCGTCGATGCGCGCGATCGCATCGGAGCGGGGCCCTGGTCGAACGCGAAGGGCGAGGTCGTCGCGAAGAACGTCGCCGAACTTCACGGCGACGTCGAGCGTGACCGCAACAACATCTGGAAGGGCAGCGCGCTCAACGAAAAGGGCGAGACCGTTTCGGGCCGCGGTGACACGCCGAACCGGCACGACATCCTGACGGGCTCTGACTCGCAGGGCCGCCTGGCGAAGGGCGCGGAAGACATGAGCTGCAAGAACTGGACGAGCAGCAGCGCCACCGACGGCGCGATGGTCGGACACCACGACCGCAATGGCGGCGGCAACACGTCGTGGAACTCGGCGCACCGCTCGCGCGGCTGTGGCATGGAGCAGCTGAAGTCCACCGGCGGCGACGGCCTGTTCTACTGCTTCGCGGAGAAGTAGCCGGACGATTCTGATCGGGGTGCGAAGCCAGTAGGAAAGGTTGCTGCCTTCTTCCTACTGGCTTCCCACCCGCAGCGCTCCTCGCTGGCGCACAGCGCCACCGCGCGCTTTCAGGCCAGGCCGGTCTTGCGCGGCGCCGTTTCCTTCAGGAACAGCGCGACAACGAAGCCGACCACGAGGCCGCGAGCCGCAAAGTACAGCGCGCCTTTCAGCCCGTGTTCGACCACCGGCGATTCCGCCCGCGATGATCGGCGCCGACGCCGCCGCCGACGAACTCGCCCGCGAAGATCACGAAGCCAGCCATCGAAGCCAGCATGCCGGGAGGCGCGGCTTCCGCTGCGACCGGACCCGCCAGGATCGCCAGCGCCGCGAAGTTGAACAGCGACGCGAAGAACAGCAGCATCCAGAGCAGCGTCGTGTTGTCCGGCCCGGCCTGCGTGAAGAAGTACAGGAACACCGCGGCGAGGATGTACGAAGCCAGCGTCGAGATCTTGCGGCCGATGATGTCCGACAGCGCCGGCATCGCGAACTGGCCGATGCAGCCGCCGATGCCGACCGCGGAGAACACGTTGCCGGCGGTCACCGGATCGAGCCCGAGCCCGGCGCCGATCGGCGCGGTGAGATAGGCGGTGAGCATCGCGGCGATGACGAAGATGCCGCCCATGGCGCAGATCAGCGTCAGCGGCGCCACCTTGGCATTGCGATGGCGCGAACATGCTCATGAACGGCGCGCCACTGCCGCCGTGACCGGTATCGGCGCGCTTCAGCGGCTCGCGCACCACGAACCACATGATGATCGGCGACGATCACGCCGGGCGCGCCGACGAGCATGAACACCGACGTTCCAGCTGTGCTCGTTGAGCAGCCGGGTCGCGATGATCGGCGCCAGCGCGAGGCCGAACAGCGAGATCATGCACTGGAAGATGCCGTTGTTCATGCCGCGCCGCGACGGCTTGGAGGCCTCGACCGCCACCGCGACGCCGGTGGACGCGACCGGACCCTCGGCAATGCCCATGATGATGCGCACGATCACGAGGCCCATCAGCGAACCGACCAGGCCGCTGAACGCGGACATCAGCGAGAACACCAGGATGGCGGGCACCAGCACCGCGCGGCGCCCCACCTTGTCGGCCATGTAGCCCATCACGAACGCGGAAATGCCCCAGGCCATGCCGAGGTAGCCCGCCAGCGTGCCGCCGTCCTGCGGGGTGAGGCCGAGATCGGCCGCCATCGTGGAATTGGGCGACTGCAGGATGATCGGAAGGATGAACCGGTCGAGGCCGACGAGGCCGAAGGTGAGGCTCAACAGCAGGATGATCTTCCACTCGTAACTGGTGTCCCAGTTCTTTTCTGGCTGCGCCACTGTCGTTTCCCCTGGCTGGTTATTCTTGTTCGAGAGGCCGACGCGGCTCCTCGCAGGGCGCGTCGGCCATGAAAGTAATGCAGGGGCTGGTAGTTGGCAACCGGTTCAGGCTGGCCTGGAACGCGCGCTCTTCGGCGCTTTCGATTCGAAGGCCGCACGCACCAGGCCCTGCACCACCTGCGGCGCGGCCTTCGGCAGCTCGATGCGGAGCCCGACGACCTTGCCGCCCCAGAGCAGTTTCGAGACGTAGCCGTGCAGGGCCAGTGCCGGCTCGCGGACTTCTTCGGGCACGAAGACGTGGATGTGCTTCTCGGTCGCTCGGGCCGTCAGGAAGATCTTGCCCCGCACCCGGAGCGAGAGGCGGTCGAAGTGTGGCTCCTCCCGGACGTCCGGCAAGGTCAGTGCGTACTTCTTCACCTGATCGAGCGTCACGGTTTCTTCGCCGCGCGCCACCCCTCATAGGCGCCGTGACCGTCCTTAGCAACCGCGTCCAGCTTGATGCGCAGCCCGGCGAGGTCGGACTCGACCGGATACATCCGCTTGGTCGCGACGATGACCCACTGGTTGCGCGCCTCGTCCTGCTCCATCGCCGTGGAAAACGCCAGCTCCTGCAGGCGGGAGGCCGCCGTGAAGGAGTCTTCCTCGGACGGGAATCGCAGCAGGAACTGCAGCTCGACCGGCGCCGATACATCCACGCCGGCCCGCACGAGCTGCGCTATGCCTTCGGCATCGGATGATGGCTTGTTCGTCTGCGCTTCGCTCATCGGGCCGATCGCTTACTTCTTCGACTTCTTCTCTTTCTTGGCTGCGCGTTTCTCTTCCAGCGTCTTGCCCGCCTTCTTCTTCGTTTCCTTCTTCCGATCCATTCCCTTGCCCATGAACTTCTCCCGGCTGCTATGGCTGCTGGTTACAGTCGACGCCACATACTAAAGCTAACGGCCGCGGCGCGCGGCTTCGATGAACGCGTTCAGGTAGCCAGTCTGCAGGTCCGACGTCCGTACGCCGAGATGGATCTGCTTCGGCACGCCGTTCTGGCCGAGCCTTACGGCGGCGATTCCCATCTTCTCGGCGTTCTCCTCGACGAGCCATCGCGGCAGCGCGGCGACACCGCGACCGAACGCGACCATCTGCAGTATCAGGTCGGTGGACTCGATGACCTTGCGTGAACGCGGACTGACGCCGGCGGGGTTGAGGAAGTAGGTGTAGATGTCGAGCCGTTCGATGTCGACAGGGTAGGTGATGAGCACCTCGTCGGCGAGCGCGTCGGCCTCGATGTACGGCGCGCTGGCGAGATAGTGCGCGCGGCCGACGACGAGCACCTGCTCGTAGTCGAACACCGGCTCGAAGGTGATGCCGGGGCGCGGCAGGGGATCGGGCGTGACGAGCAGGTCGATCTCATGCTCGAGCAGCGCCTGCAGTCCACCGAAGCGAAATTTCTGCTTCACGTCGACGTCGACGTCGCGCCACTGCTGCAGGTAGTCACCGACGATCTTGAGCAACCACTGGTAGCAGGGGTGGCACTCCATGCCGATGTGCAGGCTGCCGCGGGAGCCACGGGCGAAATCCTCGAGCGCCTGCTCGGCCTGCTCGATCTGGGGCAGCACGCGGGTTGCGACCTCGAGGAGGTGCTGCCCGGCCTGGGTCAGCCGCAGCCCGCGCCCTTCGCGCAGCCACAGCTCGGTGCCGGCGTTCTGCTCGAGTTTGCGCATCGAGTGGCTCAGTGCCGACTGGGTCAGATGCAGCTTCTCGGCGGCCGCGGTCACCGATCCCTGGCGTGCGACCTCCCTGACGATGTCGAGGTGGATGCGGTCCAACATAAGGACTCCGTATGAAGGCAACTCATGGATCGACGAGTTTTTATCATTTTTATTCATCGAAAGGGCCGGTTAGCCTCGTTTTCACCCCCCAAGACCGAGGATTCTCCGATGTCCCAGGCTGCAACCCTCTCCGCCCCCGCCCACGTTCGGCTGCCGGCTCGCTACGACCACGTCGGCAGCTTCCTGCGCCCGGCTTACCTGCTCGAGGCCCGCGCCCAGCATGGCAAGGGCGAGATCGATGATGCCCGCCTGAGGGCGGTGGAAGACCGAGCGATCGCCGAGATCGTGCGCTTCCAGGAAAGCGTCGGCATGAAGGCGGTGACCGACGGTGAGTACCGCCGCGAGTACTTCCACATCGATTTCCTCGATCAGCTCGGCGGTGTGCAGACCACCCCGCCGGTGATCGTGAAGAACCCGGATGGCACGCAGAACCTGCTGCCGCCGGTGATGCACGTCGTGGACAAGGTGCGTCACGTCACCAACATAGAGGTCGAGAACTTCCGCTTCCTGAAGAGCAAGCTCGCGGCGGGCGGCGTGGCCAAAGTCGCGATTCCCTCGCCGACAATGCTGCACTTCCGCGGCGGCCGCGGCGGCATCAGCAGCGTCGCCTACCCGGACCTCGAGCAGTTCTACGATGACGTCGCCCGCGCCTACGGCGATGAGCTGCGGGCGCTGTACGCCGCAGGTTGCCGGTACGTGCAGATGGACGACACCAACCTCGCCTACCTGTGCGATCCGAAGATGCGCGAAGCGGCGCGGTCGCGCGGCGACGATCCGAACGAGCTGCCGCGTCGCTATGCCGACTTCATCAATCGCGTCGTCGCGCAAAAGCCGGCGGGCATGCTGCTCGGCATCCACCTGTGCCGTGGCAACTTCCGCAGCCGGTTCGCTGCGAGCGGTGACTACGAGCCGGTGGCCGAGGCGCTGTTCGCGGAGATGAACGTCGACGCGTACTTCCTCGAGTACGACGACGATCGCAGCGGCGACTTCCGACCGCTGCGCTTCCTGCCGAAGGGCAAGACCGCGGTGCTCGGTCTGATCAGCAGCAAGTTCGGCGAGATGGAGAGCATCGACGACCTGAAGCGCCGGATCGACGAGGCCGCCCGGTACGCGCCGCTGGATCAGCTCGCGCTGTCACCGCAGTGCGGTTTCGCGAGCACCGCCGAAGGCAACGACATCGCGTGGGACGCTCAGCGCCGCAAGATGGAGCTGGTGGTGAAGGTTGCGCGCGAGGTGTGGGGCGAGCGCTAACCGGACGATGCGGGATCTATCGGGCGAATGACGCGGCACGGGTTGCCGGCCGCGAACACATCGTCCGGTACATCCCGCGTCACGACGCTGCCCGCGCCTATCACGCTGCGCGAACCGATGCGCACGCCGGGCAGGATCAGCGCACCGGCGCCGACCCACACGTCGTCGCCGATGAACACCGGCTTGCCATACTCGCGCTCCCGCCGTGTGCGCGCATCGAGTGGATGCATCGGTGTCAGGATCTGAACGGCTGGCCCGAACATCGTGTAGCTGCCGATACGGACTTCGCAGACGTCGAGCACGACGCAGTTGAAGTTGAAGAAGACGCGCGTGCCGAGGTGGATGTTCGAACCATAGTCGCAGTAGAACGGCGGCTGCATCAGCACGCTATCGCCGCCGCTGCCGAGCAGCCGCTCGAGCACTCGGCGACTGCCCTCGGCATCGACGCGAAGCGACTCGTTCAGGAGTCGGCACAGGTCGCGGGTGCGGTTGCGCTGCTCGACCAGCTCGGGGTCGAGCGAGTCGTACAGCTCACCCGCGAGCATCCGGTCGTGCTCGCTGCCCATCAGCCGCTCACTCGAACTTGAACAGCGCCTCGTCCGTATCGGGGCGCTTCATGCCCTGCTCGAAGTACTTTTCCCAGTTCTTGGCCCACGGGCGGCCGTAGATGTCCGGCACCTCGAACTCGATCACCTGTGCCCGGCGTCACGGGCGTGGCGTGACCCTTCACCGGGATAGATGTTCGGCACGCATTCGATGAACGCGTACGGATTGCCGTCCTCGCAGTCCGCCCATGCGGTTCAGCGTGCGCACGATGCGGATGGGCTCGACCAGCGCTTCGGGATCGTAGAAAATCGGCTTCGTGGCGAGTCCCGTGATCTTTCCCTGCGCATCGCGGTCGGCGGTGTAGATCTCGACGGTCTGCAGCTTGCTCGAGAACTCGAACTTGCCGTGCACCATCCAGCCCTGGATGTTCGAGGTCCAGGTGATCAGCGCGTCCTTGTCCCAGAAGCCGACGGTCTCGCCATACCAGCGCGGCACGTCTGCGCCGAGGCGCGGCACCGCGCCTTCCATGCTGAACTCGCGCCCGACGTTGATGTTGGTGACGAAGTTGCGCGCAACGCCGGTGGAGATGTGACACCAGCTCCGGCGTCACGACGAATGAAATGCGGATTGATCTGAGGCTGCGTGGCGACCGGATCGAACCGGCGCATGAAGCCTTCCGGCCAGCAGTACTGCGACGGCCACTGCGACGCATTGCTCACGACCTCGTGGTAGAGTCTGCTGCACCATGCGCTTCTGGTACTCAGGTGTCAGCAGCGACAGCCATGGTCGGTCACCTGGTTGTACGCGCAGCTGCGCGTACCAGTCGCCGTTGCGGAACTCCACCCCGTAGCGGCCGCTCCACTCGCCTGGCACCGTCGCATAGGTGTGCTGCATCGGGCCGCCGCGCGTCTTCGCTTCGGCCATCAGCGCGTCGTAGTGCGCCTGCGCGGTCTTGAATGCATACGGGCTGACCAGCGCCTTGCGCGGCAGGTCGCGGTCGCAGAAGCCCCACGGCGCGGTCTTCGGATCGTCGTCGACGATCAGCGCGCCGCCACTCGTGCCACGCTGCGCTCGATGGCGTACGGGGCTGTTGCAGCGGAAGTAGCGCGGGTCGGACCACAGCGCCTTGTCCTGGTAGAAATCCTTCGAGGTGAACACGTCGACCGGCAGCGGCTTCACGCCCTTCGGCGCCTCGCCGTTCCACGCCGTGCCGACCTCCATCGTCGGCGAGTCGGCCGGCGCGCCCGGGCCGCGCAGCCGGATGCGCTGGGGCCCGACCGTGCGGGTCTGCGTCTGCTTCACGTACTCCGCCATCTGGGCGGGAGTCGGGTTCTGCGGCGGCGGCGGAGTCTGGGCAGACGGACGAGGGTCGACAGCCAGCGGTGCCCCGCGGCCCGCGCTCGTCGGAGAGGCTGCGTACGCGACGAAGCTCGAAGAAAGGGCGGCCACGACGGCCACGACGATCTGTTTGCGCATGATTCCCCCGCTACGGCGGTGTTCTCGTTGTCGGATCGAGTCTAGCTCACGGGCGCGGTTCCGTACGGGCCTTGAGTCGCAACAGCGCAACCAGGCGCTCGTCGCGCGTGCGCGTGACCTCATCCACGTTCCATCGCGCGACCTCGGCCTGCGTGCCCTGCACCACCGCCTGTTTCACTTCGTCCGTGAGTCGCGTCGGAAAGAGGTCCTGCCAGTATCCGTCCATCGGCGGGCCGAGGTGCTCGAGCACGTGTGCGATGCCGCCTTCGCCGCCCGACAGATGCTGCGTGGCGAATGGTCCCAGCAGCGCCCAGCGCAGGCCTGGGCCGTTCGAGATCGCTGCATCGATGTCCTCGACCGAAGCAACGCCCGCCGCGACGAGGCCGTAAGCCTCGCGCCACAACGCCGCCTGCAACCGGTTCGTGACGAAGCCCTTCAGTTCCTTGTGGATGCGGATCGGGCGTTTGCCCATCGCGGTATAGAACGCGAGCGCGCGGACTATGGCGCTCTCGGACGTCATTCGTCCGCCGACCACCTCGACCAGCGGAATGAGGTGCGGCGGATTGAACGGATGCCCGATCAGCACGCGCTCAGGTCTCCGACACGTGCCCTGGAACTCCGATGCCGGAATGCCAGACGAGCTGCTCGCGAGGATTGCGTGCGCGGGTGCCGCTTCGTCGAGCGCCGCGAACAGCGTGCGCTTGAAGTCGACCCGCTCCGGACCGTTCTCCTGCACGAAGTCCGCGTTCGCCACCGCATCTCGCGCGTCGGCGAAGAAGCGCACGCGTTGCGGGGATGCGCCTTGCGCCAGACCCAATGCTTCGGCGCCCGCCCACTGGCGTTCGATCTGGGCGTGCAACCGGTCTTCAGCGCCCGGCGCCGGATCGGTTGCAGTGACGTCGAGGCCGCGCGCGAGGAAACACGTTGCCCAGCTCGCGCCGATGACGCCCGTGCCGATGATGGCGACCGTCCGCGCCAACGGCGCAACATCCGAATCGAGTGGGTCCATCGCGCAGAGGATAAACCCTCGCGCTAGAATCGCGGCAAAACAACAGGAAGGGGCGACCGATGAAGCTTCGTTTCTGGCTGGGGGCGGCGACGCTCGCGCTGATCGGCTCGGCCTCAGGCGTGTTCGCGGCGGCGCCCACTTCGGCCGTTGCCCCGCCCTGTGATCGCGCCTGCATGACCGGCATGGTCGATCGTTACCTCGCCGCGCTCGTGCGCCACGATGCTGCGGGCCTGCCACTGAACCGCGACGTGAAGTTCACCGAGAACACGGCGCGTCTGCAGGTAGGCAAGGAGGGGCTGTGGGTCGCAGCCTCGGAAGCGCCAAAAGGCTTTCGTATCGTCGCGGTCGATGTGGGTGCGGGCCAGGTCGGCTTCTACGGAGTGATGAAGGAACGCGACAAGCCGCTCATCATCGCGCTGCGCCTCAAGGTGGTGAACGGGCAGATCACCGAGATCGAGCACGTGCTCGCGCGCAACCTGCGCCCCGCCGCGGTCCAAAGTCTGGCAACCGCCCGAGCCGAGTTCGTGACCACGCTGCCCGCAGCCAACCGCTTGCCGCGCCAGCAGATGGTGCACATCGCGGACAGCTACTTCGAGGCGATCGAGCACGCGAACGGCAAGCTTGCGCCGTTCGCCGATGACTGCGTGCGACGCGAGAACGGCCAGCAGACGACGCACAACGCGAAGCCCGAGCCCTGGCCCGTGCCGCTCGGCTCGAAGCAGGCCGATGACGCCATGGCGTACATCGGCACGCTGAGCTGCAGCGACCAGTTCGACACCCACGTCATGGATTTCATCACGCGCCTCTGGCCGCGCCGGCACGAAATAGTCGACGAGGAGCTGGGCCTCGTCTACTCGTTCCCGATGTTCCAGCACCGCGGCGGAACCGGCTCGCTTCCCATCAGGAACGTACCCGGTGTCGACAGCCTGCCGCTCGGCGGCTCGTCGTCCAATCTGCAGGCCGGCGAGATCTTCAAGATCGACCGCGGTCGCATCGTCGCAGTAGAGGCGATGGGAACGCAGTTGCCGTACGGAACGAAGAGCGGCTGGGGCGAGTGACGGTCAGCCGCGGCTCGATGTTTCGAGCTCTACGTCGGTCGCGTCGCGCGGAGCTGCGTCGGGGCTGAACACGAGCCCCTTTTCGATCCGCAGCGACGTGACACCGCCCAGCCCGTGGCGAGCCACTTGGAACGTTACGAGCACGCCCGCGTCGAGCTCCTGACGAAAGATCGACAGCTGGGCTTCGCGCCCGGCGAAGACGACGTCGTGAATGTCTATCGCCGACAGAGCCTTCGCGTCCTCGAACCCAAGGCTCGAGCGCAGCTGCTCCCGGCGCGACTCCAGTTCGGCCAGTGCTTCCTCTCGAAAACGCGCCGCTAGTGACACCATTGGTCCTCGCAGGGCTCGCCGTCCCGGTCTGCGGAGAAGGCCGAGATGTGTACGAACAGCTCCTCACCCTTAGCCGACCGGATGAATCCGAATCCGCGCTGGTTGCACTTGCTCAGCGTGCCATGGGTTTGCATCCTGTAACCGCGCCTAGCGAGGCGCGCGCCTCGCTTCGGCGTAGGCCTCCTCGATGAGATGCGCGAGCGCGCGATCGTTCAGCGCACCACCCGGCTGCAGTTTCACGTGTCGCATCCGCTTGCCCTCACCGCGCAACAGGTCGTCGGGATCGTCGAGCAGCGCCCCCCTGAAGAACCCGACGTTCGCGTGCGAGCTGAAGACGTTGACGTAGCCGAACGCCACGTCGGCGGCGCAGGCAACCGGGCAGCCATCGTGGATGAGCTCACGAACGTCGTTGCCGGATCGTCGCATCTGGCTGAACCACCGACGAGCGAGGTCGCCCAGTTCTCCATGTCGGGATGCCAGCCACGCGTCGACCTGCGGGTCGTGGCGCATTGCCAAAGGGAACAGGAAGAGGTCACTCATCGCTGGTCCTGCATGTCAGTCCGCTGGAAGATGCCTGCATCATCCCTTGGCCGACCTTGACGGGACTTTATTGTTTCACGGGCTCGACTTCGCGGCTGCTTGTTCAGCCGCCTCGCCCTTCGATTCGACATGGTCATCGTGCGCCGGGGACACGGCGTGGGACGCCTTGTCGTTCTCCAGTGCAATCTCATAAAGGGCCGACGTCATGCACCCCGCAGCGCGGGACGTTGCTCTGCGGGCTTCGCCGGGACACTCGGGCAAGAGGTTGTCACGCACGAGGCCCAGAACGAGGTCGATGTGATCCCGATTTTCATGATCTGTAGAACCTCGGAGCAGCCACACGAGCAAGGGAACTGCGACGAGGCATTCCAGGTTGTCTGCGAGCAGGAAGACGGGGTGTTGACTCCAGCTCGCGGCGAGGAGCTCGGGGATGACCGGAAGGTTCAGCGTGATTACCGCCAGCAGCGCCGCAGTGGCCGAAAGCACCACTCGACCTGCCGGCAACAGCCAAAGGCATAGCAGCGCAGTCGGCATGGCAGCAATCAGTACGGCAGTCGTGTGCAGAACTACGAGCCACAAACGAGCGGACACCTCGCCCTCGGGAAGTACGCTGTACCACCATTCGGGCCAGTGAAAAGTCATCCCGTAGCCGATCGCGTATAGCAGGAGGAAGTAGTAGGCAGTGGCCAGCGCCACCACCGCCAAGCCAAGGCGAAGCCGATTTGGGGCGGCGCTCACGGTTTGCATATCGCAGGGCAATTCTTTTCTGCGCCTCCAGGGCCGGCGTAACAAGCGCCCCCCGGACGAACAGAGCCTTCGCAATCATGATGTGGCGCGACCGCCGCGCCCCGCGACTGGCAGCCCGCGAGGAGCACTGCGACGAGAACCAATGACTTCATCATTTGAAGCAACCTCAATCGAGTCGCCTGACGATCGAACTGGGCGCAGAGCGGATGCTGCATCTTCCCAGGCGCCCCTGATAGCGGCGTCGACCGTTTCAGCAAGCGGCGTCTGATCATGGCGTCCATGCCTCCCAGTACGGCGATCGAAGTCTGGGCTCATCGCGCCGCGCGCACGAACTCCCACGATTCGGTCAGTAGTTCTTTGAGGGCAGCCCGCTTGATTCGAGACAGGCGGACAAGAACTGCAGGATAGGGCGCGTAGTGGTCCGTCGGGTAGTGCACCTCCCCGCTTTGCGCCAACAGCTCGACTCGACGCTGGAGACCGATCCGAACCATGAGGGTGTTGGGCTCTGCGGATTTGTGTATGGCTTCACAGGCCAAGAGCCGCCCCATGATCTTGAGGGCTGTGCCACGGGCTCCAGAGGCGTCCTACACGTCTGGAAGGGCCATGCCGATAGTGCGTACGAGTTCGAAATCAACGATTGAGGATGGCATCGTCCCTGCGCCTCTCAGGTGTTCCAACGTCTGGGCTGTGCCCGCCGCTCGCCGATCCCCGAGCACTTCCAGATCGTTCCGACAGCAATCACAGCTTCGCCCGTATCAAGCCTGCGAAAACTGCAGGTGGGGCCTCACTCCGCTCCACCGCCTACGCCGCCTTTGGCAGTCTTGCGACCGTTCCTGCGCAGCGTGACTTCGCCCATTGCCTGAGAGAAGCTTCGCCCGGATCCACCTGCATGCTTGGCTCTAGCCGCCTCGAGCAGGCGCTGCGCTTGAGACTTCGCGACATCATTCACCGCAGCCGTCTTTGCCTTCGCCATACTTTCACTCCACCCCGTTAGTTGACGTTACGAGAGCGCTCGTCACGTTGCGTCGTTTGGTTCTCGTATCAAGACGCGCGGGCGTCAGGGTACCCCATCCATGAAGGAGACAGAGCCATGCCCGGACTCAGCAGAAGGACGGCGGTGCCACCGGATCGCAGCAAGCAGAGTGTCCCCATTTGATCTAGCGCCTAAGCTGAGCGCGCCGAAAGACTAGCGCTGTACCACATGCCAAAGCACTCCAGATGGGTCGAAGACATATGCCACGGTTTGCCCCCAAGGCTGCCTGGTCGGAGGCTTCGGGTTCTGCACACCGAACCGGCCAGGTAGATCCAGCGACAGGATGTAGGCCCACCAAGCGCTCAAATCGTCCACGACGAGCTGCATCATCGAGTTCTCTGCCCAGTCCTTCTGGAAGTAGTTCTGCAAGATGAACTTGCTGGAACCGATCTGATAGATCGCCACTTCCGCGTCGACCAACTTTTCAAAACCCAAGGCCTCATAGAAACGCTTTGAGGTTGCAAACTCCTTGGCAGGAAGAAATGAAAGCGCTTCGCATGTCTTCGCAGATGGCATCACGAAATTATTCCTCTGGCCGCCGAACGCCTGGGCTGGGTGCGCCGCGCGTCGCTGCGACAATCGAGCACTCTATCTATCATCGCTGCACGCCAGCGATTCATCAGGTGGAGGCTTCGCCAATCTGCACGCTGACGTTTCGCGTCAGACCGTCCTGTCTGAATGCTCCAATCACCTGACGAGCCCGATCAGAGATTGCGTAGGCCGTCGAGATGATCACGCAGACGCGCCCACTGAGAGCGGCGGGGTAGTGATTGGCAAAATTCTCATTCACTGCCGCGAGTTCATCGGCCGGTCGCGCACGTAGAAGCGAGCACGTTATCGATCGCGTCCGCTGCAACTGTTTGTCAGACCGGCAGTCCGTTCACTTGGCGAGACTTCTCTTAGCCATGGTCAGCAAGTAGATCAGTAGTACCGCCGCAACGACCACTTCGAACCAGATGGTGAAGTTCATGCCATGCGTGTGAGCGCCCATGGGAGCGAGCGTGTAGTGGAGGAGTCCGTCCAGCCCTGCTGCCGCGTAGAGGCACAGCACGACCAGCCCCAGTATCCGGAAGCCAAGCCGATAGAGAACGTAGCCCAGAACGCCGCAGACGGTTATGCCGAGCCATGTCAGGTAGACGCTAGAGCGAACGACCCATACCGGGAGGTTCGGATAGTCCCGCGCGAATTCGGCGTTGTGGACGAAATGAAGAAGGCTGGCACCAAGATAAAGCACCAGAAGCATTTCCATCGTCCAGCCCCTGCGCTTTGCCACCGTGCTCGGATCCATGAGCCTGCCGTCTAACGTCTGAACTGATCGCGCGGCAAGCCAGCGCCATGGCAAGGCACTTTATCGTTCACGGCTGCGCTCCATCGAGTTGTTAGGCGTGTGGTAAGGCTACTTTCTCGGCAGGTGAAGAATACCCGTATAGCGAAACTCGCCATGCCTGTACGACCACAGCAGCAAAACATCCTGATTACGCGGCTGGCGGTCCACTCCGTACAAGTACTTCAGCGGTACCTTGCCAATCAGGCTAGCTCCAGCTGCCAATGGCATGGGCGGTTCCTCCGAAATCAAACGACTTCCGGCCTGCCCCACGATCGGAAGCGGCTTTCCGCTGAGCGCTATTCCGGTCATTGATACTGCCAAATCGTCATTCCACGGCAGCGAGTCCGCTTTGATTGGACAGCCTCGCCTGAAACGTTCGTCACACGAAATCGAACAATCGGCTCCAGGGAGTACGGCTCGATCAGGTCGGCGACCACGCTAAGCGGCGCCTCGAACTGAGCCGGCGCCCGGCCAGCGTTCGAGAATCTCTCCAACCCCGGATGAGAGCCTTCATCGCTGCTGCATCCGACCATGCCGAGCAAGAGAATCCAAGATTGCACACGCGACTTGCTCAAGAGCAGTCTAACTCCTGAGCTGAGCGCGCCGTTCGCGGGCCCATGACGAAGCCTTTTGGCTCGCCGCTGCGCTCCAGTGAGTTGTTAGGCAGCTTCGGCACAATGCTTGGCCTCGGTGTTACTCATTTGGGCTCCCGAGTGCACTCACCGCGTACTTCGCTCCAAAATGCCGGCGGCGAGCTCCTGGAGTACTCGTTCCTCGACTTTCGACAAGCTGCCTTCCAGACGCTCGAGCGGATGCCTGATGACCGCAGGCGCGGCAAGTCACAGACCGGAGCAGCATTGCGTTTACTTGGTAGGCGGTCGGCACAACACTTCATCCCCCTTGGTATTCCGGATCGCTAAACGCCAAGAAGCAGCCCGACTTCAAATGTTCATAGGTGCACAGCGTGCCGTCATAGCAGTAGTTACCGTACGCGTGTTTGCGATGCACGCGGATCGTCTCTGTATCAGGTGATGCCGTTCGTGGGTGTGAGCTGAACGCGAGGAGCACGATGTTGCGTTCTTCGTTGTGCACGATCCACTCCGGTTGGTTTCCCTGCAACAGCTCCGCAACGGCAATTGCCTGCAGCTCACGCGGCAACATGAGCCAGAACTTCTGCGCATCGCCATCCGCGAAAGCAGCGCCATCCCATTCCAGAGGGGACACGCTGAGAACCGATCGATCGAGGCGCTGCGCCATGTCGTGCCGCCTAGCGCTTTAGCTGAGGTGCGCGCTGCCAACGCTTCGCACTCTGCCCTTTATCGATAGTCATGGCGAAACCATTTCGCGTTCTGCACGTCATCCATCCCGCGCCCGCTCGAGCAATTTGTTAGGTGACAGTGGGGTACTTGCTTGGACAGCCCTGCAATCTCAGTAGCTCCGCAAACTGTAGCTCTTCAGTGCTACAGGCCGTCTGCACCGATTGAATCGAATCCGTGGGCGGTTTGGAGCACGCGGCGATCTGGAGTGCACCACCGAACGCCAGCAGATAGATGGAATGATGCGTCATGAATGGCGGTACGCGCGGCCTGATGGGCGACGATTGTATTGACCTATCTGCGCCGTCTAACGCCTGAGCTGAGCGCGCCGCACGCCAGCGCCATGACAGGGCGCTTTATCGTTCACGGCTGCGCTCCGGCGAGTTATTAGAGCGCAGCATCCACCATGCGAACGCCAGCGCGCCAGCGACCAAGCAGCCCCAATGGAGCGCACGCAGCGATACGACTCGGAATAGCCCGTTTTCATCTGAGAATGGAGCCAAAGGCGTGATGTCGCTGTGCATGACGCTGTCGAGCAGGACATGCGACCAGGCACCCAGGAGTGCTCCCATCGCGACCGCCCAGAGCCCTAGATGACGCCAACCCAGCACCTGCCAATCAGGAAGCTTCGCGGCCAAGTGGCGGAGCGGGATGAAGGCCGCCACTACAACGGCGGCCACCAGCGTCGAGCCCAGATAGGTGTGGAGGAACGTGTGCACTCGCGGCTGGTGGGTCACCATGTTGTACAGAGACTCGACATCTATCAGGACGTTGCTTGCGCAGAACGCCAAGAAACTCACGGACCCGCGTGTTGCTATGGCCAGAAGACCACCGGGACCGAAGTGAAATGGTGTCACTGGCACGACCGTTCCCTGCGCTCTAACGATTGAGCTGAACGCGCCGCACGCCGGCGCCATGACAAGACACTTTGCGGTTCACGGCTGCTCGATCGAGTTGTCAGGCGGCGGTGCCGAGGCAGCACTATTGATCTCCCAGGGCACTTTGTACCGGTCGACTAGCACTCCGAACCCCGGTGACCAGAACGTCGATGCAAATGGCAATTGCACCTGTCCACCATCGGCAAGAGATTCGAAGATGGACTTCCCGCGACCCGGTCCTTCGACGGTAAGTGTGACAAAGAAGCCCTGCGGTGCCCGATAGTCTTCCGGGAGCAAATCAGCACCGAGCAGCTCCACATCTGCCAGCAGCAAGGTGGCGTGCACGATGCGGTCATGCCATCGAGGATCGACCTGCGCTGCCATCGGCGATTCGCCGTAACTCATCAGCGTGGTCAGTTCGCCGCCTAGGATGCGCCGATACGTTTGGAACGCAGCCTTGCAGTCTCCGTTGAACGTAAGGTGGGGGCTGAGTCGAAGCATTTGCTGCCGCCTAACGCCTGAACTGAGCGCGCCGCGCGCAGACGCGATGACGGGGCACATTATCGCTCACGGCTGCGCTCGAGCGAGTTGTCAGGCGCTGCCTGCGCATGTGTCGCGTCACTCATCACCAATGACTTGACCGACGCGCAAGAGATTCCCTTCTGGGTCGACGATAGCAAACTCCCGGAGACCCCACGGTTTCGTTTCTAGTCTCTCCATGCGCGGGATACCCGCACGCGGCAGGGAGCCGGCAGTGAAGGACGCGTATAGACTTTCAACATCCGCAACGCGGAGGTAGCAGCCGGCGGAGGATTTGCTTGGCACCAGTTCCTTATGCGCAAAGAAGTGCAGCTCCACAGTGCCTCGACGCAGGACGGCATAGTCCCTATTGAACGCATGCGGTCCGCCCTCAAAGCCAAGAGCTCTGTAAAACTCGACCGTGGCGCTCACTGAGCGGCAGGGAAGTGTCGGGATTGCCAGATCACAGGGTTGCATCGACCAGCCTCGCAGGAGTGTGCGCTGCCTAACGCCTGAGCTGAGCGCGCCGCACGCCGGCGCTATGACTTAGCACTTTATCGTTCACTGCTGCGCTCCAGCGAGTTGTTCGCGCGCCATAGCCGCACTCTCACGGCAGCAACCTTCCTGTGTCGCAATCGGCCCAGTCATAGCCATTCCTCAGCGTGTCGACGCTCTTAAACCCTATTTGTTCTGCAGCGGCGCTGCTTACCGAAGGAATGGCGTGCAAGAGAATCAGGCCAGACGGTGCGCCGCAAACGGCCGGGAAGGCGGCATTCCTTATCACTCCGCAACCGGATCGCCTTACATCCAGCCCCTGCTGAATGAGTTTGACACCGCTTTGCTCGGGAGTGCCTCCAACTTCGCACTGCAATCCGCGGCTTTCGAAGACGGTAATGTCGTACGGGTCGGCGGGAGCCAAGTCTTCATTGCACGCGCTGAGCCCTACAACGATCATTGAAGCGGCGCACCAAAGGACGTGCCGCGATACGCGAGACAACCGAGAGCAAAGCTTCATGCCCGCTAACGCCTGAGCTGAGCGCGCCCGCAATGGCACAGCACTTTATCGGTCACGGCTCTTAGGGATGGCACGCTCCAACACCTTTGCCATGCGCGTCTGCCATCCGGGACCGGAAGCCTTCCAGCTTGCGATCACGTCAGGCGGAAGCCGAAGCGACAACAGCTTGCGTGGGGCAACGAGAGGGGGTCGGCCGCGGCGCACCAGTTTCTTGCCCACATACAGATCCGCGCCGCGGATCCACTCCTTGGTCAGCTCCGGGACCTCGTCAGTTTTCGGAGAAGTACGGACGGAATGTTTTCGCTTCGCGCTCATGGCAGTGCCTCATGCTGATGATTCCTCGAGCCGATCCGCGTGGCGTCCAGGCCAACACGACCAGCCTGGCGTCCAGAAAGCCGACCGTGATAACGCGAGGCTCTCCGTAGTCGTACCGCAAATCCGCCCGGTCGAAGTGCGGGCCGTCGAAGACCTCGGCGGCGCGGAGCATGTCCAGGCCACGCTCCCGCAGCGTCAGCAACCGCTTCCTCGGATCGCAGGTTACCCGCACGCATTATCGTAGCTACGAGAAAGCTGGTCGTCAAACTCGCAAAACGCCGATCAACGCTGCCTAACGCCTGAGCTGAGCACGCCGCATGCCGGCGCCATGACGGAGCACTTTATCCATCCCGCGCCCGCTCCAGCGATTTGTTAGGCGGCGACTTTCTCGAAGGAGAACTTTGGGGCATCAGCGCGCTTGGAGGCGTGCTCGATGGTGATCGCGCAAATGTTCCCCGCCGCATCCAGATCGAGGACGGTATTCTCATCCAGGTCACGTGACTCAGCTACCGAGGCCTCTCGGAATTCAATGAGCATCGTGTCCGTGTCTTCGAAGTAGCGGATCTTCATGGCACAAATCTCCGATCGAAGAAGGCGGTGTGAACCGTCTCTCCGTCTGGCAACAAAATAGCCCGAAGGTAGCGATTGTCCGTTTCCGGCACGCGCGACCAGCGGCGAATGCGCCCATCAGCCTGCACATATTCTTGCAACGGTGCATGTACGGTGCGGGTAATCCACTCCTCGCGGATCAGTGCGCGATCCGGTCGGCTGCGGAGAGCGTCAAAGTAGCGAGTAGTTCTCATCCCGGCACCACGCTCAGCGCCGCCTAACGATTGAGTTGAGCGCGCAGCACGGGGGCGCCATGAGAAGGCACTTTATCGATCACGGCCGCGCTCCAGCGAGTTGTTAGGCGGCGAAAGCAATGCCATGACGCTCCATTGACGGGCTAGTCGGTACCTTCGAGGGTTCTCTATGCCTCATCATTGAGAAGAGGTCCTTCCATTCGACCCTGGCATTGTCCCGACGGCTTTGCTCCCTTGCCGGGAGGTGCGTCCGCTGGTTTCCAGTAGGAACCAAGCTGCTCGGAGACGTAAATCGAGAAATACAAAGCCTCGTCCTTGTCGGAGCCAGCGTTGATCGCAAAGCCGACCTCATGATCAGACATCCCAGTGTTTGAGACTCCGACGCCTAGTCCATCGCCCCGGTACAGTTAAATGCTGAACGTGTCGCCCGTCCCAAGAGGGCTTATGAACGGCGTTCCTAGCCAGGACCGCCCGTTCTTTAAGTCGGAGCTGCCTTCTTCGTAGATTAGATGGCGAGCCGAGGCGACTTGCTTTAGCACTGCGCGCAACCTTGAAAGGTCGCTCTCGGCGGCAGTACAGAACTGGCCAATTCTGATGGGGGCGGGTGCGCCGCTACATGATGCTGTGAATGCCGCCGCCGCTAGCAGCGCACAGATCGGAGATTTGTTCGCGTGTGGTTGCATGACGGTTCCGCTGCCGCCTAACGCCTGAGCGCGCCACGCACAGCGAAAGTGACTGGGCACTTTATCGGTCACGGCGGCGCTCCAGCGATTTGTTAGGCGGCACTTTGGCGTCCCGAGTTGCTACACCCAACGTTGGATTGATTCAGCCGTGTCGGTCAGGTTGCTGTTGAAGCATATCTTGGCCCTAGGCGCCAATGCGTGGACCACGTTAATGAGCTTTTCGAACAACAGCAGTTGCTCCGGATCGCGTAACCCAGCGCCGACTAGCACGCAGTCAAATTGCTGCGCCCGCAGGTGCTTCGATGTGACGGCTTCGGCTGTTTCACCCAAGTCAACGAGGCAACTCTGAACCACATATCCGAGGCCGCGCACGCGCTCCAGTTGCATTTCTATATAGGCACGGACAATTTCTGGCGTTAGCTCAGGATTGTCGGCGAGCTTAACGAAGGTAGGATCGAGGCCAAGGGCTAAAACGGTTGGCATAGATCAGCCCTTGGCCTCGGAGCGGAAGCGCTTCATGCCGCCTAACGCCTTAGCTGAGCGCGCCGACGCCGGCGCCACGACAGGGCACTTTATCGGTCACGGCTGCGCTCCAGCGAGTTGTTAGGCGGCGCACGCAAGGGACCAAACTTCAGCGTCCGATAGCAGAGGGCCAACGTGAACCTCCGAACGGCTAGCGCCCGCACCAGCAGCGAGCTCCATAAATAGGCGAATCTCGACCTGAGACAATCCACCGTCGACCATATCAATTACATGCATGAGAAAGAATGGCGACGTCCAGGGGCGTCTATGAAATCCGACCTGCCTCACGGCGTCGTGTAAGTAATGTTCGGCCAAGGTGAAATCCCCGATGAGGAGGCGGGAAGTTGAAACGTGCGTGGGACAGGGATACGTCAGGGTCTTGTCGGTAGCGAGGTTTCGTATGGCGTAAACGTCCTTACGAAGCTGAACGTACAGAACAGGTCGCAGGATGCGGGGAAGACGCATGCGCGGCCTAACGCCTGAGCTGAGCGTGCCGCACGCAGACGCCATGACCAAGCACTTTATTGGTCACGGCTGCGCTCCAGCGAGTTGTTAGGTAGCTGTTTCGCATATGTCAGTTCTGACATACACTACTCGCCATGTCGCCGACCGACAAGCCGCTGGCATGGCTGCAGGGAGAGGTTAAGACCCCTCCCTTTTCCAAGGCAGGTCGACTGGAGGCTGGATTCTTGCTCCGACGCCTGCAGCGCGGTGACGCTATAGGCATGCCGGCTTCCAGGCCCATGCCAAGTATCGGGCCGCGATGTCATGAGCTCAGAGTCAACGATTCTTCTGGCAACTGGCGAATTGTGTATCGGATTGATGCCGACGCTATTGTGATTGCGACAGTATTTGCGAAGAAGACGCGATCGACGCCCAAGGCCGTCATCGAGACGTGCCGGCGGCGACTGAAGGAGTACGACCGTGCGTGCGATTAAATCTAAGAAGTTGCTGGCTAAGGGCTGGAAGACTGGCAATGCCAAGGACTTTCTCGGGCTCAGTACTGAGGAAGAGTCATACATCGAATTGCGGCTGAAGCTGGCCGATGGACTCAAAGCACGGCGACACGCGAGAGGCGTGACGCAAGGTGAGCTAGCCGCATCGCTGAAGTCCAGCCAATCGCGAGTGGCGAAGATGGAAGCAGGCGATCCCACCGTATCGCTGGATCTGCTGGTGAAGTCTCTACTGGCGCTCGGGGCCTCGAACCGGGAGTTGGCGGCAATCATTGCGAAACGCTGAAGAGCCGCCAGCGAACGTCCAGATCACTAGTTGCAGTGCGCGTGACATGTGGGCGCCGCCTAACTTCTAACTAGGCCGCACAGCAGCGGAATGAAATTCGACGAAGACCCCGATAAGCATGCTGGCCGTCCTGGCAGGTTGTTGTTTCGATAGAGCATACCCATCCCGGAGTCGCATATGCATGCGGGGTTGCTTTGACGCATGGCAGACAAGCCGCGATTGCTCGATCGCGTCCGGGAACAGATCCGCGTCCGGCACTACAGCTACCGCACGGAGCAGCAATATGTCGCGTGGATCCGCCGCTTCATCCTGCACTACGAGAAGCGCCACCCCGAGACGATGGGAGCAGCGGAGATCAACGGGTTCCTGACGCACCTTGCGTCCGCGCGGCGGGTTGCGGCGGCTACTCAGGCGCAGGCGCTCGCGGCACTTCTGTTCCTGTATCGGGAGGTGTTGCACCGCGAGCTCCCGTGGGTCGACGGCTTCATCCGGGCCAGGCGACCGGCTCGGCTGCCGGTCGTGCTCTCGCGCGACGAGGTTCGTCGTGTGCTGGCGCAGATGCCGGACGTTTACGGCCTCGTGGGTGCCGTCATCTACGGTGCCGGGTTGCGCCTGACGGAGGGGTTGAACCTGCGGGTGAAGGACCTCGACCTCGCGCAGCGGACATTGCTCGTGCGCGATGGGAAGGGATCGAAGGACAGGATCACTGTGCTGCCGCAGCGCTTGATCGCCCCGCTCGAGGCGCATCTCGTGGTGGTACGTGCGCAGTTCGAGCTGGCCGCGCGTCTGGGGTACGGAGGAGTCGCACTTCCTTACGCCTTGTCGCGAAAGTATCCGCGTGCGCACCTCGACTGGGGCTGGCAGTTCGTTTTTCCTGCGGCGTCACCAAGCCGCGATCCGAGATCGGGCGCATGGCGGCGGCACACTCTCTACCCGGATTCATTTCAGCGTCACTTCAAGACGGCGCTGCGGCACGCGAACGTGAGCAAGCCGGCCTCCTCGCACACCTTGCGTCACAGCTTTGCAACGCATCTGCTCGAGAGTGGCGCCGACATACGCACGGTGCAGGAGCTGCTCGGGCACGCAAGCGTGCGTACGACGCAGCTCTACACCCACGTCCTCAACCGTGGCGGGCTGGCCGTTCGCAGCCCGTTCGACCTCGACTGACGGCGCGCCGTGCGCTACTTCTTCGTGTCGTAGAGCGGCTTGCCCTTGTCGACGACATGGACGGTGAGCAGCTTGACGGTCTTCGTACCGACCACCTTGAAGCCGCCGTGCGTCACGTCGCGCAGGTTCATGATGGGCGAGCCGGTCGCAAGCTCCTGCCGCGTACCGCTCGCGTTCTGGGTGGTGCCGCCTTCGAGCACGTAGCCGGTCTCGATGCCGTGATGAAAGTGAGCAGGAATCTCGTCGCCGGGCTTCAGCTCCGTGACGGAAAGGATCACCTCCATGCCGGGGGCGCCGGCAAGGTCTTCGCGGCGCAGCTCCTTGCGGTTGCTCTCCTGCGCCACGGCAAGGGCGCTGCCGAATCCGAGCACGAGCAGCGGCAGCCAGATGGCGGTTCGCATTGCGATCTTCATGATTACCTCGCGGTGGGTTGGGGTCACTTCATTGCCACGAAAGTGCCGGTGAGACGACCGGCTACGTGTCCTGCGCCTTCCAGCGTCGCCGCAATCTCGATGCGGGCCTTGCCGCGTCGTTGCAGCAGTCGCACGAATCGCGCCCACGCGGCTTCATCGGTCAGGGCCGCGCGCGCGGTGAACTCCTGGTCGAGGGGCAGGAGGTATTCCATGACGTTGCGCTGGATGACGAGCTGCCCGGCGATGCGCTCCGCGCGCAGCCGCACGTGCACGAGCGACCACGCGGCGAGGATGCAGATCGCCGATGCGCTGCCGCCGAAGACGGTGTCGTGGTGGTTGATGTTGGGAGCGAGCGGCGCGAGCAGCACCACTTCGCCGAGGGTCACCGAGCGGACGCCGATGCCCATGGCCCGCGACAGCGGGATGTGTTCGTGCAGGTAGCGTTCGAGCTCAGGCGGTTGCATGAGCTCGTTCACGATCAGCTCGTCAGCCGCGACCCTTGCGCAGCTTCTCGAGCATGCTTCAGCTGCGCGGCGGCCTGCGCCGAGTTCGGCCAGCGCCTGGGCCTGGTCGATCTTGTCGGTGTTGCTGGCGAGCGCTTCTTCGGCGCGCTGCTTGGCAGCGAGCGCGGCGGCCTCGTCGAGGTCCTTCGCGCGCATGGCGGTGTCCGCGAGGATCGTCACCTTGCTGGGGCTGCACTTCGAGCGCACCGCCGCCGACGAAGATCGACTGCTCGCCTTCGCCGTTCTTGATGCGCACTTCACCGGCCTTGATCAGCGTCAGCAGCGGCGCGTGGCGCGGCGTGATGCCGAGCTCGCCTTCCTTCGCCGGCACGAACACCATCTCCGCCTCGCCGGCAAAGATCTCGCCTTCGGCGCTGACGATATCGACGTGGATGGTCTTGTTGGCCATGGGCTGCTCCGATGCAAGACGCTGCCTTACTGCAGCGTCTTGGCCTTCTCGACGGCTTCATCGATGCCGCCGACCATGTAGAAGGCCTGCTCCGGCAGGTGGTCGTAGTCGCCGGCGAGGATGCCCTTGAAGCCGCGGATGGTGTCCGCCAGCGGGACGATCTTGCCGTCCTGGCCGGTGAACACCTTCGCGACGTTGAACGGCTGCGACAGGAAGCGCTGGATCTTGCGCGCGCGGAACACGGTCTGCTTGTCTTCCTGCGACAGCTCGTCCATGCCGAGGATCGCGATGATGTCCTGCAGTTCCTTGTAACGCTGCAGCACGGCCTGCACGCCGCGCGCGATGTTGTAGTGCTCCTCGCCGATGACGAGCGGATCGAGCTGGCGGCTGGTCGAGTCGAGCGGATCCACCGCGGGGTAGATGCCGAGCGACGCGATGTTGCGCGACAGCACGACGGTCGCGTCCAGGTGAGCGAACGTCGTGGCGGGCGAAGGATCGGTCAGGTCGTCCGCGGGAACGTACACGGCCTGGATCGACGTGATCGAACCGGTCTTCGTCGAGGTGATGCGCTCCTGCAGCACGCCCATTTCCTCGGCCAGCGTCGGCTGGTAACCCACGGCGGAAGGCATGCGGCCCAGCAGCGCGGACACTTCGGTGCCGGCCAGCGTGTAGCGATAGATGTTGTCGACGAAGAACAGCACGTCGCGGCCGCGGCCGTTCGCCTGCTTCTCGTCGCGGAAGAATTCGGCCATGGTGAGGCCGGTGAGCGCGACGCGCAGGCGGTTGCCCGGCGGCTCGTTCATCTGGCCGTACACCATCGCCACCTTCGAGTTCTCGAGGTTCTCGGCGTCGATGACGCCCGACTCGATCATCTCGTGATAGAAGTCGTTGCCTTCGCGGGTACGCTCGCCGACGCCGGCGAACACCGAGAGACCGCGAGTACTGCTTGGCGATGTTGTTGATCAGCTCGAGCATGTTCACGGTCTTGCCCACGCCGGCGCCGCCGAACAGACCCACCTTGCCGCCCTTCGCGAACGGCACCAGCAGGTCGATGACCTTGATGCCCGTGACGAGCAGATCCTGGCCGCCGGCCTGTTCGTCGAACGACGGGCGCGGGACGGTGGATGGGCAGCGTGCTCTCGGCAGCGACGGGGCCGCGGTTGTCCTGCGGCGCGCCGAGCACGTCCATGATGCGGCCGAGCGTGGCCTTGCCCACCGGCACGTTGATCGGCTTGCCGGTCGCGTTGACGGCGAGACCGCGCTTCAGGCCTTCGGAGGCGCCCATCGCGATGGTGCGCACGACGCCGTCGCCGAGCTGCTGCTGCACTTCGAGCGTGAGATCGACGTCGGTGAGCTTCAGCGCCTCGTAGACCGCGGGAATCGATTCGCGCGGGAACTCCACGTCGATGACGGGTCCGATGATCTGGGTGATTTTGCCGGTTGCCATGTTGTTAGCTTCCTCAGGAATTCTTGCGCGGTTCAGACCGCTGCCGCGCCGCCCACGATTTCCGCGAGCTCGGTGGTGATCGCCGCCTGGCGGGCCTTGTTGTAGACGAGCTGCAGCTCGCCGATCAGCTTGCCGGCGTTGTCGGTGGCGGCCTTCATCGCGACCATGCGCGCGGCCATTTCGGAGGCCACGTTCTCGACCGCGCCGCGATAGACCTGCGATTCGATGTAGCGCATCAGCAGGCCGTCGAGGATCTCTTCGGCCGTTCGGCTCGTAGATGTAATCCCAGTGCTCCTGCAGCGCGCCCGCGTCCGACGGCTTCGACCGGCAGCAGCTGGTCGACGTGCGGCTTCTGCGTCATCGTGTTCACGAACTCGGCGTGCATCAGGAACAGCCGGTCGATCTTGCCTTCGCGGTACGCGTCGAGCATGACCTTGACGCGTGCCGATCAGGTCCTTCACATGCGGCTTGTCGCCCATGCCCGAGACGTTGGCGAGGATCGGCAGGCTCAGCCGCTTGAAGAACGCCGTGCCCTTGCTGCCGATCAGCGCCAGCGCTCACGCCCGCGCCCTTGTCCTGCCATTCCTTGATCGGCAGCAGCGACTGCTTGAACAGGTTGGCGTTGAGGCCGCCGGCGAGACCGCGATCGGTCGAGATGATGATGATGCCGACGTTCTTGGCGTCGCGCGTCGCGAGGAACGGATGCCGGTAGTCCGGGTTCGCCTGCGTCAGGTTGCCGATGACGCGCGGATCTTCTCGGCATACGGACGCGCCAGCTTCATGCGGTCCTGGGCGCGACGCATCTTGCGACGTCGCGACCATCTGCATGGCCTTGGTGATCTTCTGAGTGCTTTTGACACTCGCGATCTTGGTGCGGATTTCCTTGGTGCCGGCCATCGCGTGTCTGCTCTAGTACGAGCCGGTCGTCGCGAAGCTCTCGACGATCTTCTTCAGCGTGCCCTCGTGCTTCTTCAGCACCGGCTCCGCGTTGATCGCATCGAGGTCGGCCTTGTGCGCGGACTTCGCGAAGCCCTGCAGCGCGGCTTCGAAGGCGACGACCTTGTTGAGCTCGCACCTTGTCCATGTAGCCGTTGTTCACCGCGTAGATCGACAGCGCCATTTCCGCCACCGACATCGGCGCGTACTGCTTCTGCTTCATCACCTCGGTGGTGCGCTGGCCGCGCTCGAGCTGCTTGCGGGTGGCCTCGTCGAGGTCCGAGGCGAACTGCGAGAACGCCGCGAGCTCGCGGTACTGCGCGAGGGCGAGGCGGATGCCGCCGCCCAGACGCTTGATGATGTCGGTCTGCGCGGCGCCGCCGACGCGCGACACCGAGATGCCGGCGTTCATCGCGGGACGGATGCCGGCGTTGAACAGGTTCGATTCCACGAAGATCTGGCCGTCGGTGATCGAGATCACGTTGGTCGGCACGAACGCCGTCACGTCGCCCGCCTGGGTCTCGATGATCGGCAGGCCGGTCAGCGAACCGGTCTTGCCCTTCACGCGGCCCTTGGTGACCATCTCGACGTACTGCTCGTTCACGCGCGCGCTGCGCTCGAGCAGACGGCTGTGGAGATAGAACACGTCGCCGGGATACGCCTCGCGGCCCGGGGGACGCTTCAGCAGCAGCGAGATCTGGCGATAGGCCACGGCCTGCTTCGACAGATCGTCATAGACGATCAGCGCATCTTCGCCGTTGTCCATGAAGTATTCGCCCATGGTCACGCCCGAGTAGGCGCTGATGTACTGCAGCGCGGCGGGCGTGGAGGCGGGAGCGACCACGACGATGGTGTGCTCCATCGCGTCGTGCTCTTCGAGCTTGCGCACCACGTTCGCGATGGTCGAGGCCTTCTGGCCGATCGCGACGTACACGCACTTAATGCCGGAAGTCTTCTGGTTGATGATCGTGTCGATCGCCATCGCGGTCTTGCCGGTCTGGCGGTCACCGATGATCAGCTCGCGCTGGCCGCGGCCGATCGGCACCATCGAGTCGACGGCCTTGTAGCCGGTCTGCATCGGCTGGCTCACGCTCTTGCGATAGATGACGCCCGGCGCCACGCGCTCGATGGGCGCGGTCTGCCTTGGCGTTGATCGGGCCCTTGCCGTCGATCGGATTGCCCAGCGCATCGACCACGCGGCCGAGCAGCTCGGGACCGACCGGCACTTCGAGGATGCGGCCGGTGGTCTTGACCACGTCGCCTTCGCGGATGCGCTTGTACTCGCCCAGCACCACGGCGCCGACCGAATCCTGCTCGAGGTTCAGCGCGAGGCCGAAGACGTTGCCCGGGAACTCGAGCATTTCGCCGTAGCGCGCATCGGCGAGGCCGTGGATGCGCACGATGCCGTCGGTCGACCGACATCACGCTGCCGACGTTGCGGGCTTCGGTGCGCGCCCGCGAAGTTCTGGATTCGCTGACCGATGAGGTCGCTGATTTCCGATGCCTTGATGGACATGACTTTCTATCCTTTGAAAAATTCTTAGGCGGTCAGCTCGAAGCGCCAGGCGTTCGAGTCGCGATTTGATGGAGCCGTCGATGGTCAGATCGCCGGCGCGCACCACGGCGCCACCGATGAGCGACGGGATCGACCGTCGGCATGCACGCGCACCTTGCGGCCGAAGCGCTGCTCGAGCGCGGCGGCGAGCTTCTGCTGCTCGTCCGCGCCGCATCGGCGCGGCCGACGTGACCGTGCACGTCGACGATGCCCTCGGCCTCGTCCTTCAGCTCGTCGAACAGCCGCGCGATCTCGGGCAGGAACCGAAGTCGCTTGTTCTCCGCCAGCAGCGTGCAGAAGTTGCCGCGCGCCCACGTCGAGGCCGTCGCCAGCCACGTCCGCTGACGAGGTCGGCGAGCTGCTGCGCGCGTGACGCGCGGGCTGCCGATCAGCGCGCGCACGCGCGGATCGCCCACCGCGATGGCAGCGCGCGTTCAGCGCCTCGGACCAGGAGTCGAGCTGCCCCTCCGCCTGCGCCTGCCGGAACGCGGCCTTGGCGTACGGACGCGCGATGGTGAGACGGTCTGCCATGCGCCTAGATCTCGCTCGCGAGCTTGCCGAGGATGTCGGCGTGCTTCGCGGCATCGATCTCGCGACCCAGCAGCTTGCGAAGCCGACGCGCACCGTCAGCTCGCGCCACTTCGCGGCGCAGCTCCTCGCGCGCCTTGGTCGTGTCGAGCTCGATCTGCTGCCGCGCCGACGGCGACCAGCCGATCGCCTTCCTGCAGCGCCGTGCGCCTTGGCCTGCTCGACCATCTCGTTGCCGAACGCTGCGAGGCCTGGTCGATGATCTGGTTGGCGCGGTCGCGCGCCTCGCGGATCACCGCTTCGGCGCGCTCGCTGGCCTGCGTCGAGATCCTTCTGGCCGCGCTCGGCGGCAGCAAGACCCGTCGGCGATCTTCTTCTGCGCGCTCGTCGATGGCCGCCGAAATCGGCGGCACGACGAACTTCCCGATGAACCAGAGCAGGATCAGGAAGACGACGATCTGCCCGATGAATGTCGCGTTGATATCCATGGCCGCCTCGTCTGCGTGACCGCTTAGCGGTTCGATCAGCCCTGGAGCTGGCTGAGCAGCGGATTGGCGAACGCGAACAGCATGGCGAGGCCGACGCCGATCAGGAACGCCGCGTCGATGAGGCCGGCCAGCAGGAACATGCGGCCCGTGCAGCATCGGGGTCAGCTCGGGCTGACGGGCAGCCGACTCGAGGAACTTGGCGCCCATGATGCCGATGCCGATGCAGGCACCGATGGCGCCGAGACCGATGATGATGCCGATGCCCAGCGCGGTGTAGCCCTGGACGATTGCGATAGCTTCCATTTCAAGTCTCCTGGTCGAAAAGGTCGAATCGAAAGAAACGAAGCTCTAGTGGTGCTCCTCCGCCATCGAGATGTAGACGATGGGCAGAACCATGAAGATGAACGCCTGCAGCAGCACGATCAGGATGTGGAAGATCGCCCACGACCGCGCCCAGCAGGACCTGCCCGACGAAGCCAACGGCAGCCGCCGGCGGTGAAGATGCCGAGCGGCGTCGCCGGCGACGAAGCCGAGCAGCGCGATCAGCATGAACAGCAGCTCGCCGGCGAACATGTTGCCGAACAGCCGCATGCCGAGCGACACGGGCTTGGCGAGCAGCTCGACGAGTTCAGCGCGATGTTCGGAATCCACAGCAGCGGATGCGAGCCGAACGGCGCGGAAATCCACTCGTGGACGATAGCCGCCGACGCCCTTGGCCTTGATGGCATAGCACCGACGATCAGCACCAGCACGACGAGCGCCATCGCGATGGTGCCGTTGAGGTCGGCCGTCGGCAGCACGCGCCAGTATGCGGCGCCCATGGCCGTGATGCCGGCGATGTTCGCCGGGCAGATCGAGCGGCAGCAGGTCCATCGTGTTCATCGCGACGATCCACGTGAACAGCGTCAGCGCGAGCGACGACGAGGAACCGGCGGTCGCCGTGATAGATCTCGCCGACCTGGTTGTCGACGAACTCGAACACCAGCTCGATGAAGCCGAGGAACTTCGACGGCACGCCAGCTGGTTGCGACTTGCGCGCGGCGCGCCACAGCACGAAGGCCACGAGGGCGGCGAGCAGCGCCGACATGAACAGCGTGTCGACGTGCCATCGTCCAGAACCCTTCGCCCACCGCTGTAGTGCGTGAGGTGATGGACGATGTAGTCCGTCGGGGACGTTGCCGTGACTCTGCGCCGTGTTCAGCAGCCATGTTCTTCGTGAATCCTGACGTCCGTTCAATCGCCGTTCAACTGCTCGACCCGGCGCGCGCGCGACGCGAAGCCGGCACGAACCAGAACACCACCAGCGTCGCGGCGTACGCGCACGAGCAGCGCAGGCCAGTAGCACCTTTCCGCTGCGCGCCGCGACGACGAACAGCGGCCACCGTCACGCCACCTTCATCAACTGCCCGAACATCAATCTGCCGAGCGCACCGCCCGGCGCTCGCCGTGGAGCGCGCAGCGCAGTCAGCGTCATGTAGACATTGGCGATCAGCTCCGATCGCCCCACCCGCCAGCGCCGACATGCCCTGCGCTGTGCCACCAGACCAGAGCATAGCAGATGGCAGCTATCACAATCGTCACCGCGGCCTGCGCGCAGCAGTATCCGCGCATGCGAGTCGCCGGATATCCGCGATCGCGCGACAAGATCACTGTCAGATTGCCCCGTGGCCGCGAAGGCGCGCGCAGTATACGGAGCACGGACTGCCTCATCAAGGCCGCCGCACGGCAGTGTTTATCGGGTTACTGGATATGGGCCAGGATGCCGTCGAGTTCGTCGAGGCTGTTGTAGGTCACAACCAGCTTGCCCTTGCCGCCGGATCCCTGCTGAATCAATACCTTGGCGCCGAGCCGGTCGCGAGAGATCCTGCTGCAGCGCGGCAATGTTGGGATCCTCCTTGTGCGCTGCAGCATCGGCCCTGGCGGCCGCCGCCGGAGCCAGCATCTTGCGCACCAGTGCCTCGGTCTCCCGCACCGAAAGTCCGTTGCGAGGCAACCATCGCGCCGACCTCCGCCTGCTGCCGGCGTTGCGTCAGCGGCAGCAACGCGCGCGCATGACCCATCTCGAGCTGCCGCTTCTCCACCATCTCGGCGACTTCGGGCGCGAGCTCGAGCAGTCGCAGCAGATTGCTGACCGCGGCGCGGGATCGGCCCACCGCATCGGCGGCCTGCTGATGCGTGACGCCGAACTCCGCGATCAGCCGTTCGAGTGCGCGCGCCTCTTCCAGCGGATTCAGGTCCTCGCGCTGGATGTTCTCGATCAGCGCCATCGCGATGGCCGCTTCGTCGGGCACGCGGCGGATGACGGCGGGAATGCGTCGTCGAGCCCGGCGATCTGCGCGGCGCGCCAGCGGCGTTCGCCGGCGATGATCTCGTAGCGCTGCGGCTCGCCGGCGCCGGCTGGCCGAGCGGCCGCACGACGATCGGCTGGATCACGCCCTGGTTGCGGATCGAGATCGCGAGCTCTTCGAGCGCTTCCTGCCGCATGTCGACGCGCGGCTGGTACTTGCCGCGCTGCGAGCATCGTCGAGCGGCAGGTGAGCGAGTTCGTCCTGCCCGGACGGCGTGCCGGAGCCGCGGCTGCCGTCGGCAGCGCAGCACCGGCCGGCGGCGTCGACCGGCACGGCCGCGGCAGGACCGGCGACGCGCGCGACGTCGCCTTGCCCAGCAGGTCGGCGAGGCCGCGTCCCAGCGAAGGCTCTCTTCTCTGACTCATGGCGTCGCAGCTGCCGTGCGCCGCCGCGGCCTCGGCGATCTTCTTCCTCGCGGCGGATCATCTCGCCGGCGAGCGCGAGATACGCGAGTGCGCCGCGCGAATCCTTGTCGTGCAGCAGCACCGGCTTGCCGAACGACGGCGCCTCGGCGAGCCGCACATTGCGCGGAATCACGGTGCGGAACACGGTATCGCCGAAGTACTGCATGCAGCTGCGCCGCTGACCTCGGTCGAGAGATTGTTGCGCGGGTCGTACATCGTGCGCAGGATGCCTTCGATGTGCAGGCCGGGGTTCGCCGCATCGCGCACCTGCTCGATGGTGGCGGTCAGCGCCGACAGGCCTTCGAGTGCGTAGTACTCGCACTGCATCGGCACGATCACGCTGTCGGCGGCGACCAGCGCATTCAGCGTCAGCATGTTCAGCGACGGCGGGCAGTCGATGATGATGAGGTCGTAGCGGTCGCGCACTGGCGGCCAGCGCATCGCGCAGCCGCGACTCGCGCCCCTCGCTGCATCGAGAGCAGCCGCACTTCGGCCGAGGTCAGGTCCTGGTTGGTGGGCAGCAGCTGGAAGCCTGCCTTCGTCACCGGCACGATGGCCTGCTCGGCGGTGCATTCGCCCAGCAGCACCTCGCAGCTGCCCTGCTCGACGCGCGGATTTCTCGACGCCGCAGCCCATGGTCGCATTGCCCTGCGGATCCAGGTCGATCAGCAGCACGCGCCGCTGCGTGGCGGCGAGCGACGCGGCGAGGTTCACGGCGGTGGTCGTTTTGCCGACGCCGCCCTTCTGGTTCGCTACTGCAATGACGCGCTTCATGGCGGGGCGAGTCTAGCACCGAGCGTGCATGATACTTTGACGCCCCTGCCCGGATCCCCCCCCTCTCGCATGACCCGAGCCCCCCGTTTCTTCGCTGGCGTACTGGTCGCCGTGGTGTTCGCCGCGGCCACGGTGGCCGTCTGGGCCTGGGTCAACAAGCCCCAGGCCGAAGCGCCGTGGCCACCAATCATCCAGGGCTTCTCGTTCTCGCCATTCCAGGCCGGCCAGGATGCGATGAAGGACGAGTTCCCCTCGGTCGAGGACATCGATGGCGACCTCGCGCTGCTCGCCGGCAAGACCCATGCGGTCCGCAGCTACCAGGTGCGCGGCACGTTCGGCGAAATCCCGCGCCTCGCCGCGAAGCACGACCTGAACGTCGCGCTCGGCATCTGGGTCGGCCCCGACGCGGATCGCACCGAGGAAGAGGTGCGCATCGGGATCGCGCTCGCGAACAAGTATCGCAACGTCGTCCGCGTCATCGTCGGCAACGAGGCGGTTCTGCGCGGCGACGTGTCGGTCGGCCGACATCAGCGCCATGCTCGACCACGTGCGCGCCAACACGCGGCGGCCGGTCAGCACCGCCGAGCCGTGGCACGTGTGGCTGCGACTATCCCGAGCTCGCCGAGCACGTCGACTACCTCGCCGTGCACATGCTGCCGTACTGGGAAGGCGTGCCGCACGAGGCGGCGGTCGACTACGTCGTCGACAAGATGCAGCGCCTGGAAGAGGCGTTCCCGAACAAGAAGATCGTCATCGCCGAAGTGGGCTGGCCGTCGGACGGTCGCACGCGCGACCAGGCCGTCGCGAGCGTGCCGAACGAGGCGTCGTTCCTGCGCCGCTTCCTCGCGCGCGCGCAGGAGGAAGGCTACGTCTACTACCTGATGGAAGCGTTCGACCAGCCGTGGAAGGCGAACGACTACGAAGGCGCGGTCGGCGCGTACTGGGGCGTGTACGACGCATTCCGCCAGCCGAAGTTCGAGTTCACCGACGCCGATCGTCCGCGTGCCGCAGTGGCACCTGCTCGCCGGCATCTCGGTCGCGCTCGCGGCGCTGCTGCTCGGCATCTTCTTCAGCCACAGCAACACGCTCGGCTACCGCGGCCGCATCTTCCTCGCGCTGGTGGTCTACGCGACCGCAACGGCGGCCGTGTGGATCATCTACGACTACTCGCAGCAGTACCTCACGCTGACCGTCGGTGCTGATCGGCAGCCTGCTGGTCATCGGCATGCTCGGCGTCATCGCGGTGCTGCTCGCCGAAGCGCACGAATGGGCCGAGGCGCACTGGGTCAGCAAGCGGCGTGCGCATGCTCGGCCCGGCGGTGCGCGACGACCAGTTCCTGCCGAAGGTCTCGATCCACGTGCCGGCGTACAACGAGCCGCCGGACATGCTGATCCAGACGCTCGACGCGCTGGCGCAGCTCGACTACCCGAACTTCGAAGTGCTGGTCATCGACAACAACACGCGCGACGAGACCGTGTGGCGGCCGGTCGAGGCGCACTGCGCGACGCTGCCCGAGCGCTTCCGCTTCTTCCACGTCGCGCCGCTGGCCGGCTTCAAGGCGCGGCGCGCTGAACTTCGCGCTGCGGCACACCGCGCCCGATGCCGAGATCGTCGCCGTGCATCGACGCGACTACATCGTCGAGCCGAACTGGCTGCGCGACCTGGTGCCGCCGTTCCGCAAGCCGACGATGGCCATCGTGCAGGCGCCGCAGGACTACCGCGACGACCAGCGAGAACGCCTTCAAGGCGATGTGCTACGCCGAGTACCGCGGCTTCTTCCACATCGGCATGATCACGCGCAACGAGCGCAACGCGATCATCCAGCACGGCACGATGACGATGGTCCGCCGCAGCGTGCTCGAGGAGCTCGGCGGCTGGGCCGAGTGGTGCATCACCGAAGACGCCGAGCTCGGCCTGCGCGTGTTCGAGGCAGGGCTACGAGGCGACCTACGTGCCCGACAGCTACGGCAAGGGCGTGATGCCCGACACGTTCGTCGACTTCAAGAAGCAGCGTTTCCGCTGGGCGTATGGCGCGATGCAGATCATGCGCCGGCATCTCGCGCTCGATCTGGAACCCGTTGTCGAGCACGCTGACGCGCGGCCAGCGCTATCACTTCATCGCCGGCTGGCTGCCGTGGATCGCCGACGGCTTCAACCTCGGCTTCAACGTCGGCGGCGCTGTTGCTGGTCGGCCGCGATGATCCTCGCGCCGACGCAGTTCGATCCGCCGCTCGCGATGTTCTCGATCCTGCCGCTGTCGCTGTTCGCGTTCAAGATCGTGAAGCTCGTGCACCTGTACACGAGCCGCGTCGGCGCCAACGTCCGGCAGACGCTCGCCGCGGCGCTGGCGGGCCTCGCGCTGTCGCACACCATCGGGCTTGCGACGATGAAGGGCCTGTTCACCGACAGCGAGCCGTTCTTCCGCACGCCGAAGCGCGCCGAACCGCACGCGCTGTTCAAGGCGCTGGCCGGCGCGCGCGAAGAGACGGTGCTGCTTGCGACGTTGTGGCTCGCCGCGTGGGGCATCATGCGCATCCCGAGCGAGGCCGGCAGCCCCGACCTCACGATGTGGATCGCGGTGCTGTTGATCCAGTCGATTCCGTACGCGGCGGCGCTCGTGCGTGTCGCTGCTCAGCGCGTTCAACGTGCCGGCCTCGGTGCTCGGTCGTGGCAACTACCGCACCAACCAGCCCGCGGTCGAACAGGCGGGCCTGGTCAGCGAGGAGAAGTCCGGACGAGCGTGAGCACGTGCCGCTCGGCATCGAGGCCGGGCACCTTCAGACGCGTCGTCGACTCGAGGCGCCAGCCACGCGGCACGGCGGCGCTGTCACGGCTGCCCTCGGGCGGGCGGCCAGTGGCCTTTCATCGCGAGCACGCGGGTCCTGGTCGAGCACAGCGGCGCACCCATTCGCACAGTCGCGGCAACGGCGCGAAGGCCCGCGTGACCACGCAGTCGAACGTCGCCTCGCCGAGCTGCTCGACTCGCGCGTGCAGGGTCGTGACATTGGCGAGGCCGAGCGCTGCCGCAACATGGTCGACGAAACGAAGCTTCTTCGCGACCGAATCGATCAGCGTGAACGCGCGCCCGGGCTGCGCGATGGCGAGGGGCAACCCCGGGAAGCCACCGCCGGTTCCGACATCGGCGACGCGCGTGCCGCTGACGTGCGGCGCTATGCTCAGGCTGTCGAGCAGGTGATGCGTCTCGATGCGGGCCGGATCGTCGATCGCGGTCAGATTGATGCGCTGGTTCCAGTCGATGAGCTCGGTGCCCAGCCGCTCGAGCCGTTCGAGAGCCAGCGCATCGAGCGTCACGCCCAGCGCGCCGCGTCTGTTCGGCGAACGGGCGGCGACAGCTTCACGACGCCCGCACCAGCAGCGCGACGAAGCCCTGCAGCGGCATGGTCTCGAACGGTGTGTCGGCGTGCATCGCAGTCAGCAGCCGATCGGCGGCCCTGCCCGGGTAACGACGGCGCACCGCTTCATCGAACCGGTGCCAGACACCGAACGCCTCGGCTGCTTCGGGTCGTTCGCCCGTCGCCGAGGCCTCGGACAGTTCGATTTCCTCCGGCCCATCGACCGTTGCGGGCACACCTGCGCGCCCCTGCAGCGCCGCGCGAACGGCCGACGCGGACAGCGCCGCACTCGCGAGCGGACTGCCGGCCGGATGCAGCGGCACGCCGTCGGCGTACGCAAGTGCCAGCGCGGCAGCGACTTCACGCATCCGCCGCACCGAGCAGTCGCGCAGCGACGCCCTGCCGTCGCGACGCGCATCGACAGCGCCGCGTGCGGCCACGGCAGCACTTCAGCCAGCTGGTGTGCCTGCGCCATCGCATGCAGCAGCACCGCGACCTTCGCGGGCCGCAGGCCCGTCAGCACCGCGCGGCGCGCGAGGTAATCGCGCACCGGCAGCAACGCGCCGAGCGCGGCGTGACCCGTCAGCCAGCCGATGCACCACGCGGCCTGCGCCGGTTCCAGCTCGAGCGACGTGCCGGGAATGCGCGCGCCGCCGACCAGCGTCGCGCCAGGCAGCATGGGGCCGAGGCAGGCCGGCGGCGGGCCCGCGTGCTGCCCGTCGAACAGTCGCGTGAGGGACTCGACCAGTGCCAGCTTCGCGTGTGCGTCGACCGTCTCGATCGCCGGATCGTCGGCGACGATGCGGCGCGCCAATCGAGACCAGACCACTAGCGCTCGCCGCTGACGCGAACCAGCATGCGGCCGGTGTTGTGCCACCGATCAGCCGCTCGAACGCGGCGGGCAGTTCGGCGAGCGACACCGTGTCGCGTGACGATGCGTTTCGAGATGGCGCGGCGCAGGTCGGTGCCGATGCGCTGCCAGACCGCGAGCCGCTTCTCGCGCAGCGTGGCGGCCGAATTGACGCCGAGCAGGTTCACGCCGCGCAGCAGGAACGGCATGAGGCTCGCGTTGAGCTCGGCGACCGCCAGCGAGACCGACGGCCGCGACGCCGCCGCGGCATGCAGGCTGCGCAGCAGCCACGACGAGCATCGCGCCGCCGACGTTGTCGATCGCGCCGGCCCAGCGTGCCGGCTCGAGCGGCCGGTCGGAGCCACCGAGCGTAGTCGCGCGCGATGCACCTCCGCGGCACCGAGCGCACGCAGGTAGTCGCCACTCGGCCGGCTTGCGCGTGACCGCGACCACCTCGTGGCCGCGCTGCCGCGAGCATGTCGATCGCGATGACGCCCACGCCGCCGGTGGCGCCGGTGACCGCGACCGGCCCGCTGGCCCGGCGCGAGGCCGTTGTGCTCCAGCTGCATGATCGACAGCGCGGCCGCGAAGCCCGCCGTGCCGATGGCCATCGCAGCGCGCAGATCGAGCGTCGGCGGCAGCGGCACCACCGCCTCGGCCGGCACGCGCGCGAACTCGCGCATAGCCGCCGTCGCGCGTCTCCGACAGTCCGCAGCCCGTGACGAGCACGCGATCGCCCGCGGCGATACTGCCGGCGTCCGTCGAGCGACGACGATGCCCGCGAGATCGACGCCGCCGACGAGCGGGATAGCGCACGAAGGATGCGGCCCTTGCCGGTGCGCGGCCAGCGCATCCTTGTAGTTGATGCCGGACCAGTGCACGCGGATCACCACTTCGCCCGGCGAGAGGGCGTCGAGCGTCGAGCGTCTCGAGCCGCGCGCGCCGGTCGCATCGTGGATGCGGAATGCCGTGAATGTCATGCGCGTAACGGATGCAGCTAACGGCTGCGCCACGGGTGTCAACCGTAGGTACACTCGATCGCATGAAACGTCCTCGCGATCGCCCTGCTGCTGCTCCGCGTCGCTCTCGCCTTCGCCGCCGCGCCGCCGCGCGTCGAGCAGGGCACGCTCATCTACGACGGCATTGCCGCCGCGTGATGCGGCGCCGACTCGCGCAACGCTGCCGCGCTATCTGGAATCGCGTCAGCGCGACGTTCGTCGACTGGCTCGCCGATGGCAGCCTGCTGATCGCCACGCGCTTCGGCAACACCGCAGCAGCTGCATCGCGTGAAGGCGCCGCTGGGCATGCGCGAGCAGCTGCACGTTCGAGCAGCGAGCCGGTGCAGTGCGGCGCTCGCGCATCCCTATCGACGCGAACTCCTTCGTCTATCTCGCAAGGACGGGGCGGCGACGAGAACATGCAGCTCTGGCTGCACGACATCGGCGCGGGCACGGCGAAGCTGCTCACCGACGGCAAGATCGCTGCAGCGGCGCGCCGGTGTGCGCGCACGACGGCAAGCGCATCGCCTTCCACAGCAATGCGCGCGATGGCGCGAGCTACGACATCTACGTGCGCGACACCACGGCCGACGCGCGCCGCGGCTCGTGCTCGGCGGCGGCGATGACGTCGCTGGTACGTGCAGGACTGGTCGCTCGACGACTCGAAGCTGCTGGTGCTCCGCTACGTCTCGATCAGCGAGAGCGAGCTGTTCATTGCCGACATCGCCACCGGCGCGCTGCACGCCGCGTCGAGCCCGCCGAGGGCGAGAACGGGCCGATGTGTCGGTGAAGCAGGCGCGCTTCTCGCGCGACGGCCGCGGCGTGTATCTTCCTCTCGGATCACGGCGGCGAGTTCGTCGAGCTGCGCTACGCCGACATGTTCACCGGCCAGCAGACGCGCTGCTCGCGCCGCAGTCGCGCTGGGATGTCGAGAACTTCGCGCTGAGCGCGGACGGCCGCTATCTCGCCTACACGCGCAACGAAGGCGGCTATTCGCGCCTCGTGCTGCACGACATCTCGCAGCAGGCCGATATGCTGCTGCCGCCGTTGCCGACGGGCGCGATCATCTCGTCGCTCGGCTTCGATCGCGCGGGCAGGCAGCTCGCCGTCGGCGCTCGAGACCGCGCAGTCAGCCGCGCGACGTGTTCGTGCTCGTCGCTGGGCGGACGCCACGCCTGCGCTCGCGCGCTGGACGCAGAGCGAGATCGGCCCGGTCGCGCGCGCGGCGCTGGTGCCCGCGCAGCTCGTGGAGTTTCCGACCTGGGATCGCAGCGACGGCAAGCTGCGCGATGCTGCCCGCCTTCGTCTACCGGCCGCGCACGCCCGGGCCGCATCCGGTGGTCATCGACATCCACGGCGGGCCGGAATCGCAGTACCGCCCGGCCTGGAGCGCGCTTCACGCAGTACCTCGTGAACGAACTCGGCTACGCCGTCGTGGCGCCCAATGTGCGCGGTTCCAGCGGTTACGGTCGCACCTTCCTCAATCTCGACGACGGCGTGCTGCGCGAGGACTCCGTGCGCGACATCGGCTCGCTGCTGGTGTGGATCGGCCTGCAGCCCGACCTGAACCGCGGCCGCGTCGTCGTGATGGGCGGTTCGTACGGCGGCTACATGACGCTGGCCTCGCTGGTGCACTACGGCGACCGGCTGGCCGGCGGCGTCGACGTCGTCGGCATCAGCAACTTCGTCACCTTCCTGACCAACACCTCGGCGTATCGCCGCGATCTGCGGCGCGCGGAATACGGCGACGAGCGCGATCCGAAGATGCGCGCCTTCCTGCAGAGCATCTCGCCGCTGACCAATGCGGCGTCGATCGCGACGCCCGCTGCTGATCGTGCAGGGACTGAACGACCCGCGCGTGCCCGCGAGCGAATCGGAGCAGATGGTGCAGAAGCTGCGGCCGAACGGCACGGAGGTCGTGGTATCTCGCCGCGAAGGACGAGGGCCACGGCTTCCGCAAGAAGGCCAACCGCGATGCGTATCTCGCGGCGGTGGCGCAGTTCCTGGAGAGACTGGACAGACGCTGAGCGCCCGGCCGCGGCGCTTACTTCGCGCTCGCGCTTCCGCGGCACGGTCTTCAGCGAAGGCTTCTGCTTCGAGTAGATACTTCGCGATCGCCTTGATGTCTTCAGGTTTCAGCTGGCTCGCGAACGGCGCCATGATGCGCGTTCTTGCGCGCGCCCGAGCGGTACTGCATCCAGCGCATGCTCGAGATAATCGGCGTGCTGGCCCGACAGCGTCGGGTACGATGCCCATGATGCCCACGCCTTCGCGGCCGTGGCAGGCCTGGCAGGTGGCGCAGCGCCGCGGGCGCCTGTGCCGACGGGCTGCGCGCCCGCAACCGCCGTCACCGCCGTGCCGCCGAGATAGGCCGCGATGTCCTGCATGTCCTGATCGGACAGCGACGATGGCATGCGCATGCATCGTGGCGTGGCTGACGCTCGCCGCTCTTGTAGGCCTTCAGCGCCGCGACGATGTATTCGGGGTGCTGGCCGCGCAGCCGCGGCACTTCGTAGGTCGGATACGACGTTGTTGTAGCTTTCGATGCCGTGGCAGCCGAGGCAGGTGTAGCCGAGTGTCTTGCCGCGTGCGGCATCGCCCGCTGCCGACGGCAGGGGCGCGGACAAGACGGCGCACAGCGCCGCAGCGACAGCACGACGGGTACGGACAGAACGCACGAACATCCAGCATCCCCGGAATCGGGCGTAAACAGCTGCGAATCTTACGGTTCGGCAGGCGAGAATGCCACCGATGCGCAGCCGCTGATCCAGGGCGTGACGCCCATGCCGAGGTCACGTGCGCGCGGTGGAGATCGGGCAGACGCGGCCGGATCGACCGCGGCCTTCTCGCGCTGATCGGCGTCGAGGCCGGCGACACCGACGCAGACCGGCGACGCGGCTGCTGGAGCGCGTGCTGGCCTACCGTATTTTCCCGGATGAGGCCGGCCGGATGAACCTGTCGGTCGGCAGAGATCGGCGGCGGCCTGCTGCTCGTGCCGCAGTTCACCCTGGCGGCCGACACCCGCAGGGGCACCCGGCCGGGTTTCTGCACCGCGGCGGCCCCGGCAGCTGGCGCGAGTCGCTGTTCGACGGGCCTGGTCGCCGGCAGGCCGCCGGCGGATCACCCGCGGGTCGACGGGCGTGTTCGGCGCCGACATGCAGGTCAGCCTCACCAACGACGGTCCCGTGACTTTCCTCTACCGCCTGCGGCGCCTCCGCCGCGGCAGGTTCATGGCTCGGTGAACTTTCCCGGTCCGGGAGGCTCCCTTATCTTATGATGGGAATCCCCTCGCACGCGGGCTGTACGGAGCACTTCGATGGGTTCACTAAGCATCTGGCATGGTTGATCGTCCTGGGCGTGGTCATCCTGGTCTTCGGCACGAAGAAGCTGGGCATCCGTGGGCAGCGACGTCGGCTCGGCGATCAAGAGCTTCAAGAAGGCGATGAACGAAGGCGACGCCGAAGGCGAGAAGGCCGCGAAGCAGATCAAGCAGTCGGTCGGGCTCGACGCGGAGTTCCCCGAGAGAAGCCGCCGAGCAAGACGAATCAGCAACGACCGTCAGGTCTGATCCGGTCGGCCGGCAGCACGTAAGCCACGCAGCATGTTTGAGGTCGGCTTCTTCGAGCTGGTGGTGATCTTTGGCGTTGCGCTCGTGGTGCTCGGGCCCAAGCGGCTGCCGGGCCTCGTGTCGCAAGGTCGGTCGCTGGGTCGGCAAGGCGCGCTCGCATGGCGCGCGATTTCCGCGAGCAGCTCGAGAACGAGGTCAATCTCGACGAGCTGAACAAGATGACCGAGCACGCGTCGGCGTCGACGCCCGCCGAATTCGCCCACCTACCCGCCGCCGGGCGAGGCGCCACCGAACGAGCCGGGCATGTCGGACTCGCTCTCCACCGCGGCGCCTCGACCCGGCCGGCCGAGCCTGCGCCGACCGACGACAGCTACTCGCACGCGCATGGCGATCGTCCGCGCCGATGCCTTACCACCCGGAGGGTGACCGTGTACGCGGCGACGTCGACGCCCGCAGCCCGAGATCCTGACGCAGGACGATCCGCCCGTGGCGGTGACGCCGCGCGCCGGTGCCGGCCGAAGAGCCGGTGACGACCTCGCATGAGCCACCGGGTCTGACATCGAGAAACTCGCCGAAGGCACGCTGATCTCGCATCTGCTGGAGCTGCGCAACCGGCTCGTGCGCGCGTTCCTCGCCGTGGCAGTGGTGTTCATCCCCTGCGCGATCTTCCGCAACGACATTTTCGAATTGCTTGTCCGAGCCCCTGATGGCGCAGCTGCCGCAGGGCGCATCGCTGATCGCCACCAGCGTGATGTCGCCGTTCATCACGCCGTTCAAGCTGGCGTTCTTCGTCGCGGCTGTTCGCTCGCGATGCCCGTGGTGCTCTACCAGATCTGGGGTTTCGTCGCGCCCGGCCTCTATCGCAAGGAAAAGCGCTTCGCGGTGCCGCTGCTGCGTCTCCTCGATCGTGCTGTTCTACGTCGGCATCGCGTTCGCGTACTTGCTCGTCTTCCCGGTGGCCTTCCACTTCTTCGCCGGCGACGCGCCCGCCGGCGTGCAGGTGATGCCGGACATCAACGACTACCTCGACTTCGCGCTGACGATGTTCTTCGCGTTCGGCCTCGCGTTCGAGGTGCCGGTGGTCGTGGTGCTGCTCACGCTCACCGGCCTCGTGACCGTCGAGAAGCTCGCCGAGCCGCGCGGCTACGTGATCATCGGCATCTTCGTGGTCGCTGCAGTGCTCACGCCGCCCGATCCACTGTCGCAGACCGCTGATGGCGATCCCGATGTGGCTGCTGTACGAGGCGGGCGTGGTCTTCGCGCGCGTGCTGAACCGCGGCCGAAGAAGGACCGAGGCGCTGGCAACGATAGCGAGCGGCACCGGAGCCGGTGCTGAGCGCGCCGGAAGGCGCACCGCCGGGCCGGGTTCCTCGGCCATCCCGCCGGCCTTTCGACGCTGTTCTTCACCGAGCTGTGGGAGCGCTTCAGCTACTACGGCATGCGCGCGCTGCTCGTGCTGTTCCTCGTGGGTGCGGTGCGAGACGGCGGATTCGGTCTCGACGACCGGACCGCCACCGCGATCTACGGTCTGTACACCGCCAGCGTCTACATCGTGAGCATGCCGGGCGGCTGGGTACGGCGACCGTGCTGCTCGGTGCGCAGCGCGCGGTGCTGTCGGCGGCCGTGATGATCGCGGTCGGCCATGTGCTGCTCGCGCTTGGCCGGCAGTCTCGGCGCATTTCTGCCTGCGGGCTTGCAGTCATCGTGCTCGGCACCGGGCTCCTGAAGCCCAACATCGCGCGCTGGTCGCCGCCCTGTACCCCGAGGGTGGCGCCCGCCGCGACGCCGGTTTCACGCTGTTCTACCTGTCGATCAATATCGGCGCCTTCCTCGGGCCGCTGGTCACCGCGTGGCTGGCGCTGCGTTACGGCTGGCATGTCGGCTTCCTCGCTGCGGCCATCGGCATGGCCGCCGGCGCTGCGGTCTTCTTCGGCGCACGCGAGCGCGGCTCGGTGTGGCTGGCCGCGGCATCGTCGGCGCAGCCGGAACCGCCAGCGACGCGACGCATCGGTGTCGCCATCGCAGCCGCGCTCGTGCTGTCCGTCGCCCTCGCCTATGCCGGAGTACTGCAGTTCGATGCGGTGTCGCTGCGGGCGCCGCCATCTACGTGATGCTCGCCCTCGTCGCTCGGCTATTTCCTCTTCCTGCTTCGCTCTTCGGCGGTCTCGATGCCCGCGACCGGCGCCGGCTGCTGGTCGTGCTCGCGCTCTGCGCCGCGAGCACCGTGTTCTGGTCAGGGTTCGAGCAGGCCGGCTCCTCGCTCAACCTCTTCGCCGAACGCTATACCGATCGCACGATCGGCGCGTTCGACCTTCCCGACCGCGCTGGTTCCAGTCGCTCAACTCCACCTTCATCATCCTCTTCGCGCCGCTGTTCACACTGCTGTGGGTCAGGCTCGCGCCGCGCGGCCACGACCTCTCGCCGGTCACCAAGTTCGCGCTCGGCCTGCTCGGCATGGGCTGGCGGCTTCCTGGTGATGGCGGCCGCCTCGCGCATCGTCGCGGGCGGCGAACTCGCCGCGCCGACGTGGCTGCTGATGACCTACCTGCTGCACACCTGGGGCGAGCTGGCGCTGAGCCCGGTGGGCATGAGCGCGATATCGCAGCTGGTTCCGCAACCGGTACGTCGGGCAGAGCATGGGGCTGTGGTACTCGACGCTCGCGCTCGGCAACCTGCTCGCGAGCCGCATCGCCGGCGAGTTCGACGACCGCAACGTCGCCGCGATGCCGGGCCAGTACCTGCGCATCTTCTGGTACGGCGCCATCGCCGCCGTGGTGCTCGTCGCGTTGCTGCCGGTGCTCCGGCGCGCATCGCGCTGATGGGCGAGGAGCCGCGCCGCTCGACGCTCATCCTCTGCCTCGCGACCGTCTAGCTCGTCTGGGGCTCGAGCTACCTCGCCACCCGCATCGGCGTCTCGCACCTGCCGCCGCTGCTGTTCGGTGGCCTCCGCTTCCTCGTCTCGGGCGTCCTGCTGCTCGCGTTCGCGAGGTGGCGCGGTACGTTCGATCCGCGCGTGCTGCGGCACGACTGGCGCCACGTGCTGGTGCTCGGCGCCTCGGCATCGCCTTCGTGCAATGGCCTGCAGGTCTGGGCGATGCAGTGGGTGACCTCGCACGGCGGTGCGCTGCTCAATGCCTCCTGCGCGTTCTGGATCGTCATCTTCGGCCTGTTCGGTCGACGCGCGCACCGGCCGTCGTCGCTGCGCGCTGACTGGCATCGTCATCGGCTTCGTCGGCACCGCGCTGCTGGTCTGGCCGAGCGGGGCGGGCGGCGATGCCGCCACCCCGCTGATGCCGCAGCTGGTGATCCTGCTGGCCTGCGTCGGCTGGTCGGTCGGCACCATCTACCTGCGCAACGTCGATGTCCGTCTCGACCTGTTCGCGCTCACCGGCGCTGCAGATGCTGGTCGGCGGCACCGTGCTGGTCTCGCTCGGTGTCGCGTTCGGTGAAGTCGAGCGCTTCACGTGGTCGCCGGCAGGCTTCGGCGCGATGGTCTGGCAGACGTTGTTCAGCTCGTGCTTCGCGTACTACGGCGTACACCTGGCTCGCGCAGAACGCCTCGCCGGCGCAGACCGGCACCTACGGCTACGTCAATCCGATGATCGCCGCGGTGCTCGGCTACCTCGTTCTGGACGAGCGGATGTCGACCGTGCAGCTGGTCGGCAGCGCGATCGTGGTCGGCGCCATCGTGCTGATCAATTGGCCCACTGGGGCCTGGTCACGCTATGAACGTCGCGGCGAAGGCGTTTGAGAGCCCGTAGCGCAAGGCACGACGACCGAAGGTATCGGGAATACCTGAGGAAGGAGTAACGCAGCGGTGCGGGCTCTCAAGCCCCTTCCCGAAGGGTTGCAACCAGGAAGGCCGTACGCGGCGTTACTCGCCCTTTGCAGGGGCCCACCCTGCGGCAGGGCTCGCGCCTTGCGTACAGCCTTCCTGGCTGCAACGCCGCGACGTTCATGGCGTGACCAGGCCCTGACAATGAGGCGCTCGCCGAAGGCTATTTGAACAGAATCGACCCGATCCAGCCCGTGAAGCTGATGACGATGCCGCCCAGCAGCGCCGGGATGAACCCCGCAATGGCGAACCCGGGCAGCAGCACCGCGACGAGCCCGAGCACGGCGGCGTTGACCACCAGCAGGAACAGGCCGAGCGTCAGCACCGTGATCGGCAGCGTGAGCAGCACCAGCACCGGCCGGACCAGCGCGTTGCAGACGCCGAGCAGCAGGGCGGCCAGCACCAGCGTGCCGGGCGATGCGATGGCGAAGCCGTCGATGAGCTCGGTCGCGATCCACAGGCCGAGCGCCGCGAGCGCGGCGCGCAGCAGGAACCGCGCGATCATGCCGCCCCCACGGTGCCGGGTCCGACGACCGGAGGCGTGACCTTCTTTTCCATCAGCAGCTTCAGGCGCGCGAGCGCGCGTTCGGACTGGGTGCGCAGTTTCACGTAGTGACCATCCCAGAGTTTGCCTTCGGGAATGCCCGATCCGAGCAGCCGCACGATCGTGTTCGGACCGTCCGGTTCGAGCAGGAAATCGTCGATCACCGCGCCTTCGAACGCGGGCAGGTTCGGCGGTGTCTGATAGACCAGCCGCAGCCGGCGATGTGGCTCGTAGATGTCGATCAGCGCGTCGCGTTCGATGCCCGGGTCGAGCACGGCGTAGAAACGGCCCACCGGCGCGGGGCTTGACCACCGCGCCGGGCCCGAACCACCGAGCGAGCAGTGCCGGCTCGATCAGCGCCGACCAGATGCGCGAGGGCGGCGCCTGGATGTCGACGCGATGCGCGTAGCCGCGCGTGCGCAGGCTCATCAGGCGACCCGCGCCCCGAAGCGCTCGCGCACGGCGACGATCAGCATCGGCAGCAGCGACACGATGACGATGCCGATCGTGACGAGGCCGAAGTTCTGCTTGATCGGGGGCCAGTTGCCGAACAGGTAGCCGCCCCAGATGAAGATGCCTACCCAGGCGATGCCGCCGGCGAAATTGTAGGCCTGGAACTTGACGTAGGGCATGCGGCCGATGCCGGCGATGAACGGCGCGAACGTGCGGATGATCGGCGCGAACCGCGACAGCACGATGGTCAGCGCGCCGTGCGTGACGAACCAGCGCTCGGTGCGCCGCAGGTAGTCGACCTTGATGAAACGGTAGCGGCCGCTGAATGCGTGCGGCCGATGGCGCGGCCGATCGAATAGTTGACGGTGTTGCCGAGCACGGCGGCGAAGGCCAGCAGCGCGAACAGCGCCGTCGCGCTGAGCGTGCCGCTGGTGTCGATCGCGGCGAGCGCACCGACCGCGAACAGCAGCGAATCGCCGGGCAGGAACGGCGTCACGACGAAGCCGGTCTCGGCAAAGATGACCAGGAACAGGATCGCGTAGATCCACACGCCGTAGTGCGCCAGCAGCTCGACCAGGTGGCGGTCGAGATGCAGGATCGACGTCGATGAACCAGTGCAGGAGTTCCATGAGCCTCAGCGCGGTTTGTTGAGAGTGCCCGCGAGCCGGGGCGCAAGTTTCAGCGTCGACAGCGCGAAGCGGATCTCGCCATCGCGCGTCGCGAGCGTCGGTCGATCGTCGAAATCGTCGACGTCGGCTGGCGGCAGGTCTTCGCCCGCGTAGCGCAGATCGGGCTGGATGCCGACGTCGTTGATGGAAGCGCCCGAGGGCGTGTAGTAGTGCGACGTCGTCAGCTTGACCGCGCGGCCGTCAGAGAGCGGCATGATCGTCTGCACCGACCCCTTGCCGTAGGTCTTCGTGCCGACCAGCGTCGCGCGGTCGTTGTCGCGCAGCGCGCCGGCGAGGATCTCGGCGGCGGAGGCCGAGCCGCCATTGACCAGCACCACCAGCGGCGTCCCCGGCAACAGCTCGCCTTTCAGCGCGTCCATGCGGAAGCGTGAATCTTCGGTGCGGCCGTCGGCGGACACGATGTTGCCCGCGTCGAGGAACTCGTCCGCGACCTCGACCGCCGCATCGAGCAGCCCGCCCGGATTGTTGCGCAGGTCGATGACGAGGCCGTTGACGTGGCCGCCCGGTGCACCGTGCCGCAGCTTGCGCAACGCCTGGCCGACGTCCTTGTGCGTCGTCTCGCTGAACTGCGAGATGCGCAGGTAACCATAGCCCGGCTCGAGCCACTGGCTCGCGACGCTGTGGACCTCGACCTGCGTCCGTCGCAGCGAGAACTCGAGCCGCTGGTCGTCGCCTTCGCGCCGGACGCCCACCCGTACCACGGTGCCGGCCCGGCCGCGCAGGCGGGAAATGGCGTCCTCGACGTCGTCGGCCACTGGCTCGCCATCGATGTCGACGATGAGATCGCCCGTCAGCATGCCGGCCTGCGCCGCCGGAGCGCCCGGCACGGGACGCACGACCCGCACGCCGCGGTCTCCGGCGTCGACCTCGATGCCGATGCCGGGGTAGGAGCCGGCGGTGCTCGCCTGCATCTCCTCGTACTCCTCGGCGTCGAGGAACTGCGAGTGAGCATCGAGCGCGCCGACCATGCCGCGAACGGCGTTCTCGATCAGCTCGTGCTCACCCACCGGCTCGACGTAGTCGGTCTCGACGCGATGGAGCACCTCTGCGAGCAGGCGCGCGTCTTCCCACGCGAGCAGCTGCCCGACGCCGGCGCCGAGCGCCGGATGGCGCGCAGCGAAGACGTTGAATGCGACCGACGAACACAGGCCGATCACGATGCCGGTGACCAGCACCAGTGCGATGCGCGAACGAGGCATGCGCGGAGTCTACAACGAGCGGCCGACGGCGAGCGGGGGCTCGTCATCGAGCTCGACCACGATGCCGTCCCCGAGCCCGCCGGTCAGCAGTCCGAGGGCACCTTCGGCCGAGGAAACGGGTTCGGCCGCGGCGTACAGCGGCAGTTCGGCCAGCACCTCGGTCAACGGCACCGGTCGTGCGATCGCGAAGCCCTGGCCGTAGTCGACGCCCAGCGCGGCCACGCGCAGCCGGATCTCGTCGGTCTCGACGTACTCGGCCACGGTCGTCAGGTTCATCGAACGCGCCAGATGCGCGATCGCCTGCACCATCGACTCGGCGCGCGGATCCTTCAGGATGTCGCGCACGAAGCTGCCGTCGATCTTCAGCATGTCGACCGGCAACTGGCGCAGGTAGGCGAGCGACGAGAGGCCGGTGCCGAAATCGTCGAGCGCGACACTCGCAGCCGAGCCCGCGCAGCCGGCGCATGAGCTGCTCGGCGTTGGCGAGGTTGCGCAATCGCCGCGCTCTCGGTGAGCTCGAAGCAGAACACGCTCGGGTTGATGCCGCTGCCCTCGACCGCCTGCGACGAGGAAGTCGGCGAATTCCGCCTCGTCCAGCGACTGGCCGGACAGGTTGATCGTGAACACCACCGGTCGCTCGGCCAGCAGCGCGGCATGCGGCTGCAGCTGGCGGACGGCGTCCTGCAGCACCCAGCGATCGATCGTCGGCATGAGCTGGTAGCGCACCGCGGCGCGACAGGAACCGGTCGGGTCCGATCGTCTCGCCTTGATCGTCGATCATGCGCAGCAGCAGCTCGAAGTGCGGCACGTGCCGACGGATTGCGGCTGCAGCGGCACGATCAGCTGCGCGTCGAGACGCAGCCGGTTCTCGATCATCGCCGCGCGCAGGTTCGGCGCGATGTTGATGTCCTCGTAGCGGCGCACCAGGCTGAGGTCGCTGGCCTGGTAGAGCTCGACGCGGTTGCGGCCGCGGTCCTTCGCCGCCTTGCAGGCGGTTTCGGCGACGATCGCGAAGCGCATGCGAGATCTCGCCGCGCGCGATCGGCGCGACGCCGATGCTGACCGTGACTGCGAACGCACGTCGCTGCTCGACGCCGAACGCGCCGGCCGCAGATCGGCGACGCCGACGCGCAGCGCGTCCGCGAACGCGGCTGCCTCCTCGAGGCCGGTGGGCAGCAGCAGCGCGAAACGGTCGCCGGAAATGCGGGCCGCCAGCGCGCCCGGCACCAGCCGCGAGCGGATCAGCTCGCCGAGCTTCGCGATGACGCGGTCGCCGACGTGCATGCCGTAGTTGTCGTTGACGACGTGCATGCGGTCGACGTCGACGTACAGCACGGTCCAGCGGCGTCGTGGCGCCGTAGCGCGCGTCGTCGCGGACGCGCACGCGCTGTTCGAATGCCTTGCGGTTCAGCAGACCGGTCAGCGCGTCGTAGCTCGACTCGACGATCGCGGCCGCGCGCCGGGCGAGCAGGTCGGTGAGCTGCGCCTCGCGCTCGACGAATTCGGGTCGGCCGCGCGAACGGAACAGCGCCAGCACGCCCATGGTGCGTCCGCTCGGGTTGCGCACCGGGCTGGACAGCACGCGGAACGGCAGCGGCGTCGCGCCCTGCGCTGCAGGCAGGCTGTTGAAGATCACGGGGCCCGGCCGCCGCTGCGCGACGGCGAGCAGGTGCCGGTGGGTCTGCGCGAGTGCCTGCTTGTCGCCGGCCTCGCCGCCGCTGCTGGCGTGGCGCACGACGACGAGACTCTTCTCCGGCACGATGAGCGCGCCGAACGAGCAGTCCAGGTGGTCGGTCGCACTGCGTAGCAGCGAGCCGAGCTCATCGGTGCTCTCGGCGACGTTCACCTCGCCGGTCGAGGAGAGCAGCATGTCGAGATCGCGATCGCGCGCCTGCAGCGCCTGGTTCAGGCGGCGGATGTCGCCGCGCGACAGCAGTTCCCGGCGCAGGCATTCGAGCGCCGGTTGCACCAGCGAGTGCAGCAGCGAGAAAGTGCGCGGCTCGGCCTCCGCTTCGCGCCACGGGATGGCCGCCACTGCGACCAGCTCGCCTTCGTCGCTTCGCAGCCAGAACACGTACGCCGGTACGCGGCCCGGCATGGTGACCCGTTCGCCCGGCGCGTCCGGCTGCAGACCGGCCTGGCGGATCGATTCGGCGACCAGCGAGGCAAGGTCGGTCGAGGCTTCGGCGCCGGAGGTCCAGCGCAGCTCGCCGGCGGGATCGTACAGCTCGACGCCGGCGGCGCGCGGCACGAGGCCGGCCAGCAGCTGCGCATAAGGCTCGAGCTGGGCCCAGGGGTCAACGGGACGGGTGGCGGTTCCTTCCATTCTCCGGAGGATCACCCAAGGGTGTCCTGGGCCTGCGGTGACCGAATCGGCAGATCGGGCCGCCGTTACGGCGCGGGAGGTGCGCGTCCTTTGAACCAGGGGCCTGGATCGACCGGCTTGCCTGCGCGACGGATCTCGAAATACAGCGCCGTCTGGGCCCGACCCGCCGCTGTCGCCCGCGGCGGCCACGGTCTCGCCCGCCCGCACCGGTCGCGCCGGCGGCCTTGTAGAGCCGATCGTTGTGGCCGTAGAGGCTGAGATAGCCGTTGCCGTGATCGACGATCAGCAGCAGGCCGAGCCCGGGCAGCCAGTCGGCATACGCCACGCGCCCCGGGTACACCGCCTGCACCGGCGCGCCCCGTTCCGCGGCGATCAGGAGGCCGTTCCAGCGCACCCCGCCGGCTCGCTCCTCCCCGAACCGCGCGCTCAGGCGCCCCGCGACGGGCCAGGCGAGCTGGCCGCGCAGCTTCGCGAACGCATCGTTCGGGTCGATCGGGGCAGCCGGATAGCTCTTCAGCGCCCGGTCGAGGTCCTTCAGCAGCTTTTCCAGGGCCCCTTGCTGTGATCTGCAAGCGCTTCAGGCTTGCCTGCCGGTCCCTGGTTTCCGCCTGCAGCTCGGCGAGCACCTTGCTGCGCTGGCGTCGAGCATCCTCCAGCTCCGCGAGACGCTCGTGACGGGCCTGTTCCAGCCGCTCGAGTTCGGCGTCTTCTGCCTCGATCCTGGCGGTAGATTCGTCGATCGTAGCGATCTCCGCGTCGATGTGCGCCACCTGCGCGGCGCGCGCGCGACCGAAGTAGCCGTAGTAGACGAGATTGCGACCGAGCTGCCCCGGATCCTGCTGGTTCAGCAACACACGCAACGGCTCGGCGCGGGCCGGCGAGGTAGGCGGCGCGAACGTTCGCGGCGAGCGCGTCACGCTGCCGGGCGAGATCTGCCTCGGCACGACGCTTGTCCGCGACCAGCGCGGCGCGGGCCCTGTCGCGGTCGGCGCGCTCACGCCGCAGCCGGTCGAGCTCGCCCCGCGCGCGGGCGACCGACCCTTCGGTCGAGGCGAGATCCTTCGACAGCCGGTCGCGTTCGACGGCATCGCGTCGCACCTGCTGCCGCACCTTCTCGATCTGGCTCGCAACCGCCTTCAGCTCCGCCTCGGTGCGTGCCCGCTCGGCGGCCGAGGCAACCACCGCACCGAGCGTCAGCGACACGAGCAGCGCAGTCAGGGAGAGGCGACGCGACATCGCGGCAGTCTAGTGTCTCGCGACGCCACGGCAACAGCTCGCCGGCTCGTTATAATGCGCGCCCTTCAATCCGGGCTTCGGCATCGAATGTCAACGTCTGCTCGAATATCTCCAGAACCATCCCGATCCTCGTCGGCCTCGCCGGTCGCTCGCGGCGCTGGTCGTTGCTGGTCTACGAACTGCGCACGCGCAAGCAGGCCTACTCCGGCGTGCAGCCGCAGGAAGCCATCCAGCTGATGAACCAGGGCGCGCACGCTGTACGACCTGCGCGACGCCGACGGCCTTCGCCGCGGGCCACATCACCGGCGCGAAGCACCTCGATCGGCCGCAGCAGGTCGACAATGCCGGCCGAGACGCTGAAGAAATACCGCGAAAGCTGCTGGTGCTGTACTGCGAGAACGGCGCGAGCGCCGGCGCGCGCCGCGCGCAAGCTGCACGCCGGCGGGCTTCACCAAGGTGTTCAACCTGCGCGGCGGCCTGGCCGCCTGGCGCGCCGAAGGCCTGCCGCTGCATCGCGGCTAGCGTGAGCCGGCGCGGCCGGCGGTCGTGATGTACGCGACGGCGTGGTGCGGCTACTGCGCGCGCGCGCGGCAGCTGTTCGCGTCGCAAGGGCGTGGCCTTCACCGAGATCGATGTCGACGCCGTGCGCCGGCGCGCGCGACGAAATGCGCACGCGCAGCGGCCGCACACCGGTGCCGCAGATCTTCATCGGCGAGCGCCACCTCGGCGGCTTCGACGACATCGAGCGCGCTCGACGCGCGGGCGAGCTCGATCCGCTGCTTGCCGGCGTCGGCGCGCTGATCTAACGCAACGACTGAAGATCCGACAGAGGTTCAACATGGCCGATGAAATCACCGCCGCCGCCGAGCAATGGCGCCGACCCGACGCAGCCGAACCTGGCGCTGCAGGGCGTGTACCTGAAGGACTGCTCGTACGAGGCGCCGCAGGGCCCGCGCGGCGACGGCAACTGGAAGCCGCAGATCAACCTCGATCTCGCCACCACCAGCAACCCCGATCCAGGGCGATCTGCGCGAAGTGGTGCTGACCGTGACGGTCTCGGCGAAGCAGAACGACAAGACGCTGTTCCTCGTCGAAGTGAAGCAGGCCGGCGCGTTCCTGATGCAGAACCTCGACGAGGACGACACCAAGCGCGCCATCGCCAGCATCTGCCCCGGCGTGCTGTTCCCCTATGCGCGCGTCGATGGTGTCGCAGCTGGTGTCGCAGGGCGGCTTCCCGCAGCTGCTGCTGCCGCCGGTGAACTTCGACGCGCTGTACCTGAACGCGCAGGCGCAGTCGGTGCCAGCCACGCCGCGATCACGAACTGAGCGAGCCCATGAGCGCGATGCCACGGAAGCGGTCGCGGCGGACTTGACCCGTGAGTCGCGCCGATCGCGGTGCTCGGCAGCGGTTCCTGGGGCACCGCGCTCGCGATCCAGTTCGCGCGCGCCGGCAAGCCCACGCGGCTGTGGGGTCGCGATGCGGCGCAGCTCGCGGAGATGCGCGCAGCGCGCGCGCAACGCAGCGCTACCTGCCGGACGCGCCGTTTCCCGACGCGTCTCGCAGATCGCCGACTCGACTGGAGGCGCGCTCGCACGGCGTCAGCCGACGTGCTGATCGCCGTGCCGAGCAGCGGCTTCCGCGCGCTGCTCGCAGAGCTCGCGCCGCGCCTCGCGCCGAGCATGCGCGTGGCCTGGGCCACCAAGGGCTTCGAGCGCGACACCGGACTGCTGCCGCACCAGGTGGCGCGCGAGGTGCTCGGCGACGGCCACACCGTCGCGGTGCTGTCCGGCCCCACGTTCGCGAAGGAAGTCGGCGCGGGCCTGCCCACCGCGATGGTGGTGGCCTCCGCCGACGCGGCATTCGCCATGCGCATGGCGGAGGATCTGGCCTCGCCGAGCTTCCGCACCTATGTGTCGACCGACATCGTCGGCGTCGAGATCGGCGGCGCGGTGAAGAACGTGCATCGCCGTCGGCGCCGGCCTGTCGGATGGCCTCGGCTTCGGCGCCAACACGCGCGTCGCACTGATCACGCGCGGCCTGCGCGAGATGACGCGGCTCGGCGTCGCGCTCGGTGCGCGCGAGCGAGACCTTCATGGGGCTCGCCGGGCTCGGCGATCTGGTGCTCACCTGCACCGACGACCAGTCACGCAACCGGCGCTGCGGCCTGGCGCTGGCGCGCGGCCTCACGCCCGATGCGGCCATGCACGAGATCGGCCAGGTGGTCGAGGGCTATCACGCCGCGCGCGTGCTGCGCGCAGTGGCGCGCCGCGCTGCAGCTCGGACCTGCCGATCTGCGAAGGCATCTGCCGCATCCTGTTCGACGGCGCGGATGCGGGCGAGGTGGTGCGCGAGCTGATGCGCGGCCGGTCGCAGGCGGAGTTCGAATACCGGGGCGCCGTCCGCGCCCGCGAAGCCGTTCTGTCGCCACGCCTCGTACACCACGACCGCCACGGCATTGGAGAGATTCAGGCTGCGGTTGGACGGCTGCATCGGCAGCTGACGCGGCACGATCGGGCACGTCGAGCCCGCTGCGCGAACGACTCCGGCAGGCCGCGCGGTCTCGCGACCGAACAGCAGGCTGTCGCCCGGCCGCGATCGCGCCTCGCTGAGCGCATGCGCCGCGCCCGTCTCGATCACGAACAGGCGCGTCGGCCGCAGCGCGGCGACACAGGACGGCAGATCGGCGTGGCGCTGCACCCGGGCGAGATCGTGGTAGTCGAGCCCGGCGCGACGCAGCTGCGCGGCTTCGAGCGTGAACCCCAGCGGCCCGACCAGGTGCAGCCGCGCACCGGTATTGGCGCACAGCCGGATGAGTTGCCGGTGTTGGGCGGAATCTCCGGCTCGTACAGCAGCACGTTGAACATCGATCACCTGGGTAGCGCGCACCTGCGCCATAATTCCAGCATCCCTCCGAGAGTCCAAATCATGTCTGCCATCCGAAACCATCAACTTCACCCGTGGCGTGCCCGCGGTCGAATGCTATCCCACCCGCGAACTGGCCGATGCGCCACCGCGGCCGTGCCGCAGCGCCGACGCAGATGCTGCTGTACACCCCGGCAGCGGGCTCGCGCCGCTGCGCGGCTGGCTCGCCGAGTGGCAGGGCGTGAAGGCCGAGCAGGTGCTGGTCGGCAACGGCTCGCTCGAGCTGGTCGAGTTCCTGTGCACGGCGATGATGCAAGCCGGGCGACGTGGTGTTCACCGAAGCGCCCAGCTACGACCGCGCGATCACGCTGTTCCGCCGCCACGGCGCGACGTCGATCGGCGTGCCGCTGCAGTCCGACGGTCCGGACATCGAGGCGCTCGAGAAGCTGCTCGCGCAGCACAAGCCGAAGCTGTTCTACGTGATTCCGATTTCCAGAATCCGTCGGGCGCGACCTGCTCGGCGGCCAAGCGCCAGCCGCATCGTCGAGCTCGCCGAGACAGCACGACTTCCTGCTGCTCGAAGATGCGCCCTATCGCCATGCTGCGCTATCGCGGCGCGGACGAGCCGACGCTGCTATTCGACTGGCGCCCGCATCGCACGCTGCACATGAGCTCGTTCACGAAGCTCATCGCGCCGGGCGTGCGGCTGCGGATTCATGCTCGGCGATGCCGCGCGTCTCGCGAAGATCGCCAAGGTCGCCGAGGACACCTACATCTCGCCCGGCTGCTTCGCGCACGGCGTCACGCTACGAATGGCTGCGCCGCGGCCTGCTGCGGCCCGCAGATCGAGAAGCTGAAGGCGCTGTATGCGCCGCGCCTCGATGCCTGCCTCGCCGCGCTCGACCAGCACATCCCCGATGCCGTGGCCACGCGTCCGGATGGCGGCTTCTTCCTGTCGCTGACGCTGCCGGCCGGCATCTCGACCACCGACCTGCGCGCGGCCGCGGCGAAGCGCAACCTGAATCTCGCCGATGGTCTCGCGTTCTTTCCGCAGGGTGGCGGCGAGCGCTTCCTGCGCCTGCCGTTCTGCGCGCTGACGCCCGGCACAGATCGACGACGGCATCGCGCGCCTCGGTGAGGCGATGAAGGACGTGCGCCAGGTAGCGGCCTGCGCGGCCGCAGCGATCAGGGCTGCGGCTCGGGCGCGGTCCTTCGGGGCCGGCGTCTCGCTGACGACGCGCGTGCGTCGGATACGCGGGCTGCAGGCCGATCGTCCTGCAGGTCGCGCACGATGGCCCGGTTCACCGCATCGACGATGCGGTTGTCTGGACGCCGGGCGTCGTCGAGACGTACCAGATGACCTCGAACTCCATCGCGTAGGCGCCGAGCGAGGTCAGCAGGCACTGCACGAAACGCGTGTTCGGCTGTGCCGTCACGACCTTCTGCACGATGTCGGACACACGGTCGAGATGCGCTGCATCGGTGTCGTAGGCGAAGTACAGCTTGAACAGCAGCCCGTCGCTCGGGCATGCGGCCCATGTTGCGCACGCGGCTCTTCAGCACGTCGGCGTTCGAGAGGATGATCTGCTCGCCAGTCACGCTGCGCAGGCGCGTGCTCTTGATGCCGATCTGCTCGACGGTGCCCTCGATGTCGTCGATGCGCAGGCTGTCGCCGATCGCGAAGGGCTTGTCGAGCGCGATCGACATCGAGCCGAACAGGTCGCCGAGCATGCGTCTGCACCGCCAGCGCGATCGCGATGCCGCCGACGCCCAGGCCGGCGACCAGCGCCGTGATGTTGACGCCGAGGTTGTCCAGCGCGAGCAGCACGAAGATCGCCCAGACGAGGATCTGCCCGACGAACATCAGCGACGCCCACCGGCGCGCGCGCGGATTCGGACTCCGGCGCGTCTGTGGTGGCGCTCGATGAAGAAGCGCAGCGCCGTCGATGCCCACAGCGCGAGCTGGATCGCGATGCCCACGACGATGATCGACGTCGAACACGCCGGTCGAGCTCCGGCGGCAGCTGTCAGGATGTTCTCGGCGAAATACAGCGCGATGCTGAGCAGCACCAGCTGGCTGGTGCGCTTCGCGATCAGCAGACCGAGCAGGTCGAGCGCCGTGAGCGGCGCTGTCTCGGCCCAGCCAGCTGCTGCCGCGCGCGGATGCGCCCGCGGATGAACGGGATCACCAGGAAGGTGGCGCCGAACACGAGCGGCTGCCAGCAGCCAGTCGCAGACGGTGTTGTCGAGGAAGACGTGTTCGCAATTCGGGTGCAAGGGACTTCCATTATGCCGCGAATGCTAGCGCAAGTGACGGCGAACCCTGTCACGGCGCGATTGCCGACCGCCGCGTCCCTACTCGGGGAATGTCGTCCATCCCGAGTTCCTTCAGCTTGCGCGTGAGCGTGTTGCGGCCCCAGCCCAGCAGCTTCGCGGCCGCCTGCCGATGTCCCTGCGTGTGCTTCAGCGCCACGCGGATCAGCGTGCGCTCGAACTGCGGCAGCGCCTCGTCCAGCAACGGCTGGCCGCCGCTGAGCGCCGAGCGTTCCGCCCAGCCGGCCAGACTGCGACGGCCAGTCATCGGCCGGCGCGGATGCGCCGTCCGCCGGGGTGATCTCGCGCGGGCAGATCCTCGACATGCACTTCGCTGCCGGGCGCCAGCACCGTGAGCCGGCGGCACAGGTTCACGAGCTCGCGCACGTTGCCGGGCCAGTTGTAGCGGCGTCAGCAGGTCGCGCGCTTCCTCGGTGAGCGTCTTGGCATCGACGCCCAGTTCCTTGCGCCGCGAGCGTCAGGTAGTGGCCGAGCAGATCGGGAATGTCCTCGCGCCGCGCGCGCAGCGGCGGCAGCTCGATGCGGATCACGTTGAGGCGATGGAACAGATCCTCGCGGAACTGGCCCTTGGCGACGCGCTCCTCCAGGTTCTGGTGCGTGGCGGCGATCACGCGCACATCCACGCGGATCGGCGTCTGCCCGCCGACGCGATAGAACTCGCCTTCCGCCAGCACGCGCAGCAGCCGCGTCTGCAGCGGCAGGTTCATGTCGCCGATCTCGTCGAGGAACAGCGTGCCGCCGTCGGCCTGCTCGAAGCGGCCGCGTCGCAGCGCATCGGCGCCGGTGAACGCGCCCTTCTCGTGGCCGAACAGCTCGGATTCCAGCAGCTCGCCCGGAATGGCCGACGTGTTGAGCGCGATGAAGGCCTTGTTGGCGCGCGGACTGTGCTCGTGCAGCGCGCGCGCCGACGAGTTCCTTGCCGGTGCCGGACTCGCCGGTGACCAGCACGTTCACGCTCGAGCGCGACAGCCGGCCGATGGCGCGGAACACCTGCTGCATCGCCGGCGCCTGCCCGAGCAGCTCGGCCATCTGCGGCGCGTGGCGCCAGCACTGCTCGCCGGACTTGTCGGCCAGCCTGCGCCGCGCGGCGCACCAGGTCCACGGCCTGGTCGATGTCGAAGGGCTTGGGCAGGTATTCGAAGGCGCCGCTCTCGTACGCGGACACCGCGCTGCCGAGATCCGAGTGCGCGGTCATCACGATGACCGGCAGATCCGGATGCTGTTCGTGCACACTGCGCAGCAGTTCGAGCCCGGACTTGCCCGGACATGCGGATGTCGGTCATCAGCACATCGGGCACCTCGCTGCCCAGCGTCGACCAGCGCGGACTCCGCCGCTTCGAACAGGCGCGGCGCCATGCCGGCATTCTTCAGCGCGCGTTCCAGCACCCAGCGGATGGAGGCGTCGTCGTCGACAAGCCAGACGCGCAGCGTGTGGTGGTCATTCGGCAGTGCCCTCGAGCGGCAGGAGCAGTGAAAAGACGGTGCGGCCCGGCTGGCTGGTGAATTCGATGATGCCGCCATGTCGCGTGACCAGATCCTGTGCGACCGCGAGACCGAGGCCGCGTGCCATTGGCGCGGCCGGTGACCAGCGGCAGGAACAGCGTCTTGATGAGCTCGGGCGGCACGCCCGGCCCGTTGTCCTCGACTTCGATCGACGGCCACGAGACGGTGCCGCACCGTGCCGATGCTCACGTTGGTGCGCACGCGCGTGCGCACGACGATGCGTGCCGTGGCTGCCCGACGGCCTGCATGGCGTTGCGCGCCACGTTGAGCAGCGCCTGCACGATCTGGTTGCGGTCGAACAGGCCATCCGGCAGGCTCGGGATCGTAATCGCGATCCAGCTGCACGTCGTGCCGGCGCTTCGGCGCGCATCAGCTTCACCACGTGCTCGCAGATCTCGTGGATGTTCAGCAGCGCCTTGCTGCGGCGGCGCGGCTCGGACCCGGCCATCGAGTCGACCAGCGCGGTCAGCCGGTCGGCTTCGCTGATGATGATGGCGGTGTACTCGCGCAGCGCGGGATCGGCCAGCTCGCGATCGAGCAGCTGCGCGGCGCCGCGCAGGCCGCCGAGCGGATTCTTCACCTCGTGCGCCAGCTGGCGGACCATGAGCCGGCTGCCGTCCATGTCCGTGAGGATGTCGTTGTCGCGCGAGATGCGCTGGCGCTGCGTGGCATCGGTGAGCTCGAGCAGCAGGTACGTGCCGGTGACCTGCCCTTCCAGCGGCGTGACGATGAGATCGATGACGTGCGGATCGCGGCTGCGCGGCCGAGCCGACGGCCTTGAGCACCAGCTCGTGCTGCGTGCAGGTCTCCAGGTCGCTCGAGCGAGCGGCGCAGCACGTCGAGTCAGCTGCCGCGGATCGTAGAACAGTTCGCCGAATGGCCGGCCGCGCGCCTGGTTGCACGCTCACCGCCATCAAATCCTGCGCGCTCACGTTGGCGTAGATGAGGCACAGCTGCGCGTCGAGCACGACGATGCCGGTCGACAGCGAGTCGAACAGTTCGGTGGGTTCGAAGTGCGACAGCGGCGACGGAAGTAGTCGTGCAACGCCGTCATGGCGCAGCGCCCGCGCGCGACCGGCGTCAGGAGCGCGGGCTGGCCTTGGCGCCGGGCGACAGCACCGACGGCTGCCGGACGTGGAAACTGATTGCGCTGGACCTGGTGCAGAGCGTGTCCGCCTGCCGCATCGAGCACCGTCGACGATCAGCGTGTGCGTGCCGCGAAAGAGGTTCTCGCAGCAGTGGAAGTCAGCAGCCGGGCCGGCCATGCCGCGTAGACCGGACTGCCGTTCAGCAGCACCTGGATGCGATGGTCCGGCTGCAGTGCGGGCCGCAGGTCGATGCGACAGCGGTGACCGCGTCGACGTTGTTGAAGGTCTGGTCGTTGCGCCGGAGCCGAGCACCACGCAGCTCGGTGTAGGCGAACGGTGCCGTGCCGCGAGCGGCTGCCGCGCGGTGGCGGCGGCAGGCGCGGAATGACCGTGCCGGGCGGCGGCGCCGAAGGTCATCGGACCACGCGTTCCGCGCCGGCGACCGGGCTGATCGGAGTAGTGGGTCGACGCCGTCCTGTCGTCCTTCCAGCGCCAGGTCTCGGCGGCCAGCGCCGACAGCGCGAGCAGCGCAGCAGCAGGAATGAGGCAAGATTGGCGCATGCGGCGTCAGCATAGTCCCATTTCCTGACTGTTTCAAGGAGCCGCGGCGGCGACATAACGTCGCCGCCGGCACCGCGTCGGAGTACGGCGGCCGTTACATGCTGTAGTACATGTCGATCTCGAACGGATGCGTGCTCATGCGGTAGCGCGTGACTTCCTGCATCTTCAGGGCGATGTAGGCATCGATGACGTCGTCGGTGAACACGCCGCCGGCCTTCAGGAAGCCGCGATCCTTGTCGAGATGCTCCAGCGCCATGTCGAGCGAATGGCAGACCTGCGGAATGTGCTTCTCTTCTTCCGGCTCCAGGTCGTACAGATCCTTGTCCGCCGGCTCGCCCGGGTGGATCTTGTTCTGGATGCCGTCGAGGCCGGCCATCATCATCGCCGCGAAGGCGAGGTACGGATTCGCGAGTCGAATCCGGGAAGCGCACTTCGATGCGGCGCGCCTTCGGGTTCGGAACCCAGGGAATGCGGATCGACGCCGAACGATTGCGGGCCGAGTAGGCCAGCATCACCGGCGCTTCGAAGCCCGGCACCAGGCGCTTGTAGCTGTTGGTGCCCGGGTTCGTGAACGCGTTGATCGCCTTGGCGTGCTTGATGATGCCGCCGATGTAGTACAGCGCGGTCTCCGACAGTCCGCCGTACTTGTCGCCCGCGAACAGCGCCTTGCCGTCCTTCTGCAGCGACTGGTGCACGTGCATGCCCGAGCCGTTGTCGCCGACCAGCGGCTTCGGCATGAAGGTCGCCGTCTTGCCGTACTGCGCGGCCACGTTCTGGATCACGTACTTCAGGATCAGCACTTCGTCGGCCTTCTTGACCAGCGTCGCCGGCGCCGACGCCGATTTCGCACTGGCCGCCCGGTCGCCACTTCGTGATGGTGCACTTCGACGTCCAGGCCCATCTCCTCGAGCGCGTTGCACATGGCGCTGCGGATGTCCTGGTAGCGCATCGACCGGCGGCACCGGGAAGTAGCCGCCCTTCACGCCCGGGACGATGGCCGATGTTGCCGCCGGTCGGTGAATTCGCGTGCTCGAGTTCCAGGCGCCGCGTCGTACGAGTCGATCGTGTAGCCGGTGCCGTTCATGTCGGTGTGCCACTTCACGTTGTCGAAGATGAAGAACTCGTTCTCGGGGCCGAACAGCGCGCCGTCGGCGATGCCGGTGGACTTCAGATAGGCCTCGGCGCGCTCGGCCGAGCGAACGCGGATCGCGCTCGTAGCCCTGCATGGTGGCGGGCTCGATGACGTCGCAGCGCAGGTTGAGCGTGGTCTCTTCGAAGAACGGATCGAGGATCGGCGGTGGCCGCATCCGGCATCAGGATCATGTCGGACTCGTTGATGCCCTTCCAGCCGGCGATCGAGGAGCCGTCGAACATCTTGCCGTCGGTGAAGAGGTCTGCCTTCACCGGTCTTGGCCGGAACGGTGACGTGCTGTTCCTTGCCGCGCGTGTCGCAGAAGCGGAAATCGACGTACTTGACCTCCTTCTCTTTGATCATCTTCAGAACGTCGGTCGGTGTCGTCATGGCTCCTCCGGAAAATGAATGGGTCTTGTGACGGCAGGCCCCAGTGCATTGCAGGCAGTGTGCCACAGGCCAGTGCTATGGAAATCAATGAGTTACGCGCGAATCCGGCCTGGAACGGCGCGGCCGCTGTGCACCATGCTAGTGCGATTGCTCGGATCCGCATGCATTGATGGCGGTGCGACGCATCGCGCCAGCGTGCGCGCCGGCGGCCTGCCTGCCGGCACCGGGAGCGAGCCGATATACTCCGCGCGCTCAACCGAAGCCCCAGCGACTCGCGTCAACACCCATGGCGACACGAAACAGCCGGGCCACCGCGCCGGCGACCTTCCAGGACCTGATCCTCGCCCTGCAGCAATACTGGGCCGGCGCAGGGCTGCGTGCATCCTGCAGCCGCTACGACATGGAGGTGGGCGCCGGCACCTTCCATACGGCCACCTTCCTGCGCGCGATCGGGCCCGGAGCCCTGGAGCGCGGCCTACGTGCAGCCCTCGCGCCGGCCCACCGACGGGCGCTATGGCGAGAACCCGTTCCGCCTGCAGCACTACTACCAGTTCCAGGTGGTGATCAAACCCTCGCCGCACGACATCCTCGATCTCTACCTCGGCTCGCTGCGCGCGCTCGGCTTCGATCCGCTGGTGCACGACATGCGCTTCGTCGAGGACAACTGGGAATCGCCGACGCTCGGCGCCTGGGGCCTGGGCTGGGAGGTCTGGCTCAACGGCATGGAGGTCACGCAGTTCACCTACTTCCAGCAGGTGGGCGGGCTCGACTGCCGGCCGGTGACCGGCGAGATCACCTACGGCCTCGAGCGCCTCGCGATGTACCTGCAGGGCGTCGAGAGCGTGTACGACCTGGTGTGGGCCGACGGCCCGCTGGGCCGCGTCACCTATCGGCGACGTGTTCCACCAGAACGAAGTCGAGCAGTCGGCGTACAACTTCGAGCACGCCGATGTCGCGGTGCTGCTGCGGCACTTCGACGAGCACGAAGCAGGCCTGCAACGAGCTGCTCGCCGCGAAGCTCGCGCTGCCCGCCTACGAGCAGGTGCTGAAGGCCTCGCATACGTTCAACCTGCTCGACGCGCGCCGCGCGATCTCGGTGACCGAGCGGCAGCGCTACATCCTGCGCGTGCGCACGCTGGCGCGCGCCGTGGCGCAGAGCTATTACGCGAGCCGCGAAGCGCTGGGCTTCCCGATGCTGCAGAAGGCGCCGGCGATGAGCGCATGAGCACGCGCGGACTTCCTCGTCGAGCTCGGCACCGAAGAGCTGCCGCCGAAGGCGCTGCTGCAGCTGTCGAAGGCGTTCCGCGATGGCCTGCGTCGCGCGCATCGACGCGCGCCGGCCTCGCGCACGGCGAGGTGCGAGCCGTTCGCGACGCCGCGCCGGCTCGCCGTGCGCGTGAAGCGACTGCGCTGCAGCAGCCCGAGCAGAAGATCCAGCGACGCGGTCCGCCGGTGACGGCGGCCTTCGATGCGACCGGTGCAGCCCACGCGCGCGGCCACGGCCTTCGCGCAGAGCTGCGGCGTGACGCTCGCCGCGCTGGGTCGCGAGACCGATCCGAAGGGCAACGAGTGCCTGAGCTTCACCGGCGTGAAGGCCGGCGCCGCGGCGCGCGACGCTGCTGCCGGCTTCGTCGACGAAGCGCTCGATGCACTGCCGATTCCGAAGCGCATGCGCTGGGGCGCGGGCGAAGCGCAGTTCGTGCGCCCCGTGCACTGGCTCGTGATGCTGCTGGGCAGCGACGGTGGTGCCGGCGCAGCATTCTCGGCGTCGACGCCGGCACGGACACGCGCGGCCATCGCTTCCATCGCGCCGGACGCGCTGCGTCTCGACCTCGCCCGCCGAGCTACGAGCGCGCGCTCGAGATGCGCGGCAAGGTCGATCGCGCGATTTCGCGACGCGTCGCGAACGCATCCGCAGCGGTGTCGACGCGACTTGCCGCGGCAAGCACGGTGGCACGCGCGCTGATCGACGATGCGCTGCTCGACGAGGTCACCGCGCTGGTCGAATGGCCGGTGCCGCTGGCCGGCCGTTTCGAAGAACGCTTCCTCGCGCTGCCGCGCGAGCTGCTGATCTCGATGCTGCAGGATCACCAGCGCTACTTCCCGGTCGAAGATGCTGCCGGCAGGCTGCTGCCGGCGTTCATCACCGTCAGCAACATCGAGAGCCGCGACTGGCCGTCGTGCGCGCCGGCAACGAGCGCGTGGTGCGGCCGCGTCTCTCCGACGCCGCGTTCTTCTGGGAGCAGGATCGCAAGCCAGCCGCTGGCCGAGCGCCTGCCCGCGCTCGATGCGGTGACGTTCCAGGCGCAGCTCGGTTCGATCGGCGACAAGGTGCAGCGCGTCGACGGCGCTGGCGCGCGACATCGCCGCGCGCATCGGTGGCGACGCCGTGCTGGCCGAGCGCGCGGCCGCAGCTCGCCAAGTGCGACCTCGTCACGCAATCTGGTGGGCGAGTTCCCCGAGCTGCAGGGCGTGATGGGCCGCTACTACGCGGCGGCGGACGGTGAGCCCGCCGAAGTCGCCGCGCGATCGCGGAGCACTACCAGCCGCGCGGCGCGGGCGACGCGCTGCCGGCGTCGCCACATCGGGCTCGCCGTGGCGCTCGCGGACCGGCTCGACACGCTCACCGGCATCTTCGCCATCGGCCAGAAGCCCAGCGGCACGAAGGATCCCTTCGCGTCTGCGGCGCGCGGCCATCGGCGTGCTGCGCATGATCGTCGAGAAGCGGCTGCCGCTCGATCTCGCGGCGCTCATCGACAGCAGCGCTGCGCGCGCACACGTGTTCGAACACGCCACCGCCGGGCAAGACTGGCCGCGCGCGCGATCGTCGCATGCGAGGTCTACGACTACGTGATGGAGCGGCTGCGTGCGAGCTATCTCGAGGCGGACCGCGGCGAGCGCACTGCCCGGCGTCACCACCGAGCTCTTCGATGCGGTGCTCGCCACGCGCCCGCGGTCGCCGCTCGACTTCGATGCGCGGCTGCGCGCGGTGATCGGTTCCTCGCCCTTGCCGGAGGCGGCGAGCCTCACTGCCGCCAACAAGCGCATCGCCAACCTCCTGAAGAAAGTCGGCGGGCGGCGAGCGCGGGGCGACCACCATCGATCCGTCGCTGCTGCGCTTCGATGCGGAACGTGTGCTGCACGAAGCGCTGCCGGGGTCGGTGCAGTCGGTCCGGGCGAGCGTCGCGGCGCGCCGACTACGCGTCCGCCCTGACGGCGCTGTCGCACGCTGCGTCCGCGCGGTCGACACCTTCTTCGATGACGTGATGGTGATGGATCCGGATCCCGCGCTGCGCGCGAACCGGCTCGCCCTGCTGACGCAGCTGCGCGACCTGTTCACCGGCATCGCCGACCTGTCGCGGCTGCCCGGCTAGCGCCCTCGCTTGCGTGGCCTGCGCATTGAGGCGCAGGCTCGCACCCAAACGAGCGATGGCTCAGGGAGGACGCATGCATCACGTCAATTTCGTCGCCGTGCTGGTCGCCGCGCTCACCGGCTTCGTCATCGGCGGGCTGTGGTACGGGCCAGTGTTCGGCAAGGCCTGGATGCGCCATTCGGGCATGACGTACGAGCGCGGCAAGCAGCAGAACAAGCTGGTCGTGTTCGGGCTCGCCTACGTGCTGAACGTCATCATCGGCACCGGCCTTGCGATGCTGCTCGTCGATCGCGCCGGCTGGGAGATCGGCCTGCACACCGGCGTCATGGCGGGCCTGTTCTTCATTGCGCCGGCGCTCGGCATCATCCACCTGTTCGAGTCGAAGCCGTTCGGGTTGTGGGCGATCAACGCCGGCTATCAGATCGTGCTGTGCGCCGCGATCGGCCTCGTGCTCGGCATCTGGCCGTAGATCAGGTTGGCCCGGCACCGCGCGTCGGCACGACGCCCGCAACGCGCAGGCCGCGCAGCTTGGTGCGTTCGGAGCGGGCCGCCTCGCGCATGCGCCCGCGCCATGCGATGAAACGCGGATCGGAACGCAGCGGCGCGAGCGCCGGCTCGAGCTCGGCGTAGTACCACCAGTACGACCACAGCCCGCTGCGTGAGGGGTCGTCGAGCAGCGCCATCGCATCGTCGGCGCGGCCGGCGAGCGCCAGGGCGACGGCGCGCAGCTCCGGCAACCGGCGGATCAGGCCGGTTCCCGCGTGGGTCGCACCGAGATCGATCGCGCGGGTGAGGTCGGGCATGGCCTTCGCCGCGTCGCCCCTCTGCTGCAGGTACGCCGCGTGATCGACTCGCGCAAGGATCTCGTCGGGCACCGGCTGATGCGGCACTGGCGCCGACAGCACGCGCTGCTCGCTGTTCGCGGCCCCGAACTTCAGGGCCGCCGCGTTGGCCGGCTCGAGCAGCGGCAGCCGGCCGAAGAAGGCGCCTTCGCTCGTCTCGAACGACATCCACGTGGTCGCGTTCGCCGGGTCGACCAGTCGACGGACCGCTTGCGCGGTGCGACCGCGACGCAGGTCGATCAGCAGCAGCGAACCGGACTCGGGCATCGGCGCTTCCTGCGCCACTGCCTCGGCCGCCGCGACGTCGTCGAGGTCGAGGTACAGCGACACCAGCAGCCGCCGCACCCATCGCGCCTCGGGGTCGAGCCGCAGGGCCGCTTCGGCGTAGCGCACCCCCTCGGCGGTGTGGCCGAGGCAGCAGGCCTCGAGCTGGGCAAGACGGCCGAGCGCGACGTAGTACTCCGGGTTCACCTCGAGCGTCGCGCGGAACTGGGCCGCTGCGGCCGCGGCATCGCCGCGGTTCAGGAAGTGGAACAGGCCCTTCAGATAGTGCAGCCGCGGTTCGAGCGGATCGAGCCGCAGCGCGGCGTCGAGGGTGGGCAGCGCTTCCGGATCGTCGCCACCGCGCCCGACCAGCTGCTCGGCGATCTGCAGCCAGGCCTGCGCGAAGTTGGGATTCACCGCGATCGCCCGGCGCAGATAGCCGAGCGCCGCATCAGGGTCCTCGGTCAGCGTGCCGACGGCGACCAGCGCCGCGGCGCTGTCGGGCGCGAGGACGAGCGCACGGCGCGCATCGGACTGGGCCTCCCGGAACCGCGCGTCCTTGGCCGCGGCGGAAGCCGGCGGGTCGTAGGTCATCAGCAGCTCGCGAGCGTGGGCGAGCTCGGCGAAGGCAGCAGCGAACTCCGGATCGCGGCCGGTGGCGCGCACGAGGTGCTGCTCGGCCTGACGCAGGTCGGCCACCCGGCGCGACACGGTGAGGTTGCGCCCCTGCAGGTAGTCGAAGTACGCGTCGACGTCGCCGGTGCCTTGCGCCTCGGCGACGTGCAGGCCACTGCCCGCGAGGCTGACGCGGAGGATGCGCGCGACCTGCGTCGCGATCTCGTCCTGCAGCGCGAAGACGTCGGCGATGCGCCGGTCGAACCGCAGCGACCAGAGCGTCCGCCCGCTCGGAACGTCGATGAGGCGCGTGGTCAGCCGCAGCTGGCCCGCCACCGTCTGCAGCGCGCCGTCGAGCAGATAGCGGGCGCCGAGCGCCCGGCCTATGGCAGCGAAATCCCCCGCCGGGTCGCGGAAGACGAACGAGGACGTGCGCGCGATGACGCGTAGCTCGGGCGAGGTCGACAACTGATGCAGGACCGACTCGGCGAGGCCGAGCGCCAGCGTGTCGTCGGCGGCATCGGCCCCGAGCCGGCGGAACGGCAGCACCGCGATGCTGTTGCGGGGCAGCGCCTCGAGCGCGGCCTGCGCGGTGGCCGCCGACTCGATTCCGCCCGCGGGTGCTCCGCGCAACGCCCACAGCACCACACCGCCCGCGAGGAGCAGCGCGGCGGCCGCCAGCCACACGAAGAGGCGCGGCCGGCGCGGCGGCGCCGGCGCAGCAATGGCGATCGGCGCGACGGGAATCGCCGCAACGGCGTGCGGCTGTGCCAGAAAACGGTAGCCCCGCCGGGGCAGCGTCTGGATGAAGCGCGGATGCTCCGCATCGTCCTCGAGGACCTGTCGCAGCTTGCGGATCGCGGTGTTCACGCCGGTATCGAAGTCGATGACGACTCCGCGCGGCCACACGTGCGCGATGAGCTCCTCGCGCGTGACGACCTGCCCGGCGCGGAGCACCAGCAGCTCGAGCACGCGCAGCGGCTGTTCCTGCAAGGGCACGAGTTCGCCGTCGCGCCGCAGTTCTCCTGCGGCGCGGTCGAGGCGCCAGGGCCCGAATGTCAGGACCTCAGGCCCCGTCGGATCAGGAAGCGGGATCACGCTGTTCATGGGGAGCGACGGCAGTCTAGACCTCTGATCGGGCGATTCCAGCGGCTACAGGATCAATACAGATACATTCCAGACGCTTTCCATGGTCTCGCGGGGTGCACGGCGCGAGCGTCGCTTCCTCGATCCACCGGAGGAAACGCCATGACCCGTCATCACCTCGCTGCCCCGCTGCTGCTCGTCCTCGCCACGCTCGCAGCCCCCGCCGGCCTTGCCGCCGACGCCGGCGCGCCGCGCGTCGTGGTGCGCACCGACGACCTGAACCTCACCGCCGACCGCGGCGTGCGGATCCTCTACCAGCGACTGAAGTTCGCCGCGGCCGACGTCTGCCCAGCCGGCGGACGCGATGCCGCTCGCGCCCTGCGGGCACGCGCCTGCCAGTCGGCAGTGCTCGAGCGAACGGTCGCAGCAGCGGCACTGCCGCAGCTGACCGCACTGCATCGCGACCGCAGCGGTGGCCCGAGCCGGCTCGCGAGCCGCTGACGCCTCGCGCCGCGTCCGCGTCTTGACGGGTCAACGCCTTTGGTCGACCGTGCCAACCGGGTATGCTCCCGGCTCCGCAAACGGGGATGGCTATGACTCGCAAGACGCAGGACGAAGGCGACCGGACCGACGCGCGGCTGGATCGCCGGACCTTCATGGGCAGCGCGATCGGCGCCGCCGCCGGACTCGGTGTGACCGCCATGGCGCAGGGCGCCGACGCGCCGCCGCTATCGGTCATCCAGCAGGCCGCGAGCCAGCCGAACCGGCCGTCGGGCCCCCGCCCGCCCGAACTGTTCCGTGCCGAGATCGACGTCAGCGACTGCGAGGTCGAAGGCAAGATCCCCTCGGACCTGAACGGCGCGTTCTACCGCACCGGCCCGGATGCGCAGTATCCGCTCGCGAAAGGCAACATCCCGTTCGACGGCGAAGGCCACGTCTCGATGTTCCGCATCAAGGACGGGCACGTCGAACTTCAAGAGCCGCTTCGTGCGCAACGAGCGCTACATCGCGCAGGAGAAGGCCGGTCGCATCCTGTTCCCGATGTACCGCAACCCGACGACGGACGATCCGAGCGTCAAGGGCCTCAGCCGCAGCACGCCAACACGCACATCATCCATCACAAGGGCCAGCTGCTCGCGCTGAAGGAGGACAGCCCGCCGGCGGCGATGGACCTGCTCACGCTCGAGACGGTCGACCCGGTCTACCGTTCGACGGTCAGCTCGAGAGCGCAGACCTTCACCGCGCACCCGAAGATCGACTCCGAGACCGGCAACATGGTCGCGTTCGGCTACGAGGCGAAGGGCTTCGGCACCGACGACGTCAACGTGTTCGAGTACACGCCGCAGGGCAAGAGCGTGTGGAGCGCGTGGATCAAGGTGCCGTACGTCGGCATGATCCACGACTTCGCGGTGACCGCAGAAACACATCGTGTTCTACGTGATCCCGCTCGCGCTCGACGAGAGCGCAGATCGCGCGCGGCGGCATCCACTGGTCGTGGAACCCCGGCCAGCCGACGTACTTCGGCGTCATGCGCCGCGGCGGTGACGGCACGGACCTGACGCTGGTTCAAGGGCCCGGAGCGCAGCGCCACGCACGTGATGGGCACGTTCGAGGACAACGGCAAGCATCTACGTCGACGTCGAGATGTCCGCGTCGAACCCGTTCCCCTTCATGCCGATGCGCGACGGCTCGCGCTGGGATCCGGTGAAGGGCGCGAGCCGCATCACGCGCCTGTCGGCCGACTTCAACAAGAAGACGCCCAAGGACTACAACATCGAGATGCTGTACCCGAACCACCTCGGTGCGCTGCCGCGCCAGGACGATCGCTACAACACCATGCCGTATCGCATCGGCTTCCTGCCGTGCCCGGATCCGAACCCGAGCGATCCGTCGAAGCGCGCCTCGTCATGCTGGGCGCGCTTCGATCACCAGACGCGCTCGACGCAGCTCTACAAGTCGGGCGAAGGCACGACGCTCGCCGAGGCGTGCTTCGCCCCGCGCAGCAAGACCGCGCCGGAAGGCAGCGGCTATCTGATGGGCGTCGCGACGCATGCCCAGGAAGGCGGTCGCGCCGACCTCGTGATCCTCGATGCCGAGCATCTCGACCAGGGTCCGGTCGCGACGGTTCGCCTGCCCACGCGCATCGTCGGCCAGATCCATGGCTGGTGGGCGTCTGAGTGGGACCTGCCGCCCGCCAGGGCCTGATCGCGGGGTGAGGCTGGTCACGCACACGCTGCTCGACGAGCTCGCGATCGCCGCCGCCGCCTCACCGCGGCGGCGCGCGCATCACAACCTGCACGCGGGTCCGGACGACGAGCTGCAGCGGTTCCTGGTCGTCGCACGCGGCGACTCGTACTTCCATCCGCACCGGCACACCGTGCGCGGCGAGCTGTCGACGCTGCTGCGCGGCCGCGTGGACGTGATGACCTTCGACGACGACGGCACGGTGCTGACGCGCGTCCCGGTCGGCGAGGGCAGCGAGACCATCGCGTACGACACGCCACCGCGCGTGTGGCACACCATCGTGCCGCGCAGCGAGGTGTGCGCGTTCCTCGAGGCGAAGCTCGGACCGTACGACCCGGCGAAGTCGATCGAGACCGCGCCGTGGGCGCCGGCGGAAGTCGGCTCCAATTCGTGGAGCTTCCGCGCGTGGCTGACGTCGGCAACCGTCGGCGAGCAATGGCACGCCGCAGCGCGGACCTGAAGAGGCCCGCATCGGGCCGCTCGTCAGTGGCCGACGACCCCGCCGCTGCGCGGGATGTCGATCTTCCGTGACATGAGCACCAGCGTCGCCACCGCGGCGACCGCGAGTGGCAGCAGCGGCACCAGGAACATCGTCGTCACCGGCACGCCGAGCCCGAGCACGTAGGCGCCGATCAGCGGTGCGGTAAGCGTACCCACCCGGCCGAGACCGAGCGCGGCGCCGACGCCGGTGGTGCGGCAGCTGGACGGATACAGCAGCCCGGCCGCCGCGTTCAGCACACCCTGACAGCCGATCGTGCCGAACCCGGCGGCAATGACCGCGGTGGTGAGGATGACCGTCGACGAGAAGCCCGCCGTCGCGATCGTGGCGAGACCGGCCATCGCGGTGGCGAGCAGCACCAGGATCCACGCGATGCCGAGCCGGCCGAACACCAGCGCCGTCGCGATCGCGGCGATGGTGCCGCCCCAGTGGAAGAAGCTGTTGGTGAGCGAGAACTGCGTCGGCGAGAGATTTGCGATCTTCAGCAGCGTCGAGATCCAGCTGTTGAGGAAGTGCATCGACATCAGCACGCACGCGAACATGATCCACAGCATCGGGGTCAGCACCCGCAGTGCAGGGCTGAACAGCTCGCGGAAGCTGCTCTTGCCCGACCTTTTCTCCTCGCGCAACGCGAAGGTGGTCTCCGGCGTCACCTCGAGGCCCGGTTCGAGTTCACGGACGCGCCTGGCGAGCGCGGCGCGATCGCGCCCGCGCGCGGTGAGGAACAGCAGCGACTCGGGCAGCGAGATGGCGAGCAGGATGCCGATCGCGAACGGCACCAGCGCGCCGACGAGGAACAGCGCTTCCCAGCCATGCTGCGGAACGATCCACGCGGCGACGACCCCGGGCATTCCACTGCCGAGAGACATGCCGATGATGACGACGCTGGTGAGCGTGGCGCGCCGTGCACGCGGGGTCATTTCGGCGGCGAGCGCGATCACGTTGGGCAGCACGCCGCCGAGACCGACGCCGGTGACGAAGCGCGCCACGGCGATTTCCGGCACCGAGTCCGTCGCGAGGCACGCGAGCGTCATCAACGCATAGAGGAACGTGCCGCCGACGATCAGCTTCTTGCGGCCGATGCGATCGCCCACGCCGCCGAGCAGGGTCGCGCCGATCATCATGCCGAGATAGTTCGCGAGCTGCACCGGAGCGACGATCTGCGCCGGCGACACCTTCCACGCTTCGGCGAGCCACGGCGCCGCGACGCCGACCAGTTGCAGGTCGAAGCCGTCGCACACCAGCGCCAGCAGCAGCAGGCCGATGCTGAACCAGCCGCGCGCACCCAGGCGCTGGCGGTCGATCAGGTCATCGACGTAGACCGTCCCCCCGGGCGTGCTCATGCTTATTCTCCGCGCGCGAACCCTGTGAAACCGGCCAGGAACGCAGTCAGCAGTTCCGTGGTCTTCGGATCCTTGAAGCTCTCGCCGGCGAACGCATCGTGCGCCTTCGCGAGATAGAACGGTGGCAGCTCGAAGAACGGTCGCAGCGTCACTGCGCGCAACACCGGCAGCCACGCGGCCTGGCCGCGCGCCGTGCCGAAGCTGCCCGGCGATGCACCGATGAGCGCGACCGGCTTCGCGCGGAACACGCGATCGATGTCCTTCGGCGGCCGCGACAGCCAGTCGACCGCGTTCTTGAGCACGCCCGGGATCGAGTGGTTGTATTCCGGGCTCGCGATCAGCAGCGCATCGGCCGCGGCCAGCCGGTCTTTCAGCGCGGCGACCGCCGGCGGGATGCCCTTCGCCTCGAGGTCGCCGTCATACAGCGGGATGCCCTCGAGCGTCACGACGTCGAGCGTCGCGTCCTTCGGCAGGAGCGATGCGGACACCCGCAGCAGCTGCGTGTTGAACGAGCCGCTGCGCAGGCTGCCGGACAGGCCGAGGATGCGAGTCATCGCGCGCTCACAGTTTGTAGTCGGTCTGCTCGGCAGCGTAACGGATGAACCAGTCGAGTGCCTTGGCATCGGCCATCGCATCGCGGTTCGCGGCCTTCGCGACCGGCACCCCCTGCAGGATGCGGCGCACCGGCACTTCCATGCGCTTGCCGCTGATCGTGTAGGGAATCGACGGCACCTGGAAGATGCGGTCCGGCACGTGGCGCGGCGTGTACTCGCTGCGCAGCTTGTCGTTGATGGCCTTGGTCAGCTTCTCGTCGAGCGTTACGCCGTCTGCGAGCTTGACGAACATCGGCATGAAGAACTTGCCGCCAGGCAGATCGAGGTTGACGATCAGGCCGTCCTCGACGCCGGGCACCAGCACGATCGTGCGATAGATCTCCGACGTGCCGATGCGGATGCCGTGCCGGTTCAGCGTCGCATCCGACCGGCCGAGCACGAAGCAGCCGCCGCGCTCGTTGATGCGATAGAAATCGCCCTGGCGCCACTGGCCGGGGAAATCGCTGTAGTAGGTCTCGAGGTAGCGCGCGTCGTTCGGATCGTTCCAGAAGCCGATCGGCATCGACGGCATCGGCTGCGTGACGACCATCTCGCCGACTTCGTCGACCACCGGCTGTCCGTTCTCGCCGATCACGTGCACGGCGACGCCGAGGCAGCGCGCCTGGATCTCGCCGGCGTACGCGGGCAGCGTCACCACGCCGGCCACGAAGCCGGAGCAGATGTCGGTGCCGCCGCAGCCGGGAACCGTCCACGCGTCGGCCTTCACGTTCTCGTAGAACCAGGCCTGGCACTCGGGCGTCACCGGCGAGCCGGCGAGCGTCACCGACTGCAGGCTCGACAGGTCGAACTTCGCCTTCGGCACGATGCCGTTCTTCTCGAGGATCGACTGGTAGGTGGGGCTCGCGCCGAAGAGGTTCGCCTTCGCGTCCTGCACCATCTTCCACAGGATGTCGCCGTCGGGCCACGCAGGGTTGCCGTCGTACAGCACCGGGGTGACGTTCGACAGCAGCGAGCTCACCAGGAAGTTCCACATCATCCACCCGGTGGTGGTGAAGAAGAACAACCGCTCGCGCGCGTGCATGTCGAAGTTGAACGCGACGTGCTTCAGCTGCTCGAGCACGATGCCGCCGTGGCTGTGCATGATCGGCTTCGGCAGACCCGTGGTGCCCGAGGAGAACAGGATCCACAGCGGATGGTTGAAGTCGACTTCCTCGTACTGGAACGCCTCGCGCGACACCGGCGCGTGGTTCAGCAGGTCGCCGAAGATGTGCGTGTTCGGGCCGAGCGGCTCGCGGTCGTCGGCGTTCAGATACGGGATGTAGACGATGTGCTTCAGCGTATCGAGACGCGCGATGATCTTCTTCACTTCGTCGCGACGGTCGAACGGCTTGCCACCGTACTGGTACCCGTCGACGTGCAGCAGCAGCGTCGGCGCCAGCTGCGAGAAACGGTCGAGCACGCCCGGCGTGCCGAAGTCGGGCCCGCAGCTCGACCAGATCGCGCCGATGCTGGTGGTTGCGAGCATCGCGATCAGCGTCTCGGGCAGGTTCGGCAGATACGCGACGACGCGGTCGCCCTTCTTCAGACCCAGCTTGCGGAACTGCGTCGCGAGAATGCGCACCTTGCCGGCAAGTTCGTCCCACGGCATCGCCTTCAGCGGCTGCCGCTCGTTCAGGTACAGCACCGCGGTTTCGCCGGCGGTCTCGTGGCGGAGCATGTGGCGGGCGTAGTTCAGCCGTGCGCCCGGGAACCACTCCTTCGCCGGCATCTTGCGGGAGTTCAGCACCGCGGTCGGCTGGCTCGTCGCCTCGACTCCGAAGAAGTCCCAGATGGCCTGCCAGAACGCTTCGATCTCTTCGGTCGACCAGCGCCACAGCGCCTCGTAGTCAGCGAACTCCAGGCCGCGCTCGGCCGCGAGCCAATGGAGAAAGTCGGTCAGCCGTGCGCGAGCGATGCGCTCGGCCGACGGCGTCCAAAGCAACTGGCCCTGTGCCACCATTTCCGACGGTCTCCCAAGTCTTGCCCCGCTCAGGGCGCGTATTGAATCACACTCGCTCGAGCCGGCCACCCGCGGCGCGGAAGTCGGCGCGATCCTCGCCACGGGTTGACTTGAGGTCGCCCGCGGCCACAATCGCGCATCCCTTCCGCCGCCGCCGACGAACCGCCGAATGACCCTGCCCCCGCTCGTGCTCGTCCCCGGCCTGCTGTGCGATGAGGCGGTATTCGAGTCGCAACGCGCCGCCTTCGCCGGACGCACGACGGTGCTGGTCCCGCGTCATGGCGACGCCGACACACTCGGACGGATGGCCGAGCAGGCGCTGGCCGCGGCGCCGCCCCGGTTCGCGCTGGCGGGCCATTCGATGGGCGGGCGGGTCGCGCTCGAAATGCTGGCGCGCGCCCCCGAGCGCATCGAGCGCTTCGCGCTGCTCGACACCGGTTTCGAAGGCATCGCGCCTGGCCCCGCGGGCGAGCGCGAACGGGGCGGCCGCATGGCGCTGCTCGGCATCGCGCGCGAGCGCGGCATGCGGGCGATGGGTGCTGCGTGGGCGCGCGGCATGGTCCATCCGGACCGGCTCACCGATGCGCCGCTGATGAACGCCATCCTCGACATGATCGACCGGGCGACGCCCAGATCAGTTCGCCGCGCAGATCAACGCGTTGCTGAACCGCCCGGACCGCACCGCGCTGCTCGCCACGATCGACGTTCCGACCCTGGTGCTCTGCGGTCACGACGACAGCTGGAGCGACCTCGCGCGACACCGCGTGCTGGCACGACATATCGTGGGCAGCGTGCTGGTCGACGTGCCCGAGTGCGGTCACATGTCGACGATGGAACGGCCCGACGAGCTGAACGAAGCACTGCTCGCCTGGCTGACCGACTCGCCCCAGCCGAACGCCATCCAACCCTGAGCAAGGAGCCGTCATGGCCAACCCCGAGTTCACTCCGCAGCAGCTCTCCGACATCCAGTCCTGCTACAACCTCGTGGTCGACTGCGCTTCCATCATCGACGAGAGCCGTTACGACGATCTCGCGCTGATCTTCAGCGAAGACGGCGTGTTCGCGCGGCCGACCGTGCCGGACGAGCCGATCAGCGGCCGCGCGACCATCGTCGCGGCGTTCAAGAAGCGGCCGGCCAACAAGATCGGGCAGCACCTGGTGCTGAACATCCGCGTGAACCTGACCGGCGCCGACACGGCCGAAGGCACCAGCTCGATCATGCTGTACATGAGCGACACGGACACGCCGTTCGAGAACGGCAAGGGTCGCAAGGCGGTGGGACCGGTGCTCGGTGTATATCGCGACCGTTATGTCCGCACGGCCGAGGGCTGGCGCATTGCCGACCGTCGCGGCCGGGTCACGCTGTACGGCTGAGGGCCCGGGGCGTCAGTTGGCGGCGCGTTTGCCGGTGAAAGCGGCTTCGCCGCGTGCGCCCATCATCACGCGACCGGTGAGCGTGCTGCCCTCGACGCGGCCCTTGTACTCGACCGTCGAGCTTCTCGGTCTGACCTTCGATCTTCACCGTCAGGGTGAAGTCAGCGCCCTGGATCGAGCCCGCGATAGGCACATCGCCGCGCTGGCTGTTGTACGTGCCCGTAGACCTGCGTGCCGGTCTGCTTCAGCGTCATGGTGGGTGTTCGCGTGCCCTGAGGCGACACGATCTCCAGCTGCCACTTTCCGGACAGGTCGGCTTCGGCCGCAGCGGCGCTCGCGACGCCGACGATGGCCATCACCATGAAAGCCCGGCACAGGGCCATTGCGCTACGCATGACATTTCCCCGATGGTCAGGAATCGTTGTACTCGACTACCCAAGTAAAGCGCACTCGGGCACCCTGAGTCACGTGCAGTCAGCACCGGCTGACTCCGGTTCCGTCGCTCCAGGGCCCGCCAGTCATGCAACTGATCCGTTCGCTGCTGTTCACCGCGTTCTTCTGGGTCTGGACGTTCCTTTACGCAGTCTTCTTCGCGGTCGTGGCGCTGTTCCTGCCGTACCGCGGCCGCTTCGCGCTGGCGCGTTTCTGGGGCCATGCGCTGCTCACCGCTCTGCGGCTGATCTGCGGTCTCGGCTACCGGGTCGAAGGTCGCGAGAACCTTCCGCCGGGCTGCCACGTCGCCCTGATGAAGCATTCCTCGAGCTGGGAGACGTTCGCCCAGGCGGTACTGATTCCGCCGCAGGCCTGGGTGCTCAAGCGCGAACTGCTGTGGATACCGGTGGTCGGCTGGGGCATCCGGCTGCTGCGCGCGATCGCGATCGACCGCGGTGCGGGCGGCGCGGCCGTGCGCCAGATGATCGAGCAGGGCCGGCAGCGGCTGGCCGACGGCATGTGGATCGTCGTCTTCCCGGAAGGCACGCGAATGCAGCCGGGCGAGACCCGCCGCTATGGCGCGGGCGGCGCGGCGATCGCCACCGCGACCGGCGCGATGGTCGTGCCGGTCGCCCACAACTCGGCTTACTTCTGGCCGCGACGTGGCTGGGTGAAACGTCGCGGCACCATCCGGGTCGTCATCGGCCCGCCGATTGCGACGGCGGGACGGGACGTTCGCGAGATCAACGAGGAGGCGCAGTCGTTCATCGAAGCGAACGCCGGCCCGCCGGGTCCGGGCGACCGCTAGGAAGCGTCGCGCCCCGAGGTCATTTCACTTCGTAGACGACATTCATGGTCGTCAGCGAGTCGGTACGCTCGAAGCCGGCCGGCGGATCGGTGTTATGACGAACGGCGTAACCGACCGCGAGCGCAAGCCGGTCGCTCATCCTGACCTGCAGCGACAGCTCGTTCTGCAAAAAGGTGTTGTCGGCGGTGTATTCCGCGGTGAGCTTGTTCAGCAGCGACGTCGACGCGTTGAACGCATGCTTGAAGTCGACCTTCGCGAGCCCGGCGAACGAGTTCTCGCTCTCGCCCGCCTCGATCAGCACACCGGCGGCGGTGAAGGTATCGCGCGTCTCGGCGAACTTGTAACCGACACCGATCTGGCCGGAGAGACTGGTCGTCTCGTTCTCGATGAAGAGATGACCGAGACCGGTGCTGAGCGTGCCCTGGTGGTCGAATCCGCTGAAGCGATCGCTTTCATAACGCACGCCGCCGAACACGTAGTTGCGCGGATTGAAGCGGTAGTTGGACTGCTCGGCGAGCTCATAGCGTTGCGCGGTCGTGCCGTCCTCGTCCGACGCGTACACGGCGTTGAACGTGCCTTCATGGGTCCACGGTGCGGCGACGTATTTCAAGGCGAGCTTCGCGTTGCCCGCCTTCGTATCGGTATTGCCGCTCGCGACGACCACGCCTGCTTCCCCGCGGCCGGTCCACTGCGCGGCCGCCGGTACCGCATGCAGGGCACACAGGGTCGCGAACGCCATTGCAAGGCGGGCGGTCAACGGGCGGGTCTTCGGCATCACGGCAGCTCCGGGTCAGGATTCAGGGGGTGCAGACCATACCAGCCGCGAGCTCCCGACGATCGAGAAGCTCACGATTCACCTGCGGCCGCGAGTCGCCGGGAGCGAGCGCCGCCGCGTTCTCGAACGCTCGCCGCGCCGCGAGCGGTCGACACGCGGTCGCGTAGGCCATGCCCAGGTTGTTCAAGGCACGGGCATTGCGCGGCGACTTCGCGACGACGTCCTGCCAGAACGTCACCTCGTCGTGATAGACGCGGTTGCGCATCGCGGTTGCGGTGGCGAGCACCAGCGCCAGCGCTGCGATCGGGGTCCAGCGATGCGGTGCGGGCAGCCATTGCAGCGCGTGCGCGAGCAGCCATGCGGGGCCGATCAGCGCGAGGTAGAGCTGCCGTTCGTTCACGAGATCGAGCCGCGCGAGCAGCGAGTTGGTCGGCGCGAGCCACAGGAAGAACCACAGGACGCCGAACGACAGCCAGCGGCGGCTGCGCCACTGCGCGATGGCCGCAGCGAGCAGCGCGACCAGCAGCACCATCCGCGCGATGGCAAGGGGCTCGGCCGGATCACCGACGACGAGCGCCGGGTCTGCGTTCAGCCGATCCCAGCGGACGAGCTGAACGAGCAGCCACGAGATCGCATCGCCCTGCGCCATGAGGTTCGCCAGTGGCGCGCGTGTATCGAGGCTGGTCTGCACCAGCCAGGGATACGCCGTGTGGCGGGCCAGCAGGATCGCGATGGCGGCGAGCAGCACGACCATCACTGCAAGCGTGACGCGCGGGGCCGGGCGACGCCCACCGTTCTCCGCCCACCACCACAGGAGCAGCGCGAGCGGCAGGACGGCGGCGGTCTCGCGCACTGCAATCGCCGCGACGAAGGCGACGATCGCGGCCATCGACCACGGCAGCGGGTGCTCGCTGTCGCTGCCGCGAAGCAGCGCCGCGAGGCTTGCGAGCGCGCAGCTGGCGGTGAACGCGACCGACCCGCCCGCGATGTAGGTGACCGCTTCGGTCTGGACCGGATGCAGGCCGAACACGAGCGCGCAACAGGCGCCGATCTGCAACGCGCCGGCCGGGTCGGCGGTGCGCATGCGACGGGCGAGCCGGCGCATCAGCGCGAACACCAGCGCGGTATTGATCGCGTGCAGCACCACGTTGAACCCGCGATACAGCGCGGGCGAGCCGCCCAGCTCGTGCCCGAGCGCGACCATCGCCTTCCACAGCGGACGGACCGCCGGCATCGCGTTCCACCACGCCGCGAGCGACTGCACGCGTGGATCGCCGACGACGACCGACCAGTCATCGAACTGGAAACTCGCGGTGAGCGAGGGTGCCCACACCACTACGACGACCGCCATCAGCACGGCGATCGGCGGCACCCTCCACGTTGGCAGGTTCATCGCGACGGTATGACGGCTTCCGCGAGCCCCTGCGCCAGCAGGTTCGATGCGGCCCACCAGCGCTCTTCCGCGCCGAGCATCACGAGGATGACTTCGTGCGACCCGCGGCGCGACACGGCGATGAGGCACCGGCCGGCCCGCTGCGTGTAACCGCTCTTCAGGCCGACGGCATTGGCATCACGGCCGATCAGCGCGTTGCTGTTGCGGAAGTGGATGTCGCGCCCGGCTTCGGTCCGGATCGTCGCTTCGACCGCGTTGCCGCGCCGTGCGATGCGCGGCTCGGCCAGCGACGCCTTCGCGATCGTCAGCAGGTCGCGCGCGGTCGTCCGCGTGCCGTCTGCATCGAGCCCGCACGGATGCCGGAACCGCGAGGCACGCAGCCCGAGCGCCGCTGCGCGGGCATCGAGCCGCGGCAGGAACTGCGCCAGCGAACCGGCCGCGTGCTCGACCAGGGCAAGGCACGCATCGTTGCCCGAACGCACCAGCATGCCGGTGAGCAGATCGTCGGCGCGCAGCCGCTCGCCCGCCCGGAGACCGATGCGTGAACCTTCGATGCCCGCGGCCCGCGGACTGATGGTCACGATCGCATCGGGCTGCCAGTGGCCGTCGAGCAGTGCGAGCGCGGTGACGAGTTTCGCGAGTGACGCCGGCGGGCGCGCCTCGTCGACGTGCGCCCCCCAGGCGAGGCGGCCGTCGATCGCGACGGCATAGACCGGCGCGATGCCCGGGAAGCGGTCGAGCGGCTGGGGAAGCGCGGTGTCGGCGAGCGTTGCCGGAATCATCCGCAGCAGCAGCGCCGCGAAGATCGAAACCCTCGCGACGCGCGACGACGCGCCCATCGCCCCGCTTCAGCCGCCGCCGAAGATGCTCTTCAGCTTCTGCTTGCCCTTGTCGAGCGCATCGCGCGTCTTGCCTTTCGAATCGGGTTCGCTCGTCTTCGACGCTGCCTCGGCGGCGGACGCAGGCGCAGACTCATCGGACGTCGGCGACACGTTCGAGCGATATGACGGATTCGACATCGCCACCTGCTGCGCGGCAGCTCGATCACCGCGTACCAGCGCGACGCCGTACTGGCTGCAGAGCGACGCGTAGCGACCCTTCGCCTGGTTGGTGAAGCTGCGGCCGGCGCACTCGCGCTTGCCCACCGCGACGAGGTTCGCCCAGGTCGCGTCGGTTCCTTCCTGCACCTGGTAGTCCCAGTTGTCGTCCTTGACCGCGGTGGCGAGCAGCTTCGTGCGCAGCGCGTCGACGCCCGCCTTGCCGGAGCCGACACCGCACGCTTCGACCGACGTCGTCAGCGGCGTGCCGCCCGCGCCGTTGGCCATGCCGTTCCTGGCCGACAGCTTCTCGACCGACGACAGGCTCGCGAAGCCGGCCGGCGTCTGCAGCGTCGCGCAGTAATCCTTGAACGACGCGTGCGTCTTGCAGACGCCGGCATTCTTGTCGGTGTACAGCGCCGCCGCACCCGACAGCGAGCGCGGCTCCTTGCGGAACTTGGACGCGAGGTCGTCGCAGGCCGCCAGCTGCGCCTTGTTCGCGTCGGCTTGCGCCTTCGCAGCGACCGCGGGCAGATCGGTCGCCTCGCAAGCGGTCCCGAGCTTGGTCGAATCGAAGTTCATGTTCATCGTCATGCCTTCGGCGGTGATCTGCATCTTGCCGAAGTTGCGATTGCCTTCGGTGGTCGTCTCGATGTGACCCTGCATGGCGGGCTTGCCGGTGCAGGCGATGTCGGCGGCGAACTTGTTGCCGCTCTGCTTGACGTTGCTCACCGTGCAGTTGTCGCGCTCGGGCGGGCGGGCGAGAGCCTGCTCGGCCTTGCCGACCGGCACGCACACCTCGAACGTCTGGGAGGGCATCTTCATGCCGGCCATCTCGACACCGACCGACTGTTTCCACTTCTCGCCCGGTACCTTGTTCTGGGCGAACGCCGGCGCAGCGAAGGCGACGAGGCAGGCGAGCGTGACGGGAACGCGATGCAGGTTCATGGAGACTCCGCGAATTCGGTGCTGGTTCTAGAGCATGGCCGCGGCGATGACCGCGTCGAGGTCTTCGGGCTTGTCGTTGGGCGCGAAACGGCGGACCACCGTTCCCTGACGGTCGACCAGGAACTTGGTGAAGTTCCACTTGATCGCCTCGCTGCCGAGCAGGCCGGGCTTCTCGACTTTCAGATACTTCCACAGCGGCGCGGCGTGCGCGCCGTTGACCTCGACCTTGGCGAACAGCGGAAAGCGGACGCCGAACTGCGTATCGCAGAACTCCGCGATCTCGGCCTCGGTGCCTGGCTCCTGGCTGCCGAACTGGTTGCACGGGAAACCGAGTATGGCGAAGCCCTGCTCGCGGTATTTCTCGTACAGCGCTTCGAGACCGGTGTACTGGGTGGTGAAGCCGCAGCGGCTCGCCACGTTGACGATCAGCAGCACCTTGCCCTGGAAGCGATCGAGCGGCACGTCATCGCCGTCGATGCCGCGCACGGTGAACTGATGGACGCTCATCGAGGGAAAGTCCCGACGCTCGAGGAAGAAGCGCCGAGTCTGCCCGGAGTCACGGCGCGTTGAAAGCCTGCGCAGCGGTACCAGAGAGGGCGCCGAGGAGCGTCAGCGCGTCGCCGACGGTGCGGCCGTCCGCTGGCGCCATGACGTAGCGCCGTTCCGAAACCTGCCGCGGACGGAACGCCGCGTCGAAGCGGTTGCCCGCGACGTAATCCAGCAGACCGGGCGTCAGTGACGCGGCAGGCAGCTCCGCCTCGTCGCCGCGCGCATGCCAGGCAGCGAGGTACCGGCGCAGTTCATCGTGTCCGGCACCCGTGCGGCCGAGCAGCAGCCAGTGTGCGACGACGAGCGATTGCGCGTGGTAAAGCGCCGGCTCCATGCCCCCGCCGTGCGAGGTGAGGAAGGCATCCATCGGGATGGCACCGCGTTTCCGGACGAGCGCAACGGCCTCCTCGAGAGAATCGCCCCAATGCGCCTGCATGCCCTTCAGCCCGAAGCTCGCGAACAGCTGCGCCAGGCCCTCGTCGAACCAGCCCGGCTGGCGCGTGCCGGCCGCAGCCGTCATCCAGTGGGCGCCGGCGTGGAACAGCCCGCGCATCGCTTCTGCGGGCGGCGCATCGGCCGCGAAGGCGAGCACATGGGGCCCGTGGTGACCGGCGCCGCAGGCGTCGCCGTGCATCGGCGCAGCGGCGAGCAGGTCCGACTGCTTGTCGAACAGCAGGACGGTCAACGGCGGCAGCTCGGGATTGCGCAGGTCGAGCGTCGAGGTCAGCGCGCCGACGAACTGGTCGAAGTACGCGACCCAGCGGCGCGTGGACCGCTCGTCGAGCTGGGAGAGCACGGTGTAGCCCGAGGCGTCGACTTCCTGCCACGAGTCGGCCGCGGCTGCGATGGCGGGGACCGGGGTCACGCCGCACAGCGCGGCACAGACACCTGCGAACTTCAGGATCCAGCGCATTCAGGCCCTCCCCGTCCAAGCGGGTGTTGTCGTTTCTTCATGAGACGGTGCCGGCGGAAAATTCTTTCGCGGACCGACGATGCCCGATGTCCCCCATCACCATCCTGACGCATCGCGACATCACTGCTCATGCCGCCTTCGCTTGATTTCGTCGGAGTGCGCGGACCATCCTCGCGAACGATGCAACGACGGAGTCTCGCCATGCGCTCAACCGTGTTCGCGCTGCTGATCGGCTGCTCGATCGCCGCTCCGTCGTTCGCCGCTTCGCTGCTCGTGCTCAACAAGGAGGACGCGACCCTCGCGGTGTTCGATCCCGCCACCGGCCAGCAGCGCGGCGCCAGCATCCCGACCGGTGCCGGACCGCACGAGGTCGAGGTGTCGAGCGACGGCAAGCTCGCGTTCGTCGGCAACTACGGCGGTGCGCAGGCGCCGGGCAACACGCTCAGCGTCATCGATCTGCCTGCCGCGAGGGAGCGCATGCGCGTCGATCTCGGCGAGCTGCGCCGTCCGCACGGACTCGCGGCACAAGGCCAGGCGGTGTACTTCACGTCCGAGGAAGCGCAGGAAGTCGCGCGGTTCGACGTCGCGATGGGCAAGGTCGACTGGCGATTCAGGACGGCGCAGCAGCGCACCCACATGGTGGTGCTGACGCGCGACGGTCGCACGCTCGCCACGAGCAACGTGCAGTCCGACAACGTCAGCCTCATCGAGCGCACCGCCACCGGCGGCACCCAGACCGTCGTGTCCGTCGGCAAGGGGCCGGAGGGTCTCGACCTGTCACCCGACGGCAGGCAGCTGTGGACGGCCAATTCCGGCGACGGCAGCGTCTCGATCATCGATCTGGCGACGAAGAAGCTGGTCAGGACCTTCGATGTCGGCACGAAGCGATCGAACCGGTTGAAGTTCACGCCCGACGGGTCGGTGGTGCTGATCTCGGACCTCACCGCGGGCGAACTCGTCTTCGTCGACGTGAAGACACAGGGCGTGAAGCAGCGCGTCCTCATCGGGCGCGGTGCCTCGGGCATCCTCGTCACGCCCGACGGCACCCGCGCCTATGTCGCTGCCGCGGCGGAATCGAAGGTGGTCATCGTCGACCTGAAGGCGATGCGCATCGTCGGCGACATCCGTACCGGTCGCGGACCCGACGGCATGGCCTGGGTGCCGTGAGGCGTCAGTCGCGCAGCGGCAGGAAGATGTCGGTCACGGCTTCGGCTTCCGTCACGTCCGGATAGAACGCGACGCGCTGGACGAACAGCGGAAAGTCGCGGGGCTCCCGGCCAGATTGCGGCAACCACCTCGCGTACAGGTAGCGCACCGCCGACTCGAGCAGATCGTCCGAACCGACGTGACGCAGGAGCGCACATGGGCCGCCCGGCAGCGTCAGCGGGACGACGCCTTCCTCGTTGGGAGCGATCTCGCGATCCGTCGCAGCACACAGGCCGATGCGCACGTCTTCCGGCGGTGTCGTCTCGGGATCGTCGAAGAACACGTTGAACGTCGCGCTCCTGGACGGAGGCAGCCCGTTGCGACGGCGCCAGGCGATCAGTCGCGCAATCGTCTCGTTGAGACGGCGCGGGTCACCGCGGTGTTCGAGGAAGCCGACCCGCGTCGACGGAAAATCCACGATCGTGACGTCTGTGACGTGCGGCTCGGCTGGCATGATGCGACTCCGTGCGATCAGGAAGGATTCGAAACGGCGGCCCCAGTCGACCCAGTCGGGCCGGGCCCGGAATTCACTTGGGGTGACACCGACCACCTTGAGGAACGCGCGCGCAAACGCTTCGGGACCTTCGTAGCCGCTGCGTGCGGCGATCTCGCCAACCGGAAGCGCCGGTCGGAACGCGAGTAGATAGGACGCCTGCTTCAGGCGGCTGAGCAGCAGGTACTGATGCAGACGCACGCCCACGATCGCTCCGAACTGTCGATGGAAGTGGCAGGGCGAATAGGCCGCAATGGCCGACAGCGTCGTGAGCGAGAACGCATCGCCGGTATGTGCGTCGATGTGCGCGAGAACCGCGGCGAATCGTTGCTCGAACGTCGGGACCACCATACGTCGAAGCCTAACGCCTGCGGGACGCCATCCGCCTGACCGATCTTGCGCCTGTCGGGAACGATAGCAGCGCTATCGGGCCGTACCATCGCGTCTCAGAAGTCGGCGATCTGCGGCGACTCGCGCGGCAGTGACTGGCTGAGCGTGTGCACCCAGCGATACTTGCCGCTCACGTAGGCGAACGTGTGCGAGTCGGGCATGCCCGTCTCGCTGTTGCCGAAGCGGCAGAACACGTTGATGACGCCCTGTTCCTCGTCGATCACGTAGTCGCGGTTGTTGATGTACAGCACGCCGTTCGGGATGCCGACCTTGCAGCTCGACTTCGGATCGTTCAGGTCGTAACCCGGCTTGCCGTTCGTGTACGCACCGCCTTCGAGCCGTGCGCAGGGCTGGCCCCAGGGCGCCTCGCGCAGCTTGTCCGCGAACAGGTCGAGGTACGCGTTCGCGCCATTGATCATGTCCTCGGGCTTCGTGCGCTGGGCCGCGGTGATCGCCCAGTTCTCGGCCTTCGAAAACTTCAGATAGTTGTTCGCGTTGAACAGCCAGTCGCCCTTCGTCGTCGCGATGCTGTCGATCCGCGTGATCCTGCCGTCGTCGACGTACAGCCGCGTGCCAATTACGTACGGCTGACCCTGGGTGACGATGAGCTCGCTGAAAGTCTTGCAGCGCTTCTCGTCGTAGAAGCTGCGCGAAAAGGCGACGTCGAGCTTCTTGTTCCACGTAGCTGCGCCTGCGGCGACCGGCTTCATGTTCTCGATGTAGCGGGCCTTGTCGGCGAACGTCATCTTCTTCGCATCGCCCGACTTCTGCGCATCGAGATAGGTCTCGACCGCGGCTTTCAGCGAAGCGCGCGTGCAGGCCGGCACCCGGTCGGGCGGCGGCGGCACGAAGTTGCCGCCGGTCATCGCGCCGGGGGCTGGCGACGCGGCGAATGCCGCCTGCGCCGCGAATCCGACGATCGCGGTGGAGATCGTCCAGGGTGTCTTCTTCATCGTCTCTTAGTCTCCTTCGGTCAGATTCCGGGCGGCATGCGTTCGTGCCATTTCGTCGCGTCCTGATAAGCCTTCGCCAGCGCGAGCACACGCGCATCGCCGAGCAGCGGGCCACTGATCTGCAGTCCGACCGGCAGGCCCGCGCGGGTGAAGCCGCACGGCACGCTGACGGTCGGCAGGCCGTAGACGTCGAACGGCAACGTGTTGCGGATCATCACGCTCTCGTCGGGCGGCGAGGCGAGCGACGCGGCGATGGTCGGCGGCGGCTGCATCATCGTCGGCGTGACCAGCAGGTCCACCCGCCCGAACAGCGACCCGCTGGTGTTGCGGGCGACGAGGATGCGACGGCGTTGCTCGAAGTACGCCGTGGCGGTGACACCCTTCGCCGACTCGATCCGCTGCAGCGTGACCGGGTGATAGCGCTTCCGGCGCTCGGCGTCGGCGAGCAGCGGCAAGTGGTAGGCGTAGGTCTCGACACCGAGGACGTCGTACGAGTCGATGTCTGGAAGCGTCACGTCCTCGACGCTGCTCGCGAGTCCGCGCAGCACCGCGAGCGCCGCGTCGCAGGCAGCGGCGATGTCGGGATCGAGCGCCGTCGAAGAACGGCTGACGTACGACGCCGATGCGCACCGGTGGCGGCCGGCGCGCGAGACTCGCGGCGAGCTGACCGTCAGCGCCGCGGATGCTGACCGGATCGAGCGGGTCGTAACCCGCGATCGCGTCCATCACGATCGCCGCGTCCTCGACCCGACGGGCAATGGGGCCCACGTGATCGTGCAGCTCGGACAGCGGCACGATGCCGCGGATGCTCGCGAGGCCGTGAGTGGCCTTCAGTCCCACGACGCCGCAGCACGCGGCCGGAAACCGGATCGACGCGGCGGTGTCCGTCCCCAGCGCCGCGACACACAGCCGAGCCGCGACCGCAGCCGCGGATCCGCCCGACGACCCACCAGGCACGTGCTGCTGCGACCACGGGTTGGCAATGGGCCCGTAGTGCGAGATCACGCAGGTGCCGCCGTACGCGAACTCGTGCATGTTCAGCTTGCCGAGCAGCACCGCGCCCGCTTCGCGCAGCCGCGTGACGACCGGCGCATCGTCGGTCGGGATGCGGTCGGCGTAGACGGCACTCGCTGCCGTGGTGCGGATGCCGGCCGTGTCGATGTTGTCCTTCAGCGCGATCGGGATGCCGTGCAGCGGCCCGCGATTGCGGCCGGCAGCCGTTTCGGCGTCGAGCGCCCGTGCCTGCGCCAGCGCCGAATCGGCCAGCACCGTGATGAAGGCATTGATGCGCGGATTCAGCCGCTCGATCCGCTGCAGGTACGCGCGCGTGAGCGCTTCGCTGGTCAGCTCGCGAGCGGCGATGCGCTTCGCGGCCTCGGTGAGCGTCAGCAACGTGGGATCGACGCTCGCCGCCGCCGCGCCGGCATCAGGTGCCGCTGCGAGCAGTGCTCCCGCGACTGCGCCGGCGAGCAGCTCGCGGCGGTCGAGGCTCACCAGCCCGACTCCATCTGGTAGGGCACTGTCGTCAGCACCGCTTCGATCTGGCGGATCTTGCCGTCCACCACCTTGAACACTTCGGCGATGTAGAACGACGAACGGCTGCCTGAAACGTCGGCGCCACGTCGACCAGCTGGTGGTCGAGCGTGCGCGACATCTTCCCGACCGTACCGTTGTGGTCGAAATAGCCCCAGCCGAACGCGAGGCCCGTCATGCGATCCACCACCTCGAAGCGGCGTTCGCGGATGTCGGTGACGATCGACTGAGAAGCCGGTGTCGAACTGCGTCTTGCAGTCCATCCACATGCATCGAGCCCTTCTCGGCGCGTCTGGATTGTTCGCCAGCATCGTGCCGTTCTCGCGCCGCTGGCACTTCGGATCGAAAACGGAACGCTGCTCGCGCTCGTCGTGCCTGTGTCGATGCCGGTGAAGTACGTATCGCCCATGCCTCGGCCAGCTCCGTGCGGGTACTGCGCCGCGATTCGGGAATCAGCTGCATCATCAAGGGATGGGGCTCCGTTGCGAGGCGGGTTGCCGCCGCAGCCGCGCCCGGGCTGCCACCGCCACCGGCACCGGTCAGGCTGCGATTCACCAGCACCTCGATCTCCGAAACCTTGCGATCGGGCTCGACCTTCAGCCGCACGCCGTACCATTGGCGTTGCCATCCTCGTCGATTCGGCCGATCAGGCCGACCGATTGCCCGCTGCTCGTCGATGACGTCGACCCGATAGATCGGCAGCTTCGACGCCGTCTGCCACAACCCGTCCCCGATCGCGAGCCGTACGCCGTTCTCCGTGTACTTGACGTTCCGCGTCATCGGCAGCGCGGACGGGTCGTGGTTCACGACCGCCTCCAGGTAGGTGGTCATCACGCCGCGAGGCAGTCGCGGTCATGGCCATCTGCGGCCGACGCGGACGAGACGAGCAGCCCGGCGAACGCGGCGCCGAGCAGGACGCGCGACATCTTCTTCATGGTCCTGACCCCCGTCGTTCCCCTTGCCGGACGATATCAGACCCGCGACGCGTTCCGACCCTTGCGGGTAAGCTGCACGAAGACGCCGTCACGGCGCGGGGGCAAACGACATGAGCGACGGGAACAGGAAGACTGACGGCAGCGTCCGGACCGACCGGCGCGCGTTCCTCACCGGCGCTGCAGCGGTGGGTGCCGCGCTCGGCGCCGGCGCCTCGGCCGCGGAGCTGCGATTCCCGAAGGAACGCGGCAAGTTCGGCGCCGGCGGCGCGACTGCCAACAACAGCGTCAACCGTTCGGAATACACGCTGTACGACTGCGAAGTCGACGGCGACATTCCCGACGATCTCGACGGAACCTTCTTCCGCGTCGGACCCGATGCGCAGTACCCGAAAGCGGGCGCGCACGAACACGACATCGCGTTCGACGGCGAAGGCCACGTGAGCGCTTTCCGCATCAAGGACAGCCACGTCGACTATCGCAGCCGCTGGGTGAAGAACGATCGCTGGAAGGCACAGAACGCGGCGCGGAAGTCGCTCTATGGCGTCTACCGCAACCCCTACACCGACGATCCGTCGGTGCGCGGCAAGTCGCGCGCGACGCAGAACACGCAGGTCTGGTACCACGGCGGCAAGCTGCTCGCGATGAAGGAAGACTCGATGCCGGCGGCGCTCGATCCGCACACGCTCGAGACGATCGACGGCAACTACCGGTTCGACGGCTCGCTCACCGGCGACACGTTCACCGCGCATCCGAAGAACGACTCCGCACACCGGCAACCTGCTCGCGTTCGGCTACGAGGCGAAGGGCCTCGGCACGAACGACCTGCACGTGTTCGAGATCAATCCGCAGGGAAAGATGATCTGGGATGCGTGGGTGAAGGCGCCGTACACCAGCGAGATCCACGACTGGGCCATCACCGAGAAGCACATCATCTTCCTGGTGTATCCGCTCGCGTACCTCGGCGAGGAGCGCATGCGTGCCGGCGGCGTGCACTGGGGCTGGGATTCGAAGCTCGACACGTACCTCGGCGTCATGCGCCGCGGCGGCGACGGCAAGGACATCAAGTGGGTGAAAGGCCCGCAGACCATGTGCACACATACGATGGGCTGCTGGACCGACGGCAACAAGGTGTTCGTCGACATGGACGGCGGCGACGGCAACCAGTTTCCGTTCTTCCCGAGCCCGAACCCGGACGACAAGTTCGACCCGGTCAAGTCGCAGGGCCGCGTGCGTCGCTTCTCGCTCGACCTGGCGAAGCGCAACCCGAAGGCGTTCGACATGCAGATCATGCATCCCGAAGTGACCGGCGGGCTCGCACGTCAGGACGACCGCTATCACACGGTGCCGTATCGATACGGTTTCCTGCTCGGCAACGGGCCTGGCGGCTCGCGCTGGAACCGCTTCGATCACCAGACCGGCAAGGCCGACTTCTTCAGCCCCGGTCCCGATGCGAACGTCTCGGAAATGTGCTTCGTCCCGCGCCGGAAGGGCGCGGCCGAGGGCGACGGTTATCTCATCGGTGTCTGCGCCCGCCCGAAGGAAAACCGTTCGGACCTGCTGATCGTCGACGCACAGCATTTCGGTGACGGTCCGGTCGCCACGGTGAAGCTGCCCTATCGGGCCGTGCCGCAGGTCCACGGGTTCTGGGTGTCGGGCGACCAATTGCCGCCGGCCAGCGGCTAGCCTCGAGCCTCAGGCAATGACGATGGACACAGGGATGCGTTCCGGGCCGGCTGCTGCTGGCGTGCCGAGGCCGGATGCGACGACGCTCGCGCCGTTCGTCTTTGCGCTGTTCTTCATCTTCGGCGGCATCACCAGCCTCAACGACGTGCATCATCCCGAAGCTGAAGGAGCTGTTCACCCTCAGCTATTTCCAGGCGATGCTGGTGCAGTCGGCGTTCTTCGCGGCCTACCTGCTGATCGTCGTTGCCCGGCGCCGCGCTGGTCAAGCGGCTCGGCTACATGCGCGGGGCCGTCGCCGGGTTGCTGACCATGCTGTGCGGTTGCCTGCTGTTCATCCCCGCCTCGCAGAGCGCGACGTTCGGCGTGTTCCTCCTCGCGCTGTTCGTGCTCGCTGCGGGCATCACCATCGTGCAGGTCGTCGCGAACCCGCTGATCTCGATGCTGGGCTCGCCGCGCACGGCGCACAGCCGGCTGACGTTCGCACAGGCCTTCAACTCGCTCGGCACCACGATGTTCCCGTACGTCGGCTCGCTGCTGATCCTCGGCGGACTCGCGACGGTCAGCGCCGCGCAGCTGAGCGGCCCGGCCCTCGATGCGTATCGCCAGGCCGAGACGCAGGCCATCGTCCGCGCCTATCTCGGTCTCGCCATTGCACTGGCGGTGGTCGCGTTCGCCGTCTGGCTGTTCCGCAACCGGCTGAAGAGCGAGCGGCATTCGGACGGCGGCATCTTCGCCGGCTTCGACCTGCTGCGAAGCGCCCGCGCTTCCGTTTCGGCGCGCTGTCCATCTTCCTGTACGTCGGTGCGGAAGTCGCGATCGGCTCGCTGATCGTCAACTACCTCATGCAGCCGCACGTGCTCGGCATCGGCGAGCAGGCCGCCGGCAAGCTGATTCCTGTCTATTGGGGCGGGGCTCTGGTCGGCCGGTTCATCGGCTCGGCGCTTCTGCGGGTCATCAGCCCCGGCAAGCTGCTCGCGCTCGGTGGCGATCGTCGCGATCGTCCTGATCCTCTGTTCGTCCAGCAGCACGCGGCACCGCTTGCGGGCTACTCGCTGCTCGCCATCGGGCTCGCGAACTCGATCATGTTCCCGACCATCTTCAGTCTGGCCTGCGAAGGACTCGGCGGAGCGCGCGGCCGACGGGTCGGGGGTCATCTGCGTCGCGATCGTCGGTGGCGCCGTGATCCCGCCGCTGACCGGGCATCTCGCCGACGTGACCGGCAGCCTCGGCATCGCTCTGCTGCTGCCGGCGTTGTGCTATCTGCTGATCGCGGGCTTCGGGGTGTATGCCCGGAAGCCCGCCGTCTGATCAGACGTCGAGGTTCATCACTGCCAGTGCGTTCTTCTCGATGAACTCACGACGTGGCTCGACCTGGTCGCCCATCAGCGTCGTGAAGATGTCATCGGCGGCAACCGCGTCCTCGATACGGACCTGCAACAGCCGCCGCGTGTCGGGGTTGATCGTGGTGTCCCACAGCTGACCGGGGTTCATCTCGCCGAGACCCTTGTAGCGCTGGATCGACTGGCCTTTCTTTGCCTGCTCGAACAGCCAGCGCATGACTTCCTTGAACGAACCGACCTCGTGACGCGTCGAGCCGCTCGTGACGTAGGCGCCCTCGCCGATCAGGTCCGACAGCGTGCGGCCGAGCGCCGCGATGCGTGCGTATTCCGCGGAAGCAAAGAATTCGCGCGGCAGCGACTTCTCGGTCGCTGTGCCGTGTTCGAGGCGAGCGACCACGATGCGTGCAGGCCGTCCGAGGGACGCCTCGCCTTCGACCGGGACCGGCGCGAAGTCGCCGCCGCGCACCGCGATACGGTAGCTGCGGGCCGCGTCGCTGACGCCGTTCAACGCGCGCTCGAGACCCGCTGCCCAGTCGCGCAGCGTGTCGAGCGAATCGAAATCGGTGGTCGCGAGTGGCGGCAGATAGATCAGCTGTTCGAGCAGCCGCGCATCATAACGGCGCGACCAGCGCTCGATGATCGCCTGCACTTCGACATAGTGACGCGCGAGCGTCTCGAGGCCAGGACCGCGCAGGGGCGGCGCATCGGGCGTGACATGCAGCGCGGCATCGTCGAGCGCGCTGTTGAGGATCATCTTGTTCAGCTCGACATCGTCCTTGACGTACTGCTCCTGCTTGCCGCGCTTGACCTTGTACAGCGGCGGCTGCGCGATGTAGATGTAGCCCGCGCTCGATCAGCAGCGGCATCTGCCGGTAGAAGAACGTCAGCAGCAGCGTGCGGATGTGCGACGCCGTCGACGTCCGCGTCGGTCATGATGATGATGCGGTGGTAGCGCAGCTTGTCGATGTCGAACTCGTCGCGACCGATGCCGCAGCCGAGCGCGGTGATCAGCGTGCCGACTTCCTGCGACGAGATCATCTTGTCGAAGCGCGCGCGTTCGACGTTCAGGATCTTGCCCTTCAGCGGCAGGATCGCCTGCGTACGACGATCGCGACCCTGCTTCGCGGAGCCGCCGGCGCTGTCGCCCTCGACGATGAAGATTTCGCTGAGCGCGGGATCCTTCTCCTGGCAGTCGGCCAGCTTGCCGGGCAGGCCGGCAATGTCGAGCGCGCCCTTGCGCCGCGTCATCTCGCGCGCCTTGCGCGCAGCTTCGCGCGCACGCGCGGCATCGAGGATCTTGCCGACGATGCCTTCGCTTCCTGCGGATGCTCGAGCAGGAAGTCGCCGAGCTTGTCGGCCACAGCCGTCTCGACCACGCCCTTCACTTCGGACGAGACGAGCTTGTCCTTCGTCTGCGAGGAGAATTTCGGATCGGGCAGCTTGACCGACAGGATGGCGGTGAGCCCTTCGCGCGCGTCATCGCCGGTGGTCGCCACCTTCTCCTTCTTCGCTTCCTTCTCGATGTAGTCGTTGAGCTTGCGCGTCAAGCGCTGCGCGGAAACCGGAGAGATGCGTGCCGCCGTCCTTCTGCGGAATATTGTTCGTGTAGCAGTACATCGATTCGACGTACGAATCGTTCCACTGCAGCGCGACTTCGACCGCCGTGGTGCCCACCTGCGTCGTGAACCAGAACACCGAGTCGTGAATCGACGAGCGGGCGCGATTCAGGTACGTGACGAACGCCTTCAGGCCGCCTTCGTGGGCGAACACATCGCTCTTGCCCTCGCGCTCGTCGACGAGCTCGATGCGGACGCCGGAGTTCAGGAACGACAGCTCGCGCAACCGCTTCGCCAGCGTGTCGTAGCTGAACGTGATGTGCGTGAAGATGGTCGGCGACGGCCGGAAGTGCACCGACGTACCGCGCTCGGTCGTCTCGCCGGCCTCCACCAGCGGTGCGACCGGGTCGCCCAGGCGATACTGCTGCGTATAGCGACGGCCGGCCCGATGGATCGTCAGGTCGAGCACGTCGGACAGTGCATTGACGACCGACACCCCCACCCCGTGCAGACCGCCGGAGACCTTGTACGAGCTGTCGTCGAACTTACCGCCGGCATGCAGCACGGTCATGATGACCTCGGCTGCCGAACGCCCCTCTTCAGGATGGATGTCGACCGGAATGCCGCGGCCGTTGTCGCGTACGGTGATCGACTCATCCGCGTGGATGAAGACCTCGACCCGGTCGCAATGACCGGCCAGCGCCTCGTCGATCGCGTTGTCCACGACCTCGAAAACCATATGGTGCAGACCAGTGCCGTCATCGGTGTCACCGATGTACATGCCAGGTCTTTTCCGCACTGCATCAAGACCCTTCAAGACCTTGATTTTACTGGAATCGTAGACGTCTTCGTCAGTCATGCACGCGTCCGCCCGGGGGGTTCTCAGTATACCCTTTCGACATGCCCCTGTTCCACGTGGAACACGCGCTCCGGAGCCCCGAAGAGACTGGTGTTCGCCGACAGGGAGGTCATGACTATCTGACAGTCCAGTGCGCGCACCTCTTCGACGAAAGCGTGCAGTCGACCGGCATCGAGCTCGGCAGCGGGGTCATCCAGCAACAGGGTCGGAAGGGCCTGCTGCTCTGCTCGCAACCTTCCGAGCAATGCCAGGACAAGTCCTGCAGCCGTGAGTTTCTGTTGGCCTCGCGACAGCACATCGCGTGCACTGGCGCCGCGAGCCCGCAGCACGATGTCGGCCCGATGGGGCCCAGCCAGCGTAGAGCCGCGTTGACGGTCGCGCTCCAGTCCGCTGTGCAGTGCATCTCCCAGACTGAGATCTGCCGCCCAACCCGATCTGAGAGCCAGATCGACTGGCGTATCCAGTAGTGCACCGCTGACTCGAGCCCAGTGCGGCGCCAGGGATTCGAACCAGGCAACCCGCTGCGCATGCAGCGCCTCCCCAGCCGCCACGAGCTCGCCGTTCCACGGTTCGGGCGGCTGCCCGTCGCGGAGCGCGGCATTCCGCTGGCGTAGCGCGCGGGAGTAGCGGAGCCAATGCGCAAGGAAAGAGGGTTCCACGTGGAACACTCCCCAGTCGAGCCACCTGCGACGCTCGGCAGGCGCGCCCTCGACGAGGCGGTGGATATCCGGGTCGATGACCTCGACGAAGAGAGCAGACGGCAGCTCGGCCAGCGACCCAGGGGTGCGCCCATCCAGGCGGGCCTGATAAGCACCTGCCGAGTCGTACGCGAAGCCGATTCGATGCGCGGGGTTCGAGGTCTCCGCATACACCTGGAGACGCGTTGCGCCCCGGCGGATGAGACGTTCAGTGTTGCGAGTGCGGAAAGAACGCCCGCGGCCGGCGAGGTGGATGGCCTCGAGCAGCGATGTCTTGCCCGAGCCGTTGGGACCCTGGATCAGGGTGAGGCGGGGAGCGAGGTCAAGCGACGCCTGCTGGATGCAGCGGACGTTGTCGACCTGGACGGATGCAAGCGGCATCCGTCAGGCGAGGGCGGCGATGCGGCTCACAGCCGCATCGGCATCACGACATAGCGGACGGCAGTCGCGCCCGGTGCGCGAATGAGGCAGCTGCTGTTCGAATCGGTCAGCCCGATCTCGACGTTCTCCGTCTCGACCGCAGCAAGCGCGTCCAGCAGGTAGGTGACGTTGAAGCCGATCTCCAATGCCTCGCCGGAGTAGTCGACCTCTATCTGGTCTTCGGCCTCTTCCTGTTCCGGGTTGTGCGCCTGGACGATCAGCTGGCCAGGGCTCAGGGACAGCCGCACGCCCCGGTACTTTTCGTTGGAGAGGATCGCGGTCCGCTGCAACGACTGGCGCAGCAGATCGCGGTCGGCCGTGACGATACGGTTGGGTGCCGCTGGGATCACGCGCCCATATTCGGGAAACTTGCCGTCAATCAGCTTCGAAGTGAAGCGAACCGAACCGACCGTGGCCCGAATGTGGTTCGTTCCGATCTTCGAGCTCGACTTCTTCGTCGCCGGCCAGGATCCGCTGCAGCTCGAGTATGCCCTTGCGAGGCACGATGACCTGCTGCATGCCCGGCGTCTTTTCGCCACCCGGCAAGGCAGTCTCGGCCAGCGCCAAGCGGTGGCCGTCAGTGGCAACTGCGCGCAACGTGACGCCATCGGACTCGAACAGGGTGCCATTGAGGTAGTAACGGACGTCTTGTTGCGCCATCGAGAAATGCGTCTTCTCGATCAGCTCTTTGCAGTTCCGCCTGGGCAACACGAAGCCCCTCCTGGCCACTCACGTCCTCGACGACCGGGAACTCGGCTGCTGCGAGCGTGGACAGGACGAACCGGCTGCGGCCGGCGCGGACGGTGAGTTTCTCGCCCTCGACGCTCAGCGTGACCGGCGTCTTGTCGGGCAGCGCGCGAGCGATGTCGAGCAGCTTGCGACCCGGGACCGTGATGTCGCCCGCCGTCTGCACGCCTGCCTCGCCGCTCGCGACGAGTTCGACTTCGAGGTCGGTGCCGGTGATCGAAAGCCGGCCCGCGCCGCCGCTGCCACGCGCCGCCAGCAACACGTTCGACAGGATCGGCATCGTCTGCTTTCGTTCGACTACACCGATGACGCCCTGGAGAGGACCGAGGATCTGCTCGCGGCTCGCGGAGAGTTTCATAGATATAGATCTTGTATATAAGACTGTTGTAGTAGCTATAGGGCCTGTGAATAGCGAGGATAAACCGGAACGTCGTTGCGCATCACAGGGTTGCAAGTCGAATCGGGGCGAACGGATCGATGGACGAAGGGCCGCGAGGTTGTGCGCGGCCTGTGCATGAAACCATCCACATATTCATGCACAGCTTGTGGGCGTGCTTGTTCGCAGGGTTATCCGGTGAGTGTGCGCAGGAGGTTCGAGTAGTCTTCGCTCATGCGTTGTTCGGTCTCGCGCAGTTCCTTGATGCGCTTGCACGCATGCAGCACCGTCGTGTGATCGCGCCCGCCGAATGCATCGCCGATTTCCGGAAGACTGTGCGTCGTCAGTTCTTTCGCGAGAGCCATCGCCACCTGGCGCGGCCGCGCGATCGAGCGACTGCGCCGCTGCGAAAGCAGATCGGCGATGCGGACCTTGAAGTAGTCGGCCACGGTCTTCTGGATGTTCTCGATCGTGACCAGGCGCGCCTGCAACGTCAGCAGGTCCTTCAGCGCATCTTTGGTGAATTCGAGCGTGATCGGACGACCGGTGAACCGCGCGTTCGCGATCACGCGGCGCAAGGCGCCTTCGAGTTCGCGCACGTTAGAGCGGATGCGCTTCGCGATGAAGAACGCCACCTCTTCAGGCAGCGTCACGCTCGCAGCGTGCGCCTTGCTCATCAGGATCGCGACACACGTCTCGAGCTCGGGCGGTTCGATCGCAACGGTCAGACCCCAACCGAATCGTGACTTCAGCCGCTCCTCGAGACCGGCGATCTCCTTCGGATAGCGATCGCTGGTCAGGATGATCTGCTGCTGCGTCTCGAACAGCGAGTTGAACGTGTGGAAGAACTCTTCCTGCGAGCGGCCCTTGTCGGCAAAGAACTGGATGTCGTCGATCAGGAGCGCCGAGAGCGAGCGATAGGTGTTCTTGAACTCGTTCATGGTGTTGTGCTGGAGCGCACGCACCATGTCGCTGACGAAGCGCTCGGAGTGCACATACGCGACGCGCGCGTTCGGGTCGCGCTGCCGGATGATGTGGCCGACGGCCTGCATCAGGTGCGTCTTGCCGAGACCGACGCCGCCGTAGATGAACAGCGGGTTGTAGGCCCGGCCCGGGTTCTCGGCGACCTGCAGCGCCGCGGCCTTGGCGAAATGATTGCTCTTGCCTTCGACGAAGGCGTCGAAGGTCGATTCCGGGTTCAGGCGCAGCGCCGATCGCAGCGGGCTCGGACTTGCGCGGGCGGGCGGGGCTCGGCGCGGCGGGCTCGGGGGCGGCATCGACCGGGGGCGCCACGGGCCGTGAGCCGACTTCGACCGAAAAGGCACCTCGGTGCCGCCGGAGGCTTCCCGCAGGATCTCGCTGATGCGCGGGCCGAGCTTGCCGTTGACCCAGTCGACGACGAAGCGGTTCGGTGCCATGCAGCCGGAGGCGGCCGGCCTCCTCGATCGCCTGCAGCGGGCGGATCCAGGTGTTGAACTGCGTCTCCGCGAGCTCGTCCTCCAGCACCGCGAGGCAGACGGTCCAGAGGCTGGAATAGTTCGGCTGCGCGGACATCGAAATGACGGATCCGGGGTACGCGAAGGGGCAGGGAGTATAGCCAGAGCCCTGTGGATAAGTGGCGCCAATATTGACAGTGCCGACAGGGCTGCGTACGCTGCCGGCCCGCTTTGGGAAGCCCGGCTCCGTACGACCATGGCAACGAAACGCACTTACCAGCCCAGCAAGATCAAGCGCGTGCGCACGCATGGCTTCCGCGCCCGCATGGCGACGGCTGACGGTCGCAAGGTGCTCGCGCGCCGTCGTGCCAAGGGCCGCAAGCGCCTGATTCCCTGATCGATCAGGGTCCGGGCGCGGCGTCCGCCCATGACGCCATGACTCCGGCGCCGTTTCCGCCCGAGGTCCGGCTGCTCAGTCCGAAGGATTTCGAGCGCGTCTACGCGCTTCGGCAGCGCGTCGCGAACCACTGCTTCTCGATCAATTTCGCGCCGAGCCCGGCCGGCTTCGCGCGGCTCGGCCTGTCGGTCGGCGCCAGATCGGTCGGCAACGCGGTCGCCCGCAATCGGGTCAAGCGACTGGTCCGAAACTGGTTCCGTCTCTGCCGCGCCGATCTGCCTCCGCTCGACCTCGTGGTGGGCGCACGCAACGGCGCCGCCTCTGCGCATAATGCGCAGCTTCGCGAAAGCCTCGCCCACCTGCGACGGAAACTGCCATGACGCCCGCTCGAACGGTCGTCCGCGGACTGATCCGCGGCTACCAGCTCATCGTGAGCCCCTGGTTCGGTGACTGCTGCCGCTTCTACCCGAGCTGCTCGGCGTACGCACACGATGCCGTGGGCCGGCACGGCGCAGTGAAGGGCAGCCTGCTGGCCGTGGGTCGCGTCTGCCGTTGCCATCCCCTCAATGCCGGGGGCTACGACCCCGTCCCTCCTCTCCGACAGTCCTGACATGCTCAAAACGAACATCCGCCCGTTCCTGTGGGTCGCCCTCGGCCTGACCCTCTTCCTGAACTATCAGATGTGGCAGAAGGACTACCCGCCGCTGCCCGTGGGCACTGCCGCAGCGGGCAGTCCCGCCCTCGACTCGGCGGCACCCCTCGCCACGACGCCCGACGCGCAGGCGGGAGCCGCTGCCGGTTCAGCGCCCGTTGCCGGCACTGCCGGCGCGGGGGCCACGGCGCCGACGGTGTTCGCGGGTGCGGCAACCGAAACGCTGCGCGTCACCACCGATGTTCTCGTGCTCGACATCAGCCTCCGCGGTGGCGAGCTGGTGCATGCGGTATTGCCGGAGTATCCGCTGGTCAAGGACCGGCCCGACGTCCCCGTCGAGCTGCTGCGCAACTCCGGCGCGAACAACCTGTGGGTGATGCAGACCGGCCTCGCCGGCACTGCCGCGGACCAGGTGCGCCCGACCCATCTCGCGACGTTCGAGAGCGGGTCGCGTGAATTCACGCTGGCGGACGGGCAGAGCGAGCTGCGCGTGCCGCTCACGTGGACCTCGCCCGATGGCGTCACCGTGACGAAGACCTATGTGTTCCGCCGCGGGGCCTATCGCATCGACCTCGAGTACGACGTGCAGAACAACGGCAGTGCGCCGTGGAGCGCAGCACCGTATGCGCAGGTGAAGCGCGACACGCCGCCGGTCGAGCGCTCGTACTTCAACGTGTCGACCTACGCGTTCGTCGGCCCCGCCGTCTACGACGGCACGAAGTACCGCAAGCTCAAGATCACGGACAGCGACGACGCTCGCTTCAGCCAGACGATCAAGCACGGCTGGTTCGCCGCGCTCCAGCATCACTTCGCGAGCGCGATCGTGCCGCCGGCCGACCAGGACTACCAGTACAGCCTGCGCGTGAAGGGCAACGAGTACATCGCGTCGATGATGGGCCCGGTCGTGACCGTGGCGCCGCAGTCCAGTGCGCGGATCGCCGAGGTGCTGTTCGTCGGTCCGAAGCTGCAGCAGCAGCTCGACGAGATCCACCCCGAACTCTCGCGCGTCGCCGACTACGGCATGCTGACGATTCTCGCCAAGCCGCTGTTCTGGGTGCTCGAGAAGATCCACGCGATCTTCGGCAACTGGGGCGTCGCGATCATCCTGACGACGTTCCTGCTGAAGCTGCTGTTCTATCCGCTGTCCGAAGCGAGCGGCAAGTCGATGGCGCGCATGAAGACGCTGGCGCCACGCATGAAGAACCTGCAGGAAACCTACAAGGACGACCGCGAGAAGCTCGGCCGCGCGATGATGGACCTGTACAAGCGCGAGAAGGTGAATCCGGCTGCGGGCTGCCTGCCGATCCTGATCCAGTTCCCGGTGTTCATCGCGTTCTACTGGGTGCTGCTCGAGAGCGTCGAGATGCGGCAGGCGCCGTTCTTCGGTTGGCTGCAGGATCTCTCCTCGCAGGACCCGTACTTCATCCTGCCGATCATCATGGCCGGCGCGATGTTCCTGCAGTACCGAGTTGCAGCCGACGCCGGCCGATCCGGTGCAGGCCAAGGTGTTCATGATCCTGCCCATCGTGATGTCGGTGACGTTCGCGTTCTTCCCGGCTGGCCTCGTGCTGTACTGGGTGACGAACACCGTGCTGTCCATCGCGCAGCAGTGGAACATCAACCGCCGCATCGAGGCGGCCAGCGCCGCGCGCAGGTAACCCGGGGGCCGACCCGCTCATGCGAAGGAACGCGTGACACCCCGCGACACGATCGTCGCGACCGCAACCCCCCCGGGCCGCGGTGGCATCGCGGTGCTGCGGGTGTCGGGTCACGACGTGCCGCGAATCGCGGCGGCGCTGCTCGGGCGGTTGCCCGAGGCACGGAAGGCGACGGCCGCTCGGTTCCGCGACGCGCGCGGCGAGGCGATCGACTTCGGCCTCGCGCTCTACTTCCCTGCGCCGCATTCGTTCACCGGCGAACACGTGCTCGAGCTGCACGGTCATGGCTCGCCGGTGCTGCAGGAGGCGCTGGTCGAGCGCGTGCTGCAGCTCGGCGCGCGGCGTGCGCGGCCGGGTGAGTTCAGCGAACGAGCCTTTCTCGAGGACAAGCTCGACCTGGCGCAGGCCGAGGCCATCGCCGATCTCATCGCGGCTGGCTCACGCGCCGCAGCGCAGGCGGCGCTGCGGTCGCTGCGCGGCGAATTCTCCGCACGCGTCGACGATGCCGAGGCGGCGCTCATCGACCTGCGCGTCTATGTCGAAGCGGCGATCGACTTCCCCGAGGAGGAAATCGACTTCCTCGCCAGCGAGGAGGTGGCGCAGCGGCTGGCGCGCGTCAACGAATCCATCGCATCAGTGACGCGCCTGGCGCGAGAAGGCAGCCTGCTCAGCGAGGGAATGACGGTCGTCATCGCGGGCCGGCCCAACGCCGGCAAGTCGACGCTGATGAATCGCCTGGCCGGCTACGACGCGGCGATCGTCACCGATGTGCCGGGCACGACGCGGGACGTGCTGCGCGAGAACATCCAGATCGACGGCTTGCCGGTCACGCTGCTCGACACCGCCGGACTGCGCACCGTCGCCGCCGACGCGGTCGAACGCGAGGGGATGCGCCGTGCCCTGGATGAGATCCGCCGCGCCGATCGCATCCTGTTCGTCGTCGATGCGGGGACCGACCCGCAGGCACGCAGTCTCGAGGAACAACGTGCGAATCTGCCAGAGGGCATGCCGGTGACGCTCGTGTTCAACAAGATCGACCGGCTGGATGCCGCCGCGCGCGCATCGCTCGCCGCCGGTCCCGACCGCGTGCTGCTGTCGGCCAGCACCGGCGAAGGCGTCGGCGCGTTGCGCGAGCACCTGAAGCGCTCGGTCGGCTACACCGACGCCGGTGCCGGCGCGGTCAGCGCCCGCGCCCGACATCTCGACGCGCTGATCCGCGCACACGATTTTGCCGAGCGGGCCCGCTCACAGCTCGCGCGCCGGAACGGGGAGCTGGCGGCCGAAGAACTTCGCCAGGCGCAGCAGGCGATCGGCGAGATCACCGGCGAGTTCACCCCGGACGACCTGCTCGGCCAGATCTTCGGCAGCTTCTGCATCGGAAAGTAGCGGGCTCCATAAATAGAGCGCGGCTTCCAAAAACTTCCTGCATGGAGTAAAAGTCAAGGGGAGGTGATCGTGGTCCGTCCTCCTGCCGTCATCGTCCCGAAGTCCGGTTCCGCCGAGCCTGCCGAACTCGGCGCGGCCGCGTTGCGCGCGTTCTTCCGCATCGCCGGGCGGTGGGGCCTGAGCACTGCCGAACAGCGTGTACTGCTCGGCAACCCGCCCTCGTCGACCTTCTTCAAATGGAAGAAGGAGCGGAAAGGGCCGCTGCCGCGCGACGTGCTCGAACGCATCAGCTACGTGCTCGGCATCTACAAGGCGCTGCAGATCCTGCTGCCCGACTCGGCGCGGGCCGATGGCTGGGTGCGCGAGCCGAATGCGGCCGCCGAGTTCGGCGGTGCCAGCGCGCTCGAACGCATGATGGGCGGCAACGTCGGCGACCTGTACGTCGTACGGCAGTACCTCGATGCCGAGCGTGGCTGACCCGCCCCAGCGACGAATCGCCTGGCAGCCCGCCTGGCGACTGGTGCCGAGCCGATTCCCCACCATCGGTCCGTGGGACCTCGTCGCCGAGCCTGCCGACTTCGAGGCGCTGGCGGAGATCGAGGCGCTGACGAACCCGCGCGTACGCGAGGAGCTCGGGGTACTCGCCATCACGCCGCGCGAACGCTGGCTGACCGGTCCGGGGGCGACGCCGGTGATGGCGGCGTTCACGCATCTGCCGCCAGGCGGCTCACGCTTCAGCGACGGACGGTACGGTGTGTTCTATGCAAGCCGCGACGTCGAGACCGCGCTGCGCGAGACGATGCACCATCGTGCACGTTTCCTGGCCGCGACGCGCGAGCCGCCAACCCAGGTACAGATGCGGGCCTATGCGACGCGGATCGCGTGCCGCGTGCATGACGTGCGTGGCGGCTGGCCACGCGTGCACGATGCGGTCGACTACGACGCCGCGCAGAAACTCGGCGCGCGGCTCCGCGCGTCCAATTCGAACGGTGTCGTCTACGACAGCGTCCGCCACCCGGGGGGCCAGTGCGTCGCGGTGTTCTGGCCCGATCGGGTCGGGCCCTGCACGCAGGCCGCGCACTACGCCTATGTGTGGAACGGCGAGGCGATCACCGACGTGATGCGTCTCGAAGCGGTGACCTTGTAGCGATCAGCCGCCTTCTGACGAGTCTTTCGACGTCACGTTCTGGCCGTTCGCGTCCTCGACCCACATCCGGTAGGGCGCACCGTCGATGCCCCCGTGGTCGTTCGCGCGACTCAGCTCGAACTCGAGCTTGTCGTTGAAGGTGACCGTGAAGCCCTGCCCTTCGCGTGCGCGCAGCTCGCTGCGGAGCGTGCCGAGCGCAGATTCGAGCGAGACGTGCGCGATGGGCTGCGATTTGTCGGTGCAGACGAAGTACATGGGCGGAAGGTAGGCCGGAGCCGACGGCGGGTGTGTCGGAGAATTCCCGTGGAGTGCGTGAGTCCCGGCCGACCGCTCGTACAATGCGTCACCCCGGCGGGACGCTCCGGGCGGGAGCCCCTGATGAACGGACCGAGCACCTCTGCCGCAGCCAATTCACCGCGCCGCGTGCTGTTCGCGAGCCTGATCGGCACGACGATCGAGTTCTTCGACTTCTACATCTACGCGCACGGCCGCGGTGCTGGTGTTCCCGCAGCTGTTCTTCCCGACGAGCGATCCGGCGACCGGCGACGCTGCAGTCGCTCGCGACCTTCGCGCTCGCGTTCTTCGCGCGGCCGGTCGGGCTCGGCGCTGTTCGGCCACTTCGGCGATCGCATCGGGCGCAAGGCGACGCTGGTGGCGGCGCTGCTGACCATGGGCCTGTCGACGGTCGCGATCGGCCTGCTGCCGACCTACGCGCAGATCGGCGTGGTGGCGCCGGCTGCTGCTCGCGCTGTGCCGCTTCGGCCAGGGCCTCGGCCTGGGCGGCGAATGGGGCGGCGCGGTGCTGCTCGCGACCGAGAACGCGCCGCCGGGCAAGCGCGCCTGGTACGGCATGTTCCCGCAGCTCGGCGCGCCGATCGGCTTCCTGCTGCTCGACCGGCATCTTCCTGCTGCTGACGCGATGCTGACCGACGACGCAGTTCTTCGCGTGGGGCTGGCGCATTCCGTTCCTCGCCAGCGCGCTGCTGGTGTTCGTCGGCCTGTACGTGCGGCTGCAGCTCACCGAGACGCCGGCGTTCCAGCGCGCGCTCGACAAGCGACGAGCGCGTGCGCGTGCCGATGCTGGCCGTGCTGCGCGAGCACCCGCGCGACGCTGCTGCTCGGCACGTTCGCGGCGGTCACGACCTTCGTGCTGTTCTACCTGATGACGGTGTTCACGCTGAGCTGGGGCACGACGCACGCTCGGCTACACGCGCGCACGAGTTCCTGCTGCTGCAGATGATCGGCGTGCTGTTCTTCGGCGCTGACCATTCCGATCTCGGCGCTGCTCGCCGACCGCGTCGGCCGCTGCGCCGATGCTGATCGCGGCGACGCGTCGCGATCATCGTCGTTCGGCCTGTTCTTCGGGCCGCTGTTCGCCGCCGGCAGCGGCTGACGTGTCACGGTGTTCCTGTCGATCGGCCTGGCGCTGATGGGCCTCACCTACGGCCCGCTCGGCACCGCGCTGGCCGAGCTGTTCCCGACCGCGGTGCGCTACACCGGCGCCTCGCTCACCTTCAACCTCGCCGGCATCCTCGGCGCCTCGCTCGCGCCGTACGTCGCGACGTGGCTCGCGCACGAGCTACGGCCTGGCCGTGGTCGGCTACTACCTGGCCGCGGCTGCGACGGCAAGTCTTGCAGCGTTGCTGCTGCTGCGCCGGCCCGCCGGCATCGACTGAGCGCGGCCTTGAAAACGCCCGCGCCCGATCGCAGATCGGGTGCATGAGCACCGAAAAGACAGTCGTCGAGACGTCTGCGGAATCGGCCGCCGATCTGCAGCCTTCTGATTACGCCACCGGCTTCGTGCAGGGCTGGCTGCGCGCGCAGGGCGTCGGCAGCGCGCCGACCGTGCCGGAGTTCCGCGAAGCCCTCACGGAGCTGTCGGAGCACCTGAAGGAAATCCGCCACCACGCGCACTGACGCGAGGTCAGGCCTCGTCGAGATCGAGATTGCGCCGGGCATGCGCCGCGGTGGGCCAGTTGACCTGCAGCAACGTGGTTCGATTACGACCCTCCCGCTTGCTCGTATACAACGCATCGTCCGCGGCCTTGACGATGTCGGACGGCCTGCCGTGGCCGGCCGGCACCGCGCCGGCGACGCCGAGACTCGCAGTGACGATGCCGACACCGCGGGCGCCGGTGCCTTCGTCGAGTTCCATCACGTTCTGCCGGATCCGCTCTGCGACGAGCCCGGCCTCGTCGACGCCGGTGGCCGGCAACACCACCGCGAACTCCTCGCCGCCGTAACGGACGGCGAGGTCACGCGGCCGGAACAGCGCGGCGCTGATCGCCTGGCCGACCTGCACGAGCCGATGGTCGCCCTGCTGATGTCCGTAGGCATCGTTGAACGCCTTGAAGTGATCGACGTCGAGCATGATCACGCTGAGGGGCTGCCCCGCACGGGCGCAACGATCCCATTCATCGGCGATCGCCTCGTCGAAGCGCCGACGGTTCGCGAGCCCGGTCAGGGGGTCTTCCCACACCAGCGACTCGAGTCGCCGGTTCGCTTCGGCGAGTGCGATCTCGGCCCGCTTGCGGCGCGAGACGTCGCGCAGCGTGATGACGCGACCGTGCTGGCCATCGAAGTCGTCCGACGGCATGCCAGCGGAGCGCCCGAGCACGGTCGCAAGCCGTGCAAAATGCTCGTCGCGGAACGTGCAGACCAGCGCCTCGACCCAGATCTCGCGGCCATCCTTGCGGCGGGCACGGTAGTTGACGGTCGAGCGCTCGCCGTTTGCGGGCGGTTCGACCACCTCGGCCCGGACGAGGTCGTGATCCTCGGGATTGATCATGTCGTGCCAGGTCATCGCGCGGAACTCCTCCGGCGTGTAGCCGAACACGTCGACGACCCCGGGCGAGACGTAGACCCGGCGGCCGGTCAGGTCGGTGAGCACGATGACGTCGGTCGAGTGTTCGGCCAGCAGGTTCAGCATCAGCGTGCTGTCGAGCTGGGACCGCTGCACGCGCCGGTTCTCGGCCAGCACCACCACGATCGGGAACATGGTCAGCAGCAGGCTTGCGATGAACACCTGCAGCACGAAGAAGTTCTCGAACAGCGGCCCCGAGCGCTCGATGTTCAGGGGGCCGTGGCCGGCGACCGTGAAGCTGACGGCAACGACGACGACCAGCACGACCGCGAGCGCGGTGCCGCTGAACCCGCCGCGCATCGCCATCACGAGCATCGCCGGGAACACGAGGAACAGCAGCGGGAAGCGCGTCTGCAGGAAGACGAGCACCGCGACGGCAGCGACCAGCAGCAGCGTCCCGATGAACTCGGGTACGCGCTCGCGCACGATGAAGCGCGAGTAGTCATTGCGGCGCAGGGCCATCGTCACCGGCGTGAATGTCGCGATGCCGAGCGCATGACTCACGAACGCCCCGAGACTCGCCTGCCAGCTCGCGGCGCCGAACACCACGATCAGATAGAGAATGTGGAACGCGGTCGCGATCAGCGGGCCGAGGAGCACCGCAAAGCCGAGGAATCGTCGAAAGGTGCGGGCGTTGGTCAGATCGCCGGCGTCTTCGGTATGCCGCTGCCGCGCCGAGGCGACGAACACTTCCACCACGTTCACCGCAGCCGCGATCAGCGCACTGAGCCACCCGTCGATCGGACCGCCGGACACGAGGTTGCCGAAGAGGCCGGCCAGCAGCAGCAGCGGCCGCCGTTCGCGCGGGGCGGTCAGGATCATGCCGAGCAGGAAGCCATTGGCGAGCCAGATGGTCGAGACACCGGTCTCCGCACGCGTGAACGCGTTCGCGCACCACGACAGCAACGCCACGACCGTCAGCGTGACGACCCATTCGATCACGCGCTCGCGTGTAATCTTCGGTGTTGAGACCATGCGAACCCTGCTGCGGAAACTGAGACGCCCGGCGAACCCGGCGCTACCCGCGTACCTCGAGGCGTGTCTGGTCGAGGTGTTCGGCCCGGAAGCGTCGACCGTCCGGTTGATCGAACACTCCCTCGTGAACCGGCTGCATGGCAACCCGCGCGCGTGCACGCGGCGCGGCAGGATCTACCTGCGCGGCAGCGCGGCCGAGTTCTTCGCCGATTCCGATCTGGTGATGCACGAGTACTTTCATGTGCTCCGGCAATGGGCTCCTGGCCGCCTGACGCTCACCCGTTACCTCATCGCCTGGCTCAAGTCCGGCTACTGGAACAACCCGTTCGAGATCGAGGCGCGGCGTTTCGCGTCGCGCCATCGTCGGCGGCTCGACGTTGCCCGCGATAGATAGCAGCTTCGGCCACCGGCAGCCCGGGAATTGGTGGGCACGCGGCCCCGATCAGGCCGGCCTGCGGCGCAGCGCGCCCCGGAGCGCGGTCGCCAGGTCGGCGGATATTGCACAGCAGTATCTACGCCCGGCATCGGGTACGCTGGGCAACCGGCCTTGCAATCGCGCCAAGTGAAAGCGCGACTTATGACACACCACCTCCGTGCGGACAGGCGACAGCAGAGGCTCCCGGCCTGCGGCTGCGTGAGACCTTGAACTCACCTCGGGCGGCGGGTGCGGTGGTCCGCTTGTCGATCGTGATGGAGGCGCTGCGAACGCTTTCGCTGCGGGACGAACTGTCGCCCGCCGGTCGGGCCGCGGCCAGGCACCGTCGCGGCGCGTTGACCGTGGCGTCGTCGATGATCGCCCGCGTCGTGTCGCTCACCGCCGGCCTGCTGTCTGTGCCGCTCACGCTCAGCTATCTCGGTACTGAGCGCTACGGTGTCTGGCTGACGCTCGCATCGGCGATCACGGTCCTGAACTTCGTCGACCTCGGCCTCGGCTGCGGTCTGCTGACCGCCACCGCCCAGACGAGTGCGGATCCCGATACCCGTCGCCTGCGGGCTTACATCAGCAGCGCCCACGTGGCATTGCTCGCGATTGCGCTGGTGCTCGCGGGCATGGTCCTGCTGGTCGCGCAGGTCGTGCCGCCTCCCTACGAGTGGTTCAAGGTGACGAGCGCAACGGCGAGGCAGGAAGTCGGTCCGGCCGTCCTCGCGTTCGCCGCGATGTTCATCCTGAACCTGCCCTTCGGCGCCGTGATGCGGGTACAGACCGGGCTGCAGCAAGGCTACGTCGCCAGCATCTGGCAGACAATCACGAGCTTGTTCGGCCTTGCCGCGCTGCTGTTCGCCATTCACCTGGAAGCGGATCTGCCGACTCTGGTGCTGGTACTGATGGCCGCGCCGCTGGTTGCGAACGTGCTGAACACCGTTCATTACTTCACGCGCGTGCGGCCCGACCTCAGCCCGCGGTTCTCCGCGGTCACTCGCGATTCGCTGAAGAGCGTCCTCTCCACCGGCGTCCTGTTCCTGATCCTGCAGATCGCGGGGGCGATCTCGTTCAGCGCCGACAACCTGATCATCGCGAGAACGCTCGGTGTCTCGAGCGTCCCCGAGTACGCGGTCACCGAGCGCCTCTTCGGACTGATCCCGGCGCTGTGGACGATACTGCTGACTCCGCTGTGGCCCGCTTATGGCGAGGCCATCGCGCGAGGCGATCGCGACTGGGTGCGCGCGACGTTCCGGCGCTCGCTGATCGTCGCCGTCGGGGGTTCCGCGCTCATCGCCTGCGCGCTGTACCTGTTCGCCGTTCCGCTCATGGACCTGTGGGTCGGGTCGGCAATCCAGCCTTCCGCCGTTCTGCTGCTCGGGCTCGGCATCTGGAAGGTGATGGAAGCGGGCGGAGCCTCGATGGCCATGTTCATGAACGGGGCCAACCTGCTGCGGATGCAGGCGACGATGGGCTGCCTGGTCGCCGCGAGTGCGCTTGCCCTGAAGATGCTGTGGGTCGAGGAGGTCGGCACCGCGGGACTGCCGCTCGCGACCATCGTCTCGTACGCGACCTTCGTCATCCTTCCCTCCATCTTCCTGATCCCGCGCGCGCTGCGGCGGCTCTAGCCCAGCAGCGCCTCGCGCCGATACAGTCTTGACGCCGCCGCCACCAGCACCACGCCGAGCAGCAGCGTGGTGCTGACGCTGAGCCCGAGCTCGACCGGATCGATCGGCTCGGCCCGCAGCAGCCGCGTGATGAGGAAGTGCTGGCTCAGCGACGGCACCGCCATCAGCTCGAACCGCGGGGCGAGATTCAGCATGCTCGCGAACACCAGCGGCAGCGTCGGCACGAGCTGTGCGACCGAGATCCAGGCCTGGGCTTCGCGCGCGCTGCGCGTGAAGGCGGCGATCAGCGTCAGCATCGCGGCGGCGGCGGGAATGAGCGGCGCCGTAACCCCCAGGACCTGCAGCGCGGTGATGGCACCGAGGTTGCCGCTCATGCCGATCTGTTCGAGATCCACTCGGCTCAGCACGACGAAGAAGCTCAGCGTCGTCAGCACCAGCGACAGGCCCATGTAGCTGCAGGTCGCGAGCATCTTCCCCATCATCAGGCTCTCTCGCGAAGTCGCGGTCGCGAGCAGCGGCTCGAGCGTGCCGCGCTCGCGCTCGCCGACCGTGGTGTCGATCGCGAGGTACATGCCGCCGGTCATCAGCGCGAGGATCAGGAAGAAGCTCAACATGCCGAGCACCAGCACCGCACGGCTGGCAGGGGTCGACACGTCCACGTCCTGAAGCACGATCGGTGCCAGCAGCAGCGGATCGATACCGCGCAACGTCAGGCGCTGCGCCGCGATGCCCTGGGCGTACTGCGCGACGAGCACTCGCAGGCGCCCGACGTAGCGCTGGTTGTCGGCGTTCGAGCTGTCGACGTACAGCTGCAGCCCGGCCGGGCGGCCGGCTTCGAGATCGGCGCCGATCGAGTCGGGCAGCGCGAGCACCATGCGCGCCTTGCGGTCGAGCACCTGCTGCCGCGCGCCAGCATCGTCGGCCATGATCTCGGTGACGGTCACGCCGCGTGCCCGCAGATGATCGACCAGATTGGGCGCAGCCTTCGCGTTGACGACCGTGACGGGCACCTCGCGATCGACTTCGCGGTTGCCGCGATCGATCGTGAACTGCAACATCGCGCCGAAGAGCAGTGGCACGAACACCGGCCCGACCACCAGCGCGGCGAGCACAGTACGCCGGTCGCGCAGGTTCTCGACGAACTCCTTCAGGAAGACGGTGAAGATCGCGTGCATCAGAACGGCTCGACGCGGTCGATGGGCTCCGGCTCGAGCACCAGCACCGGAACGTCGCGGACTGCATCCTCGCCAGTGAGACGCATGAAGGCCTCCTCGAGGTCTTCCGTGCCGGCCTGGGTCCGCAGTTCGGCGGGCGTTCCGCGCGCAACCACGCGACCGTGCGCGATGACCACGACGTCGTCGCACAGCGTCGCGACTTCCTGCATCACGTGACTGCTGAAGAGGATGGTGTGCCCCACGCTGCGCAGCTGCTGCAGCAGGGCGCGCAGCTTGCGCACCGCCGGCACGTCGAGCCCGTTGGTGGGTTCGTCCAGGATGAGGTTGCGCGGCGCGTGCACCAGCGCGCGCGCCAGTGCGGTCTTCATGCGCTGCCCCTGCGAGAAGCCCCTGGTGCGACGGTCCGCGATGTCGTCCAGCTCGAGCAGCGCGATGAGGTCGCTGGCGCGGCCGCGGGCCTGGCTGCGCGACAATCCGGACAGCCGTCCGAAGTACTCGATGTTCTCGCGGGCCGTGAGCGACCCGTAGACGTTGGCCGAATGCGGCAGCACGCCGAGCCGTGCCCGCACGCTGGCGTTGTCGCGGTCGACCCGCTCGCCATCGACCAGTGCCTCGCCCGCATCGGCGGCGAGGATGGAGTAGAGGATGCGCAACGTCGTGCTCTTGCCTGCGCCGTTCGGGCCGAGCAGCCCGGTGATGCGACCGTCCTCCGCGACGAAACTCACCTCGTCGACCGCAACCACGTTGCCGAAGCGCTTGTGCAGCCCACGCGCTTCGATCATGGGCCCGGCCCGCCCGGCGACAGGAAGAAGGGCGGCGGTCGCAGGTCGGTCAGGCAATGGGTGTCGAGCGTTCCGATCGACTCCGCTTCGCCGGCGAGTTCGAGAAAGCGCGCCATCACGCGATCGACGCACGGCTGCACGACCTGGCCGTGGCCCTGGTCGACCACCTTCACGTGGACCGCATGCGTGAACCCTTTCGCCGCCTCGTCGCCGTACGCGGCGGGCGTGACCGGATCGGCGGTGCCCGACAGCAGCAGTGCGGGCACCTGGCTGTCGAGCGGTGCGTGCAGGTCGTCATCGACCGGACCGCGCGGCCAGTTGCGGCACAACGCCCGCAGTGAATCGACCTGCGCGGTGCCGAGGAACGTCTTCGCTAGCGCGTCGCGGTCGATCTTCGCCTCGTCGTACAGCGGCACGTCCTCGCTGCAGACGACGCTGTTGTGCATGCCGTACGCGATGACGTCGTCGTAGCCGCCGGCGGTCATGACGAACTGCGCGGCGATCGGACCGAAGCGATCGTGCCGGCTGGCGAGGTTCAGCATCAGCGGCAGCAACGCCGCGCGCTCGGCACTGTAGCTTGCAAGGCGCAGCGCGCCGGCGAACGCGTCGGCAGTGAAGTCGATCTCGTCCGGTTCGCCGGTGCGTGGATTCGGCAGCGCGACATGCACCGGGCGCTCGGCGAGGCGCGTGCGCAGCGCATCGTAGTCGGCGCGCGGATCGCCGAAGCGTTCGCGGCACGCCTCGTCGTCGCGACAGCGCGCGAACACGCGGTCGAGCGCGGCCTGGGCATCGAGAGGCGTTCCGGGACCGAGCACGAGCGCCGGCGGGATGACGCCATCGAGGATCAGCGCGCGCGTGAAGCCGGGGTAGCGGCGCGCGTAGTGCTGCGCGACGCGCGTGCCGTACGAGCTCGCGTAGAAGTTGAACTGCGCATAGCCGAGCGCCTGGCGCACGGCCTCGAGGTCGCGCACCGCGTTGCTGGTCGTGAACTGCGCGACATCGTTGTGCGCTGAGAGCTGCGTCAGGCACTGGTCCATGACGCGCGCGGTCTCGAGGTCGCTTGCCTCCCACATCTTCTGCTCGTCGAACGCGCAGTTGAGCGGGCTTGACCGGCCGGTGCCGCGCTGGTCTATCACGACGATGTCGCGATCGCGCCGGATGCGCGCGAGGTTCGCGGCGATACCCGGGTAGAACACGCTCGCGCCCAGGCCCGGCCCGCCGGCGAGCACCACCAGCGGGTCGGGCTGCTTGCGACGGTTGAGTGCCGGCACGCGCGCGACGGCGAGCTTCAGGTGACGGCCGGTGCCGAGCGCATAGTTTTCCGGCACCTCGACTTCGCCGCATTCCGCCGCAATCGCGACCAGGCCCTGCGGGTCGCTGAGGTGACACGCGACCAGGGGGACCGCCGGGGCGGCGCGCGGCGCGGGCGGTGGTTCCTGCTCGATCGCGGCGCGCGCGAAGGCGCAGACGAGCAGCGTGCCCAGCAGGGCGGGCAACACGTTCGGTCGGAGGCTCATCCGGCATAGAATAGCGGCCCTCATGAGCGCAGACCTCCCCTTCGACGTCATCGTGATCGGCGGCGGCCACGCCGGCGTCGAAGCGGCGCTCGCATCGGCGCGGCGCGGCGCCCGCACGCTGCTGCTGACGCAGAGCGTCGAGACCATTGGCGCGATGAGCTGCAACCCGGCGATCGGTGGCATCGGCAAGGGTCACCTGGTGCGCGAGATCGACGCGCTCGGCGGTGCGATGGCGCGCGCAGCCGACCAGGCCGGCATCCAGTTCCGCACGCTGAACGCGAGCAAGGGCCCGGCCGTCCGCGCAACGCGCGCGCAGGCCGACCGGCAGCTCTACCGGCGCGCGATCCGCGCCATGGTCGAGAACGAGCCGCGGCTGTCCGTGTTCCAGCAGGAGGTCGCCGACCTCTCGATCGAAGCCGGCCGCGTGACCGGCGTCGAGACCCTCACCGGCATCCGCTTCGCGGCGCGTGCGGTCGTGCTGACCACCGGCACGTTCCTCGGCGGCCGCATCCACGTCGGTCTGACGCATACCGCGGGCGGACGCGCCGGCGACGCACCGTCGACGCGACTGGCCGTGCGCCTGCGCGAGCTGATGCCGCGCGTCGGCCGCCTGAAGACCGGCACGCCACCCCGCATCGACGGCCGCACGATCGACTACGCCAACCTCGTCGTGCAGCACAGCGACGAGCCGCGGCCGGTGTTCTCGTTCCTCGGGCGGCGCAGCGAACAGCCACCGCAGAGGCCGTGCCACATCACCGCGACCACGCCGGCCACGCACGCGATCATCCGCGCCGCGGCCGACCGCTCACCGATGTTCACCGGCAAGATCGAGGGCGTCGGGCCGCGGTACTGCCCGTCGGTCGAAGACAAGGTGGTGCGCTTCGCCGATCGCGACTCGCATCAGATCTTCCTCGAACCCGAAGGCCTCGAGACGCACGAGGTGTACCCGAACGGCATCTCGACCAGCCTGCCGTTCGACGTGCAGCAGGCGTTCGTGCGCACCATCCCCGGGCTCGAGCGCGCGCACCTCACCCGTCCCGGCTATGCGATCGAGTACGACTTCTTCGATCCGCGCGATCTGGCGCCGACGCTCGAGACCCGGGCCGTCGCGGGCCTGTATTTCGCAGGCCAGATCAACGGCACCACCGGCTACGAGGAGGCGGCGGCGCAGGGCCTGCTGGCCGGAATCAACGCCGCCGGCGAGACGCCGTGGGTGCCCGAGCGCAGCAACAGCTACCTCGGCGTGCTGGTCGACGACCTCACCACACAGGGCACGCGAGAGCCATATCGCATGTTCACGAGTCGTGCCGAATACCGGCTGATGCTCCGCGAGGACAACGCCGACCAGCGACTGACGCCGATCGGGCGCGCGATGGGCCTCGTCGACGACGACCGCTGGCGGCTGTTCGAGCAGAAGATGGCGGCGGTCGAGGCGGAGCACGCGCGGCTCGTGTCGCGGCGCGCGTTCGACCTGCTGCGTCGGCCCGAGGTGGAGTACGCCGACCTTGCCGCACTCCACGGCGCGTTCGATGCGGGCGCGATGGACGACCGCATTCCCGATCAGCTGGTGCTCGAGCTCACGGTGCGCGCGCGCTATGCGGGCTACATCGAACGGCAGCTCGCCGAAATCGCCCGTGCGCGTGGCCAGGAGACGACTGCATTGCCCGACCAGCTCGACTACGCGGCGGTGCGCGGCCTGTCGAACGAGGTGCGGCAGAAGCTCAGCGAGACTCGGCCAGCGACGGTCGGGCAGGCCTCACGCGTGCCGGGGGTGACACCGGCAGCGATCTCGCTGCTGCTCGTGCATCTGAAGCGGGGGCGCGCGGCCTGACGGGTGCGAGCGGTGCGAAGGCTTGCTACCGGGTGGCAATCCTTCGCATCGATCATTGACTGAGCCGGATGGCCTCCTCCGGGCATTCCTTCACGCATAGCCCGCAGGCATGACACTGGTCGGCCCGCACCGCAACCGCCTGGCGTCCGCCGTGGACGAAGCGCCGCAGACGGCCGGTCAGCGACAGCGGCCCGGCTTCCGCAGCGCTCACGAGGCGCACCTCGAAGACGTGGTAGGGACACACCTCGACGCACACCGCCTTGCCCTCGCAGCGGTTCAGGTCGATGACCGGATGCACCTCGTGGCCCATGGCAGCACATTATCCGATTGACCGGCGCTGCAGCCTTGAGGTCTATTGCCCGACTATGGAGAGACAGTCGCTGAACCGCGTGTTGATCGCCGCGGGGGTCGCTCTCGCGCTCGCGGGCGGTGGGCTCTACTGGTGGAAGAGTCGCACGCCCGCCGAGGCCCCGCTCGAAGCGCCGCCGGCCGAAGTCATGGCCCCGCCCGGCGATGCCGACCCCGCAATCGAGCATCCGCTGCCCGAGCCCCCGCCTGATGCGACGGAAGCGCCGCTGCCGGCTCTCGCCGACAGCGATGGCCCGGTGACGCAGGAGCTCGGCATGCTCTTCGGCGTCGAATCGGTGGCCGAATACCTCGAGCCGCAGAACGTCGCCCGCCGCATCGTCGCAACCGTCGACGGCATGACGCGGGCGCACGGGTCCGACCGGCTGCGGCCGGTGAAGCCCGTGTCTCCGGGGTTCGCGGTCGACCGGCGTCCACCCACCTCACCCACCGCTGAAGAGCGCATCTTCGTGTCCGACAGTAACGCCTCGCGTTATGTGCCCCTCGTGACGCTGCTCGAGGCGACCGACACGAAGCTGGTCGCGGACCTGTACCAGCGCTGGTACCCGCTGCTGCAGCAGAGCTACGAAGACCTCGGCTTTCCCGGGCGATATTTCAACGATCGCGTCGTGACCGTCATCGACCATCTGCTCCAGGCGCCGGCGGTGAAGGGCCCGATCGAGCTGACGCAGCCGAACGTGCTGTTCGAGTTCGCCGACCCGCAACTCGAGGCGCTCTCGTCGGGGCAGAAGGTGCTGGTGCGCATGGGCCCCGAAAACGCCGCGAAGGTGAAGGCGAAGCTGAAGGAACTGCGCACGATCGTCGCGACGACTCCACGCCCGGCAACGCCGGCACCGGCGACCGCGGCACCGAAGCCGCCCGGCTGACTACGCGTCGCGGGAGCGGACGAGAGGCGTAACATGGCGGGTCCGCGCATCGCGGGTCGCAGTGGAGAGCCTGGATGATCTTTGCCGAAGTCGCCTGGCTGCCGATCATCATCCTGATCGCCATCATCATCGTCGCTGCCAAGGCAGTGTTGACGGTGACCCAGGGCTACGAATACACGCTCGAGCGTCTCGGGCGCTACAAGAAGACACTCGAGCCGGGCTTCCACATCATCACGCCGTTCCTCGAGCGCGTCGGGCGCCGGATCAACATGATGGAGCAGGTGCTCGACGTTCCGCGGCAGGAGGTCATCACCAAGGACAACGCGATGGTCGGCGTCGATGCCGTCGTGTTCTACCAGGTGCTCGATGCGGCCAAGGCCGCCTACGAAGTCGACAACCTGCGCCTTGCGGTCACGAACCTCACCATGACCAACATCCGCACGGTGGTCGGCTCGATGGATCTCGACGAGACGCTCTCCAAGCGCGACGAGATCAACCACCGCCTGCTGAAGGTGGTGGACGAGGCGACCTCGCCATGGGGCATCAAGGTCACGCGCATCGAGATCAAGGACATCCAGCCGCCGGCCGACCTGGTCGACTCGATGGGCCGGCAGATGAAGGCCGAGCGCGACAAGCGCGCCAACATCCTCGATGCCGAAGGCTTCCGGCAGGCGGCCATCCTGAAGGCCGAAGGCGAGAAGCAGTCGGTCGTGCTCGAAGCCGAAGGCCGCAAGGAGGCCGCGTTCCGTGACGCCGAAGCCCGAGAGCGCCTGGCCGAAGCGGAAGCGCGTGCGACCGAGATGGTCTCGAAGGCGATCAGCGAGGGCAACACCAACGCGCTGAACTACTTCGTCGCGCAGAAGTACATCGAATCGCTGAAGGCGTTCGCCGAATCGAACAACCAGAAGGTGTTCTTCATGCCGGTCGAGGCGACCAGCGTGCTGGCGTCGCTCGGCGGCATCGCCGAGCTCGCCCGCGATTCACTCGGCGCGAAGCAGAACGGCACGCGCCCGGTTCCGCCGGCGGCGCCTCCGCCGGGCGTGTTCCGCTGATGATCGAATTCGCGCAAGGCCTGCAGTGGTGGCACTGGTGGATCGCCGCGGCGATCCTCGCGGTGTTCGAGACCTTCCTGCCCGGCGCGGTGGCCATCTGGTTCGCTGCGGCCGCAACCGTGATCGGCGCGCTGCTGTTGGTCATCCCGATTCCCTGGCAGCTGCAGCTCGTGCTGTTCGGCGCGCTCGGCATCGCCTGCATCTTCCTGTATCGCCGCTTTCGCGGAACGCAGGACCTCGCGTCCGACCGTCCGCTGCTGAACCAGCGGGGCGTGCAGCACGTCGGCCAGACGTACACACTGATCGAGCCGCTGCTGGCCGGCAGCGGCAAGATCCGCGTCGGCGACTCAGTCTGGCTGGTCAGCGGCGCCGACCTGCCGGCCGGTGCGCGAGTGCGAGTGACCGCCGTGCGCGGGTCGATCTTCGAGGTGGAAGCGGCCTGAAGCCGCACGAGGAGTACCGCCATGCAGACTTTGAAGCAGCTTCTGGATGCCAAGGGCCGGCACGTCATCGCGATCGGTCCGGATGAACCGGTGCTCGAGGCAGTGCGCAGCATGGCCGACCGTCACGTCGGCGCGCTGATGGTGCTCGACGCGCACGGCCACGTCGTCGGCATCGTGTCCGAGCGCGACTACGCGCGGAAGGTGGTGTTGCAGGGCCGCTCGTCCGCCGACACACCAGTACGCGCGATCATGACGACGCAGGTCGTCCACATCGGCCCCGACGCGTCGGTCCACGATGCGATGCGGGTGATGACCGACCGGCGCATCCGGCACCTGCCCGTGATGACCGGCGATCGACTCGAGGGCATCCTCTCGATCGGCGATCTGGTGAAAGCCGTCATCGAGGAACAGCAGGCCGAGATCGACTCGCTGCAGGCCTATATCCGCGGCTGAATTGCTGTGCGGGTGCCGCAGCGCGGCGTCGTGACGCTCGTCCCAAAGCCCCGAGCCGACTGAACGTAACCCGGCGAGATGTGACGCAGGGCCGGACCCTGTCCGGCGACCGCGTGATGATCGCGCGGCCAGCGTTCAGGAGTCGGGCATGAGTCAGGTGCTGAGTTTTCGGCTGGGCGACGAAATCTACGGAGTCGACATCCTTGCGGTGAAGGAAATCCGCGGATGGTCGCCCGTCACCCGCATTCCGCAGTCGAGCGAGCACGTGCTCGGCGTGCTGAACCTGCGCGGCGCGATTGTTCCGATCATGGACCTGCGGCGCCTGTTCGCGCTGCCCTCGGCCGAATTCACCCCCGTCACGGTCGTCATCGTGATGTCGCTGTCGACCCCGACGGGCCAGCGCGAATGCGGCCTCACCGTCGATGCCGTGCACGACGTGCTCGACGTGCCGGCCGAGGCCGTCCGACCGGCGCCGACGCTGAATGGCGCGACCCCTACCCCGTTCGTCAGCGGTCTCGCGCAGATCGACGACCGCATGCTGATCCTGCTCGACGCCGCCGAACTGCTTGGCCGCGAGCTGTTGAACCACCGGGAACAGGCGGCGTGACCGCCGCCGAAATACGCCAGGGAAGAATGATGTCAATGAAGGAAGTCGTACAGATGCGCCTGCGGATGTCGACCCAGCTGTACGTGCTGATCGGCCTGATCCTGGCGCTGTTCGTGGGTCAGAGCCTGTTCGTGATGCGGCATCTGGGCGAGACCGAGAAGACGCTGAAGTTCACCATCGACAACCGGTTGAAGACCTCCGGGTTCCTGCAGGACATCTCGAACGCGTTGCAGGGCTCGCTCGAATACGCGCATCGCGTGTCACGCAAGGCGATGCCGGCCGCCGAGGCGATCACAACGCTGCGACCCGAGCTCGACCGGGCGCGCGCGAACTGGGACAACTATTACCTCGCCTCGAAGATTCCCGAGGAAGAGCAGCTCGCGGAAGCGACCACCGTGGTGCTCGACCGCGGGTTCGACGAATCCGAGAAGCTGATCGCGAAGCTTGCCGCCGGCGAAGCCGGTGTCGACGCGTGGACACTCTCGACGCTGTTGCCCGCAGTGACCGCGGCCGAAGCGAACATCAAGCGACTGATCGACCTGCAGTCGACCGCCGCTGCGCTCGATGAACAGAAGAACCGCGCCGACACAGCGCAGACGCTGTTCATCGTCGGGCTGACTGGCGGGGCCGCAACCCTGCTGTCGCTCGCTTTGGCATTCCTGATAATCCGCGGCGCGCAGCGTCAGCTCGGCGCCGATCCGGCCGAAGCCGCTGCCATCGCCGGCCGCATCGCCGATGGCGACTACGATTTCGAGATGGCGAAGGACGCACCGGAAGCGAGCCTGCTCGCGGCGCTCGTCCGGATGAAGGACAGCCTGCTGCATTCGAAGCTCGACTACGAAGGCCAGCTGAAAGCCATCTCGCGCTCGCAGGCCGTCATCGAATTCACCCCCGATGGCGAGATGCTGCGGGCGAACGACAACGCGCTGAAGCTCTCCGGCTATGCCGAAGGCGAGCTGCTCGGCCGGCACCACCGCATGCTGCTCGACCAGTCAGAGCAGGACAACCCGGCCTACAAGAGCTTTTGGCAGCGCATGGCGCGCGGGCAGTACTGGTCGGGCCAGTTCCGTCGCATCGCGAAGGATGGCCGCGAGATCTGGCTGCAGGCGACCTACAACCCGATCGTCGATGCCTCGGGCAAGGTCTTCAAGGTGGTCAAGTACGCGACCGACGTCACCGAGCAGCGCCACGCGGCGCAGCTGAACGCCGCCTTCAAGGGCGCCCTCGAGCATCTCGGCGCGAACGTGATGGTCGTCGACAACGACCTTCAGATCATCTACCTCAACGAGACGGCGCGCGGCCTGCTCGCGTCGATCGAGGCCGACTTCCGCAAGGACTTCGCCGGTTTCGACGCCGCCCGGCTGGTCGGCCAGTCGCTCGATTCGCTGACCGGCAACCCCGCGAACCAGCGCCGCCTGGTCGCCGAGCTCTCGTCGACGCACGTCCTCGAGGTTCGCATCGGCGGGCGGGCGATGCGCCAGACCTTCACGCCGATGAAGGACGAGGGGGGCCGCCGCCTCGGCACCGTCATCGAATGGTTCGATCGCACGCAGGAGATCGCGACCGAGCTCGAGCTGCAGGAAGTGATTGGCGCCATGACGGGCGGCGACCTGTCGCAGCGCATCCAGCTCGCGGGCAAGACGGGCTTCTTCGAGACGCTGTCGCGCGGCATCAACGACCTGGTCGACAATGTCGGCACCGTGGTCGACGAAGTTCAGGCGCTGGTCGCATCGGCCAACGCCGGCGACCTCACGCGTCGCATGCACGTCGAGGGTCGTGCCGGTCTGCTGGTCAAGATAGGCGGCGGCATCAACCAGCTGACCGACAACATGGCGAACGTCGTGGCGCAGGTGAAGCTCGCGGCGAGCGAAGTGAGCCGCGGCGCCGATGAAATCAGCCAGGGAAACACGAATCTCTCGCAGCGCACCGAGGAGCAGGCCACTTCGCTCGAAGAGACCGCGAGTTCGATGGAACAGATGACCTCGACGGTCAAGCAGAACGCCGACAACGCGGGCCAGGCCAACCAGCTCGCCGTCGCGGCGCGTGACCAGGCCGAGCGCGGCGGCGCGGTCGTCGCGCGAGCGGTCAAGGCGATGGCCGAGATCAACGATTCTTCCAAGCGCATCGCCGACATCATCGGCGTCATCGACGAGATCGCGTTCCAGACCAATTTGCTCGCGCTGAACGCTGCGGTGGAAGCCGCGCGTGCGGGCGAGCAGGGCCGCGGCTTTGCCGTCGTCGCGTCGGAGGTGCGCAACCTCGCGGGCCGTTCGGCCACTGCCGCGAAGGAAATCAAGGCGCTCATCCACGACAGCGTGAAGAAGGTGGACGAGGGCTCGAGCCTCGTCACGCAGTCGGGAGCGACGCTCGACCAGATCGTCGCGGCGGTCAAGAAGGTTACCGATATCGTCGCGGAGATCGCGGCGGCGAGCCACGAACAGTCGGCCGGTATCGACCAGGTGAACAAGGCGATCATGCAACTCGACGAGCTGACGCAGCAGAACGCGGCACTGGTCGAACAGGCCTCCGCCGCCTCGCAGGCGATGGCCGAACAGGCCCGCGGGCTGAACGGGAACATGAGCCGCTACAGCGTGCTCGCCGCGGTGACCGAGGCGGTCGCGTCGCAGTCGAACGCCGCGGCGACCTTCCGCGCAGAACGACGCAAGACGAGCCGACCCTGGTCGCAGGGCGGTGGCCGCGCCGCGCCGGCGGCGACTGCGCCGTCACGCGAACGTCGCGCCGCCTCCGGTGGCGGAGCGACGGCGAACGACGACTCGGTCTGGAAGGAGTTCTGACCCCTCGCGCGGTGACGGGAAACCGTCGCCCGCGCGAGAGGCGCATCACAGTTCCAGGCCGGCACAGAACTTGCTTTGATCCACCGACCCGCTGAAAGAGACGTCAAGAACCCGCATGTCCGACCTTGCCCAGATCCAGACGACGCGCAGCGCCGCGATGCTGCTGCTCGCCCTCGGCGAGTCGGAAGCCGCGACGGTGCTGAAGCACCTGGATGCGAAGGTCGTGCAGCGGCTCGGCACCGAGATGGCGAGCCTCAAGACCGCCTCGCGCGAGGAAGTCAGCAACGTGCTGTCGGGCTTCGTACAGACCATGGAAGGCCAGGCCGACATCCAGGTCGGCTCGGATGAGTACATCCGCAAGGTCATGGTCGAAGCGCTTGGCGACGACAAGGCCAACAGCATCATCGACCGCATCCTGCTCGGTCAGAAGCGCAAGGGCCTCGACGTGCTGAAATGGATGGAGCCGCGGCAGATCGCGGACATCATCCGGCAGGAACATCCGCAGGTGCTCGCGATCATCCTCGCGTACCTCGATACCGACCAGGCCGCGCGCGTGCTGGACGAATTCCCGGAATGGCTGCAGGCGGACGTGCTGCTGCGCCTTGCCCAGCTCGACGGCGTGCATCCCGAAGCACTCGGCAAGCTCGACGAAATGATCGAGAAGCAGGTGTCCGGTCGCGGCAACCACGTTTCGGCCAAGCTCGGTGGCGCGAAGCCCGCTGCCGGCATCCTGAACTTCGTGAAACCGACGGTGCTCGAGCAGCTCCGCAAGCTCGACGAGGTGATGTGCGCGAAGTTGCAGGACCTGATGTTCGTGTTCGACGACCTTATCGAGGTCGACGACCGCGGCATGCAGGAGCTGCTGCGCGAGGTCGATTCGGCGAAGCTGGTCGTGGCGCTGAAGGGCACCGAGCCCGCGCTGACCGAGAAATTCCTGAAGAACATGTCGTCCCGCGCGGCCGAGATGCTGAAGGACGACATGGAGTCGAAGGGTCCCGTGAAGCTCTCGGAAGTCGAGTCGGCGCAGAAGGAGATCATCGCGCTGGCACGCAAGCTCGCCGACGCGGGCACCATCCAGCTCGGCGCGAGCTCCACCGAAGCCTACGTCTGAGATGAGCGCCGCCATGACCGCCGACGTGCTGAACCAGGACGAGATCGATGCGCTGCTCCACGGCGTGGACAGTGGCGAGGTGGACACGCAGGCGCAGCCCGACCCGGGCATTGCGCGGCTGTACGACTTCGCGAACCAGACCCGCATCGTGCGCGGCCGCATGCCGACGCTCGAGATGATCAACGAGCGTCTGTCGCGCGCGCTGCGCATCAGCCTGTTCAACATGCTGCGGCGGACGCCCGAGGTGTCGACCGCGATAATCTCGACGCCGAAGTTCGCCGACTACCTGCCGACGCTGCAGGTTCCGACCAGCCTGAACAATGTGCGGGTGAGCCCGCTCGCCGGCACCTCGCTCGTGGTGTTCGAGCCGCGGCTCATCTTCGGCGTGATCGACAGCTACTTCGGCGGCAACGGTCGCCACACGAAGATCGAGGGACGCGAGTTCACGCCGACCGAGACGCGCATCATCGAGATGCTGCTGCAGGCGGTGCTCGAGGGCCTGAAAGAGGCGTGGCAGCCGGTGCTCGACCTGAACTTCGAGTTCATGAACTCGGAGGTCAATCCGCATTTCGCCAACATCGTGACGCCGACCGAGATCGTCGTGGTCAGCAAGTTTCGCGTCGAGCTCGACGGGGGCGGCGGCGACATCCACGTGACGATGCCGTACTCGATGCTCGAGCCGCTACGCGAGACGCTGCGGGCCGGCGTCCAGAGCGACCGGGCCGACCGCGACGAACGCTGGTCCCAGTCGCTGCGCAACGAGCTCGAGGAGAGCGACGTCGAGCTGGTCACTCAGCTCGGCCATGCGCGCCTGACGCTCGGCGAGCTGATCGACATGAAGCCCGGCGACATCATTCCATGCAGCTTCGACGGTCGCGCGACGGTGCTGGCCGATGGTCTGCAGATGATGCAGGGCGAGATGGGCCAGCAGGGCGGCCGCCAGGTCGTGAAGATCACGCGGCTGATCGGTCGCAAACAGGGCAACTCGCTCGACGCCTTCGTGCGGCGCGCCTGAGGAACACATGTCGACCCCCAATCCCTCGATCACCGATCCCTCGTCCACTGGCGACGTCATGCTCGACGTGCACGTCGCGCTGTCGCTCGAGGTGGGCCGGACCACGATGAACATCCGCCAGCTGCTGACGCTCGGTGAGGGCACCGTCGTCGAGCTCGATCGCCAGGCCGGCGACCAGCTCGATGTGCTGGTCAACGGCCGCATCGTCGCGCATGGCGAGGTGGTCATGGTCAATGACCGCTACGGTGTGCGTTTCACCGACGCGGTCGGCAAGGGCGACGGAGGCCGGCGCTGAGGCGCTGCCCGAATGGAGACAGCACCCATGAGCTCGGACCTGCGATTCCTGGTGGTGGACGATTTCTCGACCATGCGCCGCATCGTAAAGAATTTCCTCAACGACCTCGGCTACCCCCACGTCGCGGAGGCCGATGACGGCACCACGGCGGTGCCGATCCTGCGTCGGGGCGAGGTCGACTTCCTGATCACCGACTGGAACATGCCCGAGATGCAGGGGCTCGACCTGCTGAAGTTCGTGCGTGCCGACGAGAAGCTGGCGAAGCTGCCGGTGCTGCTGCTGACCGCCGAGGCGAAGCGCGAGCAGATCATCGAAGCGGCCCAGGCTGGTGTGAACGGCTATGTGGTGAAGCCCTTCACGGCGCAGACCCTCAAGGACAAGATCGACAAGATCCTCCGTGCACGCGATGCGGCGGCGGCCTGATGGCCCTTTCGTCGACCGATCGCGGGCTGCTGAGTCAGCTGAACGCCGCTGCGGCGGACGACGATGACGCGGGCTTCAAGGCCGCGCTCGACGAGCTGCTGACGGCGCGCGAGTCCGAGATCCAGCTTCGAGGCCGCACGGCTCGCCGGCGTGCTGCACGACGCGCTTGCCCGGTTCGGCAACGATTCACGCATCGCGTCGCTGGCGGACGGCGACATTCCCGATGCGCGGCAGCGGCTGTCGCATGTGGTCTATCTGACTGCTGACGCGGCGCACCGGACCCTCGACCTGATCGAGCAGTCGGTGCCGCTGGCCGACGAGATCGCACGCGGCGCGGCCGAGCTCGCCAGTGCACCCGCGTCATCGCAGGCGGGTGCGCTCAATCGCTTCCTCGACCAGGCACGTGACAACTGCGAACGCGTTCGCTCGAACCTCACCGAAGTGATGCTGGCGCAGGGCTTCCAGGACCTGACGGGCCAGATCATCCAGGGCGTGCACACGTTGATTGGCGAAGTGGAACTGGTACTGGCCGACCTGATGCAGGTGCACGGCCTCGAACGCGGCGTGTCGAGGGGTGCGCTGCGCGACGCGGCGAGGCTCGAGGGGCCGGCCATTCCCGGCGTCACGCGCACTGCGCTGGCGGACCAGGGCGACGTCGATGACCTGATGGAAGGACTCGGCCTCTGATGAAGCGAGCCGACCGCAGGAAGGCGCCCGGCGCCACGCTGCGGCTCGCGGCCGAATGCACGCTGCGCGAAGCGGAAGCGTTGAAGCTGTCGCTGCTCGAGGCGGAAGACAGCAGCGGAGATTTCATCATCGACGCGGGCGCGGTGACGCGGGTCGATACGGCAGGCCTGCAGTTGCTGATCGGTTTCGCCAGGCGCCTCGAGCTGACCGGACGCCAGCTGGTATGGCGCGACGTGCCGGCACCGCTGCGCGCGATCGCGGCGCGCGGCGGGCTCGATGCACTGCTTCGGCTTCCCGAGGCGGCGGCGTGAGCCTGGACCTCGATCGCTTCCACGCGACGTTCTTCGACGAGAGCTTCGATGCCCTCGACTCGATGGAGGCGGGGCTGCTCGGCCTTGAACCCGGCACTGCCGACTCCGAGACGATCAACACCATTTTCCGCGCTGCCCACTCGATCAAGGGCGGCGCCGGCATGTTCGGGTTCGACGCGATCGCGTCGTTCACGCATACGCTCGAAACACTGCTGGATGAGCTGCGCGCGAGCCGTTTGCCCGTCACGGCGCCGCTGTCCGAGGCCCTGCTGCAGTCGGTCGACGTGCTGCGCACGCTGATGACAGCGACGCAGAAGCGGCAGGCGCCCGACGTGACCGAGGCTCGCGCACTACAGGCGCGTCTCGAGCAGATCGCGGCGGGCGGCTCGGCTCCGGCCGAAGACCCCGAAGACCTGGAGGCGCTGTTCGATTCGATCGCCGCCGGCGTAACGGCGGCCCGACCGGTACCGTCGGCCAGCTCCCGATGGCAGATCGGTTTCAAGGCCCTGCCGGAACTGCTGAACCGCGGCAACGACCCGATTCGCCTGTTCGAGGATCTTGCCGGGCTCGGGCCACTGAAAGTCACGGTGGACGCCACGCGCCTGCCGTCATTCGACCAGATCGACCCGACGCAGTGCTACCTCGACTGGCAGCTCGAACTCGCGACCTCGGCGCCCCGCGCGTCGATCGAGGCGGTGTTCGACTGGGCGGACGGCGACTGCGAGCTCGCGCTGCGGGAGATCGCTGCAGTCGTCGAGCCGGTCGCGGCGCAGCCCCCGCCGGTTGCCCTCCCGGCCGCGACCTCGGCACCCGAAGCCCCCCGCGGCGCCAGCGGGCCGGACGGAAACTCGATCCGCGTGTCGATCGAGAAGATCGACGAGCTGCTGAACACCGTCGGCGAGATCGTCATCACGCAGTCGATGCTCAGCCAGCTCGCCGGTCGGCTCGAAGGCCTCGATTCGGAACGGCTGCGCAGCGGGCTCGCGCAGCTCGAAGGTCACATCCGGGAACTGCAGGAAAGTGTCATGCGCGTACGCATGCTGCCGGTCGGCTCGGTGTTCAGCCGGTTTCCGCGGCTGGTGCGCGATCTGTCGGCGCGTCTCGGCAAGCAGATCCGCCTGCAGATCAGCGGCGAGCACACCGAGCTCGACAAGACGGTGCTCGAGAAGATCGGCGACCCGCTGGTGCACCTCGTGCGCAACAGCATCGACCACGGTATCGAGCTTCCGGCCGAGCGCCTCGCCGCCGGCAAGGGCGCCGAGGGCACCGTGTTCCTGAACGCATTCCACAAGGGTGGCGCGATCACCCTCGAAGTGAGCGACGACGGCAAGGGTCTCGACGGCGCCCGGCTGCGCGAGAAGGCAGTCGACAAGGGCCTGATCGCCGCGGATGCGGTGCTCGACGACGCGCAGGTGCACGAGCTGATCTTCCTGCCCGGCTTCTCGACTGCCGCCTCGACCACCGACCTGTCCGGTCGCGGCGTCGGCATGGACGTCGTGCGCCGGAACATCAAGGACCTCGGCGGAACCATCGAGCTCCGCACCGAGCCCGGCAAGGGCACCCACTTCTCGATCACGCTGCCGCTGACGCTCGCTATCGTCGACGGCCAGTCGGTCGCGGTCGGCGACGAGACCTACATCGTGCCGCTGGTCACCATCATCGAGTCGCTGCAGCTTCGCCCGAACGGCGCAAGTCACCTGGTCGGTCACGGCGAAGTGTTCTCGTTCCGGGGCGAATACCTGCCCGTCATCCGCCTGCACGAGGTCTTCGGTGTACCGCCGCGCCATCGCGAGCTGCACGAAGGGCTGATCATGGTCGTCGAAGGCGACGGCCGCCGCGCGGGTCTCTACATCGACGATCTGCTCGGTCAGCAGCAGGTCGTCATCAAATCGATGGAAACCCATTACGCGCGCATCGATGGCATCGGCGGGGCAACGATCCTCGGCGAAGGCACGGTCGCGCTGATTCTCGACGTTCCTGGCCTTATCCGGCTGGCCTCCGAACGTCGTTCCCGTGAAGTAGCTTGATCGAAGTCTGGAGACACTTATGGCTCGTATTCTTGCAGTGGACGATTCCGCCTCGATGCGGCAGATGGTGGGGCTGACGCTGAAGAGCGCCGGTCACGACGTCGTCAGCGCATCCGATGGCGATGAAGCCCTGAAGATCGCACGTGATGGCTCGCCGATGGACCTCGTCATCACCGATGTGAACATGCCCAACATGGATGGCCTGACGCTGGTGCGCGAACTGCGGCTGCTGCCGCAGTACAAGGGCGTGCCGCTCCTCGTGCTGACGACCGATGCGAGCATCGAGCGCAAGAACGAGGGCCGTGCGGCGGGCGCGACCGGGTGGATCGTCAAGCCGTTCAACCCGGATCGTCTGCTCGAGACGGTCACGAAGGTTCTGCGCTGAAAGGGTCCGTCATGAATGCCAACCTCGATGCGACCGACGGAATGCAGGCGGCCCCGGCTTCCCTGTTCGAGCTGAACGGAAACGCGGCGCGGGCCATCGCGGCAGCCACCGCGCAGATCGACCTCGCGTTGCGCGAGGCGCACGAGCCGGTCGAGTCGCTCGGCCAGACGCTCGAGCGCATCGCCGCGCACATGGCCGAACTGCGGGCGCGGTTGCTCACGCACGCGAACCGCTGCGGCGATGCGCAGGGCATGCTCGAGATGGATCTCGCCGTCGAGAAGCTCGCCGGAGAGATGGCCGTGGCCATCACCAACATGCAGTTCTTCGACCGCATGTTCCAGCACCTGACGCACGTGCACGACTACCTGACCGGCGGCGCGAACAATCTCGCCCGACTCGCCGCGCCGCCCGATGCGGCCGACGTCGAGGAGATTGCAACGCGCTGGGAAACGCTGCGTGAGCGGCTGTTCTCCCGGCTGCTGTCGGATGCGCAGCGCCAGGTGCTCGACATCGTGCTGCCGCCGCAGTACTGGCGCACCGGGCGCAATGGCGCAGGTCGCGGCCAGCATGCCGGGCCCGGCGACATCGAGCTGTTCTGACCTAGCCGCCATGTCACCCGCTCCCGCGGCCACCCGTGAACGCGAGTTCGAGTTCAGCGACGAGGACTTCCGCTCGCTGCGGGACCTCGTGCGCGAGCTGAGCGGCATCACGCTGTCGGATGCGAAACGCGAGCTGGTGTATGGCCGCCTGACACGCCGCCTGCGCGCGTTGGGCCTCGGTTCATTCCGCGATTACCGGCAGCTGCTGAACGGCCCGCGTCGCGATGCCGAGCTCGCCGAGTTCACCAATGCGCTGACCACCAACCTGACGTCGTTCTTCCGCGAACGGCATCATTTCGACACGCTGCGTGAACAGCTGCTGCGCCCCGGAACCCGCATCCGGTTGTGGTCGGCCGGCTGCTCGACCGGCGAGGAGGCCTGCTCGCTCGCGATGACGGTGGCCGAAGCGCTGCCGGACTGGCAGCGGCACGACGTGCGCATCCTCGCGACCGATCTCGACACGAGCGTTCTGCTGCACGCGAGCGCCGGCTACTACTCCGACGAGCGCGTCCGCACGCTGTCGGCCGAGCGGCGCGAACGCTTCTTCACCCGCGAGCAGCGCAACGGCGCGACGATCTGGCGCTTCGACCCGAATCTTGCGCGGCTCATCAGTTACCGGCCGCTGAACCTGATGCACCCGCTGCCCATGCGCGGCCCCATCGATGCGATCTTCTGCCGCAACGTCATCATCTATTTCGACAAGGACACGCAGCGCGGCGTGTTCTCGCGCCTCGCGCCGCTGCAACGCCCCGGCGCGCTGCTGTTCCTCGGCCATTCCGAGAGCCTGTTCAGCGTATCGGACGCCTACGAACTGATCGGCAGGACGGTTCATCGGCGGGTGCAGGCATGAGCCTCACGACCTCGACCGAACCCGGAGCCGCGCAGAATCCTGGCTTCGAGGCGATCCAGCGCAGCTGGGACCCGAGTCACGAGCGGTGGTCGGCGAAGATCCTGCCCGGCGAGTATTACGTCGCGCTGGCCGGCGAGGCGATCACGACGGTGCTCGGTTCGTGCATCGCGGCCTGTGTCCGCGACCGCGAGCTCGCGATCGGCGGCATGAACCACTTCATGCTGCCCGAGGACCTGTCGGAAGGCCGGAGCAACTGGCTCGACAAGGCGACCGGCCTGTCGACCCGCTACGGCTCGTTCGCGATGGAGAGCCTCATCAACGAGCTGCTGAAGCGCGGTGCCCGCCGCGGCCGGCTCGAGGTCAAGCTGTTCGGCGGCGGCCGGATGCTCGCGAACATGACCGACATCGGCTCGCGCAACATCGCCTTTGCGCGCCACTGGCTCGCGATGGAGGGGCTGCGGGTGGTCGCCGAGGACGTGGGCAGCGACGTGCCGCGGCGGATCATCTGCTTCCCCGACACCGGCCGCGTGCTGGTCAAGCATCTGCGCACGATGGAGAACCGGGTCATCGCGAGCCGCGAGCAGGACTACCTGCAGAGTTTCCGTCAGCGTGCCGCCGCCGATGGCAGCCAGATCGAAATCTTCTCCTGAGGCACTCCGATGACGCGTGTGCTCATCGTCGACGACTCCGCACTGGTGCGCCGAATCCTCGCCGAGATGCTCTCGTCGGACCCCGCGCTGGAAGTCGTCGGCGCCGCCGCGGACGCATTCGCCGCGCGCGAGATGATCAAGACCCTGAACCCGGACGTGCTGACGCTCGACGTCGAGATGCCGCGCATGGACGGCGTGACGTTCCTCAAGAACCTGATGCGGCTGCACCCGATGCCCGTCGTCATGGTGTCGTCGCTGACCGAATACGGCGCCGAGGTGACGCTCGACGCGCTGTCCGTCGGCGCGGTCGAATACCTCGCCAAGCCGCGCATCGACATCGCCGCGACACTGGTCGAGTACCGCGACGAGCTCATCGCCAAGGTGAAGGCCGCCGCCCGGGCGCGTGTGCGACGCTACCAGCCCCCCGCCGCCAACGCTCGTACAGCGGTGCCGTCAGCCGCGATGTTCCGCACCACCGACCGGATCATCGCGATCGGTGCGTCCACCGGCGGAACCGAGGCGATCAAGGAAGTGCTGATCGAGCTGCCGGCGGACTGTCCCGGAGTCGTCATCGCGCAGCACATCCCCAAGGCCTTCAGCCTGCCCTTTGCGAACCGCATGGACCGCAGCTGCGGGATGACGGTGTGCGAGGCCCAGGATGGTCAGCAGATCGTTCCCGGCCACGTCTACATCGCACCCGGTGATCGGCACCTGCGCGTCGCGCGCGACGGCGCGCGCTACCTGTGCCGCCTCGAGGACGGCGACCCCATCAACCGGCACAAGCCGTCGGTCGACGCGCTGTTCGAGTCGGTGGCGCGGAACGTTGGCCGCAACGCGGTCGGCGTGCTGCTCACCGGAATGGGTCGCGACGGTGCTGCGGGCCTGAAGCAGGTGCGCGAGGCGGGTGGCCGGACCATCGCGCAGGACGAGGCGACCAGCGTCGTGTGGGGGATGCCCGGTGAGGCGGTGCAGATCGGCGCGGCCGCGGAGGTGCTGCCGATCGGCGCGATCGCGAGGCGGGTGCTGGCGATGGTCGAGGACGACGAGCCGGCGCGGCAAGCGGACAGGACTGGTGGCTGTCGCGCGTGACGACAATCTCGCGCGCGATGCCTGCACTCGCAATCCGCCAGCGGTAGTCGCAGCCCAACCGCCACGGCCTGACCGCTGTCGCGCGCAAGATCGCCGTCACACACGCCAGAGACACCGTTTGCCCGCGTGCCGCGCCGGCTCCGACGCTGAGGTGGAGTCGGCTCCCGGGCCGGCCCGCTGCCACCCTACAACGGGCAACGCGTGGCCTGTCCTCTCAGCGTCGACCTTGGCGTTCCGGCCGGCGGTGACGAAGGCAACTCGTCGATCTGGTGTGCGTGGCGGGGATTCTGCACGCGGATCCACGCGTCGCCTCGAGTCGAGGCTGCGACTCACGCATAAGGCCTGCAAGTGCAAGTACCGCGTGCGGGATCGTCGCCACGCGCGACAGCCACGAGTCCTGTCTTCGTGACCGCCGCCCGAAACGCGAAGGCAGGAAGTCTACTTCCGCCAGAACGTCGGCGTGAACAGCACGAAGAACGTGAACAGCTCGATGCGCCCGAGGAACATGGCCGCGGTGCACACCCACGTCTGGAACGGCGTCAGCACCGCATACGTGGTTGCAGGGCCGACCACGCCGAGGCCGGGACCCGCGTTGTTGATCGACGCAATGATGGCCGTGAACGCGCTGATGAAATCCATGTGCGAGAGCAGCAGCGCGAAGCACAGCGCGACGATCGTCATGAAGTACGCGAAGATGAATCCGAGTACCGCGAAGACGACCCGATTCGCAACCAGGTGCCCGCCGATCTTCAGGATGGTCACGGCCTGCGGGTGGACGAGCACGAACATCTCGCGCATGGCCTGCTTGATGAGGATGAGCGCGCGGAAGTTCTTGATGCCACCGCCGGTGGAACCGGTGCTGCAGGTCACGCAGCTCAGGAACAGCATCCACATCGGGGCGAAAATGGGCCACTTGCTGTAGTCGACCGTCACGTAACCGGTGGTCGAGGCGATGGAGACGACGCTGAACGAGACGTGCCGCAACGTCTGCATGAAGTCGGGATAGGTGCCGGCGCCGTCGAGGAAGAACGTCAGCGCGATGATGCTCACCCCCATCCACACGACGACCCAGCGTGCTTCCGGATCGCGCAGATAGGTGCGGGGATCGCCCTTGCGCAGCGCGAAGAAGTGCGTCGCGAAGTTGAATGCCGCGATGACCATGAACAGCATCAACACCGCCTCGATGCGCGGCGAGTCGTAGTAACCGACGGAGAGGTCGTGCGGCGCGAAGCCACCGAGCGCCATGGTGGAAAAGGCGTAGCAGAGCGCATCGAAGCCCTCCATGCCGGCGAGCATCAGCGACGCGACACAGGCGGCGGTCAGGCTGCAGTACACCAGCCAGAGCGCCTTCGCGGTCTGCGTGATGCGCGGCGTGAGCTTCGCATCCTTCACCGGGCCGGGCGCCTCGGCGCGATACATCTGCATGCCGCCGACGCCGAGCAGCGGCAGGATGGCCACCGCCAGCACGATGATGCCCATGCCACCCACCCAGTGCAGAGTCGAGCGCCAGAGCTTCAAGGCATGCGGCAGATGATCGAGCCCGGTGATGACGGTCGAGCCCGTGGTCGAAAGACCGGACATCGACTCGAAGTACGCATCGGTGAAGTCGAGGTAAGGCGCCTGCAGCATCATCGGCAGCGCCGCGACAGCCGTCAGCACCAGCCAGCCGAGTGTCACGAGCAGATAGCCGTCTCGTGGCTTCAGCTCGTAGCGGCGGTGGATGCGCAGGCCAAAATAGAGCAGCGCGCCGCTCGCGACCGACACCACCGCGCCGATGCCGAACGCCTGCAGTGCCTCGGTCTCACGCCATAGCAGCGCCGCGCCGATCGGCAGCGCGAACAGCGCGCTGAACATCAGCAGCAGCGCGCCCAGGACGTTCAGCGAGGCCAGCAGCGAGCGCATCAGCCGTCAGATCGCCTGGAACAGCCGCTCGATCGTGTCGACCTGGCGCCGGTCGGAGAGGAACACGATGACGTGATCCTCCTCCTCGATGCGCGTGTCATGGTGCGCGATGAGCACCTTGCTGCCGCGAACCACGACGCTGATCGTCGCGCCCTGCGGCATCGGAATCTCCTCGACGGTTCGTCCGATCACGCGCGAGCGGTCGGCCGGGCCGTGCACCACGGTCTCGAGCGCCTCGGCCGAACCGCGGCGCAGCGAGTGCACGCGCACGACGTCGCCACGGCGCACATGCGCAAGCAGGCTGCCGATCGTCACCGTCTGCGGCGAGATCACGATGTCGATACTGCGGTTCTCCATCAGCTCGCCGTAGGTCGACTTGTTGACCAGCGCGAGCACCTTGTGGGCACCGAGGCGGCGGGCCAGCATGGCGGACAGCACGTTCGCCTCTTCCGAGTTGGTGATGGCGATGTACGCATCGGTGCTGTCGATGTTCTCCTCGATCAGCAGTTCCTCGTCCTGCGCATCACCGTGCAGCACGATGGTGCTCTCGAGCGTCTCGGCGATGCGGCGCGCGCGCTTCGCGTCGCGCTCGATCAGCTTCACCTGGTAGTGCTTCTCGAGCAGCTTCGCGAGGCGATAGCCGATGTGCCCGCCGCCGGCGATGATGACCTTGCGCACCGGCTCTTCGGCGCGACGGATCTCGCTCATCATGCGCTTGATGTTGTCGCGCGCGGCGAGGAAGAAGATCTCGTCGTTCTCCTCGACCACCGTCTCGCCGGTGGGGTCGATCGGCTTGCCGTTGCGGTAGATCGCGGCGATGCGCGCCTCGGCGTTCGGCATGTGGTCCTTCAGCGTGCGAAGTTGCTGGCCGACCAGCAGCCCCCCCTTGCGCGCGCGCAGGCCGACGAGCCGAACGCGCCCGTCGGCGAAGTCGACCACCTGCAGCGCCCCCGGCGTATGGATCAGGCGCTCGATGTATTCGGTGACCAGCTGCTCGGGGCTGATCCAGACGTCGACCGCCATCGCCCCTTCCGTGAACAGTTCCTTGCGCGAGGTGTATTCCGGTGCGCGGATGCGGGCGATCTTCTTCGGCACGCGATACAGCGCGTGCGCGATCTCGCAGGCGACGATGTTGACTTCATCGGAGCTCGTGAGCGCGACGAGGATGTCGCTGTCGACGACGCCCGCGGCTTCGAGCACGGCCGGGTACGAAGCGTTGCCGGCAACGGTGCGGACGTCGAGCCGGGACTGCAGCTCGCGCAGCGCGTCCTCGTTGGTGTCCACGATGGTCACCTCGTTCGCGGGTTCGCGGGAGAGGTGATACGCGGCAGTGCGACCGACCTGGCCGGCACCGAGGATCAGGACCTTCATGGTCCGGGCAGTCTACCTGAGTGGGGGTGGCTGCCGCGGTCCGGCAAGACAGGAGTGCTCGTAGTCGGGCGCACGGACGCTCGGCGCGCGGCCTCGTGGTCAGTTACCCCAGCAGCGAGCCTCGAGGTTGTCGAGTCCTTGCCACGACGTGTGGGCGGCAGGGCGTGAATCGGGTCGACGCGGGCCTCACGGGCCACCTCAACCTTCGCAGGGGGCCTAGCAAAGCGGCGCGATGATCGGTGAAAGATGGCCCGTGCGGAGCCCACAAGGATGTGTTCCGCGCGTCCCGCGGCGATCCGATTCATGCCCTGTGGCTTACGCGCCGTCGCAAACGCCCTAAACAACCTCGAGGTTCGCGTAGCTGAGCATCAGCCACTTGGAACCGGCCGCCTCGAAGTTCACCTGTACCCGCGCCTGCGGGCCCTGCCCTTCGATGTTCAGCACGACGCCGTCGCCGAACTTCGCGTGGCGCACGCGCGTGCCGAGCTTCATGCCGGGCATGACAGGCTCTTCCGTGACCCGGCGGAACGTCGCGCCGGGCATCGGCCGCGACAGCCGCACCTTGGGGCGCACTTCCTCGATCAGTTCCTTCGGGATCTCGTCGATGAAGCGCGACGGGATGCCGTAGCTGTCCATGCCGTGCAGCCGGCGCGACTCGGCGTGCGTGAGATAGAGCTGCTTCATCGCGCGCGTGGTGCCGACGTAGCAGAGGCGCCGCTCTTCCTCGAGGCCTTCCAGATCGTCGAGCGAGCGCTGGTGCGGGAACAGGCCGTCCTCGAGTCCGGCGAGGAACACCACGGGGAACTCGAGGCCCTTGGCGGTGTGCAGCGTCATCATCTGGATGCAGTCTTCCCAGGCGTCGGCCTGCCCCTCGCCGGACTCGAGCACCGCGTGCGCGAGGAAGGCCTCGAGGGGCGGCAGTGGCTCATCGGTCACGAGTGTCTCGCCGGGCGCTGGCGGTGAGCTGCCGGCCTCGCCGTCGGCATCGAAACTGCGTGCCGCGCTGACGAGCTCCTCGAGGTTCTCGAGACGCGCCTCGCCGCGGTCCTGCTTGTCCTTGCGGAAGTGCTCGATGAGGCCGGTGTTCTGGATCACGTGATCGATGATCTCGTGAAGCGGGAGCCCTTCGGTTTCGCGCGCGAGCCTGTCGACGAGGCCGAGGAAGCCGATGAGCGCCGCGGCGCCGCGTCCGGCGACCGGCGCTCGCCGAAGCTCGCGGCGGCGTCTTCCACATCGACTGTCCGGCTGCGCGTGCGCGCGTGCGCAGGTCGTCGAGCGTCTTCGCGCCGATGCCGCGCGTGGGCATGTTGACGACGCGCTCGAACGACGGGTCGTCGTCGCGGTTCGCGATGAGGCGCAGGTAGGCGAGCGCGTCCTTGATCTCGGCGCGCTCGAAGAACCGCAGGCCGCCGTAGACCTGTACGGCACGCGCGCGGACAGGAACACTTCCTCGAACACGCGCGACTGCGCGTTGGAGCGGTAGAGCACCGCGACTTCCCTGCGTGCGCCACCGAGCCGTACCCAGTCCTGGATGCGGGTCAGCACGAAGTCGGCCTCGTCGCGCTCGTTGTACGCGGCGAAGAGCCGGATCGGCTCGCCCTTGCCGCCGCTGGTCCACAGGTTCTTGCCGAGCCGGCCCGAGTTGTTCGAGATGACCGCGTTGGCGGCGGAGAGGATGTTGCCGGTGGAGCGGTAGTTCTGCTCGAGGCGGTACATCGCGGCGCTCGGGAAATCGCGCGTGAACTGGCGCAGGTTCTCGACTTTCGCGCCGCGCCAGCGATAGATCGACTGGTCGTCGTCGCCGACGACGAAGGGCGCGCCGTCGATGCCGGCGATGAGCCGCGCCCAGTTGTACTGGATCGAGTTCGTGTCCTGGAACTCGTCGACGAGCACGTGCGTGAAGCGCTGCGGTAGTGCGTCAGCAGCGACGGATTGTCGCGCAACAGCTCGTACGCGCGCAGCAGCAGCTCGGCGAAATCGACCACGCCGTTGCGCTGGCAGGCTTCCTCGTAGTCGAAGTACAGCTTGCGCATCATCCGCGCGATTCGCGTCGCTCGGCTCCTTGATCTGCGCCGGGCGCAGGCCCTCGTCCTTGTGCTTGTTGATGTACCAGCTGACGTCGCGCGGCGTGAACCGTGTCTCGTCGATGCCCTGCGCCTTGCAGCATGCCGCTTGATCAGCCGCTGCTGGTCGTCGGAGTCGAGGATCTGGAAGCCGCGCGGCAGCCGCGCCTCGCTGCAAATGCAGGCGCAGCAGGCGATGAGCGATGCCGTGGAACGTGCCGACCCACATGGCGCCGGCGGGCACGCTGCAGCAGCTTCTCGACGCGTCCGCGCATCTCGGCGGCGGCCTTGTTGGTGAAGGTGACCGCGAGCACGTTGTGCGGGGCCGCGCCCTGGGCGGCGATGACGTACGCGATGCGATGGACGAGCACGCGCGTCTTGCCGCTGCCGGCGCCGGCGAGCACCAGGGCGCGGCACGCGCGGCGCGGTGACGGCCGCGCGTTGCTCGTCGTTGAGCGGGTTGAGGATCGCCGACAGGTCCATCGGCTAGCCCGGGCTGACCGTGGCAGCGTCCTTCTTCATCGATTGCTCGAGGAAACGCAGCAGCTCGGTGGCGAGCACCAGGATGACGGGTCCGAAGATGAAACCGATGAACCCGAACGCCGAGACGCCGCCGATGACGCCGAGGAACACGAGCAGCGTGGGCACCGGCGTGTAGCGCGAGATGATGATGGGGCGGATGAAGTTGTCGGACACCGACACGACGCCGCCCCAGACCAGCATGAAGATGCCGAAGCCGTACTGGCCCGTGCCGAGCAGGAACAGCGCGGCCGGTACCCAGATGAGTGCGGCGCCACCGAAGGGCAACAACGCCGCGACGCCGGCGAGCACGCCGAACACCACGGGCCCGGGCAGCCCGGCGATGGCGAACCCGATGCCGACGAGCAGACCCTGCACCGCGGCGGTGAGGCCGCAGCCGTACACGACGGCGCGCGTGACCTTGCCGAGCCGCTCGAGCAGCGTATCGCGCTTGCCGCGCATCATCGGCAGCAGCGAGGCCGCGCGGTCGAACCACTTCTGCCCGTCGCGCAGCATGAAGTACAGGATGAACAGCATCAGGAAGAACTGCAGCACGGTGCCGGCCGTGGCGAGGAACCACTGGCCGCTGGCGGCCGCGAGGCCCTTGCCTGCGGCTTCCAGGCTGCTGACGAGATAGCCCTGCACCTGCTGGCCGTCGATGCCGACCCGCTCCTTCACCCAGCTCCACGCGCCGGCGATCGAAGGATGTGCGTCGGGGTCGATCCAGGTCGTGTAATCGAGCCACTGCGGGTTGTCCTGCATCGCGCCGACCAGCTCGGCGATCTGCCGCGCGAACGCGAAGCCGAGCAGAGCCAGCGGCGCGAAGATCGCGATCGGCGTCAGCGCGGTGAGCACGCCCGCGGCGGCGTTCGGGCTGTTGCGGAAACGGCGCGTCAGCTTCACCTGCAGCGGCTGCATCAGGAACGCGAGCAGTGCGGCCCAGAGGATCGGCGTACGCAGCGGCGCGAGGATCAGCCACACCGCCCACAGCGTCGCGACGATGACCGCGATGGCGAGCCAGCGGCGCGTGCTGCGGCTCGCGGTGGTGGGTTCGTTCACCACGAGTTCCGCAGTTCGCGCAGTCGCAGGAACACGTCCTTCGCGGTGAGCTGCTCGGGCAGGTCGGGAAACCGCTCGCGCAGACGCGCGGCGATCTGTGGGTTGTCGAGCCGGAAGAACGTGTTGAACGTCTTCTCCTCGCCGAGCGTCGTCACCGGCATGTCGGCCGGGTCGGTGCCCGCGAGGTCCTCGAGCTTGCGCTTCGCGACCACGTTGCCGGGCTCGCGATCGAGCGTGAAGCCGAGGTTGTTCTGCAGGTAATCGTGCCCTGCGTACAGCCGCGTTGCGTCGGGCAGGCGCGCGAGCTGCGTCGTGAACGTCGTGTACAGCGCTTCGGGGTGGCCGCCGTTGTGGCAGTTGCCGGCACCCGCGTTGAACATCGTGTCGCCCGAGAACAGCGCCGGCGAGTCAGCATGCGCGAACAGGCAGATGTGGGCCATCGTGTGGCCCGGCGTGTCGAGGCACTGCAGCTCGACGCTCCTGCCGATGCGGATCGCATCGCCGGCGGCGAGGCCGCGGTCGACGTGCTCGATCTTCGCCGCGGCGTGCGCGAGCAATTTCGCGCCGGTCGCCTGCACGAGCCCGGCGTTGCCACCGGTGTGGTCGTGGTGGTCGTGCGTGTTGACGATCTGGGTGATCGTCCAGCCGCGTGCGCTTGCCGCCGCGTGCACGTCCTGCCACTGCAGCGGGTCGACGGCCAGCGCCTCGCCGGTTTCCGGACACGCGATCAGGTAGTGGTAATTGCGCAGGCGATTGCCTGACCAGATTCTTTCGACGAGCACGCGCGGTAGCATGCCGGAATGGCGCACTCCTTGAAACTCCATGTCATTCCCGTCACGCCGTTCGAGCAGAACTGCTCGGTCGTGTGGTGCGACGCGACCCGCGAGGCCGCGGTGGTCGACCCGGGCGGCGACCTCGATCGCATCCGCAAGGTGCTGCGCGACGAGAACCTGACGCTCGCGAAGATCCTGATCACGCACGGGCACCTCGACCATGCGGGCGCGACGGCGGAGCTGAAGCGCGAGACCGGCGTGCCGATCGAGGGGCCGCATCGCGACGACGCGTTCTGGATCGAGCGGCTCGCGTCCGATGCCGCGAACTACGGCTTTCCGGCGGCCGAGTCGTTCACGCCCGACCGCTGGCTGGTGCAGGGCGACACCGTGACGGTGGGCGAGCAGACCTTCGAGGTGCGCCACTGCCCGGGCCACACGCCGGGGCACGTCGTGTTCTTCCACCGCGCCGCGCGCTTCGCCATCGTCGGCGACGTGCTGTTCCAGGGGTCGGTCGGTCGCTGGGACTTCCCGCGCGGCAACCAGCAGGACCTCATCCGCTCCATCCGCGAGAACCTGTTTCCGCTCGGCGAGGACGTGCGGTTCCTGCCGGGGCACGGCGCCATGTCGACGTTCGGCGAGGAACGCCGCACCAACCCTTACGTTGCCGACCGCCTGTTCAACTCGTCGGCGGCCAGCCCCTGAGGACGGCCGCCGCCTCTCAGGCTGCCTGCGCCTTCGCGACCGGCTTCGCCGCGTTCACGACCTGCAGCTGCGTGAACTCGGCCAGGCCCTCGTCGCCCATCTCGACGCCCATGCCGGACGCCTTGGCGCCGCCGAACGGGATGTGCGCGGCGAGCTCGATGTGCTTGTTGATCCACACCGTCCCGCTCTCGATGCGATTGGCCACCTCGATCGCACGATCGAGATTCGATGACCACACCGACCCGCCGAGGCCATAGGGCGAGGCGTTCGCGCGCGCGATGACGTCCTCGAGATCGGTGTACTTGATGATGGGCAGCACCGGGCCGAACTGTTCCTCGTCGACCAGCGGCGAGCCTTCCTTGATGTCGCGCACGATGGTCGGGCGGATGAAGTAGCCCTTCTCGCCGACTTCGCCGCCGGCGACGATCTTGCCGTCGCGCCGACCGGCTTCGAGAAAGCCCTTTACCTTCTCGAACTGCATCTTGTTCTGCACCGGGCCGAAGAACACGCCCTCGTCGAGGCCGTTGCCGACCTTCGCGTCCCGGGCGAGCTGCGCGAGCTCGGTGACCAGCGCGTCGTACACCTTCTCGTGCACGTACAGGCGCTTCAGCGCGATGCACACCTGCCCGCTGTTGAAGAACGCACCCATGAAGATGCCGGGTGCGACCGCCTTCACGTCGACGTCGTCGAGCACGATGCCGGCATCGTTGCCGCCGAGCTCGAGCGTCACGCGCTTCAGCGTGCCGGCGGCGCTCGCCATGACGCGCTTGCCGGTGGCGGTCGAGCCGGTGAACGACACCTTTCTCACGTCGGCATGCTGCGTCAGCACGTCGCCGAGATCGTTCGCATCGGCGACGACGTTCAGCACGCCCGCGGGCAGCACGTCGGCCAGCAGCTCGCCGATACGCAGCGTGGCGAGCGGCGTGGTCGCCGCGGGCTTCACCACGATGGTGTTGCCGGCGACGAGCGCGGTGGGCAGCTTGGTGCCGAGCAGCGCGATGGGGAAATTCCACGGGATGATGGCGGCGACGACACCGAGCGGGCGCCGGTGTTGCTCGACGCGACGCTGCGCGCTGTCCTCGAGCACCTTGACCGGCAGCTCGATGCTCGAGAGCTGGCGGATGTCGTTGGCCATGTTCTTCACTTCGCCGATGGCGAACATCAGCGGCTTGCCCTGCTCCTGCGTCAGCAGGCGGCCGATCTCCTCGGCATGGGCGTCGATGACGTCGGCGGCCTTGTGCAGCAGCGCGCGCCGTTCGGCGACCGGCTTGCGCGCCCAGGCCGGGAACGCGGCCTTGGCGGCGGCGACGGCCGCGTTCATCTGCGCGACCGACGCGCGCGGGGCTTTGGCGACGACCTCTTCGGTGGCCGGATTGATGACGTCCATGGTCTGGTCGCCGGCGACCAGCTCGCCACCGATCAGGAATCTGAAATCGCTCATCGGAAACCCCCGCAGTTGTACGTTCGTATCATAGCGCCTGGGCGGCGCCTACTTCGCCCCCGCCAGCTCCCGTTCGACCAGGTAGCGGACGATGTTCATGATGTCGTCGTAGCCGGCGGCCGAGCGCGACTCGACCCGGTACTTGCCGGCGACCACGAACGTCGGCGTGCTCTCCGCACGGTACGCCCGCACGAGCTTCTCCGCCTGCCCGATCTTCGTCTCGACGGCGAACGACTTCGACGCGGCGACGAAATCCTCGGCCTTCACGCCGGTGGTGCGCGCGTAGAACCTGGCCGCGTCCTCGATGGTCGGCTTCTGCGGACGCAGGCGGTTGGTCGCCGGATCGACCAGCGGGATCTCGCCGCTGCGCCACACCGCGTCGAACACCTGGTCGTGGACCTTGTCGGCGATGCCCATCGAGTTCGCGGTGATGTACGCACGCTGGAACATCGGCCAGGCCTCGGACGGGTTCCACGACGCGGGCACGTAGACGAACTGCGTCTTGCCGGCGGGCAGGGCCTTCTTCAGCTTCTGCACGAAGGTCGAGGCCTGCCAGCAGGCCGGGCAGCCGTACGAGAACACCTCGACCACCTCGACCACGCCGGCGGGTGTCGACACCGGCACGGCCGGCGCGAGACGGGTGAAGTGCTTGCCCTCGACGTACGGGGCCGCCTGGGCGCGGACGGCGCTGGAGCCGAACCCCGCGACGGCGATAAGCGCCATTAGTGCAACAATACGGCCCGGAAAAGTAGTCATTGGACAACCCCTGTTACGACGATCTGAGAAGTCGGCAAGTAGTGGTCGACGAGCAGCGCGAGGAACAACCACATCAGGTACTGCACCGAGAAGCGGAACACCTTCATCGGCAACTCGCTGCGGGCGGAGAGCTTCAGCTTCAGCACGTACCACAGGAACATCGCGTTCAGCCCGAGCGAGGCGACCAGGTAGACGAGCCCGCTCATCCGCACGAGGTACGGGAGCAGCGTCACGATGATGAGCAGCACGGTGTACAGCAGCACGTGCAGCCGCGTGAACGCGACGCCGTGGGTGACCGGCAGCATCGGGATGTCGACCTTGGCGTAGTCGTCGCGACGGTGGATCGCGAGCGCCCAGAAGTGCGGCGGTGTCCACGTGAAGATGATCAGGAACAGCAGCAGCGCGTGCGGGTCGATGGTGCCGGTGACCGCCGCCCAGCCGAGCACCGGGGGCGCCGCGCCGGCCGCGCCGCCGATGACGATGTTCTGTGGCGTCGCGCGCTTCAGCCACACGGTGTAGATGCCGGCGTAGCCGATCAGCGAGGCGAACGTCAGCACCGCGGTCAGCGGATTGACCAGTGCCCACAGCAGCACCATCGAGGCGATGCCGAGGGCGCCGGCGAAGGTCAGCGCCTGGCGGTCGCGGAGGCCGCCGGTCGGCAGGGGGCGCGATCGCGTGCGCGCCATGCGGGCGTCGATGCGCTGGTCGAGGAACTGGTTCAGCGTCGCGGCGCTCGCCGCCGCGAGGCCGATACCGAGGTTGCCGATCAGCAGCGCATCCCACGGCGGCAGCCCGGGCGTCGCGAGCAGCGTGCCGACGACCGACGTCAGCACGATCAGCGCGACGACCTTCGGCTTCGTCAGCTGCAGGTAGAGGCGCCAGCGGGCGGGCGGATCGAGAACGGAGGTGCCCGGGCTGGCCACGGATGGGGGTCGGCGGACGTGGCTACCTGGCCGCGCCCGACTTCTCCTGTTCGAGCCGTGCCGCCAGCGCCTGGCGCGCCTCGCCGACGTAGCGCTTGCAGCTGTCGGCGTCCTTCATCGACTCGGGCTTGCCGGCCGCCTGCTTGGCCCGTTCGGCCAGGCCGAGCTTCTCGGGGTGCGGCGTGATCAGCAGCTCGCAGCGCTGCCCTTCCAGCGTCTTGAAGCTCTGCTCGAACGCGGCCAAAACCTCGGGGTGCGCATCGAAGCGGTACTTCGCGCCGGCGACCGGGCTCAGGCTGTCGGCATAGACGATCTGCAGGCACTGCTTTTCCTCGCAGCTCTCCCACGTCCAGCTGGTGCCGCCGGGCGTGTGGCCGCCGGTCGCCAGCGCTCGCAGGCGCACCGAGCCGACGCCCAGCAACTGGTCGCCGTGGACCACCCAGACCGAGGGCACCGTTGCGACCCGGGCCGACTTCGAATACTGCGGATCTTCGGCCGGCAGCTTGCCGCTGCGCATGACCTCGTCGGCCGGCCGGCGGGCATACACCGCGGCGCCGGAGCGCTTCTGCAGCTCAGCGATGCCGCCGACGTGGTCGGGGTGGGCATGACTCTGCAGGATCGCCTTCACATCGCCGATCTTGAAGCCGAGTTTCTCGATGTTCGCGGCAATGATGGGCGCGCTTTCGGGCAGGCCGCCGTCGATCAGGACGTGGCCGAAGTCGGACGTGATCAGCACCGAGGCGATGTTCTTCGTGCCCACGTAGTACGTGTTGCCGAACACCTTGAAGGGCTCGACCGCCGTGTTCCAGTCCTTGATGTCAGGCGCCGCACCGGCGGCCTGGGCGAACGGGGCGACGCTGGCGAGCAGTGCGGCCAGCACGAGGCGATTGTTCTTCTGCATGGATCCCGGCTCGTTGCGCGTGAGGGTTGGATAGGCCAAGGATAGGGACAAAAAGCGCCGGCTCAAGTTTCGGAGCGGCCCCAAGCCTTCAGGCCCGGCGAAGCGCGCGGTTGAACCCGAGCGTCGCGAGCAGCAGCAGCGCGGCGCCGGCGTTGTGGGCCGTCGCGAGCCAGAGCGGGAAGCCGAGCTTCACCATCGCGATGCCGATGACGAGCTGCAGCGTCAGCGCCGACAGCAGCGTCCACGCACCCCAGCGGCTGTTGCGGTCGGCCCGCTGCAGCAGCGCGGCGATGGCCGCGACCAGCAGCGCGACGGTCGCGACGATCGCCCCCAGCCGGTGGGTCAGGTGGATGGTCACGCGGGCGGGGTGATCGAGGATGCCGCCTTCGTAGTTGATGCCGAGGCCGTGCCACAGCACGAACGCATCGCGGAAGTCGGTCGCAGGCCACCAGCGCCCCTGGCAGGTCGGAAAATCGGGGCACGCGACGGCCGCGTAGTTGGTGCTGGTCCAGCCACCGAGCAGGATCTGGAGGCAGACGGCGACCAGACCCACCAGCGCGAGCGTGCGCAGGCGCGGCGAGGCCGGTCGCAGGAGCGCCGCGGAGCTGCCACCGCCGGCGGCCGCCGTCATCCCCGACCAGGGGCCGGTCGACACGCGGCGCAGCGACAGCCACAGCCACCACAGCAGCGCGAGCGTCGTCAGCCCGAACGCCAGGTGCGCGGTGACGATCAGCGGCTTCAGCAGCAGCGTGACCGTCCACATGCCGAGCAGGCCCTGGAAGACGACCAGCGCGACCAGCACCAGCGGCAGCGTGAACGGCAGACCCCGCTGGCGGCGCCAGAGGGTGGCGAGCACTGCGATGACGACGATGACGAGGCCGAGCGTCGAGGCGAGGTAGCGGTGGATCATCTCGCGCCACGCCTTGCCGACGTGCAGCGGCGAGTCGACCGAGCCGGCATCGGCCGCAGCGGCGCCCGCGGGAGAGAAGTGGCCGTAGCAGCCAGGCCAGTCGGGACAGCCGAGCCCGGCGGCTGTCAGGCGCACGTACGCGCCGAAGACGACGACACAGAACGCCAGCAGCAGGGCAGCGAGCGCCAGGCGGCGCAGGACGGCGATGCGATACACGATTGGAGGGGCCCTAGCCGATGTGCGACAGCTTCAGCAGCTTCTTCAGGTCGGTGAGGAACCCCTTCGGCTCCTCGCGGGCATCGTAGCGCATGACGAGGTTGCCTCGCGGATCGACCACGTACAGCGAATGCGCGCGATCCTGCGGCGGAAACTGCGCCGGCAGCGCCGCGTTCGGGCCGCTGCTCGCGTCGAGGACGACGAGGCCCTGCTGCTCGCGCTCGAGGTACTCGCTGGTGCAGCAGCCGGCGGTCGCGAGCAGCACGCGCCGGACGCGCGACATCTCCTGGTTCAGCGCGAGGCGCGTCTGCCGGCCGAACACGAGCGCCTCGCGGCAGGCGTCGTCGCAGCCGGCTGCATCGCCGATGTAGACCAGCGACCACTCTCCGGTCAGCTCGGCCGGCGCGCCGGTGATCGGCCGCGCGGGCGTGATCAGCTCGCCGTGGTTGGTCTGGCCGACCGGGCGCCAGTCGGTGAAGTAGTAGAGCCCCATGGAGACGAACACCGGACCGAAGAAGACGGCGGCGAGCAGCAGCAGCGAGCGGCGACCACGGCGGGGATCGTTCATGGGCGAACCTTGCGGAAATTGAGCACGATGAAGAGCACGACCGCCAGCACGGCAAAAGCCCACCACTGGACGGCATAGGAATAGTGTCGCGCGGGCTCGAGCCCCGGCGGCTGCCAGTGACGCACGAGGCCGGCGCCATCGGCGTCGTCGTCGAGCAGCACCAGCGCGGGAAGTGGCCGTTCGGGCAGCACCGCCGCGAGGTCTTCCAGCGTCGGAAACGCGGCCTGCCGGGGCCATGGCCCGTCGGCGGGCGGCGGCACACGGCCGGCGGCGATGCCCGCGACGGGCAGCGCGCCGATGCGGCCCGCCAGCACGCGGGGCGTGCCGGGGTCGGCGATGGCGACGTCCGGCAGGCGCTCGCGATAACCGGTGCCGGGCACGAAGCCGCGGTTCACCAGCACGATGGCGCCGTCCTCCAGGCGCAGCGGCGTCACCACGTAGTAGCCCGTGCGGCCGTCCAGGGTGATGTTGTCGAGCAGGAACTGGTGGTCCGGGTCGAACGTGCCGCGCAGTCGGACGCGGGCGAACCGCGGCAGCGAGGCGATTCCGGCCGCGGTCACGTCCTGCGGCGCGACGTCGGTCTGCTCGAACGCCTGCCACTGTGCGCTGCGGTATTCGCCGCGCTGCCACTGCCAGCGCCCGAGCACGCGAACAGCGTGCACGCGAGGACTGTAGCCAGGACCATGGGCCATCGGGCCCGAAAGGTTCGCACCCGTGCCTCGCTCCCTATAATGCGGTGATGAGACTAGTGGTGATCGTCATCGTGCTCGCCATCATCGCGAGCCTCGGGTCGGCGCTGTTCCAGCTGTCCCGCCCCGGCGGAGACCCGCAGCGCATGCTGCGTTCGCTGACCTGGCGCATCGCGCTGTCGGTCGGGCTGTTCCTGCTGCTGCTGATCGGCGCGGCGACCGGAGTGATCCGGCCGCACGGCCTCGGCGGCTAGATCCAGTAGACGAAGACGAACAGGATCAGCCAGACCACGTCGACGAAGTGCCAGTACCAGGCGACCGCTTCGAAGCCGAAGTGGCGCTGCGGCGTGAAGTGGCCCTTCAGGCAGCGGAACCAGATCACCGCCAGCATGATCGCGCCGATGGTCACGTGCAGGCCGTGGAAGCCGGTCAGCATGAAGAAGGTCGAGCCGTAGATGCCGGTCGACAGGCGCAGGCCGAGCTCGGTCCACGCGTGGTGATATTCCTCGGCCTGCAGGCCGACGAACAGGAAGCCGAGCAGGAACGTCGCGGCGAGGAAGATCGTCAGGATGTGGCGCTGACCGGCGCGCAGCGCGTGGTGCGCGATCGTCAGCGTGACGCCCGAGGTCAGCAGGATGGCGGTATTGATCGCCGGCAGGCCGAAGGCCGGGATGGTGCTGAAGCTGCCGTCGGCGTTCGGGCTGAGCTTGTTCGGGCCGTTGTTCGGCCAGCCCGCGTCGAATTCCTTCCACAGCAGCAGCTTGTTGAAGATCTTCACGCCGTCGCCCGAGAGCCACGGCACCGACAGCTGGCGCGCATAGAACAGCGCACCGAAGAACGCCGCGAAGAACATGACCTCCGAGATGATGAACCACATCATTCCCATGCGGAACGAACGGTCCACCTCGAGGTTGTACATCCCCTTCTCGCTCTCGCCGATTACGGTTGCGAACCAGCCGAAGAACAGCAACGCGATCAGGAGGCCGCCGGGGATGAACGCCCAGCCGCCGGCCCAGTCGTTCATGAAGCTGACGACGCCCATCATCAGCACGAACAGCGACGCCGAGCCGAAGATCGGCCACGGGCTGCTGTGCGGGACGTAGTAGGTGTTGGACTCGTGGACGTCGGCTGCTTTGATGGTCATGAGGTCACTTCAATGAAAGTGCGGTCGAATCGTAGAACGTGTACGCGAGCGTGATGCGGTCGACATGCTTCGGCAGCGCCGGGTCGATGTAGAACCGTACCGGCATGTCGCGCTGCTCGCCGACGGCGAAATGCTGCGGCGTGAAGCAGAAGCACTCGGTCTTGCGGAAATAGGCCGACACCTTGGTGGGGGCGACGTCGGGAATGGCCTGCGCGATCGTGTCGCGGCCGGTGAGGTTGCGGGCGAAGAACTTCGCCTCGTACAGCTTGCCCGGGTGCACCGTCATCGACTGCTGCTCGGGACGGAACTCCCAGCTGCCGACGCTCGGCACCATGGCCATGAATTCGATGGTGACTTCGCGCGTCTCGTCGGGCTTCTCGGTGACGAGTGCGGCTTCGGTCAGCGCCTTCTTGTCGGCGTAGCCGGTGATCGAGCACAGCACGTCGTACAGCGGCACCAGCGCGAAGCCGAAGGCGAACGCGCCGAGCGCCACGCCCGAGAGCGCGAGCACCAGCTGGCGATGCTTCCGCGGGGTTGGCGCGGTCGCGCTCATCAGTGACCCTTCACCGAGTAGAAGATGAAGGCGGCATAGACCAGCGCGGCGAACAACGCGAGCCACAGGGCCGAGTTGCGCACGCGCCGACGCTGGTCTGCCGACTTCGCCATCGTCAGTGGGTCGCGCCGCGCGCGATCAGCTCTTCCGACGGTGCCTCGGTCCAGCTGTGGTACGGCGCCGGCGAGGGCACTTCCCACTCGAGCCCGTGCGCGCCTTCCCAGACGCGGTCGGCAGCCTTCCTGCCGCCCCTCAGGCACTGGATGACGATGATCGGGAACAGCAGCTGCGAGAGGCCGAAGCCGAACGCGCCGATCGAGGAGACGACGTTCCAGTCGGTGAACTGCGTGTTGTAGTCGGCGATTCGGCGCGGCATGCCGGCGAGGCCGAGGAAGTGCTGCGGGAAGAACAGCACGTTGATGAAGATCGCCGAGAGCCAGAAATGCGTCTTGGCGAGACCCTCGTTGTACATGTGGCCGGTCCACTTCGGCAGCCAGTAGTACACGCCGCCGATGATGGCGAACACCGCGCCCGGCACCAGCACGTAGTGGAAGTGCGCCACCACGAAGTAGGTGTCGTGGTACTGGAAGTCGGCCGGCGCGACCGCGAGCATCAGGCCCGAGAAGCCGCCGATCGTGAACAGGAACAGGAACGCGCACGCGAACAGCATGGGCGTCTCGAACGTGAGCGAGCCGCGCCACATGGTCGCCGTCCAGTTGAACACCTTCACGCCCGTCGGCACGGCGATCAGCATCGTCGTGAGCATGAAGAACATCTGGCCGGCGAGCGGCATGCCCACCGTGAACATGTGGTGCGCCCAGACGATGAACGACAGGAACCCGATCGACGCCGTGGCGTACACCATCGTCTCGTAGCCGAACAGCGGCTTGCGCGAGAACGTCGGGATGATTTCCGAGACCACGCCGAACGCCGGCAGGATCAGGATGTACACCTCGGGGTGACCGAAGAACCAGAAGATGTGCTGGAACATCACCGGGTCGCCACCGCCGGCGGCACCGAAGAAGCTGGTGCCGAAGAAATGGTCGGTGAGCAGCATGGTGACCGCGCCCGCGAGCACCGGCATCACGAGGATCAGCAGGTAGGCGGTGATCAGCCACGTCCAGCAGAACAGCGGCATGCGCAGCAGGCTCATGCCCGGGGCGCGCATGTTCATGATGGTCACGATGACGTTGATGGCGCCCATGATCGAGCTCGCGCCCATCAGGTGGACCGCGAAGATCGCCATCGGGAAGCCGTCACC
>CAVYKG010000001.1:0-674338 GCA_963769065.1 uncultured Pseudomonadota bacterium | reverse complement strand
TCCATGCTGAGGTTTTGCAAGGCTGAAGCTTGAACTCTGGTGCTGCTGGGCAAAGCAGTTTGGTGCTGCACTCGGGGAGGCTGGGAGGCGGGTGGGCTGGGATGGCGGCGGGCATGGGCAGTGAGCTGAGGCTGGCAGACAACTCACCCATGGCGTGCTGGGACGCTGGCCCGCCGCGATGTCCTGCCCAACTCCTCCGAGGCAATGGTGTGTGCAACTGTGCGCGCGCGCGTCGCCGCGAGCGACAGCGCGACGCCGAAGCCGCCGTGGAGAAGCCGACCCTGTCTGTCGCTCGCCAATCCGACCTAACCCGAAGGCCGGCGCGGCGCACGGGCTCGACGCACTAACCCTGCGAGATCGCTTGGCTGGACGTCACACCACCGCGGACGCTCGCCGAACGAACCACGTGGTGAAACCAGCCGCCAACGCCATGATTCCAGCCCGCAAGTCCTCAACTCGAAGTCACCAGCAATGGGAAGTAAATGGTGGCAGGGCGGTGCACACATGGAAGCAGAAACCAGTGCGCTCAACCGGTGGTGCCCCACGCTGATGTCAGGGCCCAATCAACATGTCCAAATCAGGGCAACTGTGGCTGCCAGCATTCTGGTCCTACAGCATAGTGTAATTACCACTAATAATCACTAGTGTCCCAAGCCATTCCTCCTGAGAAGCAGATGCTTTTGGCCCAGCAAGCAGTCAGGCAGCAGCCACAAGCCAGCCGCTCTGTGCATTCTGATGGAAAATCAGATGCTCTGGGCAACCTTCACACACCCAGGCTAGGCCGAGTGGTGCAGCCAGCCCAAGACAGACAGTGAGCTGCCCCCACAATGAATAACCCAGCCAGCGGTCATGGACCAGATCCTAGTCCCAGCACGTTTCCTGTCAGTCAGCCTGGGCCAAATGCTTGAAGTGGGTTCACACACACACTGAACCCACCCCCACGCCAAGCAATGGACGACTCGGAGACAACTGTGGTTGAGGAGCCCGGTGCTGGGACAGGGGCGTGCTTATAGACATCAAGCACAGCTGATCAGCATAGATGCTGCTCCTGACAAACCCAGACATTGATGAACCCAACAGTGCAGCACAAGCAGCAGCACCAGAACATTGAAAGTAGCAAACTGCTGGTGAACCGGACTCCACCATGGGTACATGGCTTTTGCAGTCCAGCCAATCATCACAATGTAGTGAGTGCTCGCAGATCAAACATGAAGCATCCCACAGTCTGCAATAGCACAACAGGGCTCGAACCCTTAAGTCATAGGGGCATGGACAACATACTTGATGCCGAGCAGATCAAGGCATCAGCTGGAAGCTGGTGAAGATGATTCTGGCTCTCAAGGTTTCACCTGCACCGAGATCCTCCCAACTCTGGCACTAGTGGGTGTTTATGAAAAATATCGATGCGGACACCCACGCATGAACAACAAGTCGGCTGCACCCAGGCATCGCGACAAGCCGGTTCACCCCCACCACACGGCGACCACCACGGCGCCCGCGATCCGTTCGCGTTCATTGTTGGCTCCCTGGAGAGCGCGCCTTCCAGGTATTCCGGAAATCGAGCAGCTCGCGGGTCATCGGGTAGACCTGAAGCGGGCCGCGATCTGGAATCGTCGAAGATCGTCGGCGCATCACCAACAGGTCGAACGCATGAAGCGTCCCGCCAAGCCGTCGCAGAACGGCCTCCTCCGTGTCCCTGTTATGTCTCCTCGGCGCTCACTACAACTCCCTCGCGGCGAGCGTCGCGTCTGCTGGTCTCGGCCCGCTCGACTCTGCGACACCGGGCTAACACCAACTCCAGTTGCAGACCCGGATGATTCGAGCACCCCGAGTACTGCGCGAGATGTTGCACCGGTTTCGTCGCCGATGTCCAGGCTCGTTCGAGTCGACCGCCGACATCTGGACGCCGAGACCGCACCATTCGCGGAGCGCCTCGGTCGCGACGATGCGCGTGCTCTTGTTGTACGCCGCCATGCCATCCAGGTGAACGGCAAGACCTCTTTCTCACCAGCGACGGCACGCGCTGATCACCTCGCGGAGCAGGTCATGCTGCCCGGTCATGGCAAAGGCACCACGGGCGGGTGTTCATCGATGCGTGCACAACGTCTTCAGGAACAGCCGCCGCAGAGCGCGAGCTGATCAGCACCGGCGCCAGGCGGAGGGCCGTTGCAGTCAAGACGCTATCAGCTCGATCAGCTGGCGCGCAACGCCAGCAGGCTGACCAGATGAGCAACCTGCGCGGCGAGGAACAAATCCGACTAATGCTTCTTCCACCAACCAGCAAATAATGCGCGCTCGATGGGAGCCGGGCAGGGGCAACCCTATCGCCACCGCAATAGTGCCGCCAAGCTCGCGAAACGGCAGTCGCTCAATGCACACGATCGCGATCTCGGCGGCGGTCGACAAGTCGGACGCGCGCGCAGGCGGGCGGGGGCGCGCATGGCGGCAGGGCGATCGACTTTCCGCAGTTCTCCTCGCCGGCGGCCGGGGCGCCGCGGCTGCTCCCCGGTGCCGTGAACGCACACGATTAGGGAACAGGACATGAAACAAACGAAATAACCCATCGCAACCTGCTCGCGCAAGCGGGCATGGGCCTTGCCAAGAGCATAGCGACGTCCCCCGCCAGACGCGCCGCCGCCACACCGGCGAACGCTTGCGGAGCATGACCCGCGAGCGGTACATGCAGTACGTCAAGTAACCTCAACGCAAACGATCCGCGCTTCCGTCGACTCACCCCGACGTCGAACTCGAGCTGAGCAACCCGGTCATCGAGGGCGCGCGGCATCCTGAGTTTCTACAAGGAAGTGAAGGCGCACATCCGCGAGAAGGTCGAGATCGCTCGGCTTGGTGTCCGACGCGACCGGCATCGCCGGCGTGATGCCGACCAGACTCAAGGTCTCCAGGACTGGCCGAAAAGCCCAAACTTCTTCAACCGCGACTTGAAGGCCGGCGAAGTGATGCGCACGGTCAAGCCGGCCTGTACTGGGTCGAGAACGGCAAGTTCAGGACGATCAAGGCGGCACGCTACTACCAGCCAGGTGCACGACTGGCGGATGGAGTAAGCAGGTCGCTCGTCGGACGGGGCGAGCTTCGGAAGGTGCCAAGCTGCACGGATGCACTAGGCCGCGCGGGACGCGAAATCCCACATCCCTGTGCGCTCCGCACCGGCCATCCTCCACAAGAAAGGCGCGCCGCACATTGGTCGCCGATAGAGAAAGTGAACGTGCCCGGTGAGGCCCCCGCGCTGAGTGCACCCGTGCCGTTGCCTCCAGCTTGGTTACTTCGCTTGGCGCTTGCTGCCTTGGAGCTGGACGTCTAACGGTCGCGTAGTCGAGCAGCGACCTCTCTCCGACCAGAGAGTCGCTTATCAGCAACCCAAACAACTAAGCACCCCGCAGTGGGTCTTTGCATGCGAGGGTGCTGAATTGGCGCTCCCAATCGAAGCCGCGGCACCTCCCGTCTCCCACCGCGGCCGAATAGGTCGCCCGCAACGTCCAGCACGGCTGAGCGCCTGGCAGCGAGTCTCCATGCGAGGGTGCGCGGGCCTCACGAGTTGGTAGCACGGCGGCATCACAGGGACGTGCTCCGAGAGCGTCCCGCGCTCCCTCGCATGCAGGCTCGCTGGCTGGCACTGATCCGCTCTTGGATTTCGCGATGCGACCTCTGAGGCCGCACGGCCTCGCCTACCGCCGCAGGATCTTCAGCACCTCTTCGAGCTCGACGCGCACCTGCTGGATGATCTGCTGGCTCTGCGTGACGTCGCTGCGGGCATCTTCGCCCGTGCAGCTTGTTGCGCGCGCCGCCGATCGTGAAGCCCTGTTCGTACAGCAGGCTGCGGATCTGGCGGATCACGATGACGTCCTGACGCTGGTAGTAGCGACGGTTGCCGCGACGCTTCACCGGCTTGAGCTGCGGGAACTTCCTGCTCCCAGTAGCGCAGCACGTGCGGCTTCACGCCGCACAGCTCGCTCACTTCACCGATGGTGAAGTAGCGCTTGCCGGGAATCGCCGGCAGTTCGTTATTGTTCCTTGGTTCCAGCATAGGCTTCGACGCGCGCCTTCAACTTCTGGCCGGGTCGGAACGTCACGACGCGACGCGCGCTGATGGGAATCTCTTCGCCGGTCTTCGGATTGCGGCCGGGGCGCTGGTTCTTGTCGCGCAGGTCGAAATTACCAAACCCGGACAGCTTCACCTGCTCGCCATTGGACAAGCGCGCCGCGCACTTCTTCGAAGAACAGGTCGACCAGTTCGCGGGCTTCGCGCTTGTTCAGACCGAGCTGGTTGAATAGCGCTTCCGCCATCTCAGCTTTTGTGAGAGCCATGCTTAGTTCCCGAAGCTTCGCGTCCAGATTCGCCTGCAGATCGGAGGCAATGCGCTGCCATCACGGCATCCGCCTCTTCGTCCTGTGAGCGTGCGATTATTATCCTGAAAAATCAAGCCTAAAGCGACACTTTTTCGACCCGTTTCGATGCCCGTGCCTCTGGTATAGGTCGAACACGGGAGCTCCCGCAGCAGGCGTGGCCGGCGGCAACACTAACACGATCGCGAACCGCGCCTAAAGGCGTGGCCTGGGGCAGCGTGAACGACAGATCGCGGCGCACCTGGGGAAGTCTCGAGACCTCGACTGCACTGGAACAGAGGCCTCGCGGCGACTCTCAGGTCTAACTCGAACACGATGGTGCAGAGGTGAAGTCGAGCTCCCGCGTGAGCTCGGGTGCAGTCTCGCCAGCCAGCCCGACCACCTCGCCTGCCACGCGAGACGTCGCAGCCGAGCGGCCCGGGAGGAAGGCAGCGCCGGGTCCCCGGCCTCGAAGTCCACGTGGCACGCTCCGGCCGCGCGAGGTCGAGCAAGCGCGCTGAGGTCGGCCTTGATGTCGAAGAAATCGACGCGCTCGCGTCAGCGCCCCACTGCTCCGGCCAGCGCGGCCGAACGCAATGCCCGCGAGGCGAGGCGGTTCGACGAGCCGGCCGCCGGCGTCCTGTCGGAACACGCGCGCCCAGTTCGAACAACCGCACGCGGTCCTGCTGCGACGGCGATTCTCGAGCGCGGCACGCACGAGACCGGGCCAGCAGCGACACGCGCATGGCGGCGAGATCGCCGGCGATCGGATTGGCGAGCATGATCGGCGCGACATCGGGCGAACAGCCGCGCTGCAGAACTGGATCGGTGAAGGCGTAGCAGATCGCCTCCTGGTACCCGCGCGACACCATCGTATCGAGCAGCGCGCGCTCATCCGGCCGGCCTTCGGCGACGGTGCGGAAACCCTTCACCGGCGACGGCGACTCGGGCACGCGATCGAAGCCGACCTGGCGCAACACCTCCTCGATGAGGTCGGCCTCGAGCAGCAGGTCGTACCGCCACGAAGGCGGCGTCACATCCAGCCGATCATCGTCGGCTAGCGGTGAGAGCGCAAGACCGGCCAGCGCCGCTTCCACTTCGCTGTCGGGCAGCTCGGTGCCGGTCAAGCGCCGCAGTGCCGAGCGCTCGGAGCCGGACCGGCGGCCGCAGCGGCAGGTCGGCTGGGCTCTCGACCACCTGCAACGGTCCGGCCTGCCCACCGCAGATGGCGAGCAGCAGCGCTGTCGCACGCTCGGCAGCGCGGCGCTGGCCGCGGTAGTCGACGCCGCGCTCGAAGCGCTGACTGGCATCGGTCGCGAGACCGACGCGGCGCGCGCGACCGAGGATGGCGTCCGGCGTGAAGTACGCGACCTCGAGCAGCACGTCCGTCACGTCGGTCGAGATCGAGGTGCCCTTCCCGCCCATGATGCCGGCGAGACCGATCGGCCTGTGCGCATCGGCGATCACCAGCATGTCGGCGTCGAGCGCAATGGTGCGCTCATCGAGCAGCGTCGAGCGGCTCGCCGCTGCGGCGCATAGCGCACCACCATCTCGCCCTCGAGCAGCGACACGTCATAGGCGTGCATCGGCTGGCCGAGTTCCAGCATCACGTAGTTCGTGACGTCGACGATGGCACTGATCGGGCGCAGGCCCGAGCGTCGCAGCCGCTCCTGCATCCACGCGGGCGTGGGCGCGGTGTTGTCGAGCCCGCGCAGCACGCGGCTCGCGAAGACGGGCGCGGCGGCGGGCGCTTCGATACGCACGGGATGCGAGGCGGCGTTCGTCGGCAGCACCGGCTCGATCGGCGGTCCGCCGAGTGCGCGGCCCGAGAACGCCGCGACTTCACGCGCGACGCCGAGCACCGACAGCGCATCGCCACGGTTCGGATACACCTTCAGCTCGACGATCGCATCGTCGAGCGCGAGATACTCGCGCAGCGATTGACCGATCGGCGCATCGGCGGGTAGCTCGAGCAGACCGTCGGAGCTCTGCGCGAGGCCGAGCTCTTTCGCCGAACACAACATGCCCTGCGACTCGATGCCGCGCAGCTTCGCCGCCTTGATCGCGATGTCGCCGGGCAGCTTCGCGCCGACGCGCGCGAGCGGAACGAGGATGCCGGGCCGGGCGTTGCTTGCGCCGCAGACGATCTGGACCCGCTCCGCAGCGCCGTCGCTCACTTCGCAGATCTGCAGGCGCTGCGCTTCTGGATGCGGCGCGCAGCGTTCGATACGGGCGACCACGACGTCGGTGAACGGCGGCGCAGCCGTCTCGAAACCTTCGACCTCGAAGCCGGCGGCGGTGAGGCGCTCGGCCAGGCGCGCCGGCTCATCCTCGAGCAGCACCCAGTCCGACAGCCACGACAGCGGCAGCTTCATGACGTCAGGCGCCCTGGAACTGGCGCAGGAAGCGCAGATCGTTGTCGAAGAACAGGCGCAGATCGGTCACGCCATAGCGCAGCATCGCCAGACGATCGATGCCCATGCCGAACGCGTAGCCAGTGTGCCGCTCGGGGTCGACGTCACACGCGGCCAGCACATGCGGATGGACCATGCCGCAGCCCGAGCACCTCGATCCAGCCGGTCTGCTTGCACAGCCGGCAGCCCGCGCCGTCGCACGCGACGCAGGAGATGTCGACCTCCGCGGACGGTTCGGTAAACGGGAAATACGACGGTCGCAGCCGCATCGACAGGTCTTTCTCGAAGAACGCTTCCATGAAGCCGTGCAGCACGGCCTTCAGCTGCGCGAAGCTCACGTCCGTGTCGACGACGCAGCCCTTCGACCTGGTGAAACATCGGCGTGTGCGTCGCATCGGAATCCAGCGATAGACGCGACCCGGGCGCGATGACGGCGCAGCGGCGGCGGATGCGCGCGCAGCGCGCGGATCTGCACCGGCGACGTGTGCGTGCGGAGCAGCACCGGCTCGCCCGGTCGCGGGTCGGCCAGATAGAACGTGTCGTGCATCGCGCGAGCCGGATGATTCGCGGGCACGTTCAGTGCGGTGAAATTGTGGAAGTCGTCCTCGATCTCGGGTCCGCGGGCGACCGTGAAGCCGGCTTCGGTGAACAACTTCTCGATACGCAGACGCGCCCGTGTGACCGGATGCAGCCCGCCGGGTCTTTCGCCACGCCCATCGAGCGTGACGTCGATGCGGCCCGCCTCGAGCGCCTGCGCAACCGCAGCCTCTTCCAGTGCAGCCCGACGCGCATCGAGCGCAGCCTGCACGGCCTGCTTCGCCTCGTTGATGCGCTGGCCCGCCGCGGGCCTTTCGCCAGGCGGCAGGGCGCCGAGCGCTTTCAGCTGCTCCGTGAGCGTGCCCTTCTTTCCGAGCCACGCGACGCGCACTTCGTCCAGACGCGACAACGCGTCGCTCGCGGAGATTTCCGCGAGCGCGCGCGCCGTCAGCTCACCGAGGGAGTCCATGCCGGACCCGGACGGCAGGCTCAGGCTGCCTGCAACTGTGCCTTGGCCTGCTCGACGATGACGCCAAACGCGGCCGCATCGTGCACGGCCAGATCGGCAAGCACCTTGCGGTCGATCGTGATCCCGGCCTTCAGCAGCCCGTTGATGAACTGGCTGTACGAGAGGCCATGCGTACGGGTCGCCGCATTGATGCGGGTGATCCACAGCGCACGGAACTCGCGCTTCTTCGCGCGACGATCGCGATAGGCGTATTGACCCGCCTTGATGACCGCCTGCTTGGCGGCGCGGAACACCTTGCGGCGGGCGTTGTAGTAGCCCTTCGCCTTGGTGAGAATCTTCTTGTGACGGCGTCCGGCCTGGACGCCACGCTTTACACGTGCCATTTGCTAGAACCTCGGATGAATTGCAGAGACGTTGCGGTCAGGCGTTCGGCAGAAGCTGCGTCACGCGGCCGACATCGCTCTCGTGGACGAGGCTGGAACCGCCGGAGCGAAGCTGACGCTTCGTCTTGCGAGCCTTGTGTCCGAGGTTGTGGCGGCGTCCTGCGGAATAGGCCTTGAACCCATTCGCCGTCTTCTTGAAACGCTTGGACGCGGCCCGGTTGCTCTTGAGCTTGGGCATTTGAATGTAACTCCTCGACGTTGTGTGGCCCCGATCACATGCACGGCCTCAAAGGACCGCGCAGCTAGCGGGCGGATCACATGGCCTTCGTCCGCTTGCGCGGCGAAGGACCTTGCGATCACTTCTTTTTTGGCGAAAACACCATGACCATCTGCCGCCCTTCCATCAGCGGGTTCTGTTCGACCACCGCGTGAGCGGTGAGATCGGCAGACACACGCTGCAAGAGCTTGCGACCGATATCCTGGTGCGCCATCTCTCGGCCGCGGAAACGTAGCGTTACCTTGGCCTTGTCACCCTCGGTCAGGAAGCGGATGAGATTACGCAGCTTGACCTGGTAATCGCCCTCTTCCGTACCGGGACGAAACTTCACTTCCTTGACCTGGATCTGCTTCTGCTTGCGCTTGGCAGAGTGGGCTTTCTTGTTCTGTTCGAACAGGTACTTGCCGAAGTCCATCACCCGCACGACGGGGGGCTCTGCGGTCGGTGAGACTTCCACCAGATCCAGAGCCGACTCAGCTGCCAGAGCCAGCGCTTCCGCGCGCGTCATGACACCCGCTTGCCCGCCATCCGCGCCGATCACCCGCACCTGAAGTGCCGTGATCTCGTCATTGCGTCGGACGCGCTTCGATGATGTAGCTATATATCAATCCTCCAGCACAGTGCGCCCGCGGCTATCTCGTTCGATGCGGAGACGTTCAGCGAACGTCTCGGGCGACATCGTGCCGAGATCCTTGCCGTTGCGGGTACGCACGGAAAGCAGATTCGCTGCCACTTCCTTGTCGCCCGCCACCAAGAGGTATGGGACGCGCTGCAGCGTATGCTCGCGGATCTTAAAGCCGACCTTTTCGTTCCGCAAGTCGGTTGCAACTCGAAAGCCCTGATTCTTAAGGCCTTCTGCGACCCGCTCGGCATACTCGTGCTGGCGGTCGGTAATGGTCAGCAAAACGGCCTGCGTCGGAGCGAGCCAGGCCGGCAACCGGCCGGCGTGATGCTCGAGCAGAATCGCGAAAAACCGCTCCAGCGAGCCGAAGATGGCGCGATGCAGCATCACGGGCGTCTGCTTGTGGCTTGCCTCATCGATGTAGTGCGCCCCGAGCCGCCCCGGCAGGTTCAGATCGACCTGCAGCGTTCCGCACTGCCAGTCGCGGCCGATCGCGTCGCGCAGCACGAACTCGAGCTTCGGCCCGTAGAAGGCGCCCTCGCCCGGGTTCAGCCCGTACTCGATGCCGGCCGCGGTGGCGGCCGCCTTGAGCGCCGCTTCGGCCTGATCCCAGACGGCGTCGTCACCGACCCGCTTCGCGCGGCCGGTCGCTGAACTTGATCTGCACGTCCTCGAAGCCGAAGTCCTTGTAGATGTCGAGGATCAGCCGCGTGACCTTCACCGATTCCTCGGTGATCTGGTCGGGCGTGATGAAGAGGTGCGCGTCGTCCTGCGTGAATGCGCGCACGCGCATCAGGCCGTGCAAGGCACCTGAAGGCTCGTAGCGATGCACCTTGCCGAACTCGGCAAACCGGATCGGCAGGTCGCGGTAGCTGCGGATGCCCTGCTTGAAGATCTGCACATGACCCGGGCAATTCATCGGCTTGATCGCGTAGACGCGCTCGTCGGGCGTCTTCGTCAGGAACATGTTCTCGCCGAACTTCTCGAGGTGGCCCGACTGCTGCCACAGGACCGAGTCCATGATCTCCGGCGCGTTCACTTCCTGGAAGCCGGCCGCTTCCTGCTTTTCGCGCATGTAGCCGATCAGGCGCTGGAAGATCTGCCAGCCCTTCGGGTGCCAGAACACCGCACCCGGCGCCTCTTCCTGCATGTGGAAGAGATCGAGTTCGCGGCCGATCTTGCGATGGTCGCGTTTCTCGGCCTCTTCGAGGCGAATCAGGTAGTCCTTCAGATCTTTGTCGTTCGCCCACGCGGTGCCGTAGATGCGCTGGAGCATCTCGTTGCGCGAGTCGCCACGCCAGTAGGCACCGGCGAGCTTCATCAGCTTGAACGCCTTCAGCTTGCCGGTCGACGGCACGTGCGGACCGCGGCACAGATCTTCCCAGTCGCCCTGACCGTAGAGGCCGATGGGCTCGTTCGCCGGGATGCTCGCGATGATCTCGGCCTTGTAGTTCTCGCCGAGCGAGCGGAAGTGCGCGACTGCCTCGTCGCGCGGCAGCTCGCGGCGACGCACCGGCAGGTCGGCCCTGGCCAGCTCGGTCATGCGCTTTTCGATCGCGGCGACATCGTCAGGCGTGAAGGGCCGTGCAAACGCGAAGTCGTAAAAGAAGCCGTCCTCGATCACCGGGCCGATCGTCACCTGCGCCTCGGGGAACAGCTGCTTCACCGCATGCGCGAGCAGATGCGCGGCGGAGTGCCGGATGACGTCGAGGCCGGCCGGATCCTTGTCGGTGACGATCGAGAGCTGGGCATCGTTCGCGATGCGATACGAGGTGTCGACGACCTTGCCGTCCACTCGACCGGCGAGCGCGGCCTTGCGAAGGCCGGCGCCGATGCTGGCGGCAACTTCATCGACGGTGACGGGCGCGTCGAAGTGCTTTTGGCTGCCGTCCGGCAGTGTGATGACAGGCATGGGCCGCGAAGGATAGCAGGGACGCCCGAGGGGCGGTGTCCCGCAGGAGCGTGAACGGCCAGGATGCCGTGGTGCGCGGTACAGGGATCGAACCTGTGACCCCTTCCATGTCAAGGAAGTGCTCTACCGCTGAGCTAACCGCGCGCTCTTCAGGCGGGCGCCGAAGATACGCGAGCGGGGCCGGTCAGGCAACGGAAATCCGGTGCCTGACCGGCCCGATCAGGCCGCTGCCGGCGGCAGGCCGAGCTCGCGCAATTTGAGTGTCTCGATCTCGTCCCGCAGCGCGGCGGCTTGCTCGAACTCGAGGTTGCGGGCGTGCTTGAACATCTCGGCCTCGAGCCGCTTGATCTCGCGAACGATCTGTTCGGGCGTCGCGTCGCTCGCGAGAGCCGGACGCGCCTTCGCACCGCCCTTGCCTTTGCCCTTGCCGTCTCGCCGCTTGTCCGACTTCGACGGCTCCGACCGCGCCCCCTCGAGGATGTCCTTGATGGGCTTGGTGACGCCGCGGGGCGTGATGCCGTTCGCGGTGTTGAACTCGATCTGCTTTGCGCGGCGCCGCGCGGTTTCATCGAGGGCGCGCTGCATCGAGCCGGTGATCCGGTCCGCATAGAGGATCGCGCGGCCGTTCAGGTTGCGCGCCGCGCGGCCGATGGTCTGGATCAGCGAGCCTTCCGAGCGCAGGAAACCTTCCTTGTCCGCATCGAGAATCGCGACCAGCGACACCTCGGGCATGTCGAGCCCTTCGCGCAGCAGGTTGATGCCGACGAGGCAATCGAACTTGCCGAGCCGCAGGTCGCGGATGATCTCGACGCGCTCGACCGTCTCGACGTCGGAGTGCAGGTAGCGCACGCGCACGCCGTGCTCGTCGAGGTAGTCGGTCAGATCCTCGGCCATGCGCTTGGTCAGCGTCGTGACCAGCACGCGCTCGCCGCGCTCGACGCCGCTTGTTGATCTCGGACAGCACGTCGTCGACCTGCGTGCGCACCGGCCGGATCTCGACCTCCGGATCGACCAGGCCGGTGGGCCGCACCACCTGCTCGACCACCTGCCCTGCCTTTCGCGCCTCGTACTGTCCCGGCGTTGCCGAGACGAAGATCATCTGCGGCGCGAGCTGCTTCCCATTCCTCGAACTTCAGCGGCCGGTTGTCGAGCGCCGACGGCAGACGGAAGCCGTACTCCACCAGCGTCTCCTTGCGCGAGCGGTCGCCCTTGTACATCGCGCCGAGCTGCGGAATGGTCTGGTGGCTCTCGTCGACGATCAGCAGCGCATCGGGCGGCAGGTAGTCGTACAGGCACGGCGGTGGCTCGCCCTGGCTGGCGCCCGGACAGATAGCGCGAGTAGTTCTCGATGCCCTGGCAGTAGCCGATCTCCTGGATCATCTCCAGGTCGAAGGTGGTGCGCTGCTGCAGGCGCTGCGCCTCGACCAGCTTGCTGTTCGTCGTACAGGTCGTGCAGCCGCAGCGCGCAGGTCCTCCTTGATCTGGTCCATCGCGCTCGACCAGCCGATCCCGCGGCGTCACGAAATGCGTGCCCGGATAGACCGTGTAGCGCGGAATCTTCGCGCGGATCTCGCCGGTCAGCGGATCGAAGCGCGACAGTCGAGTCGATCACGTCGTCGAACAGCTCGACGCGGATGGCATCGCGATCGGACTCGGCCGGGAAGATGTCGATGACGTCGCCGCGCACGCGGTAGCAGCCCTGCGTGAAATCCATGTCGTTGCGCGTGTACTGCATGTCGGCCAGGCGCCGCAGCAGCGCGCGCTGGTCGAGTCTGTCGCCGCGCTTGAGGTGCAGCACCATCTGCGAGGTAGGCCTGCGGGATCGCCGAGGCCGTAGATCGACGACACCGTGGCCACGATGATGCGTGTCCGCGCCGCTCGAGCAGCGCCTTGGTCGCCGACAGCCGCATCTGCTCGATGTGCTCGTTGACCGAGGAATCCTTCTCGATGAAGGTGTCCGACGACGGCACGTACGCCTCGGGCTGGTAGTAGTCGTAGTACGAGACGAAATACTCGACCGCGTTGTTCGGGAAGAAATCGCGTGAACTCGCCGTAGAGCTGCGCCGCCAGCGTCTTGTTGTGCGCGATGACCAGCGTCGGGCGCTGCACGGTTCTGGATCACGTTGGCGATGGTGAAGGTCTTGCCCGAGCCGGTGACGCCGAGCAGCGTCTGCGCCGCGAGCCCGCTTCCGGCAGCCTTCGATCAGGCGCGCGATGGCCTGCGGCTGATCGCCGGCGGGCGCGTACGTCGCCTGAAGCTGAAATTTCGCTGTGTCCATGGTCCGTCCCGTAATATACCGCGCCCGCTCAACCACCCGCCGAGCCCTTGAAGTACGCCAGCCTGCAGATCGCGCGCCGAGTACAGCGCGTCAAGCCCTCGCCCACGCTCGCCATGACGGCGCGTGCCGCCGAGCTGCGCCGGCAGGGCAAGGACGTCATCAGCCTGTCGGTGGGCGAGCCGGATTTCGACACGCCGCTGCACGTCGGCGAAGCCGGCATCGAGGCGATCCGCACCGGCTTCACCCGCTACACCAATGCGGACGGAATGCCGGAACTCAAGGACGCCATCATCGCCAAGTTCCAGCGCGACAACGAGCTGAGCTACGAGCGCAACCAGATCCTCGTTTCCACCGGCGCGAAGCAGACGCTGTTCAACCTGTGCATGGCGGTCGTCGATCCGGGCGACGAGGTCATCATCCCGGCGCCGTACTGGGTGTCGTATCCCGACATGGTGATGCTGGCCGACGGCCTGCCCGTCACGCCCGATGCCACTGCCGAACAGGGCTACAAGATCACGCCGCGGCAGCTCGCCGCGGCCATCACGCCGCAGACGCGGCTGCGTGCTGCTCAACTCGCCGAGCAATCCCACCGGCGCGGCCTACACGCGCGCCGAGCTCGCAGGCACTGGGCGAGGTGCTGCTCGAGCATCCGCGTGTCCTGGTCGGCACCGACGACATCTACGAGAAGATCTACTGGGGCGACGAGCCGTTCACGAGCCTCGCCCAGGCCGTCCCGGCGCTGTACGACCGCACCGTCACGATCAACGGCTGCTCCAAGGGCTACGCGATGACGGGCTGGCGCATCGGCTACTGCGGTGGGCCTGCGCGAGGTCATCGCCGCGATGGCGACCATCCAGGGCCAGTCCACCACCAACGCCGTCGAGCATGAGCCAGCGCGCGGCCCTCGCTGCGCTGATCGGTCCGCAGGACGACGTCGTCGAGATGAACGAGGCCTTCCGGCAGCGTCACGACCTGTTCGTGGCGGGCCTGAACGCCCTGCCCGGGTTTGCGTGCCGTGGCGGCGCCGGCACGTTCTACGCCTTCGTCGACGTCCGCGGCGCCATGCAGCAGCATCGGCTTCCGCGACGACGAGGCGTTCTGCGAGTTCCTGCTGACCGAGGCGCTGGTCGCGGGCGTTGCCGGCTCCGGGCTTCGGCGCACCGGGCCACCTGCGTTTCTCCTTTGCCGTGCAGCATGGAGCACTGCTCCGCGAGGCGCTGGACCGCATCGCGCAGCGCTCGCCCGGCACGCGGACGGTCGTTCCGTCGGCGAGAGGCTCCGTCACGAGCCGGCGTAGCGCGCGCGTCTGGCGCCAGCCCGTGATGCGCGACCGCTCGGCTTGACGGCGGCGGCCGGTTCTTGAAGAATCGCGCCTCGATTTCGGGACGTCCTGTCCACTCCTCGGTAGCTCAGCGGTAGAGCGTCGGACTGTTAATCCGTTGGTCGTTGGTTCGATTCCAACCCGGGGAGCCAACTGCCCTGTATCAGCCGATCCCACGGCGCCTCGAGGCATGCCCAATTAGTTCACGAAGTGGCCTATTTCCCGGGGTATCTTCCATTCGCCACTCGGCGTACCCCAGACGACGACGGCGCTCACGGAAGTGGCGATTCGCGCGGTCAATGTGCTCGAAAAGCCCCGGAAAGTCTCCGATGGCGGGGCATTTCTTGCTTGTAACGGCTGCTGGCGGGCGCCTCTGTCGATGCATGTGTCGTTATCTAGGCCCTGAGAAGTGGCTGGCGCCGTGTATTGGACGGCAGCTCGCAACTGGTTGGCCCGCCGGCCCGTGCGCTTGACTGGAGCCTCGCGCGCATCGGCGAGCGTTATGTCGCTCGGCCGCAGACTTCGCCGCTCTGCAGCTGGAGTACACCCCATGAGCGGGTTGGTCGGCCACGTTCATGCCCTGCGGCGACTCTCGTCCACGGCAACGCCGAAGTTGCGAGCCGTAAGCCAAGACCAGCCATGGCGCTTGCAGAAGTCGACAAACGGCCCGCGCTGGAAGGGGTTGGTGAGCGATAGAACGATGTTGACGTCGTCGGAAGAGATGGCCCCTTGCTCGCTCAGATGAGGCAGGGCAGTCTCGTATTCGAACATCATGTGCTCGTACGTGTGGAGGCTGTCATGGTGGAAGAGATCGATCTGACCTAAGCGCTGAAGCAGCGCCGGAAGCAGTTCAACACTGTCTCCGATGTGCAGGTGCCAACGTGATTTCTGATTCGGGTGGACGAAGAACTCACTCGGCGGCTCATCGGGCGTATTACCGAGATCAATGCTGTGCAGGTCTCCGCCGCCGTTCCTGATCAACGCTTCGAGGACGTACGAGCTGGAGCAGCCGTAGCAGACTCCCGTTTCAACCACAACGCGCGGCTTGAGCGCGCGTACTAAGAGATACAGCGCCTCGCAGTCCCACTCGCCCGCCGATCCGAACCGGTAGGGCCCTCTGAACTCAGCCAGTGCCTCCCGCCGCGACCGGTTCCACCTGGAGAATTCCGATCGTCCCAGCTCGTCTAGGGCGGCGGCAGCGTCGAAGTTGAACTTGTCACGTAGAAAACCGAAGAGCTTTTCGCGCTCCGCAGCGTGGTCGAGCATTGCGAATCGGAGGACTTCGATTCCGTTGCGGACGGCCCGAAGCGGATGACGCACGGACTTGTCGACGTATCTGGCAATCGTCCGTGGATGCATGCTGAACGCTCCGCTGTAAAGCTTTAAAGGCCATATATGACGTGTCATGGGCGGTGCGGCAGTAAGATAACGCCGCCGTTTCGTCGCCTTTTCTTTACCAGGCATTGATGCCCGCTGTAACGAGGAGTGCCGGGATGAACGCAGTGGGTGATGTACGCGCAAACGTCGACGCCCTCGACTACAGCGAGCGGTTCTGGTGAACGGCTGCAGCCGAGTACGCGGTACGAGGTGATCGGCAGACGACGGCGGCCCTCCCGGGCCGCCGCTTGCCCCGTTATTTCTCCGGAGTAACCTTCAACTCATTGACGACGTTTCCGGCACCAGCCGCCGAGGCCGCCATGGTGCCGATCCGCTTCTTTTCATCGGCGGTATGCACCACCCCGTTCAGGGTGACCTTGCCGCCGACCGACACGATTTTCACGTTCTTGCCATAGGTCGATAGGCTCTTATCGTCCATCACGCTGCGCCGGATTCGCTGCGTGAGCTCGATATCGGCTTTGCTGTTGGATTGATCGTCGGCAGTGAGCTGCGCCCCGGAGCGCGTCTGACTGTTGGAGGCGCTGTTATCGGCCGCCGGCGCATTCTGCGCAAGCGTCGCTGTGGACACGAGCGCGGTCGCGGCGAGTGACGCCAGCAACGTTAGCCTGTTCACAGCGACCGCCCCGTATCATACGAACTCGTCGTTCCTTGCACGTTCGAGGCAGACTTTTCACCCGAGGCTTCGCTCGTTGAAGCGATGTCCTCGGCACCAGATGCCTTGAGCAGGTCCTTCGCACGACTCACTTCATCAGAGGTATCGCAATGGACGGACAGCAGGGTTCCACCGTCCTTGACGCGACCCTCATAGCGCTTCGCCTCGTACTCAGGGATTCCCATCCCCACCAGCGCCCCCACGAGGCCGCCAACGGCGCCGCCGACACCCAGACCAGCGAGACCGGCCATGATCGGACCCGCGGCGATCAAGGGACCCACACCTGGAATGGCAAGTGCGCCGATGCCCGCCAGCACACCCAGCGTGCCGCCGATGACGCCGCCCGTAGCGGCGCCCGTTGTCGTGCCCTCGGGCGCCTTCGTGTCCTTGGTATGCGCGAATTCCTTAGTGCTGCCGGTGTCCGCGAGTAGGACCGAGATATCGGTACTGGCAAATCCGCTTCGCACCAGCGAGTCGACAGCTTGTTCAGCCGCCACGCTCGAATGGTAGATGCCAAAAACGGCAGTGTTTTTCCCAGCCATGAAGTCTCCTTGGTCGGCAAGCGACCGCTGTCTCCGCCCATGTTGGGCCGGGCGCATTAAGCTCTTACGCGACGATCGAAGCAGTAGGAGGGTAGCTGGCGTTGTGTGGGACCTACGCGGAACCTGTTGTAGTAGCGCGGCGGCGCCGGACAGACGGCGCAGGGTGGGTCATGAGTATCGAACAGACAACGATCCGGCTGGCAGGTGTCGAGGATCAGCTGATACATGGCGAGTCGATAATGACGCGCCAGCGCTGGCTGATAAGCGAATGAAAGGCGCGGCGCTGACTCGACGAAGCAAAGCCGCATTCTGGTCGCCACCTGCCACTTGGTTCTCCGACGCTGCCCCGTACCGCGAGAGCGGCAAGTTGCCTCGTCGAATCGATGGTGACGTGTCTCTACCCCAACCCTAAATGTCAGGTAGCTCGGGTGAGTGCGGGTCAAGTTGGGGGCACCTCTTCCCGGGCTTGCGCTTGACTCACTGAAGCGGGGCAGCTTTCCTTGCTAGGAGATTCCAACCCGGGGTGACAATCACCGCGCATCAGCGCTTGCGCTTCAGAAGCGCAAGCGGACACCGGCAGTGTAGTAGCGACCCATGGTGTCGTAGAGACCCACGTTAGTCTGCCCGCCCACCAGCGCGCTCGACGGCAGCAGCGGCGGGTCGCGGTCAAACACGTTCGCGACGTTGACGTAGACCTGGGGCTCGCCGCGAACGTCGAGCTTGTACTGCGCGCCGAGATCCAGCGTCACGATGCTGCCGACATCGGCGAACTCCGGAGCGATGTCGCCTGGAAGATAGGTTGCGTTGAACGAACCCTTGCCCATGTAGCGTGCGTTGGCGTTGAAGCCGAACGAGCCCAGGTCGACGTTCGCGATCGCGGTGACGATCCACTTCAGGTAGCCGAGATTCGCGTCACCCACGCGGTCCACGTAACTGAAGCTCGTCGCGCTCGGCACCGTGGTCGACTGTTCGATGAGCCGGGTTCCGATCAACCGGAAGGTGCTCCTGGCGCCCAGCAGCGTCGTGCGGTAGCTGAAATCGAGATCGACCCCCTTCGTTCGCGCCTCGGCAAGGTTCTGCGTTCGCTGACGGATCGATACCAGCGTGGTGCCGGTCCGGGTGAGATTGCTGCAGTAGATCTGCTGGCCGAGCGCGCAGCGGTCGATCGTGTCCTGGGCCCCTGCAGCCTGGAGCACGTCCTTGATGCGGATGTCGTAGTAATCGACCGATGCACCGAACCCGGCGAGCCACATCGGCTGGTAGGTGATACCGAATGTCGTCGTGTCCGCACGCTCGGGCGTCAGCGCCGGGTTACCGGAGATCACGATAGGGACGCTGACCGACGGCGTATTGGGCAGCACGCGGTCGATCACGATCGTGTTCGGACCCTGGCTGTCCCGGCTGTAGAGATCGCCGATGCCCGGTGCACGGATGTCGCGCGAACGTGTACCCCGGATCAGCAATTCGTCGATCGGCCGCCACGTGAGTCCGCCCTTCCAGGTCTCCACGCGCCCGCTCTGCGAGTAGTCCGTCGAACGAACCGCGGCATTCAGGTCCAGCGACCGCAGCAGCATGTGGTCCTTGGCGAGCGGCAGGAGCGTCTCGACGTAAACTTCCTTGACGTCGTATTCGCCGCTGGTCGGCAGCACGTTGCTGGTCGACCATCCGCCGACGCGGCCCACGTAAGCCGCCGGGAGACCCCGCACGGCGGTGTAGCCCGGCACCGTATTGGAAATCGGGTCGGACTCGACCTGGCCTTCCAGTTTGCGCCACTCGACGCCGGCTGCAACAGACACGTCACCGGCCCAGGTCGCGAACGGCGTGCCGTTGACGTTGGCCGCGGCGCTCTTCTGACGCATGATGTTGTAGTTCCACGGCTGCGATCCGGTGTGGATGTAGTCGAGCGCAGCCTGCGAAGGCGCGCCTTCACCGAACGGGTTGAGCGGCACGCAGTCGCCGTACGCGGCCGGATTGGCGATCGCGCTCTGGCAGACGATCGTTCCGTTCGGAGCGAGCACCGCGTCGACGGCGCGATGCACCCGTTCGAGCGAGAGCTGGTTGATGTAGTCGAGCCTGAACGCGGTGCGACCCTGCTGATAATGCGCGTCCCACTGCCAACCGTCGCCGAACTTGCCCTTCAGTCCAGCAACGCCGTCCCACGCACGGTACTTCGAATCGATGTCGATGCTGCCCCAGGACTTCGCCACGAGGCCGAGCGGGAAGCTCGCGACGTTCGAGCGCCGTCATGCGTTGCTGGATCGACGCGGGAATGAACGGGTTGCCACTGAAGATCACGAGGCCGGTGTTGCCCTGGAAGAACGGCGGCGTCTGCGTGTAGGTCGAGTCTGCGCTGCCGACCGTCCCCTGCACGAAGCCTTCGAGGTTCTCGGTGAACTCGTAGGCAACGTGAGTGAAGAACACCTTGTTGTCGGTCGGGGTGTTGAAGTTCGCGGTGTCGCCCACGAAGTTGCCTTCGCCACCCACCTGCAGGTTCGCACTGCGCAGCGAGCCGTATGTGAAGGCCTCCGGAACGCCGCCTCTGCCGAACGTGATGCCCTGATTGGCAGTCGTCAGCGGCCCGGAGATGATGGCGCCGCCATAGGAGCTGCTCGGCTGCGTCACGTTGCACGCGACCGTCTGTCGGGGATTCGTCACGGACATGGTGGCAGCCGTCACGCCCGGAACCGGGACGACCGCGCAGTAGCGGCTCGCCCAGGAGCGGTTTTCCTTGTAGGCCTGCTGCGAATGACGCCAGTCGAACGATCCGATCACGTGCAGCTTGTCGTCCATGAACGGCGAACCCCACGCGAGCGCGGCGCGATACGAGGCGCCGTCCTTGTCGTGTGAGGACTGACCTGCATTGACGTCGGCCTTGAAACCGTCGAATCGCGTGTCGAGGATGAAGTTGGTGACGCCGGCGACGGCGTCTGAGCCATAGGCGGCCGAGGCACCGCCGGTGACCACGCTGACGTTGGAGATCAGGCCTTGCGGCAGCAGGTTGATGTCCGTGTTGCCCGCGATGTTGCTCGGGACGACGCGACGGCCATCGAGCAGGACCAGATTGCGGTTCGTACCGAGGTTGCGCAGGTTGAGGAAGCTGCCGACCCCGAGGGTCGTGCGGCCGCCGATCGTCTTGGGCGTGGTCGAGCCGGTCATCGACGGCAGCGTCGCGAGCGCCTGCGAGATCGACTGTGGGTTGGCCTGGAACAGCTCTTCCGAGCTGAGGGACGTGAGCGGGGTCGGGGAGGACATCCCCTCGCGGATGATCCGCGATCCGGTGACGACGACTTCGTTCAGGTCATCCGCCGCTGCCGCGTCCTGCCCGAAGGCGGCAGAGGCCGTGGTCGCGAGAATCCCGGCGATCGCAAACCCTACGCTCAGTCGACCGTTCGCCATGACTTCCCCCTTGATCCGTTATCCGGAAGATTGAACCAGAAAAACGGCGGTTGCACCTTGAAGTCCCGTGGTTATTCAGGTGCCTAACGGTTTCTAACAGAGCTTCCGGGTCCGGAACCGCAACCTGAGATGGTCGAGGCCGGCAGTGGCCGCCGCCAAATCGCCGCCGCGCGATGGCGGTGCATCCTGGCGCGCCATTCACGCCCATCCCCCACTGCAGGAGACGACAAGCGCCGCATCAACCAGGCCGGGGCGGAACCGATCAGGCTCGCGGCAACCCGTCACGCGATCCGAACGCGCGCCGTCCGCCGCTCTCACCGAACGACCTGCAAAAGCTCGTACTGAAAATCGCCTTGGGAAGATCGCCTGGAATAAACTCGCGACTGCAGATGCGGAGTCCATCCCTCTGTGCCCGGCGTCGTGAACACCACAGCGCCAGGCAGATAGCGCAACACCCTGCGCTGGCCGGGCCACAGGAAATTCAAATGCGCCTGAATGTGTTCATCGGCCAGTACATGGACGAAATCCTGGCGGAATGGGTCGCGTTCGCCCGGACGCTCGACTCAGGCACGGAAGAAATGACTCTCCGGCAGCTTCGAGATCACGCGGAGGCAATACTGCGATCGATCGCCCTCGACATCGACAGCCTTCAAAGCAGCAGCGAGCAGTACGAAAAGTCGCGCGGGAACTCTCCCGGCGAGGGTGTCGCCTCCAGTGCTGCCTCCATCCATGGAACGCAGCGTCACCAGAGTCACTTCACACTGCTGCAGCTCAGCGCGGAGTTCCGTGCGCTCCGCGCCACCGTGCTTCGACTCTGGCTTCCGCGGATGAACGCCCTTTCCACCGACACGATTCGCGAAATGATCCGGTTCAATGAGAGCATCGACCAGGCGCTGGCCGAGTCCATCGTCACGTACTCGGCGCGAGCCGATCACACGCGCGAGCTCTTTCTGGCGATCCTCGGACACGATCTCCGCGCACCCCTCGCGACGCTCACCGCCTCCGGCGCGCTGCTTGCGCGTCCCGACCTTCCCGCCGTCGACGTTGAGAAGACTGGCGCCCGGGTCCGCCGCAGCGCCCTCGTCATGTCCACGATGGTCGATGATCTGATCGGCTATACGCGCACCGAGCTTGGCAGTGGCATGCCAATCAAGCCCACGCCAACTGACATTGGCGTTGTGTGCCGCTCGGCGATCGAGGATGCAAGTTCAACATTCCCGGGCTCCCGGTTCGAGCTGGGCCTGGAAGGTGAGCTCCGTGGTCTGTTCGACCAGGTGCGACTGCACCAGTTGTTCACGAACCTGCTGATCAATGCCGCCAAACACGGTGCGGCAGGCGGGCCGGTGCGAGTGCGTGCAGTGGGGACGTCGGAGGTCATCCGCGTGGACGTGAACAACCGCGGTCCGGCAATACCGCGAAGCGCATGGCGCGAAATCTTCCAGCCACTCGTGCAATTGCCCAGCAGCGCTCCCGACGATCACGGGGACCGACGTACGAGTCTCGGGCTCGGCCTATATGTAGCGCGGGAGATCGCCACGTTGCACGGCGGCACGATTGACGTCCAATCCACTCCCGAGGAAGGAACGACCTTCACCGTCTGTCTGCCGATGAAGCAGCCGGACGACTCGCCAGTCGAGAACAGCTAGTTGGCAGGTGGGAAGTGGTCCGCCCGTGGCGTCTGGTCGACGCACCTACTTGGTCAGGGCCGTCAGGACGTCCGCGTACCAGGCGCAATTCAGCCCGAGCGACTCGTCCAGCGTCGCATCCCGTGTGTTCATGTCCATTCGGGTTGAATGGACGCCCAGCAACTCCCAGGGCAGTTCAGGCGTCGCGCCTTCAAAGGCGCGCCTCCGTCGCAAGACCGGTGACCCGCTGCTGCCGCGGTGGGTTCGCGCATCGGTCAGGAAGCAGCCCTGCCCCTGAAACCGCACGCCGTACGAGGACGCGATCGACGCGCCGCGCGCCACAGCCAGGTGATGCAGAGTGTCGTGGAACCCCAGCGGAAAGCCGACGACGGTCACGGTATCACCGAGGGACACCCGTTCGCCGCTTGCACCGATGTGCGTCAGATCGAAAGCGCTGATGACAGCACCAGGCGGCACAAGGGCCGTGTCGAACTCGACCACCGCAACGTCCACCTCGCCTTCGCTGTCGACCGCGCTGCGCCACAGCGCCAGGCCGTCTCTGTAGAGCGGTATCGACACCATGCTGTGCTGGGTGAGGTTGCGCGCGTGCGTATGGATGAGAACTTCGACGCGATCAGGAAAGTGCTCGGTCGGCTCGTCGAACAGGACGTGACGATTCGTCACGACGAACCATCGCTCGTCGCGCCGGAAGAAGAAGCCGCTCGCTCCCGTAAGGGGCACAGCGCCCGCAAACGTATTGATTCGCGTGACCGCCATGAGCACCGATTCGATGCGGGCGAGCCCAGGTGAGCTCATGATTCGGCGAGCCTGTTCGTTGCTGCGCGCAGCGGGGTGTGTTCTGGGTGGATCAACTGCTTTCCGGACAACCTCTGACCTGTCTTCTGCTTCGTGCCGGAAGACGCCAACGCGGACGAGACTACTCGGAAGTTCGACTCGCTGTGAGTTCTTCCCCGACCCCCCAGGCAGGACGCGGAAAGAGAAATGACGCACGGCACGACGTGTTACCGTCGAAGCGTGCGGTCGTCTTCTCGAACGCACTTCTGGGGCGCTGGCGAACCGCGAGCCGCTGTTCCTCCGACAGCAGGACCGTGAACATGAGACCGGGAAGCACAGGCGAGCTCAACTCACCTGACGTCGTTATCGACGCTCAGCGTCGCACGTGACAGCGGCGCTGCCCGGTCTCGGCCCACCGTCCAACTCCAGAGCAGTCTGGCAGTTGACCAATTCCCTCGTTCCGTACCTCGCGCTCTGGGTGGCGATGGCGTGGCTCGAGCCTCGCCACGCCTGGACCGCGTTTCCGCTGTCCATTCTCGCAGCAGGCTTTCTGGTACGGTTGTTCATCATCTTCCATGATTGCGGCCACGGTTCGTTCATGCGATCGGTCCGCGCGAATCGCCTCGTCGGCTTCATCACCGGGACGCTTGCATTCGTCCCGACTCATGAATGGTGGCACGAACACGCCAAGCATCATGCGACTGCGGGAAACCTCGACCGCCGCGGTTTCGGTGACGTATGGACGTTGACCGTTCTGGAGTTTCAAACCGCTTCATGGTGGCGTCGAATCGCTTACCGGGTCGCGCGGAACCCCATATTCCTCTTTCTGATCGCCCCTTTCCTGCTGTTCGTGGTCAAGTACCGATTCGTCAGCGCGGGTTCGCGCCCACGAGAGCGACGGTCCGTGCATCTGGCCAACCTTGCTATCGCGTGCCTCGCGTGTATCGCCGGCATGACCTTGGGCTTCCGCACTTATCTCTACTTTCAAACCCTGATCCTGCTGGTGGCAGGGTCCGTCGGCGTCTGGCTGTTCTATGTCCAGCACCAGTTCGAAGGAGTGGTGTGGGAGAGAACGGGCCTCTGGACGCCACCCGATGCCGCGTTGCTCGGAAGCTCCTACTATCGCCTGCCGAAAGTGTTGCAGTGGTTCACCGGCAACATCGGCTTCCATCACGTCCATCATCACAACCCGGGTATCCCCAACTACCACCTCGAGCGGATGCACCGGTCGAGTCCGATGTTTCTGAAAACACCCGTGCTGACGTTCTGGTCGAGCCTGCGCAGCGCACGGCTCCGACTGTGGGACGAGAACGCGAGGCGCCTCGTCGGCTATCCGGCCCGGCAGGCAACTTCACCACCCCACGCTCGGACGAGATGGAGCAGCCGGCGTTGACGTCGGCGCAGTTACCCGCGCTGCGCTTCCACGCTCTGCTCTGACCGTCTTTGACACCCACGCGGCTTGGTGCTACTCCATACGGTAGCGAGGCCCCCATGAAACGCGCGATGCTCGAATTTCATCTCGAAAAGGCCGAGCGCCACGTTGCCACCGGCGAGCGGAATCTCGCGAGTCAGCGGCGAATGGTCACGATGCTGCGTTTTCGCGGCGAGTCTCTCGTGAGTGCCGAGACGCTGCTGCGCACGTTCGAGCAGACCCAGCGACTGCACGTGGCCGACCGAAACCGCATATCGGCCGAACTCGCCGCGCAGCCCTTCTAGCTTTCCGCCACACCGGCGGCGATCCGTTTCACGACCCACCACGAAGGCAGCAGCCGTGCCACGGCGGGCTGCGCGTAGCGTTCGTCGATGAGGTACAGCCATCCCCGATCCGACGTGCTGCGGATGACACGCCCTGCAGCCTGCACCACCCTCTGTAGGCCCGGGTAGAGGTAGGTGTACTCGTAGCCGCGGCCGCCGGCCTTCTCCAGTCGCCTGCGAGTCTCCTCGTTGGCGGAATCGACCGCAGGCAACCCGAGCGTCAGCACGAACGCGCCGATCAAACGCGTTCCGGGCAGATCGATTCCTTCGGCAAACGCGCCACCCAGCACGGCCAGGCCGATTCCGGCGCCCTCGGCGCTGAATCGTTCAGCGAACACGCGACGTCCCTCTTCCGTCATGTTCGCAGTCTGGCTCCACAGCGGGATATCGGGATACGCGGTGCGCAGCTGCGCCTCGACCTGGCGCAGATAGTCGAAGCTGCCGGCGAACAGCAGGTAGTTACCGGGCGCGCGACGGAACTGACTCGCAACCAACCGGACCACCGGAGCGAGTGAACGTGCACGGTCGCGGAACCGCGTCGAGACGTCGGCGACCACGCTCACGTGCAGCTGATCCGGCTTGAACGGCGAGCCGACGCGGAGCCAGCCACAGTCTTCGCCGAGGCCGAGCATCTCCTGATAGTAGTCGCTCGGGTTCAGCGTTGCGGAAAACAGCGCCATCGTCCGGGCCGCGCTGAATCGCGCCGCGAGAAACGTCGCGGGAATAATGTTGCGGATGCCGAGCGCCGGACCGTCGTGGCCGCTCCATTCCAGCAGTGAATGAGGGCCGAGCGTTTCACCGAGCCGCAGGAAATCCATCGCGGTGAAGTGGAACTGCTGCACGCCCGGCGCCATCGGTTCGGGATGAAGGGCCGACCACTCCGACAGTCTGCTCGCTGCATCGCGCAGCGCGATCATCAGCGGGTCGGGCTGCTCGTCGAGCACGACGTGAGATGAGGGCAATGTCTCTTTCAGCGTCAGCCAGAGGTTCGCGACCCGCTTCAAGGCGGGCCGCAATGCCAGCGGTGCGTCGACCTGCGCTGCAAGCAGCACCGCGTCGTCAATCCGCGCGGAATACATCGCCCTCGCCCGGGGCACGAGATTGTGCGCTTCGTCCACCAGCACTCCGGGGTTCCAGTCGTTCTCGCGCACCAGCGCGTGCAGCAACGCGCTCGAGTCGAAATAATGATTGTAGTCGGCGATGACGACGTCGGCCCAGCGGGTCATCTCCTGGCTGAGATAATACGGACACACCTCGTGCTCGAGCGCGATTGCCCGCAGTGACGGCTGGTCCATGACCTCGAGCTGGACGGCGGCATCGCGCGCCGCGGCGAGACGATCGTAGAACCCGCGGGCCAGCGGGCACGCTGCGGCATGGCACTCGTTCCCCGGATGCACGCAGGCCTTGTCCCGTGCGACGAGGTCGAGTGCACGCAGCTTCATCGTCGGGTTCGCGAGACGTAGCTGGGCAATCGCATCGAGCGCCAGGGCGCGACCAGTCGACTTCGCCGTCAGGTAGAAGATGCGGTCGATCTTCCGCTCCGCGAGCGCCTTCAGTAGGGGGAACAGCGTGCCGAGCGTCTTGCCCACGCCGGTCGGCGCCTCCGCGAGCAAGCGCCCGCTGCGCACTGCCGCGCGGTAGACCGCTTCGGCCAGTACTCGCTGCTGCGGGTGCAACTTTCCGAAAGGAAACACGAGCGAGCGAAGGCTGGCGTTGCGCTCGGCCTGGTGCCGCAGTTCTGCATCGGCCCAGCGGGCAAACACATCGCATCGCTCGCGAAACAGCGCCATCAGGTCCTGCGCAGAGCGGGTTTCCTGGAGAACGGTTTCGCGTTGCACGTCGATGTCGAAGTAGACGAGTGCGAGCGTGACAGCCTCCAGTCCATCGCGCGCACACAGCATCGCGCCGTAGGTCTGCAACTGCGCCCAGTGAAGCGTCCGGTGATTACCGGGGACGCGGTCGACCGGGCCGCGATGCGTCTTGAACTCTTCCAGCCGCGTCTCGGCCGGCAGGAAGCCGTCGGCTCGTCCGCGAACCGTCAACGCACCGTGTTCGGCCTGCAGCGCAACTTCAGCGCGGTAGTCGCGGCCGCGCCGCGCAGCGATGAGCGCATGCCCGGCCATGCCCTGTCGCGCAGTCGGCGCGGGCGTGAACCTGCGATCGAGGTCGCCCGCCTTCGCGGTGAACTGGCACAGCGCCTTGACCGCGACGCGGTAACGCGCGGCGTCTGGCTCGCCATTGTCGGGATTCGTCTGCACGGCAGGGAAGAAACGTAACAGCCTGCCGCCACGGTACACCGCCTGCCCTTCCGCACAGCAAGGGCAAGGCGCAACTACTGTATGAAACGGGTCGGCGTCAGGTGTTGGGCATGTGCTGCGCGCCCGCGCTGCCCCCGGGCACGGTCGCCGGGTCGGCGGGCGGGGCAACCTGGCCGTTCTGGCCGAACTCTTCAGGAGTGAGCAGGCCGTCGTGATTGCGGTCGAGCTGCTCGAAGCGCACCTCCAGCTCGGCCTTCGCCTTGGCTTCGGCCAGGGTGATCTTGCCGTCGCTGTTGCGATCGAGCTTGCCGAACTCCGAGCTCGCCGCAGGGGCCGCTGCGTTCAGCGGCAGCGAAGCGGCGAGGCAGACAGCGATCAGTATCGGACGAACGGGCGTTTTCATGGCGGGCACCTCGGAACCGTAGGTCTGAAGCTTGGGACAGCCGTGCTGCCTCGCGATGTCGGTGAATATCCCCTACGCGCCTCTGCGGTCGCTGACAGGATCTGCCACGAGCGGGAGCACCCGACGCCGGAGCAGAGGCCGGGTACGAGTGAACCCAGATCTCACCACGTGGACCGCGGTCTCTGTGCCCGCTTGTCCTGCAGCAACCGTACTCCTGCCGAATTGATATTTGAGGGATGGCGGTAGGAGCGAAACGCATCCCGATGCGCTGCCGCTGACAGAGACATCTGCTTCGCGGCGCCAATCTCGACTCCATGGAACGCGACGACGGCGACGCTCAGGACCGAGTGCTGGTCTCCCAGGTCCGTGACTATGCGATCTTCTCGACCGATGTCGAAGGCCGCGCGACGACCTGGAACGAAGGCGTGCGCTTCGTTCTCGGGTACGACCGGGACGAGTTCGTCGGCTCATCGCCGGAGGCAATCTACCTTCCGGCGGACGTCGCCGCGGGAGTGCCCGCGCGCGAACTCGCTGATGCGCTGCATACCGGCATCGCCGACGACGACCGGTGGATGAAGCGGAAGGGAGGCGAAGCTTTCTTCGCCACCGGCCGAACTACGCGCATCGACGACGCTGCTGGCCGGTGCGTGGGATTTACCAAGGTAATGCGCGACGACACCGAACGCGTGCTTGCCACGGATCGGCTCAAGCTCAGCGAGGAGCGCTATCGCCTGCTGTTCGAAGCGATCGAGGCCGGGTTCTGCATTATCGCGATGCAATTCGATGCAAGTGGCGAGCCAGTGGACTTCCGCTACGTCAGCGCGAACCCGGCGTTCGAGAGCCAGACGGGCCTGCGCAATGTCGAGCGCCGCTCGATGCGCGAGCTCGCTCCCGAACACGAGGAGATCTGGTACGAGATGCTGGGCCGGGTCGCGATGACCGGTCTATCGTGCCGCTTCGAGTGCGCGGCGGCTGCGCTAGGCAACCGATGGTACGACGTATACGCGTTCCCCATCGACGCGCCGGAACTGCGCCACGTGGCCGTGCTGTTCAGCGAGATCACCGCCCGGAAGGAGGCACAGATAGCCAGTGCAAGTCTCGCGTCACTGGTCGAACATTCAGCCGACGCCATCCTCGGCATCGACACCGACGGGCGGATTCGCAGCTGGAACCCTTCGGCCCAGGTCCTGTTCGGGTATGCGGCCACCGAGGTGATCGGTCGGGGTTGCGAGATCCTTGCAGCACCGGAACACCGGCACCAGGTTGCCTCGCTGCTCCAGCGGCTCGTCAGTGGCGAGACTGTGCGCGCCGAGACAGAGGCGATCTGCCGCGACGGCAAGCGGCTGCCGGTGTTGCTGACCGCCGGACCGGTTCGCGAAAGCGGCCGCACGGTGGGCATCTCGGCGAGCCTCCTCGACATCAGTGAGCAGCGTCGGATGCAGGCCGCGTTGCGGGTCGAGGATCGTCGCAAGGACGAGTTTCTCGCCACACTGGCGCATGAACTGCGCAATCCGCTCGCTCCGCTACGACACGGTCTGCAGCTCGTGCGCATCCTGATGCGCGAAGACGGCCCCTTGCTGCAGATCATCGCGATGATGGACCGCCAGCTCAGCCACCTCGTCCGGCTCGTTGACGATCTGCTGGATGTCGGCCGGATACGGTCCGGAAAAGTCGAGCTGCGGCTGGAGATCGTCTCGCTGATCTCGGTGGTCGGAATGAGTGTCGAGGCTTCGCAGGCAGTGATCGACGAACGCGGCCACCGACTGATCGTCCGCACGCCGGATGAACCGCTCGAAGTCTGTGGCGACGCGGCCCGGCTCTCGCAGGTGATCTCCAACCTGCTGTCGAACTCGGCCAAATACATGGACCCGGGCGGGACGATCGAGGTGGATCTGCGCCGCGACGGAGTGAACGCGCTTCTCGAGGTGCATGACACCGGCATCGGTATCGCCAAGGAGGACCTGCGACGCGTGTTCGACCTGTTCTCCCAGGTTCGGGCCCATCAGGACCACTCCGAAGGCGGGCTCGGTATCGGGCTTGCGCTGGTGCGCCGGTTCGTCGAGCTGCATGGGGGAACCGTCGAAGTAAACAGCGATGGCTCAGGGCGCGGCAGCACTTTCCAGGTCCGGCTGCCGCTGGCGGGGACGGACGGAACCGGTTCCGGGAGCGTTCTGAACGGGTATCGCATTCTCGTCGCCGATGACGATCCGGATACCGCAAGCGTGATCGCGCGACACTTGCAATCTATCGGGCACGACGTGGAGATCGCGCTCGACGGCCGCCAGGCGCTCGAGCTTGCCCGCCGGCACCCTCCGGATGTCGCGATCCTCGATCTGGGTATGGGCACCGTGGACGGGTTGCAGGTCGCGCGGCACATCCGCGAAATGCCTGGCGGACACGAGGTGCTGCTGGTTGCGCTGACCGGCTGGAGCCGGGAGAGCGACCACGAGCGTAGCCTCGCCGCCGGCTTCGATCGGCATCTGGTGAAGCCGGTGCACCTCGCGGCACTGACGAGCCTGCTCGCCGAACGCGAGCAGATCTGCGAGCAAACCGCGCTCTGAGCTACGAGATCGACGTCGCGGCCTGTCAGTGGATGCCACAGAGCCCTTGCCGGCCGGGTGGCGGCCGTTGATGCTTGCACTCGTGGACATTCCTCGCTCCCTTCCGAAATGGGTCACCCCAGTCGCCCGCGTGGGTTATGTCGCACGCGGTGTCGTCTATCTCGGCATTGGGTATCTCGCGGGCCGTGCGAGTCTCGGCGCCGGAACACCGCGAGGGGCCTCGGGGGCGCTGCGGGAGCTCACGTTGAACGGCGGGCACTGGGTCATCGGCGCCCTGGCGGCTGGCCTCGCCGCCCACGCCGTCTGGCGCTTTGTCCAGGCTGCGCTCGATCCCGAATGTCCGCGCGGCAAACGCCGTCGATTGCTGCGCGTGCTGTACATCCTGAGCGGTATCGTCAACGCATCGCTGGCGTACACAGCCTGGCAGCTGTTTCGCGGAACGCCCCGTAGTGGCGCTGACGAAGGCGAGGAGAGAGTAGCCGGCCTGCTGCTGTCGCAACCGCTGGGTCGATGGCTGGTCGGTCTCGTCGGTGTCGCCGTGCTGGCCTTTGCGGCCCAGCAGTTGTACGTCGCCTGGCACGTCAACTTCGCGAAGTATATCGAGGTCCACGATCCCCGCATAAGGCGAGTCGTCATCGCCATCGGTCGGCTGGGCATCGCCGCGCGTGCGGTGGTGCTGGCGATTCTTGGGGCATTCTTCATCGACGCCGCATACCGCTACGACGCGAGCGCCGCAGGCGGTACCGACGACGCTCTGAGCTGGCTCGGCCGTGGCTGGCTGCTCGGGCTCGTCGCCGCGGGGCTCATCGCGTTCGGCCTGCTCCAGTTCGCGTACGCCCGCTTCCGTCGGCTGCACGCGAACTGAAGCTGCAATCAGTCGCGTCGGCGGCTCAGCACCACATACGCCGCGAGCGCGCTCAAGCCCACCACGGCAGCCTTGGTGATGAAGCCCGAGCGGTTGTATTGCCACTCGGTACGCAGACCCGTCTCGCGGACCAGGTTCGGGCCGCGCAGCGTCACGAGATCGTCGACCACACTCTCGACCACGTCGACACGGTCAGCGGCCATCAGGGTCAGCCAGCGCGCCATGCGCCCTTCGCTGTACCGGTAGCCGATGTCCCGCAGCCAGCCACTCAGGCCCCGTGGGGGGCAGGACGTACCGAACACCGGCGTCAGCCGCGCATGCTCGGTCGACTTGTGTATGCGCGCGTGTGGCACCTGCGCCGGGATGTCAGCCGGATACAGGTGCTCCACCCCGATATCCGGAGCCTTGTCGCGCGGAACGCCGGGCCGCCGGGCCCGATCGAGATCCGAACCCCAGCCCGCGATCGTCGCGGAATGATCGACGCGGGCTCGGTCCTCGGTCGTGAGCGACTTGCCTCCGAGCACGGGTCGTCGCAGCCGGTCGTCCGAAGAAGATCCTAGTTCCTGGTCCATGAAATCACCTCCTGTTGGCTACTGCGCACGCGGCGGAATGAGGATCGGCTTGATGCAGCCGTCGAGCTTGCTCGAGAACATGTGGTACGCCTCGCCGGATCTCCTCGAGCGGAAAGCGATGCGTGATGACGTCCTTCGGGCGGATATGTCCCGCCTGGATGTGCTCGAAGCAGCGCTGCAGGTTCCGCTTGACGCTCGCCTGGTTCATTCGCAGCGTCAGTCCCTTGTTCATCGCATCGCCGATCTTCACGGCGTTGAACACCGGCCCGTACGCGCCCGACGATCGAGACGCACGCCGCCTTTGCGCACCGAGTCGATCGCCCAGTGCAGCGCCACGGCCGAACCGCCCAGCAGCTTGAACGGCCGAACGCCGAAACCGCGCTGCATCGCGCTGCCGCGCGCCTCGCAGCCCACCGCATCGATCGCGGCGTCCCAGCCGAGCCAGTCGGTCTCCGCTTCAGGTACCAGACAGGGTCGCGGACGCTGCGGAAGTTGAGCGTCTCGCACTGCGCGAACCGCTGCGCGAACTCGAGGCGATAGTCGTAGCTCGTCGACGACCAGCACGCGACCTGCGCCCATGAACCAGGCCGATCGCGCCGCGAACAGCCCGACCGGGCCGGCGCCGAACACCACGACCGAGTCGCCGCGTTTGATGCCGGCCATCTCGGCGCCCTGGTAGCCGGTGGGATAGGCATCGGTGCAGAGCACGGCATCGTCGTCGTCGATGTCGTCGGGAATCAGTGTCGGGCCGGCGTCGGCGAACGGCACGCGCACGTACTCGGCCTGCCCGCCGTCGTAGCCGCCGGTGGTGTGCGAGTAGCCGTAGATGCCGCCCACCGCCGTCGCGTTCGGATTCACGTTGTGACAGTTCGCGAACAGTCCCTTGCGGCAGAAATAGCATTCGCCGCAGAAGATGTTGAACGGCACCACCACACGGTCGCCGGCCTTGAGTGTTCGCACCTCGGGTCCCACCTGCTCGACCACGCCGACGAATTCGTGGCCGAAGGTCTGGCCGACGCGCGTGTCCGGCATCAGTCCGTGATACAGGTGGAGGTCCGATCCGCAGATGCATGCGCGCGTGACGCGAACGATCGCATCGCGCGGGTGTTCGATCTCGGGTTCCGGCTTGGAGCCGACGCGGACGCGGTACGGTCCGCGATACGTCATTGCGAGCATTTTTTGTTCCTTGTCCCGGATCAATCCCGGGAGATTGCGGTCAACAACACGAGCAGCGGTTCGGCACCCGGATTGGCGATGCCATGCGGAGCGGCAAGCGGGGCGTGAACGTAGTCGCCCTGCTGGACCGGCGTCTCGCGACCGTCGATGGTCATGACGCCGCGACCCGCGAGCACGTAATAAAACTCGTCCCATGCGCCGTTCTCGTGGCCGCGCGCATGCGTGTGCACCCCCTCACTCGCGCCGTGCGGGATCGAGTAGTGCAGGAAGAGGGTTCGTTCGCCGTCGTGCCGGGCATCGAAGAACTGCCTGACGTCGATGAGCCCCGCACCCCCATGGACCTGGCGCGCCGTCCCCTCGCCATCCGCGCGCACAATCGATGGTGCGGAACGGGACGCCCGCGGCCATGCGAGGAGGCCGACCCCGATCGCTGTGGCCGCGATGAGAGCGTCTCGCCGCGCGCCGTCGATCTCGCGAACCGTCACTTCGGACTTCAAGCGGCACCTCGATGAAACGCTTCAGCCACACGACCGTAGGGCGCGCATCGACCCGGAGGCGATGTCTGCAACCGTCCGTGAACGGCTCCATCAGTGTGCATGCCCCTGGGGCGCCCTGACTGTCGGCAGTGTCGGACGTGCTGTTCACTTGTCAGTACAGCGCGCCGGCGAAACGGGTGAGGGGCTGGTGCTGGTCGACACCGGCTATGGGCTGTCCGATGTGCATCACCCGCATCCGCGCCTCAGCCGCACGTTCAGGGCGATGCCGAACATCAGGTTCGGGCAGACCAACACGGCCCGATACCAGATCGAGGCGAAGGGTTTCGATCCGCGTGACGTCCGGCACATCGGACTCACGCACCTCGACTTCGACCATGCAGGAGGGCTTGAGGATTTTCCCGAAGCGACGGTGCACGTGATGAAGAAGGAGCTCGACGCGTTCCGGCAGCGCGCCGGGGTCGTCGCCCGCGGGCGGTACCGCCCGATGCAGATCGATGGCGTGCGGCGGAAGGAGGTGTGCTCGCCGGCAAACTCGGTGCGGCCAGCACCTCGATGGGCACGATCAGGCGCGATGTGAGCGGAGCGGACGTGCCTCTGCCTGCGCCTCGGGGATATTGAAGGTCCGCAGCCAGGGCACGATCTGCCAAAGCGCGGACAACCCGACCACGCGGCTGCCGAGCAGCGCCCAGGCCGTCACCGCCTGCACGTCCCGGCCCCGGGCGCGCGCGACCAGCGAGGGGCGATACGAGACGGGCGCTTTCGAGGCGCGTGCAGCGGGTCGGCGACCAACGGCGATCGCGCGGGCGCTGAAGGCGTTGGCCAAGGGTGCAACGGCCCCGCCTCACCCGGTCGCCGCTGGCGATGGGTGGTGGCGACGACGCGCGGGCGCCCGTCGTAGCCGGCCGCAAGGGAAGCCGCTGCTGCTGCTCGGCGCGAAAGGCAATCTCGGACGCGCCATCGCACGGCTCTGCGAGGTCCGCGGCATCCACTTCCATCCCTGCTCGCGCGAAGATCTCGATATCTGCTCCGGCGAGACGATCGAGCAGGCGCTGGTGGAACGCCGGCCGTGGGCGGTGGTCAACGCCGCCGGTTACGTGCGGGTCGACGACGCCGAAGCCGATGGCGAGCGCTGCTATCGCGAAAACGTGATCGGTCCACGAGTGCTCGCCCTCGCCTGCCAGCGCCACGCCGTACGCTTCGCCACGTTCTCGAGCGACCTCGTGTTCGACGGCGCAACCGACTCGCCTTACGTCGAGACGAGCAAGGTGGCACCACTGAACCATTACGGGCACTGCAAGGCGGAGGCGGAGCGCGAGGTGCTCGAGCACGATGCAACTGCGCTCGTGATCCGGACCAGTTCGTTCTTCGGGCCCTGGCATGCGCACGACTTCCTGACAGTCGCGCTCCGCGCGCTGGAACGGCGTCAACCGTTTGCCGCGATGGACGACGTCGTGGTCTCGCCCGCCTACGTGCCCGACCTCGCCAACGCTTGTATCGACCTTCTGATCGACGCCGAGACCGGCCTGTGGCATCTGGTCAACAAGGGAGCGCTCAGCTGGTTCGAGCTTGCGCGTACCGGCGCAGCTGCAGCAGGCATCGATGCGCGGAGTCTCGTCGCATGTCCCTGCGCCGAGTTCGCACTGAAGGCACGGCGGCCGCGCTACAGCGCTCTGGCGAGCGAGCGTGGTTACGACATGCCCTCGCTGGACGACGCGCTCGCGCGCTACCTCTCACAGACCGGACGCGTCAGCGGTCGCGCCAGTCGGGCGTGCGGCACGTGAACGAGTCCTACGTCGGCCTGACGCACCTGATTGTTCGCGCACTTCAGCGCGCAATAGCTTCGTTCGACTGTAAACACCCGGCCTCCGTCAGACCTTGAGCCCCCCGCGATCCGGCGAGCCTGACGCAGGCTTAACCTGCATTGCCACAACCCCGCGCGTTGGCCGACTGCGCCCGCTGGCGCCCGACGTTAACGTAAGCCGTCAGCCCATCACCGCGACGACATGTCGCTCGGCAAGGAACATGTCTCTCATCGACAAGGTCATCGGCGCGGTGACGCCACCGGAATCCGCCGAAGCTGCGGAATCGCTACACGGAAGAGTTCGATCGCGCGATGGCGCCTTGAGGTAAAACAGCGTTGCTCGTGAGGACACCATGCCCGACCCTCGTACCGAACGGTTCGCCGACGAAACCCAGATCGACCCCAACAGCCCCAACCGCCGCAACAGCCAGGAGCGAACGATGGCAGACCAGAAAGCCGAGCCGGAAGGTCATGACCTTCAGTCCAACTCGAAGCTGAAACGCGAGACCACGAAACCCGGCGGTGACGATACGGCGCGCACGCTCGAGAAGGAGCGCAGTGACGGCGGAACCGTCGGTGGGAAGCCAGGCGCCGCAGACCGGGACGGCGCGACCGTGTGACCGCTAGCGCGGCTCGTTCTGCAGCGAAAGATAACCGGGGTCGAACTCGGCGAGTCGCAGCAGGCCCGGCCAGTCGAGGATCTCGGCCTTGCGCGAACGCCAGGTGAACAAGCCCCTGCTCCGCAGTTCGGCCAGCGTGCGGCTGACGTGCACGGCGGTGATGCCGACAGCACTGCCGAACTCCTGCTGGGACATCGGCATGTCGAACGGCTTCCCGGCGCTTGCGAGACCGACGACCTCGAGGCGGGTGAACACCTCGCAGATGAGGTGCGCAGTGTGTTCGAGCGCCGAGCGCTGACCCGAGCTGAGGAGCCATTTGCGGAGAATCGCCGCATCGACCAGCGTGTGCATCCACAGCACCCGCGTCAGGTGCGGGTCTGTTTCGGTGATCCGCCGCATCTTCGAATGGGAGAGCGTCGAGATCGAGCATTCAGTCAGTGTCTCGACGCTGTGATCCATTACCTTCATCGGGAAGCTGTGCAGGTCGACGAAGTCCCCGCTGATGTGCAGAGCCAGAGTCTGTCGCCGGCCGTCGTGAAGCGTGCTGAAGCGGCAGGCCCAGCCCGCCACTACGAGGGTGCATTCGTCGGGACGACTGCCTTCGCGGATGATGGTGACACCGGCTTCGACGAACCGCGGCGGGCCGAGGGCGGCGAGCAGCGTCTGCCGCGACGTCTCCGGCAGACTCTCATCGCGAGTGGCGAGCTTTCGCAGCAGATAGAGCGACATGGTGAACTCCGGAAAACTATTCTCGACTCGGTTGATCCAGATCAAGGACCGGCCGCGCCGCGCAGTCGACACTTGATGCCTCTTCATCGGCCGGGCTCAACGCATGATCCGCTCCTTCGAGGACGATCGACTCGAACAGATTTTCGACGGGCGCGCCGCCGCGGGTTTCGCCGAGCGCACGCAGCTGGCCGTGCTGCGCAAACTGCTGGTCCTGCACGCCGCCGGCCACATCGGCGATATCGCGTCGTCCCGGCGCGAGGCATTGCACTGCGCGGAGACTGCTGGGGGGGCGCTGCATCTTCTACGCGTCGAGGGGCCGCTTCATCTGCGCTTTCACTGGGCTAACGGCGACGCCTACGGCGTGAGCCTCTCCGGAACGCACTGATGTTGCGCCGGATGCGCCGGTTATCCGGCCCTCACGCACGCGCACAGAGCGGTTGGTGACCCGCTCCGGCTAGTTCTCATCCGCATCGTACTCGTCGATAGCGTCGGCGACCTGGCCCTTGTTGCCGGGGAATTTCATCAGGTCGTGCTGCGTGGGCCGCTCGGGCGCGCGAGGATCGTCGGGGACGATCTCGGGATCGCGCACGGTGTCGTCATCTTTTCCGCCCATGGTTCACCTCTTCTCGTGCCGTAAAGGTACCCCAGCCTGATCCCGTGCTGGTCGCGACAAGGTCCGGTCGCCGGATGACCGTGGCTTAACGTGTATCAAAGAGCCGCGCGCAGGAACGGAGCAGTTCGGCTGGCTCCATGCACCGCAACCGTCGCGGGGGGGCCCTCGATGACGATGCGTCCGCCTTCGACCCCCGCGCCAGGCCCGACGTCGATGATCCAGTCCGACTGCGCGGCGATTCCCATGTCGTGTTCGACCACCACGACCGTGTTGCCGTTGTCGACCAGACGGTTGAGCTGATTCATCAGCCTGTCGATGTCCGCGGCGTGCAGTCCGGTGCTTGGTTCGTCGAGCACGTACAGCGAAGCGCCACCCTGCTCGCGCTGCAGCTCGGTCGCGAGCTTGATGCGTTGTGCCTCGCCGCCAGAAAGCTCGGTCGCAGGCTGTCCGAGGCGCAGGTACCCGAGCCCGATGTCCGAAAGCAGCGAGAGCGGACGCTGGATCGAAGGCTGCGAAGCGAAGAACCCCAGCGCTTCGGCAACCGTCATGCGCAGTACGTCGGCGATCGAGCGGCCCTCCCACAGAACCTGCAGCGTCGCCGCGTTGTAGCGCGAGCCCCCGCACTCGGGGCATGGGCTGTAGACACTCGGCATAAATACCAGCTCGATGCTGACGTAGCCCTCGCCTTCGCACACACCGCACCGACCTTTCGGGACATTGAAGGAGAAGCGCCCGGCGTCGAAGCGTCGGCGGCGCGCCTCGGGGGTGCTCGCAAAGAGCTGCCGGACTGCATCGAACAGGCCTGTGTAGGTGGCGAGATTCGAGCGAGGTGTCCGCCCAATGGGTCGTTGATCGACCGTGACCAGACGCTTCACCCGGGCAATGTCACCCGTCAGTGTTCCGAGCGTCGACTCGGCTCGATCGAGAACCGGCTCCTCCTCCTCTTGAGCCTTCGGTGCAGGCCCTGTGCCGAGGTGATCGCCGAGCAGGTCGACTAGCGCCTGGCTGACCAGGCTCGACTTGCCCGAGCCGGACACTCCGGTCACCGTCGTCAGGCGGCCGAGGGGAAATGCGACGGTCAGGTTGCGCAGGTTATTGCGATGGACGCCGGACAACGTCAGCCAAGACGTCGGCTCACCTCGCTCTGAGCGGCGCGGTCGCGCACCGCGGAACAGATGGTCGGCGGTGTGCGAGCCGACGACATCGGCGAACCCCGCTGCCGGTCCGCTGTACAGGATGCGACCGCCCTGCTCGCCCGCGTCCGGGCCGACGTCGACGATCCAGTCCGCGCGTCGCATCAGCTGCGCGTCGTGCTCCACGACGAACAGCGAGTTGCCCGCCGCGCGCAGGCTCTCGAGTGAGTCGTACAACGCGCCCGCATCCGCGGGGTGCAACCCGGCAGATGGCTCGTCGAGCACATAGACGACCCCGAACAACTGAGAACAGATCTGCGTAGCCAGCCTCAGCCGTTGCAGCTCGCCCGGTGAGAGCGTCGGCGTGCCCCGGTCCAGCGACAGGTAACCGAGGCCGAGCTGGCGCAGCGCGGCGATGCGCCGCTGGATGTCTGAGCAGAGCCGTTGCGCCGCGAGCTCCTTCTCGCGCGAGTGATTGGGCGTGCGCCGTACATCCGGCGCACCGGCGTGTGCGCCGCCGGGCCTGGGGCGACGCTTGCGGGCGGCCGCACTCACCGGTTGCTCTGCTTCCGCTTGCAGCGCCTGGCCGAGCGTGCGCGCGAGCTCGTCGAGCGAGAGCCGCCCCATCTCCCCGATGTCGAGGCCACCGAACGTCACGCCCAGTGCAGCGCGCGTGAGCCGCTTGCCGTCGCATTCGGGGCAATCCGAATCGGTGAGGTAACGCGCCACCCTCCGCTTCATCAACGCGCTCTGCGTCGTCGCGAACGTCTGCAGCACATAGCGTCGCGCGCCGGTGAACGTGCCCTGGTAGCTCGGTTCGTCCTTGCGACGCAGTGCCGCCCGGGTCTGCGCCGGCGTCAGTCCTGCATAGACAGGCACCGTCGGCTGCTCGTCGGTATACAGGATCCAGTCGCGGTCCTTGCGCGGGAGATCGCGCCACGGACGATCGACGTCGTAGCCCATCGTGACCAGGATGTCGCGCAGGTTCTGTCCGTGCCACGCCGGCGGCCATGCAGCGACCGCGCGTTCGCGGATCGTGAGGCCCGGATCGGGCACCAGCAGCTTCTCGTTCGTGTCGTACAGGCGGCCGAGGCCACGGCAGCGGGGACAGGCGCCTTGCGGCGTATTGGGCGAGAAGTCCTCCGCGAACAGCATCGGCTGGTCGGCCGGATATTCGCCGGCACGCGAATACAGCAGCCGCAGCAGCGTCGACAGCGTGGTCACGCTACCCACCGACGAACGGGTGCTGGTGGCGCCGCGCTGCTGCTGCAGGGCGACCGCCGGCGGCAGGCCGGTGATCGAATCCACCTCGGGCGCCTCCGCGTGCTCGATCAGCCGCCGCGCGTAGGGCGAGACGGAATCGAAATACCGGCGCTGGGCCTCGGCGTACAGCGTCCCGAACGCCAGCGACGACTTGCCCGAACCCGAAATGCCGGTGAAGACGACCAGCGCGTTGCGGGGGATGTCCACGTCGACGTTCTTCAGGTTGTGCGTGCGCGCGCCCCGGACGCTGACGACGTCACTCACGGCGGCTCGAAGGACAGTACGGCCATCGGCTTGGTGAGCGCCGCCGCACTGGACGCGTACGCCTTCCAGGGCTCGTTGCCGGTGGCGAGACGGCTGTGGGCATTCGCGATCGTCCATTGATCGCCGCTCTTCAGCTTGTCGAGCTCGGTCCAGTCGACCGGCACCGAGATGCCGAGACCCGGCCGCGCACGAGCTGACCAGGCGCAGGCCGTCGTCGCGCCGAATCCGTTGCGCAGGTAGTCGATGAAGATCTTGCCCGACTCGATTGCTCGGGCCGCTCTTCGCGACGAACTGCTCTGGCAGCGTGTCGGCCATCTGCTGGACGATCTGCTGCGAGAAAGCCTTGACGGTGTCCCAGTCGTACTTCGGCATGATCGGCGTCACGACGTGCAGTCCCTTGCCGCCGCTGGTCTTGAGGAATGCCGGAAGACCGAGCTGCTTCGAGGAACACCGCGTACCAGCTCGGCCGCCTGCTGCATCGCTGCCCAGTCGACGCCTTCGCCCGGGATCGAGATCGAACGTCATGCGATCGGGCTTCGCGAAGCGCGGTCTTGGTCGCGTTCCAGGTGTGGAACTCGATGACGTTCATCTGCGCCGCCGATCAACAGGCCGAGCGGCGACGACCACCTCGAGGTACGGCGGGTGGTCCGGATCGAGCCCGATTCGAGCAGCTGCTTGACGCCTTCCATCGGCGCGCTTCTCGACGTGCTTCTGGAAGAACGGTCTTGCCTGCGATGCCCTGCGGTGCCTTGCACCAGTGACACCGGCCGGCCCTTTCAGATGCTCCATCATCAGCTCGCCGACCAGTGCGTAGTAGCGAACGACCTCGATCTTGGTGATGCCGCTCGACGGGTCGACGACGCGCTCGGGGTTGGACACGCGAAGCCGGGCCGGAAGCGTCGACTGCCGGCTCCTCGACGTCGGGCCCGAGCGGGGCGACCGGATCCTCGCGCACGATCGACTTCGCCGGCTTGTCGGCTGCGCAGTGCATGGAACACGGGGTGGCGCAGGTGCCCGCCACCGGTCCACTCGGAGAAGGTCACCTCGGCCACGAGCTTCGGCTTCACCCAGTGGGCGCCGCGCGCGTCGGGCACGCTTCGCGGCAAAGGGGCTGGTCGGTGGCCGCCACCTTCTCGAGCTGCGCGCGCACCGAGGCGAGCGAACGGTCGTCGAAGCCGCTGCCGACCTTGCCGGCATAGACGAGCTTGCCGTCCGCATCGTGCACGCCGAGCAGCAGCGAGCCGAGGCCCGAGCGACTGCCCTTCGGATCGGTCCAGCCGCCGATGACGAACTCCTGTCGATGGCCGCACTTGAGCTTGATCCAGTCGGGCGAACGGCGCGAGCTGTAGCCGCTGTCCTTCCGCTTGCCGATGATGCCCTCGAGCCCGAGCCGGCACGCCGAGGTGACGAGGTCGGCGGGGCTCGCCTCGAACGCGGCGCTGAACCGGATCGAGCCGTTGCGCCTTGCCGATCACCGACTCCAGCAGGCGTCGACGCTCGATCAGCGGAACACGCGTCAGGTCGTGCCCGTCGTAATACGGCACGTCGAAGAGGTAGTAGACGATGTCGGCCGTGCGCGCCGACTCGAACGCGTTCTGCAGCTCCTGGAAGCTCGTGCCGCCCTTGTCGTTCGGCACCACGATCTCGCCGTCGAGCCAGCCCGGTTTCAGCTTCATGGCGCGCAGGCTCTTCGCGAGGTGCGTCAGCTTCGCCGTCCAGTCGTGTCCGTTGCGCGTGATCAGACGGACGCGATCCGGCTCGATCTTCGCGCAGCATGCGGTAGCCATCGAACTTGACCTCGTACACCCAGTTCGCCGGATCGCGGCGGAGGCGCGTCGACCAGGGTTGCGAGCACCGGCTTCAGTTCGGCCGGCGGAGCGCGTCGTACGGCGCCGTCCGGCAAGCCACGCCGACCCTTGGCCGCCGACGACTTGCGGCGGCCTTCGCGGCCTTCGCCGCCCTCGTCGCGGGCCGTGGCTCGGCGAGAGTCCGAGACGCTGTCGGGGAACTCGTCGACCACGCTGAACTCACTTGCCGGCCGTACGTACTCGTCCTTCTCCTTGATCAGCAGCCAGGCGTCCTGCTTCGAGGTGCGGCTGCGGATGCGGATGAGCGCCCATGCGCCGTGCAGCTTGTGGCCCTTCAGCGTGAACTTGAGCATGCCCTTGCGCATACCCCTTCACCGGGTCCTCGAGCGGCGTCCAGATGCCGCGGTCCCAGATGATGACCTTGCCGGCGCCGTACTGCTTCTCGGGGATCTGCCCCTCGAACGTGTTGTACGAGATGGGGTGGTCTTCGACGTGGACCGCCATGCGCTTGTCGCTCGTGTCGTAGCTCGGGCCTTTCGGCACCGCCCAGCTCTTCATCGTTCCGTCGAGCTCGAGGCGGAAGTCGTAGTGCAGCCGCGACGCCCAGTGCTTCTGGACGACGAACTGCAGGCCGGCCGCGTTCGACTCCCCGCCCTCCGCGGGCTCCGGGGTGATCGAGAAGTCGCGCTTCGCGCGGTATCGAGCGAGATTGGAGCGAGTTGCCATGCACCGGTTTTACGCCGGTGCAGGCAGCTCCGGATGTCGGACTGTGCCGACCTTTCGCTAGCGGAAGATTCGCAGGTCGATCGATTCGCCGACGGCCGCGAGCCCCGCATCGCTGCCGTGCAGGTGGTCGCCCATGTGGTAGCCCTCGCGCATCTGCCGCGGATCGGCCGGATCGGCGAACGCGGTGTCGAGCCGGACGACTGCGTCGAACGCGCCGCCGCTGCACGATCCAGTCGTTGATCTTCTGCCGTACCGCCTCGCCCTCCTCCGACCAGTAGCCGGCGCCCTTGTACGGCCCGATCGGCGAGCCGACCACCTTGATGCCTTTCGCGTGCGCGCGGGCGATCAGCTGGCGATAACCCGCGATCATCTGGTCGGCGGTGATCTCGCGGCTGGTCGAGCCCCGGCAGGTTCGGCTGCGTTCGGACCCCGGCGACCGAAGCGGTTGCCGATGTCGTTCACCCCTTCGAAGACGATCAGGTACTCGACGTTGGGCAGACTCAGCACGTCCTCGTCGAAACGCGCGAGCGCGGACTCGCCCATGCCCGGGCTGAGGATGCGGTTGCCGCTGATCGCCGGCATTGGCGACGGCCCATCGCTTGCCCGCAGCCTGCAGCCGATTCGCGAGGATGTCGGGCCAGCGGCGGTTGGCGCCGGCCGTCGCGCCGACGCCGTCGGTGATCGAATCGCCGAAGGCGACGATCGTGCCCTGGCGCTTGCGGCGACTCGACCTCGACCGTGCCGAGGAACGCGCGGAACTGCGCCTTCGCGGCCGGCGTCGAACGGCTTGCCGACGAAATTGCCGCGGCGGGGAGACCAGCCAGATCGTCGACGCCGGTCAGGTGGCAGGTGCACGGGCCAGTCGGCTTCGGCAGGTAGAACTCGACCTTGAGACGCGACAGGCTCGGCAGGTCGAGCGCGACGGCATCGCTCACGAACGGCGCACCGCGCGGAATGACGCGCTTCGTTCGCGCCGCCGAACTGTCAGCGTGCGTGACGTGCCGGCGATCTCGTCGCCGGTATCGTCGATCCGCACGACGCGCGCCGCGCCGATCGTCAGCGGGCCTGTGCCGTAGCGATTGGTGAAGCGGACTCGCAGCCGTTCCCCGCCCTCGCTGATGCGCAGGATCTGGGCGATGGTCACATCGTCGTAACTTGCTGCAGCGAAGGGCCCTTCGGTGCCGAGCGGCGCGTGAGGTGAAGCATTCCAGCTCGCGACCCACTCGGCACTGGCCGGTGCAGTCGCACCGAGGCCCGCCAGCACGATCGCCACCACCCGGCTCCGGATCGGAACGTTGCGCATACGCCCCCCTGTTTTCGTTGGTAGCGCATTACAGCGCGCTCGCCGCCCTGCTGTCACGTGACCGAATTGCGAGAGGCACCTCACGCAGGGTTCGCAGTAAGCTGGGCCACGGCACGACAACAGCAAGGATGGGCGTCATGAACCGACTTGTCGCAGGCACGTTGTGGCTGGCTCTGGCGTCGACCACGCCGTCGTTTGCGGCCGGGGGGGCACGGGACTCCACCGCCACGTATGCGACCGTCAACGGGCAGCCGCTGCTGCTCGATCTGCACCTTCCGGCGAAACCCGATCGGGCGCCACTCGTCGTCTACCTGCACGGCGGTGCGTGGATGAACGGCGACCGGACGCAATATCCCGCGTTTCTGGTCGAGCGCGGCTTCGCGGTCGCAAGTCTCGACTTCCGCTCGACCAACGAAGCGCCCTACCCGGCCAACGTGCACGACATCAAGGCCGGCATCCGCTTCCTGCGCGCAAACGCGGCGCGTCTTGGCTACAGCGCCGAACGCATCGCGCTCGCGGGCGCGTCATCGGGCGGGCATCTCGCCGCGCTGGTCGGCGTGACCAATGGCGAAGCATCGTTCGAAGGAAGGCAGGGCGATCACCTCGGCACTTCGTCGAGCGTGCAGGCGATCGTCAGCTATTTCGGCGCGAGCAATCTGACCACCATCCTCGCGCAGTCGACGACCGCAGGCCATGCGGTGCGCGAGCCCGCGCTGCGCAAGCTCTTCGGCGGCCCCGCGGACCCGAAGTCGGCGATCGCCCGCGAGGCGAGTCCAGTCTTTCACGTCGATGCGCGCGATCCGCCCCTGCTGCTGCTGCACGGCGACCAGGATGCCCAGATGCCGATCAACCAGATGCACGAGCTCGAAGGTGCGTACGCCGCCGCCGGTCTGACCGCCGAGATGCGGGTGCTGCACGGGGTCGGACACGACGGCGCGCCCTTCTTCAGCGGCAAGCCCACCGAATGGGTCGTGACGTTCCTGAACCGGACGATCGGACGTTAGGGAGCGACCGCGGCCGCACGACGACGGCGCTTGCGAAGCAGCCAGATCCACACTCGGGCGGCGACGATCGTCACCATGAGCACGATCAACTCCGGCTCGTGCGGCAGCTGACCCGAGCGCCACAGCGCGACCAGACTGACGATTGCGGTCGCCGACAGCCAGTCGACCGGCTCCATGTATTCCTTGTCGACGACCCGAGGCCAGTTGAAGGTCACCCCGCGCAATGTGTCGCGCAGCCCCGCGAGCCGCGGCACCAGTCGGGGTACACGACGGCAATAGTCCACGTACTGCTGGCCGAACTTGCCCCGCAGAAAGTGCTCTTCCGCGACGATGATGCCGAAATGAACCGCGAGCGCCAGCAGCGTTCCGCCGATCGCGAACACCCATGAGTTCGAAGCGATGACGAGACCGGCCAGAAGGAACGTGTTGCCGACGTACATCGGATTGCGCACGTGCGAATAGAGGCCGGCCGTGACCAGCTGCTCGGCATAGACCTTGTGAGACTTGCCGCCACGGATGATGTACACGAGCCCGACGTTCGCGATGCGAATGGTCTGGCCGATCAGCGACAGCGCGATGCCGACAAGACTGGTGAGCGCTGCGTCGGCATGCAGCTCGCGCGAGGGAACGAACAGCAGAAGGACCGCTGCCGGCAGCATCAACCCGCGATAGCGGAAGCAGGCGTCGCCGTAGCGAAGCAGCATCGAGCGTTCATCCATCGGGCAAGTCTACAGCAACCGATGTGGCGAACGCGTCGGCGGCCCCGGGATCGGGGCCGCCGACCGCTACATCAGAACCGCCAGGCCGCCGTCAGCCAGACGTTGTTCGACTTGTCGTAGTTCTCGAGATCGAGCTTCTCGTACTCCACCTTCACGTTCAGGTGCTCGATGAAGGTGATGCCGAGACCGACTCCGTAGAAGAAGTCGTTGCGACTGTGACCGCTCAGGAACTGGCTGCCGCCCGTGTTGAGGTTGGTGCTCACGTCCACGTCGTAGTAGTAGTAACCGAGCCGACCAGACAGTTCGAGCGGGCCGACCGGAATCATGCCGACGACCGAGGGCGCGAAGCCATCGGCCTTCAGGTTGTAGCGGCCATTGCTGCCCGACGAGCTGATCGCGTCACCCGGCTGGCCGAGATTCACGTAGGCCGCTTCCAGTGCGATGAAGGGCGCAAAACGGTAGCCGGCGAACAGCTTGTACGAATTGTCGTTGTCGTTTGCCGCACGGCTGATGCCGCTGCCGAAGTCCGACACGTTGTCGATGTCGAGGTTGAACCGGCCGAAGCCACCACCGACGTAGAAGCCAGTCGGGTTTTCCGCGAGGGCTGCGCCGGAAGCGCCAACCGCCAGCACCGCGGCCGCCATGACTACCTTTTTCATATCGTCTCCTGAAAGCAACTTGTCTGGGCGGCATGGTGGAGTACCGGCCCCGGAACCACTGTCGGAACGCGTCAGATAGGCTGGTCGGCGCCGAGGAAGGGTTGGCGTAGGCGATCCGGGCTGTTGCGTGCAGGCATCAATCGCGCGCAGCCTGTGCGGGTGCCGGGGTACCGGACAGGGGGTCCAGCGTGATGAGCGAAGCGACACAGAAACAGATCGAGGAAGTGCTCGCGGCAGACGCCGCCCGCATCGCGGCGCTGCGTCTCGGGGGATCTCGCCGCGGTCGACCGGCTGACGGCCGACGATTACACCCACGTCGAGTCGAGCGGCGGCGTGCGTACCAAGGCGCAGTTCCTGGCGCTGCTCGCCCGGCCCGACTTCCGCTTCGTGCGCTGGACGATCGACGAGAACGTCGTGCGGGTGTACGGCGACACGGCCGTGGTGACCGGGCACTACCGCAACGTCACGGCGACGGCGGACGGCGAGCAGCCCGAGAAACGCGCCCGGCACCTGCGCGTGTGGGTGCTGAGGGACGGGGCCTGGCGCAACGTCGCGCACCAGGCGACCGCGATTCCCGATCAGCCGCGATAGGACTTTCGCGGCCGGCTACGCTTCACGATCTCGGGCGCGTACGGAGGCGCTGTCAACACTCGGGTCTCGGCCTTGGCGCGGGCTTCGGGAAACGGCTCGTTCGGCACCGACGCGAGGATGGCGTCGAAACGCTCCTTCATGCCGGGTTTGAACTCCGGATGCGTGAAGATGAACAGGTCGTTGTTGCGCACGCCGTTCAGCACCCGCTCGCCCGCTTCGAGCGGATCCATCATCAGCGCCGCAGAGCCTTCGGCCGAGCCGAGATTGTCGGTGCTGACGCCGCCCGGCGAATAGACCGACGTGCCGATGTTGGTGTTCATCAGCTCGACGCGCAGCGCTTCCATGATGCCGAACGCGGCGAACTTCGTGGCGGTGTAGACGCCCGCGTTGACGCCCGGAAGGATGCCACCCATCGACGCGGTGGTGACGATGTGCGACGGCTCCTTGTGGCCGAGCATGTGCGGAACGACCGCTGCACAGCCGTTGTAGATGCCGGTGAAGTTCACCGCGACCGCGGCATCCCAGCCGCGCGCATCGACCTTGCTCGCCTGCGCCAGGGTCTTGATGCCCGCGTTGTTGACCAGCAGATGGAGGTTGCCGTACTTCGCGTTGATCTCGGCGAGCAACTTCTGCCAGCCGTCGCGGTCGGTCACGTCGTGGCGGATGGCGGTCACGTTCTGCCCCGGCTTGAACAGCTTCAGCGCCGGCGCGACCTGGTCCTCCTGGATGTAACCCATGACGACGTTCATTCCGGCGTTCGCCAGCGCACGCGAGATGCCGAGACCGATGCCGGTGTTGCCGCCGGTGACATAGGCGGTCTTGCCCTTGACGTCGACGAGCTGGGCCGGCTGCCCGCCCGCGGGCGGCGGCGGTGGCGCCTCCCGTGCCGGTGGAGCGGCCGGCTGCGCGGCGGCGGCCACTCGCGTTGCCGATGCCGCGATGCCGATGGCGCCCGCGCCAGCGGCAGCGCCCAGCAGGAAGCGGCGACGATCGACCGCAGGATTCTTGGTGTTCTTCATGATTCCCCCCGGATACGCGTTGATGCGGCAGCCTGCCCGAAAACCGGCAGGCTGCAAAGCTGCGCTAGAACCAGTTGAAGTTGAAGCTGATGCTGACGCGGTCGGCAGCCACCGGATTGGCTACCACCTCGTGCCGCAACCAGCTCTCGAACAACAGCAGCTCGCCCACCCGCGCGTCGACGACCACCCACGGCTGCTGCGCCGCCCCCGCAACCTTGGGTGGAGCCGCCATGAAGCGCGACAGCCTCGGGTCCTCGAATTTCAGACCCGGAGCCCCGCGCGGCGTTCGCACGTAGTAGGTGCCGCTGATCGTCGAGAGCGGATGCAGATGCAGCCCGTGCGCCACCCCCTGCGGCATGACGTTGACCCAGCAGTCGGTCAGCGACAGTTCGCGTCCGGTCAGGTCGAACTCGAGCGCGGTGGCGAAGCGACGCGCATGGCGGGTCAGCCGGCGACCGAGATCGGCGAACACCGGCGACAGGTCGTGCATGCGGTTTGCAGAGGCGTACGACGTGTACCCGCCTGGATAGCTGCGGCGCGACCAGCGCCGGCCCGCCTCGTCGTCGGCCTGCAGCTGCAGGCACTCCCGCAACAGCCGCCGGTTCAGCGTCGTGACGTCACGCCCGCCGAGCGGCGCGGCGTAGACCGGCGTCGCGAACAGTGACTGAAGCTTCAGGCGATCATCCAGGCGAACCGGCCGGTGGCCGGATCCTGACGCACGACGCGCACGTGGCGTCGCAGCTCGGTGGCGAGCCCGCGGAAAATCAGGAGGTCCGCCCACAAGGTGAGGCCGTACAGCGCGGTGCCCTGCGACACGGTGTCACGGAGCCCGTCGCGCCACAGGCGGACCGGATCTCCGCGCAACGCGACGCACGTCATCACTGTGCCGGCGAGGAACGAATCCGGGACGTCGAAATCAGGATCGTGAACCAGCACGGCCGGCGCCGCCGTAACGGTTTCCGCTGCAACCGGCGCGGCGAGCCCTGCACTGATCATGGCACCTGCGCCTGCAATCCCGAGGAACTCGCGGCGAGTAGTCGTGAGGAAGTCGTTCATCGCAAGGGCTCCCGGGACAGGTAAGCGGCGATTCGGTCGAGCTGCGCGTCGCTGACCTCGCCGCGGGGAATGCGGGGCATGTTGCCGGTGCCGGCTCGCGCGGCAGCCTTGACGAACGCGCTGAGCAGATCCTTGCGCTCTTCGAGCAGGCCCGAGCCCGCATCGGGTCGACGCGCGAGGATGCCGGTGCCCATGCCGCCGGCCCGATGGCACATGCCACAGCGCGAGGCGAACAACTGGGCGCCGGTCTGGGCGTCGTCTGCGGTCTCGGTGGCAGACGCCGAAACCGGCAGCAACGCTGCGCCAACCAGGAGCGCGGCGGCCAGGATCGCGGCGCGAATCACCTGCGCTCTCCGCGATAGCGTTTCGGCCAGACGCCGCTCTTGCCGGGGGCGATGATGCCGTTCGGGTCGAGCGCGTCCTTGATCAGCTCGTTCGTCCGGCGCAACGCATGGCCGTTGAAGTCGTAGGTGGCGGCGACGAGATCCATGTAGTCGATATGGGTGCGATACTCGCCGTACTGCTGCGCGGTCGCATCGGCGACCAGCGCGCGGAACATGCGGTCGACACGCGACATCATGTCCTTGTCGTCCTTGTTGAACAGCAGCTGGTTCACGTTGGTGATGCTGCGCTCGCCCATCGCGAACGACCCGTGATAATCCATGCCGAACTCGCGGTAGCGGTCGTAGGTACGTTTGAACTGAGCGAGCGCGAGCGCACCGTTCGCCGGCAGCACCGGCGAGTACCCGACGTGCCCGCCGCGACCGCCGTGCCACGCCGCGTTCTGCAGCGGGAACGTCGAGGGCACCCCCGAGAACGGCGTGCTGTCCGGCGTCTCGCCGGTCTTCGTCCGAACGACCTTGAAGGGCTGCTGGGTGCGTCGAGCAAACTGCTTCTGGATCGTGCGCGCAGTGGCCTCGTTGATGTCTTCGTAGCCGTAGAGGCGAAGGTCGATCGACCACCAGCCGATGCCGAAGCGCTTGCGGATCGCGGCAATGACGTCGTCCGGCAGCGTGCCCGGCTTGTCGTACCACTCCTTGCGGGATGTCAGCACGGCGGCGCCGCGCAACCAGCTGCCGATCGACGGTGACTGTTGCACCAGTCCGTCGCGACGCATGGGCGCAACCAGATCGACCAGCCAGCCGAGATCGTCCGGCTGATCGAGTTCCATCGACAGCGACATCATCTGCTCGGGCTGCGGCATCAGCCACAGGCCCATCTTCGTCACGACGCCGAAGTTCGACTGCACGAACATCTGGTCCCACGAAGGACCGAACCCGTAGCGGTACAGCTGCCACGTGTTGCTGCCGGTCATGGCGCCCATGCCTGTGCGCAAAAGCTCGCCACTCGGCAGGACGACCTCGACGCCGCAGATCTTCGCGGTGTGGTCGCCGTAGGTCGTGTAGCCGACGCCGCGATCGAGCGCATTGCCGACCACCGAGCCCCACGAGTTGCCCGGCACGGACAGCCAGTACGGCAGCTTGTGCTGCTGCACGTAGTCGTACAGGTCGTAGAAACCGACGCCGGGCTCGACGAGCGCGGTGCCGTGCTCGGCATCGAACTCGATCTTCTTCATGCGCGAGAGATCGAGCACCACCGAGCCCCGCAGGCGCGGCGCTGCGCCGCCGTAACCGAAATTCTTGCCACGACTGATCGGCCACAGCGGCAACTTGTGGATGTTGGCGGCGCGTACCACGGCGCTGCACCTCTTCCGCCGTCGCGGGCGCGACTGCGCCGGAGGGCGCGTGCGCGCTCTCGTCGACGGCGAAGTGATCGAGATAGGTGTCGCGGTCCTGGTCCGTCGCCATGACCCAGTCGGCACCGACGATGCGACCCATCTCCTTCATCGCGCGATCGAGCTGCGCTGCGGACAGGCCCGGCGGCAGGTACTGCTTCACGGGCGCTACACCAGCGCGTAATAGCGGACGCAGATTGCCGTCCGGCAGTCGCTCGCCGACTCCGACGAACACATGTCGCGTGAGCCAGTCGTGCTTGCCCTTGCTCACCTCGAAGCTCGGATTCGCGCGCAGGTAGTACTCGTTGTGCGGAACCGGCTTGCCGCCCTCGAAAGCCCACTTGCGCAGGCGGCTCATCACGTCGGGCTTGCGGCCCCAGAGGAAGCCGCGGTTGTTGATGAGGATCAGCGTGCCGTCGTCCTCCTGCAGCATGTAACGCGCGTCGAACACGGCGGTGTCGTCCGGCCGGAAGAACGCGTAGTCACCGCCGGAATTGGGCACCGCCTTGCCTTTGAGCTTCGGGCCGAAGAACTCACCCGAGTCGACGTAGACCGCGCTGCGCGTGCCGCCGGTCGGTACGTCGGGCAGCGTCTGCACACGCGTGAAACGCAGGCGGACCTCCATGGCGAACTCGAGCCGCGGGTTGTCCATCGTCGAGAATTGTTCTTCCATTGCGCGCCCCCGGACGGTGTCGTTGCACGAACGTCCAATGCTAGTATGCGGCCGATCATACTGAAAGCGATCCGCATCCGCGCGACACGCGCCGGGCCGTCGATTCGAAGCAGGGGGAAGACACATGGCCGAGCTGCGCCTGCCCGATGGCGTCGGACTTACGAATCCCGAGAGCCTGTACATCGGCGGACGGTGGGTCGCCCCGCACGGTGGTCGCATCGAAGTGGTCGACCCCAACTCCGAGCAGGTCGTCGCGCGTGTTGCCGAAGCGAATACCGACGACATGGACGCCGCTGTCGACGCAGCACGCAAGGCCTTCGATCACGGCCCGTGGCCGCATCTGCCACCGTCCGAACGCGCGCGCTACCTGCGCGCGATGGCAGACCACCTCGCAGCCCGAAAGAGCGAACTCGTCGACGCGTTCATCGCGCAGACGGGTGCCCTGATCACGCTTGCGAACGGCATGATTCCCGCCGCCACCGGCACCCTCTCGACCTACGCCGATCACGGCGAGCGGTTCGACTGGGTCAGCAAGCCGCCTACCGGCTTTCCGGGCAGCGTCGCGCTGGTGCTGCGCGAACCGGTCGGCGTCGTCGCTGCGCATCGCGCCGTGGAACGTGCCCTACGCGATCATGACGCAGAAGATCGCACCGGCCCTGATCGCCGGCTGCACCGTCATCATGAAGCCCTCGCCCGAAACGCCGCTCGAGGCATACCTGATCGCCGAGGCCGCCGACGCGGTCGGCCTGCCGGCCGGCGTGCTCAACCTCGTGCCGAGTCACCGCGAGGCGGCCGATCACCTGGTGCGCAACCCCGGCGTCGACAAGATCAGCTTCACCGGCTCGACAGCGGCCGGCCGCCGCATCGCAAGCGTCGCCGGCGAGCGCATCGCGCGCGTCACGCTCGAACTCGGCGGCAAGTCGCCGGCGGTCGTGCTCGACGATTTCCCGACCGCCGCCGCCGCGCCCCTGCTCGCCCGCACCATCACCGTCATGACGGGCCAGGTCTGCGCGATGCTCAGCCGCGCCATCGTCCCAGCCGATCGCTACGAGGAAATCGCCACGGCCATCGCAGCGGAAATGAAGCGGGTGAAGATCGGTCCTTCGCGAGACCCCTCCACCGAGATGGGGCCGCTCGCGATGGAGCGCCAGCGCGACCGCGTCGAGGGCTACATCCAGGCCGGGCTCGCGGAAGGCGCCGCGCATCGTCTGCGGCGGCGGGCGTCCGGCCACACATGAAGCGGGCTATTTCATCGAGCCGACCCTGTTCGCCGACGTCGATCCGAGCTCGCGCATCGCCCAGGAAGAGATCTTCGGCCCGGTGCTGTGCCTGTTCGCCGCGCGCAGACGAGGAAGAGGCGATCGCGCTCGCGAACGACACGCAACTACGGGCTGAACGCCTCGGTGCTGACCAACGACTCGAACCAGGCGTTTCGCATCGCGCGCCGAATCCGGTCCGGCAACATCGGCCAGAACGGCATGAAGGCCGACTTCAACCTGCCGTTCGGCGGCTGCAAGCAGTCCGGCGTCGGACGCGAAGGCGGGCTGGAAGGCATCATGCCGTTCGTCGAGACCAAGACCCTGCTGCTCGATCGCATGCCGGAGGAACTGGCATGACGCGCCCGCCGCGTCTGGGCGTCACTGCGCTCGCACTTCTGCTGCTCGCCGGCCCGCTCGAAGCCGCGGCTCCCGAGGCGCAATGGCGGCCCGATCCGCGCCTCAATGCGGCGCCGGTCACGGTGACGCGCGCCGAGCTCTACAAGACGCTCGATGCCTACCTCGCGGCGCTGAAGGCACGCGACCCCTCGCGGGTCCGCTGGGCCGGGCACGTCCGCAACACCGAGAACAACGTCGCGCTGATGGTCGGCGACGGTCTGTGGGGCACGATCACTGCGCTCGGCAGCTACGATCTGCGCTTCGCCGATCCGGCCACCGGTCAGGTCGGGTTCTTCGGCACCGTCACCGAGACCGAAGAAACCGCCGGGTTCACGGTCCGGCTCAAGGTCGAGGGCGGCGCGGTGTCCGAAGCCGAGACACTCGTGGTTCGCCAGCTCGACTCGGGCATCAAGTTCGAAGGCCAGAAGTTCGAACACAAGCCCGCGCTCAACGAAGTGCTGCCCGTGGCGCAGCGTCTGCCGCGCGACCGCATGATCTCGCTGGCCGATGGCTATTTCGATACGCTGCAGCTGAACGACGGCACGCTGTTCACGCGTTTCCACAAGAACTGCATGCGTGTCGAGAACGGCGTGCAGACCACGCACAACCCGAATTTCGCCGTCGTGCCGGTCTCGCGCCTCGGCTGCGAGGAGCAGTTCAAGGCCGGCAACTACCGCTACGACGATCGCCTGCGGGCGCGTCGCTTCACGCTGGTCGACGAGGAACGCGGGCTGGTGCTCGCCGCCGGCTTCATCGACCATGCCGGGCGGCTCAACGAATACAAGCTGACCGACGGCACGACCGTGAAGGCGCCGCTCCATCGTCCGCACAGCTTCTATCTCTTCGAACTGTTCAAGCTGAAGGACAACAGCATCGAGCAGATCGAGGCGAACTTCATCACAGTGCCGTACAACATGCCGAGCCCCTGGGACGACTGGGCCGCCGTCCGCTGACGCCCGCGAGGCACACCTGATCCATCTGCACTACATCCACGACCCGCTCTGCGGCTGGTGCTATGCCGCCGCCCCGCTGCTGGCCGCCGCCATCGACACAGACGACATCGAAGTCAGGTTGCATGGCGGAGCGCTGTGGCCGACGCCGACCGTCCTGCCGCCCGCGATGCGGGCACAGATCCGCGATGCCGACCAGCGCATCTCGGCGCTCACCGGGCAACCGTTCGGTCGCGACTATCACGAGCGGTTGCTGATGAGCGACGAGCTGGTGCTCGACTCCCGGCCGGTGCTGGCCGCGGTGCTTGCTGCGCGGTCGATCGACCCGGCCTGCGAGCTGCCCATGCTCGAGGCGATCCAGCGGGCCAACTACCTCGATGCGCGCCATGTGGCCGAAGAGGCAACGTTGCGCGAGCTGGCGAGCGAGATCGGCCTCGACGCCTCGCGCTTCGCCGCAGAGTTCACGCGAGCCCCCGTGGTCGAGCACGTCCGGGCGGCACGGAAGCTGATGGCCGACACGGGCACGGGCGGCTACCCCGCCGCCTTCGTCGAGCTCGACGCCGGGCGGCTGCGCGCCGTGCCCCCGCAGGAATCGCTCGGACGACCGATGGAGTTCGTCGAGCGCATTCGCGCTTCCGTCCGCTGAAGGAACTCTCGGCGCATCGCCGGCATCGAATGCCGGCAGTCAGTAGACTTCCACAGTGCAGAACAGCAAGACCCGGGGGCCAGGCCAGGCCGCATTCATCTTCATCTTCGTCACCGTCGTGCTGGACATGATGGCGGTCGGCATCGTCGCGCCGGTGCTCCCGAAGCTGGTGATCGAGTTCGAGCAGGGTGACGTCGCGCGCGCCGCCGGTTACGTCGGCATTTTCGCGACGCTGTGGGCGGCGATGCAGTTCATCTTCGCGCCCATCATCGGCGCAGCGTCGGACCATTTCGGCCGCCGACCCGTGATCCTGCTGTCCAATCTCGGCCTCGGTCTCGACTACCTGCTGATGGCACTCGCCCCCTCCCTCAGCTGGCTGCTGGTGGGGCGACTGATCTCCGGCATCACGTCGGCGAGCTATCCCACCGCCGGCGCCTATATCGCCGACGTCACCGCCCCGCAGGATCGCGCCGCCCGCTTCGGCATGCTCGGTGCCGCGTTCGGTCTCGGCTTCATCGTCGGGCCGGCGCTCGGAGGGCTGCTCGGCGGCATCGACCTGCGCCTGCCGTTCTGGGTCGCCGGCGGGCTCAGCCTCGCGAACGCGGCCTACGGGCTTTTCATCCTGCCCGAGTCGCTGCCGCGCGAACGCAGGCGTCGCTTCAGCCTGCGGCAGGCTCACGTGCTCGGCGCGATCCGGCTGCTGCGTTCCCACAGCGAGTTGCTTGGACTCGCTGCCGCCGTGTTCGTCATGGCGCTGGCTCACGAGGCGCTGCCGAACGTGTTCGTGCTGTACACCGACCTGCGCTACGGCTGGGACGAATCAACCGTCGGCGCGGCGCTCGCGGCAGTCGGGCTGGGTTCCGTGATCGTCTCGACGCTGCTGGTTCGTCCGCTGGTCCGCCAGCTCGGCGAGCGGCGGGCCGCGATGCTCGGACTCGCCTGTGGCATCGTCGGCTGCTGCATCTTCGGGGCCGCCCCCACCGGTGGCGTGTTCCTGATCGGCATCGCCTTCGTCGCGATGTGGGGCATAGCCGGCCCTTCGTTCCAGTCGCTGATGACTCATCGCGTCGATGCAACCGAACAGGGGCAGTTGCAGGGCGCGCTCGGCAGCATCCGCGCGCTGACCGGCATGCTAGGCCCGCTCCTGTTCACGCAGGTGTTCGCGTCGGCGACGCACGCGAAGACACCGGGGATCCTGGGCGCCCCGTACTTCCTCGCCGCCCTTCTGCTGTTCACCGCGCTGCTGATCGGCTTCCGCGTGCTGCCACGGCGCCCGCCTGTATCGGGCTGACAGGTCAGGGTTTCGGCTGCTGCCCGACCGGCGCCTCGCCCGTTATCTGCTGCATCTTGCGCGACTTCCGTTTCGGATGAGCCGCCGCCAGCAGCTGCTTCGCATCCTCCTTCGATATCCGCTTCAGCGAATCGATTGCGATACGGTCTGGAATGCCGTCCCGGAACTGCACCGCATCGAAGCTGCGTCCGCAGAGCCGACCGTCGCGATCGTAATCGACGAACGCGACAGCGAAGTCGAACTGCAGGTCGACCGACGGAAAGTTCAGCGTGGCGAGATAGGGAACGCGTCCGATCCCGTAGATGATCAACCGCTGTCGATCGATCGGTGCCCAGTCGTCGACGGTGCGGAAGAACAGGCAATCCTCGACGCCCTCGGGCGACGGGATGGCTGCCGCGCCAGTGGGGGCGCGTGGCGTCGAAGAACAGGCGGCAAGAACAGCGGCCGCGACAACGACACAGGCGGACATCAGTCGTTTCATGGGGACCTCACGCGATCAAACGAGCGTGAATCCATTGGACGCCTGACCGCTTCCGCTATCAAGCAGCGGACGCGAAGACACAGCGGAGCCGCGCTCCGCTGTGCCTATTCAGTGCGGGTTCAGCTGCGGCGGCGACGATCGGACGGCGTCATCAGCTCGAGCAGGTAATCACGGAACGGGCCGCCGAGCGTCGAGTGGTTCATCGCAAACTCGACCGTCGCCTGCAGATAGCCGAGCTTGCTGCCGCAATCGTAGCGCTTGCCTTCGAAGCGGTAGGCGTACACCGGCTCGTCTTTCATCAGGCGGGCAATGCCGTCGGTCAGCTGGATCTCGCCGCCCGCACCCTGCCCGATCTTCTCGAGGTGCGCGAAGATGCCTGGCGTCAGCACATAGCGACCCACGACGGCGAGATTCGACGGTGCAACACTCGGTTTCGGTTTCTCGACGATGCCGCGGATCTGGCTGATCTTGCCAGGCACACCGCGCGTCTCGACGATGCCGTACTTGTCGGTTTCCTTCTTCGGCACTTCTTCGACGCCGAGAACACTGCCACCCTTCTCGCGGTGCACGGCGGCCATCTGCTTCAGGCAGGGAACGCCGGCGTCGATGAGATCGTCGGCCAGATGCACGAAGAACGGCTCGGAACCGACGGCGGGCTGGGCACACAGCACTGCATGACCGAGGCCAAGCGGCGCCGGCTGGCGGATGTAGATGCACGAGGCGTACTTCGGCAGCACGCTGCGCACCTGGCTCGCGAGATCGGACTTGCCCTGTGCCTCGAGCAGCTTCTCGAGCTCGGCGTCGGTATCGAAGTGGTCCTCGATCGCGCGCTTCGACGCGCCGGTGACGAACACCAGGCGGCGAGCGCCGGCCATCAGCGCCTCTTCGACCGCGTACTGGATGAGCGGCTTGTCGACCACCGGCAGCATCTCCTTCGGACTTGCCTTGGTGGCAGGCAGGAAACGCGTGCCACGGCCGGCAACGGGGAACACAGCGGTGCGGATGACGGACTTCGCCACAGTTGAGCCACTCTCAGGTCGATGGAGTGGCGACGATAGTAGCAGAGGCCCCCCGCACGCCATGGCCCGGCCGGACAAACGTCACAGATCGGGCAAGTCTTGCCGGCGAATCACCGCTTCGCGGGCGCGAGGCTCGCCGGCGCCCCGCTCGGCCGCGCCACCGGACGAGCGCCATCGACCCGTATTTCGGCCCGATTGCGGTCGATCGCGACCTTGCCGAGACCCTTGACCAGCGCGAGCTCGTCGGCGGACCTGAACGGGCCGTGCTTGCTTCGATATTCGACGATCGACTGCGCGCGCTTGAGGCCCACGCCCTTCAACTCACGTGCGAGCGTGGCGGCATCGGCAGTGTTGATATTGACGGGACCGGCCGGCACATCGAGCGCGACGAACGCGAACGCGACACCGACCATGGCGCGCGACAGGCGAAGCGAGAGGGAATTCATAGGTGCTCCAGCAGACTAGGCGGGAGTCACAGCTTAGGAAGCGGAGGTTCGGGCGTCCGGCGATGAAGCTGCCGGTTTTGCCCAGTAACGGATCTTCAGTCGCGAATGGGCTGATCCTGCCCGTCGTTGACGCGCTCGCGCAGGTCCTTGCCGGGCTTGAAATGTGGAACGTGCTTGCCGGCGAGCGCGACCGCTTCGCCGGTCTTCGGATTGCGACCCTGGCGAGGGGGCCTGAAATGCAACGAAAAACTGCCGAAACCGCGGATCTCGATGCGATCGCCCTGCGACAGCGCGTCGCTCATGATCTCGAGGATCTGCTTGAGCGCGAGCTCCACGTCACGGGCCGGCAGGTGCTTCTGCTTGGCGGTGATGATCTCGATCAGTTCGGACTTGGTCATGCGCCGCCGTCCTTCTGGTCAGCAAGGAATCGGCGACCGGTCACTCCTGACCGGTCGCCGACCCGCCTTACCGATCGTCCTCGTCGTCGTCCTTGCCGATCTGGGCCTTCAGCAGGTCGCCAAGGCTCGTGCCCGCGGCGCCGCTGCCCGACTCGGTGCGGTAGCTCTGCACGGCCTCCGCTTCCTCGTACATCTCCTTGGCCTTGACCGACAGCGTGATCGTGCGGGTCTTGCGATCGACACCGACGAAGCGCGCGTCGATGGTCTGGCCGACCTTCAGCACGGTGCGCGCGTCGTCGACGCGGTCACGAGCAAGCTCGTTCGCACGCAGCTGACCTTCGATGCCGTTGCCGAGGTCGATGACCGCGCCACGCTGGTCCACTTCCTTCACCACGCCGGTGACGATCGTGCCGCGCGGGTTCTCGGCGACGTAGCCCGAGAACGGATCCTTCGCCATCTGCTTGACGCCGAGCGAGATGCGCTCGCGTTCCGGATCGATCGACAGCACCATGGCTTCGACCAGCTGACCCTTCTGGTAGCTCCGCACCGCCTCTTCGCCCGGGATGTCCCAGGAGATGTCGGACAGGTGCACCAGGCCGTCGATGTTGCCGGCCAGGCCGATGAAGATGCCGAAGTCGGTGATCGACTTGATCTGGCCCGACACCTTGTCGCCACGGTTGTAGTTCTCGGCGAACTCCTTCCACGGGTTGGCCTGGCACTGCTTGAGGCCGAGCGAGATGCGGCGACGCTCTTCGTCGACGTCGAGCACCATGACTTCGACTTCCTGACCCGTGTGCACGACCTTCGACGGATTGACGTTCTTGTTGGTCCAGTCCATCTCGGACACGTGCACGAGGCCTTCGACGCCATCCTCGATCTCGACGAACGCGCCGTAGTCGGCGATGTTCGTCACCTTGCCGAACACGCGGGTGTTCGGCGGGTAGCGGCGCGAGATGTTCTCCCACGGATCCGCTCCCAGCTGCTTGAGGCCGAGCGAGACGCGTGAACGCTCACGGTCGAACTTGAGGATGCGGACTTCCACTTCCTGGCCGACCTGCACCACTTCGGACGGGTGCTTGACGCGCTTCCACGCCATGTCGGTGATATGCAGCAGGCCGTCGATGCCGCCGAGGTCGACGAACGCACCGTAGTCGGTGAGGTTCTTGACCGTACCGCGCACCACTGCGCCTTCCTGCAGGTTGTCCATCAGCGCGCTGCGCTCGGCGGAGAACTCCTGCTCCACGACCGCGCGACGCGACACGACGACGTTGTTGCGCTTCTGGTCGAGCTTGATGACCTTGAACTCGAGCGGCTTGCCTTCGAGGTACGAGGTGTCGCGCACCGGGCGCACATCCACCAGCGAGCCCGGCAGGAACGCGCGGACGTTCTCCAGCTCGACGGTGAAGCCACCCTTGACGCGGCCGGTGATGATGCCGACCACGATCTCGGCGTCGTTGAACGCCTTTTCGAGACGCGTCCACGTGCGGGCGCGCTTGGCCTTCTCGCGCGAAAGGCGCGTGTTGCCGTCACCGTCTTCGACGGCGTCGAGTGCGACTTCGACTTCGTCGCCCGGCTTGACCTCGAGTTCGCCACGTTCGTTGCGGAACTGGTCGATGGGGATCACGGCCTCGGACTTCAGTCCGACGTTGACGATCACCATGTCGTCGCCGACATCGATGACCAGGCCCGTGAGGATCATGCCCGGCCGGATGCGCTGATTGGCCAGGCTCTGTTCGAACAGTTCGCTGAATGATTCGGTCATGTTTCCACTCGTTGCGTGCACCTCGGTCCTTGAGGCATCACGGTTTGCTTGTCGAAGGTCGCCTCTTCCATCGGCAACCACCACGTCATCTTCACAACTCCGCGGCCAGGCCGCGCTCGCGCGCGAGGCGCACCACCCGCTCCACCACCTGATCGATGTCGAGCGAAGTGGAATCCACCACGATGGCATCGGCCGCGGGCTTCAAGGGAGCCACGCTGCGTCGCGTGTCGCGCTCGTCGCGCTCCGCGATCTCGCGCGAAAGGGCGGCAAGGCTAACACCAGACCCCTTGTCTTTCAACTGGTTATAGCGTCTCAGCGCGCGCTCTTCGGCGCTCGCGGTGAGGAAGATCTTGAGCTCGGCGGACGGGAAAACGACCGTTCCCATGTCGCGGCCGTCGGCCACGAGCCCGGCGCCCCGGACGAAGTCCCGCTGGCGCTGCAGCAACGCGTCCCGCACCGGTCCAAAGGCGGCTACCCGGGACGCCCCGCCCCCGGCGGTCTCGCTGCGGACGGCCGACGTGACGTCCGCGCCGTCCATTTCGATGCGCTCGCCGCCGGTGGCGCTCGTTCCGAACCGCACCGACATGCGGCGCGCGACCTCCACCAGGCCCGCAACGTCGGCCAGATCGATACCACGCCCGCCTGCCGCGACCGCGACGAGCCGGTAGAGCGCGCCGCTGTCGAGCAGTTCCCAGCCGAGACGGGTCGCCACCCTGCGGGCGACGGTGCCCTTGCCGGAACCGCTCGGCCCGTCGATCGTGACGACGGGGACTGACGACACCCGACTCACGCCGGCTCGACGTTCAGACCGGCGCGTCGCGCGACCTGGACGAAGCCTGGAAAGGACGTCGCCACGTTCTCGACGTCCAGCACGTGGATCGGACCGTCGGCATTCAGGCTCGCGACGCTGAAGGCCATCGCGATGCGATGGTCGCCGTGACTGTCAATGCGGCCGCCACGGAAGCGCCCGCCCGCGATCGTGATGCCATCCGGAGCCAGCTCGCACTCGATGCCGAGTGAGGTCAGTCCTTCGGCCATCACCGCAAGGCGATCGCTCTCCTTCACCCGCAGCTCCTCGGCACCGGTGACCACCGTGCTGCCGCTCGCACTCGCCGCCGCGACGAACAGCACCGGAAACTCGTCGATCGCAAGCGGCACCAGCTCTTCGGGCACACGGATGCCGCGCAGCGGCTTCGCGTGGATCTCGATGTCGGCGATGGGCTCTGCGCCGCGACCACGCGGATGAAGGCGGATGTCCGCCCCCATCAGGCGCAGGATCTCGATGAGGCCGGTGCGCGTCGGGTTCACGCCGACGTTCTCGATGATGAAGCTGCCGCGCGCGGCAATGCAGCCGGCGACGATGAAGAACGCCGCGGACGAGAAGTCGCCGGGCACATCGATCGGGGCGGCAATCAGTTGCTGGCCACCGTTCACCGTCACGGTGCCGTTCTCGCGCCCGACTGACACGCCCAGCGCCTCGAACATCCGCTCGGTGTGGTCGCGGGTGGGCGCGGGCTCGGTGACCCGCGTGGTGCCTTCTGCGTACAGTGCGGCCAGCAGCACCGCGGACTTCACCTGGGCGCTCGCGACCGGCAACGCATAGTCGATGCCGTGGAGGCCCGGCACGGGTGAGAGGGTCACCGGCGGCTTGCCATCCGTGGTCGCGATGTCCGCTCCCATGAGGCGCAGTGGCGCGGCCACGCGCTCCATCGGACGTTTCTGCAGCGAGGCATCGCCGCTCATGCGCGACTGGAACGACTGCCCCGCGAGCAGGCCCATGAACAGGCGGATCGCGGTGCCGGCATTGCCCATGTCGAGCAGGCCGGCCGCGGCGCGCAGTCCGCGTTTGCCGACGCCGTGGATGCGCAGGTGGTCGTCGCCGAGCTCGTCGACGGTGACGCCCATCGCCCGCTGCGCGGCCATCGTCGCGCGGCAGTCGGCGCTGGGCAGGAACCCGCGCACTTCCGTCACCCCGCGTGCGATGCCGCCGAGCATCAGCGATCGATGCGAGATCGACTTGTCGCCTGGTACGGTGATACGGCCCTGGATGGACGAGGCAGGCTTGACGAGATAGGCAGTCATGTTCGGCTCGACAGGCATTCCGGCAGTGCGGCGAGCAGACGCGCGTTCTGCTCGGCCGTGCCGTAGGTGATGCGGACGCAGCGCGGCAGTCCATAGCCAGCCAACGGACGCACGATGATCCCCTTGCGCAACAGCCGTTCGAACACCGCGTGCCCGCTGGCCCCGACGTCCGCGAGCACGAAGTTGCCGGCGCTCGGATAGACCTTGATGCCGAGCCGGGGCAACTCGGCCTCGAACAGTGCAGCGCCCTGCTCGGCCAGCACGACGGCCTGACGCGAATGGGCGGTGTCGCGCAGCGATGCTTCAGCAGCGGCGAGCCCGAGCAGTCCGACGTTGAACGGTTGACGCACCCGGTTCAGCAGGTCGGCCACGTCGGGATGCGAGACCGCATATCCGACGCGCACGCCGGCGAGCGCATGCGCCTTCGAGAACGTGCGCAGCACCACGAGGTTCGGATAGCGGCGCGTCAGTTCGATGCCGTCGGGGCAGTCCCGCGACCGCGCGTATTCGAAGTAGGCTTCGTCCAGCGCGACGATGCAGTCCGCCGGCACCTGCTCGATGAAGCGCGTGACGGAGGCCGTATCGTTCCAGGTGCCGGTCGGATTGTTCGGGTTGGCGACGTAGACGAGCCGCGTGTCGTCACGGATCGCCGCACGCATCGCGTCGAGATCGTGTCCGAACGGCATGGCAGAGTCGGCCGGATACGCTGGGCAGACGCGCGTCTCGGCGCCGGTCGCCTGGATGGCGATGCCGTAGATGGCGAATGCGTACTGCGACACCACGGCGGCCGTCCCCGGCGTCAGGAACGCTTCGGCCAGCAACACGAGCAGGTCGTTGCTGCCGTTGCCGAGCGTGATCTGGCCGACGGCGACGCGATGGTGAGCGGCCAGGGCCGTCTTCAGCTCGTGCCCATTGCCGTCGGGGTAGAGCCAGACCTCATCGATCGCTCGTCGCATCGCTTCGAGCGCAAGCGGGCTCGGTCCGAGCGGGTTCTCGTTCGAGGCGAGCTTGACGATATCGGTGATGCCGAGCTCGCGCTCGAGCTCGCTCATCGGCTTGCCGGTCACGTACGGTGCGAGATCGCGCACCGCAACCGAGGCGCGGCGGCCCGGGCTCACGCTGCTCAAAGGATTGCCCGCGGGTAGGAGCCGAGCACGCGGAACAGCGATGCGCGGTCCTTCAGTGCGGCGAGCGCCTTGGCGACCTCGGGCTCGTCGGCATGGCCTTCGATGTCCATGAAGAACACGTAGTCCCACTTCTTCCGCCGCGACGGACGCGACTCGATGCGCGTCAGGCTGACCCCGTGATTTGCCAACGGCTCGAGCAGGCGGAAGAGCGAGCCCGAGGTATCGGTGTCCTTCGCCGACACCATCAGCGTCGTGCGATCGATGCCGCTCGGGCGAAGCAGCTTCCGGCCGATGACGAGGAAGCGCGTGGTGTTGTCTTCGCGGTCCTCGATCTGCTGCGCGAGAATGTCGAGGCCGTAGATTTCAGCCGCGGTTTCGCCAGCGATTGCCGCGGTGCCCCTCTCGTCGCGCGCGCGACGCGCCCCTTCGGCGTTGCTCGATACCGGCAGACGTTCCGCGTTCGGCAGGTGCTCATCGAGCCAGCCGCGACACTGGCCCAGCGCCTGGGCATGCGCGCAGACGCGTTCGATACGGTCGAGCGTACTCACCCGGCTCATCAGGAAGTGATGGATGCGCAGCTCGACCTCGCCGCAGATGTGCAGCGATGAGGACAGGAAGCGATCGAGCGTGTTGCTGATGGTTCCCTCGGTGGAATTCTCGACCGGCACGACACCGAAGTCGGCGTTGCCCGCCTGAACTTCCTGGAACACCTCGTCGAGCGACGTCAGCGACAACGAGCGCACGGAATGACCGAAGTGCTTCAGTACGGCCGACTGCGTGAACGTTCCCTCGGGCCCGAGGTAGGCGACCTTCAGCGGCTTCTCCTGGGCGAGGCAGGCCGACATGATCTCGCGAAACAGTCGCAGCACGTCCTCATCCCGAAGGGGCCCCTGCTGGTTGCGCTGTTGCGCCCGCCGCAGCACCTGTGCCTCCCGTTCGGGGCGATAGAAGTCGACCGTCTGGCCGTCGCGGTGCTTCGAGACTCCCACCCGTTGCGCCAGTCGCGCGCGCTCGCTCAGCAGCGCGTGTATCTGGTCGTCCACCGAATCGATCTGCCCGCGGATCTGCTCGAGCTCGGGCCGCACCGCCTGCGCAGCTGACGCAGCCGCCGTCTTCTTTCCCTTCACACGAGGGCTGGTCTTCTTGCGCGCCATTGGTGCTCCCGACCGGTCAGACGATGCGCGCCGACAGCACGCCCGAAATGCCGCGGATCTTGTCGACCGTCGCGGGTTCGAGCGCCGAGTCCGTATCGATGATCGTGTACGCGAACTCGCCGCGGGACTTGTTCAGCAGGTCGGCTATGTTCACGCGGGCGCTCGCAAGGCAGGTGGAAATCTGCCCGACCATGTTGGGTACGTTGTCGTTCGAGACGGCAAGCCGCGTCGTTCCCGGCACGCGAGGCAGGAACGCCTCGGGAAAGTTGACCGCATTGCGCAGGTTGCCGTTTTCGAGGTAGTCGCGCAGCTGGTCGGCGGCCATCACCGCGCAGTTCTCCTCGGCCTCTTCGGTCGAGGCGCCGAGGTGCGGCAGCGTGATGACGCGCGGATGATCCTTCAGCGCGTTCTTCGGGAAGTCGCACACGTAGGCATGCAGATGGCCCGCGTCGAGCGCCGCGATGGTCGCCGCTTCATCCACGACGCCGGCGCGAGCGAAGTTCAGGATGACGCCACCCTTGCGCATCAGCTGCAGCCGCGCCGCGTTGACCAGTGCTTTGGTGTGATCGTTGAACGGCACGTGCACCGTGACGACGTCCGACCGCGCGAAGAGATCGTCGAGCGACAGCGCCTGCTGCACGTTGGAAGAGAGCTGCAGCGCGCGCTGCACGGTGAGCTGCGGATCGTATCCGAGCACGTTCATGCCGAGCGCAAGCGCGGTGTTCGCCACGGCTACGCCGATGGCGCCCAGTCCGACGATGCCGAGGGTGCGGCCGGGCAATTCGAACCCGACGAAGTTCTTCTTGCCCTTCTCGGTTGCAACGTCGATCGCCGCATCGTCGCCCGAAAGGCCGCGCGCGAACTGCCAGGCCGGGCCGATGTTGCGAGCCGCGAGCAGCATGCCGGCGACCACCAGCTCTTTCACCGCGTTCGCGTTCGCCCCGGGTGTGTTGAAGACCGGGATGCCCCGCCTGGCAAGCGCGCCGACCGGAATGTTGTTGGTACCGGCACCGGCGCGCGCGACCGCGAGCACTGAATCGGGAAGCGCCAGCTTGTGCATGTCGGCCGACCGGACCAGCACTGCATCGGGCCGGTCGATGTCCGAAGCGACCTCGTAGCGGTCGGGCGGAAGGCGCTCGAGACCGCGCGCGCTGATGTTGTTGAGGGTCTGGATGCGAAAGCGTTCAGCCATGACGACGTTCGAACTCCTGCATGAAGGCGATCAGCGCATCCACGCCTTCCGGCGGCATCGCGTTGTAGATACTGGCGCGCATTCCACCGACCGAACGATGACCTTCGAGATGCGTGAGCCCGGCCTTGTTCGCTTCGGTGACGAAGGTCTTCTCGAGTTCGGGCTTTGCAATCGTGAACGGCACGTTCATCCACGACCGGCAGCTCGCGTCGACCGGATTCCCATAGAACGGCGACACGTCGATGGCCGCATAGAGCTTCAGCGCCTTGGCGCGATTGCGCTCCTCCATGGCGGCGAGGCCTCCCTGCCGCTTCAGCCACTTGAACACGAGCCCTGCGACGTACCAGCCGAAGGTCGGCGGCGTGTTGCTCATCGAATCGGTCGCGGCCATTTCCTTGTACGAGATCACCGCAGGCGTCTCGGGGCGCGCGCGCTCGAGCAGATCGTCCCGGACGATGACGATGCACAGGCCGGAAGGGCCGATGTTCTTCTGCGCGCCCGCGTAGATGACGCCGAAGCGGCTGACGTCGAGGGGGCGTGAGAGGATCGCGGAGGAGTAGTCCGCGACCAGCGGCACGTCACCCGCGCGCGGAATATACGGAAATGCCAGTCCGCCGATGGTTTCGTTCGGCGTGTAGTGGACGAACGCTGCGCCGGGCGTCAGCGCGAGTTCATCCTGCGACGGCGCGATGAGATTCTGGTTCGACGCCGAATCGGCGGCGACGTTCACGCGGCAGTATTTCTTCGCCTCGCCGACGGCCTTCTTCGACCAGTTGCCAGTGACGATGTAGTCGGCGACCTGGCCCGGCGCGGAAAGATTCAGCGGCACACCGGCAAATTGCGCACTGGCCCCGCCCTGGAGGAACAGCACCTTGTAGTTCGGCGGAATGGCGAGGAGATCGCGAAGATCGGTCTCGGCCTGCGCGGCCACCGCGATGAAGGCCTTGCTGCGGTGACTGACCTCCATGACGGACATGCCGCTGCCCGCCCAGTCGGTCAGCTCCGATCGGACCTGTTCCAGGACTTCCAGCGGCAGCACCGCGGGACCTGCGGAAAAGTTGAAGACGCGCACCGCAGACACCTGCCGCGATTCGCGGCCCGACGAAGGAGCCGCGCAGTCTATCAGCGGCCAGCGGCCGTTTCAGCGGCTCGCGGTACGCAGCGTCAACGCGAACTCGATCGGCACGATCACCTGCGCGGGGCGGGCGACCCCGTTTTCGACATACGGCCTGAACGCCGCTGCAAGCACCGCGGACCGGGCCGCGGCATCGAGCTCGTCATGACCGCTGCTGCGGTGGACCTGCACCTCGCTGGCGTTGCCCTGCGTGTCGATCACGACCCGGAGCAGCACCGTCCCCTCGACGCGCGCACGCCGGGCCTTGGGCGGGTAGCGCGGTGCTGGCGGTCGGAGGTAATCCACCGAAGCAACGGCGACCGGCGCGACGATCGAGCTGCGCGAGACGGATGCTGCGGGCAGCGGCTCGGGCGGCGCGGACACCGTGATCGCCGTCGGGGCGGCCGTCTGAACGACGATGGGCAGATCGACTCGCGGCACGTTCGGAACGAACGGCTTTACGTCCGCAAGCCGGACCGTGGGACGCACCGGCGCAGTCGACTCGTCCTGCGGTCCGTCGACGAAGCTCACCTGGACCGCCACCTGGTCGGGTTCGCTCCCGGCACGCACCCGCACCTGCAGAAACCCGGCGATGGCGACCGCGTGCACCGCGAGAACCAGGCCTACGGCCCCAGCCCTGCGGGCGAGCGGCGGCCGATTCGAACGCAGATACATGCCGAAAACCTTAACCTGAATGACAATGATTCGCAATACGACTCATTCCAGGGTGCGATCCCCCTTCTCAGGTCCCCGCTTTCGGCCGTCGACCATGGCGCGCACCAGATTCTCTCGCTGGTGCCAGCTGGTGAAGACCACTCCGGCGACATGCAGGGCCACGAGGCCGACGAGCACCCAGCCGAGCACTACATGGGTCTCACTGAGCCACTCATAGCCCCACAGCCATTCGGTGGTGAAAAGCCAGCCGCTGGCACTGAGCAGTCCCGCCGTCGCGAGCAGCGCGACCACCATCCAGCCCCCGAGCGGGTTGTGGCCGAGGTACCGCGGCGGGTGGCCCGCCAGTACTGTCCGCAGGTATGCCAGCACAACGGCCGGACCGCGGACGAAGGTCGTGAAACGCGCGGGACTGCTTCCGACGAAACCCCACCCCACCCGCAGCGCTACCACTGCCGCCGCGCCATAGCCGAGCCACTCGTGCCATGGGCCGCGCAGATCATGGCTGAACCAGGCTGCAGGCAGGAGCACCACGAGCGTCCAGTGGAACAGACGGATCGGTCCGTCCCAGAAGCGCTGCGTCGGCGTGCTACTCGACACGCTCGAAGGTCTTCGGATGGAAGAAGCCCTCGACGCGCCTGCCTTTCGGATCCTTCGCATAGACCTCGTAACAGGTGGGCGTCTCTTTCATCTGGCGGATGACCCAGCCCTCCTCGGTGAGCTTCCGGTGCAGGTCATTGTGCGACCGCCATTCGGCGCGCGGGACCTTCGGCTCACAGCGCACATCACCGTGCGCGAACGCGGTGGTGCAGGCGGGGCCCAGCAGCGAACCGGCGATCACGACAGCGGCGAATCTCATGCGGAACACCTCCACGGTTTTCAGGGGACGGCCCAGCGTCGCAACAGGTTGTGATAAACGCCGGTCAGGGTCACGAGGTTCGCGTCGTCACCGACCAGTGCAGGTGTCACGCCCTGGATCGCGCGATCCAGATCGAACAACAGTGCGCGAGCGCCGGCGTCAGCGACCAGGCTCTGGATCCAGAAGAACGAGGCAAGGCGGACGCCCCGGGTCACTGGCGCGACGCGATGCAGACTGCTCGAGGGATAGAGCACGAGATCGCCGGCATCGAGCTTCACGCTTTGCGTGCCGGAAACGTGCTCGACCTCGAGCTCGCCACCGTCGTATTCAGCCGGCCCCGACAGGAACAGTGTCGCCGACAGATCGCTGCGCATCGCGACAGCGGAACCCGGCATGACCATCACCGCGCTGTCGACGTGCACACCATAGGCGCCCCCGTCGGCATAGCGGTTGAAACGTGGCGGATGGATGCGGCTCGGTAGCGCCGCCGATACGAATAGCGGGTTCCGCCCGACCGCACGAAGCACACGCTGACCAAGGCTCGGGGCAGGCTCGACATCGTCTGCGAGCTGCTGGTTGTGCTTGATGCCGCGCGCGAGCGTGCCGGCCGTTCGCCCACCGTCCTGCCACGCTGCGGCGTCTAGACGGCTGCGGAACTCGCGCACCTCGTCATCATCCAGCACCTTCTCGATCACGTTCAGCACTGAAGTTCAGCTCCTGACCGGCATCAACGCATGGCGGTCGATCTGCGCGAGCGTCGCGCAGCCACTCAGCGCCATGCAGACCTCGAGTTCCTCCCGCAGCAGTTTCAGCAGGTGCGCGACGCCGAGCGCACCCGCCGTGGCGAGCGCATACATCTGCAAACGGCCGATCAGCACTGCATCGGCCCCGAGCGCAAGCGCCTTGAACACGTCGGCACCACTTCGGATACCGCCATCGAAGAGCAAGGGGAATGTCGAGCCTACCGCCGCGCGTACGAGCGGCAGCGACAGCAGACTGGCCGGAGCGCCATCCAGGCCACGCCCGCCATGATTGGACACGACCGCACCGGCGACGCCCCGGCCACGCAGCTCCGTTGCGTCGCGCGGATGCATCACACCCTTGACCCAGACGGGCACGCGGCATTCGCCCATCAACCAGTCGAGGTCCTGCCAGGTCGGCGCAGCACTCATGACGCCCGCGAAGATCCGGTTGTCGCTTCGTGCAGGATCGCGCGACTGCAGGTTGGCCGGCACGCACTCCGCCGGCCATCGAAAACCCGCCTGCAGTGCGCTGTGGCCGGCCACCTGGATCGTCGCATCCAGCGTCACGACGATCGCAGTGAAACCGGCCGCTTCAGCACGTCGCACCAGTTCGAGCGTCGCCGCCCGGTCCGGCTGGAAATACAGCTGGAACCAGCGCCGAGGCCCTGCCACTGCCGCGATGTCCTCGAGGCGGGAGGAGCTGAGCGTGCTGCAGACCAGGCCGCTGTCGGTCGCATCCGCCGCACGTGCGCTCGCCAGCTCCCCATCCGCGCATACCAGCTTCTGGTGCGCGACCGGCGCGAGCAGCAGCGGATGTTCGAACTCCTGCCCGCCCAGCGTGCACCGTGTGTGACCCGCGCGGACGTCACACAACACTCGCGGAACCACCGCGTAGTGCGAGAACGCCGCTGTATTGGCTGCGACCGTGATGCCGCGCCCGCTTCCCCCGGCAATGTATGCGAGCGTCGGTGCAGGGATGACGCGGCCAGCGAGCGTCTCGTAATCCTGTGCGCCGTAAACTTCCGGCGGAGCGGTGAGGGACGACACTGGACTCTACGTTCCGTTTGTGGCCGACCGGTCTTTCACAGGTCGACATCGAGGGCGAGGCTGTACCGCCGCGCATCGCCCCGGTACAGGAAGAACCCGCCGCGATAGACCGACGTGTAGTACTCCTTGTCACCGACGTTCTGCACGTTCGCATGCAACTGGAAGCGCCTGTTGAAGCGGTAGTTGGCGAACAGGTCGACGACCGTGAACGCTTCCACCGGCTGCGCGCAGAGGCCCGTCGCGGCGTCGTAGGCGACGCCCGTGTCGGGCTGACCGCCGCAGCGGTCGCTGTCGTGACGCACGGTCGTGCCGAAATCGAAGCTGTTCGACAGCCGGTACTTGCCCTGCAGCGAATAGCTGCGGTCGGCGAAGTTCGCGAGTTCGCGACCGATCAGCGGCGCGTTCGTTGCATTGGCCGCGGTGATCTTCGACTTCATGAATGCGGCGCCTGCCTGCACGGTGAAGTCGTCGGTGATGTTGCCGACCAGGCCGAGCTCCAGACCCTGCACGCGGTTCGCCCCGGAGTTGGTCGTTCCTTCGAGAGCGAATTCCGCCTGGTTCGTCGCCTCCATCACGTCCTTCTTCGTGGTGCGGAACACGGCCGCCGTCGCGAGCAGCCGGCGGTCCAGCAGATCCCACTTTGTCCCGAGCTCGAAATTTCGCGAGGTCTCCGGCTTCGCGTTGGTGACGACGCCGAGGCCGGTCACGGTCACGAGACCGCCATACCCTGCTGCAGTCCCGGAGTCCGGCTCACCACCGTTGATGTCCTGTCCGGTGCCGAACGCGGCATACAAGATGCCGTTCGGGGCCACGTCATAGCTGAGGCCGGCCCAGCCGTTCAGCAGCGTGTCTTCGTACTGATAGTCGCCAGTGACGGCGCCCGTGGTCGCGGTCAGTGTCTTCGCAGTGAAGTCGAGAATGCGGTCGACCCGCAGGCCGCCGAAAGCCGTGAACCGCTCGGTGACGTCGACCGTGTCCATCAGGCTGCCGGCGAGCGTGCGTACGTTCCAGTCGTAGTTCTGCCCGCCGCGCGTCCAGGTGGTACGCGTGAGCGCGGCCGGATTGGCGACGGCCGCCCCGTCGAACCCGCCCCCGGGAACCGTCACGCAGAACGCATTGTTCGGGCCGGCGGTGGCGAGCGTGCGGCAGTTGAACGCACCGGCGTTCGTTGCCGTGTAGCCGCCCTGGTCGACCTTGTGGTCGGTGTATTCCACCGAGAAGACGAACTCGTTCTTGCGCCCGAAGATCGTCGTGTCCCAGCGCAGGTTGTCCTGGTGAGCGAAGTACTTCACGTCCTGCCAGCGGTTGTGGGTCGCGATCTGCGCCGCCTGTGCATTGGCGTTGTACTGCGACGACCAGAACGCATAGCCGTTGTTCGTCTCGCCGTAGCGGGTGAGGCTGTTCAGCGTGAGGGCGGGCGAGATGTTCCAGCGCACCCGCGCGGTGCCCGTGTCCGTATCCGACTCGAGGAAGTCTCCGTCCTGCGCCCCGACGACGTTGGTGCGCGTCGGCCGCCGGTCCGGCTGGCTGCCCACGAGGTAGCTGCCCGTGTCCGGATGGTCGTCCTTGCCGCGTGCGCCGTAATAGTCGAGCGTCACCGAGAAGTTCTCGTTCGCCTCGTACAGACCGGAGACCGCAAGACCCTTGCGCGCCCGGCTCGCCGGCTCGCGATCGGGTACGTCCTGGTCGGCCCACAGTGCGTTCACGCGCACCACGAAGTTGTCGTTGAGGGCCTTGTTCACGTCGGCGGTGTAGCGCTGGTACGAGTCGGTTCCGGCACCGAGGCTGAACCGCGTGAAGTCGTAATCGAGCGTCGCCTGCTTGGTGATCGCGTTGATCGCACCACCGGCCGAGCCTCGACCAGCGAAGCTCGAGTTCGGACCCTTGGTGATCTCGATCTGCTCGATCGCGAAGCTCTCGCGCGTGCTCATGCCCGGATCGCGAAGTCCGTCGATGAAGATGTCGCTCTTCGCGCTCTGCCCGCGCACGACATAGTTGTCACCGAACATGTTGCCGTTCTCGCCGGTGCCGAGCGTGATTCCCGGCTGGGCGCTCAGGATCTGCTTCAGATCGGTCTGCCCCGAGTCGGCAATGGCGGCGGCGGTCACGACCTGTATGGTCTGCGGCGTTTCAGCGAGCGGACGCGTGTGGCGCTCGTCTCCTGAAGTCCTGGCCTTGTATGGCACGCCCGATTCGGCGTCGGGGTTCGGGTCGATCACGGTGTCTTCGACCTTCACCGTCGAAAGTTGCTTGACGGTTTCCTGCGCGAGCAGCGACGTCGGAACGAAGGCAAGCGCCGTGAGCCCGAGAGCAAGGCTGCGGCGCACGCAGGCGCGCGTGCCGGGGGCATTGTCGGGGTCGGGGTTACGCAGACTCCGAGGGCGGTCGCTTGTGATCAGACGCTTCATGTCGCTCCCAGTACTTTCGCTCGATGTGCGAATGTAGATGCGAACGATTCGTATTTCAATACCGAGACATGTGAATCCGCGCTGGCAGGGCTGCTGCGGACCCGGACTATTAGGCCTCGGTACCCTCGCCCGGCAGGCCCGACGCAGCATCTCCGGCACCGGCGAGAGGCTCCTCGCCGTCCTCTTCGGGGAGCCCCGCCAGCGCCTCGACCTGTTCGACGCCGATCAGGCGCTCGCCCTCATCGAGCCGGATGAGCCGCACGCCCTGCGTGTTGCGACCCTGGATCGACACGTCGCCCACCGGAGTGCGCACCAGCGTGCCATTCGAGCTGATCATCATCAGCTCCTGCTCGAGCTGCACCTGCAGTGCGCCGACCGTCGCGCCATTGCGATCGGAGGTCTGCAAGGCGATGACGCCCTGCCCGCCGCGACCGTGCGAGGGGAACTCGTCGAGCGGCGTCAGCTTGCCGTAGCCCTGCTCGGACGCGACCAGCACATGACCCTCACCCACCACGATCAGTGCGATCACGATCTGTTCGTCAGCGAGCTTGATGCCGCGTACGCCAGTGGAGTCGCGGCCCATCGGGCGCACCTGCTCCTCGTGGAAGCGGATGGCCTTGCCGCCATTCGAGAACAGCATGATCTCGCGCGAGCCATCGGTGAGCGACACACCGGTGAGACGATCGTCGTCGCGCAGGTCGACCGCGATGATGCCGGACGTGCGCGGGCGCGAAAATGCGGACAGCGGCGTCTTCTTCACGGTGCCGTGGCTGGTCGCCATGAACACGAAGTGGTTCTCGTCGAATTCCTTCACCGACAGCACCGCCGTGATCTTCTCGCCCTCCTGCAGCGGCAAGAGGTTCACCATCGGCTTGCCGCGCGCGTTGCGGCCTGCCTGCGGAAGCTCGTACACCTTTAGCCAGTACACCTGCCCGCGGTTCGAGAAACACAGCAGTGTGTCGTGTGAGTGCGCAACGAACAGCTTCTCGACGAAGTCCTCGTCCTTCACTGCGGCAGCTGCCCGGCCGCGGCCACCACGGCGCTGCGCCTGATAGTCCGACACCGGCTGTGACTTCGCATAGCCCGCGTGCGACAGCGTGACCACGACGTCCTGCGGCTCGATCAGATCGGCCGTGGTGAGGTTCAGGTGATCGAGCGAGATCTCGGTGCGGCGCGCATCGCCGTACTGGTCGCGCATCTCGATCAGCTCGCTGCGCAGCACTTCAGTCAGGCGCTCGGGACGCGCGAGGATGTCAGCCAGATCGGCAATCTGGTCGAGCAGCGCTGAATACTCCGCGATGATCTTGTCCTGCTCGAGACCGGTCAGCCGGTTGAGGCGCATGTCGAGGATGGCCTGCGCCTGCGTGCCGGTCAGCACGTAGAACTCGCCGTGCAACCCGGTCTCGGCCGGCAACCCGTCGGGGCGCGAAGAGAATGGCACCCACGCGTTCGAGCATCTTCGGCACGGCGCCGGCGGGCCACCGCTTCGACGTCAGCGCCTCGCGCGCCTCGGCCGGCGTGGGCGACGCCTTGATCAGCGCGATGATCTCGTCGATGTTCGCGAGCGCGACCGCCAGACCCTCGAGCACGTGCGCCCGCTCGCGCGCCTTGCGCAGGTCGTAGATGGTGCGGCGGGTAATGATCTCGCGGCGATGGCGCAGGAACGCCTCGAGCATTTCCTTCAGCGAGAGCAGCTTCGGCTGGCCGTCCTGCAGAGCGACCATGTTGATGCCGAACACCGTTTCGAGCGGAGTCTGCGCGAACAGGTTGTTCAGCACGATCTCGGCGACTTCACCGCGCTTGAGCTCGATGACGACGCGCATGCCGTCCTTGTCGGACTCGTCGCGCAGCTCGGAAATGCCTTCGATGTCCTTGCTGCGGACCAGGTCGGCGATGCGTTCGAGCAGACGCGCCTTGTTCACCTGGTACGGCAGCTCGGTGACGATGATCGCCTGGCGGCCGTGCTCTTCGGATCGATCTCCTCGAAATGCGTGCGCGCGCGGATCGACAGCCGGCCACGGCCGGACTTGTACGCGGACACGATTTCGCTCGCGCCGTTGATGATGCCGGCGGTCGGGAAGTCGGGCCCCGGGATGTGCTGCATCAGGCCCGCAAGGCTGATGTCGGCATCGTCGAGCACCGCGAGCAGCGCGTTCGACGACCTCGGTGAGGTTGTGCGGCGGGATGTTGGTCGCCATGCCGACCGCGATACCCGAGGAACCGTTGATCAGGAGATTGGGGAGCCGCGTCGGCAACACCGACGGTTCGCGTTCGGACTCGTCGTAGTTCGGGACGAAGTCGACGGTCTCTTTCTCGATGTCGGCGAGCAGCTCGTGCGCGAGGCGCGACATGCGCACCTCGGTGTAGCGCATGGCCGCGGCGGTATCGCCATCGACGGAGCCGAAGTTTCCCTGGCCGTCGACCAGCAGGTAACGCATCGAGAACGGCTGGGCCATGCGGACGATTGCGTCATAGACCGCAGAATCGCCGTGTGGATGGTATTTGCCGATGACGTCGCCGACGACGCGGGCGCTCTTTTTGTACGCCTTGTTCCAGTCGTTGCCGAGCTCGCGCATCGCGAACAGGACGCGCCGATGCACCGGTTTCAGCCCATCGCGGACATCGGGCAGCGCGCGGCCGACGATGACGCTCATGGCGTAATCGAGGTACGACTGCCGCATCTCGTCTTCGAGATTCACCGGCAGGATTTCGCGCGCTATTTCGCTCATGACGCCCCGGGATAAAACGCAAATTTTAGCACAGAAAACCGGGGCTTCCGCCTATACTGACTGGCCGTGAAAGCTCCCGCCCTCGATGCCCGCGACGACGCGGAGGTCGCGAAGTTCGACCAGCTCGCTCCCCGCTTCTGGGACGAGCTCGGCGAGTTCAAACCGCTGCACCGCCTGAACCCGCTGCGTGCTGCGTATGTCGCCGAGCGATGCGCCGGCGGTGCAGGTCTCGCCGGTCTGCGCGTGCTCGATGTGGGTTGCGGCGGCGGCCTGCTGTGCGAGGCACTGACGCGACGGGGTGCCCTCCTCACCGGCATCGATCTCTCGCCCGGCATGATCGAAGTTGCCCGGCTGCACGCAGCGGAGTCGGGCCTGCGCATCTCCTATCAGGTCGCCGAAGCGGCCAGCCTGCTCGACGCCGGTGCGCCATTCGATGTCGTCTGCTGCATGGAAATGCTCGAGCACGTGCCCGACGCGGGGCGGGTGCTCGCGCAGCTTGCGGCCCTCGTGCGGCCGGGCGGTCACGTCGTCGTCTCGACGCTGAACCGCAACCTGCGCGCTTTTGTCGGCGCGATCGTCGGCGCCGAGTACCTGCTCCGGCTGTTGCCGCGCGGCACGCACGAATACGACCGCTTCATTCGCCCCTCCGAACTTGCCGGCTGGGGTCGGCGCGCCGGCCTCGAGTTGCGTGACCTGCGCGGCATCGACTACGACCCGTTCGCGAGCGAAGCCCGGCTGACATCCGACGTGTCGGTCAATTATCTCGCTCACTTCACGAGGCCCGGCCTCCCCGCATGATTGCCGCTGAAATTCGCGGCGTGCTGTTCGATCTCGACGGAACGCTGATCGACACCGCGCCCGACATGGTCGCGGCGCTCAACCAGCTCCGCGCCGAACATGCCCTCGAGCCGCTGCCGTTCACGCTGGCCCGCACGCAGGTCTCCCACGGTTCCACCGGGCTCGTGAGACTCGCCTTTCCGGGCGTCGATGCCGATCGCTTCGAAGCCCTGCGCGCGCGGTTTCTCGCGCTGTACAACGATTGCGTCGCGCACGAGACGCAGCTCTTCGACGGCGCGCGCGAGGTGCTCGACTCGATCGAGGCGACCGGCCGTCAGTGGGGCATTGTCACCAACAAGCCGACCTTTCTCGCCGTGCCACTGTTGAAGGCCATCGGGCTCGCCACGCGGACCGACTGCATCATCTGCGGAGATACGCTGCCGCAGCGCAAGCCGCACCCGGCTCCGCTGCTGCGCGCCGCCGAGTTGCTGCAACTCGCACCCGGGCAGTGCATCTACCTCGGTGACGCCGAACGCGACGTGCAGTCGGCCCGCGCGGCGAAGATGCCGGTGCTGCTCGCGACGTACGGCTATCTCGGACCCGACGACGACCTGAAGCGATGGGCAGCCGACGGGGAGATCGCCTCGCTTCGCGATCTGCTGCCGTGGCTCACATGAACGCAGTGCCTGGCGGTGCCCCGGCCGCCGATGCACTGGCCGGCCGCATAGTCGCGATCACCGGCGCGAGCGGTGGCATCGGTCGCGCGGTCGCGCTCGCCGCCGCCGCGCACGGTGCGCATCTCCTGCTGCTGGGCCGCTCGGTGCGTCGGCTGACGGACGTGCATACCGAGATCGTCACGCGCCACGGCGACGTGGCCCTGATGGCGCCGATCGATTTCGAGAAAGCCCTCGCGGGCGACTACGACCGCATCGCCGCCGCGGTGATGGAGCACTACGGCCGCCTCGACGGGCTCGTCCACTGCGCAGGCCAGCTCGGCGCGCTGACACCGATCGAGGGCTATGACGTCCCGACCTTCTGCCGGGTTCTGCACGTCAACCTGATCGCCGCATTCGCACTGACGCAGGTGCTGATGCCCTCGCTGCGCCGATCCCCGGCGGCCTCAGTGGTCTTCACCACGAGCTCGGTCGGTCGCGAGGGACGCGCGTACTGGGGCGCCTATGCCGCCTCCAAGTTCGCGATAGAGGGGCTGACTCAGGTACTGGCCGACGAGACGCGCGGGACGACGTCGATCCGCGTCAACGCGCTGAACCCGGGACGCACCCGGACGGCCATGCGCCGGCAGGCCTACCCGTCCGAAGATCTGGCCACGCTGCCGTCGCCGGAAGACATCGCGCTGCCTTATGTCGCGCTGCTGTCCAGCGCCACCGCCGGCGTCACCGGGGGCTCGTTCGACTGTCAGCCGGCTCCGCCGACGCCTCGGTAGCGGCCAGCAGGTCGGCCAGCTCCTGTGTGGTCAGCGGCCGCGCCTGGCCGCGCTTCAACAGCCGATCGAGCTGCAGGCTGCCGAACCGCGTGCGCAGGATGCGGCTCGCAGCGGCCCCGTTGCGTTCGATCAACGAGCGCAGGTCGCGGCCGTTGGCACCGCGGGTCACGACCTCGTACCAGCGATTGGCCGCCTCGCCTTCCTGCTGCAGCTCGCAGCTCACAACCTCGAGACGCCCGGCATCGAGCTCGCCCGCAAGGATGCCGGCCACCTGCCGCTCATCGAGCACTCCCCGCACGCGCAGGCTGAACACGATCTCGAGACGGCGGACGCCGCGCTGCAGGCGGGCCGCGAGCTCACCGTCTGCCGTGAGCAGCTCGAGCCCGCCATCGACCTGCGGCATCGGGCTCACGGCAATGAACCGCTTTCCCGACCGGCGCGGCAGCCGGTCGGCCAGGGCGCTGCGCTCTTCGCCTTCGCGGGGTTCACGCAGAGGGTCGCCGGGCGACCGGTGACAGAGGTAGGTCGCCGCGTTCTTGACTGGCGCCTGGCGGATGAGCCGCCCGTCCAGACGCAGGTGGTCGCTGCCTTCCGCGCGCGTACCCAGCGTTGCGACTTCGCCGTTGACCGTGACCCGCCCCTGGCGGATCCACTCCTCGGCCTCGCGTCGCGACGCGAGCCCGGCGCGCGCCAGGATCTTCTGCACGCGCTCGCCTGAGGCCGAGGGCTTCAGCTCGGTTCCTTGGCCGGCTCTGCCGACGGTTCCGCTTCCGTCTCCGCCCGCGCCTCGGGCTCGGGCTGGGGCTCGGGCAGATCTGCATCCGGATCGTCCGCTTCCGCTCGGGCGGCCAGCGCGACGGGTGCAAGCTCGAGTTGCGGCTCCAGCTCGCTCAGCGCTTTCAGTTCGGCGAGCGGCGGCAGCTCCTCGAGCGCGCGGAGCCCGAAGTAGTCGAGAAACTCACGCGTGGTGCCGAGCAGCTCGGGGTGGCCGGGCAGGTCGCGATGGCCCACGACCCGTATCCAGCTGCGCTCGAGCAGCGTCTTGATGATGTTCGGATTGACCGCGACGCCGCGGACTGCCTCGATCTCCGCGCGCGTCATCGGCTGCCGGTAGGCGATCAGCGCCAGCGTCTCGAGCAGCGCGCGCGAGTAGCGCTGCGGCCGTTCCGGCCAGAGTCGCGAAATCTCGACCGACAGCTCGCGTCGCACCTGGATGCGCCAGCCGGCAGCGGTCTCTTTCAGCTCGATGCCGCGGCCGTCGTACTCGCTGGCGAGCTGAGAGAGGGCCTGCCGCAGGTCTTCCGGCCCCGGTCGCCCGGTCAGGTCGAAGAGCTGCAGCAGGTCGTTGACGCTCAGTGAACGCCCCGACGCGAGCAGCGCCGCTTCCACGATGTTCTTCAGCCCGTCACTCATCGATGGCCTCTTCGGTTCCGTCGTCGTCATCGTCGTCATCGCCCAGCGCTTCGAGCACCGGCATGGGTTCATAGGCCTCTTCGACCACCGGCAGGGAGGCCGCGGCAGGCTTTCCGGCTCGTATGTGTATCGGCGCGTAGGGTTCGTTCTGCACCAGCTCGATGAGCCCCTCGCGAACGAGTTCGAGTACCGCGATGAACGTCACCGCCACACCCATGCGACCTTCTTCTGGCCGGAACAGCTGCACGAAGTCGACGAACGTGTCGCGCGAGATGCCCGACAGGATGTCCGTCATGCGCCCGCGCACCGACAACCGCTCGCGCTGGACATGGTGGTGCGCGAACATCTCCGAGCGGGTCGCGACGTCCTTGAAGGCGAGCAGCATCTCGCGCAGGGTCACCTGCGGCATCAGGCGCACGACGTGCCGGTCATTGAACTCCGCGCACGCCTGGAACACATCGCGATCGAGGCGCGATATCGCGTCGATGTCCTCGGCGGCGCGCTTGAACCGCTCGTATTCCTGCAGCCGCCGCACGAGCTCGGCGCGCGGGTCGTCCTCGATGCCGGCGAGCGGATCGACGATGCGGGGCAGCAGCATTCGCGACTTGATCTCGGCCAGCGTCGCGGCCATCACGAGGTACTCGCCGGCAAGTTCGAGCTGCATCTCGGTCATCAGCTCGATGTACTCGCGTGTACTGCCGCGTGATCTCGGCGATCGGGATGTCGAGGATGTCGAGGTTCTGCCGGCGGATGAGATACAGCAGCAGGTCGAGCGGGCCCTCGAATGCGTCGAGAAACACCTCGAGCGCCTGCGGGGGGATGTAGAGATCCTTGCGGCATCTCGGTGACCGGCTCGCCATGGACCATGGCGAAAGGCATCTCGACCTGCTCGGGCTGCTCCGCGTCGCTGCGCATGGACGGGTTCATGCCAAGGCCTCGGCCGAGAGATGCATGGCACGGCGCACGTCTGCGAGCGTCGCACCGGCGACTTCACGGGCCCGCCGCGCGCCGTCGCGCACCAGTGCATCGAGCGCGGCCGGATCCTGCTCGAACGGCTTCGCCCGCTCCCGCATCTGCGTGACCTCCGCGACGACCGCGTCGACGATCGGCTTCTTGCAGTCGAGACAGCCGATACCGGCGGTGCGGCAGCCGTTGGCCGCCCATGCCCGGGTCGCGTCGTCCGAGTAGATCTGGTGCAGGTCCCAGACCGGGCATTTCGTCGGCTCGCCTGGATCTTCGCGCCGTACGCGCGCGGGATCGGTCCGCATCGTGCGCAACTTCCGCGCCACCGAATCGGGGTCTTCGCGCAGGCCGATCGTGTTGTCGTACGATTTCGACATCTTGCGTCCGTCGAGCCCCGGCACCTTCGGCGTCGGTGTCAGCAGCACCTGGGGCTCGGGCAACAGCCGCTCGCTCGATCCATGCACCGCATCGACGAGCAGCGCGCGCGCCGCGGCATCGACCCGCGGCGGCTGTGCGGCCATCAGGGCCACGGCATCCTCGACGGCTGTTGCCCGACCATGTTCCTGATAGTCGCGCCGCAGCGCCTGGAACTGCGCCCGGTCGGCGCCGCTCAGCAGCCTGGCCGCCGCCTTCACGCGCGTCTCGAACGTGGCTCCGCCGCCGAAGAGGTGGTTGAAACGGCGCGCGACCTCGCGGGTGATCTCGACGTGCGCCACCTGGTCCTCGCCGACCGGCACGAACGCGGGGCGGTACAGCAGGATATCGGCGCTCTGAAGCAGCGGGTAGCCGAGGAAGCCATAGGTCGCGAGGTCGCGGTCCTTCAGCTGCGCCTGCTGGTCCTTGAATGTCGGTACGCGCTCGAGCCAGCCGAGCGGCGTCACCATCGAGAGCAGCAGGTGGAGCTCGGCGTGCTCGGGCACCTGACTCTGGATGAAGATCGTCGAGCGCGACGGGTCGAGACCGGCGGCCAGCCAGTCGATGAGCATCGCGCGGATGTTCGACTGCAGCGGCGCGGTGTTCTCGTAGCCTGTCGTCAGCGCGTGCCAGTCGGCGACGAAGAAGTAGCACTCGTAGCCGTCCTGCAGCGTCACCCAGTTGCGCAGCGCGCCGTGGAAGTTGCCCAGATGGAGCTGCCCGGTGGGCCGCATGCCGGAGAGCACGCGCGGGATCGGCGGGTTGGTCATCGTGCAGACATTATAGGGAGCCGCGCAGCCTTCAGCCGCCGAATGGTGCAGCGTCCCCTCGCCCCTGCCGCACGATCACCGGGGGCGATACCGCGAGGTCGACCACCGTCGTCGGCTCGATGCCGCAGTGGCCAGCGTCGATGATGACGTCGAGCTCGCGGCCGAGCCGGGCCTCGATGGCCTCACCGTCGGTCAGCGGCGTCTCCTCTCCTGGCAGCAGCAGCGTCGAGCTCATGAGCGGCTCGCCGAGCAGCTCGAGCAGCATCTGCGGCACCGGATGGTCGGGGACGCGGATGCCGATGGTGCGTCGCTTTGGATGCTGCAGCCGGCGCGGCGTCTCGCGGGTGGCCTCGAGCAGGAACGTGTAGGGGCCCGGCGTGCAGGCTTTCAGCAGCCGGAACTGCCACGTCTCGACCCGCGCGTACTTCGAGATCTCGCTCAGGTCACGGCAGACCAGGGTGAAATGATGGTTCTTGTCCGCCTGCCGGATGCGGCGTACCCGCTCGAGCGCGTCCTTGTCGCCGACGTGGCAACCGAGCGCGTAGCACGAATCGGTCGGATAGGCGATCAGGCCGCCCGCGCGGACGGTATCGGCCGCGACCTTCATCAGGCGGGCCTGCGGATTCTTCGGGTGGACTTCGAGGGTCTGGCTCACTTGGCTATGATACGCGGCCCATACGAACTGGCGGATCCATGAAGGCGCTGATCGAATTCCTGCCGCTGGTCGCGTTCCTGGTCGCGTACTACCTGCGCGACGTCTATACCGCGACTGCCGCCCTGATGATCGCGATGCCGCTGATGCTGCTCGCGCTCTGGCTGCTGACCCGCAAGCTCTCGACGCTCCAGCTCATCAGCACCGCCATGGTGCTGGTATTCGGCTCGCTGACGTTGCTGCTGCACGACGACCGCTTCATCAAGTGGAAGCCGACGGTGTTCCTGTGGGCGGTGGCCCTCGTCCTCGCGGTCACCGCCTTCACCGCCCGAGAGCCGCTGGTCAAACGCTTCCTCGCTCCGCTCGCCGAGGGTCGGCGTGTCGCCGACCGCGACTGGCGAGCCCTGAACTGGGCCTGGGTCGTCTGCTACGGCGTGCTGGGCGGCGTGAATCTCGTGGTCGCCTACACGGCGTCGCAACCGGTGTGGGTCAACTTCAAGGTCTTCGGGCTCACGGCCCTGCTGATGGTGTTCATCGTCAGTCAGGCGATCTGGCTGCAGCGACGTCCGGTGCTCGAGGGCACCGCGTCGTGACCGCAGCCGTCGCCGCGCTGATCCGCGCCCGCCTGACCGACGGGCTCACCCCCGTTCGACTCGAAGTGCGTGACGACAGCCATCTGCACGTCGGTCATGCCGGTGCCCGCGAGGGTGGCCACTACCACGTCACCGTGGCCAGCGAGAGCTTTCGCGGACTCGGGCCGCTGGCGCGTCACCGGCGTGTTTACGAAGCGCTCGGCGACCTGCTGCCGGGCCGCATCCATGCCTTGTCGATCGATGCGCTGCTGCCCGACAATCCACCGCCATGAGAACCGCGCGTACCATGCTCCGCCCCGCCCTCGTGCTCGCTGCATTTGGCGCGCTGGCCGCCTGTCAGGACAAGGGCGCGCCGCCTGCCGTGCGCGACACGGTCGCGCGCGTCGACGGCCGTGTCATCGAACGCAACACGTTCCGGTACTACGCGGAGGGCGTGACCCGGAAGAAATACGACGAGATTCCCGCCGCGCAACGCGAAGAGCTGCTCGACTCGCTGGTACGTGGCGAGCTGGTGGCGGCCGAAGCCGAGAAGAGCGGGCTCGCCGACCAGAGCGAGACGCGCGCGATGCTCGATCTATCGCGCCTCGACATCCTGCAGCAGGCTTCGCAGGCCGCGTATATCAAGGCCAATCCGGTGACCGACGCGGAGCTGCAGGCCGAGTACGATCAGCAGGTGTCGGCGATGCCACGCACCGAATACCACGCCCGGCACATCCTGGTCGCGACCGAGGATTTCGCACGGCGCCTGATCGAGAAGCTCGAGCGCGGCGCGAGCTTCGGCGAGACGGCGCGCAAGGAATCGATGGACACGTCGAAGACGAGCGACGGGGATCTCGGCTGGTTCACTCCCGAGCGGATGGTGGCCCCGTTCGCCGATGCGGTGAAACTGCTGAAACCGGGCGAGTACACGCACGCTCCGGTGAAGACCGACTTCGGCTGGCACGTCATCAAGCTCGAAGAAACTCGCGACGCGGCCCCGCCCCCATTCGAGTCGGTGAAGGAGCGCCTCGTGCAGGTCGTCGAGGCAAAGAAGTACCGGACGCACACTGACGCGCTCATAAAGGCTGCGAAGCTCGAAAAGACTCTCTAAATCCGGGTCAGAACTATCCCGTAGGATTTGTAGGACCTGACTTACCGGACCTTTTGCGGTCGTCCGATGTTGCTCGGTACGCCGTGCAAACCACACTGGCCTCATTGCAGCATTCACAGGCTGCCGATCGAGGTGAATACCGTGGAATACGTCCAGGTCCCCGTTGGAACGAGCATCGCCGACATGGAACGCGCGATGATCATGGCCACCCTGAAGCGCTGTGGAGGGAACAAGACCCGCACCGCTGCAATGCTCGGCGTCAGTCTGAAGACGCTCTACAACCGTCTCAATGCGTACCGCGCGCTCGACATGTCGGATGTGCCGACCGAGCGCATGGAAGGCGGAGAGCAGGCGAACACCGGCGCCGAGAAGATCGCCTGAACGCTGGCAACATGATCCGGGTCATCATCGTCGACGATCACCCGATCTTCCGGTCGGGTGTTCGCGACCTGCTCAGCACCGACGAGGAGCTGGATGTGGTCGCGGAAGCGGCGAGTGCCGAAGAAGCGTTGCAGAAGCTGAAGGACACGCCGACCGACGTCGTGCTGCTCGACATTTCGCTTCCGGGGCAGAGCGGCGCCGACCTGCTGCATCAGCTGAAGCGCGAGACGCCGGGCGTGGCCGTGCTCTTCCTCAGCATGTATCCCGAGAACACGTTCGCCGTGCCCCTGCTTCGCGCCGGCGCCAGTGGCTACCTCTCGAAGACCGCGCCCCCGGACGAGCTGATCCGCGCAGTGCGGCTCGCTGGGAGCGGGCAGAAATACATCGCGCCCGCGGTCGCGGAGCTGCTGTGCGCGAACATCGGGTCGCCAGCCGAACCGACACCGCACCTGAAGCTCAGCCCGCGCGAGATGCAGATCTTCACCCGAATTGCGCGCGGCCTTCCGCCCTCCGCAATGGCCGGCGAACTCAGCCTGTCGGTCAAGACCATAGGCACGTACCGGACGCGCATCCTCGAGAAGCTCGGCCTGTCGAGCAACGCGGAGCTCGCGGCCTACGCGGTTCGAAACCAGCTGCTCGAGTAGCGCCGCTAGGGCGCATCGCCCCGTTCGAGCAAGGCCAGCAGCGCAGACTCGTCCAGGATACTGACGCCGAGTTCGCGTGCCTTGTCGAGCTTCGAGCCCGCCTCATCTCCCGCGACCACCGCATGCGTCTTCTTCGACACGCTGCCTGCGACCTTCGCGCCGAGCGACTCCAGGCGCTCCTTGGCCTCGTCGCTCGTCAGCGACGCCAGCGTGCCCGTGAGCACGAACGTCTGGCCAGCCAGCGGCAGATCACCGCGCAACGCGGCGCCTTCCACCGGCGTCACGTGAGCGATCAGGTCGTCGATGACGGCGCGATTACCGGGGTCGGCGAAGAATTCGTGAATGTGCACGGCAACGATGGGGCCGACGTCCGGTGTCTCCTGCAGCCGTGCTGCACTGGCTCCGCGGAGCGCCTGCAACGTGCCGAACTCGCGCGCGAGCGTTGCCGCGGTCGTCTCGCCGACGGTGGGAATGCCGAGCGCGAACAGGAAGCGCGCGAGCGTCGGGGCGCGACTGCCGGCGATGGCAGCAACGAGCTTCGTGGCGGACTTCTCGCCCATGCGCTCGAGCGCCATGAGCTGCGCGGCCTCCAGCCGGTACAGGTCGGCCGGCGAGTGGACCAGGTCCGCGTCGATGAGCTGATCGATGAGCGCGTCGCCGAGTCCGTCGATGTTCATCGCCCGGCGATGCGCGAAGTGGCGCAGCGCCTCATGTCGCTGTGCCTGGCAACGCAACGCTCCGGTGCAGCGCGCGACCGCTTCGCCTTCGACCCGCTCGACTGCGGAACCGCAGACGGGACACTTCGCCGGCAGTTCGATCGGCAGGGTCCGCGTCTTCGCGCGCCCGTCGAGCAGCACCTGCACCACTTCCGGAATGACATCGCCGGCGCGGCGCACGATGACGGTGTCTCCGATGCGCACATCCTTGCGGGCGATCTCGTCCATGTTGTGCAGCGTCGCGTTGCTGACCGTCGCGCCGCCGACCAGCACCGGCTCGAGCCGCGCGACTGGCGTCAGCGCGCCGGTGCGACCGACCTGGAAATCGACGGCGCGCAGCACGGTACGTGCCTCTTCGGCCGGAAACTTGTGCGCGATTGCCCAGCGGGGCGCGCGTGACGCGAAGCCGAGCGTCTCCTGCGCCGCGCGAGAGTCGACCTTGTAGACGACTCCGTCGATCTGGAACGGCAGCTTCGCCCGGTCTCGCTGCAGATCGGCGTAGCAGGCGAGGCAGCCCTCGATGCCCTGCACCGTCCTGACCAGCCGGCTGGAGGGCAGGCCCCAGTCGAGCAGCTGCTCGAACAGCGCGTGCTGGGATGGCGGCAGGTCAGCGCCCTCGATGGCACCGATTCCGTAGAACAGCATCTGCAACGGGCGCGTCGCGGTGACGCGTGCATCGATCTGGCGGAGCGCACCCGCGGCGGCGTTGCGCGGATTGACGAAGGTCTTCTGCCCCTGTTCGGCGAGCTGCGCATTCAGACGGCGGAAACCCTCCACCGGCATGAACACTTCGCCGCGCACTTCGACGAACGCGGGCGCCTTGCCGCGCAGCTGCAGCGGCACGCTGCGCAGCGTACGGAGGTTTGCGGTGATGTCCTCCCCGCGCTCGCCGTCGCCTCTCGTCGCGGCACGCACGAGCTTGCCGGCCTCGTACGTGACATTGACCGCGAGCCCGTCGAGCTTCGGCTCGGCGACATAGGTCAGCGAGTCGCTCTCGATGCCGAGCCGTTCGCGCACGCGACGATCGAATGTCGCGACGTCTTCCGGGGTGAAGGCATTGTCGAGCGACAGCATCGGCAAGCGATGCGCCACGGTGGCGAACGTCGTCGAGGCCACCCCACCCACACGCTGCGTCGGTGAGTCGGGCGTCACGAGGTCGGGATGCTTCGCTTCCAGCTCGCGGAGTTCCACCAGCAGCCGGTCGAATTCGGCGTCGTCGATCTCCGGATCGTCGAGCACGTAGTAACGATAGTTGTGGTGCTCGAGCACCGTGCGCAGCTTCAGGATGCGGCGCGCATCCCGGGCGCTCATCCGCCCTCCGCGTCCTGTTCGGCCTTCGCCCGCAGCGATGCGGCACGTTCCTCGTCGAGTGGCTGGCCGACCGGGTCCAGCACGATGCCCGACAGGCGCTGGGCGAGGTCGCGCGAGAGCGCGATGAGTTCGTCGACGGCGCGCCCGGCCGGCAGCGGCCCCGGCAGCACGCAGAAGAGATGCACGCCATGGAAGTGCTGCGCGTCCATGGTCGAGGGCGAGAAAGTGCCCGGCCGCATGAGGTTCGCAGCGCTCGCCACGACCTCACCCGACTCGTGGACGAGGTGATAGATGTCGAACGCTCCGAACTCGAGACCGCAGGCGTCGAACGACTGGCGCAGCGTGCGGCCCGTGAAGCGTTGCGGTGGGCGCGGGGCCACGCGCAGCGAGACGATCTGGCGCTGGTCTTCCGGCGGCCAGTTCGGTTCGGGCGGCCCGCGGCGCGACGTGGCGACCGCCGGCTCCGTCGCGAGCATCGCCTCGGCCGGCACGTCGAAAGGCGGCACCTCTTCCGGAATCGCCTCGAGCTCGGGCAACTCGGCCCGGCCCGGAGAGTCGACCGCAACATCAGCCGCGATGGCGAGATCGAGCGTTGCCGGTGAGTCGCGACGAGCGTCCATCACGAAGACCGGCGGATCGGCACCGACGTCGTTCGCGCGCATCTGCGGATAGGTGTCGTCGCCCACGGACGAGGCCACCGCCTCGTCGAACCGTGGCTCGACACGACGGGCGGCGGGCGGCTCGTAGTCGGTCACGGAAGCATCGTCGTTGCCCGAACGATTGGCCTGGCGCGGCTTGCGCAGCTCCCACACTGCGAGGCCGCCGATGAACAGCGCGCCGAGACCGAGTAGCGCCCAGCGCAGTTCGTCCATCGCTAGACCGCTGCCAGCCGTACCGCTTCGTCGACGTCGACAGCCACCATGCGCGAAACCCCCGGCTCGTTCATGGTCACGCCGACGAGCTGGTTGGCGAGTTCCATCGTCGACTTGTTGTGCGTGATGAAGATGAACTGCACGCGCTGCGACATGTCCCGGACGATATCGCAGAAGCGGCCGACGTTGTGCTCGTCGAGCGGCGCATCGACCTCGTCGAGCAGGCAGAACGGGGCCGGATTCAGATCGAAGATGGAGAAGACCAGCGCGACGGCGGTCAACGCCTTCTCACCGCCCGACAGCTGCGAGATGGTGCTGTTGCGCTTGCCAGGCGGGCGCGCCATGACCGCGACGCCGGCCGTCAGGATGTCGTCCCCCACCAGCTCGAGGTAGGCGTGACCGCCTCCGAACAAGCGCGGAAACTTCTCCTTCAGCCCGTCGTTGATGCGCGTGAACGTGTCCTCGAACCGGGTCCGCGTTTCCTTGTCGATCTTGCCCATCGCCTCGTCGAGCGTCGTGAGCGCGTCGGTGAGGTCCTGCCACTGCGCATCGAGATAGGTCTTGCGCTCGCTCTGCTCTTTCAGCTCGTCGATCGCCGCAAGGTTCACCTGGCCGAGCTTCGCGATATCGGCGGTGACCCGCGCGAGGTTCTCTTCCCAGTGCGCCTGCGCCGCCTCTTCCGGCAGCCGCGCCTGTACCTCGGCGAGATCGAAGCGCGTCGCGCTGAACTGCTCGACCAGCGACTCGCGTCGGACCCTGGATTCCTGCGCCGCAAGCCGGGCGGTATCGAGTGCCTCGCGCGCGACGTTGACGCGCTGTTCCGCGCCGAGCCGGCGTTCGTCCAGCGAGCGCAGTTCCGCGTCGGCCGCATCGAGATCGCGACGGGCCGCGGCGAGATCGGTGTCGACCTCGGCGCGCGCCGCGAGTGCATCGTTCAGCTGCTGCTGCAGCTGCTGGATCGGGTCGTCGCCTTCGCGCAGTTCCTCGTCGAGTTGCGTGCGACGCTGCCCAAGCTGCGCAACCTGTTCCTCGAGCCGCTTCAGGGCCGCTTCGCGCGAACCGTGCGACGTACGACGGCCCTCGAGCGCGATCAGCAGTTCGCGCGCCCGCATCTGCGCCGTTTGCGCCGCAATGCGCGCCTGCTGCGTCGTCTGCCTGCGCGTCTCGCGCTCGCTTTCCATGTCCTGCCGCTGCGCATCGAGGGTCTCGAGCTCGCTCGACGCGCTCTCGAATGACCCGCGCGCACGCGTCAGCGCGTCCTGCGCGCGCGCGCGCTCGGTCTCGACATCCTGCGACTCGCGCGCGATACGTCCACGGCGCAGCTCGGACTGCTGCAGCCGAGCCCGCGCCGCCTCGAGCTGGCCCCGCAGCTCGGAATGACGCCGATGCGCCGTCGAGATCTGCAACTGGACGCCCTCGCGCTCCCGGTCGATCGCGGTCAGTGCCTCGCGGACCGCGACCAGCGCGGCCTCTGCATCGCGCACCGACTGCTCCTCGCCTTCGAGCGAACCGCGGAGCTGTTTCAATCGCTGTTCACGCTCGATCATGCCGGCGTGCGGATCGGCACCGCGGACGATGCGCAGCCAGTGCCGGCCCACCCACTCGCCCTTCGGCGTGACCAGCGACTGGTTGTCCGCCAGCGAGGTGCGACCGGCGAGCGCATCCGACAGCGACGCGGCCATGCCGACCCCCGCGAGGCGCTCGAGGATGGCGGCGGGACCGCTCACCCTCGCCGCGAGCTCGGTCACCGGCGCGGCCGGCGCGGTTGTCTGCTCGCCGGCTTCGATCGAGCATCACGTGCCCGCGGTCGAGACTGTCGAGAGCAGGGCGGGCCTCGTCGAGACCCTCGACGCAGACCGCCTCGAGGCAATCGCCGAGCACGGCTTCGACCGCCCGCTCCCAGCCTGGCTCGACCGTCAGCTGCGACGTTGCGCGCGGACGGTCGTCGAGACCGCTCGACTTCAGCCAACGTGCCGCCGCCTGGTCCGCGCCACCGTGCGCTGCTCGCTGGAGCGCATCGAGGGACATGAGCTCGGCTCGAAGCTTCTCGCGGCCGCCGCGCGCCGCCTCGAGCGCGGCTTCGGCAGATTTCTGTGACCCGCGCAGCTCCTGCGCCCGCATCGTCACCGAGGCCATCGCCGAGGCGAGCGCATCGCTCGCCTCTCGCGCGCCGCCTTCGTTCTCCTGCAGGGCAGCGAGCCCCGCGCCCGCGTCGGCAGCGAGCAGCTGCTCCTGCTCGACCGCCAGGCGGTCGGCATGGGCCGCGAGGCGCCGCAGCTGATCTTCCAGCTGCTCGATGCGCGCCCGCTCCACCTGGGTCGTCTGGTGCGCGGCGCCGAGCTGGCGATTGAATGTTTCCCACCGCTGCTGCCATTCCTGCAGCGCCTGCTCGGCCTGCTCGAGCTCGGCTCGCAGGGATTGTTCGCGCTGCTGCGAATCGGCCGCATCGGGAGTGAGCGTCGCAATTTCGGACTCGAGACGCTGCTGTTCCGCGCGGTCACGCTCGATCTGGCGCGAGACGTCGTCGAACTGGGTCGAGACGCGGCCGTGCTCGGCACGTCTCGACTCGCGCACTTCGCGCGTGTGCTGCAATGTCTGCTCGAGGCGCGACACGGCGGCGCCCTGCTCGTAGTAACGCTGCTGCACCTCGGTCAGCTGGCGACTGACGCCGTTCTGGAACTCGCGCTGCTTCTCCAGCGCGGCCTCGGCCGAGCGCTGCGCGGCAAGGTCCTGCTGCAGGCGCAGATCGTTCTCGCGCACCGCCCGATCGTTCTGCTGAGCGCCGGTGTCGATGTCGCGCAGGCGCAGCGCGAGCAACTCGGCCCCGAGCCGGGCCTCCTCGTTCTTGAAGTCCTGGTACTTGCGCGCGACGTTCGCCTGTCGCGTCAGGTGCCGGATCTGCTTGTCGACCTCATCGCGCAGATCCTGCAGGCGTTCGAGGTTCTCGCGCGTGTCTGCGACGCGTGACTCGGTCTCCTTGCGACGCTCCTTGTAGCGCGAGATGCCCGCGGCCTCCTCCACGAAGGAGCGCATGTCCTCGCTTCGCGCCTCGATCACGCGCGAGATCATGCCCTGCTCGATGATCGCGTAGCTGCGCGCGCCGAGGCCGGTGCCGAGGAACAGCGTCGTGATGTCCTTGCGCCGGCACCGTGCACCGTTGATGAAGTAGGCCGAAGCGCCATCGCGCGAGACCAGCCGGCGAAGCGAGATCTCGTTGTAGTTCGCGTACGCCCCGCTGATCTTGCCGTCGCTGTTGTCGAACACGAGTTCGACCGAGGCGCTGCCCACGGGCTTGCGCGCGCTCGAGCCGTTGAAGATGACGTCGGTCATCGAGTCGCCGCGCAGGTGCCGGGCCGACAGCTCGCCCATCACCCAGCGCACGGCATCGATGACGTTCGACTTGCCGCAACCGTTCGGCCCGACGACGCCGGTCAGGTTCTGTGGAAAATTGACCGTCGTCGGATCGACGAAGGATTTGAAGCCAGCGAGTTTGACCTTCGTCAGGCGCATCAGCAGTGTGGGTCCCGGCGCGTTGAAGCGCGGTAGTGTAAATTAATCTGAGACACCATGAGCACCCGACCCTCGACCACGATCGAAACGTTCCCGAACCCGGCACCGGAACGCGACTACACGATCCGCATGACAATGCCGGAGTTCACCTGTCTCTGCCCGAAGACCGGGCAGCCCGACTTCGCGACGCTGAAGCTCGAATACGTCCCGGAAGCGGCGTGCGTCGAACTGAAGTCGCTGAAGCTGTACATCTGGTCGTTCCGCGACCGGGGTTGTTTCCACGAGGCAGTGACCAACGAGATCCTCGCGACGCTCGCTGATCTGACGCAGCCACGCTTCATGCGACTGACGGCAGAGTTTCTCGTCCGCGGCGGAATCTATACGACTGTCGTGGCAGAGCGGCAGGCGGCCGGGTGGCGTCCGGCGCCGCTGGTCACGCTGCCCTGACGGGCCAATTCGGTGCCTTTGCGGCGGCCCTGTACAGGCCAACGCACGCTTGTATAATCCCGCGTCCTTCGTCAAGGGGTGACGACTCCGGAGCATCGCGATGGCGGCCAAGAAGACTTCGCCGAAAGCTGGCAAGGCGGTCAAGAAGACCGCTGCGGCCAAGCCTGTACCCAGCAAGCCTGTACCGAAAAAGTCTGCCCCCGCACGCAAGGCCGTGCCGGCGCCCAAGGCGAAGCCTGCCGTGCCCGCCCGCCCGCCCGCTGCCGCGAAACACGCGGCGCCGGCGAAGAAGTCCAGCCCAGCCGCCAAAGAACCGGATACCAAACCGCACGTGAGCTCGCCTCCCGCCCGTCCCGAGTCCAAGCCCGCCACCCGCGCCGCGCCCGTGAACAATGGGCCCGCCGAAGACGGCGACGCGTCGGACAACAACAGCCTGCTCGCAGGGCCGCGCAACGTACAGCCGTACGTCGTCAAGCGTGGCGAGCAGTACATGAGCAAGGAGCAGCTCGAACATTTCCGCCAGATCCTGCAGAGCTGGAAACAGGACCTGATGCTCGAGGTCGACCGCACCGTCTCGCACATGAAGGACGAAGCGGCCAACTTCCCCGACCCGAACGACCGCGCCACGCAGGAAGAGGAATTCAGCCTCGAACTGCGCACGCGTGACCGCGAGCGCAAGCTGATCCGCAAGATCGACGAGGCGCTGAAGCGAGTCGAGGACGGCAGCTACGGCTACTGCCTCGAGACCGGCGAGCAGATCGGCATCAAGCGCCTGGAGGCGCGTCCGGTCGCAACGCTGAGCATCGAGGCGCAGGAGCGCCGCGAGCGACGCGAGAAACAGTACGGCGATCGCGACGACCGCTACCGCTGAGCCGTTCGCCGAAGCGCCCTACACGGGGCGCTTCGCTCCTTCGCCCACCGGGCTGCTTCATCTCGGCAGCCTCATCGCTGCTCTGGCGAGCTACCTCGAGGCCCGTAGCCGCGCGGGCCGCTGGCTGGTGCGCATGGAGGATCTCGACACCCCGCGCGTCGTCCCCGGCTCGGCGGACGCCATCCTGCGCACCCTCGAGCGCCTGGGCCTCGGCTGGGACGGCGTCGTGGTGTTCCAGTCCGCGCGCCGACCGGCCTATGAAGCGGCACTTGCAACACTGACCTCGGCCGGCCGCACCTACCCGTGCGACTGCAGCCGACGAGACAGCGCAGGCCCTTACACGGGCGCGTGCCGGGGCCGCCCAGATGTCGCCGTGCCCCACGCGATCCGGTTCGCCCTGGACGAACACGCGGCACCGCTGACCTTCCTCGATCGCTGGCAGGGGCTGCAGTCCTCGCCACGAGGCCGGATCGGCGATCCCGTGATCCGCCGACGCGACGGCCTCGCCGCCTACCAGCTCGCAGTGGTCGTCGACGACGGGTTCCAGGGCATCACCGACGTCGTCCGCGGTGCCGACCTGCTCGACAGCACCTTCTGGCAGATCGAGCTCCAGGCGGCGCTCCACCTGCCGCGTCCCGGCTATGCACACGCACCCCTGGTCACCGAGCCCAGCGGGGCCAAGCTCGCCAAGGCCCGCCACTCACTCCCGCTCGACGCACTCGACCCCGCAGAGTCCCTGAAAACAGCCCTTAGCCTGCTAGGGCAACCGCTCGAACCGGTGCGCGGATCGCAGGACATAGAGGAAATACTCACGCACGCCCGCGCCATGTGGCGGGTCGACTCCCTGCCTCGCACAGTTGCGACCGAATGACTCCGTAATGGCTTGGGCAATCCACCGGCTTGTACTAAGGTAGTCGTATCCGGCGTTGGCATGTCTCGCACGAGGAGTTCGGCGATGAGTGAAACACGGGTCATAAAAAAATATCCCAACCGGCGGCTGTACGACACGGTCGAGAGCCGCTACATCACGCTCGCGGACATCCGCAGGCTGGTGGTCGAGAAGGTCGAGTTCCTCGTCATCGACAAGAAGACGCAGGACGACATCACGCGCACGATCCTGTTGCAGGTCATCGCGGAGCAGGAGCACCGGACCGACCCGCTGCTCAGCCGCGAGTTCCTGTCCCAGGTCATTCGCAGCTATGGCGGTCCGGTGCAGCCCGTGATCGGCGCCTATCTCGAGCACAGCCTGAAGCTGATCGCCTCGCAAGGGCGAGACCTTCGCGATCGTCTGAAGGCACAGACCAGCGCCGAGAATTCGGACATGGCCGGTGCGCTCGCGGAGCGCGCGTTCCAGCGCTGGCCAGGCGTGCAGGAAGAGATCGTTCGCATTCTGAACAATGCGTCGAACCGCTCGCGCGAAGCGAGCGAGGCCGAGTCGCGCGGCGACGTTCAGCAGTCACGACCCTCGACGATGTGAGCACACCAGCGCCCGATGAAGGGCGCTGGTCAGCGCGTCGACGCCCTCAGGCGTCGACGCTGCGCATCGACAGGCGCACGCGCCCCTGACGGTCCACCTCGAGCACCTTCACCCGCACGACGTCGCCTTCGTTCAGCTTGTCGCTGACCTTCTCGACGCGCTCGTCCGAGATCTGCGAGATGTGCACGAGACCGTCGCGACCGGGCAGGATCGTGACGAATGCGCCGAAGTCCATCAGACGCGCGACGCGGCCTTCGTAGATCCGGCCCACTTCGACGTCGGCAGTGATCAGTTCGATGCGGCGCTGCGCCTCGCGGCCCGCCTCACCGTTCACCGACGCGATCTTCACCGAGCCATCGTTCTCGATGTCGATGGTGGTGCCGGTCTCTTCGGTGATCTGGCGGATGACTGCACCGCCCTTGCCGATGACGTCGCGGATCTTTTCCGGGTCGATCCGGATCGTGATGATCGACGGCGCCCATTCGGACATTCCGGTGCGCGGCGTGGCCAGCACCTTGTTCATCTCGCCGAGGATGTGCAGCCGGCCTTCCTTCGCCTGCTCCAGCGCGATCTTCATGATCTCGGCGGTGATGCTGTCGACCTTGATGTCCATCTGCAGCGCGGTGACGCCCGAAGCGGTTCCGGCCACTTTGAAGTCCATGTCGCCCAGATGGTCCTCGTCACCGAGGATGTCGGTGATGACCTTGAAGCGCGAGCCTTCCTGCACGAGGCCCATTGCGACGCCGGCGACCGGCTCCTTGATCGGCACGCCCGCGTCCATCAGCGCAAGGCTGGTACCGCAGACCGAAGCCATCGAGCTCGAGCCATTGGACTCGAGGATTTCCGACACGACGCGTAGCGTGTAGGGGAAGTTCTCCATCTGCGGCAGCACCGCGGCAATGCCGCGACGAGCGAGATTGCCATGCCCGATCTCGCGGCGCTTCGGCGAACCCATCATGCCGGTCTCACCCACCGAAAACGGAGGGAAGTTGTAATGGAGCATGAACGGTTCACGACGCTCGCCTTCGAGCGCGTCGATCTGCTGCGCATCGCGGGTGGTGCCGAGCGTGGTGGTGACCAGCGCCTGTGTCTCGCCGCGAGTGAACAGCGCCGAACCGTGGGTGCGCGGCAGCACGCCGACCCGCACGTTGATTCCGCGGACCGTCTTGAAGTCGCGGCCGTCGATGCGCGGCTCGCCGGCAAGGATGCGCTCGCGGACGATGTTGCTTTCGAGGTTGAAGAGCTGATTGCCGACGGCGTCGGTCTTGTACTTCGGAGTCTCGCCACCCGCGAGCGACTCGGTGATTTCTTTCTTGATCTCGCCGATCGCGTTGTACCGGCCCTGCTTCTCGGTGATGCGGTAGGCATCGGAGAGACGGGCACGGGCCTGCGAATCGACCAGCTGGACGAGCTCGGCGTTGTCGACCGATGCCTTCCAGTCCCACTTCGGCTTGCCGGCGGCCTTGGCCAGCTCGCTGATCGCGGCAATGGCGGTCTGCATCTGCTCGTGACCGAACACGACCGCGCCGAGCATGATCTCTTCCGAGAGGCCCGAGGCTTCGGATTCGACCATCATGACGCCGTGCGAAGTGCCGGCGACCACGAGGTCGAGATCGGACTCCGCGGTCTCCTTGCGGCCCGGGTTCAGCAGGTACTTGCCGTCCTTGTATCCAACGCGCGCTGCGCCGATCGGACCCTTGAACGGGACGCCGGCGATGCACAGCGCGGCCGAGGCGCCGAGCAGCGCGGGGATGTCGGCCTGGATGTCCGGATCGAGCGACAGCACGGTCGCGACGACCTGCACTTCGTTGAAGAACCCGTCCGGGAACAGCGGGCGGATGGGGCGGTCGATCAGGCGCGAGGTCAGCGTCTCCTGCTCGCTCGGGCGACCCTCGCGGCGGAAGAAGCCGCCCGGGATACGTCCTGCGGCATAGGTCTTCTCCTGGTAGTTGACCGTCAGCGGGAAAAAATCCTTCCCGGGCTGCGCCTGTTTGCGCGCGACGGCGGTGACGAGCACGACGGTGTGGCCCATCGACACCAGTACGGCACCGTCGGCCTGACGGGCCAGTTCGCCGGTCTCGAGCGAGACGTTATGCGAACCGAAAGAGAAAGACTGCTTGGCGACACTCACGCTTTTGACAACCTCAAAGCTGGGTATTTCGAGACGGAGCCCGTTGCGGACCCCATATGTGCGAAGGCCGCGCGGTTCGGAGGAACGGCGCGGCCTTGAAAATCGGTCAGCGGCGCAATCCGAGCCGCTCGACCACTTCCTGGTATTTCTGCGGCTGCGTCGACTTCAGATAGTCGAGCAGCTTGCGGCGCTGGTTTACGAGACGGACGAGGCCGCGGCGCGACGAGTGGTCACGCTTGTGGGCGGTGAAATGACCGCCGAGGCCGGTGATACGCTCGGACAGCAACGCGATCTGCACCTCGGGCGAGCCCGTGTCAGTCGTGTCGCGGCGGAACTGCGCGAGAATTCCGCTCTTCTTTTCGGTCGTCAACGCCATGGATGGGGCCCTTGTGGAAAGCGCGGCATTCTAACCGCGCGCCTCCGCCCTCTCAAGCTGGCATTGCGTCCAAGCCGTTGAAAAGCCGGCGCGGGTGGAGGACCCCGTCCGGATCCATCTCCGCGACGCCGCGAAAGGTGCCGGCGCTGTCGTAGACCCGCACGCGCCCCGCAGCCGGCGGATGGGGCAGGCGCACCCTCTGGCCCTGCAGCAAGCGCTGGATCGCCGCCGTATCAAGCGGCAGCGCTGGCAGATGAGGCAGCGCAGCATCGGCCGGCAGCAACAGCGCGGATCGGTCGGCTGCCGCCTGGATCTCCTCGAGCGTGTGCATCGGGCGGCCCTCGAACGGGGCGGAAAATACCCGGCGTAGCGCCGCAAGGTAGCCACAGGTGCCGATTGACGCTGCGAGATCCTCGCCGAGCGTCCGGACGTAGGTGCCTTTGGAGCAGTCGACCCGGAGGTCGGCCTCCGTGTCGCGCACCGCCAGCAGCTCGAGGCGTGTGAGGGTCACCGGTCGCGCAGCACGCTCGACGACCTCGCCCCGGCGCGCCGCGCGGTACAGCGGTTCACCGCCCCGCTTCAGCGCGGAATACATCGGCGGCACCTGCAGGATCGGGCCCCGGAAGGACGGCAACGATGCCGCGAGTCGCTCCGGCCAGCCCGCTGCCACCGGTCCGGTATCGACGACCTCGCCCTCCGCATCGCCGGTGCTCCGGCGCTCACCCAGCCGCAGGGTGAATTCGTAGGCCTTGGCGCCCTCGAGCAGATCGCCAGCCACCTTGGTCGCCTCCCCGAGGCACAGCGGCAGCATCCCGGTCGCCAGCGGATCGAGGCTGCCGGTGTGTCCGGCCTTGACCCGCCCGAAAGCCGAACGCACCCGCTGCAGTGCCGCGTTCGACGACAGGCCGAGCGGCTTGTCGAGCAGCAGCACGCCGCAGACGGTCATCGTCAGCGTTCGGAACGATCGTTCTTGACGGCATTGTCGATCAACGACGAAAGACGCGCCGCCTGATCGAACGTCTCGTCCAGGACGAACTCGAGCTGGGGCGCATGCCGCAGGCTCAAGGAACGCCCGACTTCGCCACGCAGGAAACCGGCCGCACGGGTCAGGCCGGTGACCGCTTCGGTTCCCTCGGCGCCTTTGGGGTCGCCGAACGGCAGCACGTACACCTTCGCCGAGCCCATGTCGTTCGCGAGCTTGACGGCCGTGACGGTCACGAGACCGACGCGAGGATCCTTGACGTCGCTGCGGATCAGCGACGCAAGAACCCGCTGCATCTCCGACTCGATGCGCTGGCGTCGGTTGTTATTGCCACCCGGCATCGAGGTCAGATCGTCCGCGCGACTTCCACGCGCGAGAAGCACTCGATCTGGTCGCCCACGCGGACGTCCTGGTAGTTCTTGACGCCGATGCCGCACTCGGTCCCGGCGCGGACCTCGTTCGCCTCGTCCTTGAACCGGCGCAACGACTCGAGCGCGCCCTCGTAGATCACGACGTTCTCGCGCAGCACCCGGATCGGATTGTTGCGCTTGACCGTGCCCTCGGTGACCAGACAACCCGAGACGACGCCGAACTTGCTCGAGCGGAACACCTCGCGAACCTGCGCGATGCCGACGATCTGCTCCTTGATCTCCGGCGCGAGCATGCCGCTCATCACCGCCTTGACGTCGTCGATGGCCTCGTAGATCACGCTGTAGTAGCGCACGTCGACGCCCGTTTCCTTGATCGCATCGCGAGCACCGGAATCGGCGCGGACGTTGAACCCGATGATCCGTGCCTTCGAAGCGGCCGCAAGCGCCACGTCCGAACCGGTGATGCCGCCGACGTTCGAGCCGAGCACCTTGATCATCACCTCGTCGGTCGACAGCTTGGTGAGCGCGTCGCGAATGGCCTCGGCGCTGCCTTGCACGTCGGTCTTGACCAGGATCGGGATCACGCCCGCCTTGGCCTCTTCCATCTGCGTGAACACGTCTTCCAGCTTGGCGCTCTGGCGCGCCTGCTTGGTGTCGCGCAGCTTGCCCTGGCGGTGCAGCGCCACTTCGCGTGCCTTTGCATCGCTCTCGACGGCCAGCAGGTCGTCGCCCGCATTCGGCGTGCCCTGAAGTCCGAGCACCACGACCGGCATCGACGGCAGCGCGATGTCGACCGGCTTGCCGGTCTCGTCGAACATCGCCCGCACGCGACCGAACTGCTGACCGGCGAGGATCGGATCGCCCTTCTTCAGCGTGCCGCGCTTGACGAGCACGGTCGCGACCGCGCCGCGACCCTTCTCGATGCTGGCCTCGACTACGATGCCGCTCGCCAGACCTTCGCGCGGAGCGCTGAGCTCCAGCACTTCGGCCTGCAGCAGGATGGCCTCGAGCAGCTTGTCGATGCCCGTGCCTTCCTTCGCGGAGACGGGAACGAACATCGTCGAGCCGCCCCACTCTTCCGAAATGACTTCGAGCTTGGACAATTCGGTGCGGACGCGCTCCGGATCTGCATCCGGCTTGTCCATCTTGTTGACCGCGACGACGATGGGAACACCGGCTGCCTTGGCGTGGTTCACGGCCTCGATCGTCTGAGGCATGACGCCATCATCCGCAGCCACCACGAGCACGACGACGTCGGTCGCCTTCGCACCGCGCGCGCGCATGGCCGTGAACGCGGCATGGCCCGGCGTATCGAGGAAAGTGATCATGCCCCGCGGGGTTTCCACGTGATAGGCGCCGATGTGCTGCGTGATGCCGCCGGACTCACCCGCAGCGACCTTTGCGCGACGTATGTAGTCGAGCAGCGAAGTCTTGCCGTGGTCGACGTGACCCATCACGGTCACGACCGGCGGCCGCGGCAGGTTCTCGTTGTCGTCTTCGGAACCCTGCAGGCCCTCTTCGATCTCGTCCTCGTTCGCGAGCTTGACCTGGTGGCCCATCTCCTCGACGACGAGCACGGCCGTGTCCTGATCGAGCGCCTGGTTGATGGTCGCCATCATGCCGAGATTCATCAACACCTTGATGACTTCGGTGGCCTTCACGGCCATGCGCTGCGCGAGCTCGGCGACCGAGATGGTCTCGCCGACCGCAACCTCGCGCCGAACCGGTGCCGTCGGCATCTCGAAGCCATGTTTCGCCTCGCCGTCGCCCATGACCGGACGACCGCGGACGCGGGTCTTCTTCTTCTTGTAGCGCGAGCTGACGTCGCCGGAGACGTGCAGTTCCTTGCGGCCGTAGCGCGTCGGCTGGCGATTCGCACCGGCGGCAGGGGGCTGCTGTACGGGCGCGACCGGTGCAGGGGGCGGCGGGGCCGCCGCGGCAACGGCGGCGGCGGCAGCGGCGGCGGCGCGATCGCGGCGCTGCTGCTCCTGCTGCTTGATCTGCTCGACGTTGCGACGCTCCCGCTCCCGCTGTGCGGTCGCGCGCTCGTCCAGCAGTCGCTGACGGTCACCGGCAGCCTTGGCGCGATCGTCGATCGCATTGGCGCGATCGTCGACCACCTGCGCACGCTCGGTCGCCTGCTGGGCACGTTCGCTCACTTCCTTGGCGCGACGGTCCTGCTCCTCCTGACGCGAGCGGTTCTCTTCCTCTTCCTGGCGCTGGCGCGCTTCAAGCTCCTGACGCTCGAGATCGCGACGCTCGGCCTCGACGCGGTCGAGCTCCGCCTGCTCCGCCGCCTGGACGTCGCGCTTCTTCTGGTCGACCTGTTCCTGCTGGGCGCGGTTCTGCTCCTCGAGCACGTCCCGTTTGATGTAGGTGCGCTTGACCCGCACTTCCACATTGACGGTACGCGCGCGACCCTGAGGGCTCGCGAGCTTCAGCTCGCTCTGTGTCTTTCGCTTCAGCGTGATCTTGCGCGGCGCGGCTGCTTCCTCACCGCTGCCGTGCGAACGGCGCAGGTGCGTGAGCAGCTCGAGCTTCGCGTCATCGCTGATGACCGCGTGCTCGTCCGTGACGGTGATGCCGGCCTGCTCGAGCTGTACGAGCAGGCGATCTACCGGGACCTTCAGGACGTCGGCGAATTGCGCGACTGTGACGTCTGCCATGGGTGTCTCGTCTCCCGCTTATTGTTCGGTCTGGAACCAGATCTCGCGGGCACGCATGATCAGCGCGCCTGCTTCCTGGACATCCAGACCCTCGATTTCCGACAGATCGTCGACCGACTGCTCGGCGAGCTGCTCACGCGTGCGCACACCCATTCGGGCGAGCGAAAGAGCGAGGTCCGGGCTGATGCCCGGTAGTGCCAGCAGGTCGTCTGCCGGCATCGACTGTTCAAGCGACTCCTCGCTCGCGATCGCCTGCGTCAGCAGCACGTCACGGGCGCGGTTGCGCAGTTCCTTGACCATGTCCTCATCGAACTCGGCGATGTTCGCGAGTTCGCTGACCGGCACGTAGGCGAGTTCCTCGATGGTCGAGAAACCCTCCTGCGCGAGGATGGTCGCAACGTCTTCGTCCACGTCCAGCTGCTTCATGAACGTCTGGACGACCTTCTTCGACTCCGACTCGCTCTTCGCTTCGGCGTCGGACTCGGTCATGACGTTCAGTTCCCAGCCCGTGAGCTGGCTCGCCAGGCGGATGTTCTGCCCGCCACGGCCGATGGCCTGCGACAGTTTTTCCTCCGCCACCGCGATGTCCATGCTGTGCGAGTCTTCGTCGACGACGATCGACTGCACTTCCGCCGGCGACATCGCGTTGATGACGAACTGCGCCGGATTGTCGTCGAACGGAATGATGTCGACGCGCTCGCCCGCGATCTCGTTCGAGACCGCCTGCACGCGTGACCCGCGCATGCCGACGCAGGCGCCAACCGGATCGATGCGTGGCTCGTTGCTGCGCACGGCGATCTTTGCGCGCACACCCGCGTCGCGAGCAGCGCCGAGAATGTTGATGAGACCCTGTCCGACTTCCGGCACCTCGAGCTTGAAGAGCTCGATGAGGAACTCCGGCGCAGTCCGCGAGAGGAACAGCTGCGGGCCGCGGATTTCAGAGCGCACTTCCTTCAGGAACGCCTTGACGCGATCCTGCGGCTTCAGGGCCTCACGCGGAATCATGTCGGTGCGGGGCACGAAGCCTTCGGCGTTGCCACCCAGATCGACGTAGGTGCCGTTCCGGTCGACGCGCTTCACGACGCCACTGACCAGCGTGTTGACGCGGTCCTTGTAGGCATCGACGACCTGCGCGCGCTCGGCCTCGCGCACCTTCTGCACCATGACCTGCTTGGCCTGCTGTGCGGCGATGCGGCCGAAGGCCACCGACTCCATCGGTTCCTCGACCATGCCGCCCGGCTCGGCATCCTTGCTCAGGTCTATCGCATCGTCGAGGCGCAGCTCGCGATCCGGATTCTCGAGCTCGGTCGAGTCGTCCGCGAACACCTTCCAGCGGCGGAACGTCTCGTAATCGCCCGACTTGCGGTTGATCGACACGCGCACGTCCCACTCTTCGCCATGCTTCTTGCGCGTCGCCGCCGCGAGCGCCGCTTCGAGCGCGTCGAAGATGACTTCCTTTTCGACGCCTTTCTCGTTGGAGACAGCATCGACGACCAGCAGAATTTCTTTGTTCATTTTTCTCGCTTACCTCTTCGCGGACCGTTTCGACCAGTCCGGAGCCAGACGCGCCTTGCCGATTTCGGCAACCGTCATCTCGACCGGCTCCCCATCCACGTTCAGTTCAATCTTTCCGCCCGAATCACCGGCACGCTCGAGGCGGCCCGTGTAGCGGCGCCGCCCATCGCGCGCCTGCTTCAATTCGACATGTACCCGCTCACCGACGAACCGCTCGAAATGTCTCGACGTCCGCAGGATCCGGTCGAGACCGGGCGAGGACACCTCGAGCGCGTACGCCTGGGGGATCGGATCCTTCTCGTCGAGCAGCGCCGAGAGTTCCCGGCTGACCTTCTCGCAATCCTCGACGCCGATGCCTTCGAACGACCGGTTCTCCTCGTCGCCTGCAGTCTCGAGCGCCGCCGGTGCCACGCCATCGGGCCAGTCGATGTAGACCCGCAGCGTCGCATCGGCAGCGCCTGCAACGACTTCCACATCGACGAGCTCGTACCCGAGCGTCGCCAGCACCGGTTCGACCAGCTCGATCAGGCTCTCGCGAAGATCCATGCCCCTCCAGAAAACGGTCGCCAACAAAAAAGGGCCCTGAGGCCCTCCTGCTGCAGCGTGTCAAACGCCACCAAAAACGTTACCCGACAGCCCCGGACCGTCGGGCCGGCGATTCTACGGAATTGCGGCCCCCGCGTAAACGGCGGGGGCGCTCGGGGGCGAGGGTCAGCGCGGGTTCGAGTGGTACGAGTCGTCGACCATGTGTTGAAGGTCCTGGTCGAAACACGGCGCAGGCTCGGCCATCTCGACATCGGTCAGGACCATGCGGCGGGGCCGCGGGCGCCACGGCTCGCTCAGCACCTTCGGGTCTTCGACCAGCGAGCTGTACTCGATGGCGGAACCGTTCCGGGTCAGCCGCTCGGTGACCTTGAGCCCGCTGCTGTGGAAGGCGCCGTTGTCAGTCAGCCAGGTCTCGTCGTTGAAGTTGCCGGTCACGACCACGAGCGTGTCGCCCTCCCAGTGCCCCACCGCGTCGCCCAGGAAGCTTTCGCTGTCATCGCTGCGGTGGGACCGGCCGTCCAGAGGGACGATGCGGAAGAAAGGTCCGGACACGTCCTCGTACAGGAACACCGCCTCGCGCGCGGTCTGGACGATCTTGTCGGGCGGGCCGATGCGCGGCACGCCCGGCGGCCGGCAGCGAAGCACAGGGTCGGTCTTCTGCTGGTTGCGGTCGAGCTCCGCGACTTTCGCCGCTGCCTCGGGACGGTATTTCGGGCGATCGGGAACGACCGGCGCGCGCGCCGCGGCAGCCTGCCCCGGCGGCGGCGGGCAATTGCTGACGCAGATCGACCCGTCCGGCAGCGTCTGCGGCTTCAGAAAGTCGATTCCGCCGCCGTTTTCCCAGGTGCCATTGAGATCGGGTTTGCCGTTCGCGAGTCGCGGGGTGGGCTCAGCGGCGTTCGCCGACAGCGCGAGCATCAGCGCGAAACCGGTAATCATCGGGATGCGAATCATGTGAGCCTCACGGCGGCGGTTGTTCGCCGGGAACCTTGTTGAAGGCGATGAATCGCCCGTCCTGGAACTTCAGGTGCAGCAGATAGCCGAGCGCGGGAGTTCCGTTACGCGCCGGATAGGCATCGATCTCGACCGTCTTGCCTTCGTTCACCAGTTCGCTCTTGCTCAACCCCGCCTTGCGCATCATCGCGACCGGCAGCGACTCGAGCCGCCACGTCACGCTGTTCGCTCCTTCCTTCACATCCACGTAGATGTAGACGTGCGGGTTGGTCCAGTCGACGCGCGATACGGTGCCGACGAGATGCACACTCTTGTCGACGTCGAACTGGCCCGACAGCGAGTGGTGCGCCAGAGCCGGCCACGCCAGCGCTGCGGCGATCACGGTCAACAGGCCGGCACGGGTCATCACTGGAAGCTCGTGTGCCCGTCGGCACCGACGGGGTTGCGGTCGTTTTCCGCGCAGACGAACTCCATCAGGTTCCAGTCGCGCTGGCGCTTGAACGTGTGGTTGATGTGGTAGGGCTTCGCGAGTGCCTCGGGATCCTCGAGTGTCATCGCGACCGTGAGCTCGTCCGGACTCTTGGCCGACAGCGCGATGCGTTCGGTGATCTTGAGCTTGTCGCTGTGCTTCATGCCGCCGCCCATCTCGGTGATGGTCTTGATGCCGACGGTCTCGACGACGAGGGTGGAACCTTCCCAGTGGCCGATCGAGTGGCCGAAGATGCCGCCTTCCCAGTCATCCGGATGCGGCCGGCCATCGGTGAAGATGCTGCGCCATTGCATCCACGCTTCGTGGTGCGTGGTCACGCGGCCGGGCGTGAACAGGAATTCGACCGGGTATTGACCCGTGCCCATCATGGCCGGCATTCCCGGCGGCATGCAGTTCGATGTCTCGCGCCGCGCAACCCCGTTGTTGTCGCGCACTTCCTTTCGCCACGCCTCGTAGCGGGCGAGGTATTCGCCCTTCAGCTCGGGCTGTTCGCGTTGCGTGCCGGGCGCAGGTCGCTGCAGCACCCAGACTCCGCCCCAGTCCGGCAGCTTGTTCAGGTCGGCGTACTTGCCTTTCGGGAACGCCGCCGCCGGCGCAGCAGGCTCGGCCGCCGTCGTAACGGTGGTCATGGTCCACGTCGCCGAAGCAGCGACGATCGCCGCCATCAGTGCCCCTCGCATCATCGTGCCACCCCCCGAAATCTTCATTCGCTCTGGCCAGGACCGCTGCCACCGAGCTTGGTGCCGTCGGCGAGCGTGATGCCCACATACGACCCACCCGGCTTGCCATCGCGCAGCGGGTGCACGATGACGGTGACCTTGTCACCGGGCTTGATCGAGGTTCGCTTCCAGCCGGCGCGCACCAGGTTCTGCGGACTGTTCATCTCGATCGCCCAGATCTCCGACTCGCCCTTCGCGTTCGGTACGTCGACCTTGAACGAAGAGTGAGGATTGGTCCAGTTGAACTCGGTGATCTGGCCGACGATCGTCTGCTCGCGTGCGCTGTCGAACATCGCGCCGGAGTGATGGACGTACGCCGGCGTCGACAGCGCCAGCATCAATACTGCGCCGATCAGGGCTCCATGACTGGATTTCATCGTCGCCTCCCGTTCAAAGCGTGGGAACGTTGATGGGCCCGGTGACGCCGATGCGGGTGGCGTCGCCGAGCACCTTGCCATCGGGCAACGTCACCGCGATGAAGAGGCCGCCCTTGTGGGCGACCATGTCACGCAGCGGATTCGCGACGAGGGTGACCTTGTCTCCCGCCTTGACGCTTCCCGAATTCCAGCCCTGACGCTTCAGGTTGTTCGGACTGTTGAGCTCGATGTCCCAGACATCGGCCTTGCCCGCCTCGGTCACCTCGACGTGGATGAATGCGTGCGGGTTGGTCCACTGGAATTCCTTGACCGTCCCGACCAGGGTCACCTGCTTCGACTGGTCGAACATCGCAAACGAATGGTGCGCCAGCAGCGGCGCGGCGAAAACCGCGGCGAGCGCTGCCAGGCCGGCGGCACGTTTCGGGTTCAGTTCCGTGTGCTTCATGATCATTCCTTTTTGGCGCGATCGTCGATCGCCTGCTGACCAGCCGATGTGCTCGGCAGGTTCTCGTTGAGGTTCGGGAGGCACTCGGCTTCCGGGATATCACTGTAGTCCTGGCGGATCCATCGCTTCGTGCTCTTCCACTCGCCCTTCCACATCTTCGGGTCGGTCATCGTGTAGTCGATGCGCAGCATCGTGCCGTTCTCCTCGAGCGTGATGCGCTCGATCATTTCCATCTCGTCGCTGATGGGAATGCCGGAGTCGATATAGTGCTTGTTCGGCTCGAAGTATTTCGTATGGACGACCAGCGCGTCCTTTTCCCAGTGACCGATCGACTCACCGTTGTAGGTCAGCACGGCAAGATCGGGGTCGGTGTGCTTGCGGCCGTCGAGGTAGATGAACCGCATGCTGCTGGTGAAGCCCATCATCATGTAGACCGCGGTAGGCAGCTGGATGATGTTGATCGGCCACACGCGCGTCATGATCATCGGCATGCCGGCCGGGTAGCACTGACCGATGTAGTCGCGGTACGGCTTGTTCTGCTTGCGGTATTCCTCGGCCTCGCGCAGTGCCGTCTGACCGGGCTCGTAGAACTCCGGATACGGCGGCCCGAACCGGAAGTCGCCGAACGACTTGCGCAAGTTGATGAACCAGTTGCCGGTGATGTCGAACGGCGGCTTCGGCCGCTTCTTCGCAAGGTTCGCCGGAGCGAGGGCGCCGTAATAGCCGTCATGACGCTGCGCGAGCTCATCCTCACGCTGCTTGTTCAGCCCGCCACCCGCCGAGCGCCCGGCAGCCGGCGCAGCCGCCGCCGGCGCTGGTTCTGCGGCGAACAGCGGCGAGGCCGTGCCCAGGGTCAGCAAGGCCAGCGCCAGCAGCGCGAGCGGGATTCGAGGGATCATGGCGTGCTCCGGATGAAATGCAGGACAGGGTCACTCAACGAATGGTCGGCGGTGCCGATGGCATACGTCTCGGAAAGATGGGAGTGGTTCGGCAGCCGCAGCACCTGCATCGGCTTGCCGCTCGCCTTGCGCAGGGCGACCAGCCCGTCTGTATCCTGGACGAAGTTCGGCGGATCAAGCTCTGCTGAAGTTATCAGCAGCGGCGTCGGCACGTTTGCCAGTCGCTTCGCCGACGATCGCTCGGCATATTTCGAAACATCGTCGCCATAGTACGACTTCCAGACCGATACGGTCTCGCCGAGCTCATAGATGCCGGACGTAAGGATGGCGCCGGCAACGCGCGGTCGCGACGTGCGTGCCAGGTAGTCGGCCACGTGAGCGCCACCGGCCGAGTGGCCCCATAGGAAGATGTGATCGGCGTCGCCGCCCAGAGCCGCCACGTGCTGGCGCAACCAGCCGACGGCGCGACCGAGATCGTCCGCCCCGGAGGGGTAGGTGAACTCCGGCGACAGCCGGTAGTTGACCGTCACGCCGACAAGCCCCTGCCCAGCGGCCCAGATGCCGATGTTGTCGTAGAAGGGAGAATCCGGCGCGCTCTTCGCGCCGCGGCCAAAGCCGCCACCGTGAACGAACACGACCACGGGCCGCTTCGCCCCTCGGGCCGCCGAAGAGAACACGTCGAGGCGATGGCGCTCGTGCGGTCCGTATGCCTGATCGCGTGCGATCCTGATCTCAGCGGGCACCGGGGCGGCGAGCAGCGGCGCGTACAACGCCGCGGTCTTCGGACCCTCGATGACCGGCCCGATCGACCGCAGCGCCGAGGCGACTGCCGGCGGCATGCCAGGCGGGGCATTGCTCGCTGACGGCGAAGGCGGGGGCAGCGGATAGTCGCGCAGCTGTTGCGCGACGGAAGGCAGTGGCGGCAGCTCGCTACGGCCAGTCACCGGGTTCGCATAGTGGTACGGAATCTCGTAGACCACCGGAAACATGTAGACGGCGCGCGTTGGCGGGGAATCCCACGCCAGCTGGTCGGGGCTCGGCCCGGGCATGCCGCGACTGGGGTTCTGCGTCCAACCGCCCTCGTAGCCGGCGCTGAACGTGTTGTAGGCATTGACCTTGCTGAAGCGCCACACACCGTCCGCCCCGCGCACGACTTCGTTCTCGTACACCGCGCCGCCGTGTGAGGCACGCGAGCCGAGGTTCATCTGCTGGATCATCCGTTGGCGCACTTTGGCGCTTTGGCCATCGTCAGCCAGCGTGATCACCGACTGCATCTGCAGATGATTGCCCAGGCGGTTGACGACGGGGCCTTCCTGCCCGCGACCGAACACCTTCAGCAGGAACTCGCGCACCTTCGGCCCGCGATAGACGCCGCGGACCGCAAGCTCGATCGACCCGTTCGCGTCGAACAGGTCGGCCAGATCGTTCCAGAGGTTCTTGTCGAGGTAATAGCCGTAGGCGCTTTCGAGATTCTCGATCTCGTGCACCGACTTCACCCGATCCACGAGCCGCGTGACGGAGTCGAGCGACTGGCTTTCATTCTCGATGCGGGCCGCGCGCTCACGCCCTGGATCGACGAGCGATGACTTCGCGAGCGACGCGGACGGGCCGCCCCGTTGGGCATCGGGATACGTCGCCATCTTCCCGGTGATGGGGTTCGGGTAGTGGAATGGCGGGACGTGCGGCTTCGGATAGATGGCGTAGCGCTGCGTCGGCGCTTGATCGGCGGGCAGCTCCTCGATCGCACCGGGCACGGGCTGCGCGTCCTGCGCCCAGCCCGCGTCGTGACGGGTGATGAAGGTCGGGAAGTAGTGCAGCGACGCGAACTTCCACACACCGTCTTCCTTGACGAAGCGGTTCTCGTACAGCCCTTCGCTCCACTGGCCCTCGCCCCCGAGTCGCCCGGTCATCGAGAACTCACGGCTGCGTATCCACGCCTGCCGGCCATCGGCCGCGACGGTCACGACCGGCTGTAGTTGGATGTGGTCGTTGAGCCAGCCCGGCACGAGCCCCTGGGGCGACTCGTGCGCGAGCGCAGCGCGAATGTGCGTGCGGCCCACGTACACGCCGCGCTGCGCCACCTCGAACGTCGCCTGATCGGCGAAGAGGTCGGCCGCCTGGTCCCAGTACCCGCGATCGACGTAGTAGCCGTAGATGCGCTGCAGGTTCTCGATCTGCTGCTCGTCGGCCAGCCGCTCGACGCGTGTCAGCAGCAGGCCGAGCCGCTGTCGCGAGCTGCCCTTGACCGCGGCGGCGGCGAGCGCATCGTCACGCCACACCGGCTCGCCTGCTCCCTTGCCGAGGTTTGAATAATGGAACGGCGCGATGCACGCGGCCGGAAACCCCTCGCAGGCACGGTCGCGCTCGCGGTCGGGTGCATGGGCGAGAGTGCGCGCGGTGCGCGGCGCACCGGCGCCCGCCGAAGGCACCCAGCCGGTCGCGTACGGTGCGCTGAAACCCGCGTAGTAGTCGAGCTTCGCGATCTTCCAGACGCCGTCCTGTTTGGCATAGCGAATCTCGTAGATGCCTTCGGCCCACGTCGCGCCGCCATTGAGGCTGCCGAACATCGCGAGCGCACGCCATCGGCCGCGAGCCGTCCTGCCGCCTGGGTCGAGATGGACCACCGGCTGGATACTCATGTGGTTGTAGAGCCGGTTGTCGCCGAGCCCCACCTGCCCCATCGGAACGTTGCCGACATTGCGGTACAGATGCTCGCGGATGCTGGCCTTGCCAACGTAGACACCGGCCGGATAATTCGCGACCGCGTCGTCGGTGAAGTACTCGGCGAGATCGGTCCACATCCCCTTGTCGAGGTAGTAGCCGTAGGTGCGCTGAAGCCGCTTGATCGCAGCAACGTCTTCCGCCGCCTGCACCTTCCCCTCGAGCGCCGGCAGCCGGTCGTCCAGTGACGCCGCCCGCAGCGGCGCACCGCCGAGGGCCAACAGCATCAAGGTTCCGCTCAGCCATGCGCGCGCGAATCGCATGGTGTCCCCCTCAGCCCGCGAACAGGAAGTCGAGGCCTTCGCGCACCTCGGGCATCGCCCGCGTGCGCGGCTGATCCGCATCGCGCCGGAACGCGTACGGCGGATAGGCGAGGCACATGTCGTCGACCGTCCAGTCACCGCAGGGATCGTGCGCGAGGCAGGCCGGGCTCGCCTGCAGCAGCGACACGGGCAGTGCCGTCCCCACCGCGGCGCCGCCGAAGGTCACGACGACACGGTTCAGGAAACCGCGGCGGTTCATGACTCGGTCCATGCCGGCAGCTCGTTCGCGGGGAACCAGTTGGTGTGCGTGCCGCCGCGCAGCCGGAACGGCAGCTTGACCGTGGCAATCGCACCCTCTTCCAGCCGCTTCGCATCGACGATGACGAGATCGCTCGACAGTGTCTCGTAATTGCTGGCGATGCCCATCAGGTAGCCGTCACCCTCGTCCCTGCCGCCCTTTCGGGGCACGAAGCAGCTCTCCTGCAGGCCCTGCACCGGGCCGACGAAGAACTTGCCGGGCTCGGCCTTCGGGTTCGCCACGTCGACGCGCAGGTACTGGTTGGTGACGAAGCCGCCAGCGCCACCGGCGCGGGCCTTGTCGAACGGCAGCGACGGATCGCGGTTGCCGATGTACGAGTACCGGTACGGCAGCGAAAGATAGCGGTCGTCCATGCGCGTCAGCACGCCGTTCGCAGTGGAGATGACCTCCTCCTCGAACGAGTCCTTGTGCTTCGACTTCAGGTCGAACGTCCAGCGGCGCAGCTGCGAGGGGTCGCGCTCGCCGCTCGAGGTCGGAAGATCCATGACGACCTTGCCGTCCTTCGTGTCGACCGCGTTGAGGAAATGCAGCGTGTTGCGCGGAGGACCCTTGAACCAGCGCATGTCCTTGGCCGAACCGTCGCGCGGCAGGATGCCGATCATCGTCGGCTTGCTGCCGTCCCATTCCCACATCGGCTCGCCGCTCTTCAGCCGAGCATCGCTCGTGACGCGCGGGATCACCGGGAAGATGACGTATTTCTGGGTCAGCGCGATGTCGTGCTGGATGCCGACGTATGGCACCTTGAACCATACCTCGTTCACGACGCGGCCCGACTTGTCGATGGTGTAGACCGCGTTGTCATCGGTCAGGTCACCCTTGGCCTGGTAGCCGTAGGCAATCATCTGGCCGTTGACCGGATCGATCTTCGGATGCGCCGAGAACGTCTTGGCAGTGTACTTGCCGTTGAAATCCCAGACGCCTTCCGTCTCCAGCGTGTGCGGGTGAACGGTCCACGGCAGCGAGTCCTCTTTGAGGACGAGCATCTTGCGGCCGTGCCAGTACAGGTGCGTGTTCGCCGCCGAGCGGTCGATGTTCGCGACGCTCGGGTCGTCGGTGTAGTGATTGCGGTAGACGCCGAAGAGCCGTTTGTGCGCCGCGCGCTCGGCTGCGAGGCGGGCGGTCTTAACGTAGCGGCCGCGATAGTTCACGTTGCCGTTGCGAAAGATGAATCGGCTGACATGGCCGTCGCCGTTGAAACCGGTCGGCCACTCGTTCTGGGGCGGGCGATACTGGAAGTCACACTGCATCCGGAAGAACGTGCCCTCGATGTCGGTCGGGACCTTGCCCCACACCTCACAATCGAAGACATCCGCCTCGAACCGCGTCGGGGTATTGAACCCGGTCGACGGAAACATCGGATGCCCACGGAAATCCACCGCCATGACCTCAAACCCCCCAACCCCGAATTGTGCGACCGACCAGCCGAGGGTAACCCTGGCGGGCCGTCGGGACCTAGCCGGAGCCCCCGAAGCCCTACCTCTACCGCGCGGCTGATCAACCCGCTCTGATTGACCATCAGTGGGCCGATCGGTTCGCGCTGCGATCGTCATCGGCCAGGGCCCGTCGTGGGGCGGGCGCGGCCTGACGGGCCTCGTCTCGTTGTTCGATCTGCGCGACAGTCGAGGCGCACAAGGGTTTTAAGCGCGTCCGGCGCGGGAGTCTATCCCGCCACGGAAGTAGGTCGAACCTGCAACGGAAGAGCGCGGCCATACCGACCTCACGGCGTCACCTGCTGGGCGGCAGTGAACGTGCTGCGTGAGTTGGCCGCTTCACCGGACGGGTTGGATCAATTCTTCGCAGCAGTCTGGGCCGCGCCGGCCAGCAGTTCCTGCAGCAGCTTCGCCGTTTCTTCGTGCACTTCGGCACCCGCGACGCCGGCGCGACCCGTCCCGCCGACCTTGCCCTGCGCGATGTCGAGCGGCGTTGCGCCGTTGCGGTCCTTGATCGCAAGTTTCGCGCCCGACTCGGCGAGGAACCGTACGTAGGCGTTCCAGCCCCACTGCGCAGCGCCGTGCAGCGCGGTCTGGCCATTGTCACGGGTCGCGTCGAGCTTCGCTCCGGCAGCGACGAGCAGCCGGCTGGTCTCGATGCACTGCGCCTCGTTGCGGAAGCGGGCGCGGATATCGATCGTGGTCGAGCCGATGCCGGCAGCGGCCATCAGCGGCGTTATTCCAAGTGTGTTGGCGAGATCCGGCAGCGCGCCGTGCTCGAGCAGCAGCTTCACCGCCGCGATATCGCCCGACTTTCGCCGCGCGGATCAGCGGCGTCGTGCCGACCGTCAGCATCGAGTCGCCGCCGCGGTCCTGGCCGAGCGAGCGATACGGCGGGAACAGCTTCAGCTGCATGTTCGGATTGGCGCCCCGTTCGAGCAGCGCCGTGGCGATCTCGAGCGGCGGTGGTGCGGTCGGACGACGGGCGATCAGGGCGCCCGCCACGCGGCGTCGTGTTGTAGTCGATCGCCGAGTAGAGCGGCGCGCGGCCCCACATGTCCCAGCGGTTCACGTCGGCGCCGGCTTCGATCAGCACTTTCGCGACGTCGAAACGCGCGTTGAGCGTTGCCAGCAGCAGCGGCGTGATGTTGTCGGGATCGGTCAGGTTGATGTCTGCGCGACCCTTCAGCGAGTTCGCGGGCGCACTCGGCGCAGCCCTCGCGAGCAGCCAGCAGCAGCGGCGTGAAGCCACCGAGCGGCCGGTTCTGCGGCCGTGGCTCGGCGGTGACGCGGCGCGCCCAGTCACGCACGTCCGAACGGGCGTTGACGTCGGCGCCGGCCTTGATCAGGTAGGCGACCATCGCCGGCTGACCTTGTGCGGCGGCCCACATCAGCGCGGTCTGCCCGCGCCACTGTTCGCGGTCGTCGACGTTCGCGCCGGCCTTCACCAGCAGTTTCGCGGCTTCGACGTTGCCGGTGCGGGCCACGGTCATCAGCGCGGTCTGCCCTTCCAGATTGGCCGACTCGACGTCCGCGCGCGCCTTCAGCAACAGACCGATGAGTTGCGGTGTTGCCCCGCTCGGCGGCTTCCGGAGCGGCGTCGAGCCGTAGTCGTTGCGCGCGTTGACGTCTGGCGCCCGCTTCACCAGCGCGGCGGCCAGCGCGACGTCGGCGTTGTAGGCGGCCCAGTGCAGCGCCGTGGTGCCGTCGCTGCTCTTCTCGCGCGCGTCGGCACCGCTCTTCAGCATTGCCTGCGCCGAGGCGCCATCGCCCTCGCGCGCAGCCTGCAGCAGATCGTCCGCACCGAGGGCGGCGCTCGAGGCGAAAGACAGGACGCAGGCCACCATCAACGCTCGACGTCCCGTCATTCGATCAGACCTCCGCGAACTTCATCGTGCTGTCGCCGAGCTTCTCCATCGGCACACCGATGCGGTCGAGCAGCGCCAGATGGACGTTCGCGATGGGTGTGCGCTCGGGCGCACGGATGTGGCGATTGCCTGCGAGCTTGCCAGCGCCTCCGCCAACGATCGCAGTCGGCAGCGGATAGTGGTTGTGGAGGTTCGAATCGCTCATGTTGCTGCCGTAGAGGATGAACGAGTTGTCGAGCATCGACCCCTCGCCGTCGTTCATGCCCTGCAGCTTCTTGACGAACTTGGCGAACTCCTGCGTGTTCCACGCCTGCACGCGCGCCAGCCGCTCGAGCTTCTGAGGGTTGTTCGCGTGGTGCGACAGCGGGTGGAACGCATCGGAGATGCCGATGAAGTTGTAGGGCTGGTTGCTGACTTCCGCGGCCATCATGAAGCTCGCCACGCGCGTGAGGTTCGCCTGGAACGACAGCGCGATGAGGTCGAACATCAGTCGGATGTGCTCGTCGAACGAACTCGGGACGCCAGCCGGCGCGTCGGGCAGCTCGACCTTGCTGAGGTCGCGCGAGGCGAGCTGCTGCGACCGTCGCTCGATCTCGCGCACCGTCGACAGGTAGTCGTCCATCAGCGCCTTGTCGCGCGCGCCGAGGCTCTTGCGCAGCGTGGCGGCGTCGCTGCTGACCAGGTCGAGCACGCTGCCATTCTCGCGCGTGAGCCGCGCGCGTTCTTCGGCGGTGTCGCCCTGTCCGAACAGCTGCTGGAACAGCTTGCGCGGGTTGTGCTCCATCGGCAGCGGCGTCGACGGATCGCGGAACGAGATGGTCTTGCCGTAGCTGCAACCGTAATTGCGGTCGCACGACCCCTCGCCGCCCCGCTCTTCGGTGCCGACTTCCAGCGACGGAATCGGCGTGTCCTGACCGATGTGCTTCGCGGCGATCTGGTCGATGGTCACGCCGCCATACGGATCGTGGCTGATGCGCGGCGCGACGCAGGAAAGCCAGGTGCCCGGCGTGATCGCATGCACGGGTGCCGCGATGGCCGACTTGTTTTCGAGGCCGCTGATGACCGTCAGCTGTTTCTGGAACGGCTGCAGCGGCGCGATGATCGACGGCAGGTCGAAGTCGGCCCCGTCCTTCTTCGGCGTCCACTTGTCCATCACCGCGCCGTGCGGGAAATAGACGAACACCATGCGCGGCTTGGCCGCCGCCGCGGTCTTCGACAACGCGGTGTGCGGCGGGAATCATCGCGTCGAGCAGCGGCAGGCCGACGCCGGCGCCCATGCCTCTGAGAACCATGCGGCGGGAAATATGCTTGCGGGTGATGAACATCACGGAGCTCCTTGAGGCCTTCGGGCGGGCTCTTGGCGGACGCTGGCAGCCAGGTTCGACCTGGCTTCGGCGGGCGCGCGGTCGGTCTTGAATGCCGGACTGTCGATGATCGCGCGAATCAGGGTCGAGAAGCGATAGTTGTCGGTCGCGGCCGTCGCGACGATCGCCCGGACGGTCGGCATGTCGTAGTACTCGAGCTTGCGGCCGAGCGCGTAAGTCAGCAGGTTCTCGACGAAATTGTGGACGAACAGGTCTGGGCGCTCGACCAGCGCCTTGCGCAGGTCGTCGGGGCCCGCGAGCGGCGTGCCGTCGACGAGCTTGCCGTGGGCGTCGATCGGGGTGCCCGCATCGATGTCCTTGTCGCGCCACTGGCCGATCGCGTTGAAGTTTTCCAGCGCGAGGCCCAGCGGGTCGATGACGCCGTGGCAGGAATGGCACGACTTCAACGACGCGTGCTGCTCGAGGCGCTGCCGGACCGTCAGCTGCTCGCCGCCCTCCTGGCTCTCGGGGAACGCTTCGACCCCCGGCGGAGGCGCGGCCGGCGGAGTGCCCATGAAGTGCTCGAGGATGTACGCCCCGCGCAGCACCGGCGTCGTCCGGTTTGCGTACGAAGTCGCCATCAGGAACGCGCCCTTGCCGAGCAGGCCGCGACGGAACGACTGGTCGAGCCTGACGCGGCGGAACTCGCCACCCCGTATGCCGGGAATTCCGTAATGGATCGCCAGCCGCTCGTTCAGGAACGTCTCGTCGGAGGTCAGCAGTTCGAGCACGCCACGATCTTCCGAGAACACGCTCCAGACGAACCGCTGCATCTCCTCCGTGAACGCCGGGATGAGGTCCTCGGTGTAGTCGGGGAACAGGTTCGTGTCGGGGTTCACGAGGTCGAGGCCGCGCAGGTTGAGCCACTGGTTCGCGAAGTTCGTCGCGAGCGACCGGGCACGCGGATCGGCCAGCATCCGCTTCACCTGCGTCTGCATCACCGTGGGGTCGCGCAGTTTGCCGGCCGCGGCCAGCTCGATCAGCGGGTCGTCCGGAATGCTGCTCCAGAGGAAGAAGGACAGCCGCGTCGCGAGGTCGATGTCACTGAGCGCGAACGTCGCGCCCGGTGGGGTGCCGGCGGGCGGCTCATGCGCGCGGTAGAGAAAGCGCGGGCTGGACAGGATCGCGAGCAGCCCCTTCTGGATGCCCGCATCGAAATCGCCCTGCTTGCGGCCGTCGGCATAGAAGCTCATGGCGCCGGCGATGTCGGCGTCCCCGACCGGCTGACGGAACGCGCGGCGCGCGAGCGTCGAGAGGATCTGCTTCGCGCAGGGCGTTTCTTCGGCCGCCGACGCCGGCCGGCAGACGAAGATGCGGCGCCGGCTCTCGGTGTCGCTCACAGCGCTCTTGACCACCGGCCCCTTGATCTCGACGCTGCCGATGCGTGGCCCGCCCGAGTTGCCGTTGACGAGCTGCTGCATGCCCGTCACGGAGTTGAAGGCGTGCAGCTGCTCGTTGTGTTCGGCTGCCGTCTTCTGCAGATACGTGACGCCGATGCGATGGCGGCCAGCTGTCACCGGTACGCGGATGTTGCGGAAGCGCGCGTCGATCGCGCCGACTCCCACCGCCTGCTGCACATCGATGGCCTCGAGGTCTTCCTCACCGCCGACCTTCGCCTGGAACACGCGCCGGTCGTCGACCGTGATGATCAGCGTGTTCGGATCCATCACGCCCCAGACATAACCACCGCCGACGAGACCGCTGACCGCGAACTCGTAGTCGCCGTCGACCGGGAAGTTGTGCTCGATGACCATGCCGCCACGCGTGCCGAGCGGCAGGCCCGCGAGGTGCATGTACTGCTGCGCCTGCAACGTGCCCGGATAGACCGTGCTGGTCGAACGCGCAGCGGGGTTGCCCATGGCCTCGACGCTGACCTGCCGCGCGGCGGTGAGGTACTGCTCGAGGAACGAAGGAGTGGTCTTCAGCACCTCGGCGATGTTGTCGAAGCCGGCGCTCTGGTCGTCGCGCGGCAGCAGCGACTCCGCATTGACTTCGATGCCGAGCAGATCGCGTACCGCGTTCTGGTACTCGGGTCGGTTGAGCCGGTGCAGCGGCACCGTGCCCGGGTTCTCGTTGCGGCTCGCCGCGCTGTCGAGCGCGGATTCCATCGCCGTCATGAACGCCTTCCGCGAAGTCGAATCGGGCTGCGGCTCTCCCGGCGGCGGCATGAGACTGCCGCGCAGCTTGCGTATCGCCTCTTCCCAGACCTTCGCGTCGCCGCCGACGTGGTCCTGCTCGAGCGTGTCGAACGCGACGCCCCCGGCCCAGTCGGTCGCGTTGTGGCACGAGTTGCAATACTTGTCGAGGAACGCCCAGTTCCGGTCGAGTTCGGGCGTTGCGCCCAGCGCGACGCTGCCGAGGAACAGGCTCGCCACCACGCCGATCGTCGGCTTCAGACGCATTCGCTCGCTCACCTCGCCACGCGGCGGATTTCGTTGACGTGATACCAGGCGCTCTCGTACGACTGGCGCAGGAAAAGATCGGGATTGCCGAGCGCTGCGTCGAACTCGCGCGTAGGCGCGGAGGCCTGCAGCTGCTCAAACGTCTCGCCCTTGTAGTAGCTCTCGCCGATGCGCGAGATCACGGTGAAGCAGAGGTCCTGCTGCGCCTTCAGCGCCGCGGCGTCGCCGACGTTGCCCGAACCTGGCACGTACCGCGTCGTGGCCCCACCAAGCGCACCGAGCGCTTTGAGGCCTTGGTGCATGCCGCCGAGCCAGCCGTTGGTGGCGGAATCGACGATCGGATAGCGGCCCGGCGCGAAGACGTCGCCGGCAAAGACCACGTCTTCGGCAGGAAAGCGGACGTAGATGTCGCCGTCGGTGTGAGCCTGCGGCAGCAAGCCGTATTCGATTTTCATGCCGGCGAAGTCGATCGACTGTTTGCCGTCGTAGAACGTGCGGGTTGGCCGCACCGCCTCCGGCTGCGGCGGGTAGATGCGGTCTTCCCAGCGCGAGTTGATGACCGTCGACATCCACAGCCGCGTGTTCTCGTGCGCGAGGATCTCGGCACCCTGGTGCCGCGCCTCGGCGTTGAAGCCCGTCTGCGCCAGGTGCCAGTGCGTATTGATGACGACCTTGACGGGCAGGCGATCGAACCGCTCCGCAAGCAACCGGCGAAGCGCCTTCGCATCGGAAGCCGCACCACCGTCGACCAGCAGGAGCCCGTCGTCACCGCGAAGCACCACCACGTTGCCGGCACCGCCGGAGACGAGCGACAGACGATCGGTCAGCGGCTGCACTGCGAGCGCCGCAGCCTTCGCGAGCGAACGGTTGGGAAACAGCGAGACAGCGGGCAGCAACATCGCAGCGCCGGCGGCCAGCTTCAGGGCCTCTCGCCTGTTTCGGACGGACATAAACCCCCGGGGTTGCAGCGTCGGACCCGAAGCACGGAACGTGCGGGGTTCTTTCCAACGATCGTTAGATGAGACGTCCGATTCTAGAGAAAGTTCTAGGTTTTTCCACGTCGTAGCGCTGTTCGAAAGGCGCCGTTTACCGACTGGTCAACGGCGGATCCCAACCACCCATACGTCGTGATCGCGGCCATTGCAGTGCGAGCATCGGAAGCGCTTGGCTACCGCCTGGACGGATGCATCGAGCCCGGCGAAATGTGCGAGCGTCGCCGCGGCGATGGTCCGCTCGTGGGCGCAGCGCAGGCACCGCACGCTCAGGGAGAAATGGCCTTCGTAATCCCGCAGGGTCCGGACCTTGGAAAGTGGAAACGGCATGGCTTGAACTGGACAGGTTAACTGTATGGATATACAGTAGTCTCACTCCCGTTCCCTGCCAAGCATCCGCTCGCGAGGTGCCCGATGTTGATCCAGCCCGCGCCCGTCCAGTCGCTCGAGCAGCTCGACCCCTTCGATCATGCCTTCGTCGATGCGCTGTTGCTGCTACAAGGCGTCGACGGTCCCCCGACCCTCGACGAATTCCGTGCCGCGCTCGAAGACCTGTCGTCGTACTACTCGGCGCTCGAGCTCGCTCCGCCCAGCACCACTGCCCTCGACGATTCCTGGCCGGAAGGTCAGTCGATCGATATCGCCGCGGCCCAGCTCGCGTTTCTCTTCAGCCGCTTCGGCGTGCTGTACCGCAGCCAGGCGACCGCGATGCAGCTCGCGGCGTTCCAGCGCTGGTGGGTCACCGGTGACGAGTCGCTCGGCTATGGCGCATGTCCCACCTGCGTCTAGCCAGGTCACGCCGCCAGCACCTCATGCTCGAAGTAGAACGCAGGCCGCTCGCTGAGCACGGCCTGCAGCTCCGCGGCTGAACGTCCCTGCGGCGACAGCCAGGCCGCCGCGTTTCTCGGTTCGAGATTGACGATCATCCTGTCGTGCCCTGCCGCGGCTACTTCGGCCGGCGGCTCATCCGTTATCGCCGCGAACGACAGCAGCTGATCTCCAGTCGCCACATCGCGCCACCGTGAATAAAGGCAGGCCACCCACATGGTCTCGGCCGGTCTCGGCGTGAAATGCAGAACCGCATTGCGCCCGTCGCGTTGAACGTTCTCGAAGAAGCTCTGCGTCAGCATGAGCGCATGATCGCTGCCGAATGCGTCTCGCCAATAACGCTCGATGTTGTCGCGGCGCGCGTTGTAGAGACCTGGAAACTGCTGGTCAACCCCCGCGGGCTTGCCGGCAAGCCGACAGTGATAACGGGCCAACCGGACTTTCCAGGTTCCCTCGTCGGCGATGATTATCGGCGCGTAGTGGAACGGAAAGATGCGGCCGTCGCTCGCGCGCGCAGCGGCATCGCTCAGCAGCTGAAGTCGCTCGAGCAGTCTCGAGCTCTTGTCGGTCGCGATGCGACGACTCTCGGCGGCCGCCTTGGTCGGCTTGACCGCAAGCTTGCGTTCCGCGTCTGCGAGCCGCTTCCGCTGCGCGAACAGCTCTCGCTCCAGCTCGGCCGTCTGGGCCGACCGGTACGCACGGATGAGGTCCGCGATCTCCCGCTCGACCGGCGACTGCGGCTGGTCGAACCAGCGCTCCACGGCGCGCGGGATCGTGACCTTCACGCCCGCCGCGCGCAGCCCGAAAATCTCGAGGAACTGCGGCAGATCGATTTCCGCACCGGTCATGCGGCGGTACGCACGCAGGGAAGTCTCGACCATCGCGGAGTAACACACCGGGCGACCTCTCCTCTCGCTACTGCGTCATCACGCTATTGAAGACGCCGCCCCCGGTGTTGTTCGGCTTCACCGTGTTCATCCGGTCCATGTCGCGCAGCAGGTTCTGCGAGTTGTTCCGCTGCAGCTCGAGTTGCTTCGCCGTCAGACAGGTCTCGTTGGTCTGCGTGCGTGAACCCGTGATGCGCTCGGTCTTGCAGAAGAGCTGCACGCCCTTGCGCTGGACCGGACGGTAACCCGCCGTCGCATCTTTGGCGGCCGCGGACATCGGCGCCGGCGTCGGAGCTGCCGAGGATGGCATCGCCTGGGGCGCGCTCGCGACGGGAGCAGCGGGAGGTGAAGCACAGCCTGTGAGCAACGCACCCGAAGCAAGCAGAGGAAGAAGCAAGCGCAGCCGATGTTGCATAACGCGCCTCGGTCCAAGGGTTATCCGGCGAGCCTAGCGCGCCTGCCAGCGACAATCCAAGCAGGCCGAGCGAGAGACTGGTCAGTCGGCTTGCCACTCGAAATGGTGTGCTTTCAGCCGGCCGATTTCCTGTACCTCGAGCCGGCCCGGGGAAGGAAACGAACGCCCCTCCCGCCAGCGCGTAGGTCGTCGGGCAGGCATCCAGATGGCCAGCGCTGTGCTGGTTCCCACGAGAAGCAGGACCAGCGCCAGTGTTCCGCTGTCGACCAGACTGTGCAGGTCCGGGATCACCATCTTCAACGGACCGGGCAGGGAGAACGTACGGCAGCCGATCCGAGATGGAGGGCCCAGACGGGATTCCGGCATCGTTCGCGGGCAGGGTGCTTTGCTTGGCATGCGCTTCATGGCCGACGCGCGCGGCTGCGGTGCTGTAGCCGGCATGTCGAGTCGAGGGAAATCTCGAGGGCGATCGGCAACCGCCTGGGCGCGCTGCCTTGCAGGCCGTTCGACGCGAAGTTCGGTTCCCACCCGGAGGCTGAAGCCTCGGGGCCCACTACGACTTGCAGGGAGCAGCGATCCTGCAAGTCGTATTGAATAGTGGTAGCGGGGGCAGGATTTGAACCTGCGACCTTCGGGTTATGAGCCCGACGAGCTGCCAGACTGCTCCACCCCGCAACGGTAGGGCGCGGATTCTACCCCACCGCGCGCCACACGCAACTGAAGTTTCAGTTCGATCGCTCGTCCGACGCAAAAACCAGCGGCGACCAGCCCTCGAGCCGCCCTGCCAGATCGCCGCGCACGTTCAATCGCGTGGTGGTCGCGCCCAGCACCTGCCCCGCCGATCGGTGCAGTTCGACGAAAGCGCCGACGTCGCGCGCGCCGGGCTGCTGCAGCCAGTCGCGCAGCGGTCGGGCCGCCCTTCGCAGCGCGAGCAGCTGGCGGACGTCGAAGCGGCGTTCGCGCACCATCCGTCGAACATCCGGGAACAGGACGTCGATCGACAGCAGACTCGAGGCGGTCGCAGCCTCCGGTGTGGTCGCGACGACGAGATCGCGTCCGGTCTCGAGCGCCGCGTCGAACGCCGATCCGGACGACAGCGAAACCGCATGAGCCTGCGCGTACCTCAGCAGACGCGGGTGACGCCACTGACCTTTCATCACCGACGCGACTTGGGGCTGGTCGAGTACCGTCAGATCTCCGGCGATTCGCAGCCGTCCGTCGCGAAGGAAGATGAGCAACGTCTCGATCTCGCCCGGATCGACGAACCATTCGAGCACTTCGACCCATGCGTTCAGGCTGATCAGCCCAGAGCGCGACGTCGTCGTGATAGACCAGCGCCTCGATCACCCGCGCGACGCGAGGCGAATGCCCTGCCGACTCCGCGAGCGGCACGAGCGCGGCGCGGTGCGCAGCCAATGGCGGTCAGCCGCCGGGGATCACCTGGCGGCACAGGGCGAGCAGCGTCTCCGGCATCAGGCCGAACCCGATGACCACGAGCGCATTCAGCGCGAGCACCAGGCGGATGCCGAGTCGCGGCTCGCCGCGAGGCAGCGTGCCGGGCGCCTCGAAGTACATCAACCACACGATGCGCAGGTAATAGAACGCACCGATGACCGACAGCACGACCGAGGCGATTGCGAGATAGGTATGGCCGCTGCCGACGATCGCATTGATGACGGCGAGCTTGGCCCAGAAGCCGACGAAGGGCGGCACGCCGGCGGTCCTGAACATCAGCATCACCATGATCGCGGCGAACGACGGGCTGCGCGCGTTCAGCCCCTTGAAGTCCTCGAGCTCGTCGGCCTCGAAGCCGTCGCGGCTCGCGAACAGGATCATGCCGAAGGCCCCGAGCACCATCACGATGTAGGCGAGCGTGTAGTACATCGCCGCCTCGTAGCCCGTCGGCGCCGCCGCGACGAAGCCGAGCAGGATGAAGCCGACGTGCGAGATGGTCGAATACGCCAGCATGCGCTTGCAGGTTCGTCTGCGCGATCGCGACGACGTTGCCGAGACCGATCGACAGGACGCGACGATCGCGAGCATGTCCGGCCACGTGGCCGACAACTCGCCGAGCCCGTTCGCGAGCAGCCGGTACGCCAGCGCGAACGAGGCGATCTTCGGCGCCGAGCCGATGAACAGCGTCACCGGCGTCGGCGCGCCCTGGTAGACGTCCGGCACCCACATGTGGAACGGCACCGCGCCGAACTTGAACGCCATCGCGACGACGATGAACGCGAGGCCGAGGATGCAGACCGAGGCTCGGCTCACCGCCCAGCGCCGCACCGATCTCGCCGAGCTCGAGCGAGCCGGTGATGCCGTACAGCAGCGACATGCCGTACAGCAGCGTGCCCGACGCGATGGCGCCGAGCACGAAGTACTTCATCGCGGCTTCGGCGGCGATGCCGTTCTCCCGGTCGAACGCGACCAGCGCGTACAGCGACAGCGACAGCAGCTCGACGCCGAGGTACACGGTGATCAGGTTGCCGGCGGCACCGAGCACGATAATGCCGAGCAGCGCCGACAGCGTCAGCACGTAGAACTCGCCCTTCTGCAGACCGCGCCGCGCGAGAAAGCCGTTCGAATAGTAGAGGCCGACGGCGACGAACAGATAAGAGGCGAGTTTCAGCACGAGCCGAGCCCGTCAGCGACGTAGAGGCCGCTGAACGGCGACGCGACACGTTCCACTCCGCCGTATAGGCGGTGACGGCGGCGCCGACCACCAGCAGCGAGCAGCGTGAACGTCGCCGTCCGTGACGGCTTCTTCTCGCCGAGGAACAGGTCGAACAGCAGCAGCGAGGCACACCGCCCCGGCCAGGAACATCTCGGGAAGCGCGGGCAGCAGGTCGGTCATGGCAGCTTGCTCGTCAGGATCTGTTCGACGAGATGGTGGGTCGTTGCGCCCATCACCTCGAGCAGCGGCGCCGGCCAGATGCCGAGCAGCAGCACGGCGACGGCGAGCACGCCGAGCACCGAGAACTCACGGCCATTCACGTCGGTCAGCTCGGCCACGTGGTGGTTGGCGACCGCGCCGAAGATCACGCGCTTGACCAGCCACAGCGTGTACGCGGCGCCGAGGACGAGGGTCGTGCCCGCGAGGAACGCGTACCAGAAGTTCGCCTGGAAGCTGGCGAGGATCACCAGGAACTCGCCGACGAAACCGGAGGTGCCAGGCAGGCCGGCATTGGCCATCGCGAACAGCACCATGAAGGCGGCGAACTTCGGCATCGTGTTGACGACGCCGCCATAGGCGCTGATCTCGCGGCTGTGCACGCGGTCGTACAGCACGCCGACGCACAGGAACATCGCGCCCGAGATCAGGCCGTGCGAGATCATCTGCACCATGCCGCCGTCGATGCCCATGGCGGCGCCCTGCGAGTTGCCGGTCGCGCTCCATGATGTCCCGAAGATGAGGAACGAGCCGAGCGTGACGAAACCCATGTGCGCGATCGACGAATACGCGATCAGCTTCTTCATGTCCTGCTGCACGAGCGCGACGAAGCCGATGTAGACGACCGCGATCAGCGACAGCGCGATCATCAGCCAGGCGAACTCGTGGCTCGCGTCGGGCGTGATCGGCAGGCTGAAGCGAAGAAGCCGTAGCCGCCCATCTTCAGCATGATGGCGGCCAGGATCACCGAGCCGCCCGTCGGCGCCTCGACGTGCGCGTCGGGCAACCAGGTGTGCACCGGCCACATCGGCACCTTGACGGCGAACGCGAGCAGGAACGCGAGGAAGATCAGCGTCTGCTCGGTCATCGTCAGCGGCAGGTCGTGGAACGACGCGATCGAGTAGTCGCCGGCCTGCAGGTACATGTAGATCAGCGCGACCAGCATGAACACCGAGCCGAGGAACGTGTACAGGAAGAACTTGATCGTCGCGTAGACGCGGCGCGGCCCGCCCCAGATGCCGATGATGATGAACATCGGGATCAGCATCGCTTCCCAGAACACGTAGAACAGCAGCGCATCGAGCGCCGCGAACATGCCGATCATCAAGCCTTCGAGGATCAGGAAGGCGGCGAAGTACTGCGCCGGCCGCTCTGCGTGATGACCGTCCAGCCGGCAATCACCACCGAACGGCGTGATGAACGTCGTCAGCACGATCAGCGGCATCGAGATGCCGTCGACGCCGAGGTGCGTAGTCCGCGTTGAAGCGCGGAATCCACGGCGCGCGCTCGACGAACTGCATCGCGGCCGTGCCGATGTCGAAGCCGCGTCCACAGCGGGAGGCTCAGCACGAACGTCGACGATCGCGGTGGCGAGCGCGACCCAGCGTGCCGAGCCGAGACGCGCGTCGCCGAGCAGACAGCATCAGCGATGCCGCCCGCGATCGGCAGCCAGACGAGGACGCTCAGCACGGGCCATGTCTGAACTGCCATGACGATCCTAGAGGCCCGCGAACACGAACCAGCCGACCAGCGCCGCGAGGCCGATGATCATCGCGAACGCGTAGTGAGTAGAGATAGCCGGACTGCGAGCCGCCGCGTCACGGCCGGCAGCACGCCGACCGTCGCGCGCTGAGCCGTTGACGAGCGCGCCGTCGATCAACGTCTGGTCGCCCACTCGCCACAGGCCCGTGCCGAGCAGGCGCGCGCCGCGCGCGAGCACGTTCTCGTTGAACCAGTCGAAGTAGTACTTGTTCGCGAGCAGTCGGTGCAGCAGGCGACAGCTGCGTCGACCGAGCGCGCCGGCGATCGCGGCCGCTCAAGTACAGGAACCACGCGGCGAGCGCGCCGGCGAGCGCGAGCCAGAACGGCAGCGTGACGAAGCCGTGCAGGACGAATCCGAGCGCGTGCCGTGGAACTCCTCGCCGACGTCGTGCATCGCCGGGTGGTGCGCCTCGCGACGAAGATCGCGCCGTCGAAGAAGTCGCCGAACAGCATCGGCGTCGATCGTGAAGCAAGCCGATGATCAGCGACGGAATCGCGAGCGCGATCAGCGGCGCCGAGACGACCCACGGGGTCTCGTGCGGCACATGGGCGTGCGTAGGCCGTGATCGTCATGGCCGTGCGTGTCGCCGTGCGCGGCATCGTGGCCGTGGTCGTCATGGGCCACCGCATGGGCATCGTCGGCGCCGTGGAACGGCTTGTCCGGAACCGCTCCGGGCCGTGGAAGACCATGAACAACAGGCGGAAGCTGTAGAACGCCGTGACGAACACGCCAGCAGCACCGCACCAGTACGCGAAGCCTGTGACCCAGCCGTGGTCGAGGCGTGCACGGCTTCGATCAGCGCGTCCTTCGAGAAGAACCCCGAGAAGACCGGGAAGCCGATCAGCGCGAGCGTGCCGATCAGCGACGTCCAGTACGTGATCGGCATGTACTTGCGCAGGCCGCCCATCTTGCGGATGTCCTGCTCGTGGTGCATGCGCGATGATCACGGAGCCGGCGGCCAGGAACAGCAGCGCCTTGAAGAACGCGTGCGTCATCAGGTGGAAGATGCCGCGCCGAGTACGCCGATGCGCCGAGCGCGACGGTCATGTAGCCGAGCTGCGACAGCGTCGAGTACGCGACGACGCGCTTGATGTCGTTGCTGGACGATGCCGAGCAAGCCCGTGAAGAACGCGGTCGATCGCGCCGATGACGATCACGACGGACAGCGCGCGTCTCAGACAGCTCGAACAGCGGCGACATGCGCGCCACCATGAAGATGCCGGCCGTCACCATCGTCGCGGCGTGGATCAGCGCCGAGATCGGCGTCGGGCCTTCCATCGAATCCGGCAGCCAGACGTGCAGCGGCACCTGCGCCGACTTGCCCATCGCGCCGACGAACAGGCAGATGCAGGCGACCGTCAGCGCGTACCAGTCCGCGCCGCGGAAGATCTCGATCGTCTCGCCGGCCGATCGCGTCGGCGTCTGCCGAACGCAGTCGCGTAGTCGAGCGAGCCCGTCGACATCGCGAGCGCGGCGATGCCGAGCACGAAGCCGAAGTCGCCGACGCGGTTGACGAGGAACGCCTTCATGTTCGCGAAGATCGCCGTCGGCCGCGTGTACCAGAAGCCGATCAGCAGGTACGAGACGACGCCGACCGCTTCCCAGCCGAAGAACAGCTGCAGGAAGTTGTTCGACATCACGAGCATCAGCATCGAGAACGTGAACAGCGAGATGTAGCTGAAGAAGCGCTGGATAGCCCGGGTCGTCGTGCATGTAGCCGATCGTGTAGACGTGCACGCACAGCGACACGAAGGTCACGACGCACATCATCAGCGCCGTCAGGCGGTCGATCAGGAAGCCGACCTCGAAGCGGATGCCGTCGATCGACGAGCCAGGTGTAGACCGTGCCGTTGTACGTCGGCACCGCCGTCGAAGCACGAGCTGCTTGAAAACGACGAGCGACAGGCACGAGCGACGTCGCGACGCCGAGGATCGTGACCGCAGTGCGCCGCCGTGCCCGGCCGATCGCGCTTGCCGAACAGGCCGGCGACGATGCGCCGCCGACCAGCGGCGCGAGCACGATGGCGAGATAGACGTTCGGATTCATGCACGCGTCAGCCCTTCAGCGTAGTCGAGCTCTTCGACGTTGATGCTGCGCGTGTTGCGGAACAGCACCACCAGGATCGCGAGTCCGATGGCGGACTTCGGCCGCCGCGACCGTCAGGATGAAGAACACGAAGACCTGGCCCGTCGATGTCGCCGAGCATCCGCGAGAACGCGATGAAATTGAAGTTGACCGCCAGCAGCATCAGCTCGATGCACATCAGCAGCAGGATGACGTTCTTGCGGTTGATGAAGATGCCGGCGACGCTCAGGCGAACAGCATGGCCGCGAGCAGCCAGGTAGTGTGCCGCAGTGATGATCATCGCTCTTTGCTCCGTCGTCGCATCTTGACGATGCGGACGCGGTCCTCGCGGCGCACGGCGACCTGCGCGCGATGTCCTGCACCTTCAGGCCCGGGCGCTGGCGCATCGTCAGCATGATCGCCGCGACGATGGCGACCAGCAGCAGCACCGCGGCGAGCTCGAACGGGTAGACGTACTTGGTGTACAGCACGCTCGCCGAGCGCCTTCGTGTTGCTGTAATCGGCCGGCAGCGGCTCGGCACCGCGCGTCGCGAATGCGAGGCCCTGGCGCCTGAACCACGACCACGCTGGCCGATCTCGAACACGACGACAGCCGGCGACGACGATGCCGAGCGGCAGCATAGCGCGTGAAGCCCTTGCGCAGCTCCTCCGACGTTGATGTCGAGCATCATGACGACGAACAGGAACAGCACCATCACGGCGCCGACGTAGACGAGCACCAGCACGATGGCGAGGAACTCGGCCTCGATCAGCAGCCACAGCACCGCGCTGCTGCACGAACGCGAGCACGAGGAACAGCGCCGCGTGCACCGGGTTGCGCGCGGTGATGACGCCGAACGGCGGCCACGATCAGCACGGCCGCGAAGGCGTAGAACAGGACCCGGTGATCAGCACTGCTTATCCCTTAGTTCGATTACCGCGTCTAGCGGTAACGACGCGTCCGCGGCCTTGTCGGCGGCGATCATCGCCTCGTATTGTCGCCGACGGCCAGCAGCTTGTCCTTGGTCATGATGTTCTCGCCGCGGATGTTCCATGTGGTACTCGTGGATGCGCGTCTCGACGATCGCATCGACCGGGCACGCTTCCTCGCAGAAGCCGCAGTAGATGCACTTGAACAGATCGATGTCGTAGCGCGTCGTGCGGCGCGTGCCGTCGGCGCCGACGTCGCGACTCGATCGTGATCGCGAGCGCCGGGCACACCGCCTCGCACAGCTTGCAGGCGATGCAGCGCTCCTGGCCGTTCGGATAGCGGCGCAGCGCATGCAGCCCGCGGAAGCGCGGCGACTGCGGCGTCTTCTCTTCCGGATACTGGATCGTGACCTTGCGCCGGAACAGCGTGCCGCAGCGTCACCGACAGGCCGCGCAGCAGCTCGGTCACAGGAGAACGTCTTGATGAAACTCGCATACGCGCTGCCATAGGCCAGGCGCCCACGGGCCGACTTGCAGCGCCGACCATCACGCCTTCGACGGCGATCCAGACGATCGTCACCGGGATGAGCACCTTCCAGCCGAGCCGCATGATCTGGTCGTAGCGATAGCGCGGGAACGTGGCGCGGAACCACAGGAAGAAGAACAGGAAGAAGAACATCTTGGCGAGGAACCAGTGCGACCGCGCCGAGCAGCGCGCCGAGCAACGTGCTCGTCGAAGACCGCGGCATGCGTACCCGGCGAACGGCGACAGCCAGCCGCCGAAGAAGAACACGGCGGTCAGCGCCGCGATCAGGATCATGTTCGCGTACTCGGCGAGGAAGAACAGAGCGAACGCGATGCCCGAGTATTCGACGTGGAAGCCGGCGACGATCTCCGATTCGCCTTCGGCGACGTCGAACGGCGCGCGGTTGGTCTCGGCGACGCCCGAGATGAAGTACACGATGAACAGCGGGAACAGCGGCAGAAGAACCAGTTGCCAGCCGAGCTGCCCCTGCTGCGCCGACGATGATCGTCGCCGAGGTTCAGGCTGCCGCCGGCCATCAGCACGCCGACCAGCGCGAAGCCCATCGCGATCTCGTAGGCGACGATCTGCGCGGCCGAGCGCATCGCGCCGAGGAACGCGTACTTCGAGTTCGACGCCCAGCCGGCGAGGATGACGCCGTAGACACCGAGCGACGTCAGCGCGAGCACGTACAGCAGGCCGGCGTCGATGTCGGCGATCGACGAAATCGGGCGCGAACGGCACGACGGCCCAGACCGCGAACGCCGGCACCAGCGACAACACGCGGCGCGAGCAGGAACAGAAACTTGTTCGCGCTGCGACGGAACGACGATTTCCTTGAACAGCAGCTTGATGACGTCGGCGAACGGCTGCAGCAGCCGCCAGCCGGACCGACGCGGTTCGGGCCGATGCGCGCCTGCATCCAGCCGATGAGCTTGCGTTCCCAGTAGCGTGAGGTACGCGACGCCAGAATCAGCGGCACGAGCACGACGACGATCACCAGCAAGGTGACGATGACGAACTGCAGCATCCCGGGCAGCGCGCCCAGAGGTCGGTGAACTGGTCGCATCAGGTCGGCTCACGCCGCGCCCTGCTGCGCCGTGCGCGGTCGCTGCAGGGCGCCCGGCACGCCGCACGAGCGCGATCGACCGCGTAGATCGGCACGTCGAGCGCCACCGGCCGCCGTGCGGACGCGGCGCGCGGCGCGAACGTCGCCGACTGCATTGCGGTGCGGCGCACGCGCTTCGCGTCGAGCTCGAGCGCTCGAGCTCGTTGCGCACGTCGCTCGGACGACTGTTACTCGAAGTCCGGCAGGTCGAGCACGTTGCCGAGCACGCGCAGCACGTTCCAGCCCGGACGCGACTCGCCGACCGCCGTCGGCCGCGGCGGCGAAGCTCTGCCAGCGGCCTTCGAGCATTGACGAACGTGCCGGCCGTCTCGGCGAAGGTGCCGATCGGCAGCAGCACGTCGCGCAACGTCGAGCAGCTCGTCGGCTGACGAACGGCGTGAACGCGACGACGAAGCCACCCTGCCGCAGTGCCTGCGCAGCGCGCTCGCGGCTGCAGCGAGGTCGGCTCGCGGCTCGATGCCGAACAGCATCGTATGCGCTGCGCGACCGTCGCGAGCATCGCTGCGCGGCGTTGAGCCCGCGCGCGACGCCCTGACCGGCCGGCCCGCGCATGCGGCATCGCGCCGGCGAGCGCAGCGCCGGCGGCGTTCGCGCCTTCGGCGAGGTACGCCGAGCGTCGCGCCGGTGACGGCGGCGAGCGCCGCGGCGAACGCGCGAAGCTCGGCGCACAGCGGGATGCCGCTGCGCGATCTGCGCCGAGCAACACGAGCGCGGCGCTCGCGCGACCGGCAGCCGTCCGCCGCGGCGCGCTGCGCATCGTTCGGCTGCGCGCCTCGACGATGCGCGCGAGCTGCGCCGGGCGACAGCCCCGCTCGCCGGCGCTGCAGCCGCGAGCAGACGCGGCCAGCTCGCGCGAGCGCATCGAGGCGGCGGCCGCTGACGCATAGCCCGCGACCGGGAAGCAGATACTCGTAGCGCGCGGGATTGACGAAGAACGACCTGCGCGCCGCCTCTGCGCGGCCTTGCGCACGCGGTGCGCGAGCATCGGCACCTCCTGCGCAGATTCGAGCCGATCGACGAGCATGCGCCCGCGCGTGTCGACGTCCGCGATCGCGCAGCCGAGCGACGGCATCGGGCTCGGCTGCTCGTTCGCGGAAGTCGCGCTGCCGCAGGCGATGATCGATGTTGGTCGCTGCCGAGGTGGCGCGTGAGGCGCTGCGAGCAGATACAGCTCCTCGAGCGTCGCGCTCGGGCGGACGAGCGTGCCGAGCCGATGTCGCCGCCGCGGCGACGCCCTTCGAGCTTCTCGGCGGCGACCTGCAGCGCGTCTTGCCAGTCGACCTCTGCCCACGTGCCGCCTTCCTTGACCATCGGCGGTTCAGAGCGATCGGCGCTGTAGATGCCGTGGTAGCTGAAGCGGTCGCGGTCCGAGATCCAGCGTCTCGTTGATCGCCTCGTTGTCGCGCGGCACGATGCGCATCAGCTTGCCGCGCAGCACGTGCGCGATAGAGATTGGTGCCGACGCAGTCGTGCGGCGCCGACGAGCGGCTTCTGCGATCATTTCCCACGCGCGCGCGCTGAAGCGGATACGGCTTGTTGTTCAGCGCGCCGACCGGGCACAGATCGATGATGTTGCCCGACAGCTCGTGATCGACGCTCTTCTCGATGTACGTGCCGATCTCGGTGCTCTCGCCGCGGCCGTTCGTGCCGAGCTCCTGGATGCCGGCGATCTCCTGGCCGAAGCGCACGCAACGCGTGCAGTGGATGCAGCGCGTCATGTCGGTCGACACGAGCGGGCCGAGGTTCTTGTCCTTGACGACGCGCTTGCGCTCGGTGTAGCGCGAGATGCCGCGGCCGAAGCCCATCGCAAGATCCTGCAGCTCGCACTCGCCGCCCTGATCGCAGATCGGGCAGTCGAGCGGATGGTTGATCAGCAGGAACTCCATCGTCGCGCTTTGCGCCGCGATGCGCGCTTCGGCGACTGCGTGTAGACCTTCATGCCTTCGGCCACCGGCGTCGCGCAGGCCGGCAGCGGCTTCGGCGCCTTCTCGACCTCGACCAGGCACATGCGGCAGTTCGCCGCGATCGGCAGCTTCTCGTGGTAGCAGAAGCGCGGCACGTAGATGTCGTGCGCGTCCGTGCACCTGGATGATCATCTGCGCCCTTGCGCGCCTGCAGCGGCACGCCGTTGACGTCGATGTTGACGACGTCGCTCGGCGGCGGCACCGGCGGTCGGCGTGCTCATGCGGCCGCCGTTCGTGGCCGTCGACGATGCTGCGACCGCCGTGCTCGACCATGTACTCGAACTCGTGCCGGAAGTGCTTCATGAAGCTCTGCACCGGCCACGCGGCCGCGTCGCCGAACGCGCAGATGGTGTGGCCTTCGATCTTGTTCGCGACGTCGACCAGCATGTCGAGGTCGTCCTCGACGCCCTTGCCCGTCGACGATGCGGCGTGAGCATGCGGTACAGCCAGCCGGTGCCTTCGCGGCACGGCGTGCACTGGCCGCACGACTCGGCGTGATAGAAGCGCGACGAGGCGCTCGCAGCGCTCTGCACCATGCAGGTGCGTCTCGTCCATCACGATCATCGCGCCGGGCCCGAGCGCCGAGCCCGCCGCCTTGACCGAGTCGTAGTCCATCGTGCGTCGTCATCATGATCTCGGCCGGCAACGACGGGCACCGACGAGCCGCCCGGGATCACGGCCTTGAGCTTGCGGCCGCCGCGCATGCCGCCGGCAATCTCGAGCAGCTCGGCGAACGGAATGCCGAGCGGCAGCTCGTAGTTGCCGGGCTTCGTCGACGTGGCCGGACACCGAGAAGATCACCGTGCCGCCGAGCTGTTCGGCGCCGAGATCCGCGAACCACTGCGGCGCCCTTGCGCAGGATGGTCGGCATCGACGCGATAGCTCTGCGTGTTGTTGATCGTCGTCGGCGCTGCCGTACAGGCCGAAGTTCGCCGGGAACGGCGGCTTGAAGCGCGGCTTGCCCTGCTTGCCTTCGAGCGACTCGAGCAGCGCGGTCTCTTCGCCGCAGATGTACGCGCCGGCGCCCACGCGCGGTGTAGATGTCGAAGTCGATGCCGCGAGCCGCGGATGTTCTTGCCGAGCAGGCCGGCGGCGTACGCCTCTTTCAGCGCCGCCTCGAAGCGCGGAATCGGCTTCGCCGAGGAACTCGCCGCGGATGTAGTTGTAACCGACGGTCGCGCCGATCGCGTAGCAGCCGATCGCCATGCCCTCGACCAGCGCGTGCGGGTTGAAGCGCAGGATGTCGCGATCGTGGCAGGTGCCGGGCTCGCTCTCGTCGGAGTTGCAGACGAGGTACTTCTGCACCGGCGCATTGCGCGGCATGAAGCTCCACTTCACGCCGGTCGGAAAGCCCGCGCCGCCGCGGCCGCGCAGGCCGGACTTCTTGACGCTCGTCGATGATCGTCGTCGCGCGTCATGCTCGCCGCGCGAGGATCTTCTCCCACGCGTCGTAGCCGCCGATCTGGCGATAGTTCTCGAGCGTCCACGGCTCGCGCCGAACTTCAGCGGTCTCGAAGCAGACCAGGTTGATCTTGTCGTCGCCACTGCGCTCATCACTTCAGCGCCGTCGAGGACGCTCGTCGATCGACTCCGGCGTCAGATTCTCGTGGATAGTGGTGATCGACCATCATCATCGGCGCGCCGCAGCAGGCGGCGAGGCACTCTTCCTCGCGCTTCAGGTAGATGCGTGCCGTCCGGCGTGCTCTCGCCGGCCTTGATGCCGAGCTTCTTCTCGACGTGCGCGACGATTTCGTCGCCGCCGTTCAGCATGCAGGAGATGTTGGTGCAGACCGAGACGTGTGACGGCCGCACGGGTGCGTCTCGAACATCGAGTAGAACGTCGCCACCTCGAAGACCTGGATCGGCGGCAGACGCAGATACTCGGCGACCGCAGTCCATCAGCTCGGGGGTCAGGTAGCCGTTGTTCTGCTCCTGCGTGGAGCGCAGCGCGGCGAAACGGCCGAACGCTGCCGGCCTTCCGGGAAACTTGGCGACCCAGTGGTCGATCTCGTGGCGCGCGTGTGCTCAGTGAGCAGATGGATCCTGCTCGACGACTTCGGTCATCGATCGATCTCGCCGAAAACGATGTCCTGCGTGCCGATCACCGCGACGACGTCGGCGAGCATGTGGCCGACGACCATCTCGTCCAGCGCCGACAGGTGCGCGAAGCCCGGCGCACGGCACTTCAGGCGATACGGCTTGTTCGCGCCGTCGGACACGAGGTAGATGCCGAACTCGCCCTTCGGCGCCTCGACGGCCGCGTACGTCTCGCCCTCCGGCACGCAGTAGCCTTCGGTGAACAGCTTGAAGTGATGGATCAGCGATTCCATGTCGTCCTTCATCTCGTCGCGGCGCGGCGGCGCGACCTTGTGGTCGTCGAGCATCACCGGACCCGGATTGGCGCGCAGCCACTCGACGCACTGCTTGATGATGCGGTTCGACTGGCGCATCTCCTCGACGCGCACGAGGTAGCGGTCGTAGCAATCGCCGTTGACGCCGACCGGGATGTCGAAGTCGATCTGGTCGTAGACCTCGTACGGCTGCTTCTTGCGCAGGTCCCAGGCGATGCCGGAGCCGCGCAGCATCGGGCCCGAGAAGCCGAGCTGCATCGCGCGCTCCGGGCGTCACGACGCCGATGTTGACGGTGCGCTGCTTCCAGATGCGATTGTCGGTGAGCAGCGTCTCGTACTCGTCGACGCAGGCCGGGAAGCGCTGCGTGAAGTCGTCGATGAAATCGAGCAGCGAGCCCGGCGCGCCTCGTTCAGCCGGTCTGCATCGCGCTTGCTGCGCCACCGCGACGCCTGGTACTTCGGCATCGCGTCGGGCAGGTCGCGATACACGCCGCCCGGGCCGTAGTACGTCGCGTGCATGCGCGTGCCGGAGACCGCCTCGTAGCAGTCCATCAGGTCTTCGCGCTCGCGGAAGCAGTACAGGAACACGCTCATCGCGCCGATGTCGAGGCCGTGCGCACCGAGCCACATCAGGTGGTTCAGGATGCGGGTGATCTCGTCGAACATGATGCGGATGTACTGCGCACGGACCGGCGCCTCGAGCCCGAGCAGCTTCTCGATCGCGAGCACGTAGCGCGTGCTCGTTGCACATCATCGAGACGTAGTCGAGCCGATCCATGTAGCCGATCGACTGGTTGAACGGCTTGCGTCTCGGCGAGCTTCTCGGTGCCGCGATGCAGCAGGCCGACGTGCGGGTCGGCCTTCTGGATGACCTCGCCGTCCATCTCGAGCACGAGCCGCAGCACGCCGTGCGCCGCCGGATGCTGCGGGCCGAAGTTCAGCGTGAAGTTGCGGATCTCGGTCATGGCATGGACCCATCGCCGCGCGCCGCGCCGGTATTGGCCGCGCTGCCGGTAATGCCGGGCGACTCCGGCGGCCGGTCGTGCAGCGCCGGATCGTAGCGCTTGTCGTCGCGGATGACGTGCGGCACGAGCGTGCGCGGCTCGATCGGCACCGGCTCGTAGACGACGCGCTCCTTCGTCCGCGTCGTAGCGCACCTCGACGTTGCCGATCAGCGGGAAGTCCTTGCGGAACGGATGGCCGATGAAGCCGTAGTCGGTGAGGATGCGGCGCAGGTCCGGATGGCCGTGGAAGAGGATGCCGTACAGGTCGAACGCCTCGCGCTCGAACCAGTTCGCGCCGGCTGCACGACGGTGACCGAAGCGACACCGGCCGGCTCGTCGTTGCGGGCAGAAGCAGCGCAGGCGCAGCCGCTCGTTGTTGCGTGATCGACAGCAGGTGATACGACGACCGCGAAGCGGCGCCCGTTCGCACCGTGCCTTCGTCCGACGGGCGAACGCCGCGGTTCACGCCGCGGCTGAAGCCCGAGCGGCTCGCGCTGATCGTGTCGCCACTCGTCGCGGCCGTACTCGAGATAGTCGACGCCGCAGACGTCCATCAGCATCTCGAAACGCAGCGCCGGCGCGTCGCGCAGCATGCGCAGCACCGCGAGCAGATCGCGCGGCGGCCACGTCGAAGCCGAGATCACCCGCGCGCTCGGACGACGCGTCAGCGCGCGCCAGCTTCGCCGACAGCGCCTGCGAGGACGCTTGGCAGCCAGTGATTCGATGCGTGCGTTCATGCGAGCGATGGTCGACGTGCGCCGGATCTTCTTCTGCAACTGGAGGATGCCGTACAGCAGCGCTTCGGCGGTCGGCGGACAGCCCGGCACGTACACGTCCACCGGCACGATGCGATCGCAGCCGCGCACGACCGCATAGGAATAGTGGTAGTAGCCGCCGCCGTTGGCGCACGAGCCCATCGAGATGACCCAGCGCGGCTCGGGCATCTGGTCGTAGACCTTGCGCAGCGCCGGCGCCATCTTGTTGACCAGCGTGCCGGCGACGATCATCACGTCGGACTGGCGCGGGCTGGGACGGAACACGACGCCGAAGCGGTCGAGGTCGTAGCGCGAGGCGCCGGCGTGCATCATCTCGACGGCGCAGCAGGCGAGCCCGAAGGTCATCGGCCACAGCGAGCCGGTGCGCGCCCAGTTCACGAGACTGTCGACCTGTGTCGTCATGAAGCCGCGCTGGCGATGGCCTCCGGGATGTTCCGGCGGCAGCTCGACTTCGTTCAATCCCACTCGAGGCTCCCTTCTTCCACTCGTAGACGAAGCCGACGACGAGCATGGCGAGGAAGATGCCCATCGCGACGAGGCCCGACGTGCCGATCGCTCGAGCGAAACGGCCCACGGGAAGAGGAACGCGATCTCGAGGTCGAAGATGATGAACAGGATCGCGACGAGGTAGTAGCGAACGTCGAACCGCATGCGCGCGTCTTCGAACGCCTCGAAGCCGCACTCGTACGCGGAGAGCTTCTCGCGATCGCCCTTGTTCCGCACGCCGAGGCGGCCGAGGAACGAACCGAGGCCGAGCAGCACCGCTGCGAGCCCGGTGGCAACGACGAGGAAGATCAGGATCGGGAGGTAATTCGCGAGCATCTAATGCACTTCATTCCCGAGTATAGGTGGTGCGGACGGGGAGATTCGAACTCCCACACCTTGCGGCGCTAGCCCCTCAAGATAGTGTGTCTACCAGTTCCACCACGTCCGCTCAAAACTGTTGTCTGACCTACTGCGCAGGCGCCGGTGAGGGAGCCGGCGCAACCGGAATTTCGCCCGCCGCCGGAGCACGCAGGCGCAACCGGTGCTTCCTGTTCCGGGATGTCGTCGAGAATGCTCGCCGGCGCGGCGGCGCGCTGCGAGGTGTACGCAAGCGCAAGGCTCGCGAGCATGAACACTGCCGCAAGGATCGCGGTGGCGCGCGACAGGGCCGTACCGGCACCCCGCGCGCCGAAGACCGTTCCGGACGCGCCCGCGCCGAAGCCGGCCCCCGCGTCGGCACCCTTGCCACGCTGGACGAGCACCAGGGCAATGATGCCCACGGCACAGAACACATCGATGACCATCAACAACGAATGCAACATAGTGTCGTCTAACCGTTGGTACCGGCACCCTGCGCAGCGCGACAGATGGCCAGGAACTCCTCGGCCTTCAACGATGCCCCGCCGATGAGACCCCCGTCGACATCCGGCATCGAGAAAAGCTCGCCTGCGTTGCCTGCCTTGACGCTACCGCCATACAGGACCGGCAAAGCGGCGGCGATCTTAGCATCGCGCGCGGCAATGCGCCCGCGGATGAATGCATGAACGTCCTGCGCCTGCTCCGGCGTCGCGTTACGCCCCGTACCAATCGCCCACACCGGCTCGTACGCGACCAGCGAGCGGGCAAAGCTTGCGACGTCGACGATGGCGAGCACTGCGTCGAGCTGCCGCTGGATGACCTCGTGCGTGCGGCCCGCCTCGCGGTCGGCGAGCTGCTCGCCGACGCACAGGATCGGTGTCAGGCCAGCGGCCTGCGCGGCGACGAATTTACGCGCGACCAATTGATCGTTCTCGCCATACAGCGACCGGCGCTCCGAGTGCCCGACGAGCACGTAGCGGCAGCCGACGTCGCGCAACATGCTCCCCGCGACCTCGCCCGTGTAGGCGCCCCCCGATTCCGCGCACAGGTCCTGCGCGCCGAGCTGGACCGCAGCGTCGCGCAGCGAGCGGGAGATGTCGTGCAGGTAGACGAACGGCGGCAGCACTATGCAATCGACGCGCGCCTCCCCGCCGAAGCCGCTGACGACGGCGTCGACGAGCTGCCCGTTTTCGGCGCGGGAGCCGTGCATCTTCCAGTTACCGGCAACGATCTTGCGGCGCATGACTCACCGGGCTTTGCGCAAAAGGCGCGCGATCATAGCCACGCCCGCCGGGCACCGCAATTAGCCAGGGCAGAAGAGTCGCCCGCGGGGGCTGTCAGGCCGGGCAGGCCTCGCGCACGACCGCCGCGATGCGCTCGGCGCAGGCCCGTGTGGGCGCCTCGTCACGCCCCTCGACCATGACCCGGATCACGGGCTCGGTGCCCGAGGCACGCAGCACCACCCGCCCGTCGTCGCCGAGATCGGCCTCGACCGCCCCGACGACGTCGCGCACCGCGGCAATCGTGTTCGGATCGAACCGCTTCCGCACCCGCACGTTGATCATCACCTGCGGGAACCGCTGCATGTCGGCCGAGAGTTCGGCGAGACTGCGACCCGTGGAACGCATGACCGCGAGCACCTGCAGCGCGCTGACCAGCGCGTCGCCGGTGGTCGTGCAGTCGAGACAGAGGATGTGGCCGGAGGACTCGCCACCCAGCGTGCCACCGGTCTCCTTCAGCATCTCGAGCACATAGCGGTCGCCGACCGGTGCGCGCCGGAAGTCGATGCCTCGCGCCCGCAACGCGAGCTCGAGCCCGAGGTTGCTCATCACCGTGCCGACCACCGGGCCGCGCAGCGTGCCGGCCGCCTTGCGAGCCGATGCGATGATGAAGAGGATCTGGTCGCCGTCGACAATGCGGCCGAGGTCGTCGACCAGCACGACGCGGTCGCCGTCCCCGTCGAGCGCGATACCGATGGCCGCACGTACGCCCGGCACGGTCAGCTGCAGCAGGCCGGGGGAAGTCGAGCCGCAGCCGTCGTTGATGTTGCGGCCGTTCGGCGAGCAGCCGATCGGAATGACATCGGCGTTGAGGTCCGCGAGCAGCCGCGGGCCGACCTTGTAGCCGGCGCCGTTCGCGCAGTCGATGACGACCTTCATGCCCGAGAGGTCGAGGCCCGGGACGGTCGCGGCACAGAAGCTCTGGTAGTCGTTGCGCAGCTCGTCCATCCGGCGCGCGCGGCCGAGCGAGTTCGACTCGCGCGTGACCACCGGCTTCTCGAGCTCGGCCTCGATGCGTTCCTCGAGCTCGTCCGACAGCTTGCTGCCGACGCCGTTGAAGAACTTGATGCCGTTGTCCTCGTAGAGGTTGTGCGACGCGCTGATGACGATGCCGAAGCTGCACTTCAGCTGCATGCTCAGCACCGCGATGGCCGGCGTCGGCAGCGGCCCGACCAGCACGACGTCGACGCCGGCCGCGACGAGGCCCGCCTCGAGCGCGGATTCGAACAGGTAGCCCGACAGGCGCGTGTCCTTGCCGATCAGCACGCGTCCGCCGTCCGGCGCCAGCACGCGCGCGGCCGCGCTCGCGAGCCGCAGCGCGAAATCGACCGTCAGCGGATGCTCACCGACGCGGCCACGGACGCCGTCGGTGCCGAAATACTTCCTCGCCATCCCTACTCTCCTGCTTCCATCAGCGCGTGCACGACGAGCACCGCGTCGCGCGTTGCCGCCACGTCGTGCGCACGGACGATTCTCGCGCCCGCACGCAATGCCAGCGTCGCGAGCGCGATGCTGCCGGCGAGACGCTCATTCGACTCGCGGCCGATCAGTCTGCCGAGCATCGACTTGCGCGACAGGCCGACGAGCACCGGGCGCCCGTCGGCCACCAGGCGGTCGAGGCCGCGCAGCAGCGTCAGGTTGTGCGTGGCGGTCTTGCCGAACCCGAAGCCGGGATCGACGGCGATGCGCCCAGGCGCGATGCCGGCGTCGACACAAGCCTGGACGCGCGCCCGCAGGAAATCGCGGACCTCGGTCACGACATCGCGGTAGCTCGGCGCGTGCTGCATGGTGCGCGGCTCGCCCTGCATGTGCATCAGGCAGACGCCCGCTTTGCCTGCCGCCACCGCAGCGATCGCGCCGTCGGCACGCAGGCCCATGACGTCGTTGACGAGGCCGACGCCGGCATCGACCGCCTGCCGCATGACCTCGGGCTTCATCGTATCGATCGAGAGGATCGCGTCGGTGCGATCGCGCAGCTGCTCGATCACCGGCAGCACCCGGTCGAGTTCCTGCTGCAGCGTCACCGGTGCCGCACCGGGGCGCGTGGACTCCCCGCCGATGTCGATGAGAGTCGCCCCCGCGTCGACCATCGCGGTCGCGTGGGCCAGCGCCGCATCGAGGTCGAGGAAACGGCCGCCATCGGAAAAGGAATCGGCGGTGACGTTGAGGATGCCCATGACGGCGGGGCGGCTCAGATCGAGCCGCCGGCCTGCGCAGTCCAGTTGCATCGGGATACCCGTGACGCTCCGCCGTGTGGCGGAGCGTCGAGCGTCGGCTAGTGCTGGCCTGCCGGTGAGCCGAACGCGGGACGGCCTTCCGTCGACCCGCCGCCGCCCTTGCGATCGTTGCCGCCGAGCGGCTCTTCCCAGCCCGCCGGCGGGACCGGCGGCTTGCCCGCCATGATGTCCTTGATCATGCCGTCGTCGATCGTCTCGTACTTGATGAGCGCCTCGGCCATCGCATGCAGCCGGTCGAGGTGCGTCGTCAGCACGTCCTTCGCGCGGTTGTAGTTCGTCTCGATGACGCGGCGGACTTCCTCGTCGATCGCGTGCGCGGTGACGTCGGAGACCTGCTTGTGCTGCGTGACGCTGCGGCCGAGGAACACCTCGCCCGACTCCTCCGAGTACGTCAGCGGACCGAGCCGGTCGGACAGTCCCCAGCGCGTGACCATGTTGCGCGCGAGATCGGTCGCACGCTCGATGTCGTTCGAAGCGCCGGTGGTCACCGCGTCGGCACCGAAGATCAGCTCTTCGGCGATGCGACCGCCGAACAGCGTCGAGATCGCGCTGCTGAGCCGGCGTTTGCTCATGGAGTAGCGGTCCTGTTCGGGCAGGAACTGAGTGACGCCGAGCGCACGGCCGCGCGGGATGATCGTCACCTTGTACACCGGATCGTGTTCGGGAACCGACAGACCGACGATGGCGTGGCCGGCCTCGTGGTACGCGGTCATGCGCTTCTCTTCGTCGGTCATGACCATCGAGCGCCGCTCGGCACCCATCATGATCTTGTCCTTCGCACGCTCGAACTGGAGCATGTCGACCAGCCGCTGGTTGGCGCGGGCGGCGAACAGGGCAGCCTCGTTCACGAGGTTGGCGAGGTCGGCACCAGAGAAGCCCGGCGTGCCGCGCGCGATCAGCGCGGGCCGCACATCGTCTGACAACGGAACGCGGCGCATGTGCACGCGCAGGATCTGCTCGCGGCCGCGCACGTCGGGCAACGGCACGACCACCTGGCGGTCGAAGCGGCCCGGACGCAGCAGCGCCGGATCGAGCACGTCGGGACGGTTCGTCGCCGCGATGACGATGATGCCCTCGTTGCCCTCGAAGCCGTCCATCTCGACCAGCAGCTGGTTCAGCGTCTGCTCGCGCTCGTCGTGACCGCCGCCGAGGCCGGCACCGCGATGGCGACCGACCGCGTCGATCTCATCGATGAAGATGATGCAGGGGGCATGCTTCTTCGCCTGCTCGAACATGTCGCGCACGCGCGAAGCACCGACACCGACGAACATCTCGACGAAGTCGGAGCCGGAGATGGTGAAGAACGGCACCTTGGCCTCGCCGGCGATGGCGCGGGCGAGCAGCGTCTTGCCCGTGCCGGGCGAGCCGACCATCAGCACGCCCTTCGGGATCTTGCCGCCGAGCTTCTGGAACTTGCCCGGGTCTTTCAGGAAGTCGACGATCTCGCCGACCTCGGTCTTCGCCTCGTCGACACCCGCCACATCGGCGAAGGTGACGTTGACCTGGTCCTCACCCAGCAGCCGCGCTCGACTCTTGCCGAACGACATGGCCCCTCGCCCGCCGGATGCACCCTGCATCTGTCGCAGCATGTAGACGAAGACCAGTATCAGCAGCAGCGCGGGCGCCAGCTGCAGCAACAGCTGGCCGAGGAAGTTGGGCTGCTTCGGCGCACGCCCTTCGATGGCGACGTTGGCCTTCGTCAACGTGCCGATGATCGCGGAATAGTCGGTCTCGGGGTTGAAGGTGCTGAACTGGCTCTTGTCCTTCCGCACGCCGGCGATGGTCTCGCCCTGGAACACCACCGACTCCACCCGCCCGGCGTTCACGTCGTCGAGAAAGGTCGAGTAGCGGACTTCCTGAACCTGGCCGGTAGGCGGCATGTAGCGGCTGAACACCAGCAGCAATACCGCCACGATCGTGACCCAGATCAGGATATTTTTAGTCAGATCGTTCAAGAAAATGACCTCGGGGGCACAGAAAGCCCATTTGGATCGACGCTACACCATCCGGGACCGGCTAGCCAGCAAGCCGCCGGCGGCTTTGGATGCGAGGTCACGGAACCCTGGAAAGTGTTCATCCGGTCGGTGCGACCGGCTTTCAAGGGACCGGCGCGCCGCGCGGACGTTCAGTCGACCACAAGCGGCCGGTCCTTCCGGTTGCGCCTGTACAATGTGCGCCGTGGAACTCACCGAAAAGCAACGCCGCCATCTGAAGGGCCTCGCCCACCATCTCAGCCCCGTCATCCGGGTGGGCAACGGCGGGGTCAGCGCGGCCGTGGTCGCCGAGACGCGTCGCGCGCTGGCCGACCACGAGCTGATCAAGGTACGCGTGTCGGCGACCGACCGGGCCGAACGGGACGCGGCGATCGATCTGCTGACGACGGAAGTCGCAGCGGCGCTCGTGGCACGGGTCGGACACGTCGCGATCCTCTATCTCGCCCATCCCGACCGTCCGCGCATCCTGCTTCCCGCCGACAAGGGCTGAGCCACGCCGGCTTCTTGGGCCAGTAACCGTTCATTAACGGCGGCGACAACCGTTCTCCCCTTCCAGCGGGGGCGCGGTCCCGTGGGTTCCGGGACAATGCCTGCTCCACTTGGCCGCAGGCGTTTTCATGAATCGACTCCAGGGTTCGCTCGTCGCCGCGGCCGTGGCGGCCGCCGTCCAGCAGCCGATCCTTGCGCAGGAAGCGCCGCAGAATTCGTCGCTGACCGAAGTGGTTGTCTTCGGGCGCGGAGAGAAGCTGATCGGTACGGCAGATGCAGCCAGCGAGGGCGCCGTCGCCGGTGCCGACCTCTCGGTCCGCCCGATGCTGCGGGTGGCCGAGCTGCTCGAGGCCGTGCCCGGCCTGATCGCGGCCCAGCACTCCGGCAGCGGCAAGGCGAACCAGTATTTCCTGCGCGGCTTCAACCTCGACCATGGCACCGACTTCACGAACTACGTGGACGGAATGCCCTGGAACCTGCGCTGCCATGGGCACGGCCAGGGCTACCTCGACGTCAACGGACTGATTCCGGAGATCGTCGAGCGCATCGACTATCGCAAGGGCCCCTACCGCGCCGACCTCGGCGACTTCGCGCTGGCCGGCGCGTCGTTCATGACGACGATCGATCGGCTGGACGCGCCGTTCGTTGCGGTCGAGGCCGGCCAGTACGGCTGGGCACGGCTCGCCGGCGGCGGCACCACGAAACTCGGCGACGGTGAGCTGACGGGCATGGCGCAGCTGCAAGCACCTACGACGGTCCATGGCAGCAGCCGGAAGACCTGAAGCACGGCTCGATGTGGGCGAAGTACGGCCGGACGTCGACGCGGGCCGCCTCGAAGTGACGGTGTCCGGCTACCACGCAACCTGGCACCCGACCGAACAGAGTCCCGAGATTGCGATCGGCACGGCGGCGTGCCCCGACGAGTTCTGCTCGCTCGATCGCACCGCGCGCGGACGTACCGACCGATGGATCGCCAATGGTTCGTTCGAAGCGGACGGCTGGACGGCATCGGCCTACGCTGCAGCACTACGACTGGTGGATGGGGTCGGATCCGACCTACGACTTCCAGATCAACCAGTTCGACCGGCGCTGGACCGCGGGCGCGCGTTTCGAGACGCGACTCGCGTCGACCGAGGCGTTCGAGTGGATGGCCGGCGCCGAGACGCGGTACGACCGCATGGCGCGCGTCGGCGTCGACCACACCGTCGACAGCGTGTTCGTCGAGAACATCAGCGACAATCAGTTCGGGAGGGCTCCGTCGCGGCGTTCAGCGAAGCGACCTGGTACGCCGACGTCGCGCATCCGCGCTGATGGCCGGACTGCGCGGGGACGACTACGACTTCAGTGTCGACCCGAACCCGGGCGCGTCGGCAGCGACCGTCGAGGGCCGCGCGTCGAGTGACCAGGTGTCGCCGAAGGTCGCGCTCGCCTACACCGTCAGCGACGACGTCGAGCTGTACGCGAACTGGGGACGCGGGTTCCACTCGAACGACGCGCGCGGCGTGGTGAACCCGTCGACCCCGGTTCCCGGACTGGTGCGCGGCACCGGCTACGAGCCGGCGCGCGCTTCGAGATCGGAACGCTGACGCTGACCACCACCTACTGGTGGCTCGACATCTCCAGCGAGCTGATCTTCGTCGGCGACTCGAACGCAGTCGAACCGAAATCGGGCGGCAAGCGCAACGGCTACGAGATCGTCGCCTTCTGGCGCCCGCTGGAATGGCTCGGCATCGATGCGGTCTACACGCGCAGTCACGCTCGGTACAAGGAAACGCAGGACGATCCGGACTTCATCGCCGGCGATCCGGTGGTAGGCCTGCTGCAGGGCGAACACATCGAAGGCGGCGTCGAGAGTGCCGGCGAACTGGGCGTCTCCGCGGTCAAGGGCCCCTGGGAAGCGAGCGCGCGCCTTCGCTATCTGGGACCGTATCCGCTCGTGCCGAGCAACGCGCAGCGCGCCGACTCCGAAGCAACGCTGAACCTGCGGCTCGCCTACGAGTTCGGCAACGCTACCGTGTATGGCGAGCTGCTGAACGTGCTCGACCACGACGGCAAGGACATCCGCTACTACTACCCGACGTTCGTTCCCGGAATCACCGCACCGGGGGACCAGACAACGACTTTCTTGTCCCGAGCGCAGGAGCCGCGGACCGTGCGGTTGGGAGTGCGCTACAGCTTCTGATCCGCTTCGGCTTGACGGCAGTTCTGCGACCAGCTACCTTTTGTCACCAAGGTAGCTTCGTCGGACCTATCCTGTGGATCTTGCCGAGAAATTCGTTCCGTTGCGCAAGGGCCTGCTCGAGTTCGTGATCCTCCGGATCATCGACGCCGAGCGGCTCTACGTTGCCGACATGCTCAAGCGACTGTCGGTCACCGAATTCGCGACACAGGAAGGCACGCTCTATCCCCTGCTCAGCCGGCTGCGCCGCGAGCAGCTCGTTGACTACGAGTGGAAGGAATCCGAGGCCGGCCCGCCCCGCAAGTACTACCAGCTGACCGACAAGGGGCGCGCCGCGCTCGGCCAGCTGGACGCGTACTGGAACAGTCTCCACACCACCATCACCCAGCTGGGACGATGACGATGCGCAAGGTCACCACGGTCAACCTGAACGGCAATGCCTACCAGCTCGAGGAGGCGGCATTCGACCGGCTGCGCGCCTACCTCGACGAGGCCGCGCTGAGATTGCGCGGCAACCTCGACCGCGCCGAGATCCTCGCCGATCTCGAACAGGCGATCGCCGACAAGTGCGACACGTGCCTCGGCGCGCGCAAGACCGTCGTCTCCGAGGGCGAAGTCGAGCAGATCCTGCGCGAGATGGGCCCGGTCGAGGGAGTCGAGCCGGCCGCGGAGAACGATGCAGCGAGCGACCCGGCGGCGTCAGCGTCCGCATCCGCGGCCTCGGGACGCACGCGCCGCAAGCGCATCTATCGTCTGCCGAGCGAGGGGATGCTCGGCGGTGTCTGCGCCGGGCTCGCGGCGTATATCAACGTCGACGTCGTGTGGGTCCGCCTCGCCTTCGTGGTGCTGACCTTCACGACCGGTGGCTTCTGGCTGCTGCTGTGGCTGGTCATGCTGTGCATCGCACCTGTCGCCGATACAGCGGAAGAGATTGCCGATGCGCACGGTGAGCCGCTGAACGCCCGCGAGGTCGTCGACAGGGCTAAAAAAAAGTCCGCTGAATTTGCCGAAGCTGCCGGCGCCCACGCGCGCAACGGCTGGCAACGTTTCGACGCCGACCTGAAGATGGCCGGCGAGCGCATGTCGGCCGGTTTCGCGGAAGCGGGCGGGAACGTACGCGACTACTCGCAGAGACTGCGCGAGCGCTCGCGCCAACGTGCGGCGTATCGGCGCCGGATGGATCGGCCCCACTCGGTGGGCGCGCAGATTGCGGCGACGGTGCTGCTGCCGTTCGTGACGATCCTGTCCGCGGCACTGTTCGTCGCCTTCGTGTTCGTACTGCTCTCGCTGCTGACTGCCGGACACGTGCTCGGTTTCGCACCCATCGCGACCGTTCCGCTGTGGATCGCGATCGCAGCCATCTGCGTCGTCTATTTCGTCATCGGCGGAAGCGTGGGCGTGGTCCGGCGCACCTCGCAGCGCTACGCGAACGGCGGCCGCAGCTTTGGCTGGGCGGGTGCGGTCGATGCGCTGCTGTGGGTCGGACTGGTCGCGGCGTTCTGCTGGACCGCGTGGCACTACTCCGCCGACGTGCGCGCCTGGTTGCAGGCGCTGCCGGCCACGCACCTGACGCCAGCCGGCCTCATCCGGACCTGACGGTCAGGTCAGCGGTAGCGGACCGCGACGATCTCGTAGCTGCGCGTGCCGCCGGGCGCGGCGACATCGACCACGTCGCCCGCTTCCTTGCCGACCAGCGCGCGCGCGATCGGCGAGGTGACCGAGATGCGCATCGCCTTGATGTCGGCCTCGTCCTCGCCGACGATCTGGTAGGTCGTGCGGGCGCCGCTCTCCTCGTCCTCGAGGTCGACGGTTGCCCCGAACACCACCTTGTCGGTCGCCGAGAGCTGCGTCGCGTCGATGATCTCGGCATTCCCGAGCTTCGCCCTCGATCTCCTTGATGCGGCCTTCGATGAAGCCCTGCTGCTCGCGCGCGGCGTGATACTCGGCGTTCTCGCTGAGGTCGCCATGCGCACGCGCCTCGGCGATCGCCTTGATGACGTTCGGGCGATCTTCGCTCTTGAGCTTGCGCAATTCGTTGCGCAGCGCTCGGCGCCCCGCAGGGTGATCGGGACGCGCTTCATGCAAGGAGCTCCTGGTGCAGATCCTGCAGGCGGTTCACGTCCACCTCATCCATGTGGTCGAGCGCCTCGCAGCTCGCGAGCGCGGCGGCCAGGGTCGTGTAGTAGGTGATGCGGTGGTGCACGGCTTCGCGCGGATCGAGTGCGAATCGCGGATCGCCTGCTTGCCTTCGGTCGTGTTGACGATCAGCGAGATGCTCGTCGTTCTTGATCATGTCGACGATGTGCGGGCGACCCTCGCGCACCTTGTTCGCCTTGCGGCACGGAAGACCCGCCGCGCTCGATCAGCATCGCGGTGCCGGCGGTCGCGACGATCTCGAAGCCATGCGCGATCAGCCGCCGCGCCAGCGTCACGGCGCCCGGCTTGTCGCGATCGCGCACGCTGATCAGCGCGACGCCCGACCGCGGCAGCACCACGCCCGATGCCGACTGCGCCTTCGCGTACGCCTCGCCGAAGGTGCGGCCCGTGCCCATCACCTCGCCGGTCGACTTCATCTCCGGACCGAGGATCGGATCGGCGTCGGGGAACTTGGCGAACGGGAACACCGCTTCCTTGACCGAGAAGTACTTCGGCACGCGTTCGCTCGGTCGACGCCCTGCTCGTGCAGCGTCCGACCGGCCATCACGCGCGCCGCGATCTTCGCGAGCGGCACGCCGGTCGCCTTGGAGACGAACGGCACGGTGCGCGAGGCACGCGGGTTCACCTCGAGCACGTAGATGATGCCGTTCTGGATCGCGAACTGGATGTTCATCAGGCCGATGACCTTCAGGCGCGTGCGCGAGCTTGCGCGGTCTGCTCGCGCAGTTCCTGCCTGCATCTCCGGCGACAGGCTGTTCGGCGGCAGCGAGCAGCCGGAATCGCCCGAATGCACGCCGGCCTGCTCGATGTGCTCCATGATGCCGCCGATGAGGACGTCGCTCGCCGTCGCAGATCGCGTCGACGTCGACTTCGATCGCGACGTCGAGGAAGCGGTCGAGCAGCACCGGGCTGTCGTTCGAGACGCTGCACCGCGTCCGTCATGTACGCGCGCAGGTCCTCCTCGTCGAACACGACTTCCATCGCGCGACCGCCGAGCACGTACGACGGACGCACGACCAGCGGGAAGCCGACCTCGCGCGCCATTGCGACGCGCCTGCTCTTCGGTGCGCGCGGTGCGTTCGGCGGCTGCTTCAGCCCGAGCTTCGTGACGAGCTGCTGGAAGCGCTCGCGATCTTCGGCGACGTCGATCGAGTCCGGCGTGGTGCCGATGATCGGCACGCCGGCGGCCTCCAGCGCCGGCACAGCTTCAGCGGTGTCTGGCCGCCGTACTGCACGATCACGCCTTTCGGCTTCTCCTTGTCGACGATCTCGAGCACGTCCTCGAGCGTCAGCGGCTCGAAGTACAGGCGATCGGAGGTGTCGTAATCGGTCGACACGGTCTCCGGATTGCAGTTGACCATGATGGTCTCGAACCCGTCCTCGCGCAGCGCGAGCGCCGCGTGCACGCAGCAGTAGTCGAACTCGATGCCCTGGCCGATGCGGTTCGGCCCGCCGCCGAGGATCATGATCTTCCTGCGCGTCGGTCGGCTCGGCCTCGCACTCCTCCTCGTAGGTCGAGTAGAGGTACGCGGTCGCGTCGCGAACTCGGCGGCGCAGGTGTCGACGCGCTTGTAGACGGGTCGGACGCCGAGCTCGTGACGCGCAGCGCGCGCATGTCGTCTTCCTCGGTTCCCAGCGAGTTGCGCGAGCCGCGGTCGGAGAAGCCCTTGCGCTTCAGCGCGCGCAGCCGCGGCTCGTCGAGCGACGCCGCGGCCCTGCCGCAGCGACCGCCTCCTCTTCGGCGATGAGGTCCTCGATCTGCGCGAGGAACCACGGATCGATGTGCGGTCAGCTCCTGCGACTTCGCTCGAACGACAGCCCGGCGCGGAACGCGTCGGCGACGTACAGCAGACGATTCGGGCCCGGCGATGCGCAGCTCGTCGCGCAGCTGCGCCGCGGTCTCTTCGGTCAGCGGCAGCTGTGAGCAGCGGGGTCGAAGCCGTCGACGCCGGTCTCGAGGCCGCGCAGCGCCTTCTGCAGCGACTCCTGGAACGTGCGGCCGATCGCCATCACCTCGCCGACCGACTTCATCTGCGTGGTCAGGCGGCGATTCGGCGGCCGGGGAATTTCTCGAACGTGAAGCGCGGGATCTTGGTGACGACGTAGTCGATCGTCGGCTCGAACGACGCCGGCGTCGCGCCGCCGGTGATGTCGTTCCTCAGCTCGTCGAGCGTGTAGCCGACCGCGAGCTTCGCGGCGATCTTCGCGATCGGGAAGCCGGTCGCCTTCGACGCGAGCGCCGACGAGCGCGACACGCGCGGATTCATCTCGATGACGAGCATGCGGCCGTCGTCCGGGTTGACCGCGAACTGCACGTTCGAGCCGCCGGTCTCGACGCCGATCTTGCGCAGCACCGCGATCGACGCGTCGCGCATGCGCTGGTATTCCTTGTCGGTCAGCGTCTGCGCGGGCGCGACCGTGATCGAGTCGCCGGTGTGCACGCCCATCGGATCGAGGTTCTCGATCGAGCAGACGATGATGCAGTTGTCCTTGCGGTCGCGGACGACCTCCATCTCGAACTCTTTCCAGCCGATCACCGACTCTTCGAGCAGCACCTCGCTGGTCGGCGACGGCATCGAGGCCGCGCGCGACGATCGTCTCGAACTCCTCGCGGTTGTAGGCGATGCCGCCGCCGCTGCCGCCCAGCGTGAACGACGGCCGGATGATCGTCGGGAAACCGATCTCGCACCTGCACCGCCAGCGCCTCGTCCATGCGAGTGCGCGATGCCGACGCGCGGCGTCGCGAGACCGATCTCGCGCATGGCGTTGCGGAACAGCTCGCGGTCCTCGGCCATGTCGATCGCTTCGCGCGAGGCGGCGATCAGCTCGACGCCGTACTTCTCGAGCACGCCTTCGCGCACGAGATCGAGCGCGCAGTTCAGCGCGGTCTGGCCGCCCATCGTCGGCAGCAGCGCGTCGGGTCGTTCCTTCGCGATGATGCTCGCGACCGTGCGCCAGTTGACCGGCTCGATGTAGATGGCGTCGGCCATCTCCGGGTCGGTCATGATCGTCGCGGGATTCGAATTCACCAGGATGACCCGGTAGCCCTCCTCGCGCAGCGCCTTGCAGGCCTGCGTGCCGGAGTAGTCGAACTCGCAGGCCTGGCCGATGACGATCGGGCCGGCGCCGATGATCAGGATGGACTTGAGGTCAGTGCGTCTGGGCATTTTTTTCAGGCGTCCGGGGTCGGCTTGCCAGGCTGCGCGCGGCGCGCGCGGAGCTGGTTCTGCAGGCGGCGGATCATGAGCTGGACGAAGCGGTCGAACAGGTAGCGCAGGTCGTGCGGACCAGGGCTCGCTTCCGGATGGCCCTGGAAGCTGAAGGCTGGCCGGTCAGTGCGCGCGATGCCCTGCAGCGAGCCGTCGAACAGCGACACGTGCGTGACTTTGACGTTGGCCGGCAGCGTCTCCGGATCGACGGCAAAGCCGTGATTCTGGCTGGTGATGAAGACGCGGCCCGACTCGCTGTCCTGCACCGGATGATTCGCGCCGTGATGGCCGAACTTCATCTTCATCGTGCGCGCGCCGCTCGCAAGTCCGAGCAGCTGGTGACCGAGGCAGATGCCGAACACCGGCATGTCGGTTTCGACGATGTCGCGGATCGCATCGATCGCGTAGTCGCACGGCTCGGGGTCGCCCGGACCGTTCGAGAGGAACACGCCATCGGGCTCGAGCGCGAGCAGCTCGCTTGCCGGAGTCTGTGCCGGCACCACGGTCACGCGACAGCCCGCATCGGCGAGCAGCCGCAGGATGTTGCGCTTGATGCCGTAGTCGTACGCGACGACGTGGAGGCGTTGCTGCGGCCGCATCGTCGGGCGCGGTATTCCGGCCAGATGCTGCCGTCGTTCCACTGATAGCGCTGGCGCGTCGACACGACCTTCGCGAGGTCCATGCCCTTCAGGCCAGGGAACTTGCGCGCGGCGCGCACGGCCGCGGCCTCGTCGATGTTCTCGCCGGTCATGATGCAGCCCGCCTGCGCACCCTTGTCGCGCAGGAGGCGCGTCAGGCGACGCGTATCGATGTCGGCGATGGCGACGATGCGCCCGCGTTCGAGGAACTCGGACAGGCTGAGCGTGCTGCGCCAGTTGCTCGCGAGCAGCGGCAGATCGCGAATGATGAGGCCGACGCGGCGACGCCCGATGACTCGAGATCCTCCGGGTTCGTGCCGGTGTTGCCGATGTGGGGATAGGTCAGCGTGACGATCTGCCGGGAATAGGACGGGTCGGTGAGAATTTCCTGATAGCCGGTCATCGCGGTGTTGAACACCACTTCGCCGGTGGTGTTGCCCTTGGCGCCGATGGACTGCCCCTTGAACACGCTTCCATCTGCGAGGGCCAATACGGCAGGCACGCTCACTCTCTGACCTCCGCGCTCGTGCAGCGGCTGATCGCTGATTCAGTCATTAGGCTTTCCGGTCGTAGATGCACAAAGCGGGAGGGAGTTCTTGTGGAACGCCCTCCCGCCTTGCACTGGACTAACCCGTTACGGAATGTGACGGATTCATCGAAAATTTTAGAGATCGGACCCCGTCGTGTCCATGTGAAAATTCCGGAAGGCCGCGCTTCGTGCTCTGTCATGAGGTCGGAGCCAGGCTGTAAAAAAGCTATCAGGGCCCCGTCAACTCGTTGATTCGATAGACAAAACGTCGGCCATCCCATAACGACCCGCAGGGCGCCCGAGCAGCCAGCGCGCAGCCGTCAGCGCGCCGGTTGCAAAAATTGCACGGTCGGTTGCGATGTGGCTCAGGCGCAACTGCTCGCCCCCGCCCAGAAGCCGCACATCGTGCTCGCCGACGACATCCCCGCCACGGGCAACGGCATATCCGATCGTGCCGCGCACGCGCGGCCCGGGCCGGTTTCCGGTCAGCTGAGGCTCGCCTGACACGACGTCCCGACCCTCAGCCGCGGCCCGACCCAGTGCCAGCGCGGTACCCGACGGGGCGTCGACCTTGTGCCGGTGATGGGTCTCGACGATCTCGATGTCGTAGCTGTCGGGCAGCGCCCGGGCCGCCGCGCGTACGAGATTCAGCAGGACGTTGAGCGCGAGGCTCGTATTGGCGGCGACGAGGAGCGGAACGTGCCTGGCCGACTCGGCGAGGCGCCCCTCGGTCGCGGCGTCGTAGCCCGGTGGTGCCGACAACCAGCGGCCGGCCGGCGTGCGTGCAGGCGTCGAGCGTGGCCGACAAGCCGGCCGCAGACGAGAAGTCGATCATGACGTCGCTGGTGCCGACGGCAGCAGCGAGATCGGCGGTGAGCACGACATCGCGCCGCTCGACGCCCGCCACTTCACCGGCGTCACGGCCGAGCTCGGCCCGACCGGGCGAGGCCACCGCCGCGGAGAGGACCAGCCCGTCGAAGTCTGCCAACGCGCGGATCAGCGCACGGCCCATGCGCCCGGTCGCGCCGACGATGCCGACGCGCGCCAGGGTCCTCATCAGGACCGCGCTCCGGAGAAGAAGCGCTTCACGCCTTCGAAGAACCCGTCCTCGCGCGGCGAGTGACGGTCGCCGTCGGCACGCAGCGATTCCTCGAACTTGCGCAGCAGATCGCGCTGCTCGCCGCTGAGATTGACCGGCGTCTCGACCATCACGCGGCAGAACAGGTCGCCGCGGCCGCCGCCACGCACCGGCTTCACGCCCTTCTCGCGCAGCCGGAACACCTTGCCCGATTGCGTCTCGGCCGGAATCTTCAACGAGACGTTGCCCCTCGAGCGTGGGCACCTGCACCGTGCCGCCGAGCACGGCGGTCGCGAAGCTGACCGGCACCTCGCATGACAGGTGCTCGCCCTCGCGCTCGAAGATCGGTGCTCGCGGACGCGCATCTCGACGTAGAGATCGCCCGCCGGCCCGCCATTGCGGCCCGCCTCGCCTTCGCCGACCAGCCGGATGCGGTCGCCGTTGTCGACGCCTGCGGGAATCTTCACCGACAGCGTCTTCTTGCGGCGGACGCGACCCTGGCCCAGGCAGGTGTCGCACGGATTCTTGACGATCTTGCCGCTGCCGCGGCATTTCGGGCAGGTCTGCTGCAGCTGGAAGAAACCCTGCGCGATGCGAACCTGACCAGTGCCTCGCACGTCGTCGCACTGAATGGGGTTCGAGCCCGGCCGCACCCTAGCCCGAGCACGTCTCGCACTCGAGAGCTTCGGCACCTCGATCTCGACCGTCGTCCCGAACACGGCCTGGTCGAGGTCGAGCTCGAGTTCGTAGCGCAGATCGGCGCCGCGAAAGACCTGTGAGCGGCCACCCCCGCCGCGGCGACCGCCACCGAAGATGTCGCCGAACACGTCGCCGAAGATGTCGCCGAACGCGTCGCCCGGGCTCGGAGCCGCCGCCGCCACCGCGACGCTGTCGACGCCCGCGTGGCCGAACTGGTCGTAGGCCGCGCGCTTCTGCGGATCGGAGAGGATCTCGTACGCCTCTTTCGCTTCCTTGAACTGCTCCTCGGCCGCCTTGTCGTCCGGATTGCGGTCCGGATGCAGCTTCATCGCAAGACGACGATAAGCCTTCTTGATCTCGGCCTCGGTCGCTGTCGTCGACAGTTCAAGAACTTTGTAGTAGTCGCGTTTCGCCATACGCTCGCTCTCGTCCAGACTCCAGATGCGCGCCAGCCGCCGCGGCTCCTCGTCGAAGCGATCCGCGGCGGCTGGCGTGCCAGTACCGTCGTACGACTTAGCGATCCTCTTTGTCCTTCACTTCCTCGAACTCGGCATCGACGACGTCGTCCTTGCCCGAAGCCTGCTCGGCTCCGCCAGCGCCGGCTCGCCACCGGTCGGACCCGCGCCCGGACCGGCACCCGCTGCCGCCGACCTGGGCAAGACTCGACGCGGCCTGCGTCAGCGCCTTGGCCTTGCGATCGATCTGCTCCTTGTCGTCGCCCTTCATCGCCGTTCGCAGATCCGACATCGCGGACTCGATCTTCGCCCGATCCTCGCCGCCGACCTTGTCGCCGAGCTCCTGCAGCGACTTCTCGGTCGCGTGCACCAGGCCGTCGGCATGGTTGCGGCTCTCGACCAGCTCGCGGAACTTCTTGTCCTCCGCGGCGTGCGCCTCCGCATCGCTGACCATGCGCTTGATCTCGTCCTCCGACAGGCCGGACGACGCCTTGATGACGATCTTCTGCTCCTTGCCGGTGGCCTTGTCCTTCGCCGACACGTTCAGGATGCCGTTCGCATCGATGTCGAACGTGACCTCGACCTGCGGCATGCCGCGCGGCGCCGGCGGCGATCTCCTGCAGGTCGAACCGGCCGAGCGACTTGTTGTCGACCGCCCGCTCGCGCTCGCCCTGCAGCACGTGGATCGTGACCGCGGTCTGGTTGTCGTCGGCCGTCGAGAAGGTCTGATTGCCTTGGTCGGGATCGTCGTGTTCTTGTCGATCAGCTTGGTCATCACGCCGCCCGAGCGTCTCGATGCCGAGCGACAGCGGCGTCACGTCGAGCAGCAGCACGTCCTTCACTTCGCCCGCGAGCACGCCCGCCTGGATCGCGGCGCCGACGGCCACGGCCTCGTCCGGGTTCACGTCCCGGCGCGGCTCCTTGCCGAAGAAGTCCTTGCACGGACTTCTGCACCTTCGGCATGCGCGTCTGGCCGCCGACGAGAATCACGTCGTCGACGTCCGTTCGACCGACAGCCCGCATCCTTCAGCGCGATCGGCACGGCTCGATCGTCCGCTTGACCAGGTCCTCGACCAGCGACTCGAGCTTGGCGCGCGTCAGCTTGATGTTCAGGTGCTTCGGACCGCGACGCATCGGCCGTGATGTACGGCAGGTTGACATCGGTCTGCTGGCTCGACGACAGCTCGATCTTCGCCTTCTCGGCCGGCTTCCTTCAGGCGCTGCATCGCGAGCGGATCCTTCCGCACGTCGACGCCGCTTCTCCTTCTGGAACTCCTCGGCGAGGTAATCGATGATGCGCTTGTCGAAGTCCTCGCCGCCGAGGAACGTGTCGCCGTTGGTCGCGAGCACCTCGAACTGGTGCTCGCCGTCGACTTCGGCGATCTCGATGATCGACACGTCGAACGTGCCGCCGCCCAGGTCGTACACCGCGATCTTGCGGTCGCCGCCCTGCTTGTCGAGGCCGTAGGCCAGCGCGGCCGCCGTCGGCTCGTTGATGATGCGCTTGACGTTCGAGCCCCGCGATCCGGCCGGCGTCCTTGGTCGCCTGGCGCTGCGAGTCGTTGAAGTACGCAGGCACGGTGATGACCGCTTCGGTGACCGGCTCGCCGAGATAGTCCTCGGCCGTCTTCTTCATCTTCGCGAGCACGCGCGCCGAGACTTCCGGCGGCGCCATCTTCTTGCCCTGCGCCTCGACCCAGGCGTCGCCGTTGTCGGCGCTCGACGATCTTGTACGGGACCATGTCGATGTCCTTCTGCACGACGTCGTCCTTGAACTTGCGGCCGATCAGCCGCTTCACGGCGAACAGCGTGTTCTTCGGATTGGTGACGGCCTGGCGCTTGGCGGACTGGCCGACGAGCACTTCGCCGTCCTTGGTGAACGCGACGATCGACGGCGTCGTGCGATCGCCTTCGCTGTTCTCGATGACGCGCGGCTTGCCGCCGTCCATGATCGCGACGCACGAGTTGGTCGTGCCGAGATCGATGCCGATTACTCTTAGCCATGGTTTGAATACCCCGAAATCCGTAAGTTCTGTGATACGCCCAGTACTGGAGCCGCCGCGGCCGCTTTCAAGCGCCGATCAGCCGGGAGACCGGGAAACGATGACGCGCGCGGGACGCAGCAGGCGGCCGTTCAGCTCATAGCCGTTCTGCACGACCTCGAGCACCGAGTCGGGCTGAGCCGTTGCCGAGGCACGCATCGCCATCGCCTCGTGCCGCTGCGGGTCGAACGGCTCGCCCACGGGGTCGATCGCGCGGATCGAGAACTTCTCGAACGCGCGGGCCAGCAGCTTCAGCGTCGCATCCTGGCCAGCGGCGAGCGACGCCGCGTCGGCCGTATCGGCGTGCGCCACGGCAAGTTCGAGGCTGTCGCGCACCGGCAGGAGCTCGGCGGCGAGTTTCTCGACCGCATACCGATGCGCCTGCTCGACGTCGCGGGCAGCGCGCTTGCGGACGTTGTCGAGCTCGGCAACGGTGCGCATGTAGCGGTCGCGGAATTCCTGCAGCTCGGCCTGCGCCTCGTGCGCGGCCCGCTCGAGATCGCCTACCGCCGCGTTTTCCGGCAGCACCGTGGTCGCCTCGCTGTCGGCATCGCCTGCATTCCTGCCCGCATCGTTATCCGCCATCTCTCACCCCACTGAATCAATGACCTGAGAGGCAAGCTCGCGCTATTTCCGCGCGCAAGCCGCCGCATGACGCGAGGGTGGGGATTCAGCGCCGTGAATTCAAGGCCGAACCGAGCAATCTTGGCCGTGATGTCGACGATCGGAATGACGCGCTCGTAGGCCATGCGGGTCGGCCCGATGACGCCGATGACGCCGATCGCATCGCTGTCCGGTGCTGTACGGGGCGGTGACGACGCTGCAGTCGTCGAGGATCTGATAGCCGGATTCCTGGCCGATGAAGATCTGCACGCCCTCGCTGCGCAGGCTCTGGTCGAGCAGGTGCAGGATGTCGCGCTTCTCGTTGAAGGCCTCGAACAGGCGCCGCAGCTTCTCGACGTCGGAGAGCTCGGCGAAGCCCATCAGGTTGGTCTCGCCGGCGATCACATACTCCATGCCGGCGTTCGACGGTCCTCGGGCATCAGCCGCTGCGCGACCGAGATCGCGTCGAGCATCACCTCGTTCAGACGCTCGCGCGTGTCCTTCAGCTGGTCGAGCAGCTCCTCGCGGACCTGCTGCAGGCTGCGCCCGCCGAACTGCTCGTTCAGACCGCCGCGGCGCGGCGCAGCTCGTCGGGCGGGTACTCACGCGGCACCTGCAGGATGCGGTTCTGGACCTCGCGATCGTTGACCACCAGGATCGCGAGCACGCGGTTCTCGGACAGCGGCAGGAACTCGATGTGGCGTGACCGCGACCGACTGGGGCGTCGGCAGCGTCACGAGGCCCGCCATCTGCGTCAGGCTCGAAAGCAGCTGCGATGCCGTGGCGACCAGCGCGCGCGGGTCCTCGGCGCGATCGAACCCGCGCCGGATGGCCTCGGCCTCCGGCCCGTCGAACGGCCGCACCTTCAGCAGCGTGTCGACGAAGAAGCGATAACCCTTGGCGGTCGGGATGCGGCCGGCGGAGGTGTGCGGCGACGTGACGAACCCGAGCTCCTCGAGATCGGCCATGACGTTGCGGATGGTGGCGGAACTCAGGTTCAGACCCGAATCGCGCGACAGCGATGCGCGAGCCCACCGGCTGCCCGTCGCGGATATAACTCTCCACCAGCATGCGCAGCAGCTGCTGTGCGCGCTCGCCCAGGGCGGAGTCGTCACGGTTGTCCTGGCTCATGATCCATCGCTGCAATAGGCTCGAAGCAAGCTAACTGCGCGCTTCGGCCAGCGCAAGCAGCGTCATGCAGCGGTCAATTGAACCCGCCACCGCGCTTTCGACGCCTTGGGCCACCCCGTGGGGCGTGCTAAAAGATCGCTCCATGTCGGCCATCAAGACCTGTGCGGTTCTCGGCAAGTTCGATCAGCCGAACGTCGCGGAAACCGCCCGGGCACTCGTGCCCTTCCTGCTCGCAGCGCGGGCTCGCGGTGCTGGTCGAGGCGGCCGGGCCGCACGCGGTCCTCGGCGATCGGGTGCAACCGGTCACCGATGCCGAGCTCGTGGCACGCGCCCAGCTCGCCGTCGTGGTCGGCGGCGACGGCTCGTTGCTGTATGCGGCACGACTGATCGCCGCCAGCGGCGTTCCCCTGCTCGGCATCAATCGCGGCCGCCTCGGTTTCCTCACCGACACCATGCCCGAGGACATGCTCGCCTGCGTCGATGCGGCGCTCGCCGGCCAGCTGCCTGCCCGACCACCGGCCGCTGCTGCAGGCGAGGCTCGTCGGCGCCGACGGGACGGTGAACGCACAGCTCGCGCTGAACGACGTGGTGCTGTCGAAGTGGGAAACCGGCCGCATCCTCGACTTCGAGACCCGCATCGACGGGCAGTTCGTCAACACGCACGGCGGCGACGGCCTCGTCGTCGCGAGCGCCACCGGTTCCACCGCCTACGCGCTCTCGTGCGGCGGGCCGATCGTCGAGCCGCATCTGGACGTGCTCGTCCTCGTCCCCATCTGCCCGCACACGATGTCCGATCGCCCGATCGTCGTCTCGCGCTCATCGAATGTGGTCGTGCGGCTGCTCGAGCGTGCCGACACGCGGGCGCAGGTCACCTGTGACGGTGTGCTGCTCGGCGAACTGCGCTGCGGCGACCGGCTCGAGGTCTCGCCCGCCGCCGCGCACATCACGCTGCTGCATCCACCGGGTTATGACTACTACCGCCTGCTGCGCTCGAAGCTCCACTGGGGTCGCAGCGGCTACGAGCACGAGCGCTGAATGCTGACCCACCTCGGTATCCGTGACTTCGCCATCGTCGACTCACTCGAGATCGAGCTGTCACCGGGGCTGACCGTGCTCACCGGCGAGACCGGCGCCGGCAAGTCGATCATCGTCGACGCGCTGACGCTGATCGCCGGTGGGCGCGGCAGCGCCGATCTCATTCGCGGCGATGCCGAGCGGGCCGAAGTGGTCGCAACGTTCGACCTCGCCCGCTCGCCACGCGCGCTCCGTGAGCGACTCGAGGAGCAGTCGATCGATGGCGCGGCCGACGAGCTGATCGTTCGCCGCATCCTCGGTCGCGACGGCCGGTCGCGCGCGTGGCTGAACGGCCAGCAGATCCCCGTGCAGTTGCTGCGCGACATCGTCGGCGAACTGCTCGACATCCACGGACAGCACGAATTCCAGTCGCTGGTACGGCCGAGTGCGCAGCGCATGCTGCTCGACGACTACGGGCGCCTGCTCGGTCTTGCCGGCCAGGTCGAAGCGGCGCATCGAGTGTGGCTCGCGCTCCTGAACCGGCTGCTCGAGCTCGAAGCCGCCGCGCGCGACCGCGATGCGCGCCTCGAGTTGCTGCGGTTCCAGGTGCCGGAGCTGACGGCACTCGACGTCCGGCCCGACGAGCCGACCCAGCTCGCCGCCGAATACAGGCGCCTGGCGAACCACCAGAAGCTCATCGAAGGCGCCGGCCATGCGGCCCGGTTGCTGAACGACGACGAGGATGCCGCCGCCCACTCCGCCATCCAGCGCGCGGGCGCGCTGCTGCGTCCCCTCGCCCTGCTCGACGAGCGGCTGGCCGCGGTGGTGCCGCTGCTCGACGAAGCGGCCATCCGTGTCAGCGAGGCAGCCCGCGATCTCGAGCGTTACACCGATTCGCTCGAGCTCGACGGCACGCGCATGCAGCAGGTCGAGCGCCGCCTCGCGAGCATCGACGATCTGGCGCGCAAGCATCGGGTGGAACCGGCTGCGCTCGCCGATCGCGCCACCCAGCTCGCCCGCGAGCTCGCCGCGCTCGAGCGCGCCGACACCGACATCGCCACGCTGAAACGGCAGCAGGGCGACGCGCTCACCGCCTACCGTGAGCTCGCGAACCGTCTCACAGCCGAGCGCAGCACCGCGGGCCGCGCTTTCGGCAAGGAGATCAGCTCTCGGATGCAGACGCTCGGCATGGGGGGCGGCCGCTTCGTCGTCGACGTGTCGCCCGATGCCGATGGCGAGCCGCGCGCCACCGGCCTCGACAAGGTCGAGTATCGCGTGACAACGAACCCCGGGCAGCCGGTGCGGGCGCTCTCCAAGGTGGCCTCGGGCGGCGAGCTCGCCCGACTGTCACTGGCGGTGCAGGTCGCGTGCTCGGCCGAAGAGCAGCGTTGCATGGTGTTCGACGAGGTCGACTCCGGCATCGGCGGCGCCGTCGCCGAGATCGTCGGGCGCGAACTGCGCGGTCTCGGCGAGCGGGCGCAGGTGCTGTGTGTCACGCACCTTGCGCAGGTGGCCGCGCAGGGCCATCACCACCTGAAGGTCACGAAACAGACCGACGGTCGCAGCACCCGCACGTCCATCGCGGCGCTGCAGGACGAAGAGCGCGTGCACGAGATCGCGCGGATGCTCGGCGGTGTCGAGATCACGAGCCGGGCGCGGGAGCACGCGCGCGAGATGCTGCAGCCGGCGCCGGCGGCCGATCCGCCGGTCAAGCGAACGCGCAAACCGCGCGCCGGGTCGGGCCGCTAGAGCGCGCTCCGCGCTCAGCTGCGGCGGCGGTGCGTCGCGCAGCGCCCGTACAGGATGAGCGAGTGCTCGGTGATCTCGAAGCCGTAATCCTGCGCAACGCGCTTCTGCCGCTCCTCGATCTCGGCGTCGACGAACTCCTCGACTTTGCCGCACACCACACAGACCAGGTGGTCGTGGTGGGAGCCCTGGTTCAGCTCGAACACCGCCATGCCGTTCTCGAAGTGGTGCCGCGTGACGAGACCGGCGGCCTCGAACTGCGTCAGCACGCGATACACGGTCGCGAGCCCGATGTCCTCGTTCGACTCGAGCAGCGCCTTGTAGATGTCCTCGGCCGATTTGTGCCGGGTCGCTGAATCTTCCAGTATTTCCAGGATCTTCAGCCGCGGCAGGGTCACCTTCAACCCGGCCTTGCGCAGATCTTTGCCTTCCAAGGTTGCTCCTGCTCGTCCGCGAGGCCGTTCCAGCGCACCGCATCGGTTATGATGCGCGCAGTCTAGCCTGCCAACGGTTCCCATGCGACCAAGCACCCTGCCCGCTCTGCTGCTCGTTGCCGCGTCGCTGCTGTTCGGCAGCGGCTGCGTCTATCGCATGGCGATCCAGCAGGGAAATTTCCTCGACCCCGATCAGGTCACCTCGCTCGAGACGGGCATGACGCGCTCGCAGGTCATGTTCCTGCTCGGAACGCCGATGGTCCCGCCGGCGTTCGACAACGACCGCTGGGACTACTACTACTACCTGAAGGGCAAGCCGCTGAAGTCGCCGGTCACGCGTCGCCTGATCGTGTTCTTCGAGAACGACAGGGTGAGCCGCATCGACCGCACCCAGATGCCCGACGACTACGCGCCGGTCTCGACCAACCCGGGCTGAAGCCTCGTGCCCTAGCGGCGAGCGTCCGCCGCCGCCACGGCGGCAATGTCGCCGAGCTCTCGCAGCTGCCGCGCTCGCACCACGAACGCGTCGACCAGCGTGCCGGCCGCATGCTCGAACACGGTCTCGAACAGCGCGCCCGACAGCGCACCCGAAAGCTCGAACGACAGGTCGAGGTTCACGCGGCAGCCGATCGGCTTGCCGTCCGGGTCGGCGATCGCCTCGAGCGTCCAGTGCCCGCCGAACCGCCGGAAGCTGCCCTCGACCAGCGACAGCTCGATGGTGGCCGGTGGCGAGAGCGTGTTGCGCGTCGTGAAATGCGTGCGCAGCAGACCCTTGCGGATGTGCAGCGTCGCAACCACCTCGGCGTCGCCGCGCGAACGGACCTCCGACTTCCAGCACCAGGGAACGAACTCCGGATAGCGTTCGACATCGTTGATGATGTCGAACATCAGCTCGCGGCTGACCGCGACCAGTGCCGAGCGCCTGACCTGTTTCAAACCGCCACCGTTCGCGTGATGCATCGGCGAATTGTCCGGGATGGTGCAGGCGCGCTCAAGCCGGCGCCCGTACAATGCCCGCCCGTGAACAAGCCCCGCAAAGCCGACCCTGACGCCCTGATCGCCGAAAACCGGCGGGCACGGCACGAGTATTTCATCGAGGAACGGTACGAGGCCGGGCTCGAGCTGCAGGGCTGGGAAGTCAAGGCGATGCGCGACGGCCGGGCGCAGATCGGCGAGTCGTACGTGTACGTGCGCGATGGCGAGGCGTTCCTGTTCGGGGCCCACATCACGCCGCTGATCTCGGCGTCGACCCACGTCCTCGCCGACCCGATGCGGACCCGCAGGCTGCTGCTCAACCGTTCCGAGCTCGACCACCTGGTCGGCAAGGTCGAACGCTCCGGCTATACGCTCGTGCCGCTCGACCTGCACTGGAACCACGGTCGCGCCAAGTTGCGGCTCGGCCTTGCCAAGGGCAAGAAGCAGCACGACAAGCGCGCGACGGAGAAGGATCGTGACTGGCAGCGCGACAAGGCACGGTTGATGCGACCGCGCTGAGCGGTCCGAACTGGTGCAGTCGACGCACTTCGTGCACTCGTATGGTGCGATGCATGAAGTGTGATTCCAGACCCGCACGCCCGCATCCCACACCTCGATGATCCGGGCGTGCAATTGCCCCGGATGGCCATGTCGATCGCTGAAGCACGCCTGCCTGCAATGTCGACCCACACGACGCCGTGGACCCATGGCGACGAGCGCGAAGTCGCGCGCGTACTGAAAACCCTGCTCGGCAATATCGATGGCATGGTCTACCGCTGTCACGACGACGCCTTGTGGACGATGGAGTTCGTGAGCGAAGGGTGCGCGCGCGTCACCGGCTATCTTCCGTCCGAGCTGCTGCTGAACCAGCTCGTCTCGTACGAGTCGCTGACGCTGCCCGACGATCGTGTCCGCGTGCGCCTCGTCATCGAGGCGGCACTCGCGCAGCGCTCGCGCTTCGACGTCGGCTATCGCATCCGCCATCGCAACGGTTCGCTGCGCTGGGTGTGGGAGCGTGGCATCGGCCTCTACGACGCGCACGGCCGCCTGCTCGCGATCGAAGGCATCATCCAGGACGTGACCGAGCGCGAGCTTGCGTTCCAGGGCTTGCGCGAAGCCGAGCGCCGTTACCACAGCCTGTTCGAGAACGCGCTCGAAGGCATCTTCCGCTCGACGCCCGATGGGCAATACCTCGATGCAAATCCCGCCCTCGCGCGCATCTACGGCTTCGAGTCGCCGCAGGCACTGATCCAGGAGCTGCACGACATCCGCCGCCAGCTGTATGTCGATCCGGGTCGCCGCCTCGAGTTCATGAACGTCATCCGCGTGCGTGGCTCGGTCGCGCGGTTCGAGTCGCAGATCTTTCGCCGCGATGGCAGCTGCATCTGGATCTCGGAAAACGCGCGCGCGGTGTTCGACTCGAACGGCGCAGTGACCTACTACGAAGGCACCGTGGAGGACATCACCGAACGGAAGGACTACCAGGCGCGCATCGAGCAGCCAGGCAAACTACGACGAGCTCACCGGGCTCGCCAACCGCTCGCTGCTCAACGACCGGCTGCGCCAGGCCATCCTGGCAGCGACCACGCTCGGCACGCCAGCTCGCGGTGCTGTTCGTCGACCTGGACCGTTTCAAGTATCATCAACGACAGCCTCGGCCACGAGGTCGGCGACGAGCTGCTGCAAGACGATGGCGGACCGCCTGCGCAGCTGCGTGCGCGAATGCGACACGGTCGCGCGGCTGGGCGGCGACGAGTTCGTGGTCGTGCTGTCACGGCAGACTGGCCCGCGACGACGGTGCGCCACATCGGCGAACGCGTGCTGAAGGTCCTGGGCGACAGCCGTGGCTCGTCGAGCCGGACGAGTTCCACGTCGGCAGCAGCATCGGCGTCGCGATGTTCCCGAGCGACGGCGTCGACGCCGAGACGCTGCTGAAGAACGCCGACGCCGCGATGTACCGCGCCAAGGAGCAGCGGCCGCAACAGCTGCAGTTCTACACCGCCGACCTGAACGCACGCGGATCGAGCGCCTCGACCTGGAGCGCGGCTGCGGCGTGCCGCTCGAACGCGAGCAGCTGCTGCTGCACTACCAGCCGCGCGTCGACCTGCGGCACCGGCCGCATCGTCGGCGTCGAAGCGCTGGTGCGCTGGCAGCCGCCCGGGTGAGGCCTGGTCCCGCCCGGCGAGCTTCATCCCGCTGGCCGAAGAGACCGGCCTCATCGTCCCGATCGGCGAATGGGTGCTGCGCGCGGCGTGTGCGCAGACGTGCGCCTGGCGCGACGCGGGCTTCGAGCCGCTGATGGTGTCGGTCAACCTTTCGCCACGCCAGTTCCGCCAGGAGAACTTCGTCGACCTCGATCGCGCAGGCTCTGCGCGAGAGTCGGGCTGCCCGCCGAGCTGCTCGAGCTCGAGATCACCGAGAGCGATCGTGATGCACGACCCGCCGACGCCTGATCGCGCATGCTCGAGGAGCTGCGCGAGCTCGGCGTGCAGATCGCGATCGACGACTTCGGGACCGGCTACTCGTGCCTTCGCCTACCTGAAGCGCTTTCCCGTCCATCGCCTGAAGATCGACCAGTCGTTCGTCGCCGACGTCCCGCGCAACGCCGACGACGCGCACATCGTGCGCACGATCATCGCGCTCGGCCACAACCTCGGTCTGCGCGTCATCGCCGAAGGCGTCGAGACCGAGGCGCAGCTGCGATTCCTGCGGCGCAACGGCTGCGACGAGATGCAGGGCTTCCATTTCGGCGCGCCGATGCCGGCGGCCGAATTCGGGCAGGTGCTGACGAAGCTCGACGCGAACCCCTAGAATCCCCCCATGTCAGCCCCGTCGATGCCGGGTCCGGGCGTGGGCCTCGCGTCGTTCCGCGAGTTGTGGCTCCACGCGGGCACTGCCTGCAACCTCAGTTGTCCGTTCTGCCACGAGGGCTCCGCTCCGGCCGATGTCCGGCTGCAGCCGCTCGACCTCGCGACCGCGCAGGCACTCATCGATGATGCGGTTACGCTCGGCGTCGAGCGGTTCGCGTTCACCGGCGGCGAACCGCTCATCATGCGCGGCATCGTCGACCTGCTCGCCTACGCGCAGGCGCGCCGCCCCTGTCTCGTGCTGACGAATGGCACCGCTCCGCTGCTGCGCCGTCCCCAGCATCTCGCGCGCCTGCGCGCGGGCGCGCATCCGCTGGCCTTCCGCGTGAGCATCGATCATCCCGACGAGGCCCGTCACGACGCCGGCCGCGGCCTGAAGACCTGGCGTCGCGCGCTCGAGGGACTGCGGCTCCTGCACTGCGCCGGGTTCGAGGTGGGTGTCACACGGCTGCAGTCGCCCGACGAGGACGCGGCCGCGATCGATGCGCGCTTTCGCACCCTGCTCCGCCGCAATGGCCTGCCCGAAGCGATGAGCATCGTCGCGCTGCCCGACCTCGGACCGCTCCGCGCGAGCGAAGACGACCTGCTCGGATGGCGAGCCGATGCCGGCTCTGGCCGCGCCTGCCTGCACGCGTTCGCGGATGGCGACGATGCGCGCCGGTTCGATGCGGCTGCTGCCCTGCCCGCTCGTCGACGACGACTCCACTCGAACTCGATGGCACACTTGCGAATGCCCTCGCGGCGCGCGTCGCAGATGCGGCATCGTCGCTGCCGCATCTGTCTCACTCGAGGCGTCGACTATGCCGGCTGAACCGATCGATCTGCGCGCGCTCATCAGCGAGCATCCCGACTTCCCAGCCCGGCATCCTGTTCCGCGACATCGGGCCGCTGCTGCGCACGCATCTTTCGGCGACGCTGGCCGCGCTCGACGCGCTGCTGTCCCCCGGCGGACTGGGACGGCATCGACGCGGTCGGCGTGATCGACGCGCGAGGGTTCGTGCTCGGCTCCGGGCTCGCGGCTCGGCGCGACAAGGGTGTCGTGATGATCCGCAAGGCGGGCAAGCTGCCACCGCCCGTGCATCGCAGTGCCTACGCGCTGGAGTACGGCAACGCCGAACTCGAGGTACGCCCCGGCCAGCGGTCGCCTGCTGCTGGTCGATGACGTGCTCGCCACCGGCGGCACGCTGAAGGCGGCCGCATCGCTGGTGCAGGAGGCGGGTTTCGACCTGTACGGCGCGATCGTGCTCGCCGATCTCGGGATGATCGACGGCCTGACGCTCGCCGGCCGACCCGTGCGCGCCGTGCTGCGATACGGCTGACGTATCAGCGGTCGGCTTCCTCCGACACGCAGCCGGGGCGCCGACCGCGAGTGCACGCCGACGACGCGCGCCTAACGTAGCGCATGACCCGGCGCGACCGAATCCTGATCTCGAGCGGCGAGTGGCGGGCGTACTGGTGCTGGCGCTCGTCGTGGTGCTCGCGAATCTGCAGTGGTTCAAGAGGCCGATCGAACGTGCCGTCGCGAGCGCGACCGGCCGCGAGGCGCACATCCGCGGCGAACTCGCGCTGCAGTCCCTGGTTCCCGCCGGGCGTAGTGGCCGGAGACGTCAGCCTCGCGAACGTCGAAGGCTCGGACGAACCGCTCATGTTCCGTGCGAAGCGGCTGGCGATCCAGCCGTTCTTCTGGCGCGTCGTCCGCGGGCAGATGGCGTTCAGGCGATTCGAGGCGGACGGCCTCGACCTGCTGCTCGAGACCGACGAGAGGAACGTCGGCAACTGGCAGTTCGAGTCGACGCGACCCCGCAAGGACGAGCGGAAGCCGGATGCGGATTTCGAGATCCTGGTGCAGGCAGCTCGAGCTGCGCGACTCGAAACTGCGTGTTCGCGAGCCCGGGCTCGAGACGGAACTGACGCTCGCGGCCCGCAGCGAGGAGTCGGGCAAGGCAGATACGACGCGACTGCGGCTCACCGGCGACGGTACGTACCGGAAGCAGCCGTTCTCGCTCGACGGACGTTTCGATCTGCCGACCACGATCAGCGGCAACGATCTCAGCGTCGACCTCGCCGTCGATGCGCGCGCTGGCGACACCCGTCTGCACGTCGCGGGCGCGCTGCCCGCCGCCATCACGACGCTCGGCGCCACCGTCGACCTGAAGCTTACGGGCCAGAACCTCGGCGACCTGTTCCAGCTCACCGGCATAGCGCTGCCGGAGTCCGGGCCCTACGAGCTCTCCGGAGAGCTCGGCTGGAAGGGCCGCACCATCGACTGGAAGAAATTCAGCGGCAAGGTGGGCGACAGTGAACTGCATGGCGATGCGCGGCTCGAGCTGCGCAAGTCGCGAGCCGAAGCTGACCGCGAAGCTGCGCTCGACGCTGCTCGATTTCGACGATCTCGGTGCGCTGGTCGGTATCCCCCCTGCGACGGGCGAGGGGGAGACCGCCTCGCCCGAGCAGAAGAAGATCAAGGCCGAACTTGCGGCCAGGTCGCGTGTGCTGCCCGATTCGCCCTTCAGCTTCGAGAAGCTGAACGCACTCGATGCGGACGTCACGCTCGAGGCGGAAAAGATCAGCGCGCCGAAGCTGCCGCTGGAAACGCTCTCGGCACACGTGCGCCTCGAGCAGGGCGTGTTGAAGGTCGATCCGTTCGACTTCAAGGCGGCGGGTGGCACGTTGCGCAACCGGCTGACGTTCGACTCGACCCGCAACCCGCTCGGCTACGAGTTCTTCATGGACGTGAAGGAGCTCAGGCTCGCGGAACTGGTGCCGAAGGCCGAATCGCTCAAGGACGCGATCGGACGACTCGGCGGGCATCTCGACATGAAGGGCGACGGCAATTCGGTCGCCGCCATGTTTGCGAGTGCGGACGGCGAATTCCAGGTGATCATGGGCCAGGGTGAGGTGAGCAACCTGCTGCTCGAACTCGCCGGCCTCGATGTCGCCGAAGCCCTGAAGTTCCTGCTGGGAAAGGACCGGAAGGTGGCGATCCGCTGCGCCTACGCCGACTTCAAGCTGAACGACGGCATCGCGAGTGCCGACGCACTGGCGGTCGACACGACCGACACGGCCCTGCTCGGGCGGGGCAACATCGACTTGCGCGAGGAACGCTTCGACCTCACCCTCCTCGCCCGGCCGAAGGACCGCAGTCCGATCTCGCTGCGCTCACCGCTGAAGATTGGCGGACGGTTCATCGATCCCTCGTTCGGGCCGGAGCCCGGACCACTGCTGCTGCGTGGTGCCGCGGTCGCCGCGCTGGCAGCCATCGCCCCCCCCATCGCGCTGCTGGGCCTGATCGAAACCGGCCCCGGTCAGGACGTGAGCTGCGGCCCAGGCCAACGCGCAGGCAACGAGACGAAGCCCGCCGAGGACAAGCCTGCGCGGGCCTCGCCGGGCCCCCGCCCAGCCCCGCCACGGCCGGGAACCTGACAGCAGTTCGAACCGTCATAGGGTAGACTGCAGATTCTCCAGAAGGGGGCGACCGGTTTCGACGTGGGTTGCGAATCTTCAGGGGCGTACCGAGGTGCATGAGTCCTCGTTAAACTTTTGTGCAAACTTTAGTTGCCAACGACGACAACTACGCTCTGGCGGCTTAACCCCGCCTAACCTCCGACCCGCTGGTGCCTGTGCCACGGAACCGGGGGACGCGCTCACAGGATCGCGATGCACCGTGCTACGGGGTGCATCGTTAAGAGACACCGTCAGCTGGCTGAGCGTCTTCCCTGCTGCTCGGGTAGCGTAAGGCGAGAAAACAAAGAGACAGCTACGTACGTAGAGCCTGACGGCTAGCGCTTGCGGACGGGGGTTCGATTCCCCCCGCCTCCACCATTCCGCCACGGCACCTCCCCCACCGAGGGGGGTGCCGCCGGCCCCTGCGATCAGGCAGGATGGTGCTACATGTCTCAAAGCCGCCAGCGCACCGCCCCGACCGACATCGCCGTCAATCGGGCCTGCAGCCTCATCGGTCGCATCGAGACGATTCCCATCCTGCTGCGCGGTCTCGTAAAGGTGAGCGGTCTGCGTTTCGCCGCTGTCGCCCACGTGACCGACGATCACTGGGTCGCCTGCGCCGTCTGTGACCAGGCCGGATTCGGTCTGAAGGAAGGCGACCACCTCGACGTCGACACGACGCTGTGCAAGGAAGTGCGCAAGTCGCGCGAGGCGATCGTCATCCGCGACTCGCTCGAAGACCCGCTGTACCGCAGCCACCCAACCCCGAAGCTGTACCGGTTCCGCGGCTACATCTCCGTGCCCATCCGCCTGCCCGACGGGACCTACTACGGCAACCTCTGCGCGCTCGATCCCGAACCGCTCGCGATCGAGCCGTCGACGCTGACCCACGTCACCGAGCTGCTGGCCGACCTGATTGCTCGTCGCATCGCCGGAGAGATCGAGCGGGAGATCGATCTCGCGGCAACGCTGCGCGCTCATGACGACACGCGCCGGATGCGCGCGCTCGACCAGGAGGCCGTCGACCGGCTGCAGGACGCCGTCGAGCTCGCGGCGACGACGCTGCAGGACGAACGTACGTCGCGGAAATCCGAACGTGAGGACTTCGCGGAGGAGCGCGCCGGCGATCTCGCCAGAGTGCTCGCGGCGGAAGAGCAGAGCAGCCTGCGGGACGAGTTCATCGCCGTGCTCGGCCACGACCTGCGCAATCCGCTCGCTGCCATCGTCACCTACTCGGAGCTCCTGAAGCACGACGACTCCGGCCTGATGCGGACCAGCCTCGCCAACCGCATCTCGATCAGCGCCAAACGCATGGGCGACATGATCGCGAACGTGATGAGTTTCACGCGCATCCGCATCGGCGGCTCGCTCCCGATCGAGCTGAATTGGGTTGCCAACCTGTCGCAGGCCCTGGCGCACACCGCCGAAGAGGTTCGCGACGCGCATCCATCGCGCGAGGTCGCGATTCATGTCGACCCGATGCCGCCGGTGCGAGCCGACGCGGTCCGGGTGCAGCAGCTCGCGTCCAACCTGCTCGGCAATGCGATCACTCACGGCGAGCCGACGAGGCCGATCCACTTCCTGGCGAGATGGATGGACGGCGAGCTGACCCTCTCGGTCGAGAACGGTGGAACGCCCATTCCCGCCGAACGGCAGGCTCGGCTGTTCCAGCCCTTCCAGAAAGGCGAACGGCAGCAGCACGGCGAGGGCCTCGGTCTCGGCCTGCACATCGGTTCCCAGGTCGCGCATGCGCATGGCGGCACGTTGACCGTCGCGTCGAACGAGCGCGCCACGCGCTTCACGGCAAGGCTGCCGCTGAAGACCACCTGATCGCGTTGGTCGAGCGATCGTCGCGGCCACGCCCTATCATTGCGACTCATGGACATCTCCGCCAAGGATGACCGCCCGGCCCACCCGCATGTGACGTTCGTGGTGCCGGCGTTCAACGAGGCTGAAGCGTTGCCGGCATTGCTGACGCGCATCGCCGCCGCGGCCAATGCGCTGTCGCTGCCGTTCGAGACTCTCGTCATCGACGACGGCAGCAGCGACGGCACTGCTGCGGCAGCCCGGTCCGCACCCTCGTCCGAGCGGGTGCGGCTGCTGCGCCTGTCACGCAACTTCGGCAAGGAGGCCGCGCTGACCGCGGGCCTCGATCACGCCGATGGCGACATCGTGATGTGTCTCGACAGCGACGGCCAGCACCCCCCGGAAATGCTGGCCGAGATGCTGGAGCTCTGGCGGCGCGGTCACGACATGGTTTACGGCGTACGCGCCGATCGCGGTGACGACTCGTTCTTCAAGCGCATCGGTTCGCGCCTGTTCTACTCGCTGATGCGTTCCGGCAGCCGCATCCGCATACCAGAGAATGCCGGCGATTTCCGGCTGATGGACCGGTGCGTGGTCAATGCGCTGCGCGCGCTGCCGGAACGCCGCCGGTTCATGAAAGGCATTTTCGCCTGGGTGGGCTTCGATTCGGTCGGTATCCCCTATGTGCCCGATGCGCGCGGGGGCGGCCAGAGCCACTACTCACGACGCAAGCTGACCCAGCTCGCGTGGTCGGGCTTCACCAGCTTCACTGCACTGCCGCTGCGCGCGGCCGTCGTCGTCGGCGCCGTGCTCGCCCTGCTCGCGATGGCCTATGGCGGCTACCTGATCGTCGAGTACGCCTTCCTCGGCACCGCGGTGCCGGGTTGGCCCACCGTCGTCGTCAGCATCATGTTCCTCTCGGGCCTGCAATTCCTGTTCATCGGTGTCGTGGGAGAGTACCTCGCGCGCGTGTTCGAAGAGGTCAAGGCGCGCCCGACCTATTTGATCGCCGAAGACCGCAAGCGCGACCGCTGACGTGACGACGCCGCTTCTCGTCTGCGCCGACGACTTCGGCTACTCCGACGCGGTCGACGCGGGTATCGCGACGCTGGTGGACCGCGGCCGCGTCAGCGCAGCGTCGTGTCTCACCGCCTCGCCGCGCTGGCCTCGCGCCGCAGTGGCAGCGCGAGCACTGGTCGGCCGCGCCGATCTCGGCCTGCATCTCGACCTGACCGAGTTCTCGAAGCTAGCGAGCCTGCCCGCGCTGCTGGTCGCCGGCCGGCTCGGCGTGCTGTCGCGTCGGGACGCACGCACGCGATTGCGTGACCAGCTCGATCGGTTCGAGACAACGCTCGGGCGCGCCCCCGACTACGTCGATGGGCATCAGCACGTGCACCAGCTCCCGGCGGTCGCCGACGTGCTGATCGAGGAACTGGCTACGCGCTACGCGACCTCGCCTCCGTGGGTGCGCATTTCGCTGCCCCCCGATACGACCCTGAAGAGCCGCATCATCGCGTCGATGGGTGCCCGCCGCCTGGCTGCGCGGCTCGATGCGGCCGGGGTCCGGCACACGGGGCGACTTCTCGGCAGCTATGACTTCAGCGCGTCGCCGCCGTATGCAGAACGGCTCGATGGGTGGCTGCGCGTGGCGCGTGCAGGCGATGCGCTCATGGTCCACCCGGCGCTGCACTCGACCGCGGATGATCCGCTCGGCGCGGCGCGCGAGCGGGAGTTCGCGACACTCGCCTCGGAGGCGACCGGCGCGCTGCTCGCCGCCTTGCGCATCACGGTCGCGCGCGGCGACGCCTTGCCGGGCAGGACGATGCACTGATGTTCTACAAACGGGGGGAAGGGTCGCCCGCGTGGAACGTCGCGACGGTCGCGATCCTGGTCGCGATGACGCTGTTCGTCGCGCTGACGTTCGACCAGCACGCGATCAGCAATGACGAGCCCGTGCAGCACCGCTATGGCCAGCTGCTGCTCGAGTACTACCGCTCGGGCTTCACCGACGTCCGCGTCTTCCACTACATCAACCTGTATCACTACGGCGGCCTGTTCGACCTGATCGCCGCGGGGCTCGCGCCGTACGTGCCGCTCGACGTCTGGGACTGGCGCCACCTGCTGACCGGGCTGTTCGGCCTCTCGGGTCTCGCCGGCATCGCCTGGCTCGGCCGGCTGCTCGGCTCGCCGCGGGCCGGATGCTTCGCGATCCTGCTGCTCGCGCTGTGCGGCAGCTGGACCGGAGCGATGTTCACGCACACGAAGGACATCCCCTTCGCGGTCGCGACGCTGTGGTCGATTGCCTTTTCGACCCGGCTGCTGCAGCAGTTGCCGCGCCCCTCGATCGGTATCCTCATCGGCACCGGCGTATCGATGGGGACCGCGCTTGGACTGCGGTACGGCGGCATCCTGCTGCCCGGCTATCTGGGAATCTGCCTGCTGCTCGCGCTGGTCCATGGCCTGCCCTGGCGCTCGCTGCTCCGGCTCGCGCCAATCCCGATCATCGCCCTCGCGATGATGGGCATCTTCTGGCCCTGGTCGGTCACCGGCTGGGACCATTTCCTCATCACGGCCCGCGCCTTCTCCCACTACGACTTCGATCTGAAGACGCTGATCGACGGCACCTACGTGCCGGCCAACCAAATTCCGACCAGCTACCTCTTCAGCTACTTCTGGCGCACGCTGCCCGAGCTCTTCCTGTGGGGCGTGGGTTTCTCGGTGGTGCTCGGCTTCGTGCGGCTCTTCCGGCGCGGTGCGGGGCCGGCCAACCTGCTGCATCTCGGCCCGCTGATCCTGTCGGTGCTGGTGCCTGTCGCGATCGTGCTGCTGACGCGGCCGGCGCTCTACAACGGCACGCGGCACTTCACCTTCCTGCTGCCGTCTCTGGCCGTGTTTGCCGCCCTCGGGCTCGACCGCTACTTCGCTCGGCTGGGCGACCGGCCGCGGCTGATCTGGGCTCATGCCGCGCTTTTGATCGTGCTCGCGGCCGACGCGACCGCACTGCTGATCCGGCTGCATCCGTATCAGTACGTCGCGTTCAACCGGATCTCGGGCGGCCTGCCCGCGGCCTTCGGCAAATGGGAGCTCGACTACTGGAGCGACGGCCTGCGGTCGGCGTCGCTTCAACTCAACGCCATCGTCGAGCGCGAGGCCGCCGATGAACCGGATCGACGCTACCTCGTCGCGATCTGCGCCGAGCCCATCCAGGCGATGCATTATCTCGACCACCGGTTCGTCGCGACGCGTGACTGGCCGAGCGCGGATTTTTTCCTGGCGTCCACATCGACACGCTGCGACCGCGCGCTCGAAGGTGCGATCATCGCCGAGGTGAAGCGCGACGGCGTGCCGCTCGTGGTGGTGAAGGACCGCCGCAGCGTCGCCGACCTCCGTCGCGGAGTCAGGACGGAAGACGATGACGCGCTCGAACCCACTGACGATCGCTGACTGGCGCGCGCTCGCGCACGAGGCGGACGCGTGGCGCGTGGCTCTCGAGCCCCTGACCGGAACCGCACCGCCCGACGTCGCCTGGATCCACACGCTGTCGCATGGAGAACTCGACGCCGAGGTGTTGCGCCTGGAACGCACGCCGGGCGACGCACCGCTGCGTGGCGTTCCCGTCGCGGTGAAGGACAACATCGACGTCGCGGGCTGGCCCACCACGGCCGCGTGCCCCGACTTCGCCTACGTCGCCGATCACGATGCCACCGTCGTCGCACGCCTGCGGGCAGCCGGCGCGGTCATCGTCGGCAAGACGAACCTCGACCAGTTCGCGACCGGTCTCGTCGGCACGCGCTCACCACACGGCGCCGTGCCCAACACGTTCGACCCGGCGTACATCTGCGGCGGCTCGAGCGCCGGCTCGGCCAGTGTAGTCGCACGCGGGCGGGTGCCGGTTGCGCTCGGCACCGACACAGCGGGCTCGGGCCGCATTCCCGCGGGCTTCAACAACGTCGTTGGCCTGAAGCCGACGCGCGGCTGGCTGTCGACGGCCGGTGTCGTGCCGGCCTGCCGCACGCTCGACTGCGTGTCGGTGTTCGGGCTGCAGGTGGCCGACTGCGCGCTGGTGGCACAGTTGGCCGCGGGCGTCGATGCCGGCGACGCGTACTCGAGGCGTCGCCCGCTCGATGCGCCGGTGGCAGTCCCTGATCGGCCGCGCTTCGCGATGCCGTCAGCGCCGACCTTCTTCGGAGACGACATTGCAGCGGCCGCGTTCGCCGCGTCGCTCGAACAGGTGCGCGCGCATGGGCGGCTCCGTCGAGCCGATCGACTTCGCGCCGTTCGCCGAGCTCGCAGCGCTGCTGTACGAGGGCCCATGGGTCACCGAACGCGCCATGGCCGCCGAGCGCGTGCTCGCCACCGGTCGTCTCGACCCCGCCGTCCGGCAGATTCTTGCCGGCAGCGCCGGGCAGACCGCGCGTGATGCGTTCGCAGCCGAATACCGCCGCGCCGGTCTGCAGCAGCGCATTCACGCTGCGCTTGCCGGGTTCGATGCGTTGCTCGTGCCGACTGCGCCCACGCACTACCGGCTCGAGGAAATCGAGCGCGAACCGCTGGCACTCAACTCGCGCCTCGGCACCTATACGAACTTCGCCAACCTGGCCGACCTCTGCGCCCTTGCGTTGCCCGGTCCGTTCCGAAGTGATGGTCTGCCCGCCGGCATCACCGTGCTCGCCGCGGCTTGGCACGACGAGGCGCTGCTGGAGTTCGGCGCGCGCTGGGCGAGCGCACTCGCGTTGCCGTTCGGCGCAACTGGCATCGTGCGTGCCGCCGATCGATTGCAGGACGCCAGCGGCTGCGCGCGCCTCGCGGTGGTGGGTGCGCACCTGCGCGGCCTGCCGCTCAATCACCAGCTGGTCGAACGCGGCGCACGATTCGTTGCGACAGTGCGCTCCGCGCCGCGTTACGCGCTCCATGCGCTGCCCGGCACCGTCCCGCCGAAACCCGGCCTCGTGCGCCGTGAATCGGGCGGTGCATCGATCGAGCTCGAACTGTGGGACCTGCCGTTGGGTCAATGGGGCACGTTCATCGCGGGGGTGCCCGCCCCGCTCACCATCGGCACGATCGAGCTGGCGAACGGCGAGACCGCCAAGGGCTTCCTGTGCGAAGCGTCTGCCGTGCTCGACGCACCCGACATCAGCAGCGCGGGCGGATGGCGCGCCTGGCTGACCCGCTAGGCCCGCGCGGCCGCTGGACGCAACCACCGCTCGAGCACCAGTGGCGCGCTGGCCAGCGCCGCGCACAGCAAGAGCACGGGGTACGGGGTGTAGGCGGGGAAGAACCCGAGCAGCTGCACTCCGCAGGCGCCGAGCACCTGCTGACTGAAGCCCGCGAGCCCCCACCCGCTCGCCGTGTTCGGCCAGGCCTGCCCGATGGCGCGCGCCATCGCTGACGGCAGCGCGAGGCCGAGACCGAAGTTGAGCAGCAGCCCCGCCGGCAGGAACAACGCGAGCGGATGCCACGGCAGGCCTGCCAGCAGCACGATGGAGAGCAACGCAGCCGCGCAGGCAACCAGGCTGCCGCCGCGGATGAGTTGCGGCCCGCTGAACCGCTTGCCGAACCGCAGCACGAATGCGTTGCCGGCGAAATAGCCGAGCGGCAGCAGCGCGAAGTAGTAGCCGTACTCGGTTGGCGGTCGCTGGAACACGGCGACCATCAGGTGCGGCGCAATGGCGACGAAGGCGGGATACGCCGCGTACAGCAACCCGATCTGCAGCAGTTGCAGCACGAACCCGCCGCGACGGGCGAGCGCGAGCGTCGGGGCGATCAGCCCGGCGACACCCCCCGGCTGTGCGGCCTCGATCGCCTCTGCCGGGCGCGTCTCGCGCAACCGCACCGCGACGACGACCGTGAGCAGCAGACCGGCGAACACCAGCGCGGCCTGGATCACGCGCCAGCCACCGAAGCTCATCGCGACGTTGCCGAGCAGCGGTGCGACCATCTGCCCCATCAGCACGATCATGGTCAGCTGTGCGACCGAACGCTGCAATGCCTCGCGCGGCGTGAGATCGGCTACCACCGCCCGCGCGGTGATGAAGACGACCGCCGCGCCGGTCGACTGGAGCGCACGGGCGGCCGCGAGCATCCACACCCCGATCGCGAAGGTGGCGAACACGCTCGACAGGGTGAACAGGACGAGCCCGGCGATCAGCACGGGGCGCCGGCCATACCGGTCGGAGAGCGGGCCGAACAGCACGAGGCCGATGCCGAAGCAGACCATCGCGACACTGACCGTCCACTGCACGGCCGACACGCTTGCCGCGAAATCGGCCTGCACCAGCGGCAGGCTGGGCAGATAGACGTTGAGCTGCAGCGGGCCGGTTGCGGCACAGGCCGCAAGCAATGCGAACAGGCGGAACGAAGGCCGGCTCAAACGATGCGGTGTTCCAGCGTGTCGAACCCGTCGATGCCGGCACGGATGCGGTCGCCTGCCTTCAGCGGGCTCACCCCCGCGGGCGTGCCAGTGAAGACGAGGTCACCCGCCTCGAGCCGGAAATACGTCGACAGCTCGGCGATGATCTCGGGGACGGACCACGACATCTGCGCGAGCACCGCTTCCTGTCGCACCGTCCCGTTGACCTCGAGCCAGATGCGCGCCGACTGCGGATGACCGACGAGCGACACCGGATGCAGCGCCGTGATGGGTGCGGAGTGGTCGAACGCCTTGGAGATCTCCCAGGGCTGCCCACGCGAGCGCTGCTGCGCCTGCAGATCGCGTCGGGTCAGGTCGTTGCCCACCGCATAGCCGGCGACGCAATCGAGCGCCGACGATGCAGGGATGTTCGAGCCGCCACGCCCGATCGCGACGACCAGCTCCACCTCGTGCTGCAGATCGGCGGTTCGCGGCGGATAAGGCACGTCGCCGCCATTCTCGACCACGGCGTCGGCGGGTTTGGCGAAGAAGAACGGCGCGTCGCGCGTCGGGTCGCCGCCCATCTCGCGGACATGGTCCGCATAGTTGCGACCGACGCAGTAGATGCGCCGGATCGCGAACCGTTCGTCGCTGCCCTTGATGGGCAACGACGGAACCGACGACGCGCCCGGCATCAGCCGCGCTCTCGGGCCGCCGCCCACTCGGCGAACGTGCTGCCGCTCGCCGCAAGCTTCTTCAGCAGCGGCGCCGGCTCCCAGTCGGCCGCGTGCAGCCGCTTGCCGTACTTCTCGATGCCCGCGAGCACCGTCGCGAGGCCGATCTCGTCGGCGAAGAACATGGGGCCGCCGCGACGGCGCGGGAAGCCGTAACCGGATGTGTAGACGACGTCGATGTCGCCCGGACGCAGTGCAACGCCCTCTTCCAGGATCTTCGCGCCCTCGTTGATCATCGAGTAGATGCAGCGCTCGATGATTTCCTCGGCGGTGATGTCGGTGCGCTGCGCGATGCCGAGCGACTTCGCCTCGGCGGCCAGCAGCGCCAGCGCTTCCGGGTGCTCGTGCCGCTCGCGCGAGCCCTGCTCGTAGCGGTAGTAGCCCTTGCCGCTCTTCTGGCCGAGCCAGTTCTGGCCGAACAGCACCTGGTCGGCGCGGTAGAACGACGGATCGCTCGAGCCCTGGTCGGGGTTTGCCTTGCGGACCTTGACGCCGACATCGACGCCGGCCATGTCGAACACGGCGAGAATGCCCATCGCCATGCCGAAGTTCTCGAGCGCCGCATCGACCTGCGCCGGCTTCGCGCCTTCGAGCACGAGGCGTTCGGCCTCGCGCGCGTACGGATCCATCATGCGGTTGCCGATGAACCCGAAGCACACCTTCGCGAGCACGCCGATCTTCTTGATCTTCTTCGCCAGCGCGAAGGCGCTCGCGATGACGTCGTTGCCGGTCGAGTCGCTGCGCACGATCTCGAGCAGGCGCATGACGTTCGCCGGGCTGAAGAAGTGCAGACCGATGACGTCCTTCGGGCGCTTGGTCGCCGCCGCGATCTCGTTGATGTCGAGCGTCGACGTGTTCGTGGCCAGGATCGCGCCCGGCTTACACACGCGGTCGAGCTCGGCGAAGATCTTCTTCTTCAGCGACATCTCTTCGAACACCGCCTCGATGACGAGGTCGACGTCGCCGAGCGAGTCGTAATGGGTGCTGCCCTTGATGATCGTCATGCGCTGCTCGACATCGGCCGGTGTCAGCTTGCCGCGCTTGACCGTGACGTCGTAGTTCTTGCGCACCGTCGCGAGGCCACGGTCGAGCGCGCCCTGGTCGACGTCGATCAGGGTGACCGCGATGCCGGCGTTGGCGAACGCCATGGCGATGCCGCCGCCCATGGTGCCGGAACCGATGATGCCGGCCGACTTGATCTCGCGCGGCTTCGCATCCTTGCCGATGCCGGGCACGTCGGTGACGGCACGCTCGGCGAAGAACAGATGACGCATGGCGCGCGACTCGGGCGTGCCGAGCGAACCGTCGCTGATCGCACGCTCGACGGCGAGACCCTGCTCGAACGGCAGCTCCCACGACGCGCGCACTGCGGCGATGTCGAGTTCCGGCGTGATCATGCCCTTGTGCTGCTTCGCGGCCTGCGCGCGGAATGCGGCGATCTGCTCATCGGTGAGCGGCGTCACCTTGCGGTCGCGCACGCGGCGTGGGCCCTTGCCTTCGGCGACCAGGCGCTTTGCATAGGCAATCGCGGCGGTACGCAGGTCGCCCTCGGCGATCTCGTCGACGAGGCCGAGCGCCTTGGCCTCTTCGGCACCGACCGGACGGCCATCGAGGAACATCTTCAACGCTGCTTCAGCGCCGATCAGTCGCGGCAGCCGCTGCGTGCCGACCGCACCGGGGACGATCCCGAGCGTTATCTCCGGAAAGCCGAGCTTCGCATTGCGATCGGCGATTCGGTAATGGCCCGCGAGCGCGACCTCGACGCCGCCGCCGAGCGCCGTGCCATGCAGCGCGACGACGATCGGCTGCGGCAGCGATTCGAACTCGGTCAGCACGTTGCGCAGCTCGGGCAGCGCCATCGCGCCGCCGAACTCGCTGATGTCGGCACCCGCCATGAACGTGCGACCTGCGCAGGCGAGCACCACGGCCTTCACACTCGTATCGGTGGCGAGATCGCGTGTGACGTCGGCGAGACCCCGGCGGATCGCGGTGGAGATGGCATTGACCGGCGGGCTGTCGATGGTGATGACCGCGACGCCGTCTTCGATGATGTGGCTGACAGGTGTGGACACGCGAACTCCTGCAACGGGCGCCGTAGCGGCGCGAACTCGGGTAGAGAAGGTTGAGACTATAAACCATTCCGGCGCAACGCCGGAGACCGCGCGGCGCCCGGGTTACCCGATCAGGTGGAACCGCACGACGGCTGCGTCGGGCAGGCGCTCGGCGAGGCCGAGGAACAGGGCCTTGTTCAGCCAGTCGAGCGGCCCGACTGGAGCTTCGAACTCGGCGAAGGTGCGGAAATAATACGAACCGGCCGCGACCGGCTCGCCGCGCGTGATGCGCTCGATGATCTCGGGCGGGCCATGACGCATGCCGCGATTGGTAACCGACACGAGCGTGCCGTCGGCGGCACGGATGGTGTAACGCGCTTCGAGCGACAGGACGCCGTCGGCACGGACGTACTGCCAGTCGGCGCCACCCGCCAGTACCGCACCCTGGAGCCGCGGACCGGTTACGGTACCGCCGAGGATGGGAATGACGCGGCGCAGCCCGTGGGACGTCTGTCCGACCACGAGCGGCTGATCGACCTTGGCGCGAACCTCGAAGACGAATTCGGCGGGAACGCTCATCAAACCTCCGGCTGCGGCAGGGTCACTTCGGGCACCTGCTTCAGCATGCGTCGCAGCACGCGCAGCATCACCCGCTTTTCCTCCTCGTCCATCATGTCGAGCAACACCATCTGGGTCGCGCGCGCGACCGGCACGATCTGCTGGCACAGCGTCGCGCCCTTGGCCGTGATCCGGACCTCCATGCGCGCGGCGTTGCGCGAACGTCGGCCGCGCCGGTCGAGCGGAATCGCCGAGGTGCGCACGAGGCCGCGCCGGGCGACCAGCCGCAGCGTGCGACTCAGCTGACCCTTGTCCATGCTGGACCGCGACACCAGCTCGCCGAACGGCGAAGGCGAATGGCGCGCGACCAGGCCGAGCACGCGCCACTCCGGCAGCGTCATGTCGAACTGCTGCAGGTAACGGCCGGTGACGTGCGTCTTGATCGAATTGGCGACGCGCCAGAGCAGGAAGGACGGGAAGTCCTCGACGTTCAGCTGCTCGCCGTTCGGTCCCGGAGCGGCCCACGGGCAGCTCTCCTCGCCGTCCTCGTCGACGACCGAGCGGAACTGCCCGGCCACGTCATGCATATCGGATTCCGACATCGCTTCAGATCAGGCGGAAGACGCGGACGACGACGCGGCCCTGTCGGAACCTCGTCGCGTCGAGCGAGCCGACGAACACGGACTTGTTCAGCCAGTCGTGCGGGCCCATGGCGACCTCGAACTCGGGCACCGTGCGCACGTAGTTCGGGCCGGTCGCGACCGCGGGCGGCACGATGATGCCCCGGTTGGTCACCGACACCAGCGTGCCGTCGCCTGCGCGCAGCGTGTACTTGGCCTCGACCGAAGTGACGCCGTCGGGGCGAACCAGTTGCCAGTCGCCACCGCCCGGCTCGATGATGCCGCGAAGCTTCGGGCCTTCGAACGTGCCCCCGATGATCGGCACCAGGCGACGGACGCCGTTGGCACCGGCCCCGAACTCGATGGTCGGCGCAAGGTTCGCGCGGATCTCGAGCACGAACTCGGTCCGGAGGGGCGTCAGCTCGTCGGGGCCGCCGGCGGCAGCGGGGGCACTCGCCGCCGAGGCCGGCAGCGGCGCGGCCGGGAGCAGCGAGGCAGCGCCGACGCCGCCGATCAGACGGCGGCGCGTCAATGCCGCGAGGAAGTCACTGGCCATCGATCGCCCCCCGGAAGATGCTGAAAAAGCAGGATGCGGGGGCTGCACGGGGGTGTCAACCGCCCACCGGAACCGACCGCCGCTAGCGAGAACCCTGGCTCTGCGACTGCGTCGACCGCTCGAACGTCGAGTCACGCAACGTGCGCCGCTCGCCGAGCGAGAGTTCACCGGAGAAATAGGTGCCGGCGACACCGTCGTTGATGCGCGCGAGCGCAAGCTGCAGCCGGTCGATGAAGCCATGTAGCTCTTCGGACGAAAGTTCGCGCGACAGCGCACCGGCCAGCGCGCCGCGGACTCTCGCCACCCGGCGGGCCAGCGTCTCGCTGTTGGGCAGATCGTGCAGCACCGCTTCCATGCGCTGCAGGCAACAGGCGCAGGCGCGGGGAAAATCCTCGTCGGCGAGAAGAAAGCGCACGACGCCCATCGGATGCACGCGCTCGCGCATCTTCAGCCGGTACATGTGGTAGCCGGACAGCGAGCGGAGCACGCTCATCCACTGGATGTTCGCGAACGGACGCAGCGCAGTGCCGACGTTCGGCATCAGGCTGACCGCACGCACGTCGACGATGCGACTGGTCATGTCGGCCCGTTCCAGGTTGCGGCCGAGTTCCATGAACGACTGCGCGGCACCGTCGTTCACGATGCCTTCGAGCATGCCGGTGAACGTCTGCGTTCCAAGCACCACGTGATTGAGGAACGCATAACGCGTGCGCTTGCTGATCGCTTCCGCGGCGTGCTCGGCGACGTACAGGTGCAGCCCGTTGATGTGTTCCCACACCTCGCGCGGCAGGATGTCTCGCACCGTGCGCGCGATCTCGCGTGCCGTGGCAAGCGATGACAGCATCGAACCGGGATTCTTGTCGTCGGCGACCAGGAAGCGCACCACCGCACGTTCGGAGGTGTCGCGGGAGCGCTCGGCGAACCGCTCTTCCGAACCGGTGATCGTGATCAGCGGCTGCCAGCCGGGCGACAGGTTGCTCGGCAGGTCGAGCATCAGGCTCGCATTGACGTCGACCAGCCGCGCGAGGTTCTCGACGCGTTCGAGATACCGGGCCAGCCAGTACAGATTGTCCGCGACGCGCGAGAGCATCAGGCCTGCCCCCCATCGACGATCCAGGTGTCCTTGCTGCCGCCGCCCTGCGAGGAGTTCACCACCAGCGAACCCTTGCGCATGGCAACGCGCGTGAGCCCGCCCATGGTCACGTGGGTCTCGGCACCGGACAGGATGAACGGCCGCAGGTCGACGTGGCGCGGCTCGACGGTGTCTTCGATCAGCGCAGGCGTGGTCGAGATCTGCACGACTGGCTGCGCGATGTAGTTGCGCGGATTGGCACGCACCAGCTCGGCGAACTGGCGCCGCTCTTCGGCGGTCGACTTCGGGCCCATCAGCATGCCGTAGCCGCCGGACTCGTTGGTCGGCTTGACGACCAGCGTCGCGAGATTCGCAAGCACGAAGTCGAGCTGATTCGGGTCGGCGCAGAGGTACGACGGCACGTTCGGCAGGATGGCCTCTTCGTCGAGGTAGTAGCGGATCATCGCCGGCACGAACGTGTACACGAGCTTGTCGTCGGCAACGCCCGCGCCCGGCGCGTTGGCCAGCGCCACGTTGCCGGCCCGCCAGGCCCGCATCAGGCCGGCAACACCCAGCGCCGAGTCGCCGCGGAAAGCTTCCGGGTCGAGGAACAGGTCGTCGATGCGGCGGTAGATCACGTGGACGCGCGACCAGCCGGTGATCGTGCGCATGTAGACCACGTCGTCGTCCCCGACCGCGAGGTCGCGACCTTCGACGAGCTCGCAACCCATCTGCTGCGCGAGATACGCGTGCTCGAAATAGGCGGAGTTGTAGATGCCCGGGGTCAGCACGACCACTTCCGGGTTGTCGACGCCCGCCGGTGCCAGCGCACGCAGCATGTCGAACAGCTGGGCCGGATAGTCGTCGACCGGCAGGATGGTGTTCTCCTCGAACAGCTCGGGGAACACCCGCTTGATGACCTGCCGGTTCTCGAGCATGTACGACACGCCCGAGGGCACCCGCAGGTTGTCTTCGAGCACGTACATCGTGCCGTCGGCGCCGCGCACGAGATCGGACCCGCAGACGTGGGCCCATACGCCGAGCGGGGGCTTGATGCCCACGCACTGCGGCCGGAAATTGACCGAGTCGGCGAGGTAGGCGGCCGGAAAGACGCCGTCCCTGACGATGCGCTGCTGGTGGTAGATGTCGTCGATGAAGCGGTTCAGCGCCGCGGCGCGCTGCTTCAGACCGGCCTCGATACGGCGCCATTCGCGCGCCTCGATGACGCGCGGAATGATGTCGAGCGGCCAGGCGCGGTCGATCGAGCCGCCTTCCTCATGGTAGACGGTGAAGGTGATGCCCATGCTCTTCACGGCGACTTCGGCCGCCTTCTGGCGCACCGCGAGTTCATCCTGACCGAGCTGTTCGAGGTGCCTCGCCACCGCTGCCGCGCCGGGCCGGGCGATGCCGCCGGGCGCGACGAGTTCGTCGAAGTGGGGTTCGGCCGGGTAGTCGCTCCAACGGATCGCCATGCGGGTGCGGACTTCTCAGGTTTCCGGTGCGACTGCAGTGCGCTGCATGATCGATAAGATAGCAGGCACCCCGCTTCGGTGCGCGCATTAGCGTGAGGGTCTTGGCTTCGTGCCACGCAACTGTGCACACCGCTATCATCCCGCCCAATCCTGGTGCACGCCCGAGAGTCACGATGACCTACTGCCTCGCCCTCCAGATCGATGACGGACTCGTCTTTGCGTCCGATTCCCGCACCACCGCCGGCGTGGATTTCGTCAGCACCTATCGCAAGCTGCATCAGTTCCAGCCAGCTGCCGACCGCTTCTTCGTGATCCTGACCTCGGGCAGCCTCGCAACCTCCCAGGAGGTGATGGACCGCATCCGGCGCGATCTCGACACACCCGAGCCGATCCAGAGCCTCAAGTCGGTGCGTTACCTGTTCGAGGCCGCGACGTACGTCGGCCGCCTGCTGGTCGAGGTGCAGCGCGCCCATGCAGCTGGCCTGCGCGAATCGAATGCGGACGGCAAGGCGACCATCATTGTCGGCGGGCAGATCGCCGGGCATCCACCCGCCATCCACCTCGTCTATCCGGAAGGCAACTACATCACCGCGACGCCCGAGACGCCGTTCCTGCAGCTCGGGGAGTTCAAGTACGGCAAGCCGGTGCTGTCGCGCATCGCGGGAGGCCGCCTTTCGATCGAAGACGCGGCGCGTCTCGCGCTGGTCTCGATCGACGCGACCATGAAGTCGAACCTGTCGGTCGGACCGCCGGTCGAGCTCGCGCTGTATCGGCGCGATGCCTTCGCGCTGTCACGGCACCTGATTCTCGACGAAGGCTCGCCGCTGCTGCGCAATGTCGAGAAGTCGTGGGACGACAGCATGCGCGAGGCTTTCCGGCTGCTGCCGAAGTTCGACTGGGAGCGCTGACGCCTCAGCGTGCCGTGTCGCCGGCGTTCGGGTAGAACAGCCGCTGCCCGTCGAGGGTGTAGCTGCCGATCGCCTGCTGGCCCTTCGGCGAGACCAGCCAGTCGATGAACCGGCGCGCCGGTTCGGCCTTCACCGAAGGGTGTCGCGCCGGGTTCACCAGCATCACGCCGTACTGGTTGAAGAGCTGCTCGTCGCCTTCCACCAGCAGCACCAGTTCACGCTTGTTCGCGAACCGCAGCCACGTCGCACGATCCGCGAGCACGTAGGCATCGGCCGCCGCCGCCATGTTCAGGGCTGCACCCATGCCCTGTCCCACGGAGCGGTACCACGGCTCCTTCGCCGGTTCGACGTCGATGCCGGCGCGACGCCAGAGCCGCAACTCCGCCTGGTGCGTGCCCGACCGATCGCCGCGCGAGATGAATGGCGAACGCGCGGCGCGGATCGCGAGCAGCGCGGCCGCGACGTCGCGCGAGCCGCGTATGCGGGCCGGATCGGTACGGGGACCGATGAGCACGAAATCGTTGTACATCACGGGCCGACGGTCGACCCCCTCGCCGTCGGCGACGAACCTGAGCTCCGCCTCGCGGTCGTGCACGAACACGACGTCGGCATCGCCCCGACGACCGGTGTCGAGCGCCTGGCCGGTGCCCTGCGCGATGACCTTCACCGTGATGCCGGTGTCCTGCGTGAACTTCGGCAGCAGCACCTCGAACAGGCCAGAGTCCTGGGTCGAGGTCGTCGACGCGACGACGATCGAGCGTTCGACGTCGGCCGCGACTGACCCGTTGACGACCGCCAGCGAGGCGAGCGCGAGAAGCGTGTGGAGGAACAGGTTCAGGCGTCGCATGGGATCTCGCTACAGCGGCAGTCTTCCGGACAGGAACCGACGCGCGCCGTCGCTGCGTGGCGCATTCAGCACCGAGTCGGCGGGGCCGCTCTCGATGACTTCGCCACGATGCATCAGAACGACGTCGCCGGCCAGCCGCTCGGCTTCGCCGAGATCGTGCGTCGTCATGATGACCTTGACGCCCCGCGCGGCGATTGCGCGCACCAGCGCTTCGATCGCGAGGGTCGCGGCGGGATCGAGACTCGCCGTCGGCTCGTCGAGCAGCAGCACTTCCGGATCCCGGGCCAGCGCGCGGGCGAGCGCGAGGCGCTGCCGTTCACCACCGGAGAGCCGGGGCGCGGGGCGCTCGTCGAGTCCGGTGAGCCCCACTAGCGCCAGCAGGTCGGCGACGCGAGCCGGCCAGCGGTCGCGTGGCACCCTGGCGGTCGCCAGCGCATACCGCAGGTTGCCGGCGACGCTGCGGCGGAACATCACCGGTCGCTGAAAGACCATCGCGCGCCGCGTCGGCGGAACCAGCGCGTGGCCGCCCCAGGAAATGGACCCCGAATTCGGTTGCAGCAGTCCCATCAGCGTGCGCAGCAGCGTCGTCTTGCCCGATGCGTTCGGGCCGATGATGACTGACGGCGCGCCGGCCTCGAAGGTCAGCGAACAGCCGCGCAAGGCGGGCGTCGCACCGAGCCGGATGTGCACGTCCCGCAGCACGATGGGCAGCTCGCCGCTCACGACGCCTCGAACCGGGCGCCGACCCGCTTGACGAACCAGGCCCCCACATTGACACCGAGGACGATCGTCAGCAGGACGATGCCAAGGCCGAGCGCGAGGGGCAGGTTGCCCTTCGACGTCTCGAGCGCGATCGCGGTCGTCATCGTGCGCGTGAAGCCGTCGATGTTGCCGCCGACGATGATGATCGAACCTACCTCGGCGGCCGCGCGTCCGAACCCCGCCAGCAGCGCGGTGAGCAGCGAGAACCGCGCATCCCAGAGCAACGTGCGGGCGCGGCGCACCGGCCCGACGTCCATCGCGGCGAGCTCGTCGCGATACACGAGCCACAGGTCCTCGACCGTCTGCCGCGTCAGCGCAGCAATGATCGGCAGTACCAGCACCGTCTGCGTGATGATCATGGCCTGCGGCGTGAACAGCAGGCCGAGCTGGCCGAGCGGCCCTGCGCGAGACAGGAGGAGATAGATCGCGAGGCCGACCACGACCGGCGGCAGGCCCATCAGCGCGTTCAACAGCACGATGACGGCCTCGCGTCCCCGGAAACGCGTCAGGGCGATCAGCGCGCCGAGCGGCGCACCGATGAGCGCGGCGAGCAACGTCGCCGACAGGCTGACGAGGAGTGAGAGGCGCACGATCGCAATGAGCGCCGGATCAGCGTGCAGCACGAGCTGCAGCGCACTCGACTCACCGCCCATCACTGGGCATGCACGCGGCCGAGGGCGCGCAACACGCCTGCGGCGATCGCGAGCGGACGTTCGCCCAGACCGAAGATCTGCGGCTCGGCCCGCGGATCGACTTCGACGATGCGCTGGCCGGCACGCACATCGACACCGTCGCGCGTGACACCTCGCAGCCGGCCGTCGATCGGCGCGGCGACCTCGACCGGGCCGATGCGTCCGACCAGGTCCCCCGCCGCGACCGGCATGCCGAGGGTTGCGGCCGTGCTCCACCTGCCATCGAGCGGCGCGGGCACGAAGCGCGCGCGGCCGACGCCATCGAGCGGCTTCGGGCCGCCGGCGAGCGGCGCGCTGGGCCGATCGTCGAGCACGCTGCCCAGGTGCGCGCCCCACTGCGATTCGATCGCGACGTGGCAGTTGAGGCCGGGCGCGAAACCGGGCCCGACCCCGACCCCGAACGGCGCCAGCGCCCTTATGTCAGATGGCGTGCGGTGTCGGCGCATGGTCGCGTCGATCGCCACATCGAACGAGCGGTCCGCGACAACCGACATTTCCGGCAACGTGACGATCGCGATGGCATTCGCGCTGGACCAGCAGGTCTCGACGTCGGCCAGCTCGACCACGTGGCGGGCAAGGATGCCGTCGAGCTCTGCGCTGCCGTCGAACAGCGCATCCGTGTACGCCATGCCGCGCCGGGCATGCGCGGGCCGCGGCAGATCGCAAACCAGCACGTGCGCGCCCGCACCGTGCAACCGATGCGCGACCGCGGAACCGACGTCCCCGCAGCCGAGCACGAGCACGGTCAGTCCTTCCAGCGACAGCTTCGGCCGTTCCTGCATACCCCTCACCGGCCGTGGCGTCGGCCGCGTGATATTCTCCGGCAAATCAACATCCGGCGCCGCTTCGCGGTCGCCGCTCGAACCAAGCGTAGACATTTCATGACAACGACCGTCACTCCCCCGGCGCCCGTCGTGGCGACCGCCTCCGTGGATCAGCTTCGAGGCCGCCTGCGCAAGCGTGGGCAGCTGAAGGGCCGCCAGCCCGACCACGTCTCGCTCGCCGAGGTGCGCGACCTGATCGGCCCGTCGCCGCTATCCGCGCGACCTGCTGATCGAGCACCTGCACCTGCTCAACGACGCCTGGCGCGGCCTGCACGACCGTCACCTGGTGGCGCTGGCGCGCGAGATGAACCTGCCGATGGCCGAGGTGTACGAGGTCGCGACCTTCTACCACCACTTCGAGGTCCTGCGCGCGGGCGACGAACGCCGCCCGCGCTGACGGTGCGCGTCTGCGACGGCCTGCTCGTGCGAGCTGGCCGGCGCGCGCGACCTGCTCGAGCGCGCTGCCCGCGTTGCTCGGCGCCGACGTGCGCGTGATCGCCGCGCCGTGCGTCGGCCGCTGCGAGCAGGCGCCGGTCGCGGTCGTCGGCCAGGCGCCGGTCGTGCTCGCCGATGGCGAGCACGTGCAGGCCGCGGTCGAGCGGCGAATGGTCTCGCACCCCGCAGCCGCCCGATGACGGCAAGTTCGATGCCGGCGCCACGGGCCCGGCGCCGGTCACCGCAGCGTTCGCCGACGTGTCGCCACGCTTACGTCGGCCTACGCGCCTACCGCGCGCAGGGCGGCTATGCGCTGGCGGCCGCGTCGCGAACGGCGAGCAGGACGCCGACGACGTGCTGCAGGCGATGGAAGACTCGGGCCTGCGCGGCCTCGGCGGCGCGGGCTTCCCGGCCGGCCGCAAGTGGCGCATCGTGCGCGAGCAGCCGGCGCCGCGCCTGATGGCGGTCAACATCGACGAGGGCGAGCCCGGCACCTTCAAGGACCGCACCTACCTCGAGCGCGATCCGCACCGCTTCCTCGAAGGCCTGCTGATCGCCGCGCACGGTGGTCGGCATCGAGGCCTGCTACATCTACCTGCGCGACGAGTACCACGGCTGCCGCGCCCTGCTCGAACGCGAGCTCGCCGCGCTGCAGGCCGACCCGCCGTTCGCGCTGCCGCGCATCGAGCTGCGGCGCGGCGCCGGCGCCTACATCTGCGGCGAAGAGTCCGCGATGATCGAGAGCATCGAGGGCAAGCGCGGCGAGCCGCGCATGCGGCCGCCGTACATCGCCGCAGGTCGGCCTGTTCGGCCGGCCGACGCTGGAGCACAACTTCGAGACGCTGTACTGGGTGCGCGACATCGTCGAGCGCGGCCCGGCTGGTTCGGCGGCTTCGGCCGCCACGGCCGCAAGGGCCTGCGCTCGCTTCAGCGTCAGCGGCCGCGTGAAGCGAGCCCGGGCGTCAAGCTCGCGCCGGCCGGCATCACGCTGCGCGAACTGGTCGACGAGTACTGCGGCGGCATGCTGACGGGCCACGACGCTCTATGCCTACCTGCCTGGCGGCGCCTCGGGCGGCATCCTGCCGGCGCAGCCTGGCCGACGTGCCGCTCGACTTCGACACGCTGCAGCCGCACGGCTGCTTCATCGGCTCGGCCGCCGTCATCGTGCTGAGCCAGCACGACCGCGCGCGCGACGCGGCGCTCAACATGATGCGCTTCTTCGAGCACGAGAGCTGCGGCCAGTGCACGCCGTGCCGCGTCGGCACCGCCAAGGCGGCGCGCGCTGATGGAAGCGCCGCATGTGGGACCACGCGACGCTCGAAGACCTGAACCAGGTGATGGTCGACGCCTCGATCTGCGGCCTGGGCCAGGCGGCGCCGAACCCGATCCGCTGCGTGCAGAAATACTTTCCGCACGAGGTCTGAATGAACGCTGCCGAACAGATGCTGCAGATCCCGCTGCCACGGTCGAGTTCGAGCTCGACGGCCAGACCGGTCCAGGCGCTCGAGGGCGAGACCATCCTGCAGGCGGCCGAGCGCGCACGGCGTCGACGATCCCGCGCCTGTGCTACACGGACGGCTATCGCCCCGACGGCAACTGCCGCGCCTGCGTGGTCGAGATCGAGGGCGAGCGCACGCTGGCGCCGAGCTGCTGCCGCGCGTCGACGCCGGGCATGGAGGTGCAGGCGACCAGCGAGCGCGCCCTCAAGAGCCAGAAGATGGTGGTCGAGATGCTGCTGTCCGACATGCCGCGACGAGGGCTACAAGTGGGTCGGCGACGACGCCACGCAGCAGCACGGCGAGCTCAGCGACTGGGCCGCGCGCCTGGGCGTCAGCGGTGCGCCCCGAGCTGCAGGCGCTCGCGCCGCGAGCAGCCGGCGGCCGACCTCTCGCATCCCGGCGATGGCGGTCAACCTCGACGCCTGCATCCAGTGCAACGCGCTGCGTGCGCGCCTGCCGCGAGGAGCAGGTCAACGACGTGATCGGCTACGCGTTGCGCGGCGACCACAGCGAGATCGTGTTCGACCTCGCACGACCCGCATGGGCGACAGCACCTGCGTCGCCTGCGGCGAATGCGTGCAGGCCTGCCCGACCGGCGCGCTGATGCCGAAGACGCTGATCGGCTCGCAGGCGGTCGACCGCAAGGTCGACTCGGTCTGTCCGTTCTGCGGCGTCGGCTGCCTGATCACCTACAACGTCAAGGACGAGCGAGATCGTCAGCGTCGACGGCCGCGACGGCCCGGCCAACCACAGCCGCCTGTGCGTCAAGGGCCGCTTCGGCTTCGACTACGCGCACCACCCGCAGCGCCTGACGAAGCCGCTGATCCGCAAGGCCGGCGTCGCCAAGGACTCCGAGCGAAGTCGCGCGACCCGGCCGACTGGCGCGACGTGTTCCGCGAAGCGACCTGGGAAGAGGCGCTCGACGCTGACCGCGGGCAAGCTGAAGGCGCCTGCGCGACACGCACGGCCCGAAGTCGCTGGCCGGCTTCGGCTCGGCCAAGGGCAGCAACGAGGAGGCCTACCTGTTCCAGAAGCTGGTGCGCACCGGCTTCGGCAGCAACAACGTCGACCACTGCACGCGGCTGTGCCATGCCTCGAGCGTGGCGGCGCTGCTCGAAGGCGTCGGCTCCGGCGCGGTCAGCAACCAGGTCAACGACGTCGAGCACGCCGACCTGATCCTCGTGATCGGCTCCAACCCGACCGCGAACCACCCGGTCGCCGCGACCTGGATGAAGAACGCGGCGAAGCGCGGCGACGAAGATCGTGCTGGCCGACCCGCGCATCACCGACCTCGGCCGCCATGCCTGGCGCACGCTGCAGTTCAAGGCCGACACCGACGTCGCGATGCTCAACGCGCTGATCCACACGGTCATCGACGAAGGCCTGGTCGACGAGGCCTTCGTCGCGCGACCGCGCCGAGCAACTTCGAGGCGCTGCGGGAGAACGTGAAGGGCTACAGCGCCGGAGGCGATGGCGCCGATCTGCGGCATCCCGGCCGAGACGATGCGCGAGGTGGCGCGCGCGTTCGCCACCGCCAAGGGCGCGATGATCCTGTGGGGCATGGGCATCAGCCAGCACGTGCACGGCACCGACAACGCGCGCTGCCTGATCGCGCTGGTCACGCGTCACCGGCCAGATCGGCAAGCCGGGCAGCGGGCTGCATCCGCTGCGCGGCCAGAACAACGTGCAGGGCGCGAGCGACGCCGGGCTGATCCCGATGATGTTCCCCAACTACCAGCGCGTCGACGAACGCCGCGCGCGCACGCGCTGGTTCGAGAACTTCTGGGGCACGAAGCTCGACGACAAGCCGGGCTACACCGTGGTCGAGATCATGCACAAGGCGCTGGCGCCCGACAGCGATCCGCACAAGATCCGCGGCATGTACATCATGGGCGAGAACCCGGCGATGAGCGACCCCGACCTGAACCATGCGCGCCATGCGCTGCGCCGAGCTCGAGCATCTGGTGGTGCAGGACATCTTCATGACCGAGACCGCCTGGCTGGCCGACGTGGTGCTGCCGGCCAGCGCCTGGCCCGAGAAGACCGGCACCGTGACCAACACCGACCGCATGGTGCAGCTCGGCCGCCGCGCGCTCGACCCGCCGGGCGATGCGCGAGCCCGACCTCTGGATCATCCAGCAGATCGCGCGCCGCATCGGCCTGCCGTGGAACTACGCAGGGCGAGGAGTGCGGCGTCGCCGCGGTGTACGAAGAGATGCGCCAGGCGATGCACGAGGCCATCGGCGGCATCACCTGGGAGCGGCTGGAGCGCGAGTCGAGCGTCACCTATCCCTGCCTGACGCGAGGACGATCCCGGCCAGCCGACCGTGTTCATCGACAGCTTCCCGACCGACGGACGGCCGCGTGAAGCTGGTGCCGGCCGACATCATCCCGGCCGACGAGCGGCCCGACGTCGACTACCCGTTCGTGCTGATCACCGGCCGCCAGCTCGAGCACTGGCACACCGGCAGCATGACGCGCCGCGCCAGCGTGCTCGACGCGATCGAGCCGGTGGCCACCGCGTCGATGAACGGCGCCGACCTGCGCAGCGCTGGGCGTGGAGCCGGGCGACGTGATCACGGTGCGGTCGCGTCGCGGCGAAGTGGCGCTGCAGCGTGCGCCGCGACGACGGCACGCCGCACGGGCGCGGTGTTCATTCCGTTCGCCTACTACGAGGCGGCGGCCAACCTGCTGACCAACGCGGCGCTCGATCCGTTCGGCAAGATCCCGGAGTTCAAGTACTGCGCCGTGGCCGTATCGGCCGGTGGCACGCCGGCGGACGCCGTCGGCTTCAGTCGCGAACCGGAGGCCGAGCCGGCCTGACGTCCCCTTGCCAGCACTGACTCCCGACGAAGCCGCGCGCGAAATACTCGCGCGGCTCACCCCTTTGCCGTCCGAGCGCGTCGCACTTGCGAACGGGGTCGGTCGCGTGCTGCGGCAGCACGTATATGCCGAGCGCGACAATCCGCCGTTCGATCGCGTCTGCATGGATGGCATCGCGATCGCGAGCGCGAGTTTCGCGGCTGGTGTGCGCCGGTTCGAGCTGCAAGGCATTCAGGCAGCCGGCGCGCTGCCGCTGAACCTTGCCTCGGCCGACGCAGCGATCGAGGTGATGACCGGCGCGGTGCTGCCCGCCGGAACCGACAGCATCATTCCGCTCGAGGAGTACACGCTCGACGGCCGCGTGCTTCAGCTGGCCGCGGAAGCGGGCGCAGCACCCTGGCGCAACGTGCAGCGACGCGGCTCGGACAGTCGTCCCGACGTCGCCATGCTGGTTGCCGGGCAGCGCCTGGGAGCCACCGAAATTGCCGTCGTGGCCTCGGCAGGCATGGCCGCCATCGAGGTGGCACGCCAGCCGCGGGTCAGGGTGATCTCGACCGGCGACGAGCTCGTCGAACCCGGCCTGCCGATCGCGGAACACCAGGTGCGCCGCTCGAATGCGTATGGGGTGCTCGCGGCGTTGCTCGCGCACGGCTACACCTCGGTTGCCGACGACCATCTGCCCGATGACGAGGCGCTGACCCGTCAGCGGCTGGGCCAGCACCTGGACTCGCACGACGTGCTGGTGCTGAGCGGCGGCGTGTCGAAAGGCAAGTTCGATTTCGTGCCCGCGTCGCTGAAGCATCTCGGCGTCGAAGAGGTGTTCCACCAGGTGGCACAGCGGCCGGGCCGGCCGATGTGGTTCGGCGTCGGCCCGCGCGGCCAGGCCGTTTTCGGACTGCCCGGCAATCCGGTCGCCACGATGATCTGCCTCGCACGCTTCGTTCTGCCGGCGCTGAGCGCGCTCATGGGTGCCGTCGTGCCGGCTCGCGGAGCGCGTCCGTCTCGCGAGTGCGCTGCCCGGACGCAGGACGGCCTACTACCTGCCGGTCAGCCTCGCGCAGGATGACGAGGCGCAGATGCACGCGATGCCGAGACCGACGCAGGGATCGGGCGATTTCCTCGCGTTGGCCGGCACCGACGGCTTCGTCGAGCTTCCGCCGCGCGAAGCGGGCTACCCCGACGGGTTCGTCACGAACTTCTATCGCTGGTGAGCCGGTGCTCGAGGGCCACGAGGTCCTCGCGCGTGTTCACGTTGGTGAACGCCTCGGCCGGCTCGACGCTCACCGCCCTCGCACCGAGCTGCTCGAGCAGCCGCCACGTCGGCGGGTGAGCGCCGCCGGCCAGCGCTGCCGCGACCGTCTCGAGCGCGCTGGTGGGCCACACCGCGCACAGCGGCTGCCGTCCGGACGACGTCACGGCCATTGCAGCGCCCTCGCCGGCCGCCTCGATGAGGCGCGCATACAGGTCGTCAGGGAGGAGTGGCGCGTCACACGGGCTCGCCGCGAGTGCCGTGGCGCCGATCGAGCGCGCCCAGCGCAGGCCCGCATGCACACCGGCCAGCGGGCCGTCGGGATCGCCGGGCAGATCGCTCAGCACGGTCAGGCCCGCGGCGACGGAAGCGGCCTCCGCCTCGGTCGCCGGTCGCGCATTGACTGCAACCGGCGAGCACTCGCGCTGCAGCCGTCGGACCGCCCGCAGCAGCAGCGTTTCGCCCGCGAGCGATGCGACGGCCTTCTCGCCGCCGAATCGGGTCGACCGCCCGCCCGCAATGACGATGCCTGCGACAAAGCTCTTGGCCTGCATGCGGCGGGACTATATAACGGCCGGCCATGCGCGAAACGCGGATCCTCGGCATCACCGGCTGGAGCGGCTCCGGCAAGACGACGCTGCTGACGCGGCTGCTGCCGCTGTTCGTCCGTCAGGGGCTGCGCGTCGCGACGCTGAAGCATGCGCACCACGACTTCGAGATCGACCGGCCCGGCAAGGATTCGCATGCGCACCGGCTCGCGGGTGCGAGCGAGGTGATCATCTCCTCCGCGCGTCGCTGGGCCCAGATCCACGAACTCGGCACGGATGACGAGGCGACCCTTCCCTCGCTGCTCGGGCGCCTTTCGCCCTGCGATCTCGTGCTGGTCGAGGGTTACAAGCGCGAGCCGCATCCGAAGCTCGAAGTGTTCCGCCCCGAACTCGGCAAGCCGCCGCTGCACGTGCACGATGCAACCGTCGCGGTGGTCGCATCCAGTCCGGTGTTCGCGCTGCCGGATCGCCTCTGCGTCGACCTGAACGATGTCGCAGCCGTGGCCGATGCGGTGCTGGCCGCGGCGAGACCGCTGCCAGAAGTCCTCGCGAGCTTCTGACGCCCGACTTCAGAGGATGTGGAGGCCCGAGGTGCGCAACAGCACGTCGACGCGGCTCTCCACCTGCAATCCGAGTGCGAGGACGAGGTCGATCGGAGCGATGCATTGCAGCGGGTCGGCGAGCCCGTCCACCCGGCCGCTGATGCGCGCCTCGTCACCGAGTCGCACCAGCCGTTCGACGTAATAGCTGACGCGGTTGCGACGGTCGGGTGATTCGGCGCGGTTCTTCGGCGGAAGGCGCACTGCCCCGCCGGTCACGATCCAGTGGATCGCCGTACCGGCAGCACGATCCTCGCGCAGCGGAAATTCCAGTTCGTGCGGGCCGGCTGCGACATAGGTCACGCTCGCCGGTACGTCGTGTCGCAAGATCATGCCCGGGAAGATGTTGCGGATGCCCAGGATGCGCGCTGCGCTGATGCCGGCCGGATGGCGAACGACATCGGTCGGGCTCGCTTCCTGCAGCGTCCTTCCGTCGTCGATCAGCGAGAGTCGATCGCCGAGCAGCATCGCCTCGCCGAGATCGTGGGTCACCAGCAGGATCGGCGCACGCAGTTCACGCTTGAGCACGGCGAGTTCGATGTACAGCGCTTCCCGCGTCTCGCCATCGAGCGCGGCGAACGGCTCGTCGAGCAGCAGTACAGCCGGGTCGCGCGCGAGCGCGCGGGCGAGAGCGACGCGTTGCTGCTGGCCGCCCGAGAGCTCGTGCGGTCGCCGGCGTGCGAACGCCGTCAAGCCGACGCGGTCGAGCCAGTCGCGCGCGATCGCCTCGTTCCGGCGCGGGCCGAGCCCCGCGCGCACGTTGTCCAGCGCGCTCAGATGCGGGAAGAGTCCATAGCTCTGCGGCACATAGCCCACGCCGCGCTGCTGCGGAGGCATGTCGATGCGGCGCTCCGCGTCGTACCAGCGCGCCCCGTTGCACGCGATCGAACCGGCGGCCGGGCTCGACAACCCGGCGATCATGCGCAGCACGGTCGACTTGCCGCTGCCTGACGGGCCGAGCAGCGCCATCAGTTCGCCACCACGGCAATGCATGCGCACGTCGAGCGCTATCGGCGCGGCCTGCCGCAGCTCGAGCCTGAGGTCAGCGTCGTGCACCGCTGCGTCCCCGGTCGGGCCGACGCCCGAGATGCGCGGCGATCGCGAGCGCGGCCACCGATGCGGCGAGCAGCAGCAGCGACATGCGCCCCGCTGCCTCGAAGTCGAAGGCCTGCACCCGGTCGTAGATCGAGATCGCGACGGTGCGCGTTTCGCCGGCAATGTTGCCGCCGACCATCAGCACGACGCCGAACTCTCCGAGCGTGTGCGCGAGCGTCAGGATGCAGGCGGTGACGACACCGGGCCACGCAAGGGGCAGCTCGATGCGCCACAGCGACGCCCAGAAGCCCATGCCGCAGGTTGCCGCCGAGTCGCGCACGTCGACCGGAATGGCCTCGAATGCGCGCTGGATCGGTTGCACGGCGAACGGGATGTTCACGATGAACGATGCCAGCACGAGACCGCTGAACGAGAACACGAACGAGTGACCGGTAAGACGCTCGAGCCACCCGCCGAATGCGGCGTCCCGCGACAGCGAGACGAGCAGGTAGTAGCCGACGACCGTCGGTGGCAGTACCAGCGGCACCGCGAGCAGCGCTTCGATCGCTGCGCGGCCCGGGATGCGGGTGTAGGCGAGCCAGCGGCCCGCAAACAACGCCGCGGGCAACAGCAGCGCGATGGTCGCGCCACCGAGCTTCACCGACAGCAGCAGGGCCTCGCCATCCATCGAGTCGGTCAGCTCCCGGGCAACGCGAAGCCGTAAGTCTGCATCACGCGGCGCGCGCGAGGCGACTGCAGGAACGTGTACAGCGCCTCGTCCGCCTCGCTGGCACCCGGCAGCAGCACCATCCGCTGCCGTAGAGGACCATGCCACGCGTCCGGGATCAGCGCGTACGTTCCCTTGCCGGCCATCGGTGGGGCGAGCGCGAGTGACAGCGCGATGATCCCGCCCTGCGCCGACCCGGTCAGCGCGAACTGCGCGGCTTGCGAGACGTTTTCACCGAGCACGAGACGGGGAGACACCGGCTCCCACAGCCCTGCGTGACGCAACGCCTCTTCGGCTCGCTGGCCATACGGAGCATGCTCGGGGTTCGCGATGGCGAACCGGCGGATCGCGCCGCCCTGCAGCGCCCGGCGCAATCCGTTCAGTTCGGGATCGACCGCCAGCTCCGACCCCGTCGCCGCGAACAGGACGATTCGGCCGATTGCATACAGCGCCCCCTGATCACGTGTGCGCGATTCGGCTGCGAGCGCGGCGATGTACGACTCATCCGCCGAGAGGAACAGGCCGAAGGGCGCACCGCTGCGGATCTGCGTCGCGAAAGTGCCCGAGGAACCGTACGTGACGCGGACCGTGTGACCGGAGCCTTTGGAGAACTCGCGCACCACTTCATCGAGTGCGAACTTCAGGTCCGAGGCTGCGGCGACCCGAGCCTCGGCGGCATGCGCCAGCGGCGATGCCATCGATGCCGCCAATGCGACAACCAGTGACCACACGATGCCAACCCGCGTCATCCCGTTCTCCGGCCGTCGTCGTTGTATACCATCATATACACTGCACGGACGGGTCCGCGAAGCCTCGTTGCCGGGCCCGACGCTTAAAGCAAACGATGCGGATGGCTGTAGACGACCTGCTGTTCTTCACGGGCAAACCCGACCAGGGTGACGCCGCATTCCCGTGCCAGCTCGACGCCGAGGGCCGTGGGCGCCGAGACGGCCACCAGCATCCGGATGCCGAGGGTCGCGGTCTTCTGCACCATCTCGTAGCTGGCACGGCTCGTCACGAGCACGTAGCCCTGCTGGAAATCATCGCCGGCGCGCAGCTTGGCGCCGATGAGCTTGTCGAGCGCGTTGTGCCGGCCGACGTCTTCGCGCACGAGCTGCACCTCACCGCCCCAGGTCACCCATGCGGCCGCGTGCAGGCTGCCCGCGAGCGCGCCGAGGGGCTGGAGCTCGCGAATGCGTCGTAGCGCGGACGCGACCCCGGTGCGGGGCGCCTCGCCACCCGCAGCCACCGGAGGCGGACGGCGAATGGCATCCTCGACCGTCTCTGCGCCACACACGCCGCAACCGGTGCGGCCGGTCAGGTTGCGACGACGCTCGAGCAGCGCGCCGAGTCGCGCACCTTCGACGGAGATGCGCAGATCGTAGGCACCGGACGAGGTGTCGAGCGAACAGGCGCGCACTTCACCGTAGTGCTCGACCAGTGCCTCGCTGACGGTGAACCCGACTCCCAGATCTTCCAGGTCACGCGGCGTGGCCAGCATGACCACGTGCGGGATCGAGTTGTACGCAAGGGCAACCGGAACCTCGGCAGCGACATTGTCGTCCACGTCGGCCCACTCGCCCTTGCGCCAGCGTCTGACGCGCAGCGAGCGGACCGGCTCCTGGCCCGGGATGACGTCCGTCGTTCCAGCTGCAGCGCTCATGGCGCAGCAGTCTACCCTGCCGCGGGGGGCTCCGCGCCGGGCCGCTTCAAAGGGATGTCGTAGGTGATGCGCGCGCCGGAGAATGCCGGCGACCGGTCGAACACCAGCATCCGCGTGCCGAGCGTGAACCCCTCCTTGATGTCGTGCGTGACCATGAAAACGGTCATCCGCCGTCGACGCCAGAGATCCTGGATGAGGCGATGCATGTCGCCGGTGATACCGGGATCGAGCGCGCCGAAGGGCTCATCGAGCAGCAGGATGCGCGGTTCGGCAGATCACCGACTGCGCGATCGACAGACGCTGCTGCATGCCGCCGGACAGCTGGTGTGGATGACGGTCACGCGCGTCGTACAGACCCACATCCCGCAGCAGCGCGTGGGCGCGTTCGCGGGCGGCCCTGCGTGATGCGCCGAACAGCCGCGCCGACCATGGGGCTGCAGCCAGCTCCTGCGACAGCAGCAGGTGTTCGGTGACGGAGAGATGCGGGAACAGGGCATAGCGCTGGAACACGATGCCGCGCTCGCGTCCAGGTTCGTCGGGCAGTGGCCGGTCGTCGAGCAGGATCTGCCCGCGCGTCGGCCGCTCGACGCCGAGCAGCATCCGCAGAAACGTCGTCTTGCCGCAACCCGACGCGCCGACGATGGTGACGAACTCGTGCTCGGCCACTTCGAAGTCGAGGTTCTCGAGCACGACCTGGTCGCCGAAGCTCATCCACAGCCTGCGCACCTTCAGCAGTACCGGCGTCGCGCTCATGTCGCGGCGCTGCTCCAGGGAAACAGCCGGCGGCGAGCGAGACGGAGCAGCAGGTCCATGCCGACGGCGAGCAGCGTGATCCAGACGACGTAGGGCAGGATCACGTCCATGGCGAGATAGCGGCGCACCAGGAAGATGCGGTAGCCGAGTCCGTCGGTCGAGGCGATCGCTTCGGCAGCGATCAGGAACAACCATGCCGAACAGAGCGTTCAGTCGCAGCGCGTCGAGCAGCCGCGGCGAGACCTGCGGCAGGATCACGCGCAGCACCAGCTGCCAGCTCGAGGCGCCGAGGGTCTGGGCCTTGATGAGCTGCTCGCGCGGCAGCTCCTGAACGCGCTGCGCGAGATCGCGGACCAGCACCGGCGTGATGCCGATGACGATCAGCACGATCTTGGCCGGCTCGTCGAGCCCGAGGACGATGAACAGGATCGGCAGCACCGCCAGCGGCGGGATCATCGAGATCGCTGCCACGAACAGCGCCGAACACGCTGCGCACGAGCGGAAGGCTGCCGATTGCGACGCCGCCCGCGAGCCCGAGCACCGCGCTGACCGCGAGTGCGATGCCGAGGCGGAGCGAGACTCGCCAGCGTGTCGGCCCACAGCAGGATGCTCGCCGCTGCGCCGGTCTTCCTCGAATGCATAGTGCCCGATCGTGTTCGCCAGCGTCGAGAACGCGGGCAGCAGCTTGTCGGCGGGGTTCGCGGCCAGCCGGGTCGCCGAACCCACCGCATAGGCGGCGAGCAGCAGCAGGAACGGCAGCGCCGCCAGCGCAATCGACGTCCCGCGGCCGGCCTCGAGGTTCACCAGCCGGCGCATGGCGCTTCCCCTGGCGCGCTGGTCAGAGCTTCCCGTCGAGCGCCATCTTCGTGAAGCTCGCATCGAAGCGCATGCTTGACGTTCTTCGGATCGCCGAGTGTCTTGCCGTCCGGGAACGCGATGCCGACGGCGTCCACGCTCTTCGCGCCTTCGCCGAGGATGCCATGATCGAAGGAGAACCTGCGCACGAGGTCCGAGGTCTGCGCGAGCTGCGGGCTCAGCAGGAACGTGTGCGCCTCGGCCGGCGTCGCGAACATCCGCGTCGTGGCGAGCTGCGCACGGAACCCGGCGAGATCGGTGCCCGATGCCTTGGCCATCGCGGTCAACGCCGCGACCGCCTTCGCATCGCTGCCGAGCATCACGGCCAGTGTTTCGTACCACGCGCCGACCAGCGCCTTGCCGAGCGCAGGCGACTGTCTTCAGCACGTCGGTCTTCACGACCATCAGGTCGATGATCTCGCCCGGCATCTTGCTCGAGTCGAACACGACGCTCGCATCCGGCTGGGCGGCGATCTCGCTGAGTTGCGGCTTCCAGGTGACCACGGCCGAAGTGGCGGGTGCCGCCCAGGCCGCCGACGATGTCGGCGTCGGACGTGTTGACGATCTTCACGTCCCGCTCGCGCAGCTTCAGGGTCTCGAGCGCTCGGGCGAGCAGATAGTGCGACACCGACAGCTCGACCAGGTTGACGGGCTGCCCTTTGATGTCGGCGAGCTTCCTGCCCTTCCCTTTCAGCACGATGCCGTCGTTGCCGTTGGAGAAGTCGCCGGCGATCAGCGCCGTCGAATCCACGCCGCCCGCGGCCGGAATGGTCAGCAGGTCCATGTTCGTCATCACGCAGGCATCGAACTGCCCGGCGGTGTACTGGTTGATCGATTCGACGTAGTCGTTGACCTGCGTCAGCGTGATCCTGATGCCGTACTTGTCGGCCCACTTCGCCAGGATGCCGCTCTGCTCGGCGTAGTCCCACGGCATCCAGCCGACGTAGATGCTCCACGCCACCTTGAATTCGGGCTTCGCTTCCGCGGCTTGCGCGCTGACGGTCAGGGTGGTGAGGCCGGCCACCGCAAGCATCGGAAGCAGGATGCGCAGCCACAACGAACGGATCCGGTTCGACATCGAGGTTCCTCCAGACCGCGAGGCCGCGGCGAGCCGAGGACGGTGCAAGGCCCGTGCCGGCCATTCGTCAGGCGCCTTGCGCCATCGCGAAGCCGGGCAGCCCTGAAACTGCACCAGCCGAAGGCAGGCCGTTTCGTTGTTGCACAGGTCCGGCGCAGGGTGATTTGCCCGGTGCATCAATGTGGGACAATCGCGCCTCCGCCGGACTGGTATGAGTCTTGCTTCAAGGAACCGGATGCACTGGAGCGAAGAATTGCGGGACGGAGCCCACTGGTCGGCGACGTTGCGCCGCGGGGCAAGCTTGCTCCTGACCGACATCGACGGCGGCGCGAACGTGTCGTGCCTGCTGTTCAACGCTACCCAGAGCCTCGAGCGCTATTGCATGCCGGACACCCTGAAGGCGCAGCACACCGCGCATCTGACCGCCGGACACGTCCTGTATTCCGACATGGGACGCATCTTCGCCTCGATCGTCGGTGACTCGCTCGGCTGGCACGACCCGCTTGGCGCAGTCAGCACGGCAGCGCAGGTCGAGCATCGTTATGGACGCACCTCCTACGCGACCAGACGCAACTCGCGCTACCTCAACGGTCAGGACAGCCTGCTCGCCGAGTTGGGCAAACAGGGCCTCGGCTTGCGTGATCTCGGCGCCACCGTCAACTTCTTCAGCAAGGTCACGGCGGACGAGACCGGTGCGCTTCACTTCGATCCGGATCACTCGCCGCCGGGTGCAGAAGTCACGCTGCGGTTCGAGATGCCGACACTGGTCGTGCTGTCGACCGTCGCGCACCCCATGCGGCCAGGAGACCGATACGACCCGCGACCGGTGCGTCTGCAGGTGGGTACTCTGCCCCCGCCCGCCGCGGACGATCGCTGCCGTGTCTCCTGCCCCGAGAATTCACGCGGCTTCATCAACACCGAACGGGCGTTCGCTTGAGCGGCCTGGTCGCGAGCACGCTCGAACCGGCAGCCGCGCGGCATCGCCACGTCATCCAAGCAGGCGAGCCGTGGGTCGGGCACGTCGCGCGGGGCGAGACGTTCCGCATCGTCGATCTCGAGGGCAACCAGGCGGTGGATACGCTGTTCTTCGACGCGCAGCGGCCCGCCGAACGCTACAGCGCCGCCGACACGCTGCTCGCGCAGCGGAACGTCTATCTCACCACTGGCAGCGAGCTGCGTTCGAACCTCGACAGCGTGCTGATGACCATCGTCGCCGATACCTGCGGGCGACACGACACGCTGGGTGGAGCCTGCTCGGCCGAGAGCAACACCGTGCGCTACGCGCTCGACAAGCGATCGATGCACAGCTGCCGCGACAACTTCATAGCGGCGCTCACTCGCGGCAACTTCGGCATCGACAAGCGCGACCTCGCCGCCAACATCAACTTCTTCATGAATGTACCGGTCACGCCAGCAGGCGGCCTCACGTTCGAGGACGGCGTCTCCGGGCCCGGGCGCTACGTCGAGATGCGGGCGCATCGCGACGTGCTGGTGCTGATCTCCAATTGTCCGCAGCTGAACAATCCGTGCAACGCCTATGACCCGACACCGGTCGAAGTCCTGATCTGGGCGAACCCGGGTCGCAACTGATGTTCCGGCGAGTCCTGGTCGCGAACCGCGGTGTCATTGCCTGTCGCATCATCCGCACGCTGAAACGTCTCGGCATCGGCTCGGTGGCGGTCTACTCCGCGGCAGATCGCCAGTCGCTCCATGTGCTCCAGGCCGACCAGGCCATCGCCATCGGCGACGCGCCGGCGGCTTCGAGCTACCTCTCGCAGGAGGCGATCCTGCGCGCGGCCCGCGAGAGCGGCGCCGATGCGATCCATCCAGGCTACGGGTTCCTCAGCGAGAACGCGGCGTTCGCCGCCGCGTGCGAGGCCGCGGGCATCGCTTTCATCGGCCCGCGGCCAGAGCACATCGAGGCGTTCGGCCTGAAACATCGCGCGCGCGAACTGGCGACGGCCCATCGCGTGCCGCTGCTTCCGGGCTCCGCCCTGCTGGCCGATCTTCCGGCGGCGCGAACAGCCGCGGCACGGCTGGGCTACCCGGTCATGTTGAAGAGCACCGCCGGCGGCGGCGGTATCGGCATGCGTCTCGTCCCCACGGCCGCCGAACTGCCCGACACGTTCGCCGCGGTCGAGCGTCTCGCCCGCGCGAGCTTCCGCGAGCCGGGGCTCTATCTCGAGAAATACATCGAGCACGCGCGGCACATCGAGGTGCAGATCCTCGGCGACGGCCGCGGTCGCGTCGTTGCGCTCGGCGAGCGCGACTGCTCGGTCCAGCGGCGCAACCAGAAAGTGATCGAGGAGACGCCGGCGCCGGAGCTGAGCGACGCGGTGCGCGTGAAGCTGCAGGAGACGGCGATCCGGCTCGGCGAGGCGGTGCGCTATCGCTCCGCCGGCACCGTCGAGTACCTGCTCGACGCGGCAACCGGACACTTCTTCTTCCTGGAGGTCAACACGCGCCTGCAGGTCGAGCACGGGGTTACCGAGGAAGTGCTCGGCATCGATCTGGTCGAACTGATGCTGCGCGTGGCGGCGAACGAGACGCGCGTGCTCGATCGCATCCGTCGCGAGATCCGCGGCGTCTCGCTGCAGGCGCGGCTGTATGCCGAAGATCCCGGACGCAACTTCCAGCCGAGCGCCGGCCTGCTGACCGATGTCCGTTTCCCGTTGAACTCCCGCGTCGAGACCTGGGTCGAGCGCGGCACCGAAGTCACCGCCTGGTACGATCCGATGCTCGCGAAGATCATCGTGCACGGCGAGACGCGCCAGCAGGCAATCGCCAAGCTCGCCGCCGCACTGCAAAGCACGCGCATCACCGGCATCGAGACCAACCTCGCCTACCTGCGCAGCATCCTCGCCGAGCCGGCTTTCCTCGCCGGATTGCATACGACGCGCCTACTCGAGAACGTCCCGTGGCGGCCGCCGGTAGTGCACGTGCTCGAAAGCGGCGTCCAGACGTCGATCCAGGACTGGCCCGGACGCATCGGCTACTGGGACGTCGGCGTGCCGCCATCCGGGCCGATGGACGAGTTCGCTTTCCGGGTCGCGAACGGGCTGGTCGGCAACCAGCGCGGCGGCCGCAGCACGACGACGGCCGGTATCGAATGCACCATGACCGGGCCCACCCTGCGGTTCGACAGCGATGCCGTCATTGCGGTGACCGGCGCACCGATCGACCTCACGCTCGACGGTGAACCGCTCGAGATGTGGACCTCGCACGCCATCTCGGCCGGCAGCGTACTGAAGCTCGGTCGCATCGCGGGCCCCGGGTGCCGCGCCTACCTCGCGGTCGCGGGCGGGTTCGACGTGCCCGCATACCTCGGCAGCCGCGCGACCTTCATGCTCGGCAAATTCGGTGGCCATGCCGGCCGTTCGATGCGCGCGGGCGACGTGCTGCATCTCGCGGAGGCGGCCATGTCGGCGACGCTGCTCAGCGGCGCGACGCCGCCGGTCTATCCGAAGCAGTGGGCACTCGGCGTGATGATCGGGCCGCATTCCGCGCCCGATTTCTTCACGCCGGCCGACATCGAGCAGTTCTTCGCCTCGACCTGGACCGTCCACTACAACTCGAGCCGCACCGGCATCCGTCTGGTCGGCCCCAAGCCGCAATGGGCGCGCGCCGATGGTGGCGAGGCGGGCCTGCACCCTTCCAACATCCACGACAACGCCTACGCGATCGGCGCGGTCGATTTCACCGGCGACATGCCGGTCATCCTCGGGCCCGACGGACCGTCGCTCGGTGGCTTTGTCTGTCCGGCGGTGGTCGTGCAGGCGGAGCTGTGGAAGCTCGGCCAGATCAGGCCCGGCGATGCGGTTCACTTCGTCCAGCTGTCGGCGGCCAGTGCAGCCGAGCTCTCCCGTCGACTGGAGCGATCGATCGAGACGTTTGGCGCGCCGCCGGAACTGGACGACGTGCTGCCTCCACCCGCCCCTCGCAGCGGCGGCGCTCCGGCCATCGCCCCATCACCGATTCTCGGCGGGCGCCTTGGCGATCCCATCCAGGCCGCCGGCAGTCGCGTGGCGGTGACCTATCGTCAGGCTGGCGATGCCTACGTTCTGGTCGAATACGGTGCGCCGGTGCTCGACCTCGGGCTGCGACTGCGCGTCCACGCGCTGATGGAGGCCGTCCGCAGCAGCGGGCTTGCGGGCGTCCTCGACCTGACACCCGGCATCCGCTCGCTGCAGGTCCACTTCGATCCGGCGCGGCTGCCCCGAACGCGGCTGCTGCAGATGCTGGAGCGGCTCGAGGATGCGCTGCCCGCGCCCGACGACCTCGAAGTGCCGAGCCGCATCGTCCATCTGCCGCTCGCGTGGAACGACTCGGCGACGCGCCTCGCGATCGAAAAATACATGCAGTCGGTGCGTGCCGACGCGCCGTGGTGTCCGAGCAATCTCGAGTTCATCCGCCGCATCAACGGCCTGCCGACCATCGAGGCGGTACGCGACATCGTCTTCAGCGCCTCGTACCTCGTGCTCGGGCTCGGTGACGTCTATCTCGGCGCTCCGGTCGCAACCCCGGTCGATCCGCGTCACCGGCTGGTGACGACGAAGTACAACCCGGCGCGTACCTGGACGCCGGAAAATGCCGTCGGCATCGGGGGCGCTTACCTCTGCGTTTACGGCATGGAGGGCCCGGGCGGTTACCAGTTCGTCGGCCGCACGCTGCAGATGTGGAACCGCTATCGTGTCACCGCGCACTTCGAAGCCGCTCGTCCGTGGTTGCTGCGCTTCTTTGACCAGATACGCTTCTTTCCCGTCACCGAGTCCGAGCTCACGGGGCTGCGTGAGGATTTTCCAGCCGGACGCTACCCGCTGCGCATCGAGCCGGCGACGTTCAGCCTGCGCCGCTATCGCGAGTTCCTGCACCGCGAGAACGGCTCGATCCAGGCGTTCAAACAACAGCAGCAGGGCGCGTTCGAAGCCGAGCGCGAGCGTTGGCGAATGGCCGGGCACGCGGTCGAGGCAGAGGAAGAACGTCAGCATTCCACGCGTGGCATGCGACAGCTGCCCGAGGGTGCGCGCACGGTCACGACCACCGTACCCGGCAGCGTGTGGAAGTTGCTGAAGCGTCCCGGCGATCTCGTCAGCGCACAGGAGCCGGTCCTCATCGTCGAGTCCATGAAGATGGAGTTCGCGGTGGTATCGCCGTTCGCCGGGCGGGTACTCGGCGTGCTGTGCCGCGAAGGCGCGCAGGTCAGTGCCGGGCAGGATGTATTGGTGCTCGAGCCACTCTGAACCGTCAGTCCTGCGCGCGGCCCTCCGCGCCGGCATGGATGATGACCGACAGCATGCGGATGGGCAGCCGCAGCAGCTTCTCCGGCCCATGCGGCACGTCGCCGCGAAAGGTCAGTGCATCGCCAGGTTTCAGCAGGAAGCTCTCGCCTCCGTGCCGGTAGCGCAGGGAGCCCTCGAGCACGTAGAGGAACTCGATGCCCGCGTGATCGAAGTCGGGGAACTCCTCGCTCGCGCTGGTCAGCGTCACGAGAAAGGGCTCGAACACGCGGCGCGGGCCGCGGCCGGATGCCAGCAGGTGGTACGTGTGGCCGCGCCGTGTGCCCCGACGTACGACCTCGAGCCCCTCGCCCTTGCGCACGTGCTGCGCATCGCTCGTTCCTGGCGTCTCCTCGCGAACGAGATTCGCGCAGCTGCTGCCGAGTGCCGCTGCCAGCGCTTCGAGCGTGTCGAGACTCGGGCTCACGTCGCCAGTTTCGAGACGGCTCAGCATTGCCGTGCTGATGCCCGCGCTTGCCGCGACTTCGGCCAAGGTCAGACCCTGTGCCAGCCGCAGCCGCCGTGCCGCATTTCCTACCGTTGCAGCCAGTCGACCGCGCAAACCGCGCGGCTCCCGCTGATCGTTGGTGACACGAACCTGTTGTCCGGTGCGACGGCTGGCCATGGATATATATTACTCCCGTGCAAGCCCATTCACCCTCAGTAAATCACGGCCGATGAGCTGGCGTCTGCTGCGCATCGGCCTGTCAGGACGCTACCCCGAGCCGCGCATGCTCGGCGGGGCTCGCCCGCTGCGCGATTCGTACGATGTCGTCATCATCGGCGGAGGCGGTCACGGCCTTGCGACGGCCTACTACCTCGCACGCGATCACGGCATCCGCAACGTGGCCGTGCTCGAACGAGGCTACATCGGCGGCGGCAACACCGGCCGCAACACCACCATCATCCGCTCGAACTACCTGACGCCCGAGGGCGTGCGGTTCTACGACCGCAGCCTCTCGCTGTGGCGCGACCTCGGCAGCGAGCTCGACCTCAACCTGTTCCTGTCGACCCGCGGCCATTACACGCTCGCCCATACCGATGCCTCGCTGCGCACGATGCGTTGGCGCGCGGAGGTCAACAAGCAGGCCGGTGTCGCATCGTGGGTTGTTGGTCCGGACGAGATCGCCCGAGCAATGCCGATGATGGACACCGCGGCCGGCGGACACCTGCCGGTGCTCGGCGCCCTGTACCACGCACCGGGCGCCGTAGCGCGACACGATGCGGTCGCCTGGGGATATGGGCGCGCCGCCGAGATGCGAGGCGCGGAGATCCATTCCGGCACCGAGGTGACCGGGCTCGAGATCGAGTCCGGCCGCGTCACGGGCGTCCGCACGACGCGCGGACGGATCAACGCGGGCTGCGTCATCAGCGCGGTCGCCGGCTACACACCGCGAGTGCTTGCGATGGCAGGTCTGCGCAGCCCGATCTACGTTCATCCGCTGCAGGCGATGGTGTCCGAGCCGGTCAAGCGCTGGCTCGACCCCATCGTGGTTTCCGGCTCGCTGCACGTCTACGTGTCGCAGAGCGCGCGCGGTGAGCTGGTCATGGGCGCATCCCTCGACCCGGCCGAACTTCATCGCACGCGTTCGACGCTCGAATTCATGACGCGCCTATCGTCGCATCTGCTGGCACTCTTCCCGTCGCTGGCAGACGTGAAGGTCAACCGCCAGTGGGCGGGCCTCGCCGACATGACGCCCGACTTCGCGCCGATCATGGGCCGCACACCCGTGGCTGGGCTGTATCTCGATGCCGGCTGGGGAACGTGGGGCTTCAAGGCGACCCCGGTCGCGGGCAAGACGATGGCAGCCACGGCGGCCAGCGGGCGCAACGATCCGCTGATCTCGAGTTTCGACTGGTGGCGATTCGATCGCCTCGAACTCACCGGCGAGAAAGGCGCGGCATCGGTGGGGCACTGATGAAACTGGTGCCCTGCCCGCTGACTGGTCCCCGCCCGCTCGAAGAATTCGTCTACGGCGGCGAGGTGCGTACGCCCCCGACCCGGCGTCGACCAGCGACGCCGACTGGGCGCGCTGGCTCTACGAGCGCAGCGGCGCGCCCGGCATCAAGCGCGAATGGTGGTACCACGCACCGTCCGGATCCTGGTTCGTCGCGGTTCGCGACACACTGACCGGCGAGTTCATCGGGACGGCGCCATGATGCATCGGCTGGCGCAGCGCGCCGACGAATGGCTCGACCGCGAGCGTGGCGGCTCGTTCCGCTTCGAGGGGCACGACGTTCCGTTCATCGAGGGCGACACCTTCAGCACGGCGCTGGCGGCGGCAGGCCACGTCGTGCTGGCACGCAGTTTCAAGTACCACCGTCCGCGCGGACTCTTCTCGGCCGCGAACTTCGACGCCAACAACCTGTTCGACATCGACGGGCGGCCGAACCAGCGCGGCGACGTACTGCGCGCGAGGCAAGGCGCGAGCGTCCTGCCGTGCAACGTCGCCGGCTCGGTGCGGCGCGACCGCGGCGCGCTCATCGGGCGCCTGTCGCGCTTCCTTCCGGTCGGCTTTTACTACAAGACGTTCATCTCGCGACGCTGGTTTCCCCTGTTCGAGCGCGTCATCCGTCGGGTCTCCGGTCTCGGACGAATCTCGCCTGCCGCGCGCGCGACACAACCTGCCCACCGGCATCTGCACTGCGACGTCGCCGTGATCGGTGCGGGCGTCAGCGGGCTGAGCGCCGCCATCGCCGCCGTGGAGGCCGGTGCGGACCGCGTCGTGCTGGTCGATGAAGGCCAGCAGGCCGGCGGCTGCGCGCTGCATGGCAGCGCCGCGGACCCGGACCGGCGCGCAACGCTCGCGGGGCTGCGCGCGCGCCTCGGTGCGATGCCGCGCATCGTCACATTGCAGGGCCACTGCGCATTCGGCCTCTACGAGGACCTGCGTGTCGGCATCGCCGACGTGACGCGACCGGACGGCGGCGTCGTGCTGCTGCGGGCCGGTCGCGTCGTGCTCGCCACGGGCGCCATCGAACAACCCATCGTGTTCCGTCACAACGACCTGCCCGGGATCCTGCTTGCGTCAGCAGCCCAGCGACTGCTGCACCGCTGGTCCATCGCCTGCGGCCGCCAGGTCGTGGTGCTCGCGGCCACAGCCGACGGCGCCGACGCGGCGCTCGACCTCGTCGGCGGCGGGCGTGCACGTCACCACCTTCGCCTGGCTTGCCGGAAGCGCACCGCTCGAGACGGGCCTTCGTTCGAGGCTCAGCGACGCCGGCATCCGGCTGCTCGATGCGGTCGTGCCGGTGCAGGCCATCGCAGGACGCAGTCAGGCAATCGCCTCGATCGAGTTGCGCATCGACGATCGAACCGAACGCATTGCCTGTGACGCCCTGTTGCTCGCGGCCGGTTCGACGCCTTCGCTTGCGCTCGCGCTGCAGGCGGGGGGCACGCAGCGCTGGTCGACGGCGCAGAACCGGTACCTGCCGGACGCGCTGCCTCGTGGCGTGCTGACGGCGGGACGCGCGTCGGGACTGCGCGACTTTTCGGCACGCCGCACCGACGGTGAACGCGCCGGCGCCGCAGCTGCACGCGGCGATGCGCAGTGCCGGCTGCCCGTGGAGGCGATCGTCGACCACCCGTCGCCGTTGTTCGCGCACCCCGCTGGCAAGGAGTTCGTCGACCTCGACGAGGACCTTACGCTCGGCGGATCTCGCGAACGCAGTACAGGAGGGGTTCGACAGCACCGAGCTGATGAAGCGTTACAGCACCGTCGGCATGGGGCCCTCGCAGGGCAAGCTCTCGAACCTCAACGCGGCGCGCCATCTCGCGGCGCTGCGCGGCGTGCCATTCGAGCAGTTGTCGCTGACCACCGCGCGCCCGCCGTGGCAGGGCGTGAGCCTCGGCGCACTTGCCGGGGCGAGCGAAGTTCCGCTACGCCGCTCGGCACTCGATGCCGTTCACGAACGCCAGGGCGCGCAGTGGATGCCAGCCGGCGCATGGCGACGCCCCTCCTGGTACGCGAGGAGCGCCCTCAGCCGCGCGGACTGCATCGCCGCCGAGGTGCGCGCAGTGCGCGAGCAGGCCGGCCTCATCGACGTCTCGACGCTCGGGAAGATCGAGCTGTACGGCGAGCATGCCGTGGTGCTGCTGGAGCGCATGTACCTCGGGCGCTACGCCGACCAGCGCATCGGCACGACCCGCTATGCGGTCATGGTCGACGAGGCGGGCATGATCATCGACGACGGCGTGGTCGCACGGCGCGGCGAGCAGGCCTGGTACGTCACGGCGACCACCAGCGCGGCGGCGGCCGTGTATCGGGAGATGCAGCGGGTAGCGATCGAGCGCGAGCTCGACGTCGTGCTCCACAACGTTACCGGGTCGATGGCGGCCATCAACCTTGCCGGGCCGCGCAGCCGCGAAATCCTCGCGGCGCTGTCCCCGCTGCCCATCGACGGCGCGAGCTTTCCCTATCTCGCCTACCGCGAACTGGAGCTCGACGGAGTCGGTGTCGCGCGGGTGCTCCGCGTCGGCTTCGTCGGCGAGCTCGCATACGAGATCCACGTTCCCTTCGACCGCGCGGTGACGCTGTGGATGCGCCTGGTCGAGAGCGCTCCAGGGCCGACCCCGTTCGGTGTCGAGGCGCAACGTACGCTGCGGCTCGAGAAGGGACATCTCATCATCGGTCAGGACACCGACGCGCTGACCTCGCCCGATGAAGCGGGCCTGGCGCGGGCCGTGCGGATGGAGAAGCAGGAATTCACCGGACGCCGCAGCATCGAGGCCTTGCGTCGTCGCGGTCCGCGCCAGCAGCTGGTCGGCTTCATGCTCGACGCGGCCGCGGCCCCATTCACCGAGTGCAACCTCGTGATGGGGCCCGATGGCCCTGTTGGTCGGGTAACGAGCGTCGCCGCCTCGCCGACGCTTGGTCATACGATCGGCCTTGCGCTTGTTGCACCGACCTTCGCCGAGCAGCCCGCGTTCGCGGTCCTGGACGACGCCGGACAGCTCCATGAAGTGCGCCGCGCGGCGCTGCCGTTCTACGACCCGGGCAACACGCGGCAGCGCGAAGTCGCCGCATGAATGGGGTCAACGAGAACTTCACGCCGGCCGCCCGCCTCGGCCTCAAGGGACGAGACGTGCCGGCATGGCTCACCGCTGCCGGCATCGCCATTCCCTCGCGACCGAACGGCTGCGCACGCACCGCCGACGGCGGCTGGTGCCTGCGTCTCGGCGTCGGTGAGTACGTGCTCGCCCACGATGAGGATCCGCGCGCATTCGAGACGTTGCTGGCATCGCAGCGTCCGGCTCGAGTCCATGCACTGCTGCGATCGGATCGCTGCGTACGGATGCACGGCCCGGACGCCACCGCGCGACTGCTGCAGGTCTGCGACTTCGACGATCGCGTACTCACCGCGCAGCCCGACGCGCTGGCATTGCTGGCGGTCGCCGACGTGTCGGTCGCGCTGCACGTCGACGGATTCGACGACACCGGCCCGCGCTGGCGTCTCTGGTGCGACCCGACGTACGTCGCACATCTCGAGCACAGTTTATCGCGCACCTCTCCCACTTTCCCGAGGCTCACATGACGCGTGACGAGGCCGATTCCCTGATCCGCGAGCATGGCATCCGCTACGTGCTCGCGCAGTTCGTCGACATCCACGGCACCGCCAAGGCCAAGGCCGTCCCGGTGGAGCATCTCGACATGGTGCTCGGAGACGGTGCCGGCTTCGCCGGATTCGCGCTGTGGGGTTTCGGCATGGGGCCGCACGGTCCCGACTACATGGCGGTCGGCGATCTCGCGACGCTGATGCCGCTGCCGTGGATGCCAGGCTATGCGCGCCTCATCTGCAACGGGCACGTTCATCGCAAGCCCTACGCGTTCTGCTCGCGTGTCGCGCTGCGCCGGCAGCTCGACGCGCTCGCGGCCGAGGGCCTGACGCTCTACACCGGCATCGAACCGGAATTCATGCTGCTGTCGCGCGACGCGGACGGCAACATCGCACCCTTCGACGGCACCGACCAGCTCGACAAGCCGTGCTACGACTACAAGGGCCTGTCGCGCGCGACGACGTTCCTCGACCGCCTGGTCGAATCGCTGCGCGCCTGCGATGTCGACGTCTACCAGATCGACCACGAGGACGCGAACGGCCAGTTCGAGGTCAACTTCACCTATGCCGATGCGCTGCGCTCGGCCGACAACTTCGTGCTGGTGAAAATGGCAGCCAGCGAGATCGCGCGCAGCTGCGGGATGATCGCGAGCTTCATGCCGAAGCCGTTCTCGAACCGCACCGGCAGCGGCGCGCATTTCCATCTGTCGATGGGCAACGCCGGCACGCGCAACCTCTTTCACGACCCATCCGATCCGCAAGGGCTGCAGCTCTCGCAAATGGCTTACCACTTCCTTGGCGGGCTGCTGGAGCACGCCCGCGCGCTGGCTGCGATCTGCGCGCCGACGGTCAACTCGTACAAGCGGCTGGTGGTCGGACGAGCGCTCTCCGGCGCGACCTGGGCTCCTGCTTACGTCGCCTACGGCAACAACAATCGCACCGGCTGCATCCGGATTCCCGGCGGCCGTCTCGAAATGCGGCTGCCCGACGCCGGCTGCAACCCGTACCTCGCAACGGCCGCGATCGTCGCCGCCGGCATGGACGGGGTTCGTCGCGGGCTCGATCCCGGCCCGCCGAACGACGTCAATCTCTACGAGGAAAGCCCGGCCGCCCTGGCCGCACGCGGCATAGCCGTTCTGCCGCAGAGCCTCGACGAGGCAATCCGGGCACTCGAGCAGGATCGCGTCATCCTCGACGGTATCGGCACCGACCTCGCCAGCGAATTCATCCGCATCAAGCGGATGGAGTGGACCGAGTACGCCCGCCACGTCTCGGACTGGGAACGGCAGCGCTACGTGGAGTACTTCTGATGTGCGGCATCGTCGGCCTGCTGTTGAAGCGACCTGCGCTCCAGCCGCAACTGGGCGAGCTGATGGTGCCGATGCTGGTCGGCATGACCGACCGTGGCCCGGATTCGGCCGGCCTGGCCGTCTTCTCGACCGCTGCGCGCAACGGCGCGAAGTCGAGCCTGTTCGCCACCGGCGAGGTGCCCGACTGGAACGAGCTGCTCGACCGCCTGCGGGCCGAAGTGCCCGGCGCCCACGACCTGCAGGCGCGCGGAGCGCACGCGATCCTCGACTCGTCGATCGAGCCGGCCACGCTGCGTCGGTGGCTCACGGGCTTCGACGCCACACTCAAGATCCTTTCGACCGGCTCGCGCATCGACCTCTACAAGGACGTCGGCGCACCGGCTGCAATCGCCGAACGCTATGGCTTCGCACGGCTGACCGGCACGCACCTGATCGGACACACGCGCATGGCAACCGAATCGGCCGTCACCCCCGCCCACGCGCATCCTTTCACGGCAGGACGACGATTTCTGCCTGGTGCACAATGGCTCGCTGTCGAATCCGCACCTGGTGCGCCGCCAGCTCGAACCGCTGGGCATCCGCTTCGAGACCGACAACGACACCGAGGCCGCCTGCCGCTTCCTCGAGTGGCGCATGCGCGAGGGCGACTCCATCGACGCGGCCATCGACAAGGGCTTCGATGCGCTCGATGGCTTCTTCACGTTCCTGATCGGCACGCGTGATGCGATGGCGCTGGTGCGCGATCCGTTCGCGTGCAAGCCGGCCATCGTCGCGGAGACCGACGACTACGTCGCGATCGCGTCGGAATATCGGTCACTCGCCCACCTGCCCGGCGTCGGCGCGGCACGGCTGTTCGAACCGCAGCCCCGGACGATCTACAGCTGGAGGCTCGCGGCATGAGCCCGATGCGGAATTTCGATCTCGCGCGCGACTCGCTGCGCGAGCTGAACCTGTTCCTGCACCGGGAAGCACCTCGCGAAGGCACGCGCCACATCGAAGTGCTGAACCCGGACGGCGCACATGCGATCGCCTGCGGCGTGGACGCGGAGGTCGATATCGACGTTCGCGGCAATGCCGGGTACTACGTCGGCGGCATGAACAAGCGCGCGCGCATCACGGTCCATGGCAATGCCAGCACCGGGGCCGGCGAGAACATGATGTCCGGCGAGCTGCGCATCAAGGGCTTCGCCTCGATGAGCGCCGGTGCGTCAGCGCACGGCGGCCTGCTGGTCATCGAGGGCGACGCATCGCTCCGCTGCGGCATATCGCTGAAAGGCGCCGACATCGTCGTCGGCGGCAGCGTCGGCAGTTTCAGCGCCTTCATGGCGCAGGCGGGCCGACTGGTCATCTGCGGCGATGCCGGCGACGCGCTCGGCGACTCGCTGTACGAGGCGGTGATCTACGTTCGTGGCGAAGTCCGGTCGCTCGGCGCGGATGCGCGATTCGAACCGATGACGGCCGACGACGAGGCAACAGTCGCCTCGCTGCTGCAGCGAGCCGCGCTCGACGTGCCGACCCAGGGTTTCCGCAAGGTCGCCTCGGCGCGAGCGCTCTATCACTGGAACGCGGACGCCAACCAGGAGTACTGAATCGTGTCTGTCGAATCGACTACGCATCCCTTGCACCTCGAAGAGTCAGCGACCTTCGATCGCAACGCCCTCGACTACGTGCAGCGCGCGGCGGCTACCGGCCTGTACGAGATTCGCGGCCTCGGCGCCAAGCGGCGCCTGCCCCACTTCGACGATCTGCTGTTGCTCGGCGCATCGCTGTCGCGCTACCCGCTCGAAGGCTATCGGGAACGCTGCAACACCCGGACCGTGCTCGGTGCGCGTTTCGCCAGCAAGCCGATCGAGCTCGCGATCCCCATCACCGTCGCCGGCATGAGCTTCGGCGCGCTGTCGGCGAACTCGAAGGCTGCACTCGGGCTGGCCGCGACCGCCCTCGGCACGTCGACGACCACCGGGGACGGCGGCATGACGGACGAGGAACGCGATGCGTCGAAGCTGCTCGTCTACCAGTGCCTGCCTTCACGTTATGGCTTCAACCCCGATGACTTGCGGCGCGCCGATGCGATCGAGATCGTCATCGGCCAGGGTGCCAAGCCCGGCGGCGGCGGCATGCTGCTCGGCCAGAAGGTCAATCCGCGCGTCGCGAAGATGCGCACACTGCCCGAGGGGGTGGACCAGCGTTCGGCCTCGAGGCACCCCGACTGGACCGGCCCCGACGACCTTGCCATCAAGATCCGCGAGCTGCGCGAGATCACCGACTGGGAGAAGCCGATCTACGTGAAGGTCGGCGCGACGCGCGTGTTCCACGACGTGAAGCTTGCCGTCCATTCCGGCGCGGACGTCGTCGTGGTCGACGGGATGCAGGGCGGCACCGCCGCGACGCAGACGGCCTACATCGAGCATGTCGGGATACCGACCCTCGCGGCGGTCCGTCGGGCCGTCGATGCAATCGAGGACCTGAACCTGCGCGGCACAGTCCAGCTCGTCGTGTCGGGTGGAATCCGCACGGGCGCCGACGTTGCCAAAGCGCTGGCGCTAGGCGCCGATGCCGTCTCGATCGGCCAGGGCATGCTGGTCGCCCTCGGCTGCAACAGCGCGAGCTACGTACAGGCCGGGGCTCACGTCGACGCCAGCGTCGACTATCGCGCGCTCGGGACATCCCCCGGGTTCTGCCACCACTGCCACACGGGGCGCTGCCCCGTAGGCGTCACGACGCAGGACGCCGTGCTCGAGCGCCGGCTCGAAATCGAGACCGGCGCTCGCCGCGCACGCAATTACCTGAAGACCCTGACGATGGAGCTGACCACGCTCGCACGGGCCTGCGGCAAGCAGGACGTGCACCATCTCGAGCGCGAGGACCTCGTCGCCGTGACGGTCGAGGCCGCCGCCATGGCGGGAGTGCCGCTCGCCGGCACCGACTGGGTGCCGGGGCGCGGCCAGCCCTAGGGGCGCATCCGCTGCAGCAGCGAGATCAGCACGCGGCGTTCCTCGTCGCTGTACAGCGCCGTCAGCGTCTGCTCACGGTCGTGCATCTGCGCCTTCAGCTGCTTCAGCTGGCGCGTGCCTTCGGGGGTAAGAAAGAGGCCGTAGCGACGGCGATCGTCGGCGGCGCGACGGCGCACGAGCCAGCCGGTTTCCTCCAGCTTGTCGACCATCGAGACGACGCTCGCCTTGTCGACATTGAGATGTGTCGCCACCTGGATCTGCGCGATGCCGGGGTTCGCACCGGCGAGCACGAGCAGACCGAAGACGCCGGCGCCGATCTCGGCCGCGCCCATGGTGCGAACGAAGCTGCGCTGCAGGGCGAGCTGCGCACAACGCATGTTGTAGCCGAGCAGCTCCGGCAGGATGTCCATGTCGATCGGACGGCGAAGCGTCCGCGTCGCAGGCATCGCCAGCAGCGCGGTGTCCAGCTGCAGACCCGTCGCCGCGCCGGTGTGAGTACCCATTTCCGTGCTGTCCATTGGAAGCTCCCGCTGAATTGATGACCTGAAGTCACCGAAGCAAGCGGCATGCCAGGCCGCGGAGCCCTTGAATGAGGCCTCGCCGCGCTGAATCGCTCCCTGCGCGCGCCACGAGCGAACGCGCTGCCCGCCAATGGTGCGTGTGCCTACCTATTCGGCGGCGTCTGCGTACAGCCGTTTCAGCAGGCGGATCAGCGTCCGGCCCTCGGCGGCACTCATGCGACCGAGAAAACGCTTCTCGTGACGTTTCATCCGCGTCCGCATCTCCGCTACGCGACGGGTGCCGAGCGGCGTCAGGAACAGCCCCTGGCGCCGCCGGTCCACGGTCGAGCGTCGCCGCTCGACCAGCTTCGCCTTCTCGAGCCGGTGAATCACTGCCACGATGCTCGCCTTGTCGATCGCAAGTTCGCGCGCGAGTTCGATCTGCGCCGCGCCCGGATTGCGGGCGACCAGCAGCAGCAGCGCGAAGACGCCGGGACGGATCCCGGCGCCCGCGTCCACCGACCGCAGGAAGTCACGCCACAGGACCACCTGCGCGCGACGAATGTTGTAGCCGAGCAGGTCCGGCAGATCGCCGCGATCGAGGCCGGACGTCTCGGCCATCAGAAGCGCACGACCGAACGGATCGAGTCGCCGTGATGCATCAGGTCGAACGCCTCGTTGATCTTCTCGAGCGGCATCTGGTGCGTGATCAGCTCGTCGATGCGGATCTTGCCGTCCATGTACCAGTCGACGATCTTCGGCACGTCGGTTCGGCCGCGGGCGCCACCGAACGCACTGCCCTTCCAGACGCGCCCGGTCACGAGCTGGAACGGACGCGTCGCGATCTCCTTGCCGGCCTCGGCGACGCCGATGATGATCGACTGGCCCCAGCCGCGATGGCAGCACTCGAGTGCCTGCCGCATCACCTCGGTGTTGCCGGTGCAGTCGAAGCTGTAGTCGGCGCCGCCTTCAGTCGCATCGACGATGGCTGCGACGACCTTGTCGTTGCCGACGTCCTTCGGGTTGATGAAGTGCGTCATGCCGAACTCCTCGGCCATCTTCTTCTTCGACGGGTTGATGTCGACGCCGATGATCTTGTTCGCGCCCACGAGCTTCGCGCCCTGGATCACGTTCAGGCCGATGCCGCCGAGCCCGAACACCACGACGTTCGCGCCCGGCTCCACCTTCGCGGTGTGGATGACCGCACCGATGCCGGTGGTCACGCCACAGCCGATGTAGCAGACCTTGTCGAACGGCGCGTCCTCGCGGATCTTCGCGAGCGCGATCTCCGGCAGCACCGTGAAATTGGAGAACGTCGAGCAGCCCATGTAGTGATAGAGCGTCTTGCCGCCCATCGAGAAGCGGCTGGTGCCGTCGGGCATCACGCCCTTGCCCTGTGTCGCGCGGATCGCCGTGCACAGGTTCGACTTGCCCGACAGGCACGTCTTGCACTGGCGGCATTCGGGCGTGTACAGCGGGATGACGTGATCGCCGGGCTTGAGCGTCGTGACGCCCTTGCCCACTTCACGGACGATGCCCGCGCCTTCATGGCCGAGAATCGAGGGGAACAGGCCTTCGGAATCCTTGCCGGAGAGCGTGTAGTAGTCGGTGTGGCAGACGCCGGTCGCGGCGATCTCGACCAGCACCTCACCCGGCGCCGGGCCGGCGAGGTCCACCTCATGGATCTCGAGTGGCTTGTTCGGGGCGACGGCAATGGCAGCGCGAGTCTTCATGCGGATTCCTTGTTGTTGTCCACGGCTTTCGGAAGGGTTGCAGGGCCGATGCGCAGCGCCGCCGTCGCGATGCGCACCTCGATGAGGAAGCACCACAGGGCGCCGACCAGCGACGACATGCTCAGAATGAACAGCAGCGCGATCACGAACGTCAGCGGCAACGGCGTGAACGCACTCGAGAAGAGCAGTGCCACGACCAGCGCGATGAACAGCGCGGCAACGGTCGACAGCGTGATGGCGCGGTTCATCAGCCGGGCGCGCCGGCTCGTCACCGCCAGGCGGACGATGATCAGGCGGCCCTCTGCGGGGCTCACGCCCGGCAATTCGGCTTCCATGTCCCGCGCGCGATCGACGATGCGGGACAGGCGAGAAGTCAGCATCGACAGCAGCACACCGATGCCGTTCAGCAGGAACACCGGCGCGAGCGACAGCTGGATCGCGTGCACGATGTCGGTGACCGGCACCTGGTTGATCGCGAACGGGTTCATGCGAGCAGCTCCGCTTCCGCACGAGCCAGGTCGTCGGCGGTGTTCACGTCCTGTCCCGGCGCGAGCAACGCTTCGGCGACCAGCAGCGTCATGCCGTTCTCGAGCGCACGCAGTTGCTCGAGCTTCTCGATCGATTCGAGCCGGCTCGCGGGCAACGCGGCGAGCCGATGCAGTGCGCCGACGCGATAGGCGTAGATTCCGATGTGGCGACGCGCGACGCCGGGCACGGCCTCCGGCCGATCGCGTTCGTGGGGAATGGCGGCCCGACTGAAATACAGCGCGTGACCACGTACGTCGCTGACCACTTTCACGACGTTCGGATCGGCGTACGCGGCGGCCGATGCCAGCGGTCCGCACAGTGTCGCCAGGTCGGCATCGGGGGAATCGAGCAGCAGGCGCGCGACCTGATCGACGAGCAGCGGTTGCATCAGCGGTTCGTCACCCTGGACATTGACGACGACGTCCTCGCCCGCCCAGCCGCGCACCCGCGCGACCTCGGCGATGCGGTCGGTGCCCGACGCGTGCTCGGTGGCCGTCATCTGCACGTCGGCACCGAACGCCAGCGCGACGTCGCGGATGCGCTCGTCATCTGTCGCGAGCACGACTTCGGCCGCGGCCGAGCGACGGGCGCGTTCGTACACCCACTGCACCATCGGCTTGCCGGCGAGCGGCAGCAACGGTTTGCCGGGCAGCCGGGTGGATGCCGCACGCGCCGGAATGACCACGCGGAACACGCGGGTGCTAGCCGCCGAGCAACGGATCGTCGACGGCCAGCGGCCGCGCTTCGGCCTCGAGCATGACCGGGATGCCGTCACGGACCGGGAATGCGAGCCGGTCGAACCGGCACACGAGCAGCCCGGAATCGCGCCGCGCGAGCAGAGGGCCCTTGCAGACCGGGCAGGCCAGGATTTCGAGCAAACGCGCGTCGATCACTACCGTCCCTCCGTCGTGCTAAAGGGCGAGGATGCGCCCGAGCAGCCAGTTTTCGTCCGGTTCGGACAGCGCCGCCGCAACCGGCAGGCACCAGTGCCGCGGCCCGGCCAGCGCGCGGCATTTTACGGCATCCTTGGCCGTCATGATGACCGGCAGCGCGTCGTCGAAGGCGATGTCCTGCAGCTCGAAGCGGTGATGATCGTCGAACGCATGCTCCCGCACCGTGGCGCCGAGCTGCCGCAGCAGCGTAAAAAAGCGCTCCGGGTGGCCGATGCCGGTCACGCCATGCACCTCGAGGCCCTGCAGCCACGCCAATGGTCGCGATCCGTCGCCCGCCACCGCGCACAGCGGCGATGGCGCGAGCACGAAGCGCAGCAGATGCAGCGCAGGGACCGGCGGCAGGCCATCGCCGTGCATCGCGACCGCCCCGACCGACGAGAGCCGCGTAGCCGGCTCGCGCAACGGTCCGGCCGGCAGCAGCCAGCCGTTGCCGATGCCGCGGGCACCGTCGAGCACCGCGATCTCGAGGTCGCGCGCGAGCGCGAGGTGCTGCAGCCCGTCATCGCAGATGACGACGTCGCACCCGGCGGCGGCGAGCCGCTCCACGGCGTCGAACCGGTGCGCGGCCACGCACACCGGCACGCCCGTCTCCTGAGCGAGCATCAGCGGCTCGTCGCCGACTTCATCGGGTCCGTCGGCCGGACCGACGAGCCGCACCCCGCGCGTCCGCCGGCCATAGCCACGCGATGCGATGCCCGGGCGCCTGCCTCGCGCAGCCAGCGCGCGGACGAGCCAGGCACTCAGCGGTGACTTGCCGGTACCGCCCACCGTGACGTTGCCAACCACGACCACGGGCACGCTCGCCTTGCAGGTACGCAGCAACCCGGCGCGGTAAGCGCCGCGACGCAGCGCCAGCACTGCGCCGTACAGGCGCGCCGCCGCGCGGAGGAACAACGGCGGCCGGCCGGGCGCATACCACAGCGCCGCCAGGCGCCGTTCGCGCGCCAAGTGCTCAGGCATCGAACTGCAACCGGTGCAACTGCGCGTACAGCCCGGCACGCGCGATCAGTTCCGCATGCGTGCCGCTTTCGGCAATCCGGCCGTCCGCCAGCACGACGATGCGGTCGGCGTTCTCGACCGTCGACAGCCGATGCGCGATGACGAGCGTGGTCCGGCCACGGACCAGCTCTTCGATGGCTGCCTGGATGAACCGCTCGGACTCGGAGTCGAGTGCGGATGTCGCCTCGTCGAGGATGAGGATCGGCGCATCCTTGAGCAACGCGCGGGCGATGGCGACGCGCTGCCGCTGGCCCCCGGACAGGCTCGCGCCGCGATCGCCGGCGAGCGTGTCGAGCCCCTGCGGCAGCCGGGCCGCGAACTCCATCACGCGCGCCGCTTCGGCCGCCGCGACGATCTCGGCGTCCGAGGCTTCGGGCCGGCCGAACGCGATGTTGGCGCGCAGCGTGTCGTCGAACAGCACGACTTCCTGCCCGACATAGCTCACCTGCCGGCGCAGATCGACCAGCGGATACTCGCGCACGTCCGCGCCATCGATCTCGACCGCCCCGGTCGACGGGTCGTGAAACCGTGGCACCAGGCTGACGAGGCTGCTCTTGCCGCTGCCCGAACGGCCGACGAGCGCGACCGTCTGGCCCGCGGCCACGGTGAGGTCGATGCCGTGCAGCACCGGACCCTTGGCGACGTCATAGGTGAAGCCGACGGCGCGGAAGCGGATGTCGCCGCGCGCGTGCACGAGCGGGCGACTGCCGCCCGCCGGCTCGACCGGCAGATCGAGGATCTCGAACACGCTCGCGCCCGCCGAAATGCCCTGCTGCAACGAACCGCTGACGTTCACCAGCCGACGCAGCGGCGCGGTCAGCATCAGCAGCGTAGCGATGAAGGTGATGAAGGTGTCGACCTTCATGTCGTTCGTCAGCACCTGGTTGATGGCGAACCACAGCACGACTGCGAGACCGATGGACGCGACCGACTGCACGATCGGGTTGCTCATCGCCTTCGCGTTGATCAGCCGCAGGTTGGTGTGTCGGTTCAGCTCGTTGACGCGCTCGAACGCGGCCTCCTGGCGCTGCTGGGCATTGAAGACCTTGACCAGTCGCTGGCCCTCGAGGCTTTCCTTGGTCACACGCGTGACGTCGCCCATCGAGTTCTGGATGCGTGCGCTGTAGCGGCGGAAACTGCGGTTGACGATGCGCATCAGGAGGCCGATCAGCGGCGCGACGATCAGCGCCAGCAATGTCAGCTTCCACGACAGGTAGAACATGTAGCCGATCAGGCCGAGGAGGGTCAGCGAGTCGCGCACCAGAATCGTGATGGAGGTGGTGGCCGCCTCGGCGACCTGCTCGGCGGTGTAGGTCAGACGCGAGAGCATGGGGCCGGCAGATTCCCGGTCGTACCACGACACCGGCATGCGCAGGTAATGTGCGAAGAGGTCGGTCCGCAGCGCCTTGATCACGCGCCGGCCCACCGCACCCGGGAAACAGGTCGACACGTAGTCGCCGATGCCGCGCAGCAGGAACAGCAGCAAAGCGCCAAGCGGCACGAGCCACTGCGCGCTCGGCGAAAACTCGACGAACGCCGTGTTCAGGAAATACTTGATGAACAGCGCCTGGCTCACGTCGGTGGCCGCGAACAGGATCATGCCGAGCACACCGATCGCCATCATGCCGGCATGCGGGCGAACGTAACGCAGCAGGCGCCGATAGATCGCGCCGCCGGAAACGACGGCCGGACCCCGGTCTGCGGGCACTGTCACCGGGTGGGCGCCGGCGTGGGCCCGAATTCGCTGCCCGTCGTCGCGACGCGCACTTCGTCGAAGCCCAGTCGACCGAGAACGTCCATCGCCGTGATGACGGCCTGGTGGGTCGCCTGCCCGTCGGCCCGCAACGTGACCGGCCGGGTGCGATCGCCACCGCTGACCTTCAGGATCGCGGCGCGCAGCGTCTCGCGGCTGGCGTTGATCAGTTCCTGCTCGTCCACGCGGTAGCTGCCCGAGCGCGTCACCGTGACCACGACGGCCTTGCGCGAGTCCTGCGTGCGCTCGGGCTGGTCGACGCTCGGCAACCGGATGCGCACGCGGCCCTCGTCGAGGAAGCTCGACGACAGCATGAAGAAGACGATCAGCATCAGCAGCACGTCGATCAGCGAGATCAGGTTGATCTCCGGATCGTCGATGCGACGCGACTGCAGTTTCACGGAGTGGCGGCCCTCGACTCGAGGGCGTCGGCGAACCGCACCACGTCCTTCTCCATCTGCACGACCAGTCCGTCCACGCGTCCGCGCAGATAGCGGAACGCGATCAGCGCGGGAATGGCGACGCACAGCCCTGCGGCGGTCGTGATCAAGGCCTCGGAGATGCCGGTCGACAGCGCCCTCGGATCGCCGATGCCGCCGGTTGCGAGCGCGTTGAACGCCTTGATGATGCCAGTGACGGTCCCGAGCAGGCCGAGCAGCGGCGAGACCGCAGCGATCGTCGCGAGCATGTTCAGGAACCGTTCGAGGTCGTGGACCGCATGCCGGCCGGCGTCTTCGAGGCGCTCCATCAGCACCTCGCGTCTGCGATGGCGGTTCGACAGCCCGACAGCGAGCAGACGGCCGAGCACCGAGTTGTCGTCGAGCGCAGCCACGACCCGCTCGTTGACCTGGTTCGACTCGACCAGCTGCCACACCTTGCGGGTGAGGTCGGGGGGCATGACGCGCCGTTCCTGCAATGTCCACAGGCGCTCGCCGATGATCGCGAGCGCGATGACCGAACAGAGAAGGATCGGCCACATGAACGGGCCGCCGGCACGCACGATTTCCCACATGGCCGCGGATGATACCTATGGAACCTGTGCACGGGTACGCGCCTCGGACCGGCGCCAGGTGCCGAACGGCGGCTCGAGTCGCTCCTGGCGCATACGACCCCCGCCGCCCTCGTGCAGGACCGCACCGCGGGGGCCAGGGCGAGCGACCGGCCCACCGCCGAGACGGAGAGACGAACTGCCGGTGCCGATCGAGAGCGTGCACCCCCGACGACCCGCCTCGACCGTGAACGGTACGCCGTCCCAGACCCACGAACCGGCTTCGCGACAGTCGGCAACCCCTGGCGGCAGCTCGCCGAGAGAGCCCGGCGCAGCGGCAGTGCGACCGATGTCGATGAGCGCCTGCGCCGCGCCGATGCCGGCCGCGACGTCACGATCCAGGCGGCCGGCCATCAGCAGGTCGAGCCGGTCGATACCCTGTTCGCGCGCCGCCGGCAGCAGCAGCGTAGCGATTCGACCGCCAGCGGTACCGAAGCGGTCCCCGGTGCCGAACGCGAGGGCGTGAGCACGCGTCTCGACCAGGACCAGGGGCGCTGCGCCCGCGTCGAGCTCGAGCGCCCGCCAGGCGCCCTCGCCGAGGCGCTCCGGTTCGGCAAACAGCGCAAGCAGCGCGGGCGCCAGCAGACATCGGACGCGCAATCCGAACGGCAGCACCAGCACGAGACACGCGAGCAGCGCGGGCCCATACCACCCGGCCGGCGGCATGGCTTGCCAGAGACCGCCGGGCCATTGCGAGATACGCGCGAGCCACGCAACCGTCCACGTGGCGATGGGTTCGGCGAACCACAGTGGCAATGCTGCAAGCCCGTCGGGCGCACCGGCCAGCAGCAGGGCCGCGACGCCGAGCACGAGGGGAACCAGCACGAGCGAGAACAGCGGGATGGCGGCCGGGTTCACCAGCAACCCGACCAGCGACACCGAGCCGAAGCTCGCGATGGTCGCAGGTGCGAGCGCGACGGTGATGGCAACCTGTAGTCGCAGCCCGTCCACCCAGCCCCTCATCGGACGGAGCCGTGTCGCCTCGCGCCACAGGATGACCGCCACGGCACCGAACGACAGCCAGAATCCTGCGGCGAGGACCGCGAACGGATCGAACAGCAGCACCGCGAGCAAGGCCGCGCCGGGCGCGCACGAAGGCGAGCTGGCGCGCGCGGCCATACGCCATCCGAGCCCGGCGGCTAGCATCAACGCAGTGCGCTGACTCGGTACCGAGTAACCCGCCAGCAGCGCGTAACCGAACGCGCACGCAACGCCGCCGACCGCGACGAACGTCTCCCGGCGGACTCGCTTCGCGAGCGACGGCGTGATGCCCCACAGGCCGCGCAGCAGCGCCATCGCAATGACCGCGAACAACGTCACGTGCATGCCGGAGATGGCGATGAGGTGCGTGATGCCGGTTGCGTTGTAGGCCTGCCAGTGCTCGCGTGCGACCTCGGCGGTGTAGCCGACCGCGAGCGCGGCGAGCAGCGCGCCTGCAGCCGGGTCGGCAATGCGGTCGAGCAGGAACCGGGCAATGTGCTCGCGGTGCGACTGCAGCCCGCCGCGAGCGGTGGAAAGCCGATGGTTCAGCGGCGAGTCGATGACCTCCGCGCGCGCATGGATGTGATCACGCCAGAGGATGCGTGTGCCATCGACGGCGCCGGGGTTGAAGACCGCAGGCGACGCACGCAGCTGCAGAGCGAGTTGCCATACGTCGCCCGGCCGCAGGTCTGCGGGGGCGGAGCGGTTCCACGCGACCCGCACCCGGATCTCGGGCTGCCGCGGCAGTCGCACCAGCCGCGCGCGCGCATCGAACGCGCGCCCTGATCCGGTGAACGCGGGGACCGTTTCCGGGACCACTTCGGCGATCACGCGCACGTCCTCGGTGACACGCCGTGTCCGGTGATCACCGACATGGTGAGCCGTCCAGCACGCCGCCGCCAGCGCGACACACAGCACGAGCCGGCGACTGCAGAAGCACAGCAACGCGAGCGCAGCGGTGAGCGCGACGACGCCCGCCGGCCACTCGCCGGTCCACAGCAGCACGACGAGCGTCCCGGCCAGCGCAGCGAGCGCCCGGCCACTCACGTTGTGACGCGATCGAATGGCTGGGAGAGCGCCGATGGGCGCATCAGGCGGTCCCTGCTAGAGTCTTTCCCCGCCCATGCCACGCCGCCTACTCCGCCGAGTCCTGCCCAATCCGGAGAAGCTGCGAAACCGCTGGATTTTCCGCCTTTTCGGCGACCGACTGACCGACAGCCGACTGTGGTCTCTCAGTCGCCGCAGCATCACCGCGGGGTTCGGTGCGGGTCTCGCCATCGCGTTCGTGCCTGTGCCGATCCACCTGCCGGTCGCGCTGCTGGTCGCAATCGCGTGGCGGTTCAACGTTCCGGTGATCTTCGGAACCGTGATGCTGGTGAACCCGCTGACCGCGGTGCCGGTGTACTACCTCGCCTATCGCGTCGGTTCTCTGCTGATCGGCGAGCCACCGCATGGCTTCCACTTCCAGCTGAGCTGGGAGTGGTTGCAGACCGGACTCGGCCCGTTGTGGAAGCCGTTCCTGCTCGGCTGCCTGACCTGCTCGCTGGTGTTCGGCTATGGCGGCTATCTCGCACTCGAGCTGCTGTGGCGCTGGCTCACGGTGCGCAGGTTAAGGGGCCGCCGCGCCCCGCCGACAGCCTAGATCGTCGCCTCTTCCTGCAGTTTTCCATCCGTCAGCAGCAACGTGCGGTCCATGCGCGCGGCCAGCGCACGATCGTGCGTGACGACGACGAGGCTGGTGCCGCGCTCGCGGTTCAGCTCGAGCATCAGCTCGAACACCTGCGCCGCGTTGTGCCCGTCGAGATTGCCGGTCGGCTCGTCGGCCAGCACCAGTCGCGGTTCGGTCACGAGTGCCCGCGCGACGGCCGCGCGCTGACGCTCGCCACCCGAGAGTTCGTGCGGCCGATGCGAGAGCCGCGCGCCGAGGCCGACCCGTTCGAGCAACGCGGCCGACCGGTCACGTGCAGCCTTCGGCGAATCGCGCCGGACCAGCAGCGGCATCGCGACGTTCTCGAGCGCAGAGAATTCCGGCAGCAGATGGTGGAACTGGTAGACGAACCCGAGCGTGCGATTGCGCAGCGCGCATCGCTCGGTCTCGCCGACCGCGTGGATGTCGCGGCCGCCGATCTCGACCGTGCCGGACTGCGGCGCGTCGAGCCCGCCGAGCACCTGCAGCAGTGTCGTCTTGCCACTGCCCGATGCACCGATGATGGCGACACGCGCGCCGGCTTCGATCCGCAGATCCACCCCGCGCAGCACTTCCAGGGTCGCCGGACCCTGCTTGAACGCGCGCACGACGCGCTCTGCTTTCAGCACCACCTCAGTCATGTCGCAGTGCCTCCGCGGGCAATGTTCGGGAAGCCCGCCACGCGGGATAGAGCGTCGCGAGTGCGCACAGCAGCAGCGCAACCCCGCCGATGCGAACGAGATCGCCGATCTGCACGTGCGCGGGCAGGTCTCGCATGAAGTAGACGCGCTCATCGAGGAAGCGCGTGTTCATCACGCGTTCGAGCAGATGCACGAGCGACTCGAGATTCACCGCCAGCAGCACCCCGAGGCCGATGCCGAGGGCGACGCCGATCAGGCCGATGAGCCCGCCCTGCGTGAGGAAAGCGGCCAGCACGTTGCGCGGCCCGGCGCCGAGGGTGCGCAGGATCGCGATGTCGGTCTGCTTCTCCTTGACGATCATCACCAGCGTCGCGATGAGATTGAACGCGGCGACGGCGATCAGCATCAGCAGGATGACGAACAGCATCGACTTCGTCATTTCGATCGAGCGGAAGAAGGCGCTGTGGTTGCGGGTCCAGTCGCTGACGTAGAAGCCACCGCCGAGCTCGAGCGCGAGCTCGCGCACGATGCGCGGGGCGGCATAGGGATCCTCGACCGCGAGACGCAACCCGGTGACCTCGGAGCCCAGCGCGAACAGCCGCGCGGCATCGGTCCGATGCGTCAAGGCCAGCCCGCGGTCGAACTCGTACATGCCGGAGTGGAACGTGCCGGCGACCTGGAAGCGACGCATTCGCGGTACGAGGCCAGAGGGCGTCGGCGTGCCTTGAGGTGCGATCAATACGACCGACTCGCCGACCGCGACGCCGAGCTCGGTTGCGAGCGCATCGCCGAGCACGACGCGGTAGCCGCCGGCAGTGAGCTGACCGCGCACGTCGGCGGGCAGTTGCGCGACGAGCCCCACCGCGCCCGCCTCCGCATCCGGATCGATGCCGCGTACCTGGCTCGCCGCGAGGCGCTCGCCGTGCACCAGCATCGACTGGCTCTCGACGTACGGCACTGCTGCCAGCACGTCGGGGCGTGCCAGGGCCAGCTCACGTGCGCGGTCCGCATCGGGCAGCGGCCCGTCGAGACCCATGAGCGTCGCATGGGACGTCACCGAGAGGATGCGGCTGCGCAGCTCGCGCTCGAAGCCGTTCATCACCGAAAGGACGACGATCAGCACGGCGACGCTGAGGCTGAGGCCGCACACGGTCATCGCAGCGATGAACGAGACGAATCCCTTGCGATGCGCCGAGCGCAGGTACCGTGTCCCGAGCAACCATTCGTAGGCTGCCATCGTCATTCGTACCGAAGTGCTTCGGCGGGCGGGATGCGCGCCGCGCGACGCGCCGGATAGACGGTTGCAAGCGTGGTCAGCGCTAGCGCGACGCCCGAGATGATGGCGACGTCGGTCCACTGCAGCTGCGAGGGGATACGCGAGATGTAGTACACGTCGGCATCCATGATGCGGATGCCGAACGCCCGCTCGATCATCGGCGCGAGCTCGGGCACGTTCAGCGCTATCGCGACTCCGGCAATGACACCGGCGAACACCCCTGCCCAGCCGATGATGAGGCCCTGCGTCAGGAACACTGCCGCGACCTCACCCGGCCTCGCCCCCAGCGTGCGCAGTATCGCGACGTCGGTGCGCTTGTCCGTCACCACCATGACGAGCATGGCGACGAGATTGAAGGCGGCCACCGCGACGATCAGCAGCAGGATCACCGCCATCATCGTCTTCTCGATGCGCACCGCCCGGAAGTAGGTCGCGTGATCCTCGGTCCAGTCGCGGACGATGAGTCCCGGGCCCGCAGCGGCCTCGAGCGCCGCACGCATCATCGGTGCCTGCAGCGGATCGGCCACGGTGAGGCGCACCCCGACGACCCCGCTGCGCATCGCACCGAGCGCCCCCAACGCGTCGAGGCTGCCGATCGCAAGCGTCGCATCGTGGTCGGGCAAACCTGCCTCGAACAGCCCGGCCACGATGAATTCGCGCAGCGCGCCATCGGGCACGCCGCCCTCACCGACGCGCGGAACCAGCAGCGTCACCGTGTCGTTCACGCCGACACCGAGCTGGTTCGCGATGACCTGACCGAGCACGATCGCGTCGCCACGCTCGCGCAACAGGTCGGCCGAACCTTCGGTGATCACGCTGGCGAGCGCGTCGAGTTCGTCGCGCGTGCGACCGCTCGCGGTCCCGACCGGGATGCCTCGCAGCATCACCGGCAACATTTCGGTCTGGCGCACCGCGAGTGCCTGCAGCTCCGCGTAGACCGACGCCGTCTCGACGCCCGGCACGGTTCGCAAGCGCGCCGCGACCGCACCGAAGTCGGCAGCCGGCGATGCCGGTGCCGGGTTGACCCGGACCTGCGCGGCCAGCGACAGCAGGCGCGAGCGCAGTTCACCGCCGAGCCCGTTCATCACCGACAGGATGACGATCAGCGCCGCGACGCCCACGGCAACGCCGAGCACCGAAACCCAGGTGATGAACGATACGAAGAAGCGATGGGAGCGCGAACGGACGTATCGCAGCCCGACGAACAGCGACAGCGGATGGAACATTGCGCCGCGATTAGACCATGCCCCGACGCGGCTCGCCGAACCCGGTACCCGTCACAGAATCCGCGTCCAGAGGCCCTGCGCGTTGTCGCGGCCGGAAGGGCTGCTCTATAGTCGGCCGAGGAGGCCCCCATGAAACCCGCTCTCGCCACGACCCTGACTGCCATCTCGCTGCTGGCCAGCGCGCTGGGCGCCCCGGCCCTTGCCGAGACCCTCGTCGTCGAAGACCAGGTGCAGGTACGCGACAGCGGCGTCGAGACGCCGCGGCGCGGCGCCAGCATGCGTGCGGTCGAGTCGCGCTTCGGCGCCCCCGCCTCGCGCCATGCAGCCGTTGGCCAGCCCCCGATCACGCGCTGGGACTACCCCGGCTTCTCGGTCTACTTCGAGTACGAGCACGTCGTGCACGCGGTCGCCGCCGCTCCGTAACGCGATCCGACTTGCCAGCCGGCGCCGCGCCGGTAAGCTGCCGCGCTCCGCGACACGCCTGCCGGTCGGAGGCCATGGCGAACGTACTCACTCTGCCGCTTCCCGGGCCTGACGCCCGGGTAGTGACGTGGCCTGCGCTGCCGGGCAGCGCCCTCAGTCTCGCGCTTGCCGAGACGGTTGCTGCGCTCGATCAGCTGCTGGTCGTGGTCGCGCCCGACGCGCGCGCGCTCGATGAGATCGCCCGCGAGCTGCCATTCTTCCGGGCCGCAGACCAGCCGCAACTCACCTTCCCCGACTGGGAGGTGTTGCCCTACGACCGCTTTTCCCCGCATCCGGACATCGTCTCCGACCGGCTCGCGACCCTCGCGACGCTGTCCGCCACGCGTCGCGGCATGCTGCTGCTGTCCGCCGAGACGCTGCTGCAACGTTTGCCCCCGAGCGAATACCTGCTCGCCCGCTCCTTCGATCTCGCCGTCGGGCAGCGCTTCGCCGTCGACGAGGTCCGTGCGCGCCTCGAACGCGCCGGTTACAGCTCGGTCGCGCAGGTCGTCGCACCGGGCGAGTTCGCGCTGCGCGGTTCACTGTTCGACGTCTATCCGATGGGCCACGGCACGCCGCTGCGCATCGATCTCTTCGACGAGGAGATCGACAGCATCCGCGAGTTCGACACCGAGTCGCAGCGATCGCTCGGCAAGGTCGAGCGCATCCGGCTGTTGCCGGCGCGCGAGCTGCCGCTCGACGAGGAATCGGTCAAGCAGTTCCGTCGCCGCTACCGGACGCGTTTCGAGGGCGATCCGACGCGGTCGGAAATCTACGGGGCAGTGAAGGTCGGCCAGGCGCCGCCGGGCATCGAGTTCTATCTGCCGCTGTTCTTCGAACACACCTCGAACCTGGTCGACTATCTGCCCGCAGCGTGCACGATGCTGCTGCTCGCGCCGCTCGAGGACATGCTGGCATCGGCCTGGAGCGGCATCGAATCGCGCTACGAGGACTATCGCCACGACATCGAGCGGCCGCTGCTGCCGCCGGGCGAAGCGTTCGTCGCGCCCGACGTGGTGCTGGCCGCGCTCGAATCGCGGCAGCGACTCGAGGTCGACAGGACCCGGCCGCTGAGCCCCGCGATCGGAGTGGGTCCGGCGCCCGAGCTGCGCCTCGACACTCGTGCGCCCCATCCCCTGCAGCCCTTGCAGGACCTGCTCGCGAGCTACGACGGACGCGTGCTGCTCGCGGCCGATTCGCCCGGACGGCGCGAGGTGCTTGCCGATCTGCTGCGGTCCGCCTCGTTGCCAGCCGTCGCCGTCGACGGCTGGCAGCCCTTCGTCGAGGGCGGCATGCGCCTCGGCCTCACGCTCGCGCCCGACCTCCGCAGCCTCGCGCTGATCGATCCGCCGGTGCTGCTGCTCGCCGAAGCGCAGCTGTTCGGCCAGCGCGCCCGCCAGGAGCGCCGTCGACGACGCTCGGCGCTCGATCCTGAAGCGATCCTGCGGGACCTGACGAACCTGAACCCGGGCACCCCGGTGGTGCACGAGCAGTACGGCGTCGGGCGTTACGTCGGGCTGCAGGTGATGGAGGTCGCCGGCCAGACCGGCGAATTCCTCATCATCGAATACGCCGAGGGCGACCGCATCTACGTGCCGGTCGCGGCGCTGCACCTCGTCAGCCGCTACACCGGCGCGGCGCCCGAATCCGCGCCGCTGCACAAGCTCGGCACCGACCAGTGGGCGAAGGCGCGGCGCAAGGCGACCCAGCAGGTGCGCGACGTCGCGGCCGAGCTGCTCGACCTGTACGCGCAACGCAAGGCACGCACCGGGCTTGCGCTGAAGCTCGACGAGGCCGACTACCGCGGCTTCGCCGAGGCGTTTCCGTTCGAGGAGACGCCTGACCAGGCCGACGCGATCGCCAAAGTGCTCGAAGATCTCGCCGGCAACCGGCCGATGGATCGCATCGTCTGCGGAGACGTCGGCTTCGGCAAGACCGAAGTGGCCATGCGTGCAGCGTTCGCCGCCGTGCAGGCCGGCAAGCAGGTGGCGGTGCTGGTTCCGACCACACTGCTGGCCGAGCAGCACGCGACCAACTTCCGCGACCGGTTCGCGAACTACCCGGTGCGCATCGAATCGCTGTCGCGCTTCCGCGCCGGCAAGGAGTCGAAGGTCATTCTCGACGGCATCACGGCCGGCCAGGTCGACATCGTCGTCGCGACGCACCGGCTGCTGCACGCGGATGCCCGCTTCAAGGATCTCGGACTGCTGATCATCGACGAGGAGCACCGCTTCGGCGTTCGCGACAAGGAGCGGCTGAAGGCGCTGCGCGCCGAAGTGCATGTGCTGACGCTCACCGCAACGCCCATACCACGCACACTCAACATGGCGCTCGGCGGCCTGCGCGAGCTGTCGCTGATCACCACGCCGCCGCCGGCGCGCATCGCGATCAAGACGTTCGTCACCGACTGGAATGCGGCGACGATCCGCGAAGCGTGCCTGCGCGAGCTGCGGCGCGGCGGACAGATCTACTTCGTGCACAACGAAGTCCAGTCGATCGAGAAGCTCGGCGACGATCTGCGCCAGTTGCTGCCCGAGGCCCGCATCCGCGTCGGCCACGGCCAGATGCGCGAGCGCGAGCTCGAATCGCTGATGGTCGACTTCTACCACCGCCGCTTCGACGTACTGCTGTGCACGACCATCATCGAGTCGGGCATCGACGTGCCGACCGCGAACACGATCATGATCAATCGCGCCGATCGCCTCGGCCTCGCGCAGCTGCACCAGCTGCGCGGCCGTGTCGGGCGCTCGCATCACCGGGCGTACGCCTATCTGCTGGTCCCGTCGCTGAAGGGGTTGACGCCGGACGCGGCGCGCCGGCTCGAGGCGATCGAGTCGCTGGAGGAACTCGGCGCCGGCTTCGTGCTCGCCACGCACGACCTCGAGATCCGTGGCGCAGGCGAGTTCCTCGGCGAGTCGCAGAGCGGTCAGCTGACCGAGGTCGGCCTCGCGATGTACCTCGACATGCTGGAACGCGCGGTCGAGGCCATCAAGTCCGGCACCGAGCCGGACCTGAGCCGGCCGCTGGTCGCAGCGACCGAGATCAACGTGCATCTGCCGTCGCTGCTGCCCGAGGACTATGTCGGCGACGTGCACATGCGCCTGACGCTGTACAAGCGAATTGCGGCCGCGGGCGACACGGTCGAGCTAGACGACCTGCAGGCGGAGATCATCGACCGGTTTGGCCCGTTGCCCGGGCCGGCCGAGACGCTGCTGCGAATCGCGCGCCTGATCCTGACCGCGCGGTCGCTCGGCATCCGCAGGCTCGACGTCGGCAAGGACGCGAGCCAGGTCATCTTCGACGAGAACAACCGGGTCGATCCGGCGCAGGTCATTCGCCTGATGCAGAAGGCGCCGCTCATGTACCGCCTCGACGGTCCACTGAAGCTGCGCATCGGCCGCGGCGCGCCGGAGACTACCCGGCTCGACTTCGCCGGCACGCTGCTCGCCCAGCTGGCCGAGTCGCCCGCCAACGAGCCTCAGCGTCCCGGCAGGCCGCGCTAGAATGCGGGCCATGATGCATTCGATCCGACGCTGCCTCATCGGCGCGGCGCTGCTGCTGGTCGGCCCCGCGCTGGCGCAGCAGGCGCCCGTGGAGCCTGCGGAAACGCCAGTCAGCGGCGGTTACACGGTGGAGGTCATCGTGTTCCGCGGCGGCAGCGGCGGCGCCGGCGAGGACCTTGGTGCGGCCCCCGCTGCCAGCGCCGAAGGCGACTCCGCCACCGGGGGCGGCGGCACCGCACGCTTGCTGCAGCGATTGCCCGCCGGTCGGCTGAAGCTCGGGCCGCTCGCGAGCCGGCTTCGCGCCGCCGCTGGTTATACGGTCATTGCACACGCCGCCTGGACCCAGACGGCGAGCGGCTGGGGCTCACGCACCGGCTTGCCGGTCGACGAGGTGGGCCTCGCTGCGCAGGGGCTGACGGGTGTCGTCTCCCTCGAGCGGGGCCAGTACCTGCATCTCGGGCTGAACCTCACGCTGGCCGGCCCGAGCGGGACGCTGCGGATGAACGAGCTGCGACGGGTGAAGTTCAACGAACGCCAGTACTACGATCACCCTGCATTCGGCGTCATCGCCGTCGTCTCGCCCTCGTCGCCCTGACCGCCCGGCGCGCTGCCCGCGCCGACACTGACTACCTTCACACTGCCGCGGCCTGCGCGCTTCGCCTCCCGCAGTGCATCTTCGGCTGCAAGCAGCAATGCCCGCACGTCCACCTCGGTGGTGTGCGCCGGTACGCACCCCGCGACACCGGTGGTCACCGTGATGAACTTCTGTGCCGCAGCGCGCGGATGGTGGATGTGCAGGTCGGCAACCCGCTGCGCGACCACTCGGGCGTAGTCCGCCACCGGCGTCGCGTCGCCCTGCCCGACCATCACTGCGATGCAGCCGCTCTCCCAGCGGCCGCTCACATCGACCCCGCGCCGGTACGAACCGCCGATCGTCCGCGCCACCTGGCGAATGCACGAGTCGCCAGCGGACCGGTTGAAGGTCTCGTTGTAGGTACGCAGCCCGTCGATGTCGAACAGCAGCAGGGTCAGCCGCCGCGACTCGCGCCGCGCGACCGACCATTCACGCAGCAGCAGCTCCTCGAACCAGGGCCGCGAGGCGAGACCGGTCAGCCGGTCTTCGCGCATCCACGACGGCAATCCTTCGAGCGGTCGCTCGACCGCGCGCGATTTGTCGCCGGCGTCGCGATGAAAGCCGACGTAATGCGTGATCGTGCCGGCGGCGTCGTGCAAGGGTGCGAGCTGCACCTCGTTCCACAGCGCCATGCCGTCCTTGCGGTGATTGCGGATCAGCGCGCGCGCGCTTTCGCCGCGGGCGATCGCCTCGCGCAACCGGCGACGCGACTCCTGGTCCCGGTCGGCACCCTGCAGCAGCCGCAGGTTGCGGCCCACGAGCTCGTCGGCGGAGTAGCCGGTCATGCGCTCGAATGCGGCGTTGACGTAGATGACGGGGTGGTCGTCCGCCCTGGCGTCGCAGACGGCGATGCCCTCGGGCGCGTTGCCGACGATGTGTCGCAGAACCTCTTCCGGCAGCTTGTCCATGCGCCCCCCTCGAACCTAACCCTGACCGAGTTTCAGCTCGGGCGGCCGCGCGCAGCGTTCGAGCCACGCGAGGCAGTCGCGATGCTGGGTCGAGGCGCGCAGTCCGGCGCGGTCAAAGCCTTCGCGACCCCGCATGCGCAGCAGCCGCAGCTGGCTCGCGGGACCCGGCTTCTCGCGCAGGCCGTCGATCAGTTCGACGACGCTCGGGCGGTCGTTGCACACCGGCAGGATGTCGCAGCCGGCCGCCATCGCCGCCGTGGCACGCGACACGATGTCGCCCATGCCGGTCGCACCCTGCATCGACAGATCGTCGGCGAAGACGACGCCACGGAACGCGAGCTCGCCCCGGAGGATCTGCTGGACCCAGCGGGCGGAGAAACTGGCCGGCACCGAGTCGACCTCGGGGAACAGCACGTGCGCCATCATGATGGCTGGAAGGTCATTCGCGATCAGGCGGCGGTATGGCTTTATGTCCTCGGCGAGATCCTCGAGCGTGCGACGGTCGACGGGCAGCGCGAGATGCGAGTCGGCGACGACCGCGCCATGCCCGGGGAAGTGCTTGGCCGTCGCCGCCATGCCGGCCTCGCGCATGCCGACCAGATACGCGAGCGCGAGCTCGGCCACCGCTTCCGGCCGCCGATGGAACGCACGATCGCCGATGATTTCCGAGACGCCATAGTCGAGATCGACGCAGGGCGCGAACGAGAAGTCGATGTCGAACGCACGCAGCTCCGCCGCCATCAGCCAGCCGAGCCGGCGCGCCATTTCGAGACCCTGCCGCGGGTCCATGTCGTATTCGTGACCGGCTCGACGCGCGGGCGGCAGCACCGAGAAGCCGGAACGGAAGCGCTGCACGCGCCCGCCCTCGTGATCGACGCTGACCAGCAGCGGCGGTGCGCGCACCGCGCGGATCTCGTCGACCAGCGCCTCGAGCTGGCTCGGCTCGACGTAGTTGCGCGTGAACAGGATCACGCTGCCGACCAGCGGATGCGCCAGCACTTCGCGGTCCTCCGCGGTCAGCGAGGTTCCGGCGACGTCCACCATCAGGGGACCCAAGGTCATTGAGAGGCACTCCCGGCGTGCAACAGTGCGATGGATTCTACGTGGGTCGTGTGCGGAAACATGTCGACCACGCCCGCTGCGGCGAGCCTGTAGCCGTGCTGGGTCGTCAGGATCTGGACGTCCCGGGCAAGGCTTCCGGGGTGGCACGACACGTAGACGATGGTGCGCGGCGCGAGCCGCGCGACGCTCGCCAGCACCTCGCGCGCGCCGGTCCGCGGCGGATCGAGCAGCACGTGGGTGAAGGGGCCATGGGCCGCGGCCAGGCGATCGCAGGTCGCCTCGGCGCCGTCCCCGGCGAGGTTCGCCGCCTCGAACCGCACGTTGCCGAGGGTGTTGGCCGCGGCGTTGAAGCGCGCGCGCTCGACCAGACCGGCATCGCCTTCGATGCCGAGCACACTCGCTGCGCGGGTCGCCAGCGGCAAGGTGAAATTGCCCAGCCCGCAGAACAGGTCGAGCACGCGCGATGCGGGCTCGAGCTCGAGCAGCTCGACCACGCGGCCGACCATGCGCCGGTTGGTCTCGCCATTGACCTGCACAAAGTCGGTCGGTGTGAAATGCAGCCTCACCCCGAACTCGGGCAGGTCGTACCACAGGTCGGTCGGCGTGCCGTCGAGGCTCGCGAGATCGCTCGGCCCGTTGCGCTGGAGCAGCAGCTTGACCTGCTCGCGCGTCTCGAACTCGCGCAGCCGCTGCAGGTCGTCCGCAGTCGGATCGTCGAGCAGACGCAGCACCAGCGCGAGCTGGCCCTCGCCTGCCGCCACTTCGATCTGTGGCAGCCGCATGCGGACGCTCAGCGACGTCGCGAGGTCCGACAGTGCGACGATGCGTTCGCCCGCCTCGGGAACCAGCACCGGGCAACGCGTGATGGCGGCGACGAAGCTCGACGAACGTTCGCGAAACCCGACCAGCGATCGCTGCCGCGCCGTGACGTAGCGCGCGCCGAGCCGCGCCCGGCGCCGGTAGCCCCACACCGGCCCCACGACGGGCGGCAACACGCGATCGGGCGTCAGACCGCCGACGCGTTCGAGCGTGTCGAGCAGTTCGCGCTGTTTGGTGCGCACCTGGGCCGCCGGCTCGAGATGCTGCAGGGCGCAGCCCCCGCAGATGCCGAAGTGTTCACAGCCAGGCGTCACGCGCTCGCGTGACGGTTCCAGCACTTCGAGCAACTCGGCGTCGTCATGCGAACGGTGTGCCTCGCGCCGGCGGAAGCGGATGCGCTCGCCCGGCAGCGCATCGGCGACGAATGCGGTCTTGCCCGCGCGCACGACGCCGTGCGCGTCGTGATTCAACGCATCGACGACGCCCTCCTCGGCCTCGCAGACCAGACGCTTCACACGGGCCATGCGGCGAGGAACTCCTGGTGGTGCGGCTCGCTCGAGCTCGCGAGCATCTCGCGCAGTCGCCGGTGCTCGTCCGCCTGCGCCTCGACCGAGAGCACGCCGCGCAGCCGCTCGAACTGCAGCAGCACGAGGTAGGTGTTCATCACGTCGGTCTCGCAGTAGCGGCGGATGCCACCCAGGTCGCCGGCCTGGAACGCATCCCAGACCTGCGCCCCGGAGAAGCCGAGCTTGCCCGGAAAACCGAGCAGACAGGCGATGTCGGCGAGCGATGCGCGACCGCGCCCCTGGAAACCGGACAGTACGTCCATCAGGTCCATGTGGCGCCAGTGGTAGCGGCCGAGATAGTTGTTGTAACGGAAGGCGGTGTCTTCATCGCCCCGCTCCCAGTAACGCGGCGCGCGGATACCATGCAGCAGGCCGCGATAGTGCATCACCGGCAAGTCGAACCCGCTGCCGTTCCAGGAAACGAGATCGGGGGTGTAGCGGTCGATGCCATCGAAGAACCGCTCGAGCAGTTCGCGTTCGCTCGACCGCTCGTCGCCGAGTGACCAGATGCGCAGCGATTCCCGCGTGCGCAGGCCGCACGAGATCGCGACGATGCGCTGCTGCGGCAGGGCCAGGAAGTCACTGCCGGTCTTCTGTCGCGCAAGCGTCGCCATGGCCTCGGCCACTGTGGCGTCGTCGAGGCCCTGCAGTCCGAACAGGCGCCGGCCGTAGTCGACGTCCGGAACGGTTTCGATGTCGAAGACGAGCTGGCGCATTCAGACCCGCAGCAGCACGGCCACCGCGACCACGAGACCGGACTCGTCGGTCAGCGTCACGTGCCCTTCCCCGACCCCGAGCTTGCGACGCAGTGCATCGCCACGCGGTGAATACACCACCTCTGGCTTGCCGAGCGGGTTCTGCACGACACCCACGTCGCGTACCCACACGCCATTGGCGAAGCCGGTGCCCATCGCCTTGACGATGGCCTCCTTCGCCGCGAAGCGCATCGCGAGGAAACGCTGCGGTCGCTTCGCGTTGCCGAAGTCCTCGAGCTCGGCCGGCATCAGGATGCGGCGGGCGAGCCGGTCGCCGAACTTGCCGTGCATTACGGTCATCCGTTGCTGGCTGAGCACGTCGACGCCGATGCCGTAGATCATCGTGCTGCCTGCATCAGCTGTTTCATCTCGCGCACCGCCTGCGGCAACCCGCAGAACAACGCGCGCGCGACGATGGCATGACCGATGTTGAGCTCGACGATCTCGGGAATGGCCGCCACCGGGCCGACGTTCTGGTAGTCGAGCCCATGGCCGGCGTGCACCGTCAGGCCGAGGGAGGCCGCGAGGCGCGCCGCCACTCGCAGCCGGTCGAGCTCGCGCGCGCGCTGTGCGCCGCCCGCTTCGGCATACGAACCGGTGTGCAGTTCGACCACCGGCGCACCACTCGCGGCGGCCGCGTGCAACTGGTCGCCGTCGGGATCGACGAACAGCGAGACGCGGATGCCGCGGTCGGTCAGCTGTCGAACGGCGGCGTCGACCAGCGACTGCTGACCGGCCACATCGAGGCCGCCTTCGGTCGTCAGTTCCTCGCGCTGCTCCGGCACCAGGCACACGTCGGTCGGACGCAGCCGGAGCGCAATCGCGAGCATCTCGTCGGTGATGCCCATCTCGAGATTGAGGCGGGTCTGGGTCAGCGCCAGGAACGCCTCGGGGTCGCGATCGAGGATGTGACGCCGGTCGACCCGCAGGTGCATCGTGATGCTGTCTGCGCCGGCCAGCTCGCACGCGAGCGCGGCGTGCACCGGATCCGGGTGCTTCGCGCGACGCGCATTGCGGACCGTCGCGATGTGGTCGACGTTGACCCCGAGCGCAATCGCGCGCGCGGGGTGCGCATTCTGGTTCGCCATCAGTCCGTCCTGCGCAGTTCGCGCATCTGCTCGGCCACGCGTCGCGTCTTGAGCGGCCGCCCTTCGAGACAGGCGGTCAGTGCCTTGCGCAGCACCAGGCGCGCTTCTTCCAGTTCGGTCTCGGATTCGAGACGCTCGTCGGCGAGGCTGCGCAGCGTCGCCGGCGAGGCCTGGTAATGATAGCCGAGAGACGTGCCCTCGCCGTCCGCCACGACATCGACGCGCAGGTCGAGGCCATAGCCCAGACTCTCGAGCAGCCGCTTCTCGAACAGGCGCAGCTCGCGCGCGGGGCTGCGGCCGGCGCGCAGGGCGATGACCGCACGATGGTAGTGATGATGGATCTCGGGCTGGGGATCGTGGCGCGCGGTGAGCTTCATCACGAGTTCGCTCAGGTAGAAGCCGGACAGCGCGAGGGACGGCGCCAGGGGCGGCGCCCCTTCCAGCGACTCGCCCGGCTCGACCGACACGAGGGTGCCGGCCTCACCGCGCAGCGTGAACGAGATGAGCAGCGGGGCGAACGGCTGCATCAGTCCGGCGAAGCGCGACTTCGGCGCCCGCACGCCACGGGCAAAGAGGCTCAGGCGGCCGTGATCACGCGTCAGGATCTCGTAGATGCGGCTCGTATCCCGCCACGGCGTCTGGTGCAGTACATACGCCGGCGCGAGGTCGATGCGCGAACGCGGGCCCACGTTACTCGAGGCCCAGCTGCTTCAGCGCGTTCGCGTTGTCGGCCCAGTCCTCGCGTACCTTCACCCACAGCGTCAGGTGGATGCGGCGACCGAGCATCTCGTTCAGCTCCCGCCGCGCTGACGAGCCCACCCGCTTCAGGCGCTCGCCCTTGGCACCGATGACGATCGGCTTCTGGCCAGGCCGGTCGACCCAGATGACGGCCGCTGCCACCATCTGGCCATCCTCTTCGCCAAGCCCTTCGATCTCGACGGCGATTCCGTACGGCAGCTCTTCGTGCAGTTCGAGTGTCAGCTTCTCGCGCACCACCTCGGCGATGCGGAATTCGACCCCGCGGTCGGTCACCTGCTCGGGGGGGAACAGCGGCGGCGACTCGGGCAGGTGCTGGACGATCACTTCGGTCAGGCGCACGGCATCGGCGGCACGCGTCGCCGACACCGGCACGAGGGCGGCGAAGTCATGCTTCCCGGCGAGCATCGTGATGAACGGCAGCAGACGGTCCTTCGCCGGCACCCGGTCGACCTTGTTGACGACGGCGATCACCGGACAGCCCGCGGCGCAGGCGCGTTCGAGCGCGAGCTCGTCCTCCGCAGTGAACCGCAACGCCTCGACCACGTAGATGACGAGATCCGCATCGAGCGCCGCCGCCGCGGCGGTCCGGTTCATCGCGCGGTTCAGCGCGCGCCCCCCCTTGTGATGCAGCCCCGGCGTGTCGACGAACGCAATCTGCGCGGTCGGCAGGTTGACGAGCCCGAGCACGCGGTGCCGCGTCGTCTGCGGTCGTGGCGTGACGATCGACAGCTTCTGTCCGACCAGCGCATTCAGCAGTGTCGACTTGCCTACGTTCGGACGTCCGATCAGCGCGGCGAAACCGCAGCGGAACTCACTCATGATCAGACCCTCCGAGCTGCTCCAGCAGCACCCCGGCCGCCACCTGCTCGGCCCGGCGCCGGCTCGTACCCGCGCCCGCCGCGGCAAGCTGCCGCGCCTCGCTCGATGACGGCATGGCCAGGCCTCGGGTACCCGCGGGGACGCGGACTGTCGCGCTGACGGCGAAACTCTGCTCGTGCGGTTCGCCGGTGACCGCGGTCAGCCGGTATTCGGGCAGCGGCAACCCACGACCCTGCAGCAGTTCCTGCAGTCGCGTCTTCGGATCCTTCAGCGTCGATGGCGCCGGCAACGCAGCGATGTGCTGCGCGAACAGCCGCTGCACCAGGCTCTCGGCGGCCGTCAGGCCCCGGTCGAGGAACACCGCGCCGATCAACGCCTCGAGCGCATCGGCGAGGATCGATTCGCGTCGGAAGCCGCCGGTCTTCAGCTCGCCCTGACCAAGCCGCAGCGTTTCGCCGAGATTCATCGTCGCCGCGATCTCCGCGAGCGGCGGGCCACTGACGAGGCGCGCGCGCAGCCGGCTGAGGTCGCCCTCGTCCGCGGCGGGAAAGGCCGCATACAGATGCGAGGAGATCACGAGGTTCAGCACGGAGTCGCCGAGGAACTCGAGCCGCTCGTTGTTCCTGCCCGAGGCACTGCGATGCGTCAGCGCCGCCTGGAACAGCGCGATGTCGCCCGCCTGGTAGCCGAGCGCCTGCTGCAGCCAGGGTCCGGGCCAGTCGGGTTCAGGAAGGGTCATCGGCTTTGTCAGTTGAGGTTCACACGCTTGTCGAACCGCAGCAGGATCGAGACGTTGCCGAACAGCGGCGCGACATCCTCGTAGCGCGCCTCGGCCACGACCGTCTTTCCCTCGCGCGCGATCGAGATCTGCTGCGCGGTCGGATAGGTCACGCTGTCGATGTCGAGCCGCCGGCCGAGCGCACTGCGCACCGCCTGCACGCTGACCGCCTCGTCGCCCTTGCTCTCGCTCGCAACCTGGTCGAGCGCTCGACTCACCTTCATGTAGTTGAGATAGATCGGGATGACGCGGATGGCCGCGTAGCCGACGATCGCAAGCGGTATCAGCAGGAACACCCAGCCGATGAAGGTTATGCCTCGTTGTCTGGCTCGCATGGTCCGTCTCCCTCAATTGTCACTCGATCCGTGTGCCGATCCGGCTCCACAGCGGCCCGCCCTTGCGCTGCAGATCCCAATTGAACCAGATCCGCTTCGCGCTGCCGATGAGGTTCTCCTCGGGCACGAAGCCGAAGTACCGGCTGTCGGCGCTGTTGTCGCGGTTGTCGCCGATCATCAGGTAGTTCCCGGCCGGCACCTCGATCTCGACGGTGTCGTTGCGGTCGGGGCCCGGATCGGGGTCGGACGGGCAGATATAGCCGCGCTCGAGCTGGCGGTTGCACCCCGGCAGCGGCGCGGTCGCGATGTCGCCGGAGGTGCGGCAGAACAGCGCGCGATGCTTGTGCTCGCCGAGGGTTTCCTCGACCAGCTGCATGCCCTGGTAGCACCCGTCGGAGTATTCGCCGACTTCGCCGACCTCGACCGCCTGGCCGTTGACGTAGAGGCGGTCGGATTCGATCCGGACCTTGTCGCCCGGCAGCCCGACCAGCCGCTTGATGTAGTTGATCGCAGGGTCGGGCGGGAACCGGAACACGACCACGTCGCCCCGCTCGGGCCCGCCGAGGTCGAGGAACTTCGTGTTCGTGACCGGCAGCCGCAACCCGTAACTGAACTTGTTGACCAGGATGAAATCGCCGTCGTACAGGGTCGGCATCATCGAATCGGAGGGAATGCGGAACGGCTCGAACAGGAACGAGCGCACCACCAGCACCACCAGCACCACCGGAAAGAAGCTGCGCGCGTAGTCGACCGTACCTGGCTCGGGCGCCGCATCGAGCGGCTTGCCCAACGCTGCTGCGCGAGCGGCCCTGGCGCGCCGCCATCCCAGCAGCTCGATCAGCAGCACGAAGCCGGTGGCCGCAGCGACCAGCACCAGCACGAGACTGAAGTCGAGCCGCTCGGCGAGGAACATCCGCACCACCGCTGCGCAGGCGAGCACCGGTAGCACGCCATAGACGCCGCGCATCAGCGCCGGATCGATCGCGGCGCCCGGATGCGCCGCGATGCGTCGGCGCGGCCGGAAGAACCAGTCGTCCACGACCGCGATCAGGCCGACCGGCACCAGCGCGAAGGTCAGCAGGGAAATCAACTGATGCAGCACCGTTACTCCTTGACCGCTCTCAAAGCTACTTGCGTCCGACCTTCAGCACCGCCAGGAAGGCTTCCTGCGGAATCTCGACCGAGCCGACCTGCTTCATGCGCTTCTTGCCTTCCTTCTGCTTCTCGAGCAGCTTGCGCTTGCGCGAGATGTCGCCGCCGTAGCACTTCGCGAGCACGTTCTTGCGCAGTGCCTTCACGGTCGCTCGCGCGACGATGGCCGAGCCGATGGCCGCCTGTACGGCGACCTCGAACATCTGCCGCGGAATCAGCTCCTGCATCTTGTCGACCAGCTCGCGGCCCCGCGAATAGGCATGGTCGCGATGGACGATGATCGACAGCGCGTCGACCTTGTCGCCATTGATCAGCACGTCCAGCTTCGAGCAGCGGCGCGGCAGCGAAGTGGCTGAACTCGTAGTCGAACGACGCATAGCCGCGGCTCACGCTCTTCAGCCGGTCGAAGAAATCGAGCACGACCTCTGCGAGCGGCAGTTCGTACTGCAGCGAGACCTGCGAGCCGAGGTACAGCATCTTCTTCTGCACGCCGCGCTTCTCGCTGCACAACTGCAGCACGCCACCGACGTGCTCCGGCGGCACCAGGATGTTCGCGGTGATGATGGGCTCGCGCAGCTCGGCGATGAGGTTGGACGCCGGCAGCTTCGCGGGATTGTCGACGTGCGCGATGTCGCCGTTGGTGAGCTGCACTTCGTACACCACGGTCGGTGCACTGGTGATCAGCTCGAGGCCGTATTCGCGCTCGAGGCGTTCCTGCACGATGTCCATGTGCAGCAGGCCGAGGAAGCCGATGCGGAACCCGAAGCCGAGCGCCGTCGACACCTCGGGCTCGTAGTGCAGCGCCGAGTCGTTCAGCTTCAGCTTGGCGAGCGCATCCCTGAACCCCTCGTAGTCGTCGGTGTTGATCGGGAACAACGCCGGCGAACACGCGCGGCTGAACCTGCTTGAAGCCGGGCAGAGGCGTGTCGCTGCCGCGAGTTTCGGTGGTGATCGTGTCGCCCACGGGCGCACCGTCGATCTCCTTGATGCCGGCGATGACGAAGCCGACCTCGCCCGCCGACAGCTCCTGGAGCGATACCGACTTCGGCGTGAACCGGCCGAGCTTGTCGATCTCGTGACTGCGCCCGGTCGACATCACGCGGATCTTCTCGCCGACCCGCAGCACGCCGTTCATCACGCGCACCAGCGACACGACGCCCACGTAGTTGTCGAACCAGGAGTCGACGATCAGCGCCTGAAGCGGTGCCGCCGGATCACCCTTCGGCGCCGGTATGCGTTGCACCAGCGATTCGAGCAAGTCGGGCACGTTCTCGCCCGTCTTGGCCGACACGCGGATCGCGTCCTGCGCATCGATTCCGATGATCTCCTCGATCTCCTTGATGACCTTGTCCGGGTCGGCCGAAGGGCAGATCGATCTTGTTCAGCACCGGCACCACTTCGAGCCCCTGCTCGAGCGCGGTGTAGCAGTTGGCGACGCTCTGCGCCTCGACGCCCTGCGCCGCATCGACGACCAGCAACGCGCCGTCGCAGGCCGCGAGGCTGCGCGAGACTTCATACGAGAAATCGACGTGGCCCGGCGTGTCGATGAGGTTCAGCTGGTAACGCTGCCCGTCGCGGGCGTCGTAGTACAGCGTGACGCTCTGGGCCTTGATCGTGATCCCGCGCTCGCGTTCGAGCGCCATGTTGTCGAGCACCTGGGACTGCATCTCGCGGTCGGTCAAGCCGCCGCAGAGCTGGATCAGGCGATCCGCGAGCGTGGATTTTCCGTGGTCGACGTGGGCGATGATCGAAAAATTGCGTATGGACTGCATCAAGCTGGCCGTGGCGCCGGTTGGCGTGGCGCCGCGCGGCGCGGGGCGATTATAGCCGCTTGGCTACCCGCGGGGCCGCAGCAGGCGTTCGAGTTCTTCCGGATCGAAGCGATGGGCGCAGACCCGCTCGCCGTCGAGCAGCAGGACCGGGATATCGAGGCCGTAGCGTCGGCGGGTGTCGGGGTCGGCATCGACATCGCGCAGGTCGAGCGGCGGCAGGGGCCGGTGCAGGCCAAAGGCCTGAAGCTCGGCGAGGAAGTCCTCGCAGAGTCCGCAGTCCTCGCGCGTCAGCAGCACGAGGCGACCCGGGACGGTCACGGTCCGGGCGGCCCCGGACGAAGCGCTTCGGCGATGCTCTTGACGGTGACCGGAGGCACTTCGCCCACCGCGGTCACCCGATGCCCATCGATCATCACGGTGAAGGCAGAAGCCGCGCCGAGCTGCGCGGCACCCATGGGAGTTCCGGCGACCCGCGACCGCGCTTCGCCGGCCGCCTTTTCGGGGTTCTCGATGAAGACCGACACGACGGCGACTCCGTCGGTGAACATCAGGTGCGCCGCGGGCCGCGGCAGGCCCGGCAGCGAGCCGACCCCGCCCACGTTGCGGCGGAAGCCGGGCGGCAGCGTGCGGGTGTTCCACGCGAGCGCATCGGGCACGACCTTGTCGCTCGGTGTGCGCTTCATCCATTTGAAGCCATCAGTGCTCACTTCCGGGCGGAGCATGTCGTCGTCGATGGACGACGGCGTGGTCAGGCTGGCGAAGATGATCTGTTCGAGCACGACGCCGTTCGCGTCCACGAGCTGCGTCTTGACCGGCATCGCGGTGCTTTCGTCGATCCACAGGCGATACCCGTAACGGTAGTCGTCGCGGGGCGTGACCGAGATGTGGCGCACCATGCGGCTGTGCATGCGGCGTCGCTCGACCGACAGCACTTCGTAATTCGCGGCGACGTCGCCGTCGAGAACCGGCAGCCCACCGATGAACCCGACATTCTGCGGGCGGCGCTCGAAGATGACCGCAAGCTTGCGGTCGGTGAAGTAGTACGTGGTCGTGTTGCCGTCGCGGATGAACTCGCGTCCCGGCCCGTCGATCGACACCAGCCGCTCGCTGCGGCGCCCGTCCTTGATGCGGTGGACGATGCGCAGCATCTCGCGACGCTCACCGTACTGATGGATGAACACGCCATCGTAGTTACGGTTGGCAAGCGCATCGTTCATCTTGCGCACCCAGGCGCGCGGGTCTTCGACATCGCCCGCCATCGCGGGCAACGCGACACACCAGGCACGCGAACAGGCCCGCGAGCCACAGCATCGCGGACCAGGGCTGCGCCGATGATTTCACTTCAGCGGCGAACGGCACCGATCTCGGCCTCGGTCGCTTCGACCAGTTCGCCCGGTTCGAAGGAGCCCATCATCACCGCTGACAGCGGGTTGAACCGCATGACGGGCGTCAGGTACTCGCTGTGCGCGACGACATAGTTGACCAGCGGGGCCGGCAGACCGCTGTTGCCATTGCCCGCCTCGGGGGTCGTGTAGCTCGGGGCCGGCGCCGTGACTTCCGCGGCGTGGGCAACGGCGTGCTCGGGCACGGCCGCCGGGTGAAAGGCCGGGGCGGTCACCGGTGCCGCGGCCGCCATCTGTGCGACCGCGCCGGTCTCGGGTACCGCCTGCATCCGCATGACCAGCAGCGATGCGGCGGCGACGCCGGCAGCGAGCGCACCACCGAACGCCGCCTTCATGGCGACGCCGGAAGTGGCACGACGGACCGGAGGCAGCGACTGCGACGAAGGCACGAGTTCGGTTTCGCTCGAGAGCGCTGCAGCCACCCGGGCCGCAACGTCGCGACGGCGCCCGGGGACGCCGGCGGAAAGGGGCTCGCCGCGCAGGCTGGCACCGACCAGCGCGTAGCGACTCCAGGTGGCGCGCAACGCCGGATCCTTCAGCACCCGCCGTACGACCAGCCCTGTCTGGGCGTCGTCCAGCTCGCCGTCGAACAGCGCCGACACCTGACTTTGGCGTTCCTCTTCGTTCATCCCAGCTCCTCTGCGCGACCGAGCCCGCCGTCGAAAACCTGCGCGAGTTTGCGGTCGATAGCCTCGCGGGCCCTGAAAATACGTGAGCGCACGGTGCCCACCGGGCAATCCATGGCTGCTGCAATGTCCTCGTAGCTCAGCCCCTCGAGTTCCCGCAGCACGATGGCCGTGCGCAGATCCTCGGGAAGCGAATCGATCGCCTGGTTGACCGTGGTGCGGATCTCTTCCGCCAGCAGCAACCCCTCGGGCGTCTCCGAATCTGCAAGGCGCCCGTGCATCTCGTAGGATTCTTCGGGGTTCTGCAGGTCCAGATCGTATTCGACCGGGCTGCGATTCCGCGACACGATCGCGTTCTTCGCGGTGTTGATCGCGATCCGGTACAGCCAGGTGTAGAACGCGCTGTCGCCGCGGAATTGCGGAAGGGCGCGATACGCCTTGACGAAGGCCTCCTGGGCCACGTCTTCCGCATCGGCCGGATCGCGCATGTATCGCATCACCAGCTTGACCACCTTGTGCTGGTATTTGCGTACCAGCAGATCGAACCCACTTTTGTCCCCGTTCTGGACGCGACGCACGAGCGAGAGATCGCTCGTGTCCGCGCTAACGGGCAAGGGCCGCCTCCCACCAGACGGACGCAACCCCTGCGAAGTGAATGGACCCTGAACCGCGGAGAAAGTTCGCGGCCGGGGTCGCCGAGGGGCAGTTTTGTGATCGGAGGCTCAAGATAGGTGTCGGCCGGGTTCCAGCACCGTGGAAACCGCCGATTTTAGCGCAGCCCGAGCGCCATCGGGGGCGGCCCTGAGGCGCGCAAGGGCCCGTCCGAGCGCAGCCCTGCGGGCGGGCGGTACGCGCCACGATTCGATGACGATGCGCCGGATTCCGGTGGGACCGCTGACCCGCAGCAACAGCCAGGGACCGGTGACGACGCTCCGACCGAGCACGGTAACCCCCTCGGTACGCCCGCCCGCGACGTCGAGCCAGAACTGGCCTTCCGGGGTGAACCGCAGCCGGCGTGCAGCGCCCGGACCGCGAACCAGGCACTCTCGCAGCAGCTCAGGGGTAGCGACGGCGCACGCGACGAGCGCAAGCAGCGCGAGCGGAATCGCGTGCCGACAGCCCCCGGCCAGCAGCAGCAGCGGCACCACCAGCGCCTGGCCGGCGAGCAGGAAGGTCAGCACCGGCGCGCCGTCGAGCAGCAGCTCATGCGGCGCGGAGTCGGGCGATGATGGCGGCGAGTGCCGCGGGCGGCGTGTCATGCCCGAGGAGGTAAGCAGCGAGGTCGGGATCGGGCAACTCGAGAACCTGGCTGAAAGCCGTCCGTTCCCGGTCGTCTGCGCTTCCCCAGCCGTTCGCCAGGTACCGCGTGAGCAGCTCGTCGAGCTCCTTCATGCCACGCCGGCAGCGCCAGCGCAGCTCACCGGGCGCCGCGCTCAGTGCTGGCGCTCCGCGATCATCTTCTTGATCTCGGCGATCGCCTTGGCCGGGTTCAGGTCCTTCGGGCAGGCCTCGGTGCAGTTCATGATCGTGTGGCAGCGATACAGCCGGAACGGGTCTTCGAGCTCGTCGAGGCGCTCGCCGGTCGCCTCGTCGCGCGTGTCGATGATCCAGCGATAGGCGGCGAGCAGCGCCGCCGGCCCGAGGTAGCGGTCGCTGTTCCACCAGTAGCTCGGGCAGGAGGTCGAGCAGCACGCGCACAGGATGCAGGCCGACGGGCGGTCGATCTTCTCCTGGTCTTCCTTCGACTGCAGGCGCTCGCGTCCGGCGGCGCCGGCGTGCGCGTCTGCAGCCACGGCTTCACCGACGCGTACTGCGCGTAGAAGTTGGTGAGGTCCGGCACCAGGTCCTTGACCACCGGCATGTGCGGCAGCGGATAGATCTTCACGTCGCCCTTCACGTCGTCGCATCGCGCGCGTGCAGGCCAGCGTGTTGACGCCGTCGATGTTCATCGCGCACGAACCGCAGATGCCCTCGCGGCACGAGCGGCGGAACGTCAGCGTCGGATCGATCTCGTTCTTGATCTTGATCAGCGCGTCGAGAACCATCGGGCCGCATGCCGCCATGTCGACCTCGTAGGTGTCGACGCGCGGGTTCTGCGCCGCGACTCCGGGATCGAAGCGATAGATGCGGAACGTGCGCACGTCCTTCGCGCCGGCCGGCGCCGGGAACATGCTTGCCGGTCGTCGATCTGCGAGTTCGCGGGAGACGGAATTGCGCCATGGTCAGTCCTCGGACTTCAGTACGTCGCGCCTTCGGCGGGACGGTCTCGACGTCGCTGGTCAGCGTGTTCAGGTGCACCGGGCGGTAGTCGAGCGCACCGCGCCCTGCTCGATCGACCCAGGACAGCGTGTGCTTCATCCAGTTCACGTCGTCGCGATCCGGGAAGTCCTCGCGGGCATGCGCGCCGCGGCTCTCCTTGCGGTTCTCGGCGGAGTACGATCGTCGCGACCGCCTGGCCGCAGCAGGTTGTCGAGCTCCAGCGTCTCGATCAGGTCGGTGTTCCAGATCAGGGTGCGATCGCTGACGCTGCACGTCGGCGAACGACGCGAACACCTTCGCCAGCTTCTCGCACGCCTTCGTGCAGCGACTCGCCGGTGCGGAACACGGCGGCGTCGTGTCTGCATGATCGCGCTGCATCTTGAGGCGGATGTCGGCGGTCGAGCGATTGCCGTTGGCGTTGCGCAGACGGTCGAGTCGCGACGACCGCGAGGTCGCCGCGCGTCCTTCGGCAGCGGCCGGTGCTGCGTGCCGGGCTTGACCGTCTCGGCGCAGTGACGCGCGGCTTCGCGGCCGAACACCACCAGATCGAGCAGCGAATTCGAGCCGAGGCGATTCGCGCCATGCACCGACACGCACGCCGCCTCGCCGACCGCCATCAGGCCGGGCACGACGGTGTCGGGTTGCCGTTCTTCAGCGTGACCACTTCGCCGTGATAGTTCGTCGGGAATGCCGCCCATGTTGTAGTGGACGGTCGGCAGCACCGGAATCGGCTGCTTGGTCACATCGACGCCCGCGAAGATCTTCGCGGTCTCGGCGATGCCGGGCAGGCGCTCGTGGATCACCTCCGCGCCGAGATGCTCGAGGTGCAGATGGATGTGATCCTTGTGCTCGCCGACGCCGCGGCCGTCGCGGATCTCGATCGTCATCGCGCGGCTGACCACGTCGCGCGACGCGAGGTCCTTGGCGTTCGGCGCGTAGCGCTCCATGAAGCGCTCGCCAGCGGAGTTGCGCAGGATGCCGCCCTCGCCGCGCACGCCTTCGGTGATCAGGCAGCCCGCGCCGTAGATGCCGGTCGGATGGAACTGCACGAACTCCATGTCCTGCATGCGGCAGGCCGGCGCGCAGCACCATGCCGCCGCCGTCGCCGGTGCAGGTGTGCGCCGAGGTGCAGGAGAAGTACGCGCGGCCGTAACCGCCGGTCGCGAGCATCGTCTCGTGCGCGCGGAACCGATGCAGCGTGCCGTCGGCCATGTTCGAGGGCGACCACGCCGCGGCACTCGCCGTTCTCCATGATCAGGTCGATCGCGAAGTATTCGATGAAGAACTGCGCCTCGTGTCTTGAGCGACTGCTGGTACAGCGTGTGCAGCATCGCGTGGCCGGTGCGGTCGGCCGCCGCGCAGGTGCGCTGCGCGGTGCCCTTGCCGTAGTGCGGTGGTCATGCCGCCGAACGGCCGCTGGTAGATGCGGCCGTCGTCGGTGCGCGAGAACGGCACGCCGTAGTGCTCGAGCTCGATGACGGCGGCGGGCGCCTCCTTGCACATGAACTCGATCGCGTCCTGGTCGCCGAGCCAGTCCGAGCCCTTGACGGTGTCGTACATGTGCCAGCGCCAGTCGTCCTCGCCCATGTTGCCGAGCGCGGCGCTGATGCCGCCCTGCGCGGCGACGGTATGGCTGCGGGTCGGGAAGACCTTGGTGATGCACGCGGTCGACAGGCCGGATTGGGCCAGACCGAACGTCGCGCGCAGGCCGGCGCCGCCGGCGCCGACGACGACCACGTCGTACGTGTGATCGATGAACTCGTAGGCAGACATGGGAACTCCGGTCAGGCGGCGAACGCGAGCTTCAGGATCGCGACGCTGCCAGCGACCGCAACGGCCGCATGGATGAAGACAAGCAGCAAGATGGTGGCGCCCTTCAGCGCCGGACCGTGCACGTAGTCCTCGACGACGACCTGCACACCGAGGCGCGAGTGCCACGTCATCGTCAGCAACGTCAGCAGCAGCAGCGTCGGGTGGAAGCCCTCGCCGATCCAGCGGGCGACGGTCGCGTGGCCGAGATCGGGCAAGGTGAACAGCGAGATGACGAGCCAGGCCCCGAGCGGCACGAGCGCCACCGCGGTGACCCGCTCGACCAGCCAGTGGTGAGCGCCTTCTTTCGACGAGCCGTAACCAAGCACCCGCGCGAGTGGTGTGGACCCTCTCATGATGCGCGGCCCCCGAGGAACAGCAGCGCGAGGAGAACCCCGGCGACGATCACGGTGAAGGCGACGACGAAGCCGGCGCTGCGCCTTGCATGCTTGCGCTCGAGGCCGATGCCGGTGTCCCAGGTCAGATGCCGGATGCCGTTCGCGAAGTGATAGACGAACGCCACGACGAGCACGGCGAGCCCGGCTTTCAGCAGAGGCAGTGGCAGCAGCGAGACCAGCCGGTCGTAGGCCTCCTCGCCCGAGGCGGCGGCGCCGAGCCACGCCGCAAACAACAGCAGGCCGACCGAAAGCACGCAGCCCATCATCCGATGGAGGATGGACAGGCTCATCGTGTAGCCGAAGCGATAAATCTGCACGTGAGGTGAAAGAGGACGACGAGCCATGGCGATACCTTCAGAAATCGATGCAGCGACCCTTGCGTTCCCAGTCACCGAAGCGCGTGGGTTCCGGGCCGGTGGGACCGCCCCGCTCTTCGGGAAGGCCCGGCGCCGTGTCCATGCCGTCGGCCGGCACAGGCGGCTGGGCGGCTGGTGGGTCGGAGTCCGGCGACATCGCGCAATTGTGCCAGAATCGGGCGATCCCGGTCTCTTCACGACCCTTTGACGGCGCCCATGTCCCAGCTGTTCGCCATCCGTCTCGATTCGTTGAGCGTGCTGCGTTTCCGCGGTGTCGACGCCCGGAAGTTCCTCCAGGGGCAGCTGTCGAACGATGTGCAGCGGCTCGACTCGCACCCCGCGCAGTTGACCGGGCTCCACGATCCGCAGGGTCGCGTCATCGCCATCCTGCGGCTGATGGCCCTCGAGTCGAACGACGTGCTGGCGCTGCTGCCGCGCGATCTCGCGCCGCGCGTGCAGCAGCACCTCTCGAAGTACGTGCTGCGTGCCAAGGTCAACATCGAGACTGCCGACACCGACTGGCAGGTGTACGGCCTGTGCGGTCCCGACGCTGAGGTGGCGGCGCGCATGCACAAGTCGCTCCGTCTGGCCGGTGATCCGCCGCGCGTCATCGTGGTCGGTTCGCGTCATGAGCGCTTGCCCGAGGCCGACCTGCTCGAGCCCGAGGAATGGAATGCGCTCGACGTCGCCGATGGCCTGCCGGAGCTCACCCCGCGACCTCCGGGCTGTTCGTCAGCCAGATGCTGAATCTCGACGTGCTCGACGGCATCGCCTTCGACAAGGGTTGCTACACGGGTCAGGAGATCATCGCGCGCGCGCATTACCGCGGGCGGGTGAAGCGGCGACTGCAGCGCTTCGCCACCGAAGAGCACAAGACCCTGCAACCGGGAGAGCGAATCACGCTCGGCGACGGTCGCGCGGTGCAGATCGTCCGGCAGGCGCGGTTCGGTCACGCTGGCAGCGAGTTCCTCGCTGTCGCTCCGCTGCCCGACAGCTCAGAGCCCGGCGCCCCTGCCCCGGCTGAAGGCGCATTGAGCGCAACGCAGCTTTCGCTGCCCTACGACCTGCCCGCCTAGCCGCGACATAACGACATCACACGTCGCTCGGCCTCGGTCGCTTCGGCTTTCAGCGCCGCGAGCCGTTGCGTCGTCTCGTTGCGGATGCGCTCGCGATCCGATTCCGAGGTCGCCAGTCGTGTGCGGTCTGCCATCTCGCGCCGCAGTGCCTGCTCCTGGATCTGGAACTGCTCGCGAACGGTCTGGCTCTGCCGGCGACAATCGTCGCCACCGGCGCGACCATTCGCGGGCGCCGGTGCTTCGGTCGGCAACCGGGACTCGCCGATCGGTACCTGGTTGGTCGGGGTCTGCACCTGCGCCATCGCCGTACCACCGACGAGCAGCGCGCCTGCGAGCAGTATTTTCGTGTTCATGGCGGGTTTATGCGCCGTGCGGCGCGAACGCTCTGTCGGAAAGGAGGCCGTGATCAGGTGAGATCGACGCGTTCCACGTCTGAGGGCGAGAGCGGCTGGCCGAGGAAGCGGGCGCCGACGCGCGCAAAGCGCTCGATGCCGTCGGTCGCGAGCAACCGCAGCCGTTGCGGGCGAGATGGCGCAGTCGGCGGCCCAAGCTGCTGGCGGACCGCGACAGCCGTGGTCGCGGCCGAGTCGACGATGGCGCAGTCGGGCGGCAGCAGCGAGCGCAACAGCGGCGTGAACGGCGGAAAGTGCGTGCAGCCGAGCACCAGCGTGTCGATCGAGCCGGCCAAAGTGAGCAGCTCGTCGAGATAGGTCTGCGCCGTCAGCGTCGCAACTTCGCCGCCCGTCCAGCCCTCCTCCGCGAGCGCGACGAACAGCGCCGCCGGTATCGAGGTGACCGATGCGGCCGGGTCGAGCGCGCAGGATTGCGCGCTGATAGGCGCCGGCGCGCACCGTGCCTTCGGTTGCGAGCACGCGCGATGCGGCCGCTGTCGTGGAAGCCTGCACCGCGGCTGCCGCGCCCGGCTCGATCACGCCGATCACCGGCAGCGGCGCGAACGCCGCGCGCAGTGCCGGCAACGCCGCGCCGAGGCCGTGTTGCACGCGACCACGAGACCGCCTTGACGCCGCGGCGGACCAGTTCGCCTCACCGCCTGCAGCGCATAGCGCTCGACGGTGCCGCGCGGTCTTGGTGCCGTACGGCAGGCGCGCGGTGTCGCCGAGATAGAGGAAACGTTCACCGCGGCAGTCGCGCTGCAGGAGCGCGCGAGCACCGTCAGCCCGCCGATGCCGCGAATCGAACACGCCGATCGGCAGATCGGCCAGCGGTTCAGTCTCAGCTCTCGGGACGAACCTGCGGGAACAGCAGCACGTCGCGGATCGCGGCCTGGTCGGTGAGGAACATCACCAGCCGGTCGATGCCGATGCCGAGGCCCGCCGTCGGCGGCATGCCGTACTCCAGCGCGCGGATGTAGTCGGCGTCGTAGTGCATGGCCTCGTCGTCGCCGGCCGTCCTTGCGCTCGCACCTGCGCCCGGAAGCGCGCGGCCTGGTCCTCCGGATCGTTGAGCTCGGAGAAGCCGTTGGCGAGTTCCCGGCCGCGACGAAGAACTCGAAGCGGTCGGTCAGGAACGGATCCGCATCGTTGCGCGCGCGACAGCGGCGACACTTCGGCCGGATAGCGCGTAGATGAAGGTCGGATCGAGCAGCGTCGTGCTTCGACCGTCTTCTCGAAGATCTCGCACCTGCAGCTTGCCCGCGCCGTCGTGCGTCGTCGAACTTGATGCCCCGAGCGTCCGCACCAGCTCGCGCAGGTAGGCGACGATCGCGCAGGCGCGCGGCGTCGATGCCCGGGTTGTGCTCGCGACGATCGCATCGCGCCATCGACACGCGGCGGAACGGCGCGGCGAGGTTGTAGTCGCGGCCCTGGTAGGTCGAGCTGCCGCGTGCCGGCGCCGATCGACATCCGCGAGCGCCGAGCAGCAGCTCTCGGTCAGGTCCATCAGGTCGTGGTAGTCGGCATACGCCCAGTACAGCTCCAGCATCGTGAACTCGGGGTTGTGCCGCGTCGACAGCCCCTCGTTGCGGAAATTGCGGTTGATCTCGTAGACGCGCTCGAAGCCGCCGACCACCAGGCGCTTCAGGTACAGCTCCGGCGCGATGCGCAGGTACATCTGCATGTCGAGCGCGTTGTGATGCGTGACGAACGGCCGCGCCGCGGCGCCGCCGGGAATGGGCTGCATCATCGGCGTCTCGACTTCCAGGAAGCCGCGGCCGTCGAGCACCTCGCGCAGCTGCCGCACGATGCGCGTGCGCGTGACGAACACCTCGCGCGCCTCGTCGTTGACGATGAGGTCGACGTAGCGCTGGCGGTAGCGCGTGTCGATGTCGGCCAGGCCATGCCACTTGTCCGGCAGCGGCCGCAGCGACTTGGTCAGCAGGCGCAGTGCCGTGACCTTCACCGACAGCTCGCCGGTGCGCGTGCGGAACAGCGTGCCCTCGGCGCCGATCGTGTCGCCGACGTCCCAGCCCTTGAACGTCGTCGTAGGCCTCGCCCAGCGCCGCGGACTGCAGGAACAGCTGGATGCGGCCCGATGCGGTCCGCAATGCGTGGCGAAGCTGGCCTTGCCCATGACGCGCTTGGCCATCATGCGGCCCGCGACCGCTCACGTGCGATCGGCCGCGCTGCTCGAGCTGCTCGGCCGCTCGCTGCCGCCGATGCGCCGCCTGCAGGTCGCCGGCCAGGTGCGTCGCGGCGGAAATCGTTCGGGAAGGCGCCGACCTGGCGCCTGCTCGCGCAGCGCCGCGAGCTTGGCGCGGCGTTCGGCGATCAGCTTGTTCTCGTCCTACGGAGCGGCCGCGTCCGTGTCTTCTGCATCGTCTACAGGCCCGCCTTCAGACTGGCTTCCATGAACTGGTCGAGATCGCCGTCGAGCACCTTGTCGGTGTCGCCCACCTCGACGTTGGTGCGCAGATCCTTGATGCGCGACTGGTCGAGCACGTAGGAGCGGATCTGGTTGCCCCAGCTCACGTCCGACTTGGTGTCCTCGAGCACCTTGCGCCGCCGCATTGCGCTTGTTCACCTCGAGCTCGTACAGCTTGGCCTTCAGCATCTTCATCGCGGTGGCGCGGTTCTTGTGCTGGCTGCGCTCGGTCTGGCAGGCGACGACGATGCCCGTGGGCATGATGGCGCAGACGCACCGCCGACTCGGTCTTGTTCACGTGCTGGCCGCCGGCGCCGCTGGAGCGGTACACGTCCATCTCGATGTCGGCCGGGATTGATCTCGATGTTGATGTCGTCGTCGACCTCCGGCGACACGAACACCGACGCGAACGACGTGTGGCGGCGATTGCCCGAATCGAACGGGCTCTTGCGCACCAGCCGGTGCACGCCGGTCTCGGTGCGCAGCCAGCCATAGGCGTAGTCGCCCTCGAACGCGATCGTGCGCTCTTGATGCCGGCGACTTCGCCGGCGCTGGAATCCATGCACCTCGGTCTTGAAGCCGCGCTGCTGCGCCCCAGCGCAGGTACATGCGCATCAGCATCTGCGCCCAGTCCTGCGCTTCGGTGCCGCCGGCGCCGGCCTGGATGTCGAGATAGGCGCTGTGCGCATCCATCTCGCCGCGGAACATGCGCTGGAACTCGAGCTGCGCGCACCTTCGCTTCGAGCTGCGGGCAGCTCGCGCTCGAGATCGGCAACGGCGCGCCGCGTCATCCTCGGCTTCGGCCATCTCGAGCAGCTCGCTGCGCATTGGCGAGCGCCGAGCCCGCGCCGTCGAGCTGCTCGAGATCGGCGGTCAGCTGCGAGCGTTCCCGCCCGAGCTCCTGCGCCGCTCGGGGTTGGTTCCAGACGTCCGGGCAGCTTCGAGCTCGCCGGACTACTTCCTCGAGTCGTTCCTTCTTGCCGTCGTAGTCAAAGAAACCCCCGGAGCGACGCGATGCGCTCGTGCGAGGTCCTCGACAGGCTCTTCTTGAGTAGTCCAGTTTCGACAGGCATGGCGGTGTTCCAGCGCGCTGCGCGGATGGGGCCGCGCAGTCTATCAGCGCGACGATTGCGGCGTGCTCGATCGAGCAGCTGCAGGCGCTCGTTGCCCTGCCAGTGGTTGATGTCCAGCCGGTAAGACCAGCCGCGACGCGCCCTGCCGGCGCGCGGCGGCGCGTCTCGCCGATCGCAGCAGGTTGAATGCGATGGCGTCGAGCCGCGCCGCGATGCGCCGCGCGGCCGCAGCCAGAACTTCACGTGCTTCGTCGCCGACCATGCGGCTGGACTCGATCTCGAACTCGCCGTCGAACGACGGTTCCGGAAAGGCCTGCCCCCACGGCCCAGCCGTCGCGCAGCAGCTGCGCCGTGGCGAGACGACAGGTCGCGCGTCGGTCAGTTCGCCATCCGGTCCAGACCGCGTCGTCGGATGCGACCTGCGATGCCAGCGTGGTCCGGACCGCGGCATCGAAGGCGCGCGGCGAAGCGATCGAGATCCGGTCCTCGCGCAGCGTCAGGCCCGCCGCCATCGCATGACCGCCGAAACGCTCGATCAGGCCGCGGTTCGCGGCGTCGCGATCGCATCGAGCACGTCGCGGATATGCACGCCGGGAATCGAACGCGCCGATCCGCGCAGCTCGCCCTCGCCCGCCGGGCGCGAAGGCCACCACCGGCCGGCCGCAGTCGATCCTTGATGCGGCTGGCGACCAGGCCCACCACGCCCTGATGCCAGCCCGCGTCGAACAGGCAGATGCCCGGCGTGCCGCCGCCGTCCGCGCAGACGTGTCGAGGTGCCGCACCGCCTCGCGGGCCTGCGCCTGCATGTCGTGCTTCGATCTCCCGCCGCTCGCGGTTCAGCGCGTCGAGCTCGCGCCGCGAGCGCGCGCGGCGCCGACGCATCGTCGCTCGAGCAGGCAGCGGATGCCGATGCTCATGTCGTCGAGCCGGCCGGCCGCATTGAGGCGCGGGCGCGACCGCGAAACCCAGATCGCTCGCCGCGACGCGTGGCCGAGGCTCGCGCTGGGCGACTTCGAGCAACGCGCGCGATGCCCGGCACGCACTGTCCGGCGCGGATGCGCCCAGACCCTGCGCCACGAGCACGCGGTTGTTCGCATCGAGCGGCACGAGGTCGGCGACGGTGCCGAGCGCGACCAGATCCAGACACTGCGCCATGGCCGGGCGCCGGCGCGGCAGCAGCCCGGCCGCTCTGCAGCCTGCGGCGCAGCGCGGCCAGCACGTAGAACGCCACGCCCACACCGGCCAGCGCGCGACTGCCGAAGCCGCTGCCCGGCAGATTCGGATTCACGATGACGTTGGCCGCGGGCAGCTGCGTCGCCGGGCAGATGGTGATCGGTGACCAGCACCTGCATGCCCGAGCGCGCGCGCGCGCGCCACGCCGTCGACGCTCGAGATGCCGTTGTCGACGGTGACGAGCAGCGTCGGCGACTGCGCGGCGGCCACGATCGACGATCCGCGGCGTGAGCCCGTAGCCGAAACGGAACCGATCCGGCACCGAGGAAGTCGACCTGCGCGAAGCCCCACGCGCGCAGCGCGCGCAGCATCAGCGCGGTGCTGGTTGCGCCATCGGCGTCGAAGTCGCCGACGATGAGGATGCGGCCGTCGCGATGCTGCTGCAGCAAAGCTGCCGCATCGTCGACGCGGTCGAGACTCGCGACTGGCAGCAGGCGGTCGGCACGCAGTTCCAGTTCACGTGCCGATGCGATGCCGCGGGCGGCATAGATCCGCTGAAGGAGCGGATGCAGCACCTCACCGGCGAGCAGTGCCGGATCGGCTGCACGGCGCCGGATGCGCCGGGCCGACCGGTCGGCGGGCTGGCGGGCGAGCGAGGCGAGCACGGCATCGGCGGACTTCATCGGGCCAGAGTGTCCCACCACGGACGCGTGCGGCGCCACACGCGCCAGCGGTCACTGCGCGACAATTCGACCTCGCGATCCAGCATCAGCAAGCGCATCGAGGCAACGTGCCCGCCTTCCAGCGCGGCAAGCGCCGGCGCGAACCAGTCGGCTTCGAGCTGCGCGAGACCGTCGCGCGCATCGACCTGCGCCAGCACCGTCTCGGGCGCATCCTTCGGCATATCCTCGCAGCGCGCCAGCGGCGGCAAGGTCGCAACACCCGCGAGCCGCGCGGCGCCTGTGACGACAGGATCGCTCGAGTGCACCGAACCGATCGGCTCGAACCGTCGCGACTGTGTCGTCGACGGCTCACCGCCCCAGAGCCACAGCGTGCTGATCACGGGCTGCCGCCGCCGCTCGCGCGCCTGATTGACGGGATGCTCGTACAGCCACAGTTCGATCTCGCTGGTGAGGCGCCGGATCACCGCATCGCCCTGACGGCTGGCCGCATCGAGTCGCGAACCGAGCCAGGCGGCGGGGTCACCCGCACCCTGCGTCGCCACGAGTCCATCCAGCAGCAGTGCCCCGTCGGAGAGTGGCCGCAGCGACAGGCCATCGCCGCCGAAGAGGCGCCCGAAGTCGCCGCAGAAGATTGCCCCCTCCTCCGCCGACAACCGCAGCAAGCCGTGCGCCGGCATGCGCAGGTGATCGGTCGCGGGCTGCAGGCTCACCGGTTGTGCAAGCCAGGCGCCCGATAGCAGCGGACCTGCCGAGGCCGATGCGATCGATGCGGCCGACAGCGCCGCAGGCGACGGCAGCGGCCAGAGCCCCGCAACGCGATCGAACCACGGCCGGCGGTCCGGCGTCGGGCGACCTCGCGCCAGCCAGCGCGACAGAGCGGGCAGCGCGGGTAGCGATTCGACCGACCGGTCGTCGCGCTCAGGCGGTGAAGGGGTGTGACTGACGACCAGGATGAGGCGCATGTCGTATCGTATAGATGATGAAACTCAACGAGGGGCGCCCCGGCAGCCAGAACCTGATCCGGGCCTACGACGCGGACGGCATCACTGTGGGTACGCAGCGGTTCGCGCTGCCCGTGCTGGTGGAAGCGCAGGGCGTCGACACTGCATTGGCGTCCACGAATGCGCGTGAGCTGACAGCGGCGGACATCGAGCGAGTCTGTGCGCGCCAGCCCGCGCTCGTGCTGGCGGGAAGCGCGTCGGGGCCTTGGCATGCGCCGGCGGCGGTGCGACGTGAATTCGAAACGCGGCACATCGCCTTCGAGACGATGGACCTCGGCGCTGCCTGCCGTACCTTCAATGTGCTGCTGCAGGAGGACCGCGAAGTGGTCGCGCTGCTGCTGCCCTGACGGGCAGCCGCCTACCAGGCGAAACGCAGCCCGGCCGACAGCGCGTTGCCGTCCCGTGCGGTGCCCGGGTCGCCTCTCGACGAGAGCCGCGAGTACTCGCCGAAGGCCACGAATCGCGAGCCCATTCCGACCGACATGCCACCCGCAAGCTCGAGCGCCTTCAGTTCCGACAGGGTCTCGATCGTCGTCTGCGAGGTGCCGCTGCCACCGAAGCGGGTCCGGTCCCGGTGGTCCAGCCCCTGCCAGATGCTCACCGCCGCGTACGGCTGCACGCGCCACGCACCCTGACCGAGATCGCCCTTGAAGCGCAGGCCGGCGCGGCCGGCGAGCGTGTTGGCCGGGTCCTGTGTCACCTGAGCGTTCAGGATCGCGATCTGGTGCACGCGCTGGGGTTGCGCGACGAGCTGGAACTGCGGCTCGATGACGACGCGTGCGCCGGCGGCGATACCGTATCCGAGCTCGAGCGACGCATAGCCGCCGGTGCCGCTGATGTCGGCGACCACCCCGTCGGCAAACGTCGTCGCCTCGCCGTCATAGCGGCCGTACTGCAGCACGGCGTCGAAATAGAGCCCGCGTCCCCGAGCTCGCGACACGTAGACGCCAGCGTAGGTGACCGTGGGATCGAGCGAGCCGACCAGCGCATTCGCCAGTCCGTTGGACGAGCCGCGAACCGCGGCACTGGCTTCCATGCGCCCCGCATAGAGACCTATCTGCGCGGCGTCCTCGTCATTGCCACCGAACAGTTCGACGCCGAGCTGATAGCCGTTCGTCTCACCGGTGACGGACGGCGCCACCGTTCCCTGCGACTGCTGGTCGATGTCCTGCCGCACGTACCGCGCAAAGACGCGACCGCGACGCGCGACGGTGAGCCCGCTCGCTTCGTCACCGAGGCGGGCCGAACGCGAACCGGGGGTCGAGCCGTCGATCGCTCGCAGGAAGCCCGGCAGCGCGGCGAACAGCGCGGCTTCGGGCCGATAGGTCGGCGTTGGAGGCGTGGGCGGGGTCGGCGGTGTGGGTGGCGTGACGGGCGGGCCGACCGGCGGATCGGGTGGTGTCGTCACCGCGGCCGTCCGCAGGTACCAGTCGCCGTCGGCGCTGAGCGGTCCCGACCGGAACAGGTTGTAGACGAATGCGCCGGCGACCACCGGCGTGCCGCCGAGGGTGAACGCGCCTGGCGCCGACAAGGCTTCGCCACCCAGCACGTCCACGAGCTTGATGCCCGCCCCGCTGGTCGCGGCACCGAGCCCCCCGGCATTCGTGATGGCAATGCGGGTCGGACCGCTCGGCCCGAGCTGGACCGAGTCGGCGACCAGCATGTCGGAATGGGATGCGGCGCCGCCCTGGTTCAACTCGGTGTCGAGCGCGAGCGTGCCGCCGTCGGCAACGAACACCATCGGTGCCGCGCCAGGTGTCAGGAAGCCCTGCGTGTTGACCGTGCCCGACGTCATGAGCAGGACGTCGCCTGCCACCGGCGCCGTCCCGCCGACGTCGAGATCGCGCAGCGAGATCGTGCCGCGATGTTCGAACCGCTCCAGGTTGACGAGGTGCGCCTGCTCGACTCCGCTCATCGTCAGCGCATAGCCCTGCACCGGCATGAGATCGGGCAGATAACGGCTGTCCGCGATGATGGTCGCCGCGGGCGCTCGACCCAGTCGCAGCGTGGCGCCCGCCGCATTGAGCAGCGAGTCGGCACCGGCACCGAAATCGAGGGTCGCGACGCGTTTCGTGTCACGCGTACCATTGCCGTCAGAATCGGAGAAGTTGCGCAGCTCGAACGCGCCGCCCGCGTCGTTGCGCACTGTGTCGTTCAACGCCGTGAGCGCGAGCGTGCCGGTGATCGTTCCGGTGTTGGTCAGCGTCAGCGCGCCGCTGTTGGCGAGAGCGACGATCGCGCGGTCCGACAGCGCGCCGATCGAGCCCCCATTGTCGAGTGTCGTCCCCGCGCCGCTCGCCGAACCGAACAGGACACCGGTGCCCAGCCCGAGAGTCAGGGCCGAGGGCGTCGCATTCGGAAGGCTCCATCCGCCGAGGATCGACGCGCCCGTCGCGACGTTGACGCTGACCGAGGAGAACGTCGATTGCGCCAGTACGCCAACGCCGTCCCGGCCGCGCGCCGTGACGTTGCCGCGCAAGTCGAGCGCGATGTTGCTCTTGGTCGGGCCGTCGTCGTTGAAACTCTTCGCGCGCAAGCCGACGGACTCGTTGCCGGTGGCGAGCAGCGCGCCACGCGCGCTTGCAGTGAGGTTGGCGGTGCCGGACTCGAGCCGGATCGCATCTGCGCCAGGCCCAGCGGTGGTCGCGCTGCCGAGCGTCAGCGTCGAGTCGGCATAGAAGGTGTCGAGGAACAGGCCGTGCGCGCCCGCCCCCGTGGTGACGATGGACCCGGCGGTCGTGTCGATCACCGACGTGCCCAGCACCTGCAGCAGATGCGCGCCCACAGCGCTTGCGCCCTGGGTGCTGACCGCACCCAGATCAACCACCATGAACCCTGCGTCCATGGAAGCCCGCAGACCTTCGGCGCCATCTCCGGTGGTGCTGATCGTCCCTGCAGCCGCTTCGACGAACAGGTTCCCCGCGGGCGAAAACATATCGATGCCGTGCGCGCCCGCGCCTGTGGTCGTGACGTTGCCGGTTCGTGCGCGCAGCGAATTGCTCGAGATCGAGACTTCGCCGCGGACACCGACCGCGCCCGCGCCCGAAGTCGTGACCGTCCCACCGCGCGTGTCGATCGCCACCTCGCCGGTCGCCGTGCGACCCTCGATGGCGCCGGCATCGGAACCGCTCGAGTTGACCGTTCCCGCCAAGTCGATCGAGGCGTTGCCAGAATCGGAGTCGGCGCGGATGCCAGATGCCCCGACTCCAGCCACGGTGATCGTCCCGCCCGAGACGTCGATGTTGGCGTTCCGGTTCGTCGTGGCGGTCGCCTGAAGACCGGCGAAGCTCGCGCCCGCGCCGTCGAGATCTGCCGCCCAGCGGATCGTCGACGAGGCAGCGACGCCCGTGCGGCCGAGGGTCGGGCCGGCGTACGCGCCGAAGCTCGCGCCGGTATCGTCCGGACTGGACTGGATCACCCGAATGGTGCCGCCGGAGGCGTCAATAGTCGCCTCACCGTCGAATTCGGTAATGGCCATGAGGCCTGCAAGCGCCTGCCGATTCGATGCGCCCTTCACCGTCACATCGCCTTCGGACCTGACGAGAGCATCGAAGGCGGATTCGGCAATGGCCCCCAAGGCCTGCGGACCCGCGACGTTCACGGTACTGCCCGGCTGCAGCTCCACTACTGCATTGAGCCCCGCATTGACCCAGAAGCTCTGAGAGCTGGCACCTCGGATACCGATGTCGGTGGCACCCCCGCCGGTGACGTCGATGATTGCGTTCGGGCCTATCCATGTGCGCGCCACCGAATTCGCAGGCGCGTCGACGTAGGTGATGACACCCTGCACGTCCGTCCGGAGAGGCGCGTTCACGAGCACGCTGCCGTCGAACAGCGTCAGGGTCTCGCCGCGCTGACCGCTGTTGCCCAACGTGACGTTCGAGACCGCTGCCCAAGGCGAGCCGCCCACGGTCGAGTCGTTGGCGATCAGGCTGGTGCCCGCGCCCAATGTAATCGTATTCAACCCATCAGCATTGATGACCGTCAGGAGGTCGGACACCCCGGTCGAGCTGCGGACAATGACCTGGCCCGCGGACTCGAGATCGAGTTCGAGCCTGCCGTTGGACCCATCACTGGTGAAGTTGATGCCGCCATCGACGTCAAGGGCGGTCGGAGCGAGATCCTGCAGGCGAAGCGTGAGGATAGTGCCAGCTACGTGGTCCCGAGGGATCGGACCCGGGGGCTCACAGAGCCGCACGCTGGCGTTGTCGGAGCAGGCCGCCTGGGCAGGTGAGGACCATGGGCCGGCGGTGCAGGCAAGACCGACCGACAGTGGCAGCACAAAACGGGCCCGCAGGCAGTGAACTTTCTTCATGACCATCAACCATAGAAGCACGCACCCCGGCGGCACTGTGAACCATACCGCCCTTTTGCCCCGTATTACGTCAAGGTCGGTAAACTGTCGGATTAACCGAAACGTCTGGAGAGACCATGGCCCGATTTCTAGTGCTGATAGCCGCCAGTGTTGCACTGGCCGGCTGCGCCGATGCTGCCCAGCAGAAGCCCAAGACCGACGAGGAGAAGGCGCTCTATGCCCTCGGCGTACTGCTGAGCCGGAACGTCCAGAGCTTCGAGTTCACTGAAAAGGAACTCGACATGGTGAAGGCGGGCCTCGCGGACGGCGCGCAGGACAAGTCGCAGATCGAGCCTGACCAGATCGAGACGCTGGTGCCGAAGCTGCAGGAGCTGCAGACCAAGCGCGCGGCGGCGGCGACCGAGCGCGAGAAGACCTCGGGAGCGGCCTACCTCGCGAAGGCAGCGGCCGAGAAGGACGCGACCAAGACGTCGAGCGGTCTCGTCATCAAGCAGATCAAGGCCGGCGACGGCCCGACGCCAACCGCCGATGACCAGGTCAAGGTGCACTACGAAGGCAAGTTCACCGACGGCAAGGTCTTCGACAGCTCGATCAAGCGCAACGAGCCGGCAGTGTTCCCGCTGAGCGGCGTGATCCCTTGCTGGACCGAGGCCGTGCAGCTGATGAAGGTGGGTGGCAAGGCGCAGGTCACCTGCCCGCCCGAGCTCGCTTACGGTGACGAAGGCCGCCCGCCGCAGATGCGTGGTGGTGCGACGCTGGTGTTCGACGTCGAGCTGCTCGAGATCGTGAAGGCTGACGCCGCGGCAGCGGGCCCCGGTGCTGCACCTGCGATGCCGCAGCCGCCGCGCTGAGACCAGCCGACCCTGCATACGCAAACGGCCCCTTTCGGGGCCGTTTTGCATTCTGGGATCTGGCGGAGTTTTTCGGTGGACCTCCTCGAGGAGAAAAGGCCCACCGAAAGAAGACACAGGGGGTCAAGGCGCTTTCGTCAACCAACCAGTCATTCGAAGCTGACAGACTCGAATAATTGGTAACTGCTTTTTGTTGTTTTTCTACCGCTCGACTTTTTGCTTTTGTTGGGACCGTTCCAGCCTCTTCCACCACCTGTGTCTTCTTCCGGTGGGTCTCAAGACTCCGAAGAGTTCGAACCCCCCGCTGTCTGCAACGGGCGACATCAAAACATGGCCGAGTTTGGCTGACAAGAGGCCCGGGGAAATATTTTCGAGCCGTCCGGGTTTCGAAACTCGGCGAGTCGATTCGACACGCTCCGTTTCACAATGGCCGCGGTGCGCGCCGTGACATAACCGTCTCAGGCGAGCCCGCCGAGCAGCGGGACGAACGCAACAGCACCCAGGTTCTCGCGCGAGATGCCAGCCTCGCGTCGGGTCAGACGCAACAGCTGTTGCTGGCCCTCCGGACCCACCGGGACGATCAGCCGGCCACCCGGCGCGAGCTGCTGCAGCAGGACTTCCGGAATCGTCAGCGGGGCCGCGGCGACGAGGATGCCGTCGAAGGGGGCGAGCGTCGGCCAGCCCTTCATGCCGTCGCCATGCTTCAGCTTGACGTTGCGGATCTCGCAGCTCGCGGAGGCGCTCCTTGGCGCGCTTGACCAGCGGCTCGACCCGTTCGATCGAATAGAGCTTCTCGACGAACGGCGCCAGCACCGCGGTCTGGTAGCCGCAGCCGGTGCCGATCTCCAGCACCTTGCGCGGCGGGCCGCCCTGCAGCAGTGCCTCGGTCATGCGCGCGACGATGTAGGGCTGCGAGATGGTCTGGCCCCAGCCGATGGGCAGGGCCGTGTCTTCGTAGGCGCGGCTGGCGAGCGCCTCGTCGACGAAGATGTGCCGCGGCAGCGTGCGAATCCGCTCGAGCACGCGCAGGTCGGTGATGCCCTGTTCGCGCAGACGCTGCACCAGCCGGTCGCGCGTGCGCGCCGAGGTCATGCCGATGCCGGTGTGGCTGGGACGCGTACCGTCATGCGAGGGGCTGCAGCCAGTCGGCCAGGGTCGGCAGGCTGCCGTGGCGCGTGAGATCGATCTGCAAGCGGCGTGACCGACACGTAGTCCCTTGGCGATGGCGTGGAAGTCGGTGCCCTCGCCCGCGTCCTGACCGGCGCCGGAAGGGCCGATCCAGTACAGGCGTCCGCCCTTCGGATCCTGCGTCGGCACGATGGGCTTGGAACGATGGCGGCCGCCGAGGCGCGTGGCCCTGATGCCGCGCAGCTCCGTCGTACGGGCATGATCGGGCACGTTCACGTTCAGCGTCATGCCGCGCTCCAGGGGCGGCTCGAGCAGTCGCGCGATCAGCGCGCTGCGCCACGCGCGCGGCAGTGGCGAAGTGGCGCCCGCTCTCCGGCTCCATGCACAGCGAGAACGCCACGGTGGGCAAGCCCGAGGAAACGCCCTTCGATGGCCGCGGCAACCGTACCGGAATACAGCGTGTCGTCACCGAGGTTGGCGCCGTCGTTGATGCCCGAGCACACCAGGTCGAACTCGCAGTCGAAGTAGCCCGAGATCGCGATGTGCACGCAGTCGGTCGGCGTGCCGCCCGTCACGTAGTGCACGCCCGGCTCGCCTGAAACACGCGCAACGGCACGTCGAGCGTCAGCGAATTGCTGGCGCCGCTGCGATTGCGGTCCGGCGCCATGACGGTGGTCCGGGCGAGCGGCTCAAGCGCTTGATTGAGCTGGCGGATGCCTTCGGCGAGATAGCCGTCGTCGTTGCTGACAAGGATGTGCATGAGGTGGAGTCACCGGAGACGGCGGCAAATATACTAAAAAGCACACCCTCGGATGACGCGAGCGGGGACCTGATCCGATGGATGACGAGGATCGCGCACTCTTCCGGGCGGCGATGCGTGACGTCAGGCCGTTGCGCGGCGACCTGCGCGGGCCGACGGCACGCGTGCGGCCGCGGCCGCGAGCGCGCTTCTCGCGCGCGGATCGCCGCGCCGTGCTCGCCGAAAGCCTCGCTGCGGCCGGCACGGCGTTGACGCCGGTCGTCGAAACCGGGGAGGAACTGCTGTATCGCCGCCCCGGAGTGCCGACGCACGTGTTCCGCGATCTGCGCTCCGGACGGTTCCGGGTCGAGGCGGAGTGCGATCTGCATGGTCTGCGGCAGCACGAGGCGGGCAAGGTGCTGGCGGCATTCCTGGCCGAGGGCCTGCAGCGCGGCTGGCGCGTGGTCCGGGTCGTCCACGGCAAGGGGCTGCGGTCGGGTCAGCGCGGGCCGGTACTGAAGCCCATGGTCAATGCGTACCTCCAGCGAGTCGGCGCGGTCCTTGCCTTCGCCAATGGCCGGGAGGTCGACGGCGGTGTCGGGGCGACGCTGGTGCTCCTCGATGCCCGCACCCGGCGCGGTTGATCCTTTGCGCGCCGACGTCTCAACCCCCGATAGCCCATGATGCGCGCGATGGAGGATGCCGGCGAACGTGCGATGGTCGAGGCGATGGGCCGTGGTGATGAGGCCGCCTTCGACCGTTTCTTTCGCGAGTTTGCGCCCCGGATCCACCGCTTCGTCCTGCATCGGGTCGGTCGGGACGCCCAGGTCGCCGAAGACCTGACGCAGGAAGTACTGAGCCGCGCGATGGCCGGCATCGCGCGTTGGCGGGGTGATGCGGGGCTGTATACGTGGCTGTGCCAGATGGCACGCAACGAGGTGATCGATCATTGGCGCCGCTGCCGGCGCCGGGAACGGATCGAGGCGGTGGCCGACGATGCGGGCCAGCACGAGGAGACCCTGGCATCGATCGAAGGTGACGTGCGGGACCGGCCCGACCGGCAGCTGTCGCGCGAGCAGATGCTGCAGCAGGTGCGCGAAGCGCTCGACGCCCTGCCCGAAACGTATGCGAGCGCGCTGGAATGGAAGTACATCGAAGGATGCTCGGTGGTGGAAATCGGCGAACGCCTCGGACTGAACCCGGTAGCGACCCAGTCGCTGCTGGCACGCGCACGCACCGGCTTGCGGTCGGTGCTCGAGGCCGTGTCGCTGTCGATCGAGGAACTGCTTCCGGCCCCGGGTGACGACCGATGAGCGAGCACGAAGCAAGGCTGGGCGATGCGCTCCGCGCGGCGGGTCCCCGCGAGGCGCCCGATGCCGTGACGATGGCCCGCCTGCGCGCGGCGGCTCATGCTGCGTGGCAGGCGGAGCTCACCCGCAGGCGTCGCTGGCGTTGGGCCGGCGTCGCGGCAACGATGTTGCTGGCGGTGGGCATCGCCGCGCCCTTCGTGTTGCGGGGGCCGTCGCAGCCCGCCCCTGCGATCGCCCAGGTTTTTTCCGCCGATACCGGCGCGTCGATCGTGCGCGACAGCCGCAGCACCGCGGTACTCGGCGCGAACTCTCTCGGTGCCGATGACGAGTTGCGCACCGCAGGCCAGGCGATCGAGCTGCGTCGCACGGGCGACGGCGCCGGCGGCATCCGCGTCGCGGCGGGCTCGCGCGTCGTCCTCCGCGATGCCGGGCAGCTCGAGCTGCTCGCCGGTGAGGTCTATGTCGACACCCGCGCCAGTGGAATTGCCGCAGCTCCGCTGCGCATCGTGGCCGGCGCGGCCCGCATCCAGCACATCGGTACCCAGTTCATCGTCCGCCGCAAGGCCGACGCGGTCCAGGTGGCAGTGCGCGACGGTCGGGTCCGCATCGACATGGGCGCGGCGAACGCCGAGCTGGTGCGCGGCGAGTCTGCGGCGTTCTCCTCCGCGGGAGGCGACCTCCGACGTGGGTCCCTGGCGCCCGACGATCCGGCCTGGCGCTGGGTCGAGGCGCTCGCCCCGTCGCTGATGCTCGAGGGCCGCGACCTGCGCAGCGTGCTCGAAGTGCTGTCACGCGAAAGCGGGCGGCGGTTGCGATTCGCCAGCGGCGAGGTCGAGGCTGATGTGGCCGCCACGGTGCTGCACGGCCCGCCGCTCGAACTGCCGCCCTCCCAGGCACTCGATACCCTGCTCGCGACCACGGGGTTCGCTGCGCTTCCAGGCGAACCGGGCGAACTGGTGATCGCCGCGCGCTGACGCAGAGCTACAATCGGCGCGATGAATCGTGCCCCGACGCCCGGCGTGGCCCGCCCCGCCGGCCGCCTGGCTCGCCTGCTGCTGATCACTGCGTGTTCGACTGCCGCCGTAGCGGCGCAGACCGGGCGCGATGAGCCTCTCGCGCAGATCCTGCGCGGCCTCTCCGGGCCCCACCTCCAGTTCGTCTTCAGCTCGCGGTTGCTGCCCGACTCCCTTCGAGGCACCGCACCCGATCTGCCCGCCGGCGCCACAACTTCCGAAGCGCTTGCGGCAGCGACGGCGCTGCTCGGTCCGCGTGGGCTCGGCGTGCGCCGGGTCGGCACTGGCCTCTATGCAGTCGTCGCGCTACCGGTGGGGGAACCCGCGAAGCCGCCTGCGCGCGTCGATGGCGAGCCACTCAGCGAGCTGGTGGTGGCGGCAAGCCGTTATCGCGTGACGGACGCCTCGGTCGGTGTCACCGAGCTCGACGCGAACGAGCTCGCGCTCGGGATCGTTCCCGGATCCGACCCGATGCGCGCGCTCGCCCGCGTTCCCGGCATCGTGCAGGACGGGCTGTCGGCGCGCAGCCATGTCCGCGGGGGCGAGCAGGATGAAGAACTGATGCTGCTCGACGGGTTCCCCCTGCGCAGCGCCTATCACATGGCGGCGTACCAGAGTCCGCTCAGCGTCGTCGACGCGAGCGTGATCCGAAGCATCGATGTCTACACCGGCGGTTTCCCCGCGCGTTACGGCAATCGTATGGCCGCGGTGTTCGACGTGCAGACCTTCGATGCACACGAGCTGCCACCGCGCAGTCTCGCGGCCGATTTCGTCAATGCCTCGGCCCGCGTCGCCGGCGAGCCGATTGCGGGCATCGATGGGGTCGCCGACCTGCGCATCGGCACGCTTTCGCCCCTGCTCGAGGAATTCGCGCCGCGCGTCGGACGGCCCCGGTACGGCGATCTGTTCCTCGCCGCGAACCATGCGTTCAGCGGCGGTGCGCGCGTCGACGCCCGCCTGCTGGTCGCCCGGGACGACCTGGCCATCAGCGACGAGCGCCGCCAGGAGGCCGCCTCGCTCGACGAGAGGCTGCGCTACCTGTGGGTGCACGGAACGACGCCGCTGTGGGAGGGCGCGACCGGCGATGCATGGCTCGGCCAGACGCGACTCGACAGCCGCCGGGTCGGCTCGCTCGCGACACCCGGCATCGCAACCGGCTCGGTCGACGACCACCGCGCCTCGACGCTGTGGGATCTGCGCACGCGCGTCGCCTTCGATGCGGGTGCCAGACACTATCTCGAGGCCGGCACCGAGTTCACCCACGAGCGCGGCGCCTACCAGTACGCATCCGCCGTGCGCTTCGCACCCGATGTCGCCTCGCTGTTCCAGCGCGCCCCGGTTTCGATGCGACAGTTCGACCTCGACCCGGAAAGACGCCGCGCCGGCCTGTTCGTGACTCACCGGTGGCAGATGTTCTCCACGGTGACGACCGAGGTCGGCGCTCGCGCCGAAGGAGTGGTCACGCTCGGCGAGGACACGCGGTGGAACCTCGACCCGCGGCTGGGCGTACGCTGGGACGCGCGTCCCGGCACCCGTCTGCACGTGAACTGGGGTGTTTATCGCCAGGCCGACGAGATCCATGAGCTCAAGCTGGAAGATGGACGGTCGGCGTTCCCCAAGGCTCAGGTGTCCCGGCACTTCATCGTCGGGCTGGATCAGGCACTCGCCGTGGACACGCGCCTGCGTGTGGAGGCGTTCTCCAAGCGGCAGTCCGATCCGCGCGCCCGTTTCGAGAACGTTTTCAACCGCCGTACCATCCTTCCCGAGATCGGCCCCGACCGCATCGAGATCCTGCCCGATAGCGCCGAAGTGCACGGGATCGAGATCTCCGGAGAACGCCGCCGCGGTGCGTGGCAGACCTCGTTCAACGCGGGCTGGTCGGAAGCCCTCGATGAAACGGCAGACGCCGGCGGCCAACCGCACACACGCCGGAGCTGGGACGTGGGCTTCGACCTCGGTGCCGCAACCACGTGGCGTGCCGGACCGTGGACACTCACGTCCGGTATCGCACGCCATCCAGGGTTTCCCACGACGCGGCTGACGCCCGGTACGAACGGCACGCCAGTCATCGGCGCGCGAAACGCTGCCCGGCTGCCTGCCTACCTGCAGGTGGACCTGCGGGCCGAGTTCGTCCAGGCCGCAGGCGACGGTGTGCTGCAGTATTCGGCGCAGATCACCAACGTGCTGAACGAGCGCAACGACTGCTGCACCGAGCTGCTGCGCGCCGACGGCGGCTCGCTCTATCTGCGCCGCCTGCGCGGGCTCCCGCTGTTGCCGTCGCTCGGAGTGCGCTGGTCGTGGTGATCAGCGCGCCGACGAGATCAGCACCGTAGCCATACCGGCGAGCCCCTCGCCCCGCCCGATCGCGCCGAGCTGCTCGGTCGTGGTCGCCTTCAGGTTGACCGCGCTGCGCTCGACGCAAAGCAGCGTCGCGACGCATCCGACGATCGCGTCGCGGTGGCGCGCGATGCGCGGCGCTTCGGCAAGCAGCGTCAGGTCGGCGTTGACCACGCGCCAGCCTTCCGCAGCGAGCATCTCGATCACGCGCGTCACGAAACGGCTGCTGGCCGCCCCGCGCCACTGCTGGTCGGAGTCGGGGAACCACTGGCCGATGTCGCCCTTGCCTGCCGCACCGAGCAGCGCATCGCACAGCGCGTGCAGCAGCACGTCGCCGTCGGAGTGCGCCAGCACGCCGCGCGCGTGCGGTATGCGCACGCCGCCGAGCATGACCGAGTCGCCCGGACCGAATGCGTGGACGTCGTAGCCACTGCCGACGCGGATGTTCACTCGTGCCCCCACACCGCCCGCAGGATCGCGTCGGCGAGCTCGAGATCCGTGGCGGTCGTGACCTTGAGGTTCGTGCTGAAGCCCGGCACGAGCAGTGGCCGACCGCCGGCCGCCTCGATCGCCTGCGCCTCGTCGGTCGACTCGACTCCGCGCTCCTCGCAGGCGCGCAAGGCCCCGGTCAACGCGCCGTGGCGGAACATCTGCGGCGTCTGGGCCCGCCACAGTCCGCGTCGATCGAGCGTGGTCTGCACGCGATCCTCGTCGTCGGCGCGCTTGAGCGTGTCCGCCAGGGGCAGCGCGAGCAGCGCACCGGCGCCGTCGCTCGACGTCGCAGCGGCCAGCAGCCGGTCGCGCTCGTCGGGGTGGAGGCACGGTCGGGCGGCGTCATGCACCAGCACCCAGTCGTCGGGCGACGCCGGCAACGCCTCGAGCCCGCGCAGCACCGAATCGCAGCGGCGCGCGCCCCCCTCGACCGCAGCGAGGCGACCGGAAGGGTCGGTGAGGTCGAGTGCGTCCCAGTTCGTATCGCCGGCCGCGATGGCGACCCGGATGCCTGCGCAGCGGTCATCGGACACGAACGGCGCGAGTGACCACTCGATGACGGTGCGACCGACGAGCGGAGATACTGCTTGGGGACGTGGCCCGCCGAACCGCTGGCCTGCACCGGCTGCCGGCATCACGAGCCAGTAGCGCATTGGCTTCAGCGCGCAGCGGTACGGGTGACCGGCGCCGCCTGCGGCGCGCCTTCCGACGTCACCGGCTTCGCCCTGGGCACGACCTGGTAGTAGGTTTCGTTGGCGCGATCATGCCGAGATCGCTGCGCGCGCGTTCTTCCAGCGCCGCTGAAGCCCTGCTTCAGGTCGCGCACCTCGGCAGCCAGCTGCTGGTTGCGCTCGCGTCAGCTGCTCGTTCTCGGCGCGCTGCGCCGCGACGGCATCGCGCAGCTGCGAGCACCTCGCGCACGCCGTCGCGGCGACACCCACAGGCGGTACTGGATGCATCAGCACCAGGACGGCCAGCGACGTGCGATGACAGCCATTTCATGCGGCGCGAGCCTATAGCGCTACAGCGCGAAGGGGAAGGCCTCGCGACCCGCGTAGACCGCATCCTTGCCCAGCGCGCCTTCGATGCGCAGCAGCTGGTTGTACTTGGCGATGCGGTCGGAGCGCGACAGCGAGCCGGTCTTGATCTGCGTCGCGGCGGTCGCCACCGCGATGTCGGCGATGGTGTGAGTCCTCGGTCTCGCCGGAGCGATGCGAGACGATCGAGGCGTACTTCGCCTTCTCGGCCATCTCGATGGCTGCGAGCGTCTCGGTCAGCGTGCCGATCTGGTTCACCTTGATCAGGATCGAGTTGGCGATCTTCTTGTCGATGCCTTCCTTCAGGATCTTCGTGTTGGTGACGAACAGGTCGTCGCCCACCAGCTGCACCTTGCTTGCCGAGCTTGTCGGTGAGGCACCTTCCAGCCGGCCCAGTCGCCCTCGGCCATGCCGTCCTCGATGGTGACGATCGGGATAGCGCGACGACAGGCCGGCCAGGTAGTCGGCGAAGCCGGCGGAGTCGAAGCTGCGGCCCTCGCCTTCGAGGTGGTACTTGCCGTCCTTGAAGAACTCGGTGCTGGCGACGTCGAGGCCGAGGTAGATGTCCTTGCCGAGCTTGTAGCCGGCCTTGTCGATGGCCTCGGTGATGATCGTCCAGCGCTTCCTCGTTGGACTTGCAGGTTCGGCGCAAAACCGCCCTCGTCGCCCACCGACGGTCGCGAGACCCGTGTCGTGCAGGATCTTCTTCAGCGTGTGGAAGATCTCCGCGCCGTAGCGCAGCGCCTCGGAAAAGCTCGGCGCACCCACCGGCAGGATCATGAACTCCTGCATGTCGAGCGTGTTGTCGGCGTGCGCGCCGCCATTGATGATGTTCATCATCGGCACCGGCATCACGGGCTTGCGCGCCCGGTCCGTGCCCAGCGTGCGCCAGATGCCGGAACAGCGGCGTCTTCGCGTCGGCTGGCGGCGGCCTGCGCGGCGGCCAGCGACACGGCCAGCAGCGCATTGGCGCCGAGGCGGCCCTTGTTGTCGGTGCCGTCGAGCGCGATCATCCGTCTGGTCGATGGCGCGCCTGGTCGGCGGCGTCGAGGCCCGCGCACCGCGCGCCTTGAGCTCGTTGTTCACGTGGCCGACGGCCTTGCGCACGCCCTTGCCGAGGTAGCGCGTCTTGTCGCCATCGCGCAGCTCCACCGCTTCGCGCGTGCCGGTCGAAGCGCCCGACGGCACCGCGGCGCGGCCGAGCACGCCGACGTCCAGCACGCACATCGGCTTCCACGGTGGGATTGCCGCGCGAGTCGATGACTTCGCGCCCGATGATATCGACGATGCGGCTCATGATTCAGCGCTTCCTCGTACGGTCGGGATTTGACGATCGCGATCGAGCTCACCAGCGTGCGTGAGCAGGGACTCCATCCGCGTGCAGCGGCCAGGCATTCGGGCCGTCGGACAGCGCCTGTCTCGGGATCCGGATGGGTTTCCATGAAGAGGCCCGCGATGCCCGCGCCGACCGCCGCGCGCGCCAGCACCGGCATGAACTCGCGCTGGCCGCCGGAGGCGGTGCCCTGTCCGCCCGGCAGCTGCACCGAGTGCGTGGCGTCGAAGACCACCGGGCAGCCGGTTGCGCGCATCACGGCGAGCGAGCGCATGTCGGAGACGAGGTTGTTGTAGCCGAAGCTGAAGCCGCGCTCGCAGACCATGATGTCTGTCGTTGCCGGTGGCGCGCGCCTTGTCGACGACATTGCTCATCTCCCACGGCGACAGGAACTGGCCCTTCTTGATGTTCACCGGCTTGCCGGCGCGGCGCGACCGTCTGGATGAAATTGGTCTGGCGGCACAGGAAGGCCGGCGTCTGCAGCACGTCGACCACGGCGGCCACCTCGTCGATCGGCGTGTCCTCGTGCACGTCGGTGAGCACCGGCACGCCGAAGCTCGCTGCGCACGTCCTCGAGGATCGCAAGCCCCTGCTCGATGCCGGGCCGCGAAAGCTGCTGCGCGCGACGAGCGGTTGGCCTTGTCGAAGGAGGCCTTGAAGACGTAGGGGATGCCGAGCCGCGCGCGTGATCTCGTTCATGCTGCCCGGCGACGTCGCTCGACCAGCGTCGTGGCTCTCGATGACGCAGGGACCGGCGATCAGGAACAGCGGCTGCCGAGTTGCCGATCTCCCGGCCGGCCAGCTTCACGCGCTGGCCGCCGCCGGCAGCTGCGCAGCGCGCGAGCGCGCGCGCCGCCTGACGAAGCCGGTGAACAGCGGATGGCCGTCACGCGGCGTCGAGGTGAACTCCGGGATGGAACTGCGTGGCGACGAACCATGGATGGCCCGGCAGCTCGACGATCTCGACCAGCCCGTCGCGCGAGAAGCCGGAGAACCGCAGGCCCGCCTTGCGGTACCGGTCGAGGTAGTTGTTGTTGAACTCGTAGCGGTGGCGATGGCGCTCGCGGATCACGTCGCTGCCGTACAGCGTGCGCGCCAGCGTGCCGTCGCCCAGCTCGCACGTCCTGCGCGCCGAGGCGCATGGTGCCGCCCAGGTCGGAACTCTCGGTGCGCTGCTGCGCGCCGCGCGCCTGGTCCTGCCACTCGGTGATCATGCGCGATCACCGGATGCGGCGTGGCGCGGTCGAACTCGGTGCTGTGCGCGCCCGCCAGACCCAGCACGTTGCGCGCGTACTCGATCACCGCCACCTGCATGCCGAGGCAGATGCCGAGGTACGGAATGCTGCTTCTCGCGCGCGTAGCGCACGGCCTGCGATCTTGCCCTCGATGCCGCGCTCGCCGAAGCCGCCCGGCACCAGGATGGCATCCATGCCGTCCAGGCAGCCGGTGCCGCGCGTCTCGATGTCGGTCGACTCGATGAAGTGCACGTTGACGCGCGTGCGCGACTTGATGCCGCCATGCGTCAGCGCCTCGTTGAGCGAGATGTAGGAGTCGCGCATCTGCACGTACTTGCCGACCATCGCGATGTCGACCGACGGCATCCGGATGCGCCTTGCGCCTGCACCACCTGGCTGCCACTCGCGCAGATCGGCCGGCGGCACGTTGAGGCCGCAGGCGCTTCGACCACGATCTCGTCGAGCCCTGCTCGTGCAGCAGCATGCGGAATCTTGTAGATGTCGTCGGCATCCACCGCGGTGATCACCGCGCGCTCTTCGACGTTGGTGAACAGCGCGATCTTGCGGCGCTGCTCGTCGGGCAGGGGGTCCTTGCAGCGGCACAGCAGGATGTCCGGCTGGATGCCGATGCCGCGCAGTTCCTTGACCGAGTGCTGGGTCGGCTTGGTCTTGATCTCGCGAGCCGCCGACGATCGGCACCAGCGTCAGGTGCATGTACATGCAGCTGGTTGCGGCCGAGCTCGACGCCCATCTGGCGGATCGCCTCGAGGAACGGCAGCGACTCGATGTCGCCGACCGTGCCGCCGATCTCGACCATGCAGACGTCGGCATCGCCCGCGCCGAGCTTGATGCTGCGCTTGATCTCGTCGGTGATGTGCGGGATGACCTGCACCGTGGCGCCGAGATAGTCGCCGCGGCGCTCCTTGCGATCACGCGCTCGTAGATGCGGCCGGTGGTGAAATTGCTGTGCCGGCCCGTGGTCGGTGCGCACGAAGCGCTCGTAGTGGCCGAGGTCGAGGTCCGATCTCGGTGCCGTCGTTGGTGACGAACACCTCGCCGTGCTGGAACGGGCTCATGGTGCCCGGATCCACGTTGATGTAGGGATCGAGCTTCATCATCGAGACCTTGAGGCCGCGCGCCTCGAGGATGGCGCCGAGCGAAGCGGCCGCGATGCCCTTCCCCAACGAGGAAACCACGCCACCGGTGACGAAAACGAAACGAGTCATGGGAGTGCACCGCCGAAGAATTTGAGACCAACGAAGGCCGCGCAAGCGGGCCATATCGACGGGCCGACAGGTTAGCAAATCATGCGCGGTTCGCCAGACGAACCGCCCGCGCCGGCGACTCGAGTGCTCGCGCGCATCGACTCAGCCACCCAGAGGTCGCGATCGCGAGCAATCAGTTCCGCTGCCGCGTCGCCGGCGGCGTACATCAATGGCACCCGCACGCGATCGCGCGCCGCGACGCCCAGCTGCTGGAAGAGCTTGCGCAGCCGCTTCTCGCCTGCTGCGGAGCCGGATCTGCCGGCCTCGAGCCACCGCACGGTCAACGTTCCGGCAGCCGCTCGAGGTCCACGTCTCCCTGCGCGTGCGGCCAGTGTGAGACGCAAGCCTCCGCGCAGGCAGCGTCGCGCGGCCTGCCGCCACTGCCAGGTGCCGCCTCCGCAGCGGGGCGTGCAGACTCCGGTGTCAGCAGCAGTCCCGCGACGCGGCGCACTTCGTGCTCCGCCAGCGCAGCTCGCGGCGCGGCATCGGGACGCGCGTCGAGCATGCGCAGCATCTCGAGCCAGGCGCGCCTCGTCGGCGCACGCGCGCCGTGGCGTCGAGCCAGCAGCGCAGCACCGCCGATGTCGTCGCGGCGCTGACAGCGCCGCAGCACGGCCACCTCCAGATCCGGTCCGCAACGGCGGCCTCCTGATCGCGCCGTCGCCTGCTCGCGGCTCCGCGCAGCGGCTGCGGCACTGTGCGCTCGCGCTGCGCGTCGCCGTGCGCGCGACGGCGGGCCAGCGCTCGCGCAGCACCGGCAGCACGCTGCGCGCGCAGGTAGTTGCGGTCGAAGCGCAGCTCGGCGTTGCTGGGATCCTCGCTCCAGGCGCAGCGCGTGCTGCGCGGCGTAGCGGCGCAAGCTGCTGTGCGGTCGACGGCCAGCAGCGGCCGCAGCAGCATGTCCGTGGCCGAAGCGGGCGGATGCCGGGCATGCCCGCGAGGCCCGGCGGGCCCGCCCCGCGCAGCAGCGCGAGCAGCAGGGTTTCGAGCTGGTCGTCGGCATGCTGGCGCGGTCAGCAGGCACTCGCCCTGGCCGCAGCGACCGCCTGCAATGCCGCATAGCGCGCGTTGCGCGCCGCCTCCTCGAGCGATGTCGCCGCGCGGCAGCGCGACCTGCACGTCGAGCACCGTGAGCGGCACGCGCCAGCCGCGCGCCACTGCGGCGGCAGTGACGTGGCGAACGCGGCTGGACGCGGCCTGCAGCTCGTGATCACATGCACGGCGCGCAGCGTCAACTGCCGCGGCGCCGCGCCGCCTGCGCGCGCGGTCAGCAGGTGCAGCAGCACGGTGGAATCGAGGCCGCCCGACCAGGCGACGACGCAGTGAAAGCGGCCCGCGTGCGCCCGGCGAGCCCGCGCAGTCTGCGCGAACGCGCACGCGGGTCGACGGCGTTCAGGTCGGTCAGCCCTTGCTCTCCGTGTACACGCCAAAGGCTGCGAGCCGCGCTGCACGTCTGCGCAACCAGCTGCGTCGGCGTGCCAGTGCCTGCGAAGCCCTCGAGGTGCACGCAGCACGGCCGTCTCGCAGATCCTGCGGCCATGGCTTCAGGATCGCGATGCGCGCCGCCCAGCGGTTCGCGCAGCACTTCGTCGACGAGCTTCAGCGAGGACAGCCGGTCGGCGGTGATACCCATGGCCTCGGCGGCCGCTTCCTTCTTGTCGGCGCTCTTCCACAGGATCGAGGCGCAGCCTTCCGGCGAGATCACCGAGTAGACGGTGTACTGCAGCATCAGCAGGCGGTCGCAGACGCCGATCGCCAGCGCGCCGCCCGAGCCGCCCTCGCCGATCACCACGCTGACGATGGGCACTTCGAGCGTCGCCATCTCGAACAGGTTGCGCGCGATGGCCTCGCTCTGGCCGCGCTCCTCGCTGCTGACGCCGGGATAGGCGCCCGGCGTGTCGATGAACGTCAGGACGGGCAAGCGAAACGCTCGGCCGTGCTGCATCAGGCGCAGCGCCTTGCGGTAGCCCTCGGGCTTCGGCATGCCGTAGTTGCGGCGCACGCGCTCCTTGGTGTCGCGGCCCTTCTGCTGGCCGATCACCATCACCGGCTGTGCCGTCGATGCGCGCCAGGCCGCCGACGATGGCCAGGTCGTCGCCGTACATGCGGTCGCCGTGCAGTTCGGGGAACTCGGTGCACAGCATGTTGATGTAATCGAGCGTGTAGGGCCGCTGCGGATGGCGCGCGAGCTGCGTGATCTGCCAGGGCGTCAGGGCCGCGAAGATGCGTCGTCGTGAGCTGCCGGCTCTTGCGTCTGCAGCCGCGCGATCTCCTCCTGCGATGTTGACCTCGGAATCCGAGGTGACATGCCCCAGCTCCTCGATCTTCGCCTCGAGTTCGGCGATCGGCTGTTCGAAATCCAGGAAACTGACGGCCATTGAGGTTCGCAGACCTGTGAAACTTGAACGTAGCGGAAGGTTAGCGGGCCGGACGCGGTGCTGTGCAAGCTTCCGACCCGCCGGCACGTCGTAGAGCAGCTGCAGGCCGTCGCGGCCGACCAGGGACTCCAGCTCGTCCATCAGCGCGGGCGTCGGGCCGCACCGCCCAGTTCGCGCCCAGCGTCAGCGTGCAGCGGGCGCCGGTCGCCGCTGGTAGCGGATCAGCACCTCGCACGGACCCGGGCCGCACGAGGCGAGCAGCGCGCCTGAGACGCTCGAGCGAGCGCCGCGCCTCGCGCGCCGTGCAGCGACGCGCGGCCAGCGCAGCACGAGCCGCCGCGCCTGCTGCTCGCGCAGCGCGTCGAGCAGCCTGATGCGTCTTGCCTGCGATGCGCCAGGCGTTGCTGAACTCATCGAAGCGCAGGTTGCCTTCGACCAGCACCAGCGCATCCTTCACCAGCAGGTCGCGGTACTGGCTGCACGCTGCTCCTCGAACAGCGTCACCTCGATGCGGCCGGTGCGATCGTCGAGCACGAAGCTGGTGCGACCGTTGCGCTTGCGCATGCTCGAGGATGAGACCGGCCACGGTCACCGTGCCTGCCGCCGATAGAAACGCCCGCCTTCGCCCGCTGCCGGCGGCGGCTCGCTCAGCGAGATCGCCAGTCGGCCACTGCACCAGACGCGGCAGCTCGCGATTCGATAGCGCTCGATCGGATGGCCGGTGAGGATACAGCCCGAGCGTCTCGCGCTCGCCGGCGAGGCGCACGCCGTCTTCCGGCCAGTTCGGGCTGATCGCCGCCGCGCGGTACTTCAGCGGCCGCGACCGCCGCCGAACAGGTCGTCCTGGCCGGCCGCGATGCGCGCGCGTCGACTGTTCGCCGGCCTGGATCGCCGCGGTCCAGCCGGTCCATCAGCGTGGCGCGATTGGCGCCGAGCGTCCAGCGGCCGCCGGACCGTGATCAGCGCTTCGAGCACGCGCCGGTTCACGCGCGAGAGATCGATGCGCCGGCACAGCTCCTCGAGGCTGTGGATACGGCCCGTGCGCGCTCGCGCTCGTCCACCAGCGCCTCGACCGGCCTGTGCGCCCACGCCGCGGATCGGCGCCGAGGCCGTAGCGGATCGCGCGGTCGCCGGCCACGGTGAACGAGATAGCCGCGAGGCGTTGACGTCCGGCGGCAGGATCGTCAAGACCCATGCGCTGCGCACTCGTCGATGCAGCGTGACCACCTTGTCGGTGTTGTCCATGTCGGACGACAGCACCGCCGCCATGAACGCGGCCGGATAGTGCGTCTTCAGCCAGGCGGTCTGGTACGACGAGCAGCGCGTAGGCGGCAGAGTGCGATTTGTTGAAGCCGTAGCCGGCGAACTTCTCGATCAGGTCGAAGATCCACGCCGCCTGCGTCGCCTCGACGCCGCGCGCCACCGCGCCGTCGACGAAGACCGCGCGCTGCTTGGCCATCTCCTCGGCTTTCTTCTTGCCCATCGCGCGGCGCAGCAGATCGGCGCCGCCGAGCGTATAGCCGGACAGCACCTGCGCGATCTGCATCACCTGTTCCTGGTACAGGATCACGCCGTAGGTGGCTTCCAGCACCGGCTTCAGCGAGGGATGCAGGTAGTCGATCGCCGCGCCCGAGGTCGCGTGCTTGCGGGCGATGAAGTCGTCGACCATGCCCGACTGCAGCGGGCCGGGCCGGAACAGCGCCACCAGCGCGACGATGTCCTCGAAGCGGTCGGGCTTGAGGCGCCGGATCAGGTCCTTCATGCCGCGCGATTCGAGCTGGAACACCGCGGTGGTCTGGCCCGACTTGAGCAGCTGCGTAGGTCGCCGCGTCGTCCAGCGGCATGCGCGTGATGTCGAGCGGCGGCCGGTCCGTCGCGGCAGGCGCGTTGATGATCTTCACCGCCCGGTCGATGATGGTCAGCGTGCGCAGGCCGAGGAAGTCGAACTTGACCAGGCCGCCGCCTCGACGTCGTCCTTGTCGAACTGCGTGACCACGCTGTTGCTGCCCGCTTCGCAGAACAGCGGCGTGAAATCGGTGAGCACCGAGGGCGCGATCACCACGCCGCCGGCGTGCGTGCCGGCGTTGCGCGTCAGGCCCTCGAGCGACTGCGCGAGATCGAGCAGGCCGCGCACCTCCTCGTCGGTCGCGGTAGAGGCGCGAGAGCTCCGGTTCCTTCGCGAGCGCGTCCTCGAGCGTGATGCCGAGTTCGAATGGGAATCAGCTTGGCGATGCGGTCGACGAAGCCGTAGGGATGCCCGAGCACGCGGCCCACGTCGCGCACCACCGCCTTCGCCGCCATGGTGCCGTAGGTGATGATCTGCGACACGCGCTCGCGGCCGTAGCTTGTCGGCCACGTAGGCGATGACGCGGTCGCGGCCGTCCATGCAGAAGTCGACGTCGAAGTCGGGCATCGACACGCGTTCCGGATTCAGGAAGCGCTCGAACAGCAGGTCGTGCTCGATCGGGATCGAGGTCGGTGATGCCGAGCACCCAGGCGACCAGCGAGCCGGCGCCCGAGCCGCGGCCCGGCCCGACCGGCACGCCGTTCTCGCGCGCCCAGCGGATGAAGTCCGCGACGATCAGGAAGTAGCCGGCGAATCCCATCGAACAGATGACGTCGAGTTCGCGCATCGAGGCGCGCTGCGTAGCTGCGCGGGCAGCGTGCGCGTCTCGCCCTTGGCCAGCCGGGCGGCGCAGCGCGCGCGAGGCCCGCGGCGGCACGTGCTGCGGATGTAGATCCTCGGCCGGATGCCGTCCGGCACCGGGATAGACCGGCAGCCGGCTGGCGCCGAGCTTCAGCGCGCAGGCTGCAGCGGCGCGCGATCTCCACCGTGTTGGCGAGCGCCTCGGGCAGGTCCGCGAACAGCTCCGCCATCTGCTCCGGACGTGCGCAGGTACTGCTCGCGCGTGATAGCGTCGGCGGCGCGTCGGATCGGCGAGCAGGCGTGCCGTCGTGGATGCAGACGCGCGCCTCGTGCGCGTCGAAATCGCTCGGCTGCAGGAAGCGCACGTCATTGGTGGCGACCACCGGCACGCCGCACTCGGCGGCCAGCGCCACGGCGCGCGGCGACATAGTCCGCGTCGCGTCGCGCGGCCGATGCGCTGCAGCTCGAGGTAGTAGCGATCGCCGAACAGGCTCTTCCAGTCCTGCAGCAGGCGACGCGCCTGCGCCCGGCGGCCGGTCAGCAGCGCGCGCCCGACATCGCCCTCCCACGCGCCGGACAGCGCGATCAGCCCTCGACGGTGCGCGCGCGTCGAGCCAGTCGCGCTCGACCAGCGGCGTCGCCTGCCGCTCGCCCTTCGAGGTAGGCGCGCGCTCACCAGCCGCGAGAGATTGAGGTAACCCGACTTCGTTCTGGCACAGCAGCGTGAGCCGCGACGGTGCGTCCCGGTCGCCGCTTCGCGCATCAGCAGGTCGACGCCGATCAGCGGCTTCACGCCCGCGCGAGCGCCGCGCGGTAGAACTTCACCATCGCGAACAGGTTGCACTCGTCGGTGAGCGCGACGGCGGGCATGCCGGCCGCCGCCGCGGCATCGCATCAGCTCCGGCACGCGCACCACGCTGTCGACCAGCGAGTACTCGGTGTGAAGCCGCAGGTGAACGAAGACGGTCTGCAAGCCCATGCTTGCATGAACGTGTCGTCAGATGCTCGCCGCGCACGCGGCGCGAAGCTCGCGTCGGTGCTGCGGGCGAAGGACCCGAGCCGGCTGCCAGCGCCGCCAGTGCTGCGCGCGTAGCGTAACCCTTGTGCTCGCCGAGCAGGTATCCGGGATAGGCCGCTCGAGCGTCGGGCATCAGCGCATCGCGCGCGCTCTTGGCGAGGATCGATGCCGCGCTGATCGCCGGCACGCAGCGCGTCGCCGCGCATCGATGGCGTCGCAGCGCAGCGCAGCAGTCGCGCAGCTTCGGCGGCAGCGGTTGCCATCCACCTGCACCAGCGTCCGGGCTGCAACGGCAGGCCCAGCAGCGCGCGGCGCATGGCGAGCAGCGTGGCGCCGCAGGATGTTCAGGCTGTCGATCTCCTCGACGTCGGCCCAGGCGATCGACCAGGCCAGCGCGCGCTCGCGGATCCGCATGCGCCAGCGCTTCGCGCTGCGTCCGGCGACAGCTGCTTGGAGTCGCGCAGGCCCGCGATCGGGCGCGCGCGGATCGAGTATCACCGCCGCGGCGTACACCGGCCCGGCCAGCGGACCGCGACCGGCTTCATCGACGCCCGCAGATGCGACCACGCGTGCGCGTCATCGGCCAGGCCCCACGCTCCAGCCACGATGCGCATCGCCGCCGGCGCGGCGCGCGGCCGCGCCGCCCTGCCGCAGCTGCTCGTGGATGCGCCCGGAAGCGCCGCTGCAGGCGCCGCGACGCGCGTCGGCATCGTCGAGCCAGCGCGCGCAGCGCGTCGGCGAGCGCCGCGGGTGTCACCTGCCTCCTGGAAGAACTCCGGCACCAGCGCTTCGCCGGCCAGCAGGTTCGGCTGCGCGAAAAAGCCTGACCTTCACGAGCCCGAGGTCGCGCGCGAGGAATGCCGTCAGCGGCGCGAGCCGATAGGCCACGACCATCGGGCCGCTTGCAGCATGGTCTCGCAGCGTCGCGGTGCCGGAGGCGACCAGCGCCACATCGGCCGCCGCCAGCACGCGGTCGCGCCTGCCTCGCTGCACACGGACATCGCGCCGGCGCCCGCCGCGCGCAGCCTGCCGCCTCGAACACTGCCGCGCACGCGCGGCGACGCCAGCGGCGCGATGAAATGCATGCGCCGGCTCGCGCGTCGGCCGCAGCCGCGCGGCGGCCGCAGCGAAATCGCGCGCCCAGCCGCTCGACCTCGCCCATGCGGCTGCCCGGCAGCACGGCGACGACGGTCGGCCTCGGCGGCAGGCCGAGCGCTGCGGCGCGCCGCTGCGCGGTCGGATTCCAGCGGCATCTGGTCGGCCAGCGGATGACCGACGAACTCGCGCGCGCACCGGCGTGCCGCCGTAGACACGGCTGCCTCGAACGGCAGCAGGCACAGCACGCGATCGACGGCCGCGCGCGATGCTGCGCACGCGGCCGCGGCGCCAGGCCCACACCTGCGGGCTCACGTACTGCACCGTGCGCATGCCCGCGCTGCGCAGCCGCCGCGCCAGGCCGAGATTGAATTCCGGCGCATCGATGCCGACGAAGACGTCGAGCGCGCGCGTCGAGGAATGCTGCGCGCAGCCGCGCGCGCAGGCGCAACAGGCGCGGCAGATGGCGCAGCGGCTCGACCAGGCCCATCACCGCGAGCTCCTCGAGCGTGCCGAGCGCCTCGCATCCCGCCGCGAGCATGCGCGGACCCGCGACGCCGACGAACTGCGATCGTCCGGACGCCGCTCGCGCAGCGCCGCGATCAGCGCGGCACCGAGCAGGTCGCCGGAGGCCTCGCCGGCCACGAGGCCGATGCGCAGCGGGGCTGCGCCGGTCACCGTCAGCGGACCAGGCTGCGCGTCGCCTTGCGCGATGAAATCGACGAAGATGCCGCAGCTCGGTCTGCTCCGTCGCCATGTCGCGCAGCTGCGCGACCGCCTCCTCGAGCTTGAGGTCGCTGCGATACAGCACCCGGTAGGCGTTCTGATGACGCGGATCTGCTCCTCGGTGAAGCCGCGCCGCTTCAGGCCTTCGATGTTGACGCCTGCGCGGCTCGGCCGGATGCCCGGCGGCGAGCACATACGGCGGCACGTCGCGCGTCACCGCGGTGTTGTTGCCGATGAAGGCATGCGCGCCGATCTTGGCAGAACTGGTGGGCGCCGGCATAGCCGCACATGATCACCCAGTCGCCGAGCTCCACGTGGCCCGCCGAGCGTCGACGAGATTGGACAGGATGATGTGGTTGCCGAGGACGCAGTCGTGCGCCGACGTGCGAGTACGCCAGGAACAGGTTGTCGTTGCCGATGCGGGTGACGCCGATGCCGGTCGACGGTGCCGCGATTGCACGGTGCACGTATTCGCGGAACATGTTGCGGTCGCCGACCTCGAGCCGGGTCGGCTCGCCCTTGTACTTCTTGTCCTGCGGCGCATCGCCGATGCGAGGCGAACTGGAAGACCGGTTGTCGGCGCCGAGCGTGGTCGGGCCGTTGACCACCGCATGCGGACCGATCCGGCGCGCGGCCCGATGCATCACGTCGGCGCCGATGACGGCGAACGGCCCGATCTCGACGTCGTCGGCGAGCTGCGCCTTCGGGCGAGACGACGGCGCGGGGGTCGATGCTCATGGCATGTCGAGCCTGCCGGAGACCATCGATCGGTGTGCGTTGTCCGCGTCGGGGAACAGCATCATCTCGGCCGATGCCGCCTCGGCGTCGTCGACGTAGGCGGCCGTCGACAGCTTCCAGATGCCCTTCATGTTGCGCTCGACCTTGCGCCGTGAGCACCAGCTGGTCGCCCGGCACCACGGGCCGGCGGAAGCGGCAGTCGTCGATGCCGACGAAATAGAAGCGCGTGTTCTGCGTTCGGCACGCTTGCGCAGCGTGGCATAGGTGAGGATGCCGGCGGCCTGCGCCAGCGCCTCGAGGATCATCACGCCCGGCATCACCGGCCGCTCGGGAAAATGGCCGGTGAAGAACGGCTCGTTGAAGGTCACGTTCTTGATCGCGCGGATGCTCTCGCCCGGCGTGCACTCCAGCACCCGGTCGACCAGCAGGAACGGATAGCGGTGCGGCAGGTACTTCGAGGATCGCGAAGATATCGCAGAAACGGTTTCTCAGTCTGTCATTGTCCTGCCTTGTCGCGCGATGCCGGCCGCTGTCTCCAGCTTCCGCGACGCGTGCCACCAGCATGTCGAGCCGCTTGAAGCGCCCGACGAGCCGCCGCCAGAGTCGCACCTCCTCGACCGGGAACACGCTCGAGTACATGCCCGGCTCTGTCGAGCGAACGCGTGACCATGCCGAAGCCGGTGATGACGATGTCATCGCCGATCGACAAGCTGCCCGCGATGCCCGTGCCGCCGCCGATCATGCAGCGGCTGCCGATGCGCGTGCTGCCGGCGATGCCGGTGCAGGCCGGCGATCGCCGTATGCGCGCCGATGACGCACGTTGTGGGCGATCTGGATCTGGTTGTCGAGCCTCACGCCGTCCTCGATCACGGTGTCGTCCAGCGCGCCGCGGTCGATGGTGGTGTTGGCGCCGATCTCGACGTCGTCGCCGATGCGCACGCTGCCGAGCTGCGGCACCTTGACCCAGTCGCTCGCCGTCGCGCGCGTTGCCGAAACCGTCGGCAGCCGATCACGGCGCCGGGATGCACGATGCAGCGCGCGCCGAGCACGCACGTCGGTCACCGACCGTCACGCGCGCGTGCAGCCGGGTGTCCGCGCCGAGCTGCGCGCCGCGCGCCGACGATGCAATGCGGGCCGATACGGCAGCGCGCCCGATCACGCGCGCCGGCGCCGATCACGCACGAAGCCGCCGATCTCGCGCGGATGCGTCGACCTGCGCCGCAGGGTGCACGACGGCGGTCGGCGTGCACGCCCGGGCTGCAGCGGCGGCTGCGGATGCAGCAGCGCCGCGATGCGCGCAAAGGTGGCATGCGGATTGGCGTGCGACCAGCGCGGCGACCGGGCAGTCGCGCCGCCATGCGCTGCGTCGACGATCACGGCGCCGAGCCGCGTGCGCGCGCAGCTGCTCGCGAGTAGCGCGGGATTGGCGACGAAGCCGATGCGCGCGGACCGCCGCCGGCCAGCGTGCGCGACGCCGATCGACCGACGTGTCGGGATCGCCGCGCAGCTCGCAGCCGAAGCGGCACCGCCAGCTGCGCCGAGCGTGCAGGCTCACGCTGCAGCGCTGCACGTCGGTCTAGCGGCGGGCTCAGGGCTTGGCGGGCGGCGTCGCCGCGGCAGCGCCGGCCGGGCGCTGGGCCTGCAGCGCGGTCAGCACGGCGCCGCGTGATGTCGATGCGTGTTCGGTGGCGTAGAGCACGCCATCGGCCAGCACCAGGTCGTAGCTCTGCGCCTTGCGCATACGTCTGCACTTCCTCGACGCAGCGTGCGCTGCAGCCGCGACATCTCCTCGTTGCGGCGCACGTTGAAGTCGTCCTGCACTTCCGACTGCTTGGCGCTGCAGCTCGCGATAACCGTCGCGCAGCTCCTTCTCGGCGCGACGCGCTGCGCCTCGGTCATCGTGGCCGCGTCCTTCGGCAGCTTTTCTTCGCGGGTCTTCAGCGTCGCTGCTGGCGTCTGGATGTCGCGCTCGCGCGGCGCGAACTCGGCTGCGGATCGCGTCGAGCGCGGCCTTCGCCTGCGGCGAGTCCTGCAGCAGGCGGCTGTAGTTGACGACGCCGATCTTGACCTCGGCGCCGGCCAGCGGAGCGCGCAAGGCACGCGCCAGGGCGGCAGACGAGACGAGAATCATTGACGCTGCGCTTCACGATGTAACCTCTCACAGAATGTTGACTAGAATGCCTGGCCGATGGAGAACTGGAAACTGCTCCTTCTCGTCCGGGTACAACGACATTGGCTGCCCTTGGACGGCGTTCAGCGGGATGCGCGTAGCTGAACCGGAACAACGCCCAGCGGCGCGAGCCACTGGACGGCCAACGCCCGTCGAGCGCCGCAGGTTATCATACTTGAACTTGTAGGTGACCGGCGTCGAGCCCGTCCTGGCCGAAGAACTTCGTGTTGTCATTGGTCGAGAACACGTTGCCGATGTCGTAGAACAGGCTGACGCGCGCGCTGGTCTGCCACTTCGCGGGCATCGGCAGGATCAGCTCGGCGCGCGCCGACCACCAGCAGGTTGCCGCCGTAGGGGTTGCCGAAGTCGTCCTTGGGGCCGAGGCGGCTCTCGCGGAAGCCGCGCACCGTGTCCGGGCCGCCGGCGTAGAACTGCCGGTACGGCGGCAGCGACGTCGTGTCGCCGAAGCGCGTCGCCGTAGGACGACCTGCAGGTTGCATCGAGGCCGGTGAACCGCCGCCAGATCGGCACGTACTGCGAGGAACTCGTAGTCGGCGATGTAGTACTCGACCGCGCTGCCGGGGATGCTGCGTGGACATGCGACAGCGTCTGCCGCTGGCCGCGATCGGGGAACAGGCCGCGGTTCAGGCCCTGGTCAGATACCAGCCGGCCGTCAGCTCGAAGTGGTGAACTTGCTGCCGAAGAACTCGAAGATGTTGCCCGAGGTCGTCGACTGCGCTGCGGCTGATACGGGCTTGCCGTTGTGCTGCACCCAGTTCTGCGCCTGCTGCGCGCTGCCGCTCGACGTGGTCAGCAGCTCCGAGCGCTGCGCGTTCGATGCCGAAACGCAGCGCCTGGAACTCGGTGATCGGATAGCCGAACTCGAGGCCCGCGGTGAGCGTCTTCGACGAGAAGTCCGACGAGGCCGACACGAACTGCGTGACGTCGGAATAGCGCAGGCTGAACGTGCGCGACACGTTGTCGATGCTCGTGTACGGGTCGGTGTGCGAGAAGCTGTAGACCTTCTGCGTACCGGCCGGTGTTGAGCTCGAACGCCACGCGCTTGCCGGTGCCCATGAAATTGCTGTCGGCATAGCTGCCGTTCAGGATGAACGAGCGACGACTCCGAATAGCCGATGCCGCCCGACAGCTGCGCGCTCGGGCCTTCCTTGATCGTGAAGTCGACGTCGACCAGGTCGTCCGAGCCCTCGACCTGGTTCTTCTCGAAGTCGACCTTCTCGATGTACGGCAGCTGCTGCGAGGCGCTGCTTGGAGCGCTCGAGCGCGAGGTTCGACACCCAGGAGCCTTCGAGCTGCCGCATCTCGCGCCGCAGCACCACGTCGTTGGTGCGCGTCGACGCCCGTGAAGTTGATGTGCCGCACGTAGACGCGCTTGCCCGGGTCGACGAAGAAGGTCAGGGCGACCTCCTTCTTCTCGTCGTCGAGTCTGCGGCACCGGATCGACCTTCGCGAAGGCGTAGCCGTCCGTCGCCCAGGCGGTTCTCGATCAGCTCCTGCGTCGCGGCGATGAGCTGCTGCGAGTAGGTCTGGCCCGGCTGCACCAGCAGCAGCGCTTGCAGCTGCTCGTCCGGGCACCATGGTGTTGCCGGCGATCTTCGACGTCGGCGATCTTGTAGACCTCGCCCTCGAGCACGCTGATCGTGACGAACATGTCGTCCTTCTCGGGCGCAATGGTCACCTGCGCCGACTCGATCTGGAAATTGGCGTAGCCGCGGTCCTGGTAGTAGGAGCGCAGCTTCTCCAGGTCGCCCTGCAGCGACTTCGCGCGAGTAGCGGTCGTTCTGCTTGTACCAGGAGTTCCAGTTCGGGGTCTTCAGCTCGAAGGTCTCGAGGATGTCCTTCTCGCTCGAACTTCGTGTTGCCGACGATGCTGATCTGGCGGATGCGTGGCGCGCGCGCCTTCCTTGATGTCGATCGTGATGCGCACCCGGTTGTCGGGCAGCTCCTCGACGGTGGTGTCGATCTGCACGCCGTACTTGCCGCGGCTGAAGTACTGGTCGGTGAGGTCGCCGCTGCACTTCCTCGAGCACCGAGCGGTCGAAGGTCTTGCCGGCCGCGAGGCCGACGCTGCGCAGCGACTTGGTCAGCTCCTCGGTCTTGATGTCCTTGTTGCCCTTGATCTCGAAGCTCTCGATCGAGGGCCGCTCGCGCACGACCACGACCAGCGTGCCGCCGTCGCGGCGCAGCTCGACATCGCGGAAGAAGCCGGTGGCGTACAGCGCGCGCATCGCCTCGCGCACGCGCTGCGGGTTCAGGTCGTCGCCGATGTTCACCGGCAGGTAGTTGTAGCACCGTGCCTTCGGAGATGCGCTGCAGGCCCTCGACGCGGATGTCGCCGACGGTGAAGCGGCTTCGCCAGCGGCGCGGCATCCTGGCGCATGCGCCGCGGCGGGCAGCAGGGCAAGCGATCGCCGCAGAACGCGCAGTTCTTGTCGCATCGATTGCCTCAACCGAACTGTCGCAGGATGTCGTTGTAGAGTGCCACGCCCATCAGCAGCACCAGCAGCCGATGCCGAGCTGCTGGCCGAGCATCTGGGCTCGCTCGGAGAGCGGGCTGCCCTTGATCCATTCCACCAGCTGGTAGACCACCTGGCCGCCGTCGAGGATCGGGACCGGCAGCAGGTTCAGGAACCCGAGGCTCAGGCTGATCAGCACGAGGAAGCCGGCGAACGCGCTAAGCCCGGCTGTGGCGGATTCGCCGGCGTACTCGGCGATGGTCGAGCGGCCCGCTGAGATTCTTCAGCGACACCTGGCCCATGCAGCATCCGCCAGAACACGCGCGCCTGCAGTGCCGTCATGTCGCCAGGCCTCGACCGCGCCCAGCGACCGAGCGCAGCGAGCGGGCCCGGCTGCGTATGCCGCAGCATGGACGGCGGGATAGCTGGCACCGCTGCGCGCGGAGCCGACTGCCGATGCGACCGACCGTTGCGGCCTTCGGCATCTCGGCCGCATGCGATGCGCAGCGCGACTGGTGGCCTCGCCGCGCGCAGATTCGAGCAGCACGCTGTCACCGGCATGCGTTCTCGATGCGCGCGACGCAGTCCTCGAAGTCGCGACCGGCGTCGCCATTGACGGCGAGCGACCTTGTCGCCGACCAGCAAGCCGCCGCGCTGCCGCGGCGCCATCCGGCTCGCACTGCTGCCGATCACGGCCGGCGCGACCGGGGCGCCAGAAAGCGAAGCCGAGGCCCGTGAGCAGAGTCTCGGGCTCGGTCAGGCGGCGGCGCTCGGCGGCATCAGCCACTCGATCGTACGCTGCGCTCGGCGCCATTCGCCGGTCTCGCACTCGCAGGCGAGCTGGCACGACCGTCGTCTGACATGCTGTCGAGCAGGCCGAGCACCACATCGCGCTGGCCCGTCGACGCGCTTGCCGTCGAACGCGAGGATCTCGTCGCCCTGCGGCGAGACCGCGCGCGCCGCGGGCGAATCCGGCGATCACGTCGCCGACGCACCGGCGCGCACTTCGGTGACGCCGTTGACCAGAACAGCACCCGCAGCAGCAGGATCGCGAACACGATGTTGAAGGCCGGGCCCGCCAGCAGCACCAGGATGCGCTGCCAGTGCGGCCGGCGGTTGAAAGCGCGATGCAGCTCGGGCGGCTCGACCGGGCCTTCGCGCTCGTCGAGCAGCTTCACGTAGCCGCCCAGCGGAATGGCGGCCAGCACGTACTCGGTGCGCGTCGGCGCCGCGACCGTGCGCTGCCACAGCGCCTTGCCGAAACCGACCGAGAAGCGCAGCACCTTGAAGCCGAGCCGGCGCGCGACCCAGTAGTGGCCGAACTCGTGCACGGTCACCAGCAGGCCGACGGCGAACAGGAATGCCAGCAGATGCTGCCAGGACAGACTCAAGATCGCGGCACTCCGGCGCCGGCGCCGCGCCGGACAGCGGCGTGCGCCAGCGGCGCGCCGCGCGTCGGCCGCGAGCACGACTCGAGGTCCGGCTTGCGCGCCGTAGCTCGCCCAGGTGTTCATCACGTCTCCAATGACTCCGCGGTATGCCGCCAAAGTTCAAACGTCCCTCCAGGAAAGCCTGCGACGGCCACCTCATTGGCGGCGTTGAGCACCGCCGGCGTCTCGCCGCCGGCCTGCGGCCGCCTCCTGCGCCAGCGCCAGGCAGGGAAAGCGCTGCAGATCCGGCGGCTTCGAAATCCAGCCGCGCGACCTGCACGCAGGTCCAGGAATTGTACACCGGAGGCCATGCGCTCGGGCCATGCCAGCGCCTGGGCGATGGGCGTGCGCATGTCGGGCGAACCCGAGCTGCGCCAGCACCGAGCCGTCCACGTACTCGACCAGCGAGTGGACGACGCTCTGCGGGTGGATCACGACGTCGATCGTGCTCGGCGGGCACGCCGAACAGCAGCGCCGGCCTCGATCAGCTCGAGGCCCTTGTTCATCAGGGTGGCCGAATCGACCGAGATCTTGCGTCCCATGCTCCAGTTCGGATGCGCGCAGGCCTGCTCCGGCGTGACATCCTCGCAGAGCCGCTCGCGGACCAGTCCCGGAACGGGCCGCCGGACGCGGTGAGCAGGATGCGCCGCACGCCGGGCGGCTCGCTGGCCCAGCGGCAGCCCGGCCGGCAGGCACTGGAAGATCGCGTTGTGCTCGCTGTCGATCGGGAATGATCTCGGCGCCCGAGCGGCGCGCGGCCGCCAGCACCAGCGGCGCCGGCCATCACCAGCGCTTCCTTGTTGGCGATCAGCAGCCGCTTGCCGGCCCGCGGCGGCCGCGAGCGTCGAGCGCAGGCCGGCGGCGCCGACGATGGCGGCCATCACGTAGCCGACTTCCGGCAGCGACGGCCAGCTGCGTCGATGCGCGTCCGCGCCGGCGAGCACCTGCGTGCGCAAGCCCGCTGCGCGCAAGCCGCTGCGCGCAGCTCGCGCCGGCGCACGCGTCGCGTCGGCCATCGCCGCGAACGTCGGGCCGGAACTGCCGCGCACTGCGCGCAGCAGCGCGTCGACGTTGCGCTGCGCCGCGAGCGCGACCACGCGAAGCGATCCGGATGGCGGCGCAGCACGTCCAGCGTGCTCTCGCCGACGCTGCCGGTGGAGCCGAGCACGGCGACGCCGATCACCGCTGCAGCCTCCGGCAGCAGCTCGATGCGCCGAGCAGCAGCAGCGGCGCGGCGGCCAGTCAGGCTGTCGAAGCGGTCGAGCACGCCGCCGTGGCCGGGAATGCAGGTTGCCGCTGTCCTTGAGGCCGGCATAGCGCTTGAAGCAGGCTCTCGGTCAGGTCGCCGACCACCGAGAGCACGCCGACCACGAGACCGTGATGACCAGCGGCAGCGACCGGCATGTGCGAACCACCAGCTCGCTGCGATGGCCAGCCAGACCGCGCAAGCACGCAGCCCGCCCGCAGACGCCTGCCCAGGTCTTGCCTGGCGAGACCGCCGGCGCGAGCTTGCGCACGCCCGAAGGCGCGGCCGGCGAAATAGGCGCCGCTGTCGGCGACGCCAGACCAGCACGAGCGCATAGATCACCGCAGTGCTCGCCCGGCTGCGAGGTCGAGCCGCATGCGCGCGAGCGCAACGCCAGCAGGCAACAGCGCCAGCAGCCCGGCGATGCAGCACCACGGCGCGAGTCGATCGCAGCGCGGGCAGCGAAGCGACCCACAGCAGCGCCACGCACCCAGAACGCAGCAGCCACCCACAGCAGCGCGCGCAGCCCGCGCCGGGTCGGCTGGTGCAGAACCACGCAGCGCACGCGGACCAGGGCGATCGTCGCGGCCACGAACGCGAGCCGCCGCCGAACCGCGCACGGCCGAAGGAAAGCCGACCATTCCCAGGTCGCCGCCAGCAGTATCAGCGCAGCGCGATGACGGCGCGACCAGATCGGCGGCAGCCAGCAGCACGCAGCCGATCAGCAGCACCGCGACGAGCACGAGCCGCGGAATGATGCGCTGCCGGATCACGCCGCGGCTCACCTGCTCGCTGCGTCAGGCCGAAGCGACGCTCGCGCGCGGCGAAGAATCGAGCGCGGCGGCGAAACGCCGGCTGCGTCGAAGTCGGGCCAGAGCGCGTCGCGAAATACAGCTCGGTATAGGCGAGGTTCCACAGCAGGAAATTGCTGATGCGCTGCTCGCCGCCGGTGCGGATGAACAGATCCGGGATCGGGCAGCCGCGCCGAGCTGCAGGCCTGCCGCGAGATCTGCTCGGTCAGTGATGTCGCCGGCGCGCATGTCGCCGCCGACACAGCGCGGGCGAGCTCGCGCGCCGCGTTCGGCGATGTCCCAGCGGCCGCCGTAGCTGACCGCAACCTGCAGCTGCAGCGCCGAGTTGCCGGCGGTGCGCGCTTCGGCCGCCATGCATGCGGGTCTGCAGCCGCGCCGGGAAGCTGCTGCCGGTCGCCGATGAAGCGCAGGCGCACGCCGTTGCCGATGCAGCTCGTCGATCTCGCGATCGAGCGCTTCGACGAACAGCCCCATCAGCGCGCCGACCTCGTCGCTCGGGCCGGCCCCAGTTCTCGCTGCTGAAGGCGAACAGCGTGAGCGCCTCGACGCCTGCGCGCACGCATCTCCGCGGATGCACATGCGCACCGGCTCGACGCCGGCCTTGTGGCCGGCCTGCGCGCGGCAGGCCGCGCTGGCTGCGCCCAGCGGCCGTTGCCGTCCATGATGATCGCGATGTGGCGCGGCAGCGTCATGCCGGATCGGCAGCGAGGCGCGCGGTCGCTTCAGACCTGCAGGATTTCCTTTTCCTTGCCGGCCAGCAGCTGGTCGATGTCGGCGACGGCCTTGTCGGTCAGCTTCTGGATCTCGTCCTGCGCCGCGCCGCTCGTCGTCCTGCGAGATGAGCTTTTCCTTCAGCGCTTCCTTGACCTCGGCTCAGCGCATCGCGGCGCACGTTGCGCACGCTGACGCGCGCGCCTTCGGCATCCTGCTTCACGACCTTCAGCATGTCGCGGCGGCGCTCTTCGGTCAGCGGCGGCAGCGGAATGCGGATCACCGTGCCGGCGGTGTTGGGCGTGAGGTGCAGATCCGACTTGTGGATCGCCTTCTCGATGGCGCCGACCATGCTCTTGTCCCAGGGCGTCACGACCAGCGTGCGGCCATCCTCGACGGCGATGTTGGCGACCTGGTTCAGCGGCGACTCGCTGCCGTAGAAGTCGACCTTCAGATGCTCGATCAGGCTCGGGTGCGCGCGGCCGGTGCGCAGCTTCTTCAGGTCGGCCTGGAAGTTCTGCGATGCACTTCTGCATGCGCTGCGCTGGCTTCGGCCTTGATGTCATTCAGCATGCTGTTCTGGCCTCTGCGCGAAGCCTACAGATCATGTCGTTGGTGACCAGCGTACCGACATCCTCGCCGCGCACGACCCGCAGCAGGTCGCCGGGGTTGTTCAGATTGAATACGCGCAGCGGCAGGTGGTTGTCGCGGCACAGCACGATGGCGGTGGCATCCATCACGGCCAGCCGGTCGTCGAGCACCCGGTCGAAGCGTCAGCTGCTCGTAGCGCGTGGCCGCCGGATTCTTCACGGGATCGTCGGAATAGACGCCGTTGACCTTGGTGGCCTTGAGCAGCAGGTCGGCGCCGATCTCGATCGCGCGCAGGCTCGCGGCGGTATCGGTGGTGAAGAACGGATTGCCGGTGCCGGCCGCGAAGATGACGACGCGGCCCTTTTCGAGATGGCGGATCGCGCGGCGGCGGATGAAATCCTCGCACACCTCGTTGATGCGGATCGCCGACATCACGCGCGCATGCGCGCCGAGCGACTCGATCGCGTCCTGCATCGCCAGCGAGTTGATCACCGTGGCGAGCATGCCCATCTGGTCGGCCGTGACGCGGTCCATGCCGGCGCGGGCGAGGCCTGCGCCGCGGAAGATGTTGCCGCCGCCGATGCACCACCGCGACCTCGACGCCCGTGGCCGACGACCTCGACCAGCTCGCTGCGCCACGCGCGGAGCATGGCGGGATCGATGCCGTAGTCGGCGTTGCCCAGCAGCGCCTCGCCGGACAGCTTCACCAGAATGCGTTTGTAGCGCGGTTGCGCTCATCTTGTCTCCCTGCTCCAAAAAAAACCCCGCCGAAGCGGGGCTTGTCACGTGCAACTAGTTCGTTCCAGTCGTGCGCGTCTGTGCTTCTGCTGCCTTCGGCCTGCGCCATGCACTTCGGCGACGAAGTCGTCCTGCTTCTTCTCGATGCCGGCGCCGACCTCGAGGCGCGCGAAGCGCGTGATGCTTGCATTGGCGCCCTTCAGCAGCTTCTCGATCGAGACGCTTGTCGTCCTTCACGAACGGCTGGCCCAGCAGCGTGATCTCGTCGAGCCACTTGTCGAGGCCGCCCTCGACGATCTTCACGAGGATGGCCTCCGGCTTGCCCTTGTTCTTCTCGTCGTTCTTCAGCATCTCGACGCGGATGTCGCGTTCCTTCGCGACGTCGTCGGCCGGCACGTCGGCCGCGGAGAGGTAGCGCGGATTGCTCGCCGCGACATGCATGGCGAGGTCGCGCGCGAGCTCGGCGTCGCCGCCTTCGAGCGCGACCAGCGCGCCGATGCGGGTGCCGTGCAGGTAGGTGCCGAGCATGCCCGTCGCTCTCGCACGCGCGCGAAGCGACGCACGCTGATGTTCTCGCCGATCTTGGCGATCAGCGCGCGACGGCGATCGTCGACCGTCTCGCCGGACGGCAGCTTCTGCGTGCCGCAGCGCCTCGACGTCGGCGGCGCTTGCGCGGCCAGCGCCATCTGCGGCGACTTCCGTCGCGAAGGCCGTGAAGTCGTCGCCGCGGGCGACGAAGTCGGTCTCGCAGTTGACCTCGACCAGCACGCCGCGTGCTTGCCGTCGGCGCTGCGCGGCGAGGCGATGACGCCTTCGGCGGCGACGCGCGAGGCCTTCTTGTCGGCCTTGGCGAGACCCTGCTTGCGCATCAGCTCGGCGGCGGCATCGAGGTCGCCGCCGGTTTCGACCAGCGCCTTCTTGCACTCCATCATGCCGGCGCCAGTGCGCTCGCGCAGCTGGCGGACCGTTTCCGCAGTGACGCTCATCAGCGGGCACCGCCGCGACGGGCCGCCACCGCCGGTCGGGTGACCGGACGGCGACGCGCGTGCCGGTGTTTCCTTGCCGCCGGAGCCTTCACGCCTGCGCCGCGGCTCATCCAGCTCGGCTTCGGTGACCTGCGACGGCGCGGCAGCAGCCGGCGGCTGCGCAGTCGCCGGAGCTGCCGGCCATCGCCCTCGGGCCGGCAGCGGCTTCATCCGGCGGCGCGCACCGCCGCCTGCGGGACGCGCGGCACGACCGCCGGACGGGGCGGCCTCGCACGGCGACGCGGCGCGGTTGCCGGATTCGTCGAGCTCGACGAAGTCGTCTTCGCCCACGGCGACCTGCGGCGACGGCGGCCTTGCCCTCGAGCACGGCATCGGCCATGCGCCGACGCGTACAGGCTGATGGCGCGCATCGCGTCGTCGTTGCCCGGGATCACGTAGTCGACGTCGCTCGGGCGAGCAGTTGGTGTCGACGACCGCGATGACCGGGATGCCGAGCTTCTTGGCTTCGTTGCATCGCGATGTTCTCGTGACCGACGTCGATGACGAACAGCGCGTCGGGCAGCGAGTCCATGTCCTTGATGCCGCCGAGGCTCTTCTCGAGCTTGGCCATCTCGCGGCGCAGCTGCAGCGCTTCCTTCTTGCCGCGCTTGTCGAGCGCGCCGGTCGTCCTGCAGGTCGTCGAGGTCCGTCAGGCGCTTGATCGACTGCCGGATGGTCTTGAAATTGGTCAGCATGCCGCCGGGCCAGCGCTGGTTGACGAAGGGCATGCCGCAGCGCTGGGCTTCCTTCTGGACGGCATCGCGCGCCGAGCGCTTGGTGCCGACGAACAGCACGGTGCCGCCGTCGGCGACGATGCCGTGGCGAAAGCCGATGGCCTCCGCGAACAGCGGCTGCGTCTTCTCGAGATTGATGATGTGGATTCGGTTGCGCTCCCCGAAGATGTACTGGGCCATCTTGGGGTTCCAGAAGCGGGTCTGATGTCCGAAATGGACACCCGCTTCCAGCATCTGTCGCATGGACACGCTGGCCATGATCTATTTCCTCTGTCGTTCGGGTTGGGGACCTGACGTGCGACTCCCTGGCGGCGATCCCGTCGGCTTGCGTCGACGGAACACCCGGCCACCAGTGTCGAATCGTGCACGCTTGGATTGGTTTGCCAAAAAAGGCCGCGCTTTATACCATGAAGTTCCCGCGCAAACAACGCCTTACGCGGCACCGAGCCGCCGGACCACCCCAGCCGATGCCGATCACGATCAAGTCCCCGGAAGAACAGCAGAAAATGCGCGTCGCCGGCCGGCTGGCCGCGGACGTGCTCGACATGATCGGCGAGCACGTCGTGCCCGGGGTCACCACCGACGAGCTCGACCGCCTCTGCCACGACTTCATCGTCGACGTGCAGAAGGCCATTCCGGCCAACCTCGGCTACAGCGGCTTCCCGAAGACCATCTGCACCTCGGTCAACCATGTCGTCTGCCACGGCATTCCGAACGACAAGAAGCTGAAGGCGGGCGACATCGTCAACATCGACGTCACCGTCATCCACGACGGCTTCCACGGCGACACCAGCCGCATGTACTTCGTCGGCAAGCCCGCCGGTGCTGGCCGAGCGGCTGGCGCGGACGTCTCCCGGAGGCCATGTGGGAGGCATCCGCCTGGTGCGTCCCGGCGCGCGCCTGGGCGACATCGGTCACTGCGATCCAGAGCCTACGCCGAAGCGCACGATTTCTCGGTGGTGCGCGAGTACTGCGGCCACGGCATCGGCCGCATCTACCACGAGGACCCGCAGGTGCTGCACTACGGCGAGCCCGGCACCGGCGCTCGTGCTGCGCGCCGGCATGACCTTCACCATCGAGCCGATGATCAACGCCGGCAAGCGACATGTGCAGCTGCTGCCCGGATGGCTGGACCGTCGTCACGAAGGATCATTCGCTGTCGGCGCAGTGGGAGCACACCGTGCTGGTGACCGACACCGGCCATGAAGTGCTGACGCTGAGCGCGGCGGAACGCGGCAATGTGCAGCCAGCCCGATGGTTTCGATGCCGCAGGCTCGCTCGAGGACGACGATGCTCGCGACGCGGTCGTCGCGACGCCGACTGGCCGCTGCTCGACCGCCTGCCCGGCTAGCTCGCCGAGCAGCCAGTACTCGCCGCGCAGCGTTCCGCGAGCGCGATCCAGGCAGTCGCAGGAAGAACTGCAGCAGCGCTTCGCCGCGGAGGAAGCCGTCGAAGCGCTGGTGCGTGCGCGCGCGCAGTTCATCGACGCGCTGCTGCGCGTCGCGTGGCAGCAGAAGCTCGCGCCCGCATGTGGCCGCCGGCTCGCGCTGCTCGCCGTCGGCGGCTACGGCCGCGGCGAGCTGCATCCCGCGTCCGACGTCGACATCCTCGTGCTGGTGCCCGCCGCAGCCGCCGCTCGGCGATGCCGAACGCGGCCAGCTCGAGCAGCTCGTCACCTTCCTGTGGGACATCGGCCTCGAGGTCGGCCACAGCGTGCGCACCGCCGCAGCAGTGCGCCGAGGAAAGCGCCGCCGACGTCGGGCGTGATGACCACGCTGCTCGAGGCCCGCCTGCTCGCCGGATCCGACTGACGCTCGCTTGCCGAGATGCGCGATGCGCTCGGCGCCGGAGCGCGTCTGGCCGGCGCGACCGCTTCTTCGAGGCCAAGCTGCAGCGAGCAGACCGAGCGCCATGCCAAGGCGAACGACACCGCCTACAACCTCGAACCCAACGTCAAGACCGGCCCCGGCGGCCTGCGCGACCTGCAGACCATCGGCTGGGTGGCCAAGCGTCATTTCGGCGCGCAGAGCCTCGACGAGCTGGTGACCAAGGGCTTCCTCACGCCGGCCGAACTGCGCAAGCTGAAGCAGGCGCAGGCGTTCCTGTGGAAGGTGCGCTTCGGCCTGCATGTGCTGACCGGCCGTCACGAAGACCGCCTGCTGTTCGATCACCAGATCCGGCTCGCGCAGACTGTTCGGCTACGAGGACGCGAGCTACACGCTGGCCGTCGAGCAGTTCATGCAGCGCTACTACCGCACGGTGCTGGACGTCAGCTTCCTGAACGAGCTGCTGCTGCAGGCTCTTCCGCGACGCGATCCTGCCCGGCGACGCCCCGCCGCAGCCGCTCAACGCGCGCTTCCAGATCCGCAACGACTACCTCGAAGCCGGCATCCCGACGTGTTCGCGCGCGCGCCGTCCTCGCTGCTCGAACTGTTCGTGCTGCTGCAGCAGAACCCGCAGATCCGCGGCGTGCAGCGCCGCGACCATGCGCGCGGTCGGCGCGGCACCTGTGGCTGATCGACGAGGAGTTCCGGCAGAACCCGCGCCATCACCGGCTGTTCCTCGACATCCTGCGCGCGCCGGTCGGCGTCACGCACGAACTGCGCCGCATGAACACCTACGGCGTGCTCGGCCGCTACATCCCGGCGTTCGGCCGCATCGTCGGCCGCATGCAGTACGACCTGTTCCATGCCTACACCGTCGACGCGCACACGCTGTTCGTCGTGAGCAACCTGCGCCGCCTCGCGATGCCGAAGTACGACCACGAGCTGCCGAAGCTCTCCGGCATCATGCAGCAGCTGCCGAAGCCCGAAGTCATCTACCTCGCGGCGCTGTTCCACGACATCGCCAAGGGCCGCGGCGGTGATCACTCCGAACTCGGCGCGGTCGACGCCGAGGCCTTCTGCCTCGAGCAGGGCCTGTCGCGCTACGACGCGCGCCTGGTGGCCTGGCTGGTGCGCAACCACCTGCTGCTGTCGCTGACAGCGCAGAAGAAGGACATCGGCGATCCGCAGGTCATCAACGAGTTCGCGCGCCAGGTCGGCGACGAGACTCACCTCGACTACCTCTACGTGCTGACGTGCGCCGACGTGCGCGGCACCAACCCGCGGCTGTGGAACTCCTGGAAGGCGTCGCTGTTCCAGGAGTTCTACGAACGCGTGCGCGCCGCGCTGCGCCGCGGCCTGGAAAGCCCCATCGACCAGGAACAGCTGCATCGCGAGAACCAGGAGGCGGCGCGCGCAGCTGCTCGACGCAGCAGGGCGTTTCGGCGCCGACGTCATCGAGCGCACCTGGGCGCCGCTCTCGTCGGCCTATTTCCTGCGTCATTCGCCGGAAGAGATCGCCTGGTTCACACGCGTCTGCTGCGCTCCGCGACCCCGCCTCGGACGATCCGCTGGTCGCGGTCGAGCCGCACAGCCAGCGCGGCACGACGGCGGTGCTGATCTTCGCGCCGCATCGCCGCCACGGCTTTGCGCGCGCCACCGCGGTGCTCGACCAGCTCGGCCTGACGATCGTCGATGCGCGCATCACGCCCGCCGAGAACGGCTTCAGTCTCGACATCTACCACGTGCTCGAGGACAACGGCACGCCGATCACCGATACCGACCGGGTCGACGAGATCGAGCAATCGCTGTGGCATTCGCTGCGCCGGCCGGAGGAATCACCGCATCGCGGTGTCGCGCCGCGCACCGCGCCAGGTGCGCATGTTCAACACGCCCGACGCAGGTCACCGATCACGCCGGACGAGCGCAACAACCGCTCGGTGCTCGAGCTGGTGGCAGGTGACCGCCCGGGACTGCTGTGCGACGTCGGCAAGGTGCTGTGGGAAGAGCGCATCGATCTGCAGGGCGCGACGCATCAGCACCATGGCGAGCGCGCCGAAGACGTGTTCTACGTCACCGATCTCTCGCAGCAGCCGCTGACCACGGAGCGCCGCCGAACAGCTGCAGCAGAAGCTCATCGCGGCGCTGCACGCGCAGCCGTAGCCGACCGCGCGATGAATCCGGCGCTTCGAGCGGCTGATCGCCTATCCGTTCGAGCGTCTGGCGGCGCTGAAGGCGCCGCTGCACGCCGCCCGCGGATCTGTCGCACATCCCGCTGTCGATCGGCGAGCCCCGGCACACGCCACCGGCGTTCGTCATCGACACGCTGCGCGAGCATCCTCGGCGAGCTCGGCAGTTACCCGGCCACGCGCGGCCTGCCGCGATGCGTCAGGCCGGCGCGCGCTGGCTCGAGCGGCGCTTCGGCTGTCGCCGCCGGCATCGATGCCGGAGACGCAGGTGCTGCCCGTCAACGGCACGCGCGAGGCGCTGTTCGCCTTCGTGCAGGCCGTGGTCGATCGCGCAGCGCCAGCGCGACGCGCTGGTGGTGATGCCGAATCCCGGCTACCAGATCTACGAAGGCGCGGCGCTGCTGGCCGGCGCCGAGCCGCACTACCTCGACACCACCGCCGCCAATGGTTATCCTGCCGGACCTCGACGCGGTTCCCGCCGAGGTGTGGCAGCGCTGCCAGCTGCTGTTCCTGTGCAGTCCCGGCGAATCCCGTCGGCGCGGTGATGAGATCTCGACTATCTGCAAGCGCGCGCTGCAGCTCGCCGAGCGGCATGACTTCGTGATCGCCTCGGACGAGTGCTACGCAGACCTGTTCGACGACGAATCGCCCCCGCCGCCTTCGCTGCTGAGTGCGGCCGAAGCGCTGGGCAGCGCGCGCTTCCCCCGCTGCATGACCTTCCATTCGCTGTCGAAGCGATCCAGCCTGCCGGGCCTGCGATCCGGGTTCGTGGCGGGCGCAGCCGAGCTCATCAAGCCCTTCCTGCTGTATCGCACCTATCACGGCTGCGCGATGCCGGTGCCGACCCAGCATGCCAGCGTCGCGGCGTGGAGCGACGATGCGCATGTGGAGGTGAACCGGCGCGCTGTATCGCGGCAAGTTCGACCGCGTGCTGCCGCTGCTTGCCGAAGCCTTCGACGTGCAGCGGCCGGCGGGCGGATTCTATCTCTGGCTGCACGTGGGCGGTGACGACGAGGCCTTCACGGCCGGGCTGTTCGCCCGGCAGAACGTCACCGTGGTGCCGGGCAGTTACCTCGCGCGCGACGCGGGCACGGCAATCCCGGGCGCGGGACGCATCAGGTTGTCGCTGGTCGCTGAAGTCGACGAATGCGTCGAGGCCGCGCAGCGCATCGGCGAGTACGCCCGCACGCACTGACGCGCCTTCTGGACGTCATTCCGCCACGTGTTCGTCACGTGATCGTCACGTCGCGCCCTTAGCCTTCTCTTCACCGAGTCCTCTGCATCGCACCGATGCATCGACGGACCGGAACTCCCGCTACTCCACTTCAGCCGGCTCCTGCCGGAGGGGATCCTCATGCCTCGTATGTCTGCCGACCGTTCCATCCTGCTGCTCTCGACTGCCTGCGTGCTGCTGGCCGGCTGCGGGGCGGACGAAGTCGCCTCGCCCGGCAGCGGCGGCAACATCACGATCAACAACCCGCCGGCCGCGGCGCCCGCGCCGCGCCTGCACCTGCACCGACCGGCCCGACGCTCGTCACGGCTGCGACCGGGTGCCCGACCATCGAGGATGCGGCCGGTCTCGCCGACCGCGGCACGATCACCGGCCCGACGGGCACGTGGCGCGTCTGCGAGATGCCGGCCCGCTTCACGCGCAGCGCGACGCTGAACAAGGTCCCCGGCGTCCTCTACTCGATGGCCGGCCGTGTCGACGTCGGCACAGATCTCGGCGCCGTACCGGTAAGCGGTGAGGCCGGCATCACGCTGACGATCAAGCCGGGCGTGATCGTCTACGGCGCCACCGGCGTCTCCTGGCTCGCGGTGAACCGCGGTCACAAGATCAACGCGATCGGCACGGCGACGCTGCCGATCGTGTTCACGAGCCGTGACAACGTGCTCGGCCTCGCGACGACGACTCTCAGGGCCAGTGGGGCGGCGTCGTGCTGCTCGGCCGCGCCCCGGTCACCGACTGCACCGTGGCGCCGGCGGCCCCTCCCGGTTCGGCCACCTGCGAGCGCCAGACCGAAGGCGCCGTCGATCCGGCGTACTTCGGCGGCGCAGACGCCGGCCGATAGCAGCGGCGTCATGAAGTACGTGCAGATCCGCTATTCCGGCTACGTGCTGTCCGGCAACAGCGAACTTCAGTCGCTGACGCTCGGCGGCGTCGGCAGCGGCACGGTCATCGACCACATCCACTCGCACAACAGCTCGGATGACGCGTTCGAGAACTTCGGCGGCCGCGTCAGCATGAAGTACCTCATACTGACCGGTGCGGATGACGACAACATCGACGTCGACACCGGCTGGCAGGGCACGCTGCAGTACGTGCTTGCGGTCCAGAAGACAACCGGCGCCGCGGACTCGCTGATCGAGCTCGACTCGACCAACACGCTCGAGCAGCAGACGCCGCGCACGAATCTCATGCTCGCGAACTTCACGTTCGTGCACAGGAACCAGGTCGCGGGCAACCAGGCCGCGATGCTGTTCCGCGGCGGAGCCGACGCCACGCTCGTTAACGGCATCGTGACCTCGCCGACATCGTGCCTGCGCCTCGTCGGTGGTGCGAGCCCGAGCGTCAGCGTGCTGGCGGCGGCGGATCCGGCGATCGGCAAGATCGGCCCGTCCGTGTTCAGCTCGGTCGTGTTCCAGTGCGGCGCGACGCCGTTCATCGGGTCGACCGGCCTCACGGCACAGCAGGTCGCCGACAACTTCAACGGCGGCACGAACAACCTCGCCACCTTCACCGCCGTCGCTGACGAACGGCTACGTCAACGGCGCGAACGAAACGGCTCGCGTCGCAACCGATGCGAAGACGATCGATGCGCGCTTCGACACGACCACCTACATCGGCGCGGTCAAGGACGCGAACGACACGTGGTACGCGGGCTGGACCTGCAACTCGGCCACCGCGGGCTTCGGCACCACCGGCACCGCGTGCACGTCGCTGCCGACCAACTGAAGCCCGCTGACGGGGGCCCGGGTCCCGCCACGCCCGCGACCCGTGCGACTCACATCCGTTTGACGCATTCGAGGATCTGATGATGGCGAATCCTCTGGCGCGCGGGAGCCTGCTCCTGGTCGCGACCGCGTTGGCGGTCCCGGCCGCGCTCGCGCAGACCGCCGCCGGACCACGGCTCCCGCGGCGGCGATCGGTGCCGACGAGGCTCCGGCGGCGTCGCGCGGACGGCGACCCGCTCGACGTGGTCGGACCCGGCATGTCGATATCACGGTGACCGGCCGCCGCGAACGCGACATCCAGAAAGCCAACAGCGAAGTCACTTCGGTCCTCTCCAACGAAGACATCGCGCGCACCGGCGAAGGCGACATCGCCGGTGCGCTCGGGCGCGTCACGGGCCTCTCGGTGGTCGGCGGCGGCTTCGTCTATGTACGCGGACTCGGCGACCGCTATTCACAGGCGCTGCTCAACGGGTCGCCGCTGCCCAGCCCCGAGCCGCTGCGGCGCGCCGTTCCGCTCGATCTCTTCCCGACCGACGTCATCGCCTCGTCGCTGGTGCAGAAGACCTACTCGCCGAACTTTCCGGCCGAGTTCGGTGGCGGCGTCATCAACCTGACGACCCTCGCGATCCCGGTCATGCCGTTCCTCAAGATCAGCGTCGGCGCCAGTGGTGATACCGAAACGACGGGCCGGCTCGGCTACGACCACTTCGGCAGCGGGCGCGACTGGTCCGGCTGGGACTCGGGCCACCGCCAGATTCCGAACGCGCTCTGGGGTTTCTACACCGGCGGCCAGCGCATCAGCAGCGGCAACGTCGACACCGGCGAGATCGCCAAGACGTTCGTGACGCCAAACAACGGGCTGGTGCAGCGCGTCGGCAGCATGCCCGCCAACGGATCGGCGTCGCTCAGCGGCGGCACGTCGTGGATGCTGGGTGACGACACGAAGCTCGGCGTCATCGGCACGGCCGGTTTCAGCAACAGGTGGCGTACGCGTGACAACCTCGAGCAGACCCCCGCAAGTGCAGACCTGTCGGCAGTCGACAAGGACTACCGCAACGTCGTCAACCGACAACCGTGCGGTCGCGAACGCGCTGCTCGGCCTCGGTCTGGAATTCGGCCACCAGAAGCTGCGCTGGACCAACCTGTACGTCCACGACACACTGAAGCGAACCGCGCTGGCAGAGGGCCGCCAGAACAACCAGCGTCCCGGCGCGGACTTCCTGCGAGCAGAGCACCGGCTGGTACGAACGCCAGCTGTGGAACACGCAACTGGCCGGCACGTTCGACTTCGGTGCGGTCAAGTTGAATACCCGCGCGTCGTACGCGAAGTCGAAGCGCGAGGCACCTTTCGAGCTGAGCCTCGGCTACCTCCGCACGCAACCAGGCCGCGAGTCCTTTCGGCGCCTATTTCCTCAACCGACTCGACAATGGCCAGACGGGCTTCGCGACGATTTCGTTCGCGAACCTTGCGGAGGATCTGAAGTCTGGCGGGGTCGATGCGACCTGGCAGGTGCTCCCCCGCCTCGCGGTGACCGCGGGTGTCGACTACTCGGACACCGAGCGCGATTCGATGCGCCGGGAGTTCCAGATCATCGCGCCCTCCTCGTTCCCGAACTCGGTGGCGCTCCTGCGACCTGACTATCTCCTCGGCTCCGCCGTCATCGACTATTACAACATCGGTCTGATCGAAACGACCGAGTCCGACCCGGCGTTCGCCGCGAAGCTGGAAACGAAGGCCGCCTTCGCGCAGGTGCTGACGGAGCTCATGGATGGTCTCGAGTTGAGCGCCGGGCTGCGCTTCGAGCAAGCGCTCCAGGCAGTCAACGCAGTACAGGTCTTCAGCACCGCGTCGACGCAGACCGCTGCACGCGCCTCGATGAGGACTACATCCTGCCTGCGGGCACTCTCACCTACAAATTCGGTCCAGACATGCAGGTGCGCCTGAATGCTTCCCGAACGATCGCCCGCCCGCAGTTTCGCGAGCTGATCTTCCAGGCCTACTTCGATCCGGAGACGAACCGTTCGTATCGCGGCAACCCGCTGCTGGTCGACAGCCGGTTCACGAATGGCGAGGCTCGCTGGGAATGGTATTTCGCGCCCGATCAGCGCGTATCCGTCGCGGGGTTCTACAAGAAGATCGACCGCCCGATCGAGGCGTTCACCGGTTTCAACGACAACAGCCCGGTGACGAGCTTCGCCAATGCGCCCAAGGCGACCCTGTACGGCGTCGAGACGGAATCGCAGAAGTATTTCCCGCTCGACTCGTGGTTCGACACCGGCCTTCCTCGCCGCACGTCGTGCCGTGGTCATCGGCAACTACACGTATTCGTCCTCGAAGATCAAGGTCGGAGCAGGCGACACCGTTCGCGTGTTCGGTACCAGCGTGCAGCCCGCCTCGAATTTCTTCGCGGACGGTACGTCGCTCACCGGCCAGTCGAAGCATCTCGCGAACCTGCAGCTCGGCATCGAGAACCCGACATCACTGTCGCAGCAGACTCTGCTGTTCTCGTATGCCAGCAAGCGGGTGACGAGTCGCGGGGCGGCCGGGCTGCCCGACATTCGCGAGAACCCGGGTCTGACGGTCGATTTCGTGGCAAGACAGGCCTTCTCGCTGCTCGACCACTCCGCGGAGGTCAAATTCGAGGCGCGCAATCTGCTTGGTCGCGACTACCAGGAGTATCAGGAACGCGGACCGAACCGCGTCTTCTACAACCGCTACGACGTCGGCACCACCTTCGCGCTGTCGTTGACCGCGAGCTTCTAGGGGCTTTCAGTCCGTGAGGCCGGCGACCGCTTGTCACGGACGATCTTTGCCCGCACGATACGCGCCGCTTTCAGAACGGCGGACGATCATGACCGAAACCTTGCGGCGCAAGCTCGAGACGGCCTTCGACAATCGTGCGGACATTACCGCTGCTACGGTGACTCCGGACGTCCGCCGTGCGGTGGAGGACGCCCTCGGTGAGCTCGATTCGGGCCGCCTGCGCATCGCCGAGAAGACGGCGGACGGCTGGGTCACGAACGAGTGGCTGAAGAAGGCCGTGCTGCTGTCGTTCCGGGTCAACGACAACCGGCTGATCGATGCCGGCCACGCGCACTTCTACGACAAGGTGCCGCTCAAGTTCGCGGACCAGGACGAAGCGCAGCTCAAGGCCGGCGGCGTGCGGGTGGTGCCGCCCGCCATCGTGCGGCGTGGTGCCTACATCGCGCCGAACGTCGTGCTGATGCCCTCATACGTCAACATCGGCGCGTACGTCGACAGTGGCTCGATGGTCGACACGTGGGCAACAGTCGGCTCGTGCGCGCAGATCGGCCGCAACGTGCACCTGTCCGGCGGCGTCGGCATCGGCGGCGTGCTCGAACCACTGCAGGCCTCCCCGACGATCATCGAGGATGACTGCTTCATCGGCGCGCGCTCGGAGGTAGTCGAAGGCGTCATCGTCGGCGAGGGGTCGGTGCTCGCGATGGGCGTGTTCATCAGCCAGAGCACGAGAATCTACGACCGCGCGACCGGCGAGGTGAGCTACGGCCGCGTGCCCGCCGGGCTCGGTCGTCGTCCCGGGCAGCCTGCCCTCGGGAGACGGACGCTACTCGCTCGCCTGCGCGGTCATCGTCAAGCGCGTCGACGCGAAGACGCGCGCGAAGACGTCGATCAACGAACTGCTGCGGATGACCGACTGACGAGTCAGAGCGTGTCCGAGGCACGCGCGCTGCGCGCTGCCTCGACCAGCCCGACGACCTGCTGCGCGACATTCCGCGCGTGATCGCCGATGCGCTCGATCGACTTCAGCACGAACGCGGACTGCACGGTGTCCTGCAGATTGCGCGGATCTTCCATCGCGCGCGTCAGCAGTCGACGCAGACCTGCCGCATATTCCTCGTCGAGCTCCCGGTCCGCTGGATGACCTGCGGTAGCAATGCGCGCGTCCATCGAGTCGAACGCCTCCACCGCGCTTCGCACCAGCTGCGCAGCCAGCCGGCCGAGCTGGCGCACCTCGCGCGACGTCGCGTGCGCCGGCCGTCCCGTGCCCTGCCCCTCGCCGCGTGAGCTGCCGACCAGCACCAGCCGCGCGATCTTGTTGGCCTCGTCGCCGATCCGTTCGAGATCGCTGACCGAACGCTCGAACGACAGGATGGCCCGCAGGTCGTGCGCCATCGGCTGACGGCGGGCGATGAGCTGCAGTGCTTCCTGGTCGATCTGCTGCTCGGCCGCGTTGACCTGGGCCTCGCGTGATGTGACGCCCTGCGCCGTGTCGGTCTGCCAGTCGGCATAGGCGGTGACCGCACCGTGCACCTGTGTCAGCACGAGCGCGCCCATCGCAGTCACGCGCAGCTGCAGCGCGGCCAGGTCGCCGTCGAACGCGCGCGAGATGTGTCCTTCGAGCAGCGGCAGGTCGTTCGCGGTCCCGATCGTCACGTCTTGCAGGCCGCGTTCTAGCCGAAGCGGCCCGTGATGTAGTCCTCGGTGAGCTTGTGCCGGGGATTGGTGAAGATGCGGTCGGTCTCGCCGACCTCGATCAGGTCGCCCAGATGGAAGTACGCCGTGCGCTGCGAGACGCGCGCGGCCTGCTGCATCGAATGCGTGACGATCGCGATGGCGTAGCTCGCGCGCAGCTCGTCGATCAGGTCCTCGATGCGTGCGGTGGCGATGGGATCGAGCGCCGAGCACGGCTCGTCCATCAGGATCACTTCGGGATTCACCGCGATCGTGCGCGCGATGCACAGGCGCTGCTGCTGGCCGCCCGAGAGACTCGTGCCGGGCTGCGCGAGGCGATCCTTCACCTCGTCCCACAGGCCCGCGCGCTGCAGGCTGGTGTGCACGATCTCGTCGAGCTCGACGCGGTCGGCCGCGAGCCCATGGATGCGCGGCCCGTACGCCACGTTCTCGAAGATCGTCTTGGGGAACGGATTCGGCTTCTGGAACACCATGCCGACCCGCGCGCGCAGCTGCACCACATCCTGGCGCTTGTCGTAGATGTTCTGGCCGTCCATGACGATGATCAGCCCGTCGACGCGCGCACCCTCGATCGTGTCGTTCATGCGGTTGAGGCAGCGCAGGAACGTCGACTTGCCGCAACCGGACGGCCCGATCATCGCAAGCACCTGGTTGCGCGCGATGTCGATGCTGACGTCCGTGATGGCGTGCTTGTCGCCGTAGAACACGTTCACGCCGCGGGCGGAGATGATCGGATTGTCGGCCGTGACGCTGCCGACGGTCTTGCGGCCTTCCGGCACGGCGAGCGACGGGCGCAGCAGCTTCGGCAGCTAACAACGGACATGCAGATTCCTCCCGCGTACCAGCGACGCTCGAAGCGGTTGCGCAGGACGACGGCGGTGGCATTCATCACGATCAGGAACGCCAGCAGCACCATGATGGCACGCAGAGGTGCGTTCCACGAACGCGCGCTCCGGGCTGTCCGCCCACAGGAAGATCTGCACCGGCAGCACCGTGGCGGGGTCGGTGAAGCCCGCCGGGACGTCGACGATGAACGCGACCATGCCGATCATCAGCAGCGGCGCGGTCTCGCCCAGCGCGCGCGCCATGCCGATGATCGTGCCGGTCAGCATGCCCGGCATGGCGAGCGGCAGCACGTGATGCCCGACCATCTGCAGTCTTCGATGCGCCCATGCCGAGCGCCGCCTCGCGGATCGACGGCGGCACCGCCTTCAGCGCAGCGCGCGACGGCGATGATGATGGTCGGCAGCGTCAGCAACGTCAGCACCAGGCCGCCGACCAGCGGTGCCGAGCGCGGCATGCCGAAGAAGTTGAGGAACACCGCGAGTCCGAGCAGGCCGAAGACGATCGAGGGAACGGCCGCGAGATTGTTGATGTTGACCTCGATGAGATCGGTCCAGCGGTTCCGCGGCGCGAACTCCTCGAGATAGATCGCGGCAGCGACGCCGATCGGGAACGACAGCAGCAGCGTGACGACCAGCGTGTAGATCGACCCGGCCAGCGCCCCAGCACGCCCGCCTGCTCCGGCTCGCGCGAATCGCCCGTCGTGAAGAAGCTCGCGGTTGAACGCCAGCTCGCAGGTCGTCCCTTCGACGCAGCGCATCGATCCAGCGATCTGCTGATCGGTCAGCGCGCGGTCTCGCCTCGGGCACGTCGCGCGTCGATGTGGCCCTTCAGCAGCTGGTCCACGTCGGCGCGACGCCAGGAACTCGCATCGTCCGCGTCTGCCGATCAGGGCCGGATCGGCTTCGACCACCGCGCGCTGCAGCTCGAGCGCAGCCGACTCGCTGACGAGACTCATCAGCGGCGCGGGCGCCGGCGCGCCCTTCGGCGTCCGGGAACCGCTCGCGCAGGGCAGCCCGGACCAGCGCGGGGTAGTTGGCCGTGGCCAGCACGTCCGGGTCGCGCGTGTCCGTCCGGGTCGATCACCGCGGGGTCGAGAAGGATCGTCGAGCGTCACGTGCGCCTGCCGGAAAGCCGGGTAGCCCTTCGAGATGATGTCGGCGAACAGGAAGAACACGAACGAGACACCGAGCAGCACGGCACCGAGGCCGTAGGCGCGGAACCGCCGCTCGGCCCAGTAGCGGCGGCGCAGGCTCTTCTCGACCTGCGCGCGCGTTTCGGCGACGGTCGCTACTCATACTGCTCCCGATACTTGCGCACGATGTAGCAGCGCGAAGACGTTCAGCAGCCAGCGTCACCACGAACAGCATGAGGCCGAGCGCAAACGCAGCCAGCGTCTTCGGGCTGTCGAACTCCTGGTCGCCGGTCAGCAGCGTGACGATCTGCACCGTCACCGTGGTGACGGCCTCGAGCGGATTGGCGGTCAGGTTTGCGGCGAGGCCGGCCGCCATCACGACGATCATGGTCTCGCCGATGGCGCGCGAGACGGCCAGCAGCACGCCGCCGACGATGCCCGGCAGCGCCGCGCGCAGCACCACCTGCTTGATGGTCTCGGAACGCGTCGCGCCCAGCGCATAGGCGCCGTCGCGCAGCGACTGCGGCACGGCCGTGATCATGTCGTCGGCCAGCGAGGAGACGAACGGAATGATCATGATGCCCATCACGAGGCCCGCGGCCAGCGCGCTCTCGGACGCCACTTCGAGGCCGATCGACTCGCCCACGCTGCGCAGCGCAGGGCCGACGGTCAGTGCCGCGAAGAAGCCGTAGACGACGGTCGGAATGCCGGCGAGGATTTCGAGCAGCGGCTTCGCCCACGCGCGGAACCGGCGATTCGCATACTCGGCGAGGTAGATCGCCGAAAACAGTCCGATCGGCACGGCGATCAGCATCGCGATGCCGGAGATCATCACCGTACCGAGGAACAGCGGCACCGCGCCGAAGGCTGCCGGAGAGCCGACCTGATCGGCGCGCATCGCAGTCTGCGGACTCCACTGCAGTGCCGAACAGGAAATCGTGCACCGGCACGGACGGAAGAACCGTACCGACTCGTAGACGCACCGAAAGCACGATGCCGATGGTGACGAACACGGCGAGCGTCGAGCAGGTCAGCAGCAGCCGCTCGACGATGCGCTCCACCGCATTGCGCGCACGAAGGTCGGGGCTGATGCGCGAGCGGACCACAGGAGCCCCCCGACAGCCGCGGCCAGCACGAGTACCGGCGAGTGCGCACCGGGCCATGCCGCGCAGCTGCAGGTAATGCGACAGCGGCCTGCTGCACTTCCGGCACGCGTGGTGGCCGCTGGCACGCTGCCGACGACGACGTTGCGCACGTCGTTCATGCAACAGGTCCAGTTGCGCGGGCTCGAGCTGGCGCAGGTTCTCGGGCAGCTTGCCGAGCAACCAGCGAGGTGATGATGCGTGTCCTGGAAGGACACCCAGATGCACCAGGATCGCGAGCGCCGGCAGCGCGCACCAGAGCGCGGTCAGCAGTCCGTAGTGGCTGGGCAGCGAATGCAGCTTGCGGATGCCCCGGCTGCCGCCGACCAGCGCCAGCGACCGGTACTTGCCGAGCCAGTAGCCCAGGGCCGCAAGGAGCGCAAGACCGATGCAGGATGCGCGGAATTCGGACATCGGACCCGACCGTACGCTGTGCGAACCCGGGGAGAGTGTCCGCCCCCACGTCAGCAGGAGCGGACAGCGACATCAGTCTCACCGGACTCAGTACTTGAAGTTCAGGTCGAGCTGCAGGCGCTTGTAGTCGCGGTCGAGCACCGAACCGACCCCGGCGACCGTCGCCGGCACATCGATGTTCGTCTCGTTCAGGAAGTACGTGACGTTGAACGTCCAGTTGCGCGCGAAGGCATAGCCGACCTTGATGATGCTGCCCTTGGCATCGGTGTTGCCGCCGCCGAAGTCGGAGTCGATGTACTGACCGTACAGCGCATCCTTCTCGACCATGCTGCGTAGATAGTAGCCGATTTCCCAGGTGCGCGGATCGCTTGCGCGCCATAGAGCACGCCCGCGCTGTAGGCGGTATCCAGACCGTTGATCGGCCTCGGAGTTGTTGCACATAGTCGACGTAGACCGCCAGTGGCAGACCGACCCACGGTCGAAGTGTACTCAGCGAACGCTTCGATCAGGTTGTAGTCGTTGGTCAGGCACCCGGTGGCCGCCACCGAAGCAGCCCGTCGTCTTCGTCGTGTTGCCGGCTGTTGCCGTGGCGCCCGCAGCGTTGACATAGAAGACGTTGCGGTTCTGCACGCTGTTCAAGTCGAAGTAGCTCGCGGCCAAGGTCAGGCGGCCTGCGCTGCCCATCGGACGGTTCCAGCCGAGCTGCCCGCCAGCCATCGTGCTGTCCGCGTTCCAAACGCCGCTGTGCCGGTCCCGGTTTGTGCTCGCTCCGAGAGAATGTTGTAGAACGTGCTGCGAAGACATCCCCGTGCGTCGAAGTTGACCGCGAGGCCTTCCGGATTGACGTCGCCATCGAAGAAGACGCTCTGGCCGGGCCGCACCCACGGATACTTCATCTTGCCGGCGGTGAACTTCCAGTCGGCATGCGGCTGCCACTCGGCGTACGCCAGATCGAAATACAGCGCCTTGCGCGAGTTGCCCGCGGTATTGAAGCCAGTCGAGCGTCTGGTTCGAGCGAACGCGGATCGCCGCCTTCGGTCGTCGAGATCTGCAGCTCCGTACGCACCGTGTCATTGACCTTGGCGACAAAACCGGCGCGCACGCGGATGCGATCGCGATTGCGATTCCGCACGTATTCCTGGTCGATGGTCTCGTTGCGATAGCGGAAATCGCCCTTCCAGGTGAAGGTTCTGCACCCAGCTGCCGACATCGCGCTCGCCATCGCGATCTGGTCGGTCTGCCGGTCGTTGGTGTCGTCGACGTCCTTGCGCCTTCGACTCGAGCTGGTCGAGGCGCTTCTGCAGTGCCTCGACCGCGGCCTTCAGCTCCGCTGACCTCGTCGGCGGCTGCCGGCCGCATGCCCGCGGCAGCGATCGGTCAGGGCGACGACGAGCGGCGATTCGCTTGGACATTTCTCTACCTTTGGACGAATGGATATGCTCTGTGGGCAGCACTGGCTTACTTGCTTGCTGCCCGAGCACGCTGGCGCGCACCTTGGCGCAGCTCGCCGGCGGGCATCGGCACCAGGCCCTTGTCGGCGAGATAGCCCTCGCCGCCCATCGAGCGATCGCTGACGTACTCGGTGACGAACTCGCTGCAGGCCGGGGATCACGCCGATGTGCGCCTTCTTCACGTAGACGAACAGCGGACGGGACACCGGGTACTTGCGACGAGGCGATGTTCTCGAAGGTCGGGCGCGACGCCATCGATCGAGCGCGCCCTGCAGCTGGCTGACGTTCTCCTCGAGGAAGCTGTAGCCGAAGATGCCGAGCGCCTTCGGATTGGCTTCCAGCTTCTGCACGATCAGGTTGTCGTTCTCGCCGGCCTCGACGTAGCGCGCCGTCTTCGCGGATCGAGTCGCAGACTCTCTTGAAGCGCGCCTCATCGACGTCCTTCAGCGACTTGATCCAGGCGATAGGTCGAGCAGCCGGACTCCATCACGAGCTCGACGAACGCATCGCGCGTGCCGGAGGTCGGCGGCGGACCCAGCACCTCGATCTTGTCGGCCGGCAGCGACGTGTTGACCTGGTTCCAGGTCTTGTACGGGTTGGTGATCAGCGTCTGGGGGTTGGCCGGATCGGGAATCTGCTTCGCCAGCGCGAGATACAGCTCCTTGCGCGTCAGCTTGAAGGCCGGCCCTTGTTCGAGCTGGCCACCACGATTCCGTCGTAGCCGACCTTGACCTCGATGATGTCCTTCACGCCGGCCTTGCGTGCAGGCTGTCGACCTCGCTCGGCTTGATGGCGCGCGAGGCATTGGTGATGTCCGGATACTGCGACGCCGACGCCACTGCAGAACAGCTTGAAGCCGCCGCCGGTGCCCGTGCTTTCGACCTTCGGGGTCTTGAACTTGCCGGCCTTGCCGAACTGCTCGGCGACGGTCGTCGTGAACGGATAGACCGTCGAGGAGCCGACGATGGTGATGTAGTCGCGGCCGGACTGGGCCATGCGCCGACGGCGCCGAGCGACCGCGGGCGAGGACAACGGCGGCGACAAGCGGACAGCTTTGCGGATCATGGTGAGGACTCCGGTTGGGCGTTGATGCGACCTCGGGCTGAGGCGCACTGCTAGGGACGCGAATATTTCAGTCTTGTTGCAGTCCGTAACATCGCCGCGGAGCGACGAGCTCCTCTAACCTGCTTGATTGCCACTCAAACTCCCGACTCGACCGCGTCGCTCGCCCCGCTCAACCTGGAACCCCTACATTGCAGAATCCTGACACCCTGCAGCTGACGCAGGACCTCATCGCCCGCGCCTCCGTGACGCCCGTCGACACGGCTGCCAGCAACTGATGATGGCAGCGGCTCGCACGCGGCGGGATTCGCAATCGAGCTGCTCGATTTCGGCAGCGTGGAGAACTTCTGGGCCACGCGCGGCACCGGCGCGCCGGTGCTGTGCTTCGCCGGTCACACCGATGTGGTACCCACCGGCCCGCTCGAGGAATGGCGCACCGATCCGTTCAAGCCGACCGTCGTCGACGGCGCGCTGTACGGGCGCGGCGCTGCCGACATGAAGAGCGGCCTGGCCGCCATGGTGACGGCCGCCGAGGCCTTCGTCGCGCGAATACCCGGATCACAAGGGCACGATCGCCTTCCTGATCACCAGCGACGAGGAAGGTCCCTCGGTCGACGGCACCAAGCGCGTGGTCGAAGCTGCTGCAAGCGAGCGCGGCGAGAAGATCGACTGGTGCATCGTCGGCGAGCCGTCCAGCGAGCAAGCGTGCCGGCGACACCATCAAGATCGGCCGTCGCGGCTCGTTCAGCGGTCGCCTCACGGTGCACGGCGTGCAGGGCCACGTGGCCTATCCGCAGCTCGCGAAGAACCCGGTGCACATGCTGGCGCCCGGCGCTGGCCGAACTCACCCAGCACGTCTGGGACCAGGGCAACGAGCTCTTCCAGCCCACCACCTTCCAGATCTCGAACCTCAATGCCGGCACGGGTGCGCCCAACGTGATTCCCGGCGAGCTCAAGGCGCGCTTCAACCTGCGCTACACACCGGTGCAGACGCAGGACAAGCTGCGCGCGACCGTCGAGGAAATCCTCGACACGGCACGGCGTGCGCTACACGCATCGAGTGGTATGTCTCGGGCGAACCGTTCTACACGCCGGCCGGCGCGCTGTCGGAGGCGGTGTGCGAAGGCCGTGACCGCACGTGACCGGCGCGCCGCCGAAGCTCAGCACCGGCGGCGGCACGTCGGATGGCCGCTTCATCGCGACCATGGGCGCGCAGGTGGTGGAGCTGGGCGTGACCAACGCCAGCATCCACAAGGTCAATGAATCGGTGGCGGTCGACGGAGATCGACGCGCTGCACCGCATGTACCTGGAATCGCTGCGCCGGCTGCTCGCCAGCGCTGCAGGCTGAGCGTCAGCGCGCGGCGGTTCGCCGCGGCCAGTTGACGAGCACGCCGGCGAGGCCGAGCGCCAGCGCCCAGATCAGCACCCAGCCCGGCATCGAGATGCCGAGGAAGGTCCAGTCGATCTTCGCGCACTCGCCCGACCCGCGTGAGCACCTTGCGCAGGACGTCGGCCACCGGGAACACGTCCCACAGGTAGTCGAGCGTGGCGCCGCAGGCCGGCACGCTTGCCCGGAGGCAGCGACTGGATGCAGATGTGCCGCGCCGAGATGCCCGCGGTGCCGAGCGTGGCGAGCGCGACGAGCACCGACAGCGCAGCGCGCCGACCTCAGGCGCTGACGCGCGGCAGCGCCGCGAGGCCATCAGGAACGCCACGCCGAGCGCGATCACGGCCGATGCGCTGGAAGATGCACAGCGGGCACGGCTCGAGGCCCTGAAGCGTCTGCGTGTAATAGCGCGTAGCCGACCAGCGCGAAGCAGACCAGCCCGCCGCCAGCAGATTGGCCGACGCGGCGATGCCGCGCGCAGCATCCAGAAGCTTCCATCGTCGGGCGTCGCTGCGGCTGTCGCTCAGGTCGCGCTCGACGTCCTCGAGCCTGGTGTGGCGGACATCCTTGCCGTGCACCATGTAGATCACGTATTCGCAGATGTTCTTGGCGTGATCGCCGATCCGCTCCAGCGAGCGCACGATCCACATCACGTCGAGCGCGCGCCGGATCGTTGCGCGGATCCTCCATCATGAAGGTGATGCACTGGCGCTGGATGGACTCGTATTCCTCGTCGACCACGCGGTCCGGCGCGCCACCTTGCAGCGCGCGCCTCGGCGTCCATGCGCGCAAAGGCATCGAGCGCGTCGTGCACCATCTCCGACACCATGCGGCCCATGTGCTTGATCTCGCGGTACTTGTTCTCCGGCCGCTCCATCGACGGCAAGGCGCGAGGCGATGTAGCCGATCTTCTCGCCCTCGTCGCCGATGCGCTCGAGGTCCGTGATGGTCTTGATGATGGCGACGATCAGGCGCAGGTCGCCGGCGGCCGGCGAGCGCGTGGCGAGGATGCGGCTGCATTCCTCGTCGATGGCCGACCTCCATGCCATTCACCTTCAGGTCGTCGTGCGCGACCGACTCGCCGAGCGAGCTGTCGCCTTCGATCAGCGAGGTGATCGCCTTGCGCGAGCAGCGCCTCGACGAAGCCGCCCATCGCGAGCACCTGCGTGCGCACGCGTTCCAGGTCTTCGTTGAAGCGGCGCGAGATGTGGTGCGAGAGATCTGCGGTTTCCATCGATGTCCTTGTCCATTAGCCGGGCCGCGGCGGAAGTCGACGTGGAGTCGAGATATTAGCGCCGGCGCCGCCCGTCAGCACGCGACGCGGCGGGAAACGTGCACGCTGAAAGTGCTGCCCGTGCCCGGCTGGCTCTGCGACCTCGAGCAGCGCACCATGATGCTGCAACACGTGTTTCACGATCGCGAGACCCAGGCCCGGAGCCGCCGGCGCTGCGCGACCGGCCGGCGTCGACCCGATAGAAGCGCTCGGTCAGGCGCGGCAGGTGCTCGGGCGGCGATGCCCGGCGCCGGTGTCGCGCACCGCGAAGCGCCCGTCGCCGTCCGCGTTGCATCCACGCAGCAGACGTCGATGGAGCCCGACTCGGGCGGCGTGTACTTGACCGCGTTGTCGACGAGATTCGAGAAGGCCGACATGGATCTCCGACTCGTCGCCGCAGCAGCTGCGCGTCGATGTCGAGCTGCACGGCGACGGCCGGATGCACGGGCCGCGCGAGCACGTCCTTGCGCAGCAGCGCGCACATGGCGCGCCATGTCGATCGGCTCGCCGTCGGCCTCCTCGCACGCGCGTCCAGGCGCGACAGATCGAGCAGGTCGTTGACGATCGCGGTTCATGCGCTGCGTCTGGCGCTGCATCTCGCTGCAGCGGGCCGCTGCAGGCCGGCGTCGAGCTGCTCATCCTGCAGCAGCGTCTCGAGATAGCCGGTCATCACCGTCAGCGGCGAGCGCAGCTCGTGCGAGGCATTGGCGACGAAATCCTGGCGCATGGACTCGAGCTGCACCTGGCGCGAGACGTCGCGCACCAGCATCAGCCGCTGCGTCGCCGCTGTAGGGCACCACCTGGAACGACAGGTGCAGGCGCGGCTCGTCGCCGCGCGCAGACCACCAGCGGCTCGTTGAAATCCGCCCTGCTTCAAGATAGCGGACCAACTGCCGGATCGCGGATCAGGTTGATGATGCGCAGGCCGCAGATCGACCTTGCGGCGCAGGCCGAGCAGCCTGCCCGGCCATGCGGTTGAACCAGACGATCTCCCACTGGGAATTCAGGATCACGACGCCATCGGGCATCGCCGCGGTGGAATGGCGCAGCTCGCGGAACACCTCCAGCAGGCGCTGCTTGTGGAAGCGCTTGCGCCGGTGCAGGCGCACCACCTGCGAGACCACGTCGCCCCACATGCCCGCTCGCGTCCGGCGGATCGCGGCCGCTGCGATCGCGCAGCCAGTAGTCGAGCCAGAACAGATTCAGCAGCTGCCACGCGAGCATGCCAGCCCAGCGCCAGCGGCATGCCGGCCAAGACATGGCCCACGCAGCCAGCCGAGCAGCACGCCGACGAGCAGCGTGAGCCGCGATGCGCGCCAGCGGAACCAGGCGCGCGCGGCTCGGGCATCATGCGTCTGCGATCCCTGCGCGGAAAAGCGATAGCCGCTGCCGCGCACGGTCTGCACGAGGTGGGACATGCTCACGTCTTCGAGCGCCTTGCGCAGCCGGCGGATGTGCACGTCGATGGTGCGTTCCTCGACGTACACATTGCCGCCCCAGACGCGGTCGAGCAGCTGCTCGCGCGAGTAACACGCGTTCCGGATTCGTCATGAAGAACTCCAGCATGCGGTACTCGGTGGGTCCGAGCGCACATCCTGCTCGCCGGCGGTCACGCGGTGAGCTGGCGCGGTCGAGCGCAGTCCGCCGAGATCGACGCGTGTCGTCGGCTGGCGCGCCGCCGCTCCGCCGCAGCACGGCATTGATGCGCGACAGCAGCTCGCGCGGCGAGAACGGCTTGGTCACGTAGTCGTCGGCGCCGCCGTCGAGACCCGCCACCTTGTCGCCTTCGGCGGCGCGCGCCGTCAGCATGATCACCGGCAGATCGCGCGTGGCCGGCTCGCGCTTGATGCAGACGGGTGAGCTCGAGGCCGCTCATGTCCGGCAGCATCCAGTCGACCAGCACCAGGTCGGGGCGCTGGTCGGCCAGCTGCACGCGGGCGCTGCTGACTGTCCTCGGCCTCACGCACCTCGAATCCGGCACGCCGCAGTGCGAAGGCGATCATGTCCCGGATGGGCCGCTCATCTTCGACGATCAGAATCTGCCGCACGAGATCCTGTCCGCTGCCGGAGTCGCTTCCCGGAGCAATTTCATGACAGGTATTGTTACAGCCATCTTACAACGGAGCAGTAACCTTGAGCTTTTGCGGTCGGCGACCTGATCCCGCAGGTAAACGGGCTGCGCGTCGCGCGGCATCCAGCCGCGCGCGCGCCCGCGGCCAGGTCGGCCGGCGGCGAGCCGTCGCAACCTCCGCGTGCATGGGCTCCGCATCGTCGAACACGTGCGCTGCGACGGCAGCTGCAGCGATGCGGCAATCTGCGGCCAGCGCCAGAGCCGCGGCCCGCGGCAGCCGATCCGCAGGTCCGGCACGGCGACAGCACAGCCTGCCGGCGCGCAACGACCTGCTCGATCAGCACTCGTCGGCCAGCCGCGCCGCGTTCGCACCGCGAACGCGGCCCAGTACACCTCGCCCATCCGCGCATCCATGCACGCAGCACGATGCGCACGGCGGGCCGCGTCCGCCGCCGGTTCGGCCGCGCGACGCAGCGCCTGCAGCGCCAGCGCGCGCAGATCCGAGACCGGCAGACACCGGCAGCGCCGGCGCCGAGCGCCAGTCCCTGCGTGACCGCGGCCGCGACGCGCACGCCCGTGAACGAACCCGGGCCGCGACCGAACGCGATGCCGTCGAGCTGCCGCAGCGGCAGACCCGCCTCGGCGAGCAGCTGCATCGATCATCGGCAGCAGCAGCTGCGCGTGCTCGCGCGCCGTGGCGACTGCTCGAGCGCGACAGCTGCTCGTCCGATCCAGCAGCGCCACCGAACACTGCGCGCTCGCGGTATCGAGCGCGAGCAGCTTCATGCGCGCTCCGCGGTCGCGCGCGATCGAGCGCAGGATCGAGCGCTGCGAGACATCGCACGCACATCCAGCAGCTGCGCGAACGCGCATCGGCGGCAGGCTGGCCAGCAGCTTCTTGCCGTAACCGCTTGCCTCGCGAGCCGCGGATCGCAGATGGCCACGACGCCCTGGTCGTCCTCGCTGCGGATCAGGCGGCCCACACCCTGCTTCAGCGCGATCGCTGCTTCCGGCAGCTGGAAATCGTTGAAGGGATTGCCGCCGTCGTCGCGCGCAGTGCTGCAGATGCGCGCGCGCGTGACCGGATCTTCCGGCGACGCGAACGGCAGGCGATCGATCACCACCAGGCGCAGCGCGCTGCCCTTCACGTCGACGCCCTCCCAGAAGCTCGCGGTGCCCAGCAGCACCGCGTCGCCATGCTCGCGGAACTCGCGCAGCAGCTGCTCGCGCGGCGACTCGCCCTGCACCAGCAGGTCGAAGCGAGCTCGCCCGAGCTCGTCGACCCAGCGCTCGCGCAGCCGGCGCGGCGCGTTCGAGCGCCCGGTGGCTGGTGAACAGCAGGAACGCGCCGCCGCCGGACGACCTCGACCAGATCGCGCCGCAGTATCGACCACCGCGTCGCCGTAGTGCGGGATCGGCGGATCAGGCAGGCCCTGGCGGCAGCATACAGCAGTGCCTGCGCGCGGGTAGTCGAAGGGACTCGTCGATGCGCAGCGTCTCGCAGCGGTCGGCGAGACCCAGCGGCTCGGCGAATGTGGCTGAAATCGCCGCCACCGCCAGCGTCGCGGAAGTGAAGATCCAGGCCGCGGGTCGCGCTGCATCAGCGATCCGGAGCAGCGTCGCGCCCACGTCGAAGGGCACGCAGCCTGGCAGGAAAAGCCGCGCGGGGTCGGCGCAGCAGGCGCGCGCCGTCCGTCGGGCCGCGCATCGAGCACGGCGATCCAGCTCGCCCGGCGAGTGCCGTCGCGCGCTCGGCCAGCTGGATCGAGCGACTCGCCGCCGCCCATCGACGCGCAGCGCATCGGCCAGATCGCACAGCGCAGCGACCAGCGCGCGCGCTGCCGCATCGAGCCGCGGCAGGCCGTCGCCCCAGGTGACGCGCGCGCCCGCCGCGCCGGCTGCCGCGACCGCATCGCGCAGCGCAGCTGCTGCAGCGTCAGCCGCAGCGCCTGCTCGAGCGCGCTCGAGACGGTTCACGCAAACCGAGCTCTGCACGCAGCGCCGCGCGCGCAGATCCTGCAGCAGCTGCTCGACCTGGCGCGAACTGAACTGCGCGCCGAAGAACTGCGCCGCGAGATCCGGCAGCTGGTGCGCCTCGTCGAGGATCACCGCATCGGCGCTCGGGCAGGATGTCGCCGAAGCCTTCTTCCTTCAGCGCGAGGTCCGCCAGCAGCAGATGGTGATTGACCACGACGAGGTCCGCTTCGCTGGCGCGCCGGCGCGCGGCGAACACATGGCAGCGCGCGAATTCCGCGCAGCGGCTGCCGCTGCAGCTGTCGCGCGTCGAGACGTGATGCGTTCGCGCAGCGGGATGGCCGTCGCGGCAGTTCGGTGCAGTTCGGCCAGATCGCCCTCGCGTGTCGTGCATCGCCCAGCGCGCGATGCGCGCGCGGCGACGACTGCTGCGCCGCCTGCCAGCGGCAGCTCCGCCGGCATGCCGGCGGCAGACGCTCGAGGCACAGGTAGTTGCTGCGACCCTTCAGCAGCGCGACCGCTGACGGCGCGACCCAGCGCTGCGGCCGAGCATCGGCAGGTCGCGGTGGAAGAGCTGGTCCTGCAGCGTGCGGGTGCCGGTGGAGATGATGCACGCGCCGGCCCGACGAGCAGCGCCGGCACCAGATAGGCATAGGTCTTGCCGGTGCCGGTGCCGGCCTCGGCCACCAGCCAGCGCTGCGCTCGGCCAGCGTCCGCGGCCACCGCTTCGGCCATCTGCAGCTGCGCGCCGCGCGGCCGGAATCCGGGCAGCGCCCGCGGCCAGCGGGCCCGCCGGCGCCGAAAATTTCATCGAGATCATTGCATCGGGCGCGCACGGTCCATGCCGCGGACCGGCCGCGTCAATCCGGAATATCGGTGGCGATCGGCGGATATATGTGCAATGCAACATACTCGTGTGGATTGCCATGAATTCTGTCACCGATCACTGGCTAGGCAACCGTTTGCCTTCGCTGGGTATACTCGGCCTCCCGCCTACCATATTGTCTGCAGGGTAATGTACATGGCGACAGCTCCCAGCGCATTCAATCCGCTTGCCGGAACTTTCACCGGAGGTTGCCGACTGGGTGGCCAGTGTCGCCGCAGCTGACGCAGCCCGACCGCATCCACTGGTGCGACGGGTCTCCCGCCGAGACCGCCCGCCTGCGCAACGAACTGATCGCGCGCAAGGAACTGCGCCGCTCAACGCCGAAGACCTTCCCCGACTGCTACATCGCCCACTCGCACCCCAGCGACGTGGCGCGCGTCGAGCACCTGACCTTCATCTGCACGACGGACAAGGAAGACGCCGGCCCGAACAACCACTGGATGGCGCCCGCCGAAGCGCACGCCAAGATGGACGCGCTGTTCACAGGGCTGCATGAAGGGCCGCACGCTGTACGTCGTGCCGTACTGCATGGGTCCGATCGATTCGCCCTACTCGCGCTGCGGCGTCGAGATCACCGACAGCGCCTACGTGGTGCTGAACATGGGCATCATGACGCGCATGGGCCGCGCCGGCGCTCGAGCGCATCGCCGCCGAAGACGGCAACTTCGTGCGCGGCCTGCACTCCATCGGCGAGCTCGATCCCGAACCGCCGCTTCATCATGCATTTCCCCGAAGAGCTGTCGATCCAGAGCTTCGGCTCCGGCTACGGCGGCAACGCGCTGCTGGGCAAGAAGTGCCATGCGCTGCGCATCGCCAGCTACCAGGCGCGCACCGAAGGCTGGCTGGCCGAGCACATGCTCATCGTCGGCCTGAAGAATCCGCAGGGCGAGACTGCACTACATCGCCTGCGCCTTCCCGTCGGCCTGCGGCAAGACCAACCTCGCGATGCTGATTCCGCCGGACTCGATGCCGGGCTGGGAAGTGTTCACCGTCGGCGACGACATCTGCTGGATGCAGCCCGGGCCCGGATGGCCGCCTGTGGGCGATCAATCCGGAGTCGGGCTACTTCGGCGTCGCGCCGGGCACCAGCCCGAAGACGAACAAGAACGCCTACGACATGATCCGCAAGGACACGCTGTTCACCAACGTCGGCGCTCACCGCGAACAACGAGCCCTGGTGGGAAGGCATCGGCACGGGCGACGCCGGTCACCGACTGGCAGGGCCGTCCGTACGATCCGAAGAACGGCCCGGCCGCGCATCCGAATTCGCGCTTCACCGTCAGCGCCGTGCACAACCCGGCCTACACCGACGGAAGCCGAGAACCCGAAGGGCGTGCCGATCTCGGCGATCGTGTTCGGCGGCCGCCGCCGCGAGCTCGCGCCGCTGGTTTACGAAGCCCGCAGCTGGCAGCACGGCGTGCTGGTCGGCGCGTCGGTTGCCTCCGAGACCACCGCCGCCGCCACCGGCGCCGTGGGCGTCGTGCGCCGCGACTCGATGGCGATGAAGCCGTTCTGCGGCTACAACTTCGCGCGACTACTTCCAGCACTGGCTGAACGTCGGCGCGAAGCTGCAAGAATCCGCCGAAGATCTTCCACGTGAACTGGTTCCGCCAGGGCGCGGACGGCAAGTTCCTGTGGCCGGGCTTCGGCGACAACCTGCGCGTGCTGTCGTGGATCCTCGACCGCTGCGCCGGGCGCGCCGACGCGCAGGACACCGCGATCGGCTACCTGCCGCGCCCGCGGACCTCGAATCTCGCAGGGCCTCGACATCGAGCCCGCCGTGCTCGACGAGCTGCTGAGCGTGAAGCAGGATGCCTGGCGCAAGGAAGTGGCCGATATCCGCACCTACCTCGGCGAGTTCGGCAGCCGCACGCCGCAGGCGATGTATGCGGAACTCGACGCGTGGAAAAGCGCCTGGAGCTGAGCGCCTCGACCGCGCTCAGGCGCCGCGCGTTCCAGGACGCGCGGCCTTCAGGCTTCTTCGCAGACGAAGCGGATCGTCTGCGGCGAGTCCGGCTTCGGGCACCTTGCCCAGGCCGATCATCCCCTCGCCCTTCAGCTGCATGCTGTCGCGACGGACGAAGGATTCCTCGCCGTCGGCGGATTGCACGAACGTGCCGTTGGTGCTCTGGTCGATCAGCAGGAACTTGTTGCGGCTGATCTCGATGCGCGCGTGGATGCGCGAGATCAGATTGCCGCGGATCACCACGATCGTTTTCGTCGGCGCGCCCGATGGTGATGTGCGTCGCGTGACTCGTCGACGACGATCTCGCTGGTCGCCGGCAGCAGCAGCCGCATGCGGCGACCGGCTTGCGATCGGTAGCCGCCCGACATGGCGATCGACGGCAACATGCTGGTGACGTCGTCCGTCTGCCACAGCACCTCGAACAGCGTGACCTCGCCGCCCTGCCCCTTGAGCATCGCGACGTCGATCTGCCGCACCGACGCGCGCCACTCCGGCGACAGCCGCTCGACCGTGGCCGCGGTGGTCATGATCTGGCCCGGCCTTGGCCTGGCTGGTCATGCGGTTGGCGGTGTGCACCGTGGCGCCGAAGACATCGCGGCTTTCGAGCACCACCGGCCCGAAGTGGCAGCCGATGCGCAGCGCGACGGGCTGCCCGTCCACCTGCAGCGCCGGATGGGCGCGTGATCTGCCGCTGCATCTGCGCTGCCGCGTTCAGCGCATCGTCGGCGGTCGGGAAGGTCGCCATGACCTCGTCGCCCATCGTCTTGATGACGGTGCCGTGGTTCTGCTCCGTGGCCGTCCGCATCAGCTCGATGCAGAGTCGCCACGATCTCGCGGGCGCGCTGGTCGCCCATCACTTCGTAGATGCGGGTGGACCCGACGACGTCGGCGAACACGATGGCGAGTTCGATGTCCGTGCCCATGTAACTTATTCTGAGAAGCCGTTCACAACTTTGCGCGATGGCCCTTGAGAAAACAAGCCGTTGCGCTTTGCCTCGAGACGATGACCGGACGGTAGAATCATTCTCGCCCTGGCAAGAGCCTGCTCATCGACAGGTGCCGGGGCCCTGTCCCAGGGGGTTCTCATGACCACGCCCGTCGCGCCTCGTCTCGCCCTCGTTGTCAGTTGCCTGCCGCTGCTCGCCGGCGCCCTGGCCGCCTGTTCGCGCAGCGAGCCACCCGCCCCGGCCGTCCCCGCCGCAGCGCCGGTCGCAGTCGTCGACGATGCCCGCCTCGCCGCCGCCGAAGGCAACGATGAATGGCTGAGCTACGGGCGCTCGTATTCCGAGCAGCGGCACAGCCCGCTGAAGGCGATCGACCGCGACAACGTGGCGAGGCTCGGGCTCGCCTGGTACGCGGAGTTCGAGGCCGACCGCGGCATGGAGGCGACGCCGCTGATGGTGGACGGCGTGCTGTACGACACGACCTCGTGGTCGCACGTCTATGCCATCGACGCACGCAGCGGAGTCATCAAGTGGCACTACGACCCGAAAGTCGATGGCCAGAAGGGAAAGGACGCGTGCTGCGATGTCGTCAATCGCGGCGTCGCGGTATGGCAGGGCAAAGTATTCGTCGGTGCGCTCGATGGCCGGCTCATCGCGCTTGATGCGGCCACCGGAAAGGAGCTCTGGTCGCAGCAGACCACCGACCCGCAGTGGCCTTACACGATCACCGGCGCGCCTCGCGTCGTCAAGGGCAAGGTGCTCATCGGCAACGGCGGCGCGGAGCTGGGCGTACGCGGTTATCTGTCGGCGTACGATGCCGGGACCGGCCAGCTTTCCTGGCGCTTCTTCATGACGCCGAACCCCGAAGGCAAGCCGGACGGCGCCGCGTCCGACCGCATCATGGCCGAGCTCGCCGGCGCGACCTGGTCGGGCGACGGATGGAAGAAGACCGGCGGCGGCGGCACGCCATGGGATGCGATCGTGTACGACCCCGAGACCGACCTGGTGTACGTCGGCGTCGGCAACGGGTCGCCGTGGAGTCACGAGGCACGCTCAGCCGGCCAGGGCGATAACCTGTTCCTCTCGTCGATCCTCGCGCTGCGGCCCGATACGGGTGAATACGCGTGGCATTACCAGACGACGCCCGGCGACAGCTGGGACTACACGGCCGTTCAACCGATCATGACCGCAGACCTGACGATCGACGGGATGCGGCGGCACGTGGTCATGCAGGCGCCGAAGAACGGCTTCTTCTACGTGCTCGACGCGGCCAGCGGCAAGCTGATCTCCGCCGATCAGTTCGTGCCGGTGAACTGGGCCCGGAAGGTCGATCTCGCGACCGGTCGCCCGGTGGAGAACCCGCTCGCGCGCTACCCGGGTGGCACGCGTCCGACCGTGTACTCGGGCCCGTCCGGCGCGCACAACTGGCATCCGATGTCGTTCGATCCGGCCGTCGGGTTGATCTTCCTGCCCGCGACGGTGTCGAACTTCAGCTATCAGAACGATCCGAACTGGCAGTTCGTCCGCGGCAAGTGGAATCTTGCGGAGGACGGCGCGTTTGGTCCGCCCTCGACACCACCTGCGAAAGGAGCGCTGCCCGCGCCGGTCGAGTCGAGCGGACCCGCCGGACTCAGCCTCGCGCGTGGCCAGCTCATCGGCTGGGATCCGGTCAAGCGGCAGGCGCGCTGGAAGAACACTTCAGACAACGCCTTCGGCGGCACGCTGTCGACCGCTGGCGGCCTCGTGTTCGCGGGTAACGCTCGCGAGTTTGCCGCGTACTCGAGCGCCGATGGCGCAAAGCTCTGGTCGACCACCGCCGCTGCCCACGTGATGGCCGCTCCGATGACCTACCAGCTCGACGGTGAACAGTACGTTGCCGTGAACGTCGGCTACGGCGGAGCCGCGGCGATGATCGGCGGCTCGCAGCCGAGACGGCCGGGCCGGCTGTACGTGTACAAGCTGGGTGGCGCCGCGTCGGCGCCGGAATTCGCGCCCCACGTCGCGCGTCCGCGCATCGACGTCAAGGCGGCCGCGCCATCGACCGGCGACGTTGCGAATGGTGCAAACCGGTTCGCGAACTACTGCGGCGCCTGCCACATCGGCGGCGTCTTCACGCCGGACCTGCTCACGTCGCCGTATGCGATGACGGCCGCAAGCTTCCGGGCGGTAGTGTTCGAAGGCGCACTGCGCCCGCGTGGCATGGCGAACTTTTCGGCGCTGCTGAACGAGCAGGAGATCGAGGACATCCGCGCCTACCTGCTCAGCGAGGCCGCGAAGCCTGCGCCCCCGCCGCGCCGAGGGCTCTGACGCTTCACTCGTGATCCTTCATGTGCTGGCGGATGTACTGCTGGTGCGCGTGGTCCTGTTCTCGCTTCACCGACTTCGCCTTGCCGCGCGCCTGCCCGAGGGCCCTTTCGCGTGACGAGGTCGTGCTGACCGCAGCGGACCACGAGGACTGCCGGTCGGTCTTTTTCGCCCCGCACTCGGGGCAGGGCGGCGCCGGCTGGTCCAGCTTCACCAGCTGGTCGAAGCGGTGGCCGCATTTCGGACACAGGTAGTCATAGAGGGGCATGGAGCGAAAGATACCTCGATGCGCGCCGTCATGCAGCGCGTGCCAGGGCCAGTGCCTGCCGCAAGGGCGCGATGCCCGCGGCGCGATCACGCGACCCCTCCGACAGCACGCGACGGAACTCCCGGGCTCCCGGCGTGTGGCTCAGGAGGCCGAGCATGTGGCGTGTGATGTTGGCGAGCGCCTGCCCTTCGGCGAGCTCGCGCTCCGCATAGGCGATCATCCGTTCGATCTGCGCGCCGGCGTCGGGGACGCGAAAGCCGTTCTCGGGCCAAAGGCCGCGCGAGACGAGCGCCTCGTGAAGTTCGCCGAGCACCTGCGGACGATGATAGGCCTCGCGGCCGAGCATCACGCCGTCCACCGCATCGAGTGCCGCCAACACCTGCGACGCCTCCCGCAGTCCACCGTTGAGCACGAGCGGCGTGTCGGGCAGGTGCGAGCGCAGGCCTTCGACGACGTCGTACCGCAACGGCGGAATCTCGCGGTTGTCGCGCGGCGAGAATTTCCCGAGCACTGCCTTGCGAGCGTGGACGATCAGCGCATCGGCTCCGGCACGCACCAGGTCTTCGACCAGCCGCAGCAGGGCTTCGCGATCCGCCTCGCCGAAATGCGACACCGCATCGCGCCAGCCCGCTGCCGGAACATCACCTGTTGCGTCAACTACGCCGATACGCAGCTTGACCGTGACCGGAATGTGGACGACATCGCGCATCGCGCTCACCAGCGACACAACATGCGCGGGTCGCAGCATCAGGCACGCGCCGAAGGCGCCGGCATGCACGCGGTCACTGGGGCAGCCGCAGTTCAGATTGATCTCGCGATAGCCCACGGATTCACCCAGCTTAGCCGCGTGCGCGAGCTGACCTGGATCGGAACCGCCGAGCTGCAAGGCGACCGGCTGCTCGGCCTCGCTGAACTTCAGCAGACGATCCGCATCGCCATGGATGAGCGCCGCAGCGGTCACCATCTCGGTGTAGAGCAACACATGGGGCGAGAAGCCGCGCAGGAAGTAGCGGCAGTGGCGGTCGGTCCAGTCCATCATGGGCGCAACCGCGATGGTCCGGTCCGGAGCGGCACGGGGGTCTTCATCCACATCGGTCAACTTCGTTCCTGTGACGTCACTGGGGAGTCGACTCAATTTCCAGCTCCAGGGCTACGTAGAATCGGGGCTGTTGCCGCGCGCGCCGGCAGCGCGGTTCCTTCAATGAATCGGCTGGAAGCTGTGCGCGCTGGCCAGCGGCCAGTACGTGCGGAACACGTTGTGCTGCTCATCGAGCGGACCGAGCAGCGCGCCGGGCTCCACCTGCATGCATCAGGTTGCTGAGCAGGCGCACCTCGGTGTCGGACATGCGCCGCACGATGTGGTGCGCCGTGATCTCGCGCGGATGCGCGAGCCCGGCGGCCTGCACCAGTTCCTGCAGCGCGTGCAGCGTGCTGCGGTGGAAGTTGCGCACGCGCTCGGCCTTGTCGGCACCACCAGTGCCTGCTGGCGCAGCGGGTCCTGCGTGGTCACGCCGGTCGGGCAGTTGCCGGTGTGGCAGGTCTGCGCCTGGATGCAGCCCAGCGCCATCATGAAGCCGCGCGCCGCGTTGCACCAGTCGGCGCCCAGCGCCATCATCCGCGCGATGTCGAAGGCGGTGATCACCTTGCCCGGCGCAGCCGATGCTTGATGCGGTCGCGCAGGCCCACGCCGATCAGCGTGTTGTGCACCAGCAGCAGGCCTTCCTGCAGCGGCGCGCCCGACGTGGTCGATGAACTCGACCGGCGCCGCGCCGGTGCCGCCCTCGGCGCCGTCGACCACGATGAAGTCGGGCGTGATGCCGGTCTCCGCATCGCCTTGACGATGCCGAACCACTCCCACGGATGGCCGAGGCAGAACTTGAAGCCGGTCGGCTTGCCGCCCGACAGCTCGCGCAGCCGCGCGATGAAATGCATCATCTCCGACCGGCGTCGAGAACGCGCTGTGCGACGACGGCGAGATGCAGTCCACGCCCACCGGCACGCCGCGCGCCGCCGCGATCTCGGCCGTGACCTTGGGCGCCGGGCAGCACGCCGCCGTGGCCCGGCTTGGCGCCCTGGCTCAGCTTGAGCTCGATCATCTTGACCTGCGGGTCGCGCGCGTTGGCGACGAAGCGCTCTTCGCTGAAGCTGCCGTCGTCGTTGCGGCAGCCGAAGTAGCCGGAGCCGATCTCCCAGATCAGGTCGCCGCCGTGCACGCGGTGGTGCTGGCGAGATCGAGCCCTCGCCGGTGTCGTGCGCGAAGCCGCCCGAGCTTCGCGCCCTTGTTCAGCGCCAGGATCGCGTTGGCCGACAGCGAGCCGAAGCTCATCGCCGAGATGTTGAAGACGCTGGCGTTGTAGGGCTGCGTGCAGTCGCGCGCCGATGACGATGCGGAAGTCGTGGTCGGCGAGCCGCGTCGGCTGCATCGAATGGTTGATCCACTCGTAGCCGGCGATCGTCACGTCGAGCTGCGTGCCGAACGGCCGGTTGTCGGGCTCGCCCTTGGCGCGCTGGTAGACCAGCGAGCGCTGCGCGCGCGAGAACGGCGCGGCCTCGGTGTCGCTCTCGATGAAGTACTGGCGCATCTCCGGCCGGATGTACTCGAGCAGGAAACGCAGGTGGCCGATCACCGGGTAGTTGCGCAGGATCGCGTGGCGCGCCTGCCGCAGGTCGTGCACGCCGGTTGCGGTCAGCCCGAGGAACACCGCGGCGAGCACCCAGGGCATGAGGTGCGTAGGCCAGGCCACGGCCGCAAGGAAGCAGAGTACGAGGCCGAGCACGCAGAGCGCGAACGAGCTGTAGCGCGCGGCCACGGCGATCTCCGCAATCCAGGGGCGGGCAATCTATCATCCCGCGAGCCACCCGCGACTCGCCCGCGCCCGATTCAGTCGGTGCAGCGACCCGGAGCGAGCCGCGGCTCTGATGGCCGTATCGGCCGCGGGCCCGCACCGTCCGGATCGGCCTTGCGCTTCGCCGCCCACGCCGTCACCGACCGCTGCCAGGCGAGCACCGCCTCCCGATGGCCGTCGCGTTCAGCCCGCGCCGCTGGGTCGTCGCCACAGTAGTGCAGGGTCACCGCCACGCCCTCGAAGCGCGGCTCGAGCAGGTTGACGCTCTCGGCGAGGTTCGGCACTCGCACTTCCATCGCGGATGCGGACGGCCACCGGATCTGCGGCCAGTCGTCGCGCGAACGTGGCACGGCCATGATGAATACACGCTTCACCCGCTCGGGGTTGGTGGCGGAGCTCAGCACGACGGTGATGCCCGCACGGGCGCCGTCCGGCGTGGAACACACCTCTTCCTGCACGTTCGCGACCCAGGCGCCGTCCGGCGATGCCGTCGACTTCGACCCGGAGCGGTCACACACCTGCTCGGCCGCGAACCCCGCAGCCGGGACGAGACCGAGCGCCAGCAGCACCATGCGCATGCGTAGGTTCATCGCCAGACGATAGGACATCAGCCGGTACAATCGCCACCATGGAGATTCCGCTCGACATCGCTTTCCTCCGCCGGGGGCTCGCCCGGGAGCGTCGCGAGGCGGATCGTGACGTGCGCGCCGACGGCGCGCTGGCCGCACTCGGGCGGTCGCAGCTTCGCCACGATGCGGTGCTCGCGGCCGCAGCCGATGCCAGCACCCTCGCGTGCCGCGACGGCTGCGCGTGGTGCTGCCATTTCAGTGTCGACGTGCGAGCGGTCGAAGTGTTCGTCATCCTCGATCACATCGAGCGTCACTTCACGCCGGAACGGCGCGCGCTCCTGCGGGCCGAGATCACGCGCAATGCCGACCGCTTCGCGGGTGAGGACGACGATGCGCGCCTCACGCGCACGGAGCCCTGCCCATTCCTCGCCGGGGGCCGGTGCTCGATCTATCCGGTGCGGCCGCAGACCTGTCGCAACTATCACGCGACGGACGTCACCGGCTGCCGCGTGTCGGTCGAGGATCCGGCCAACCTCGACATCGACCCCGAATTCGCGCCGTTCGTATACCAGGCCGGCGGCGCCCACGTCGAGGCGTTCAACGAGTCGCTGCGAATCGCCGGTTTCGACACGCAGGCCTACGAACTGAATGCGGCGTTCGCGGCGGCATGGGCCGACCCCGAGGCGCGCCGTCGCTTCCTCGACCGCAGTCAACCGTTCCGCCACCTGCACGGCGACGATGTCCCGGCCGAATTCAGCGAGGTTGTCGAGAACCCCTGACCGTTCGTGTGGACCAATGCCGGAAGCGACGCGCAGAATGCCCGGCGAGCAAGCCCGCGTATCGACGGGCAATGGCTATCGGGGGTTGCATGGCTTCGGATCGGGTCCAGGGAAATCGCCACTGGCACAGCGCGTTGCTGCTCGCGGCATCACTGTCGTTCACGCTGCTGGCCCAGGGCCAGTCGGCGCTCGACGCGCTGACGCCGGTCACCGACGCAACGCTGCGCAACCCGCCGCCGCAGGACTGGCTGATGTGGCGCCGGACGATCGACAGCTGGGGTTACAGCCCGCTGAAGGACATCGACACCCGCACGGTTGGTCAGCTGCAGCTCGCGTGGACGCGCGGGCTGGAGCCAGGGCCACAGGAAGGCACCCCGCTCGTCCACGACGGTGTGCTCTATTTTCCGAACCCGCGCGACATCGTGCAGGCGATCGACGCCTCGAGCGGCGACGTGCTGTGGGAATACCGCCGCAAGCTGCCTGCCGACCTCGAGAAGTTCGTCAATGCGCCGTACATCAATCGCAGCCTCGCGATCCACGGCAACCTGATCATCGACACGTCCGCCGACGGCTACGTGTTCGCGCTCGATGCGAAGACCGGCCGGGAAGTCTGGAACACGCAGGTGGTCGACTACCATGCCGGCGTGCACCAGACGTCGGGTCCGCTGGTGGTCGAAGGCAAAGTCATTTCCGGCCGCGGGTGCGAGCCGCTTCCCGACGCCAACCCGCGGGCCTGCGTGATCGTTGCGCACGACGCGGCCACGGGCCGCGAGCTGTGGCGAACGCGGACCATCCCCGGCCCGGGCGAGAAGGGTAACGAGACGTGGGGCGACATTCCGTACGAGGAGCGCAAGCACGTCGGCGCGTGGATGACGCCGAGCTACGACCCCGAGCTTAAGCTGCTGTACATCGGCACTTCGGTCACCTCGCCCGCTCCGAAATTCCTGCTCGGCGGCAACGACCGCAAGCACCTCTACCACAACTGCACGCTCGCCCTGGACATCGCGACCGGCCGCATCGTCTGGTACTACCAGCACGTCGTGGATCACTGGGACATGGACCACACCTTCGAGCGCATCCTCGTCGATACGGTGCAGGCGCCCGCGAAAGAAGAAGTCGCCTGGATCAACCCGAAGCTGAAATCGGGCGAGATGCGCAAGGTGCTGACGGGCATTCCGGGCAAGACCGGCATCGTCTATACGCTCGACCGGCGCACCGGTGAATTCCTCTGGGCTCGGCCGACGGTGCACCAGACAGTCGTGAAGTCGATCGACGGACGCACGGGCCAAGTCACGGTCGATCCGGGCGCGACCTTCCAGCGCAAGGGCGACGAGGCGCTGGTGTGCCCGAGCATCGTCGGAGGTCGCAACTGGCCCGCGGGCGCTTACAGCCCCCTGACCGATGCGATGTACTTCCCGCTGCAGAATCTCTGCTCGACCTTCACCGTCACGATCGAATCGCGGAAGGAGAATTCCGCCTATGGCCTGCGCGCGCAGAACTCGCTCGCACCAGGCAAGACCGAAGTGGGCACGTTGTTTGCGGTGTCCGCGAGCACCGGCCGCACGCTGTGGAAAGTCGAGCAGCGCGCCGCGTTGCTGTCGACGCTGACCACTGGCGGTGGCCTCGTGTTCGCCGGTGATGTCGCCGGCCGCTTCCGCGCCTACGACCAGCGTACCGGCACGGTGTTGTGGCAGATCAATCTCGGCGCGCAGGTCACTGGCTTCCCGGTCACGTTCGCGCACCGCGGCCGCCAGTATCTCGCCGTCAGCACGGGTCAGGCCGTCAACACGGCCGCGTACCTCGCGCTGACTCCCGAGATCCGTCCGTCCAACAACAGCGCTCTCTACGTCTTCGCGCTGCCGCTGAACTGGCGCGACGGGCCGATGAGCAGCGCTCCGGTTCCCGCGGAAACGACCACGCCGGTCGCGGTTCTGCCGCCGCCCGCAGCCGCCCAGTGCCGACGCACGGACGCGCCCGTACCGTCCTCGCATGTGGCGCTCGAGCGGGGCAAACCGGCCGACGGCCGCCGCATCTACCAGGAACAGCAGTGCGTGACCTGCCATGGCGACAGCCTGCGCGGCTCGGCCAGCGCCCCGGCCCTGGCAGACCCGGGCTTCCGTGCCGCCTGGCAGGGTCGGCCGGTCAGCGCGCTGTACGAATGCCTGCGTACGACGATGCCGCCGGGACGCGGCGGCACGCTGCCCGACGAAGACTACCTGCATCTCATGTCGCTGCTGCTCGACGCGAATGGCTTCGCGCCGCGCGGCGGCGATGGCGGCAGTGAAGTGCTCGACGCGAAACGATGAGCCAGTCGACAATGGGCGGATGAATCGAGACGAGGCCGCGCCGACGGCGATCGGCGACGATGACGTCGCTGCCTGCATCCGGGTGCTCCGCGCAATCGAATCCGACCGGTCCCGGCTGGTCGGGCTCGACCCGGCAACCCGCCGCGAACTTCTGACGCTCGCTGGCATCGTATCGAAACCCGAGCGCCACGATCTCGTCCGGATGGCGAAGGCGTTCCGCCGCCAGGAGCGCGATGCCGAGAAGGCGCGTGATCGCGAGCGGATCGATCGTACGGCGCTCCGCGTCCAGCGCAAGGCGGATGAGTACACGCCTCTCTGGCTCGAGCCCCCTGCGCCCGAGAGCGTTGAAGATGAACTGCACCGCGAGCGCAACTGTTACGTCTGCAAGCGCGACTACACCCGCCCTCACCGCTACTACGATTCGTTGTGCGAGACCTGCGGCGACTTCAATTACGCGAAGCGCTCCCAGACCGCCGACCTCACCGGACGCCAAGCGATCGTCACCGGCTCGCGCGTCAAGATCGGCTTCCAGGCGGCGTTGAAGCTGCTGCGGGCCGGCGCACACGTCATCGTCACGACGCGGTTCCCCATCGACGCCGCGACCCGGTATGCGCGCGAGGCACGATTACGCCGCGTGGTCCGGCCGGCTGCAGATCCATGGTCTCGATCTGCGTCATGCCCCGAGCGTCGAACTGTTCACGCGCTTCCTGGCCGAGCGCCTGCCGCGTCTCGACTACATCCTGAACAATGCCTGCCAGACGGTCCGCCGACCGGCAGGTTTCTTTGCACATCTGGTGGCCGCGGAGGAGCGTGGAGCGAACACGCTGCCCGCTGCCGTATCCCGCACCCTTGCCGGTCACACAGAGCTCCGCGCTCAACTCGATGCACTGCCCGATCCCGGCGCTGCCCTGGTGGCGGCACGCGGCCCTTCGCCCGCCGAAGGAATCCTGCACAGCGCGGCGCTGTCGCAACGTCGCTATCTCGATGAGGACTTCGCCAGCGGCGAATCGCTGTTCCCGGCTGGTCGCTTCGACGAGGACCGGCAACAGGTCGACCTGCGCGCGACCAACAGCTGGCGCCTGCGCCTGCACGAAGTGCAGACCGCCGAGCTGCTCGAGGTGCAGCTCGTCAACGCCGTCGCGCCCTACATCCTCAACGCCCGGCTGAAGCCGCTCATGGTCGCGACACACGGGCGGCACAAACACGTGGTCAACGTCAGTGCAATGGAAGGGCAGTTTTACCGCACCACCAAGACCGACAAGCACCCGCACACCAACATGGCGAAGGCAGCGCTGAACATGATGACGCGCACCAGCGCTCCTGATTACGTGCGCGACGGCATCCACATGAACGCGGTCGACACAGGCTGGGTGACCGACGAGGATCCAACGGTTCACGCCGCACGGAAGGCCGAAGCAGGCTTCGCGCCCCCGCTCGACATCATCGACGGCGCCGCGCGCATCGTCGACCCGATCTTCGCAGGCGAGCTCACCGGGCAGCACGCCTGGGGCCAGTTCCTGAAGGATTATCGGCCGGCGCCGTGGTAGCGAGCGGCCACGCCGCCCGCGTTCCCCGGCGCGGCGCGTGAGCTTCGCGTCGCGCGCGGGTACACTGGCGGGCTAATGGTCAAGAAGCAGAAGAAGGCTGCCTCCCGCGCTCCGGGCCGCCCCCGGTCCGATACGTCTCGTGACGCCATCCTCAAGGCGGCATATCAGATGTTGCGGGAAGGCGGGTATGCGCAGTTCACCGTCGAAGGTGTCGCGGCGCGCGCAGGCGCAGGCAAGGCCACGATCTACCGCTGGTGGAGCAACAAGGGCACGCTTGCGGTCGAAGCATTCCTGGTGGCCGTGGCGCCGCGCATGGATGCCGTCAAGCCGACCGACGATCCCCTCTCCGACCTGCGCCAGCACCTGCACACTGCGGCCGGCATCTATCGCGGCCGCGCCGGACAGCTCATCCGAGAACTGCTCGCGCTGGGCCATGCCGACGTCGAGACGGGACGCCTGCTCTTCGCGGGCTACCTCACGCCCCGACGCGAGGCCGGCCTTGTCGTGCTTCGCAGGGTCGAGGCGGCGGGTCTCCTGCGGCCAGGGGTCGACGTCGAGGTGCTCGCCGACGTGCTGTGGGGGCCGATCTTCCATCGCCTCGTCGTCGTGCACAGCACGCTCGAGCGGGCGTTCATCGACCAGCTGCTCGACATCGTGCTGCAGGGCGCCCTGAAGCGCTGAAGCTCGTCGCGCGCCGCTCCGCAATGATCCGTTAACCGTTCCGCTAACGGTTACTCACCCGAATGAGCTTCAAACAAGGGGCGCGACAATGCGAGACTCGTGCCCACGCGTGGTGTGACACCATGACACCGCCTCGACGCCTTCGGGCTCGCAGGCCTATACTTCAAGACAGACGGCGGACGTACGCTGCGGGGGCGATCAAGCGATGGAATCCTTCAACGAGTGGCTGACGAGCACCGCGCTCAGTCAGGCGATCCAGACCACTTCCTGGGCCATTCCCGGCATCCAGACCATTCACATCATCTGCCTCGCGATACTGTTCATCACGGCGCTGATGATCACCATGCGCGTGCTCGGCCGCTCCTGGCATGACGACTCGCCGCGGGTGGTCGCTGACCGGTTCCTGCCGGTCGTCTGGACCTGCCTGGCCGCCCTCCTGATCACCGGCGCGCTGCTCATCAGCGCTGAACCGGGCCGCACGCTCACGAACAAGGCGTTCTACATCAAAGTCACGCTGATAGTGCTCGCGGTGTCGCTCACGCTGCTCGTCGGCAGCGCGGCACGTCGCGGCACGCTCAACGGCGCGCACCGGGCCATGGCCGTCATGTCCATGTTCCTGTGGGCCGGCATCATCATTGCCGGCCGTTACATCGCATACACCTGAACGAACGCAAGGGCGCGCCATGATCGAACAAATCTGCATCTGGCTGCAGGAGACCTGGCTTGGCATGCAGGTCAGCGAGAACTACTTCCCGCTGATCGAATCCATCCACGTCATCGGCCTCGCCGGCGTCTTTGGCTCCATCGCCATCGTCGACCTCCGGCTGCTCGGCATCGCGAACAAGCGGCTGCCGATCACCTACATCAACAACCAGGTCCTGCCCTGGACGTGGCGGTCGTTCTTCGTGGCTGCCGTCACCGGCACGCTCATGTTCATCGGCAACGCGACGACGTACTACGAGAACACGCCGTTCCGCGTGAAGGTCGTGCTGCTGCTCCTGGTCGCGGTGAACATGGCGATCTTCCAGTTCGGTACGTTCAGGAACGTCAGCGCCTGGGATACCGGCAAGCCCGCGCCGGGCGCGCGTTTCGCCGGAGCAATGTCGCTGCTGCTGTGGACGGGCGTGGTCGGCTTCGGCCGCTGGATCGGCTTCGTCTGACGCCAGTCAGACGGGCGGCGCGGCCTCGATGAGCTCGGGCCGCCCGACGAAGTAGCCCTGCACGTAGTCGACGCCGAGCGTTCGCAGGCACTCGAGGACGTCGGCCGTCTCCACCCGCTCGGCCACGGTGCGTATGCCGAGCGTACGCGCCATGTGGCAGATCGCCTCCACGAGGCTCCGGTCCACCGGGTCCGAGGCGACGTTTCCGACGAACTGTCCGTCGATCTTCAGATAGTCGACCGGCAACGCTTTCAGGTACCGGAACGACGACAGACCGCTGCCGAAGTCATCGAGCGCGAACCGGCAACCCCTCGCCCGCAGCTCGCGCATGAAGTACGCCGCCTGATGCAGGTTTGCTACGGCGGCTGTTTCGGTGATCTCGAAACAGAGACCGCGCGCGATCGCCCGATCCTCGAGTGCGGCGAGCACGAACTCGACGAAGGACGGGTCATTCAGCGAGGTACCGGAAAGGTTGACTGCAAACACCGGCTCGCGCGGTGCGGCCGGATCGGCCTGGCCCATCACTCGCAGCGATTCGATCGCGCGCTCGATCACCCACCGGTCGATCGCCGCCATCACGTTGTAGCGCTCAGCGGCCGGGATGAATTCGTTCGGTGGAACGAGACGCCCCTGTTCGTCGCGCAGCCTGACGAGCAGCTCGCGGAAGCCCGCCGAGGCGCCGCGCGCGTCGTGTGCACGCATCGGCTTGATCGGCTGCGCATACAGCGACAGGCGCTGCTCTTCGACCGCTCGCGTCACTCGCGCGACCCAGTACATCTCCCGGTGTCGCCCCGATTCGGCGCCGCTGTCATAGACGTGCACCCGGTTTCGGCCTGCGTCTTTTGCCGCGTAACACGCGATGTCGACTGCGCTCATCGCGCTGGCGACGCTCTCGGTCTCGCGGGTCACCCGTACGAGACCGATGCTCGCGCCGATGCCCATCGACTGATCGTTCCACTGGAACCGGTAGTCGCGAATGGCCGCGCGGATCGACTCCGCGATCTTGCGCGCCTCGTCGTCGGGGCAACCCGCGAGCAGGATGCCAAACTCGTCGCCACCGAGACGCGCGATGACGTCTGTCTGACGCACGCGCCCCTGCAGGATCACCGTGACATCGCGCAGCAGGCGGTCACCGGCCGGGTGACCACAGGTGTCATTGACGAGCTTGAACTGGTCGAGATCGACATACAGCAGCACATACTCGACGCCGCTGGCACGCGCCACTTCAACGGCACCCTGCAGCCGCAGGTCGAATTCGCGGCGGTTGATCAGCCCGGTCAGTGTGTCGTGCGCAGCCTGGTATGACAGCGCGCGCTTCAGTCGTCGCTCCTTCGTCACGTCACGGAAAACAGTCACGGCACCAATGGTTTCGCCGAGCCGGTTGCGGATCGGCGCGACGGAACTGTGGATCGCGACATCCTGGCCGGTGCGCCCCTGCAGCAGCGCGTTCTCCGCGGCACCGGCGGGCTCGCTCGACCGCAGGCATCGCATCAGCGGGCTGGGTGCTTCCGCGCGCGTGGACTCGTCGATGAGCCGCATGACCGACGGGATGGGCTTGCCACGCCCTTCGAACAGCGTCCAGCCCGTCAGCGACTCGGCGATGGGGTTCATGTAATCGATCAGCCCTGCCGCATCGGTGCGGATGACCGCCTCGCCGATCGACTGCAGCGTGACCTGCGCTCGCTCCTTCTCCTCGAGCACGAGCCGCTCGGCGCGCTTGCGTTCGGTGATGTTCGCGACGGTGCCCTGCAGCGTCATCGGCGCACCGATGTCGTCGGACTGCAGGCGCGCGTTGATCAGCACGACCACCTGTTGGCCATCGCTGCCGGTCAGCTCGAACTCGTCATCCCTGCATTCACCGAACGCCGTCAACCGGCGCAGCCACACTGCGGCGCGTTCCTCGTCGCAGAAGGGCAGCCGACGGTCGCAGCGGAGCAGCAGTTCCGCCGCGCTGCCGAATCCCAGTATCGCGACGAGGCCTGGGTTGATCGACAGCAGGCGACCCTCGGGCGTGCACTCGAACACGCCCTCCATCATGTGTTCGTACAGCCCGCGGAAGCGGGCTTCGCTCGCGCGCAACGCTTCTTCGGCCGCATGACGCTCGATGGCGAGCGCGGCGAGGCGGGCTGCATGCAGCATCAGCAGCCGCTCGCTCGAGGAGATTTCGCTCGGCATCCGATGCAGCACCAGCAGCAGGCCGACCGGTCGGCCCGATGCGGCCGTGATCGGTCGCGACCATGCTGCACAGAAGCCGGCTGCGATGATGGCCTCCCGCGCGAGTGACCAGCCCGGGTCGGTGACCAGCACCGGCGACGAGCGCACGCGTTCGAGATGCACGCGGACGGCCGGGGCGGCGCCCGCGATGCGGAAGTCGCAGTCGAGAAGTGCCGCGCGCAGTGACGGTGCGACGTCCTGACCGGCGCACAGGGAAAAAGCAGAGCCCGACTCGTTCAGCACGCTGACCAGGACGTGACAGTCGCGCAACGACTGGATGACCCAGCGGGAGATGGCCAGCAGCACAACCGGCAGCGGTGAATTGCGTCCGATGTGCTCGAAGACCTCGCGCTCGTCGACACCGACGCGCAGCGCCGCCGTATCGTCGTCCGCGGGAACAGTGAACTGCAGCATGAAGGGGTCACAGCGCGCCGATGAAGGCGCGGTTCGATCTTACGGACGCCGGCAGCAGCGCCGCGTGATGCGAATCGCGCTTCAGCTGCCCTGTGCCGGAGCAGCCGCGTCGGCCGCCGCGGACGCATCGCCGACCAGCAGTGGAATGGCAAAGTCGGTCGACTTCGCGCCGCGGTCCGTCTCCGTCATGACGGTCGATTTCAGCAGCAGCACGCCGGCCCTGGACGGGACAACCTGCAGCTCGTGCACTTCGGAGCCCGGCGATCTGGCATCCAGCAGGACGGTGGCACGCAGCTCGTCGACGAACTGCAGACCCTCTTCGACTTCGAACACGACCTGGATCTTCTGCGCGGGCGCCGACGGGTTGATCTTGAACCGGACGGTGACCGGTTGGCCGACAGCAGGACGTTCGACCAGCTGGAACTGAAGCGTCGACGCCACGTCGCCAGTGCCGGTCGAGACTGCGGCAGTGAAGTCGTTCGGTGCACGCGGTGCAACCGTCGTCGCAGCGGTTTCTTCGATGGGTGCATCGCCACACCCCGCGACGAGCGCGCACAGCGCGAGCGTGATGCCGAAGCGGGCGGATGCTGCCATACGGTTCGAAAGCTCCAGAGTCGTCCTAGCCCTGGCGCAACAGGGGCGGATCAGCCATTGCCGCAAGCTGCTCGCGCAGATCGCCGAGATGGTGCTCCCAGAAGCGCCGTTCTGCAAACCACGGAAAAGCCCGGGGAAAAGCCGGGTCACGCCATCGCGCCGCGAGCCAGGCCGCATGCCGGATCATGCGCAGGGTCCGCAGCGCTTCGATGAGTGCCACCTCACGGAAATCGAACGTCATGAACTGCTCGTACCCTTCGATCAGCTGCTGCCATTCATAGCGCTGGCGGTCCGCATCACCGGCGACGAGCATCCACAGGTCGGCGACTGCCGGCCCCGTCACGCAATCGTCGAGGTCGACGAAGACCGGCCCCCGCGCATCCCACAGCAGATTGCCCAGATGGCAGTCACCGTGCAGCCTCAGTGCGGCGAGTGGGCCGGTGCGGTCGAAGGCCTCTTCGATCGCTCTCACCGCCTGTCCGGCGGTATCCGCGTAAGCATTCTCGAGCTCCGGCTCGATGTGGCCGCTCGCGAGCACCGACGCTATCGCCGACTGGCCGAAGTCGGGGCCGGCAAGCCGCGCACGGTAGCGGAACTTCGCAGTACGTGCGCGTGCATGCAGACGACCAAGGCTGCGGCCCAGCAGCTCGCGGGCGCCCTCCGCGTCGAGCTCCGGGGCGCCGCCGCGCCAGCTCTCGAACACGGCAAAGCGGAACTCGCCATGATGATGCAGCGTCTCGCCATCGATGTGCAGCGGCGCTGCCACCGGCAGCTCCGCGTCGACGAGATCGTCGGCAAACTCGTGCTCTTCCAGGATCTGCGCATCGGTCCAGCGACCCGACCGGTAGAATTTCGCGACCACCGAATCGGGTGACCGGCGCTCGTCGGCCAGCGCCAGCGGATCGGCGAGACCGACCCGATACACGCGGTTCTCGTAGCTGTTCAGAGCGAACAGTCGACCATCCACCGCAAAACCGGCGGCTTCGACTGCATCGAGGACCACCTCGGGCGACAGGCCGGCAAACGGCAGCGCTGAGCCATTCATGCTCGGTTCGGGCAAACCGGTATCCCTTTCACAGCACCACCGCCGGAGTTGGTTAAGATCGGGGGATCATACGGCGCCAGCAAGTGGCGGGAGCGCTTCGAGATCATGAAAGTGGACCAGAAGAAGACGGTACTCGTCACGGGCGGCGCGGGATACATCGGCAGCCACACGGTACAGCAGTTGACTGCGTGCGCGGCGAGAACGTGGTGGTGCTCGACAACCTGAGCACCGGCTTCCGCCAGGCGCTGTCCGGGCGTGACGCTGGTCGAAGGCGATGTCGGCGACGCAGCGCTCGTGGGTCGCGTGCTCGCCGAGCACGACGTGCGCACGGTGATCCACTTTGCCGCGCACACCATCGTGCCGGAATCGGTCAGCGATCCGCTGAAGTACTACGGCAACAACACCTGCCAGACACGCAGCCTGCTGGCGACGTTGCCAGACGGCACGGTGTGAAGCACTTCGTGTTCTCGTCCACTGCCGCCGTCTACGGCATGCCCGCCCGGAGGCTGGCCGCGGAAGACTCGCCGCTCGCGCCGATCAATCCGTACGGCACGTCGAAGCTGATGTCGGAATGGATGCTGCGCGATCTGGCCGCAGCCATCGGACCTGCGCTACGTCGTGCTGCGCTATTTCAACGTCGCGGGCTCCGATCCTGCAGGCCGCATCGGCCAGTCCACGCGCAAGGCCACGCTGCTGATCAAGGTCGCCTGCGAGGCCAGCGTCGGCAAGCGCGACAGCGTCAGCATCTTCGGCACCGATTACGACACGCCCGATGGCACGGGCGTGCGCGACTACATCCATGTGCAGGACCTGGCGCGCGCGCATCTGCTGGCGGTCGGACTACCTGCGCGACGGCGGTGCAGTCGAAGACCCTGAACTGCGGCTATGGCCATGGCTACAGCGTCCGCGAGGTGCTGCGCAGCGTGGAGCGCGTCAGCGGACGGGCCGCTCAACATCCTCGAGCTGCCGCGCCGGGCCGGCGACCCGCCCGACCCTCGTCGCCCGCTGCGACCGGATCCGCCAGGTGCTGGGCTGGCAGCCCGAACTCGACGATCTGGACGGCATCGTCGCCAGTTCGCTGCGCTGGGAAGAAAAGCTGCTGCAGGACCCCTGGACCTGACCGTCCGGGTCGCCAGCGCGGCGACAGCGGCGCTACAGACAGTCGCGGCGGCGGTGCCTAGAATCGCGCGCATGACCTTCGCTGCGCCCTCGCTCGCTGAGCGCGCCTCGTGCTGCTCGGCCTCGCGATCATCGCGCTGCCGCTCGTCGCGGCGCTGGTGACGAGCGGCCGTGCAGATGCGCCGGCTGGCCGAGACCAGCGAGCGCATCGTGGCCGAAGGCGTGCTAGGCACCCGCCTCACGCAGGAACTGTTCGCGCAGATCGGCGCTGCTCGAACGCCAGGTCCGCATGTATCAGGTGCTCGACGACAGCAAGCTGCTCGAGGCCTATGCGACAGCAGCGACGCAGCGACTGCGCGACATCGAGCGCAGATGCTGAACGCAGCTGCGCGGAGCAGGATGCGCGCGAGGCACTGCAGCGAGTATTCGCTCAGCTGCGGGAAGGAATCAGCGAGCAGATGCGCAGCACCCCGCAGGCCTCCCTGGCCGCTTCGACACGCATGCTGGCGAGCTTCGCGCGCATGCAGCAGCTCGCCGGACGCGATTTCGGCACGCAGACCAATGCGCAGATCGACGCCGGACTCGCGGCGCTGCGCGACCGCACGCAACGCGGACAGCAGCACGATGTTCTGGGGGTTCGCGTCTGCTGATCCCGCTCACCGCCATCGCCATCCTCGTGTTCTCGCTGCGACTCGGGCGGCCGCTGCGCCAGATCGACCGCGCCATCAGCGAGCTGGGCAGCGGTGCGTTCCTCCGTCCGATCCGCATCGACGGTCCGCGTCGACCTCGAGCGTCTCGGCCGGCAGCTGGAATGGCTGCGGCAGCGCCTGCTCGACCTCGCGCAGGAGCGCAACCGCTTCCTGCGGCACATGTCGCATGAGCTGAAGACTCCGCTCGCCAACATCCGCGAAGGCACCGAGCTGCTGATGGACGGCGCCGTCGGGCAAACTGCGAGAACAGCCAGCGCGAAGTCACCGGCATCCTGCGCGAGAACGGCATCCGCCTGCAGCGCATGATCGAGAACCTGCTGAGCTTCAGCGCCTGGCAGACCAGCAGCGTGGGGCTCGAGATCTCCGAGTTCCGCCTGCGCCCGCTGCTCAAGCAGATCATCGAGAACCAGCAGCTCGCGCTGCTCGTCGCAGCGGGTGCGGCTCGACGTGAACGTCGACGATCTCACCGTCGGCGCCGATCGCAGCAAGCTGCGGCTCATCCTCGAGAACCTGCTGTCGAATGCCGTGAAGTACACTCCGCGCAGCGGCACCATCCATATCCGCGGCCCGCGCCGATGGAGACTGGACCTGGTGCTCGAAGTGGCCGACAGCGGTCCGGGAATTCCGCCCGAGGAACGCAAGCAGGTGTTCGACGCGTTCTACACCGGCAAGGCGCCCGGGCGGTCACGTCAAGGGAACCGGCATCGGACTGTCGGTGGTGCATGGAGTTCGTGATGGCCCATCGGCGGCCAGATCGAAATCGTCGATGGAGAGCTGGCAAGGAGCGCACTTCCGTATTCGCATGCCGCTGCGCGCAATCGCCACACCGCAGCCGCGCAGCCGCCGGCCGCTCCGTCCGCAAGGCGAGATCACGCGCATGCGGCGTAGCGCTCGCTCTGCTTGCGCGCTGGCGTGCTGCTCGCCGGCTGCGCGTCGCTCGACCACACCGGCCGCCGAGCAGGCGCGCGCGCCGGCCGTCGCCGCCGCCAGCGAGATGCTGCAGGCCGCGCAGCTCGAGCGCCGCTACGCTCGACGCCCTGCAGACGACTGGTGCAGGGCAGCCCGGCGGAGCAGGCCGAGATGATGGCTTGCGACGCGCGCGCGGCTACGAGCGACGCCGCTCGAGGGTCCGGCACAGCTGCGCTACGCGCTCGCGCTCGCGGCGCCGCGCCATCCCGGCGCGACGCCGCGCTGGCGCAGCAGCTGCTGCGCGAGACGCTGTCGCGCGCCCGAGACTGCTGACCGTCACCGAGCGGGCGCTCGCAGTGGTCGAGCTGCAGCGCGTCGACGCCGAACTCCGTCTCGTCGCCGAGAATCAGCGCGCTGCTCGCCGAAGCGCAGCGCGAGCGGGAACGCGCAGCGCGGCACGACGCCGAACGCTGGCCACGCACGCCGGCTGCAGACCGAGATCGAAGAAAACGCACGCCTGCGCAAGGCGCTCGACGAGGCCACGCGCGAAGCTCGACGCCATCGCGCAACATCGAGCGCAACATCTCCGATCGACCTCCCGCTACCGAAGGACGCACGACCGTGAACCAGCAGTGCAAGCGCAAGGCCCGCATCCTGGTCGTCGACGACGATCCGGGCCTGTTGCGCCTGCTGACCATCCGCCTGCGCGCCGAGAACTACGACGTGGAAGCCGTCGAAGAGCGCGGCACAGGCGCTCGCTGCCACCACGCCGGTTCCGTCCCGACCTCGTCATCTCCGACCTGCGCATGGAACCGGTGGACGGCATCGGCCTGCTGAAGGAACTGCAGAACCGCTGGCCCGGACTCAAGGTCATCCTGCTCACCGCGCACGGCACCATTCCCGACGCCGTGCAGGCCACGCAGATGGGCGCCTTCGGATTCCTGACCAAGCCGGTCGACAAGCAGGAACTGCTCGACCAGATCCAGCGCGCGCTGAAGATCTCCGGCTTCATCGGACACCACCGAGGAATGGCGCGTCGGACATCATCACGCGCAGTGCGCTGATGGAAGAACGTCTGGCGCAGGCGCACATGGTGGCGGGCACCGATGCGCGCGTGCTGCATCGTCGGCGAGAGCGGCACCGGCAAGGAACTGCTCGCGCGCGCGATGCACAAGGCCAGCCCGCGCCGCGACAAGCCGTTCGTGCGTGAGCCTCTGCGCGGCCACTTCCGAAGACCAGCTCGATCGCGACCTGTTCGGCGCCGACGCGAGCGCCGGCAAGGCCCATGCGGGAGCCTTCGAATCCGCCGACGGCGGCACCGTGCTGCTGGATGAAATCGGCGAACTGCCGCGCGCGCCTGCAGCAGAAACTGCTGCGCGCGCTGCAGGAGGAAGCCGTGCGTCCCGTGGGCGCCAACGAGGCGCGTGCCGGTCAACGTGCGCGTGATCTCGCGCCGACGAGCTCGCGACATGCCGCAGCAGCAGCCGCGAGCGGCGCGTTCCGCGAAGACCTGTTCTACCGGCTGAACGTCGTGCAGATCGAGATGCCGCCGCTCGCGCGCCGGCGCGAGGACATCCCGCTGCTGATCGCGCACTTCCTTGCGCTGATCGCGGCCGAGACCGGCGAGCGCAAGATCTATCCGCCGGAAGCGCTCGAACTGCTGGCGACGGCCGACTGGCCGGGCAACGTGCGCCAGCTGCAGAACGTGGTGCGACAGACCGTCGCGGTCTCGCAGACGCCGATCATTCCCGTCGAGCTGGTGCAGCAGGCACTGGGCGGCGCACCCGGGACGGCTGCCCTCGTTCGACGAGGCGCGCGACGAATTCACCCGCGGCTATCTGTCGCAGATCCTGCAGATCACCGGTGGCAACGTGAGTCAGGCCGCGCGCCTCGCGACAGCGCAACCGCACCGATTTCTACAAGCTGCTCGGCCGGCACCAGCTGGTGCCGGAAGACTTCAAGGGCCGCTGAGGCGACCCTCGAACGTCACTCAGGCCCTCGCGGCCATCGGGGCGAGGGATGGATCGGCAGCCTTGCGGCGGTCGATGTTCTCGCGCATCCACAGCTCGAGCACGAACAGTGCCCACAGCCGATGCGAATGGTTGTGGCGCCGCGCCTCGTGCTCGCTCAGCAGCTTCTCGACCGCCTCGGGACGGAACAGCCCGCGACTGCGGAACGATTCGCTCTCGAGCGTCTGGCGCAGCAGCGACACCAGGTTGCCGTTGCCTCGCAGCCAGTTCTTCAGCGGCACCGAATGACCCAGCTTGTCCTTGCGATGGTTGATGATGTCGGGCAGCACGCCTTCCATCGCCACGCGGAACAGTCGCTTCGTCTTCTCGATGCCTTCGAGCTTCAGATGCGCCGGAATCTTCGCGCCGTACTCGACCAGGTCGCGATCGTAGAACGGCATGCGCGCCTGCAGGCCGAAAGCAGCGCGCCAGCATCAGGCGCGAGAAGTAGAAGCCCGATGCGGTGGTGTAATCGCTGTAGAGCCACAGCGACATGCCGTCGTCCGGGCCGTCGTAGCCGGCAAACGAATCAAGCACCGGAGCGAACGGATTCGTGCCGGCGACGTGACTCGCCGCCGACGGCATCAGCATCCGGCCGATGTTGTCTGGCGTGTAGTACATGCGCCAGCGGAAATGACCGAGCTCGCGCGGTACGCCCGGCGGGCGGCAGGATTCGCTTCAGCACGACGGCCATGCCGCGCTTGCTGTCGCTGTCACGCGCCAGATCGAGCGTGCTCGCAAGGCCCCGCTGCAGCGCGGTCGGAATGTGCAGGCGGTCGTACCACTTCATCACGCGCTGCGCTGCGTAGACGGGATGGCTCGCCCAGATCTCGTCGCCGCCGTCGCCGGTCAGCAGGTAGTCGACCTCATTGCCTGCGGCGCGGGTCAGCAGCCAGGTGCCGATCTCGATGCCGATGTCGCAGAACGGCGTATCCATCTGGCGGACGGCATCGACGATCGTCAGTGACTCCAGCTCACCGTAGTCGACTTCGTGATGGGTCGTGCCGAGTTCGTTCGCGAGTGCCCGTGCGAAGGAGGACTCGTCGAAGGAGTTGCCGCTGCAACGGAAGCTGAAGCTCGACATCTTCTGGTCGAGATGCCGCGTCGCGAACGTGGCGGCCGAACTGGAGTCCATGCCACCCGACAGCAGCACCCCGGGTCGCCCGCCGCCGAGTCGCCGGACGACGGCCTGCTCGAGCAGCTCACGATACTGGCGAGTGATGGCGCCTTCGTCGGCCGGCACCTGTGTCGCAAAGCTGAGGCGGTACCACGGACGCACCGCGGGCGAGCCACGACCAGCCTGCCATTCGACTACCGAACCGGCCGGCACACGCAGCACGCCGTCATACAGCGTCGTGGTGCCCGGCAGGTAGCAGTAGGTCAGAAACTCCGACAGGCCCTGCCACGACACGCGCGGCGCGTTGCCGCCCGCCCAGGCAAGGTCGTGCGCGCGACTGCCAAACAGCAGCGATGCGCCTTCGGCGCGAAAGTGCAGCGGCTCGGCACCGAATCGGTCTCGTACCAGGCGCAGCGTCGCGCTGCGCGCATCCCACCAAGCGAGCGCGAAGCTGCCATCGACCTGCGAGAGGCCGGCGACACCCTGCTCGCCGAGCAGCGCGAGCAGCCGCGAGCCGATCGCAGCCGGCGCGTCGCCGATAGCAAGACCGGTCACGAGCGGCTGGCCCGTGAATGCGAGCCACGAGCCGTTTGCGTCAGCAGTCAGCGTTCCGAGCGTCGCGCCGCGTGCGTGGGCCGCGATCGCGAGCCGCAACGGCGCAGTCGAAGCCGGAAGCCGCTGCTCGACCAGGGCCGGGGGCACGCTCAGACCCTCGCGGGCACCGGCGGAACCGAACATCAGGACAGGCTCCCCGCCGAGGCGGGCACTTCCACGACGCCTTCCTTCTGCAGGTTCTCGTACAGCCCGGAAAGACGATTGGCGGCGGCGTCGACGGTCAGGTCGCGCGCGCCATTGCGGGCACGGTGCCCGAGATCGGCGCGGAGTGCCGGATCGCCCGCGATGCGGAGCATCGCCGCGGACATCGCACCGACGTCACCGACCGGGACGCTGATGCCACAGTGGTAACGCTCGAGCAATTCGGCCGGCTCGCCGATGTTGGTCGCGACGAACGGCCGTCCATAGGCCATGCCTTCGACCAGGTTGACCGAGCTGAAACGAATGTTCTCGAACGGCGCGAGCATGACGTCGCTCGCGGCATAATAGGTCTCGGGCTTCTCGAGCGACTCGACCATGTGCACCGAGCCGGTGAGGCCGCGTGACTCGATCGCCTCGACGATCCGTGCCTTCATCTGCGCGGGGTCCTTGGCCCAGTCGATCGCCTCGTAGCCCTCGGGCAGACGGTGATACAGCGTGGGTTTGTAGACGATGTACAGCAGCGCGTCCGGCAAAGTCTTGCGCACTTCGGCAAACGCCGAGAGCATCGCCTCGTTGCCGCGTTCCGGACCGAGCTTCGTCACCGCGCAGAAGACCGGCTGAGCGCCGAGGCCGAGCTTCTGGCGCGCGGCTTCGCGCGTCACCTGCGTCGCGACCTGCACCTGTGAATTAGGAATCGCGTGGTACAGCACCTGGATGCGCGCATCGGGAATGGCGCGCACGTCGCGCATGTACTCGCGGCACATCGCCGAGGCGGCGAACGCAAGCCCGGTCTGGTTCTTCAGCACACGATCGAGGACGCGCAGATAGAGCGGATACGGGAAATAGATCTGCGTATCGAAATCGTGGACGACGGTGGGGATGCCCTTCACCGCACCGACCATGCGGCCGAAGGTCGACGCCGCATAGCAGAACAGGTGCATGACGTCGATGTCGTGCTGCTTGCACAGGGCTGCGATCTTCATCGGCGCGAGTGCGTCGTACTTGCCGATCTCGAGCGTTTTCGCCGGATGGTTGGCTGCAGCGAACACCTGCTTCACCTCATCGGAGGCGCGCAGGAAATAGGGAAAGATTCGAACGCGCTTCGGATCGAACTGGGGCATGAGGTTCATGAACAGTCGGCCGCCGCCATGCAGGCTGCCGTCGTAGCAGACGTGGTCGATCAACCACAGAACGTTCAAGGGACGAGACGAGTTGTTCATGCCTGTGCCGTAGAAGTGTAACCGGCCGCGAGTATCCCAAAAACGTGGTGCCGCGGCGCGCTGCATGCGCGGAAACGGGCACCAGGTCAACATCTGTCCAGACCCCCCGGGGGTGTCAGATCCGGACGCAGTTCAACGCGTATCTTCCCGATCCCGGCGAGGATCGCCCGATGGGCCCGCTGCAGCGCGCCAGGTCGGCCTGGCACAAGAATTCCTACGAGATCCTCGGGCTGGTCAACGGCGGCCTCCCAGGCTTCGTACACCTGCCGTGGGGCCCTTCTCCGGGCCTGGGCGTCCCGGTCTTCCACTACCACGTGGTCACCTCTGCGGCCCTCGAGGCAGATCTGCGTCACCTCCGCACCAACGGGTTCACGACCCTCGGCGCCGACGCATTCCTTGCCCACCTTCGCGGCGATCGCACGGCCGAGCGCGCGGTGGTGCTGACATTCGACGATGGGCCGCGAAATTTCTTCACGGTCGCGTTGCCCCTTCTCGAGCGCTACCGTGCCCGCGCGATCGCCTTCATTGCCCCGGGACTTCACCTGGACGAGGCGAGCGACGAGGTTCTTGCCTCCCCGCGACGACCCATGACGTGGACCGAACTCGGCACGGTCCATTCTTCGGGTCTCGTCGACATCGAATGCCACACCCTGGAAAGCCGTTATGTCCCACGCTGGCCAGAGCCCATGGCCCTCGACGGCGTCGATCCGGCGATCGAGGGCCCCCTGCGTCGCGAACCTCTGCCGCTGTATGACGACCTCGTCGCCGCTCGCGCGCTCATCGAGCACCGGCTGACCGGCAAACGGGTACGCCATCTCGCTTTCCCTGCTTATGACGGCACCCAGCAGGCGATCGATGCCGCGAGGCGCGCCGGCTACGAGGCTTGTCACTGGGGCGTGCGCGCAGGACGCGCACTGAATTCGCCAGGTGCTTCGCCGTTCCATGTTTCCCGGCTCTCGAGCGAATTCCTGCGCAGGCTGCCAGGTCGCGGCCGTCTCTCATCGCTCGACGTGCTGCGGAATCGCTGGCACGTGATCCGGCGCAAGTCCTGATCCGCCTTCAGGCGCTAGCATTTTCCCGTGCGCATCCTGTTCCTGAACGATCACCTGGGTTACGCCGACGGCGTCTGGCACGGTCAGACGACGTACCTCGTCAACACGCTGCCGAAGCTCGCCGCGTCGGGCCACAGCGTTCACGCCTTCTTCCTGCACCCGCGGCATCCGGCGGCGTCCGTGCTCGAAGCAGCCGGCGTGCGCACCCACTTCGCAGCAACGCATCCGGGGAATGTGTGGGCGATGGCGCGACTGGTACGTGCGGCGCTCGCGCTCGAGCCTGACATCGTGCACACGACGCAGCAGGCCAGCAGCCTGATAGGTCGAGTGCTCAAGCTGCTGCGACCCCGCATCGCTCTCGTCTCGAGCCTCATCGATTTCGACACCCTGCCCGGCCCGATGCGCGCGATGCATGCGTTGCTGCCGCAGCCGGACGTGGCACTGTGCGTCAGCAAGGCGGTCCGGGCGAAGGTGCTCGCCGAACACCGCATCGCCGACGAGCGGGGCGCGGTGCTCTACAACGGCCTCGATCTTGCGCGGCTCGTGGAGCGACCGGCCGCCGTGCGCCTTCGGCTGCGCGAGGAATGGCAGCTCGATGCCGAAACTCCCGTCATCACCATGGTCGGCCGGCTGCATCCGGAAAAACACGTCGATGACCTGCTGCGTGCCTTCCCCGCAATCAGGCTGAGCGTGCCGCGCGCGCATCTCGTGATCGCTGGCGAAGGGCCCGACCGCGGCAGGCTCCAGAGGTTGATCGACACGCTCGACCTCGCACCGTTCGTCACGATGCTTGGCTTCCGGGCAGACGTGCCCGATATCCTTGCCGCATCCGACGTGGTGGCAATGCTCTGCCCCCACGAAGCGTTCGGATTCGCCGCGCTCGAAGCGCTGGCGATGCGTAAGGCGGTTCTGGCCGTCAACACGGGTGGCCTCGCCGAACTCATCAGCAATAATTCGACTGGCCTGCTGGTTCCTCCGGGCTCAACCCGTTCGCTAGTCGAATCGGCAGCAACCCTGCTGCTCGAACCGGCCCTGCGGCAGCGAATGGGCGACCGCGGTCACGACTACGCGCGCCAGTTCTCGATCGAACGCCACGTGCTCTCTCTGGAACGGATTTACGCCCGGCACGTCACCGACCCGGACGACGAGACCGTCACCACACTGCATCTCTGACGCAGCGACGACGCAGTCACAGCATCCCCTTTTCCTTGTACCAGGCCGCCGTCCGGGCGACTCCCTCGGCAAGGTCCACCGACGGCGCATAACCGATCTCGCGGCGGGCCTTCTCGCTGCTGAAGCCACGGTCCTTGATGAAGAAATCGAGTCGGCGCATGTGCAGCGGCGGTTCGATGCCAAGCGGTTTGCACAGCAGCTCGCACAGCCGCGCGGCCACCTTCACTGGAAACAAGGGCACATGTCCCCGCGGCGGCGGCTTGCCGAACGCGCGGGCGATCTCCGCGACGAGCTCGTGCAGCGTCGTGTAGCGCGGACCGGAGAGGATGTACGTCTGCCCTTCGGCGGCCGGTTGCTCGCCGCAGCGGATGATTCCGTCGACGAGGTCCGAGATGTACGTCATGTGATACAGCACGTCGCCGGTGCCGATCATGCGGAAACTGCCGCGGTATACCGCCTTGAAGAGCTTGAGGAAGCGCGTGTCGCCCGGGCCGTAGATACCCACGGGACGAAAGATGCTGGCCGGATAGCCCGCGTCGATGCGACGTTTCACCAGCAGTTCACCCTCGAGCTTCGTGTCCTGATAGACGTCCCCAGGAGAGAACGGCGCAGACTCGTCCGCCGGTGCCTTCACGTCGCCATGCACTCCGACCGTGCTGCAATGGACCACGCGACGCGCACCGGCCGCCTGCGCGGCGTCGAGCACGGCGCCGGTGCCTTCGACATTGACTCGACGATAGGCGTCATCGCCATGCTTCGCTTCGCGATACATCGCGGCGATGTGATAGACGACCTCGCGGTCCGCGGCGGCGGCACGCAGGCTCGCCGCATCGACCAGGTCGCCGGCAACCGTTTCGATGCCGTCCCTGCGCAGCGCCTCGGCACGCGAGTCGGCAACATTGCGGACGATCGCACGCACCGCGTTACCGCGTCGGGCAAGCTCGCGCGCGAGATGTCCGCCCGTGAATCCGGTGGCTCCGGTAACCAGCACTTTCACCGTGTCGTCTCCTTGGAAATCAGCTGTTCGAGGCGCGCTCGCAGCGGCGCGAGATCGCTGCAGGTCGTGCTCCAGTTCGAGCGGCGATAAAGGACGTCGTCGGCACTTTGTACCGCTTCCGTGCGCACCAGCTCATCGATCAGTCGCGACGCGTCGGCCTGCGTGCATTGCATGAACGCTTCGGCATCGAGCAGCAGCGGCGGTGACTCGGGTGCAGACAGCGGCTTCGCGGCCGCTCTCCGATCGTGCGCCCCGTCAAGTGCCTGCCGCGCGACCTCGCGCGAGGTCGTGTACTTGATGCCCGTGAGGCTGTAGAAGCCGCGGGGCCCCCCCGCCGAGCCATGATCATGCAGCACTTCGCGCTTCGTCAGTTGCACATCCCCCTGCCCGGTAACCGGCAGGAGACCGGCAAAGACGTGGCTCACGTGACTGCGATCGGCGTCGAGTCCGGGCACCGCGTCGTTGAGATCGGCGAGAAACGCATCGATTTCCTGCAGGGTGGGTTCGGCCCGCGTGGTGCCCGCGGGTCTCGGACGGTGAACCGTTCCCGCAAGCGTGCTGTCGCCCTGCGGAATGACGAAATAGACGGGATTGCCCCGCGACATCGGAGCGACCGCCAGGGCATGACGGCTCGCCACCCTGCGCGACAGCAGCAGATTGAATGCGAGTGATGGGCGGAACAGCGATTCGACGTCGCGATCAGCGCGCCCCGCGACACCTCGCGCATCGCTCCCTGTGCAGTTGAACACGACCGGCGCCTCGAACCGGGTCGGGCCGCTCGCCGTATCGACCTCGACACCCGTGACGTGTCCGGATTCGCTCACTACACGCTCGACCGGCGCGTTGCGACAGGCCGCGCTTCCCAGTCGAACGGATGCCTGGAGGGTCTCGATCAGCACCCGCTCCGAGCTGCGCATCATGTAGTCGTACCACAACGCGCCACCCTCCAGCCCGGGCTGCGGCACGTCGGGCCACAGCGCCTGCAACTCACCCCGTCCGCACGTGCGCGATCGCGGCATACGCAGGTGCGCCGGCAGATCGCGATTGCGGTCCCCGCTCAACACATCGTTCAGGGTGAGCGCTACCCGCATGATCTGCCGCCGGCGGCTGCCCTTGCCGTACAACGGCATCGCGCATGGCAGGAGCCGGACCAGATGCGGGAAGGTGGCGGCATGCCAGCGTCGAGCCGCAACCGACTGCCGGAAGCGCAACAGGTCGAGCGTCTGCAGATAGCGCAGCCCGCCATGGAGAATGCGCAGCGAATTGCCGCTGGCACCCGAGCCGAAATCGCTGCGCTCCAGCAGCACCGCGGCAAGACCGCGCGAGGCCGCCTCGTGCAACACGGCCGCGCCGTGAATGCCGCCACCGATTACGATGACGTCAAAGCGACGACGGTCCAGAGCCTCGGGCCGAGCGTGGATCACAGCCGGACGTTCCACCGTTCACGCCACTGTTCGAAGACGAGCAGCGCCCACAGCAGATGGCTGTGATTCGCCTTGTTGTTCCAGTGTTCGGCCCGCAGCCGCGCGACGGCAGACGGCTCGAACAACCCGGCCTCACGCAAGCGCGTCTCCGAGAGATAGTGGTCGACCAGCGGAGCAAACTCACCACGCAGCCAGTTCTTGATCGGGATGCTGAAACCCTGCTTGGTGCGATAGATGCACTCATGCGGCACGTGGCGTGCCGCCACTGACTTCAGCAGGGTCTTTGTCTTGCCGCCACCGAACTTGAACCGGGGCGGCAGCCGGAACGCCATCTCGACGACCTCCCGATCGAGCAGCGGCACGCGCGCCTCGATCGAGCACGCCATCGACATGCGGTCGACCTTCGGCAGGCAGTTGTCGACCATGTAGCTCGCGACGTCGACGTACAGCGTCTGGTCGCGCGGGTCGCGCGCCGCCGCGGCGAGTGCGAGCGACTCGATATGCCCATTGATGTCGAAGCGGAACTGCGACCGCGTCTGCGCCGTCAGCAGGCCGGTCTGCACCGCCTGGTTCGCGAACAGCCGCCAGCGGGCATGCCCGAGGCTGGGCGAAAGCTGCGCGCCTTCGACGAATCGCCTGACCTTGTTGACCAGCCCCTTCTTCGCTTCGGTGGGCGGCAGCAGACCGGCGAGCGGCGCGATGACGCCGTTGCGGAGGAAGGCCGGCAGTCGCTGCCACTTGCGCGCGTGTTCCTGCGCGACGTAAGTATCGTAGCCACCGAATAGTTCGTCGCCCCCATCCCCCGACAGCACGACCTTCACGTCGCGCGCAGCCAGCCGCGAAACGAGGTACGTCGGGAAGATGGAGAAGTCGCCGATCGGGTCGTCCATGAAGTGCATCAGGTGATCGAACAACGAACGGACGTCCGGCCGGATCACCTCGACCGTGTGACGGACACCCAGATGCGAAGCAACGCGCTGCGACCACTCGACCTCGTTGTAGCTCGGATCGTCGAAGCCGATGCTGAACGTCAGCGCATCGCTTCCCATATGCGCGACAACCAGCGAGCTGTCGACGCCGCCGGAGAGGAACGCGCCGAGCGGCACGTCGGCGATCATCTGCCGGCGCACCGCCGCGCCGACGGTCGCATCGACGAGGTCGCCCCAATCGCTCTCCGAGCGGACGAGGTCCGCGTCGGACGATCGCGACTGCAGTGCCGACCAGTAACGGCGCTCGTGCATCTGCCCGTTGGCGAGATCGATCTCGAGCGTGCAACCCGGCGACAGCCGGCGGACTTCCTTCATCAGCGTGGCGGTGCCAGGCACGTACTCCCACGCGAGGAACTGCGAGAGCGACGCATGATCGAGGGATGGCGACACACGCCCGGAGGCGAGCACCACTTTCACCTCCGAACCGAAAGCGATGCCGCCATCAAAAGCGCTGTAGTAAAGCGGCTTGATGCCGACCTGATCGCGGGCCAGCACCAGCCGATGCAGCTTGCGGTCGTAGATGGCGACCGCGAACATGCCGTTCAGAACCGAGGGAAAATCGGCACCCATCTCCTCGTACAGATGCACGAGGCACTCGGTGTCCGAGTGCGTCTCGAAACGATGCCCCCGGGCTTCGAGGTCGGTGCGAAGCTCACGGTAGTTGTAGATCTCGCCATTGAAGAATACGGCGGCGGTTCGTTCTTCGTTGAAGATCGGCTGATGCCCCCGGACAGATCGATGATCGACAGACGGCGCATGCCGAGCGCGAGGCCGCGCTCGACGAGATAACCCGCATCGTCCGGGCCGCGATGCGTCATCGCATCGCACATCCGCTCGATCGTCTCCTGTCCGGGCACGTTCGCCACGCGCCACGTGGCGATGCCCGCGATGCCACACATCAGGAAACGAGCTCCAGCAGACGCTGGATCTTTCCTTCGTAGATGGGGCGCGAATACTCCCGCTGGTACAGCGCGCGGGCATTCTCGCCGAGCCGAGTGCGCAGTGCTGGATCCTTCAGCAGCCGCAGCAGGCCGCGCGCAAGGTCTTCAGGTTCCGGCTCGACCAGTTCGCAGACGTCGCTGGTCAGGACCTGTGTATGCGACCAGATGCGGGTCGCGATGACGGCCTTGCCGCTCGCGAGCTGCTCGTAGATCTTCAGCGGAGTGTTGGTACCGTAGATGCGGGGCGATGCGAGCACGGTTGCCGCGCCGATCATGCGCATGGCCTCGCCCTTGCTCACGCGGCCGGTCAGGACGCAGCTTGCCTGGAGGCCGAGGCTGTCACGCAATGCGGTCATCTCCGCCACTTGTCCGGGCGTCCCGCCCGCAAGGATGAGACGCGTCGCGGGAAGCTCTGCGACCACGCGCGCGAACGCCTTGATGACGATGTCGATTCCCTGGTATGGCTCGAAAGTGCCGGCATACAGCACCGTCGGATGCGAAAAGTCGATGTCGCTCGACAGCGCGTTGGGCGGCGCGCCGACCGACGGTCGGCTGTCGGTCTTCTCGACCGCGAGATGAACGTCCTCGAATATCGAGTTCTCGATCAGCAGATGACGATCGGGCGGCACCCCTGCACCGAGCGCGTAGTCACGCAGGTCCGGGCAGATGGTGATGACCGCATCTGCCGCGAGCAGCGCGCTGTCCTCGAGCTTCTTGAAGATGCCGGTCAGCAGCTTCGAGTCGCTGAACTTGAAATTGCTCAGCTGCTGCGGAAGGCTCGAATGCATGTCGTAGATCAGCTTGAAGCCGAACACGGGGCGCAGGAAACGGCACCAGAAGACCGCTTCCTCGTGCGCGTGCACGACTTCGGGCCGACGCCGGATCAGCAGCCCGACCGTCCAGAAGATCATGAAGAAGTCGAGCACGAGCTTCTTCCACGACGGGCCAATCGCGACCGACGACATGCCGGGAATCTTCGGAATCCGGAAGATGCGCGCGCCGGGGATGTCGACGTCCGCACCGATGCCGTACGCCAGCAGGTCGACGCGCGCGCCGAGCTGCGTCATCACCAGCGTGCGGTAATAGACGCTGAAAGGCGTGCCGCGGGGCGTGAAGAAAGGCTGCGGGGCAACGACCAGCACGCGCGGACCCGTCGACCGATCCTTGTCGAGCTCGATTGCGCCACGCTCGGCCATCTCACTTGCCCCTGAGGTCATCCGAACCTCTTGCGGATCTGCATGCGGGCCTGCGCCATCGCGAACGACACGGGGCTCGTCAGCGACAGGTAGCTGGACGTGGCGCCGGGCCGCGCGAACGCAGACTTGATCGACGCGACAGGCGTCAGGTTTTTATCGGCGTCGACGATGAACCCCGATGTTCCCACGCGCCGCCCCTGATCGGGGAATGGCAGCGGATCGGTTCCAGGCAGCACGGCGAAACCGCGCTCCTTGGCAAATTTCAGCAGCGAAGGCATTGGCAGTCCTGCGATGCGGCCACCGTTGTCGCCGAACGCAACGTCATTCGGTGACGCCGTCTCCATCAGCCGGCGAATGATCTGCCCACGCTGAAGGCTCCATTTGCCGAAGCCCCACGGCACTATCGGGAACGCACCCGATTCGCGCACCTTGGTGTACGAGTCGAAAAACTCGAGCCCGTCCGGGACGCGATGTCGCGTGCCGATGGCGAGTACCTCGAGATCTTCGCGGGTTGCAACCTGGAAGCCGGCGACGATGAGGTGCTCGTGCCCATTCGACGTCACGCGCAGAGCTTCGGGCTCGGAGGTCGGTTCGACGCGCCAGCGCGCGAGCGGCCGGCCCTTGTAGGTCCCGCGGGTCGCGAGTTCCTCGAACACGGCATCCCGGCGGCTCTCGGTCAGCAGCAATACCGAGCGCCAACGCGCGAGCCCTGCGCCTTCGGCACGACGGGAGAATGTCCGCACGGCAGCGTCCAGCAATGCGTCGGCATCGAAACAGGCATAGAAATGGACGTGGCCGTCCACCAGGAGAGCCGGCTGCGCGTTGCTCATATCACTCATTGCTGCGGCCGCTGCCGGGGCCGGGACTTCGGAAAGTCTAGGGGACAGCGGCACGGGCCGCCATCACAGCTGCGGGAATGGCGAAGTGCGTCCCACGCCTGCCGCGGCCGGGGGCCGACTGAGGCCCAGAACCCGGGCGGACAACAGGTAGGCGGCGCCTCCATAAATGACGTTCACGGCCAGCCAGAGGGTCGAGAAGGCCAACGAGACGGCGACGGCCTGGCTCGCATCGACGGCGAAGGGAGCCAGCAGGTACACCAGGGCGGCCTGCTCGCCGCCGAAGCCGGCCACCGACAGTGGGAGCAGCGCGGAGAGCGTGGTCAGGGGCGCAAGCAGCAACCAGGCCGCGAGCGGGAGCTGCAATCCCAAGGCCGCTGCCACTGCCATGAAGGTCGCGGCGCGAACGACCTGGGTCAGCATTGCGACGCCGAACACCGGCGCGAAATGGACGCCTGAGCGCGTGAACACGACCAGGCCGCGCAGAAACCGCCGCGCCATCCGGCGCACGGGGAAGAGCCGCGGCCCGGCCAGCCGCAGCGCACTGATCGCCCAGCCACGACGGTATTTGAGCAGCAGGTAACCCGTCGCCGCTGCCGTGATCAACGCGCCCAGCAACAGCGAAGCGGTGGCGAGGAACCAGCGCGTCGGTCCGGTGGAAGCGCCCCAGAGTGCGAGGACTCCGACCTCGCCAACGACGCAGCCCGCTGCGAGCCCGAGCACGTTCAGCGTGAACAGCGGACCGATGTGGAACGCCATGTGGCCCCCGAGGGACTGCGTCGCGAACATCGCGCGCAAGGCGTCGGTACCAGCCGTCGATGGCACCACGGTACCGAGGAACGATCCGGAATAGTACGAGGCGAACAGGCGGCGCCGCAGATGGGTACGGCCCGGCATCGAATCGCCGAGCAGCTGGCGCCAGTTCAGGACGCGCACGACACCATCGACCAGGGAAAGCGCTACCGCAACACTAGCCCACCCGAGGTGCACGTCGCCGAGATGGGCGAAGACCTGTTCGCCACCGAACCCGTGCAGCACGAGCGCGAGAACCGTCGCAGCAACGGCGAGGTGAAGCACCCAGCCAGATGATTTGAGGCGAGCAGGCAATGACAGGGTCACGAGCGGTCCGTCAGCAGGTAGTAGATGAAGCGGGAATTGGCCACGAGATAGCGGCGCCACAGGCGTCCCGGCTCCTGCAGCAGGCGATGCAGCCACTCGAGACCGAGCGTCCGCAGAAGCTCCGGCGCACGCTGCACCGTTCCCGCATGGAAATCGAATGCGGCCCCGACGCCGAACAGCAGCGCGGGCGCGAGGTGGCCCTGGGCCTGCGCCATCCAGCGTTCCTGTTTGGGCGCGCCGAGACCCACCCAGACGAATTCGGCGCCGGATTCACGGATCGCCCGATAGTGATCGGCGAGTTCCGCCTCGGTCAGCACGCCGAAACGCGGTGAAAGGACGCCGCAGAATTTCAGCCCGGGAATGGTTGCCTCCAGCCGTTCACGAAGCGCTGCGAGCGTCGCCGGAGTCGAGCCATAAAGAAAATGGCGCCGTCCGGGGAGCGACTGCAGCGCATGCAGGAAGAAGTCGGGCCCGGGAACGTGTCCAAGCCGGCGATCGCGTGCGTGACCGACCCAGTAGATCGGCTTGCCGTCGGCCACGCTGAGGAATGAACCGTTGGTGACCGCCCGGAAGCCATCGTCCTCCCGGCCCATCACCACCGTGTGAACATTGCTGAAGCAGACGTAGCCGCCCGCTCCCTCGGCAATGCGTGCAATGACCGCTCCGAGCGCGGTCTCGCGATCGCAGGCGCTGATTGCAGAGCCGAGCACGCCGACGCGGGATGCGAGCCTGCGGGAAGGCATGACTTCCCGGCGAGAGCCGGCCGGGGCCAGGTCAGTAATAGGTCGTGCTCGTCACGCTCCGACGACCGGTTGAGCACGACGCCTGCAATGCGCATGTCTTCCAGCACGGTGCGTGCGCCCTCGAGCGCCGATCGCGAAGTGGTGCCCTCGCCCACGACGAGCAGTACGGCGTCTGCATGCGGCGCGAGCGCCAGCACGTCGTCACCGAGCAGCATCGGAGGCAGGTCGAAGATGACGATCTGGCCCAGTGCACGAAGGTCTTCCAGCAACGCCATCATCGCCGGCGAGGTCAGCATCTCCGAAGATTGCGGCACGGGGCCCAGCGTCGGAATGACCGCCAGGCGTTCGATGCCGATGTCGTAGGTGATCTGTTCGAGCGTCGCATTGCCGGCCAGGTAGCTGTCGAGACCGAGCTCCGCGCGCAAGCCGAGATAGGTCGCGACAGCGGGTCGCTGCAGATCAAGGTCGACCAGCGTCACCCGCGTGTTGACGTCACGGGCCAGCGAGATCGCGAGATTGAGCGCCGTGACTGTCTTGCCGTCGCCGACGCCGATCGCCGTGACGGCGAGCGACTTCCAGCCCTCGGCATCGAGCTTGCGCAGCAACTGGGTGCGGAGAATCTTGTAGGCGCGCATCGCAGCCGGATCGATGCCCTGCTGGATGACGCCATAACGTTCCATTGCCGCGACGTCGACTGTGGCCGTGGGGCAGCGCGCGGACCGGTGCGGGGCTGCGCTCGACCGGGGCACTACGGGCGGGCGAGTCCTGACGCACTCGGGGAGCGGGCGGCGCCGACTTCCGGTTGGCGTCGGCGTTGATCTTCTGCTTGGTCAGGGCCTGTTCGATGAGACTCATGCGTTTCTCCGGGCGATCAGCGCGCCATCGCCCAGATGCCGAAATACACCAGCGGCGCCGCGATGACGAAGCTGACCGCGACGGCGATGAGCTTGCGCGCGCGGCGCGCGTGGAACCGGGAATTGCGGATTTCGGGAATGACTGCGAGGGGCATGGTGCCCAGCACCTGCAGAACGTCGCGGGTGCCACGGACCGTCGAGTCGACCATTTCAGCGACCAGCGCAGCCCCAAGTCCGAAGAAGATGCCGAACACGATTCCGAGCGCAGCAATGATCCCGCGCCGCGGCTTCGCAGGCGATGCGGGCTCGGCGGCCTGGTTGATCATGTCGAACGCATCGCGTCCGCCAGCGGCGCTCGCGGCCTGCTCGCCACGCGCGTCCATCTCACGGCGAAGCAGCTCCGAGTACTTCTCGCGCTCGAGCTCGAGATTGCGGATGAGGCCCTGGTACTCGCGTTCCACTTCCGGCGCCGCGCGCATCCTTGACTCGAGCGAGCCGAGCTTGCCACGAAGCTCCGCGAGCCGCGTCTGCAGTGAAGCCGCCTGCGCATCGCTCGCGTTGATCTGCGTCTGCAGCTGGATCACGACGGCGGAGTTGTTGTTCAGGTTGGTCGAAGAGTCGGTCGTCTCGCCCGCGGCTATGCGCGCGCGCAGCGTCTCGATGGTGCGCTGGATGCGCTTCACGTCCGGATGATCTTCGCTGTAGCGCTGACGTGCTTCGGTCAGGACAAGACTGCTGCGTGGCCGGAGCTGCGCCTGCAGCGTTCCGCCAGTCGCGTGGCGCCCGTTACGCAGCGCGTCGATCTGCCTGCGTAGGGCAATCGTGTCCGGATCGCTCACGTCGTACTGCTGCGCCTTGCGCCGATATTCGTCTTCCAGCTGGCCGATGCTCTGCGTGTCCGGCCAGCCGCCCGGGCCTGGTTGAGCTGTGACTGCAGAAAGATGCGGTTCTGCTGGACTGCGCGCAGCTGCTGTTCGGTGTCCTTCAAGTCCTGTTCGGACCGTTCCATCACGGCAGCATTCAGATTCGCGGCGTCCAGGGAGACGCGCATAGTTCTTTTCCTTGAAGTCGGCCAGCTCCTGCTCGAGCTTGCCGATGCGCTGGCCGTACTCCGAAGCCTGGCCGCTGAGCCCGTGGCATTGCGCGAGGCCTGGTCGCCGCGCTGCTGTCGACCCACTTCGACCATGAGTCGCGCGAGCCCATTGGTCACGCCGGCGGCGGCCTCAGGGGTCGGCGCGTCAGTAGATGACCGAGAAGCCGGAGTTGATCTGCTTGTCGCGACCGCTGCCCGGATCGAGGATCTTCTGCGTGACCATGCGGACGTGGATCGCATCGCGCATCGCAGCGAGCTGACGAGCCGGATCGCCGGCGTGTTCGGGATAAAGGTTGAACTGCTCGCGTAACGGGGCGAGGTTGTCATCGGAGAGCACGTCGCGAGTCAGGCCGTTGACGTACTGGTCGACGTAACTCTCGTTACCGGAGGCGTCGGCGAGCGAGGCACGCGAAACGCGGAACTCGACCGGCGCGTTGTAGACCGCGGGCAGTGCGAAAGCGACGATCAGCGCGAGCCCCGCGCAGGCCAGGGTGACGATGATGATCAGCGACAGGCGTCGCTGAACCCACTGTACGTAATCCGAGATGCCTGATGTGTTTTCGCTTGCCATGTTTGCCGCGTGAGAAACTGATACGAAACGCCCTGAATCAGCCTATCACGGCCGATCGAGGGACCTCGTGAACCACTAGACACTTCCTCGCCGAAGAGGAAGTTCGCCGCCTCAACGATCGAGCAGCGAACGCACCCGCATCGGGCTGCCCGCGCGCGCTGGCTGATAGACGATTGACAGCCGGATCGCGTTCGACGATGCCGAATTGGACGGACCGTCGTACTTGAGCCGGCTGTAGTCGTAGCGGCCGAGCAGCGACCAGGTCTGGCGGAAGCGCCATTCGGCGCCCAGGGTTCCGACCAGATAGTCGCGATCGGTGAAGAGCGTCGTCGGGCCGTCGTCCTTCACGTAGCGGAAAGCCGCGAGCAGACCCAGCCGCTCGCTGACATCCTTGTTCAGACGCACGCGCACCTGATCGCGCTTGGTCGAGTAGCCGGCCGAGTTCGGGTCGATGTTGCGCGTGAGATCAAGGAACAGCCGCGCCGTCTGAAAACGCCAGCTGCCACCGATACCACCGACGAAGGCGGTGTCGTCGTTCGTCGCGACGGTGGCGTCCTGGTAGTTCGTCTTGGTCGCGCCCAGGCGGAAGTAGCCATCGAAGCGTTCGGACAATTTGCGATCCCACTGCCCTTCGAAGCCGTAGCTCTCGGATGTGCCGCCGATCAGGTCGGGGTCGTAGTGGAGATAAGTGCCTCGCAACGTGAGGGACGTGCGCTCGTTGAGAGCCTGACGCCACCCGAGATCCGCATTGAGCGAGCTGTACGAAACGTCGCTGCCGGGTACCTGCAGATCAAAGCTGCGGTCCTGATACGAGAGCGTGCCCTCGATCGCATGCCGTTCCGACAAGTCGAAGCGAAGATACTCGCCCACGCGGAGGGTATCGACGCGGTTTCGCAGCAGCAGCCCGCCCGAGGCGCCGCCCTCCGGATTGCCGAGCCCGCCGCCCTGCGCATCGGTGCTGACTCGATTGCCCTGCACCGTCGCCTCATCGGCATACGACGCGTTGAAGCGGCTGAAGACGGTCTGGCCGGTGCGGGTCCAGTCGAGGGAAAGCGACCCGTTGGTGTAATCCTCATCCTCGTCGCCGCTGCCCGGGAAGTACGTGGCATCGACGGCCGGCGTGATACTGAAGTCCGAGATCGGAGTCAGCGCACGAAATTCGAACTCGGCGAGCGTGAAGAGTCCGGCGACGTCGGCCTCGGGCCCGACCGACTCGAGACGCAGGTTGTCGTCTTTCATGCCCCCGACCTGCACGGTGGGGTTGAACTGCCAGTCGGCGGCCAGCGCCATCGGAGCGGCCACCACGAACGCGACCGGCATGAGCCGCCGCAGAGCGAACGAAAAAGTTTTCAAGCGAGACCTCGGAGTCGGATGCGGTGCGATCAGGGAACGACGACGACGTCGCCGCTCTGCAGTTCGATGTTCTGCGTCAGGTCCTTGCCGCGGACCACGTCGGGGTACTTGAACGGCAACGCCTGCTGCTGCGTACCGGTGCGACGCAGGATGATGATGTTGCCGAGCGATGCGAAGGCGGTCGTACCACCCGCCATGCTCAGCGCCTGCATCACGTCAACACGCGGATTGACCACGAAGTCGCCAGGCTTGTTGACCTGACCGATGACATAGATCTTGTTTCCCTTGATCTCCTGCACCGAAACGCTGACAACCGGATCGGAGATGAATTTCTTCAACCGGTCACCGAGCATGGTCTGCAGTTCGGTGACGCTCTTCTGCTTCGCGTCAATCTGACCGACCAGCGGAAACGAGAATGTGCCATCCGGCCGAACCAGCACTGCGTTTCCCTGAAGCTCTGGCTCCTTCCACACCGAGATCGACAGGATGTCGCCGGGCTTGACGGTGTACGGCGCCTCCTGAGCACTGGCCGCCGTGGCAGCAAGGGTGGTCACGGCTAACGCGAAGGTGAGCGAGCGCAGGCGGGAAAACATGGATGGTCGCCTCCAGGGAAATCAGGCCAGATGGACTCGAAGGTTACACGACCTCTCAACCGCGGGCACTCGAACGGCACGCACAGTGTCGGTGGAATGAGACATTCCATGAACCACTGCTCACATTGGCTGCCGATGCCGGAACTTGGCTTGCGAGTGCCGTATAGTTGCAGTCCATTTCCCACCCGAGGCCACGCGTGACTGCCCTGCCGAAGCTGTCCGTCATCGTCCCGTTCTATAACGAGGAAGAGAACATCGGCCGAATGTACGCGGCTCTCGTCGAGGCGGTCGCAGCCGCTCGGCGTCAGCTTCGAACTCGTGTTCGTCGATGACGGCAGCAAGGACCGCACGCCGGAACTGGCCCGCAGCTCGCTCGAGGCCGATCCGCGCGTGCGCTTCGTCAAGTTCCGCCGCAACTACGGTCAGACGCCCGCGATGGCGGCCGGCATCGAGCACGCGCGCGGCGAGATCCTCGTCACCATGGACGGCGACCTGCAGAACGATCCCGCGCGACATCGGCCTGTTCCTCGAGAAGATCGACGAAGGCTACGACATCGTCGTCGGGCTGGCGCTTCAACCGGCAGGACAAGCTCGTCTCGCGCAAGATCCCGTCGAAGATCGCGAACCGGCTGATCGGCAAGGTCACGGGCGTGCCGATCACGCGACAACGGCTGCTCGCTCAAGGCGTATCGCGCGGACGCTGATCAAGGCGATTCCGCTGTACTCCGAAATGCACCGGTTCATTCCCGCGATGGCGTCGATCGCGGGGCCGCGCATCGCCGAAATCAAGGTGCGTCACCACGCGCGGCAGTTCGGCCAGTCGAAGTACGGACTGTCGCGAGTCTACAAGGTGCTGCTCGACCTGATGGTCATCAAGACGGTCGCGTCGTTCACCTCGCGCCCGCTGCTCCTGGTTCCTCATGCTGTCGACGCCGTTGGTGCTGGCCGGCATTCGCTGCGCTCGGCGCGGCCGCCTGGGTGCTGGTCAAGGACACACGTCGCTGTCGCTCCCGCTCGCCGGCTCCGGCGTCATCTCTCTGTCCTCCGCCTTCACGCTGCTCGCCAGCGGCGCCTTCGCCGAACTCGTCTACAGGCTCGGAGATGTGAGGGAGCACCACTTCTCGCGCCTCACCCAGGGATATCGTTGACCGATGCTGACCACCTGCCTCCAAGCCCGAAATCTCCGTGATCGTTCCCGTCGGCCTGCGTCATGCCGAGTCGATCGCCTTTTTCGCGGAGCAGCGCCAGGGGCTCGACCGGCTCGGCAAGAGCTACGAAGTGATCTTCGTGGTCGACGGCCCGAACCCGGCCGTACCTGCAGGCGGTACGGCTGCTCGCCGAGCGCGAGCCGAACGTCACGCATCGTGGTGCTGACCCGGCTTTTCGGTGAGGCCACGGCGCTGATGGCGGGCTGTCGAGCAGGCACGCGGCGACGTGATCCTGACGCTGCCGGCGTACTACCAGGTGGAGCCGGCCGACATCGGCCTGCTGGTGCAGGGTCTCGAACACGCCGATGTCGTGATCGGCCGCCGCATCAACGCGTCGGCGGCGCGTTCGAACGCATGCGTCGTTCGCTGTTCCACGGGCTCGTATCGTGGGTCACCCGTCTCGAGGTCAGCGATCTCGGCTGCGGCGCGCGTGCCGTGCGTCGTCGCGTGTTCGACGAAATCTCGCTGTACGGCGACCTGCACCGCTTCCTGCCGGTGCTCGCCGACCATCAGGGCTTTCGCGTCGGCGAGGTCGACGTGCGCCAGTCGCCGAAGGACCGCTTCGAGGGCATCTATCGGCCGCGCGAGTACGCCCATCGCTTCCTCGACATCTTCACGGTGTTCTTCCTCGTGCGCTTCACGAAGAAGCCGCTGCGCTTCTTCGGCATGATCGGCGCGAGCACCTTCGCGCTCGGACTGCTGCTGCTCGCCGTGATGGTGATCCAGCGGCAGTTCTTCGACCAGGGGCTTGCCGACCGCCCCCTGCTGCTGCTCGCATCACTGCTGGTGGTGCTGGGTCTGCAGGTCTTCGCGCTGGGCCTGCTGGGCGAGCTGATCATCTTCACGCACGCGCGAGCCCTGAAGGACTATCAGGTCGATTTCGTCATCCAGCATACCGAGCTGCCGATTCCAGCGAGTCCGGTCGTCGTCGGCATTCCGGTCGTCGCCGTGCATGAGCAGGGCTGACGCCCCTCCTCCTCGCGTCTGTTTCGTTGGTCTCGACAACCTCCCGGCGCTCGCGCCGGAGTATGCCGAGCGTGCGATGGGCGGTGCGCAGCTCCAGCAGACCCTCCTTGCGCGCGGCCTCGTCACCCGTGGCTTCGAAGTGTCGATGGTGGTGGCGGACCTCGGTCAGCCCGACGGCGCAACCTGGGACAGCATCCGGACGTATCGAGCTTACGCCGCGAATGCGGGACTGCCGGGGCTCAGATTCGTCCACCCCCGGCTGACGAGCGTATGGGCAGCGATGGCGCGCGCCAGGGCCGACATCTACTACTGCAGCTGCGCCGGACTGCTGCCCGGGCAGCTCGCGCTCTACGCGCAAGCGAGCCGACGGCACGTCAGCACCGTTTTTCGTATGGCGCACGATACGGACGCCCGCCCGGCCGAGCTCCTCATCCCGAACGCTCGAGGAAAAGCGCTGTATCGGTACGGTCTTCCGCGCATGGATCTGGTGCTGGCGCAGACCGATGCGCAGCGCGCGGAGATGCAGCAAAACTTTGGTGTGCAATGCACGGTGCTGCGCTCATTGGTCGAGGTGCCATCGACGATCGGTGAGGTCAGTCGGCGCGACATCGATGCGTTGTGGATCAGCAACCTCCGACCCTTCAAGAGGCCGGAGATGGTCCTGGGTCTCGCGCGCGCGCTGCCCGACGCGAGCGTTCACATGGCAGGTGGAACGCAGCCTGGCCACGAGACCTACTATGACGGCCTCAAGCGTGAAGCCGCGACCATCGGAAACCTGACCTTTCACGGCCCTATCGCCTATCTCGCAACCAACCAGTTACTCGAGCGCACGCGCGTGCTCGTGAACACCAGCGAGACGGAAGGTTTTCCGAACACCTACCTGCAGGCCTGGGCGCGAGGCGTGCCGGTGGTCGGGACATTCGATCCCGATGGGCTGATCACTCGCGAAGGGTTGGGAATTGCGGTTGGCGATCAGCGCGCTCTGGATGCGGCGGTGCGTGCGCTGCTGGCCGATGAGGGACACCGTCGCGAGATTGGGGAGCGCTGCCGCGCCTACGTCGAACGAGCGCACGGGGCCGGCGCCCTTGATCTGTATGCGACTGCGCTGCGCACATTGTGGGAGCCGGATCGATGAAGGTCGGTCGCAAGCGCGTTCTGTTCGTTCTCAGCTCGCTGAAGTTCGGCGGCATGGAGAAGCACACGATCGCACTGCTCAATGGGCTCGATACCGCGCGCTTCGAGCTGTCGCTCGCCTGCCTCCGCCGCGAGGACGATCTGCTGCCGCAACTCGATACCTCGCGACTCGCGCACTGCTTCGTCATCGAGGCAAGGTCGACTCGACCTTGCCGCCGCGGACCGCCTGCGTGCCTGGCTGCACGCGGAGCCGCAGGACATCGTAATTTGCGTCAACGAGTACCCGATGCTGTACGTGACGCTCGCGTTGCGCGGAACCCGTACCCGCCCCGTCTCGTCGACATCTTCCACACGACGGTCTACCGCACTGCCAAGGAGCGCCTGCAGCTCTTCATATACCGGCGCCTGTTCCGGCGGATGGATCTGCTGATCTACGTCAGCGCGAAGCAGCAGCAATACTGGCGAACGCACGGACTGCGCCCGCGGCAGGACCTGCTGATCCACAACGGCATCGACGTACGCCGATTTCGCGACGCTGCTGCCGCCACCGGCGCTCCAGCGGTGCGTGCCGCTTGCGGCTTTGCCCCAGAGACTACGTGATCGCCATCTGTGCGGCACTCCGCCCCGAGAAGGCTCACGGCGATCTCGTCGACGCGATCGCGCGCCTGCGCGACCAAGGCGTTCCGGCGCGCGCCCTGTTCATCGGCGATGGACCCGAGCGTGCGGCGATCGAGCACCACGTGAGCTCGGCTCGGCTCGAGGTTCGCGTCGTCATCACCGGCATGCAGTCCGACGTTCGGCCCTACCTCGCAGCCGCGGACGTCGTCGCGCTGACCTCGCACGCGATCGAGACGTTCTCGGTCGCCGCGCTGGAAGCGATGGCGGCCGGCAAGCCGCTGGTGATGACCCGCATCGGCGGCGCCGAGGAACAGGTGACGCCGGATGGAACGGCTACCTCTACGAGCCTGGCGACGTCGATCCTGACTGCGCATCTCGCCCGGCTTGCCGACCCGGAACGTCGCGAGGCTATCGGTGCGGCATCCGCGCGGCGCGTGAGCGAGTCGTTCACGGACGCGAAGATGCTCGCCTGCTATACCGACGCTTTCAGCGGAATCACGCCGCATGTACCGGAGCCCGCCCCATGAGCGATCGCTTGAATTCTCCGACCGCAAGATCATTCTTCGGGCGACCGATCACCGACCCGGCCGAGTACGCATCGCGCGAGCGCCAGTTCTTCTCGAACCTGATCCTGCCCAACGGCACGTTCAAGACGACCAGTCACCAGCGCCTGAACGACCTGAACGCGCTCGTGGCCCGCCATCTGCCGGCACGCCGCCCGTTGCAGATCATGGACGTCGCGGCCTCTTCAGGGGTCAGCACGCTCGAATGGAGCGAGCAGCTCGATCAGCTCGGCATCGGGCACTCGATGCTAGCCGGCGACATCCTGGTGGACGCGTGGATAGTGACGGTCGACGAGAACAACGCCGTACTCGTCGATTCGAAGGGTCGTCCCCTGCAGTACGAACTCTGCGGTCGCGCGCTGCGGGTGGACATGCCGCGCCGGGCGCGACTGCAACACTTCTTCGGCCTGCGGCGGCTGCAACGGGCCGCAGGTTCGGTCCTGCCGGGCTGCGCCGAGATCTCGGCGTGACTACCGTCGAAGGCTTCGAGTGCCGCCACGTGCAGCTGGCAAGCCAGCGTCTGGTGAGCAGCGACCGCGTACGCGTGGTCGAGGACGACATTCTCGACGGAACCGGATACACCGGGCAATTCGACGTCCTTCGAGCCGCAAACATCCTGAACCACGTGTATTTCGACGAGTCGATTCTCGCCTCGATGATTCGCAACCTGCGAGTCCGGCTGCGTTCCGACGGGTTGATGGTGATCTGCCGGACGCTCGAGGCCGGCGACACCCACGGCAGCATCTTCATCAACGAGTCGACCGGCCTTCGTGAAATCGATCGCCTCGGCGACGGATCCGAAGTCGCGAAGCTCGCGATCGCCGCTACCCGGGACTGACCTGCTTGCGCGCGTCCCGCGCGAGCGCCGCGCCTTGTTCCCGGTGGTTGCGGTAGACGGCCTCGAGCACTGCCGCCGGCGTGAACCCATCCACCGAGGACCAGCTTGCTTCGCCTGCCATTGCTGCCCCACCGTACAGGACCGAATGCAGGGCTGCAGCCGAGCGCTTCGGCGGTTCGCTCTGCGACGACCTGCCCGTTGATGCCCGACTTCACGGCCAGACCGACCTCGCCGACATCGGTCGTGACGACCGGAAGCCCGCAAGCGAGCGCCTCGAGAACGACGATCGGCATGCCCTCGTAGGCCGACGACAGCAGAAATGTATCGGAGGCCTGCAGGATTGCAGCGATGTCCCGCTGCGGCATGGCGCCGGCCAGATGTACCCGTGCACCGAGCCCTAGCTCGACGATGCGAGCCTCGATTGCATTTCGAAGCCCACCATCGCCCACCATCACCAACTGCGCGGCGGACGAGCGGTTCTCGAGCGCACGCAGGGCGTCGAGTTGCAGCAGTGGATCCTTCTGTCGGTCGAAACGCCCGACGGAGACGATCCATGGGAGGGCCGGGTCGAGTTCCATCGAGGTGGCAAGCGCTTCACGCAGTTCGCGGCGACGCGCCGCCTCCACGGGCGTGAAGATCGAGGGCTCGCGCCAGGTCGGTATGAACTGGAAACGGTCTGCCCACTGCGGGTACGACGACCTGTATCGCTCGATGGCGGAGCGTCGGACGGCGAAGACCCTCTGCAGACGCGCGAACGTCTTGCGCTCGAGCCATTCGTACAGGGTTGGCGCATGCCGCCAGCCGATATCGCAGTTCGGGTCCCTGGAGGATGGCCATGTCCTGATGCAGGAACATGTTCTTCGGTCGCGGGTCGCGCGCGAAGGCGAGCGCAGTTTCAACGCGGTGGAAGTCGAGGATGTTCAGGCCGCCGAGAAGCCGCCGGACTTCGGCCGAGCCGAGGCCGGCGAGATAGCGGACGGTCAGCGGCAGACGAGCGCGACGGCTGGTGGGATCTGCGACGACGACCGGAAGGTAGCGCAGCGTCGAACCACCGACATCGACCTCACAAAGGCGCCCGACGGGCCTGGCTTCGGGGTCTGAAGTAGCACCGACGAGCAGGTAGTCGAGGTCGGGAGGAGCCCACTTCATCACGCCGCGGATGAACGTGTCGATTCCGCCAGGGATGTGACCTGCGAGATCGGTTGGATGGAAAATGCCGACTGAAACCAACGTCGAGCCCTGGTCGCCCTGAAAAGCTCGCCGCGGCCACGCTGGCCACGACGAGCTTATATCTTACTGGATCGACACTCCGGTCGGAGCGGCCGGACGCTTGAGCGAGGAGACTCGCTTTAGCACGATCGCGTCGCGATCCTGCAGCGTGATCGATCGGGTCGTCTGCCCATTGTTGACGGACGTGTCCTGCTTGCCGGAGATGCGCTGGAAGTCGCCTTCGAGCGTGATGGTCTTCTGACCGTTGCCCTTCGGGTTGAGCAGCACGATGCCGCCTTCGAAGTCACGCCGCCAGACACCGTTCTGCCAGGCAGCGGTCTGCGGCGACTGCACCGCCTTGCCGAGGTCGACATCGTATTCGTCGAACCAGGCGACCGTCGTGCTGTCGTCGTTGACCGAATAGTTGAAGTAGGCCTCGTCCATCAGGCACGTGGCCAGGGCGTAACGCATGTAGCGGTAGTCGGTTGCAGACCCGATCACGTGGAACAGGACCAGCTTGGGCTCCGCGACGGCGGCCATGGTCTTCTTGTACCAGTCCATGGTCATCTTCCAGCCACCCCAGGTCTCGACCGAGTAGCTCGCACCCATCATGTATTCCATGGCGCCGCCATCCACCATTCCCTTGAACTGGGTGATGTCGGCGTCCGGGTGTCCCCAGTCGGCGATGTTGCCGGTCCGAAATTTGCCCGCCGGAAGTTGCGCCGACATGGACTTGAAGTAGTCGACGTAACCTTGGCGATACCACGATTGCGTGGTGGCATCGTTCTGACTGTCGATCCGTCCGTCACGGTTCCAGTCGGCATCGACGCGCGGCTTGTAGAACACGTTGTCCACGAAATAGCCGTCGATGTAGGGGTTGTTCTTGTAGAACGTGTCCGCCTCCCATTTCGCACGCCACTGGAGGTAGTTCTGGCCGCTGGAGTTCACCGGCGAAAACGGTGTGACGTTCGTCTGCAGGTAGCTGGCCGAATAGGCCGACTGCACGATGTTTCCACCGCTGCCGGCGGTGTACGCCCACCACCCGGATGACCGTATCGTGCTCTCCAGGCTGGCTGTCACGTTCGGCGCAGGCACCATCTGCTCGTTGATGCTCTGATAAAGGATCATCTTCGTGGCAGGATTGATGTCCTTGACGGCCTTCATCGAAGCGGCGAGATCCTTTCCGTTGTTTCCATAGCCGGGCCAGCCGTTGTAGACGGCGACATCGAGCTTCGCGACCTTCGCCGCATAGTTCGAATCGCCGTAGCTGTGCGGCGGACCGATCAGGTATGCACCGACGCGAGGAAAATTCGGCTTGTCGGCAGCGCCGGCGCTCGTAGCGAGCGCGAACATCGCGACTGCCGCACTCACCGTCAGAAAGGACTTGATCCGCATTACTACACTCCACGCATACACAGAAAATTGGACATAACGGAGGCGACGCGAAAACGTGCACAACTCGTCAGGCTCGAGAATCAACGCTAGCGTAGGCGGATGAGGGGTGTCACCTTGTCGCCGTCGACTGACAGCGCAGGGCTGAACTCCTACACTTCGCGAGCCTGTCGCCACGTGAAGGCTGACGGTACCGGCATAAGACAGCCAACTCTGTGCGGGTTTCGACATTTTCCGGGTTCTGCACCGCAATCGGGTAAATACGCATGCCTTTGGTCACCGTAGGTATTACCGCCTACAACCGTGAATCGCTGGTCGGCCGGGCGATCGACAGTGTCTTGTCTCAGTCACTCACCGACCTCGAGGTCGTCGTAGTGGATGACGGGTCGTCCGACGGAACCCGCGACGTGATCAGCAATCGCGCCGCACGCGACGCACGCGTGAAGCCGGTGTTCCTGCCGAAGAACCGCGGCGTGAATGGCGCGAAGAACGCACTGTTCGACCACGCGAGCGGTTCATTCACGACGTTTCTCGACAGCGATGACGAACTGGTTCCGGGTGCGCTGCAGGCATTCGTCGATGCCTTCGAGAAGCTGGGCGACGCGTACGGGATGGTCGTTTTTAACTGCATCGACCCCGACACCAGCGAATGGACCGGTCTCGGCATGCACCAAGACGATGACATAAGCTACCGCGATGCACTCTGCGGGCGTTTTTCTCGGCCAGTTCACCGGCATGTGGCGATCGCACATTGCCGACGGGCTACGTTTCGAGGAAGGCGAAGCCGCGCGCGAGATCAATCTGTGGCTGCAGTTCTACCGCCGCACGCAGGTCCGCTACTTCCACCGCATCGGCCAGAAGTACTACCAGGGCACTCCGGGCAGTGTGGTGGCGATGCGGTTCGACGAACCCACCGGCGAGCAGGCGACTCGCAGCGGTAAAGTCGCAGCTCGGCGAATTCGGCGCGGACATGCAGCGGTTCGGCTCGCCGTTGTTGCCTCGGCTGCATCGCGAAGCGCTGCTGTATGCCTGCATGGCGGGCGACCGCGCTGTGGCCCGCCATGCAGCGAAGCAGATCGCAGCTACGCGAGGGGCCGTGCGCGCGCTTCCCTTCACGCTCGCCTCCCGGCTGCCGCGCTCCGCATTCGTGTGGCTCGCCCGCAGGTTCTACCGCTTGCGCGGGCTGAAGACCGCCTAGCCTCGCACAGCACGCCCCTGCAGCAGCGTCAGCGCCTGATCGATCACCTTCGCGCGCAACATGACGAGCGTCGCCAGGTAGGCGAGGACGCACACGACGCACTCGATCACCGTCCACAGAAACGCCTCACCGGAAAGCCATCGCTCGAACCCGATCGATGCCGCAGCACCCGCGATGAGCCCAGCTCCCGCCTTGGCGAACTCCCGCCACGGAAGCAGCCTCGTAAGCGACACCTGGTATTCGCGCAGCACGATGGGCGCTAGCAGAAGCGGTTCGATCATCGCCGACAGCGTGAACGCAATCACGGCGCCGATCATGCCGTAGGGCCGGAAGAGCACCCAGAGCAGCGCTGCATTCGCGATCAGTCCGACAATGTTGCAGACGACGAACGGTCGCGCCTTGCCGATCGCTCTCAACGGCACAGCGAAATCGACACAGCTGCGTGCCACCACGAGCAGGAAGATCTGCATCACCGGAGCAGCCTCGACGTAACTCGGCCCGAACACGAACTCGATGACTTCGCGGGCTTCGAGACCGAGCGCGAGCAGCAGCGGGAGGACCAAGGAGCTGGTGACGATCGACGCCTCCTGCCACACGGCGAGACTCGCGCCGAGTCCTCCGGCAGTCTGACGGCGTACCATTTCGGGCAGGGTGACGGTCGACACCGCGCCGGTCACTGCGCCGATGAATGGTTCTGCGTACGTGCCGACCGTATATCGCGCAAGGGCGACGGGGCCGAGCAGCCGTGCCACGACGAAGGACCCGAGATTGCGACTCAGCATGACGATTACGGCCGTCACGCCGGTCGGGATGCAGAAGCGCAACTGGTCGCGAAGCAATTCCCGATCGATCCTCGAATCTTCGCCTCGCTTCGCGCGCCACACGAAGATGGCGCCGAGCAGCCGTGCGACTTCGAACCCCGTCAAGGACCAGATGACGACCGTCACGTTGCGCGACAGGTACGCGCTAAGTACGACCACCAGCATTCGCAACGTCAGCCGCGTGGACGAATACACGAGCATCCGCTCGGACTGTCCCGCGGCGAGAAATTGGGCCTCCCAAAAATCTAGATTGACCATCGCCATCACGTACACCGCCAGAGGCAGTGCGAAGGCGCCGAGCCAGGTTCCGGACATCGCCGAGATTGATCAGCAGCACCGCCCCCATCACCGCCGTGCTTGAGCCGACCACCATCAGCAGACTGTTCTTGATCACGCTGCCGGTGCGCTCGGGCTTCGCCGGGATGAAGTACAGCAGGCTGTCGTAGATCGAGAAGGCGGCCATCCATTGCAGCACTCCGGCATACAGCACGAACTCGCGATACGAGCCGAACTGCTCGATCGGCAGGATGCGTACGAGGAAGATGGGGCTGAGCAGCATCACCCCGTAATTGCCGAGACGCGCGAACGCGAGCAGGCTCGCCTGACGCTTCAAGTGATGATTCCCGTATTGCCGATGATCAGAACGTCAGCCCGCGGGGAACCTGCCAGACCTTCGTCCCGTCAGGGGCCTCGAACAACACCGGCAGCGCCGAGCTCTCCAGCAGCGCATTCAGAGTCTCGCCACGGTAGCCGCTTCGGTCTCCCCCTTCGCGGCTACCGATGATGTAGATCTCGCCGCTCGACGTCGCGCGCAGTCGCTTCAGTCCTTCCACCGAGTCCAGCACTCGCGCTCCGACGTATTGCTCGACCCAGGCGCCGTCCCGACGGAGCACGAAAGGCGCGGCGATTTCCGGGCTGGTCAGCCAGTAATCCATGCGACCGACGTAGTACCGCTGCAGCAGCACCTCCTCGGCGATGACGACGTCGTCGGCCGCGAGCCCACGGCCCTTGAGGAATTCGGCCGCGGCCTTGTGGTCGGGAAAGCCCTGGTTGACGCCGATTGCCCGCCAGGCCGCAAGCGGGTTGACCGCCAGCACCGTGAAGAGCAACGCGCAAACGACATTCAGGCCGCGTGGCAGCAGTTCACGGGCGCAGACGAATGCGGTCAGGAGAAATGGCACGAGAGCGAACTCGATGTAGCGGATCGGCACGAACCACGCCGCGACGCCGACGACGAGGAGGGGTATCCACACGGCCAGCACGAACAGCAGCCAGACCTCCGGCACGCGACGCCTCTGCGTGAGCCGGACGATTGCGAGAGCGAGCCCGGCGACCAGAAAGGCGGCAGCGACCGGAGAGAACAGCACGGATTGAGCGTAGACCCAGATGCTCGGTCGGCCGGTGAGCTGCCCGAGCGCCTTTTTCACATCGCCCACGACCTCGACGGCTCCGACCAGCTGGTACACCGCCATTGCCGCGCCGACGAGCACGACGACCACGAGCGCGGGGCGACTCCTCGAGCCATCACGCCCGAAGAACACCAGCCCTGCGAGTGCAGCAAGCGCCGCCGCGTGCCACAGGTGCGCGGCTTGGAGGACGAGTGCCGCGGCGAAGCTGAGCGACCAGAAGGCGGTGTCCATCCGCAACCGGCGTCTGACGCCAAGGAACACGAGCCAGACGATGCAGCCGGCCGCAACCAGCGCGATCGACAACGTCGAGATCGGAAGCGATGACGCCGGTGGCGATCGCAGAGGGTCGCGATAGTCGGGAAGATAGGATGGGTCTCCGGGCGGATAGAAGCTTCCTTGCCATCGGGTGATGACCAGGTAACCGATTCCGATGGCGGCGAGCGCGGCCACGCCGCTCGCGATGCGGCGAATCTCTCCATGGCGCAAGCCGGGGTAGAGCACGACGAGTGCGCCGAGCAGTGCGAGTTCCTGGAACTGCACTGCGACCCACATGCAGGCCACGGCCCAGACGAGATCGATCGGTCGTTCGCTTCGTTCCCACCGGAACACGAACACAAGCGTCGCGGCGAGGCTCGCGACCATGAAGGGATACATGCGCGCTTCCTGCGCATCGGCGATCGCAAGCGGCAGTGCCGCGACGGTCGCAGCGAGCGCGATGCGCCAGGTCGAGTCGAGAAATCGTCGCGATGCCTGCCAGCAGATCCAGATCAGCAGCACGCCGCACACTGCGGAAGGCAGACGAAGCGCCCATTCGTTCTCGCCGAACAGCCACGCGGACCCGGCGATCAGGTAGGACTGGACTATGGCGCGGGCGTAGTACATGCCGCTCGGGAACTGCGGATGCCCGTCGATCAGGATGTGTGCAGCAGCGAGGACCGTCGTGTCCTCGTCGGGCTTGTGCAGCCCGAACGCGCCGAGCCCCCAGAAGCGGATTGCGGCGCCCGCCAGCAGCAGGAGCCCGAGCATCCACCACTCGCCCCGCGACACGCGATCGGCCCGCGACGACTCGAACGTGTCGGCCAGGGCGCCCGCGGCACGGTCGATCCAGAGACTCGGACTCAAATGGCACTCCAGGGCGCGCGACGGAAAAACGGCATCGGCAGATTGTGGCACGCCCCTCGTTCCCGCAATGAGGCCCAGGTCGCGGCCAGTATGCTGGACTCCACGTAACGTATCCCGCAAGCTTTCCAACCCGTGTGACGCCGAATCCGATGGACGCGAAACTGATGGTGATGCCCCATGCCCCCGAGGCGTTCCGCTCTGTTGCGCCTGCGCACGCTTCGGGCCCCGTGGTGGCGGTCCTTGCCCCCTGCCTCAACGAGGCCGGCGCCATTGGCGACGTGGTGACTGACTTCAAGCGGGCTCTGCCGGACGCGACCTTGCCGTCTACGACACGGATCGACGGACGGCACGCCGACGTGGCGATGGCCGCGGGCGCCGTCGTGAGGCGTCAGCGACTGCGCGGCAAGGGTAACGTGGTCCGCCAGATGTTCGCGGATATCGAGGCCGACGTGCATGTGCTGGTCGACGGCGACAACACTACGACGCTGCCCGGCGCCGCGGCTGATCGAGAGCTCGTCCAGTGAGTCTCTCGACATGGTCAACGGCGCGCGCATCCACCGACAGCCGTGGCGCCTATCCGTCCCGGCCATCGTCTCGGCAATGGCGCTGCTCACAGGCATCGTCGCGTGGTGCCGGTGACGGCTCGGCGATCTGCTGTCCGGCTACCCGTGTCTTTCGCGCCGGTCCGTGAAGAGCTTCCCTGCCCTGTCCGGCGGCTTCGAGATCGAGACGGAGTTCACGGTCCACGCATTGCAACTCCGCATGCCGATCTCCGAAGTGCGACCGAATACCGCGACGCCCGGCCGGCACGGCAAGCAAGCTGTCCACGTACTTCGCGACGGATGGCGCATCCTGCGAACCATCGGTTCCCTCGTGAAAGAAGAGAAGCCGCTCTCCTTCTTCTCCTCGTTCCGCGTTGTTGCTGATGCTGGCATCGCTCGGCACGGCATTCCGGTGCTGATCGAGTTCGTGGAGACCGGACTCGTGCCTCGCGCACCGACCGCGCTGCTGTCGGCGGCCCGGATGATCCTGTCGTTCCTCAGTCTCGCGTGCGGCCTCATTCTCGATTCGGTGGCACGCGGCCGATCGAGTCGAAGCGGCTCGCGTACCTGAGCTATCCGATCCGCTTTCGCGATCATCGCTCGGCGCCGTGAGATCGAGTGAACGGCTGCGGGTGTGGCTGGATACCCGCCACGCCGTGTGGATCACTTTTCTCACAGCGCTTGCGGTCCGCGCGACGATCGCGGTGCTGCTGCCGCAGCGCATCATCTGGTTCGATGGCGAACGCTACTACACCATCGCGCAGAACCTGCTGGACGGCGCGGGCTTCGGCGATCTGAACATGAACCGGCTGGCGGTCCCGACACTGCCTTTGCTGATCGCCGGCATCGAAAGCGTCGTCGGACGCCACAACTTTCTCGGACTTCGCCTCGGCATGGCGCTCGTCGGCGCACTCGCGTGCCTGCTCGGCTACCGTCTCGCGACGCACTGGTTCGGTCGACGCGCCGGTGTCATCGCCGGCATCGCGCTCGCGTGCATCCCGTTCCTCGCCTACACCTCCGCGTTGTTCGAGTACCCCCAGACGCTGTTCGTCACGCTGATGGCCGGCTATTTCCTGCTGTTCCGGCGATTTCACGTGCAGTCTCTCGCACGAGGCCCTCGCTGGCGCGGCGGCATGCGTCGCCCTCGCGACGCTGACCGTGCCCACGCTGCTGCTCTACCTGCCGTTCTTTCTGCTGTGCGTTGCGCTTGCGCAGCCGGCAGGCCTGGTGCGCAATCTGGCACTCGCGGTGGTAACTGTGGCCGTGATCGGCGTCCTGGGCGTACCGCAACTACCAGGTCTATCACCGCCCCGTGCTCATCAATGCAGCAGGCGGCATGAACTTGTGGATCGCGAACAACGAGACGTACTACGAGCACGGCAAGGCGGCCATCATCCCGCCGTGTGGTACGGGCTTCGAAAATTCCCGCTACTGCCTCGAATCGCGGTCGAGGAAGCCCGGCTGCTGCGCGACTATCCCGACCTCGACGACCGGATGTTCGCGAGCGAGCAGGCCAGCAAGGCACTCGCCCTCGAATTCATCTTCGAGTCACCGATGGCGTTTCATCGGCCTTTCGCGCGACGATTTCTCGTGTTCTGGAGCCCTTCCACCGGTGCCTCGTCGACCGACGAAGGCACGGGCGGCCGAGCCCGCGAATGGGTCGCTGCCGCAACCTACCTTCCAATCCTTCTGCTGGGACTGACGGGCGTCTACGTCACCCGGCGACGATGGCGTGAATTCCTGCCGGTCTACCTATACATACTGACACTGGCCGGCGCACACAGCATCTTCTTCCCACTGCGCGGTACCGGATCCCGGTGGACTTCCTGCTGATCCTGTTCGCCGCTTCCATGGTGATGCTCGCGCTGGAGCGTCGAAAGCCGGCGTGACCCGCAGGGTCAGCGGCGGGCCAGGGCTACGTCGCCCGCGGCGCGGAAGCCCGTTTGCGCATGGGCGACGAGCCGATCGGCTTCGCGGGCTTGCGCGAAGCGACACGGCATCGGTCTCCAGGAAAGCCCACCGGCACAGCGCGCCGGTCATCGGCCACAGGTAGAGCCAGGGCTTGAACAGGTTCACGACCGTGAGCGCGAACACGAGGCTCAGGACCATGAACCCGAATGCCAGCATGAACGTGCGGGTCAGTTGGTCGACGTCATCGACCGTCCGCAACACGGCGCTGTAAGCGCTCCGCCATAGCAGACCGAACATCACGAGGCCGATCAGCCCGAGCTCGAACCCGTAAGTTAGATATGTGTTGTGGGCGACGAATTCGAAACCGCTGGCGTCCCAGCCCCGCCAGCTGCCGGTGAGGAAGCTCCACGGATTGGCGACCATGACCTCGAAGCTCTCTGCCAGACGTCGGTGCGGCCCGAAGAGGCATAACCGATGTTTAAGGTCGCCTGCCCGACGAGCCGGTCCATGAACGCCTCACCGTACGCGCCGCCGATCACGAAGAGCGCCGGAACCAGTGCGACCACCGCAACGACAGTCCAGCCGACCATTTCGAACCGGAAGATAGCGACGATACAGGTAAGTGCTTACCGCACCGCCAAGGACAAGGCCAAGAAGCGCGCTGCGCGAGGCCGTCATGATCAGGACGGCGACACCGGCGCCGAGCGCGACACCCAGAACGTGCGCGCGAGGCCCCGGCTCGAGACGATGCAGGCAACGTAGATCGGTATGAACGCGGCGAGCAGGGGACCGGTCTCGTTTGCGTGGCCGAACGCGCCGAGTACTCGTTCGCCCTCGAACTCCACTTCGCCGATGCTGGCGACTCCGGCCACCGACGCGATGGTTGCGAGGTTGGCGATTGCAACGCAGGCCAGCAGCGTCTTGATGATCAGCAGCACGTCTTCGCGCGTGCGAAGACCGTAGAGGAAGACGAAGAAGATGATCGCATGGTCGATCAAGTTCACCTTCAGAGAGACGACGCTCGGAGCAACGGAAACTCGTCGCCGTTCAGGATCAGCACGTTCACAGTGATGGTCATCAGCGAGTAGATGATGAGAACGGCGAACGCCGCGAACACGCGCGGCATCTGCATCTGGAAGCTGCGCCGCATGACGATCTGCAGCACGATCAGTCCGAACGCCGCATACAGCAGCAGATTCTTGGGACTGACGCCGGGCAGCAGGCTCAGATCAAGCGCGAACAGATCGCTAACGGTGTTCAGCGCAACGATGGCCATCAGCAGCAGGATCATTCTGTCGCTTCCTCAGTAAGCCTTGTCTTCGTGCCTGAACAGCAGCAGGAACGTCTTCCACAGGATCCAGATGTCGAGCGGCAGCGACCAGTCGCCGCAGGTACTCGAGGTCGTAGCTGGACCCGCTTCTGCATCTGCTCGAGCGTGTCCGTCTCGCCGCGGCAGCCGTTCACCTGGGCCAGCCCGGTGATGCCCGGCGGCACCTTGTGGCGGATCATGTAGCCCTTGATCAGCTTGCGGTACTCCTCGTTGTGGGCGACCGCGTGCGGCCGCGGCCCGACGAGGCTCATGCGTGCCCTGGACCACGTTGAAGAGCTGCGGCAGCTCGTCGAGCGAGGAGCGGCGCAGGAAGCGGCCCGACCGGCGTGATCCGCGGAGTCGTCCTTGGTCGCCTGCTTCACGACGGTCGACCGTCCTCCGTGCACCGCATCGTGCGGAACTTGTAGACCATCGATCTCCTCGCCGTCCAGGCCGTAGCGGCGCTGCTTGAAGATCACCGGGCCCGCGCGAGGTCAGCTTGACCGCGAGCGCGATGAGCAGCAGCAGCGGCGCAGCAGACCAGCAGCGCGCGCGTCGATCGACGATGTCGGTCAGGCGCTTGATGCACGCCGCGATAGCCGTAGAACGGCGTCTCGCACATCGCGATGACCGGCATGCCGAGAATCTCGCCGGTGCGCGCCTGGATCAGGTCGAACACGAAGATGTCGGGCACGTAATAGATCGACGCCGTCGTGTCGCGCAGCTCGTCCAGCAGATCGATGACGCGCTGGATGTGCCGCATCGGCAGCGCGACGAAGATCATGTCGATGCCGTTGTGCTTCACGTACTGCGGCAAGATCGGGCAGCCGACCGAGCAGCTGTACGTCAGGCGAGCCGAGACGGTCGAGACTGCGATCGTCGAAGAATCCTGCAACCCTGATGCGCGTGTCGGGACGTTGAGCTATCCGGTCGGCAAGCGCCAGACTGACCTCGTTGCAGCCGGCGAACACGGCCAGACGCGAGCCCGCACCGCGCAGCGATGCGCGTTGCTCGAGCTCGTAGAAGCCCACTTCGAGCGCGACCAGGAACGCCGGCGTCAGCAGCACCCATAGCAGCACGAGTTGCCGCGAATACACACTCGACGACTTCGTCAGGTAGCCGAGCGCGAAGAGGACACCCAGAAAGATCAGCCATCGACCCAGCACTGTGAGCACCAGCGCGCCGCGATCGGCGATCGGGTGATTGATCGCGCCCGTGCCTGGCCTTAGCACGAACGCCGCGAGCGCACCGATGACCGCGAGCAGCGCGCCGTAATCGGAATCAATGGGTACTTCCATCAGCCGCGCCGTGACATACAGGATGCCAACGGCGATCACGGCAGGCAGGCCGGCACGCAGTACCGCCAGCGAAGCGCTGCTCAGGTTGTGTCCGCCTACGATGTTCTCGTTCATTCCCAATCTGCGATGCCTATGCAGAACGCGCATTCTGCAGAATCAATGATCTCGTGACTGTGACCGCCCTTCGGCTGCGAGCGGCGGTGATGCACGATTCACATTATGTCGCGTCCCACGTGCACGCGGGCCGCATCTCACAATTCCGCGCTGCGCATCACACGAGACTCTGTGCGATTCGAGGACGATATTGGGTTGACATCTTGCAGCGCTCGCTAAACACGCTTTCGATTCAACGATAAGCGGCATTGTCTGACAAGACTGTCGGGCTCGACCGACAGTTTGCGGGTGTTTCACCTCGGCGCTTTAATCCTCCACGTACAAGGGCAAACCCGTCGCAAGGCGGGGACGCAACGCCTCCGGTCCGAAGTCTCGGGACTTTGTGATAGCGGGGCTGCCGGGCAGGACGCTTCCGAAAGAAGCGCCCCTCTCGACAGTTCTGCTGACGCATCACCCGTCGCCTGACGAACCGGAAGCACCACCGGATTCGTGAGAGGTAGATGGTGAAATTGCAGCAGTTCCCGCAGACCGGATTTTTCGCGCTCCTGTTGACCGCATCGGCCACGCTCGTCGGTTGCGGCGGCGGTGAAGCCACGACGACGGCGTCAGCGACGCCGACCACAGCGAATGAATCGGCAGGGAACGCCGCGATCACGACGACCACGACCGAGTTCAGCATCTCGGGCTCGCCGTCGACGGCCGCATCGATCGGTTCGGCCTATTCCTTCCAGCCGACCGTCAGCGGGGCAGGCACGCTGAGCTACTCAGTCCAGAACAAGCCGGCCTGGGCCAGTTTCAGCACGGCCGACGGTTCGCTGACCGGCACGCCCGTGTCGGGCGACACCGGCGACTTCAGCGGCATCACGATCAGCGTGACCAACGGCACGGCCAGCGCGACACTGCCGGCGTTCCGCATCACGGTCGGAGGCAGCTCGCAGGGCACCGCAGCTCTTGCGTGGAACCCGCCGACGGAAAACACCGACGGATCGTCGGTAACGTCGCTCAGTGGCTACACGATTTATTACGGCACCAATCCGGACGACATGACCAACAAGATCCAGGTCACGAATTCCGGCCTGACGTCGTACACCGTCAGCGGCCTCGGCGCCGGAACCCATTATTTCGGCATCACGGCGTACACGAGTGCAGGCGTGGAGAGCGAGATGTCGTCGATCGGGAGCAAGACGATTACCTAGATCACACTTCGACGCTGGTGTCATGCACCGGCGATCGAAGCGGGCTACAGTCCGTTCGAGATACATACAAACAGGGCAAACCCGTCGAAAGGCGGGGACGCAAAGCCTCCGGTCTAAAGGTCGACGAGACCTAGATAGCGGGGTTGCCGGTAAGGGCGCCAACCGTGATGGCCACCACCGTCAACTCGTGTCTATTCGTTTCGTCGCCTGATCGACCGGGTGCTCGATGAGCAACCGGAGACGAGACGATGAAGACGCGACCGACCGGGATCAAGAGCCGCCACGTACTCGTCGCCGTTGCCAGCACTCTGCTGCTCGCGGCTTGCGGTGAAGGAAGCGTCCAGGACCCGGTGGTCAGCGCCGCGAGCGCGGTCGTGCCGGGCAATTCATCCCCGCTCATCACCGGCACTCCGACGCTGCAGGCGAGTGCCGCATCCCTTTATGTCTTCCAGCCGAGCGCGACCGACGCGGACGGCGACATGCTGACGTTTGCCGTCACCGGCCTGCCGACGTGGGCGACGCTCGACGCCGGCACCGGACGCATCAGCGGGACGCCCACTGCAGACGACGCCGGCGAATCGGCCGAGATCGAAGTTTCGGTTTCCGACGGCAAGGTGTCGACGCCTCTCGCACCGTTCAAGCTGAACATCACGAATCCTGCTCCGCGCGTCGTCAGCACGCCGGGCAATGCCGCGCCTTCGATCAGCGGCACGGCGACGACGTCGGTGACGGCCGGTTCGGCCTTCACCTTCACGCCCACGGCCGTCGATCCCGACACGCTCGCCCTGGTCTTCTCGATCTCGGGCAAGCCCACCTGGGCGAGCTTCAGCACGGCCACCGGCAAACTGGCCGGTACCCCGTCGTCGGCGCAGGTCGGCAACTACCCGAACATCGTGATCACGGTGTCGGATGGCAGCCGGACCGCGTCGCTGCCCGCCTTCGCAGTGCAGGTCAAGGCGGCGCCGAACGCGGCGCCGACGATTTCCGGCACGCCAGCGACGTCAGGCGCGGTGGGCTCGGCGTACAGCTTCGCGCCCAGCGCGTCGGATCCGGAAAAGCAGGCGCTCGGCTGGTCGATCGCGGGCAAGCCGGCGTGGGCGTCGTTCAACACCTCGACCGGCGCGCTGACCGGCACGCCGGGCCAGGGCAATGTCGGCACCTCGTCCGGCATCGTGATCACAGTGAGCGACGGCGCGAACACGGCGTCACTGCCAGCGTTCTCCATCCAGGTGCAGGCCACAGCGAACGGCGCGCCGGTGATCGGCGGCCAGCCGGCGACGACCGGCCGCACCGGGGTGTCCTACGGCTTCACACCGACCGCCTCGGATCCGAACAGCGACGCGCTGACGTTCAGCATCAGCGGCAAGCCGTCGTGGGCAGCATTCAGCACCAGCACCGGCGCGTTGACGGGCGTGCCGACCGCCGCAGGCAGCTACAACACGATCGTCATCAGCGTGACCGACGGCAAGACCACGACATCGCTCGCGGCTTTCAGCATCCTCGTGTCCGCGACGACCACCGGCTCCGCGACGCTGAGCTGGACGCCGCCGACCGCGAACACCGACGGATCGACGCTGAACAATCTCGCCGGCTACCGCGTGTACTACGGCATGAGCGAGGGCGCGATGACGCAGACGATCCAGATCACGAACCCTGGCCTTACCAGCTACACGGTCGGCAACCTCACCCCGGGGACGTACTACTTCTCGATCGCGGCCTACACGGCCGACGGAGTGGAAGGCAGCAGCTCGGGCGTGGGCAGCAAGACGATCCTCTAGCGCAAGCGGACCAGCAGCACTGTCACCAGCACGCCGAGCGCCATCGTCGGTGCCCAGGCGAGCAGCACCGGATCGAGCGAGAACGCCTGCGTCCCGTTCTCCACCACTTTCTGCAACATGAACCAGGTGAGACCGAGCGCAAAGCCGAGCACGCCGCGCGCGCCGGCACCGGACGATCGCAACGAGCCGAACACGAACGGCACTGCCAGCAGCACTCCGAAGAAAATGGCCGCCGTGCGAGCCACTCGCGACCACAGTGCGAACTGGTACTCGCGGACTTCCTGGCGATTGGCGGACAGGTAGCCGATCACGTTGCGCAACGCGCGGACCGACAGGTCCATCGGATCGCTCGCGGCAACCCCGAGGAAATCGGCGCTCGCGCGGGTCGACAGCGCGCGTGCGGATTCGGTGCCTGCCACTACGCGATCGCCCGCGAAGCGTGACTCGGCATAGTCGTTCAGCTGCCACCCTTCGCCGGGCCGCTCGACCGCGCTCGCGGCGCGCCCGACGCCCAGCAGCGAGTTGTCGGGAGACAGGTCGAACACCGTGAAACCGGCGAATGCACCGTCGTTCGACTGCTGCTCGGCTTTCAGGATGAGGTCGCCATCGCGGATCCAGGCACCGCCCTGCCCTGCAAAGCTGACATTGTTGAACCGGCTGAACGCCTTCTGCTCCTTGGCGAGCTGGCCGAGCGGAGGCGCGACCCACTCACCGAGCAGCGCGGCGAGGCCGACCAGCAGCGCGCCGGCGAGCGCGACGGCGCCGCCGATCCGCAACTTGGAGATGCCCGCTGCACGCATCACGGTCAGCTCGCTGGTTCGCGCCAGCGCGCCGAGCCCGAGCAGGCCGCCGATCAGTGCTCCGACGGGCAGGAATTCGAATACCTGACCGGGAAGGTTGAGCGCGACGAAGCGCAGCGCCTGCAGGCTCGAATAGGAGCCTGTACCGACCTGGCCCTGCTCATTGATGAACATGAACAGGGCCACCAGCACGAGCAGCACGGCGGTGACCATCAGCACGCCTGCAAGCACCGTCCGGACGATGTACCGATCGACCACGCGCATTCGGCTAAACTCTACCTTATGTGAGACGCCGCGCGTGCGGCACGAGTGAGGACGCAATGGAATTTTCGGTGCTGCAGGTCGATCCGGCGGAAGCGCGTGTCGAATGCACTGGTCGTGGGCGTGTTCGACGAGGAAGAGCTGCCTGCTGGCGTGCGCAAGCTGAACACGGCGATGGGCGGCCGGTTGCGCACCTGGCTCGCCCGCGGCGACCTCTCCGCCCGCCTTGGCGATACACAGCTGCTGCCCGACGTCGAAGGCGTGCGTGCCGCGCGCCTGATCGTCGTCGGCCTTGGCGCCCGCAAGAGTTTCGACCGTCGTGCGTGGCGCAAGGCCGTCAGCGCGGCCCTCGCGGCTGTCTTGCGCACCCGGGCGACCACGCTTGCGCTGTGCATCGAGCGTCCGGCGTCGACCTCGATGGACGACTACTACCTCGGTCGCGCCGTCGCGGAGCTCACCGGCGCGCGCTGTACCGCATCAACGACCTGAAGTCGGGCAAGCGCGCGCCGCTGCCCCGCCTCGCCAAGATCGCTGCCGGCCCGGTGGCTGAAGCGGGTGTCGCCGGCATGCGCCGCGGGCTCGCGCACGGCGACGGCATCGCCGACGGCATGCGCCTGCTGCGCGACCTGGGCAATCTGCCCGGGCAACATCTGCACGCCGCGCTATCTCGCGCACCAGGCGAGGGAACTGGCGCGCAGCCATCGCATCGCTGCGGGTGCGCGTGCTCGACGAAGCGCAGATCCGGCGGCTGAAGATGGGCTGCCTGCTGCGCCGTCGCCGCGGCAGCGCCGAGCCGCCCCGTTTCGTCGCGCTCGAGCATCGCGGCGGCGCAAGCAGTGCAGCGCCCGATCGTGCTGGTCGGCAAGGGCGTCACGTTCGACACCGGCGGCATCTCGCTGAAGGATCCGGCCGCGATGGACGAGATGAAGTACGACATGTGCGGCGCGGCCAGCGTGCTGGCGCGCTGCATGCTGGTCGCGGCGCTGCTGAAGCTGCGCGTCAACCTCGTCGGCCTCGATCGCCGGCGGTCGAGAACATGCCGGGCAGCCGCGCCACCAAGCCGGGCGACATCGTCACCAGCGCGTCGGGCAAGACGATCGAGATCCTGAACACCGACGCCGAAGGCCGGCTCATCCTCTGCGACGCGCTCGACTACGCGCGCCGCTACAAGCCCGCAGCGGTGGTCGACATCGCGACGCTCACCGGCGCCTGCGTGATCGCGCTGGGCCACCACTTCACCGGCATCATGGGCAACGACGATGAGCTCGCGCGCGAACTGGTCGACGCGGGCGCGCGCGCCGACGACCGCGGCTGGCAGCTGCCGCTCACCGAGGACTACGCCGAGCAGCTGCAAGCAGCAACTTCGCGGACCTGGCCAACGTCGGCGGGCGCGATGGCGGCGCCATCACCGCCGGCGCCTTCCTCGGCAAGTTCACGCAGGGCATGAAGCTGGGCGCACCTGGACATCGCCGGCACGGCCTGGCTTTCCGGTGCGCAGAAGGGCGGCACCGGCCGGCCCGTGCCGCTGCTCGCCGACTTCCTGCATCCAGCGCGCGCGGGCGCCTGCGGCGTCCTGACGGCCCGGCTGTCCGCAGGTCGAGATCCGTTTCTACACGCTGGCCGACACCGGCTGACCGCTGCGGCTGCAGCTAGGCCTGCGCGCTGATCGAGAAGGCCTGCCGCGAGGGCGAGCGCGTGCTGGTGTGGCTCGATGATGCCGCAGCGCTCGACGCGTTCGACAACCTGCTGTGGACCTTCGGCGAGCGCGCCTTCGTGCCGCACGAACAGCTGGCGGACGATCCGGCCGCGCCGCGAGGCGCCCGTGCAGCTGCACGCGGCCGCACGATCTGCCGGCGACGCTCGGCGCGGGCTTTCGACGACGCTGGTCGACGCTGCGCGCACAGCGCGTCGCAGCCGAAGTGCTGCGATTTCCGCGCGGTCATCGAGGTGGTGGACGCGGACCGCGGCCGTCCGCGACGCGGGCCGCGCGCGATTCCGTTTCTATCGCGAGCACGGCGCACGCCGCAACATTTCGACATGACCGGAAGACCGAAGCTCATGGACAAGGTCTACGACCCGCGCGACATCGAACAGCGCCTCTACCGCGACTGGGAGGCGCGGGCCGCTTCGCGCCGTCCGGCGCACGGCGCAGCCCTACTGCATCATGATCCCGCCGCCCAACGTGACCGGCACGCTGCACATGGGGCATGCGTTCCAGGACACGATCATGGACGCGCTGACCCGCTATCACCGCATGCGCGGCGACGACACGCTGTGGCAGATGGGCACGGACCACGCGGGCATCGCCACGCAGATGGTGGTGGAGCGGCAGCTGAATGCCGCCGGCACAGAGCCGCACGCGACCTCGGCCGCGAGGCCTTCGTCGAGCGCGTCTGGGAATGGAAGGCAGCATCCGGCGGCACCATCGCGCAGCAGCTGCGCCGGCTCGGCGCGTCGGTCGACTGGTCGCGCGAACGCTTCACGATGGACGAGGGCCTCTCGCGCGCCGGTCACCGAAGTCTTCGTGCGGCTGCACGAAGAAGGCCTGATCTACCGCGGCAAGCGGCTGGTGAACTGGGATCCGGTGCTGCTCACCGCGCTCTCCGATCTCGAAGTGCTGTCGACCGAGGAAGAAGGCAGCCTCTGGCACCTGCGCTATCCGCTCGAGGATGGCAGCGGCCATCTGGTCGTGGCGACGACGCGGCCCGAGACACTGCTCGGCGACAGCGCCGTGGCCGTGCATCCGGAAGACGAACGCTACCGCGCACTCATCGGCAAGCGCGTGCGGCTGCCGCTGACGGACCGGCTGATCCCGGTCATCGCCGACGATTTCGTCGACCGCGAGTTCGGCTCCGGCTGCGTGAAGATCACGCCGGCGCACGACTTCACCGACAACGAGGTCGGGCAGCGTCACGACCTGCCGCTGATCAACATCTTCACGCCCGATGCACGGCTCAACGACAACGTCCCGGAGCGGCTGCGCGGCCTGACGCGCGAGAAGGCGCGCGAGCAGGTGCTCGCCGAACTCGAAGCCGCCGGACTCATCGAACGCATCGACAAGCACAAGCTCGATGGTGCCGCGCGGCGACCGCAGCGGCGCCATCCTCGAGCCCTTGCTCACCGACCAGTGGTACGTGCGCATCGAGCCGCTGGCGCGAGCCCGCCATCGAGGCCGTCGAATCCGGCCGCATCCGCTTCGTGCCGGAGAACTGGTCGAAGACCTACTTCGAGTGGATGCGCAACATCCGCGACTGGTGCATCAGCCGCCAGCTGTGGTGGGGTCACCAGATTCCCGCCTGGTATGACGCCGACGGCAATGTCTACGTCGCGCGCACGCGAGGCCGAGGCGCGCGCGCAGGCACGCGCAAGCACGGCGCCGACGTCGCGCTGACGCGCGACGCCGACGTGCTCGATACCTGGTTCTCGTCGGCGCTGTGGCCGTTCTCCACGCTCGGCTGGCCCGACCAGCACCGCGGAGCTCGCAGCGCTTCTATCCCGGCAACGTGCTGGTCACCGGCTTCGACATCATCTTCTTCTGGGTCGCCCGGATGATCATGATCGGCCTGAAGTTCATGGGCGAAGTGCCGTTCCGCGAGGTCTACGTGCACGGCCTGGTGCGCGATGGCGAAGGCCAGAAGATGTCCAAGTCCAAGGGCAACGTCATCGACCCGCTGGACATCGTCGATGGCATCGCGCTCGAAGCAGCTGCGTGAAGAAGCGCACCACCGGCCTGATGCAGCCGCACCTCGCGCCGGCCATCGAGAAGGCCACGCGCAAGCAGTTTCCCGACGGCATCGAGGCGCATGGCACCGATGCGCTGCGCTTCACCTTTGCGGCGCTGGCCACGCAGAGCCGCGACATCCGCTTCGAACTCGGTCGCGTCGCGGGCTACCGCAACTTCTGCAACAAGCTGTGGAACGCCGCGCGCTTCGTGCTGATGATGACCGACGGACAAGCCGGTGGCGCCGCGCCGGCACGGTGTCGGCCAGCGTGGTCGACCGCTGGATCGTCTCGCGCCTGCGCGAGGCCATCATCGCCACCGAACAGGGCTTCGCGGGCTACCGCTTCGACCATGGCCGCCACCGCGCTGTACGAATTCACCTGGCACGAGTTCTGCGACTGGTATCTGGAACTGGCGAAGCCGGTGCTGCAGGGAGACGACGAAGCCGCGGCCGCGGCCACGCGTCGCACGCTGCTGACGGTGCTCGAAACGCTGCTGCGCGCACTGCATCCCATCATGCCGTTCATCACCGAGGAGATCTGGCTGCGCGTCGCGCCGCTCGCGGGCGTCGCCGGGCGACACCATCATGCGCGCGCCGTGGCCGGATGCCGGCCAGTTGCCTGCCGACGCGGCCGCGACCGCCGATGTGGACTGGATGAAGGGAGTCATCCTCGGCCTGCGGCAGATCCGCGGCGAAATGGACATCAGCCCCGCGCGCCGGCTCTCGCCGCTGGTGCAGGGCGCGCTGCCGCCAGCGACGTCGACCGTTTCGCGCGCCACGACGCGCTGCTCGGCCGGCTGGCGGGCATCGACGGCGTGCGCGTTGCTGGCCGCAGGCGAGGCGGCTCCGCCCAGCGCCGCCGCAGTGGTCGGCGGACATGACGCTGCTGGTTCCCATGCAGGGCCTGATCGATCCTGCCGCGGAGCTCGCCCGCCTGAAGAAGCAAGCGGGAGAAGAACCAGCAGGAGATCGCGCCGCGCCCGCGCCAAGCTGGACAACCCGAACTTCGTGAATCACGCGCCCGCCGGAAGTGGTGGCCACCGAGCGCGAGCGCATCGCGCAGTTCGAAAAGGTGAACGAGAGCCTCGCGCGGCAGATCGGAATCGTGCAGGGTCTGACTGCCACCTGACGCAATCGGAGCCAGGTCGATGTCCGCGCTGCCTGCGGCCCTTTCGCGCTCTTGATTCCATCATCCTCGGCAAGAGGCCGCGCGCTGCGGCTGGCCCTGTCCTGCCTGCTCGCGCGCGGTCATCTGCTGATCGAAGACATACCGGGAGTGGGCAAGACCACGCTGGCGCATGCGCTGGCGCAGGTGCTGGGCCTTTCCTGGCAGCGCGTGCAGTTCACCAGCGACCTGCTGCCGGCCGACATCACTCGGCGTCTCGATCTTCGACCGGGCGACGCAGCAGTTCGAATTCCGCCAGGGCCCGATATTCACCCAGCTGCTGCTGGCGGACGAGGTCAATCGCGCCAGCCCGCGCACCCAGAGCGCGCTGCTCGAAGCCATGGAAGAACGCCAGGTCAGCGTCGACGGCATCACCCATGCGCTGCCGGAACCGTTCTTCGTCGTGGCGACGCAGAATCCCGCACGAGCAGCTCGGCACCTATGCACTGCCCGAATCGCAGCTCGACCGCTTCCTGATGCGGATCGAACTGGGCTACCCGGATCCGCGTCACGAACGGGTGCTGCTGGCGAAGGGCGACCGGCGCAGCCTGCTGGCGCGCACTGCCCGCCGCCCTGACGCCGGCGGCAGCTGCTGGCATCTGCAGCAGCAGGTGACGCGCGTGCACGTGGCGCCGCCCGCTGCTCGACTACGTGCAGCAGCTGGTCGGCCGCAGCGCGCGCGCAGCGATCTCGCGCCTGGGACTGTCGCCGCGCGCAGCGCAGGGGCTGGTGCGCGCGGCGCGGGCCTGGGCGCTGATCGACGGCCGCGATGCCGTGCTTCCCGATGACGTGCAGGTCGTCTGGCCTGCCGTCGTCGGCGTCACCGCCTCGACACCGCGTGATGCGCCGGGCGGTGCCGAGCGTCGCAATGCCACGCGTGAAATCCTGGATCCGTGCCGGTCCCCGACTGAAGCCGTGGCGAAGGCGCGGCTCGAGTTCCTGAACTCTCGTCTCGCCCGCTGGGCACTGCGCGGCAGGGAACTGACACGCTGCCCCTGACGCTGCCGCACGGCGCTCTACATCCTGCCGTCCCGGGCCGGGACTCGTCCTTCGGTCGACTGCTGATGGTGGCGTTTGTCGCCGGCATGAACTTACGGCAACGGTCTCGCCATGCTGCTGTCCTTCTGGCTCTGCCGGCTTTCCATGATGGCATGGTGCAGACCCATCGCAGACTTGCGGGTGCCCGAGTGAAGTCGAGGTCGAGCGCGAGCCTGCCTTCTGCGGGCGAACCGGTGCACGCTGCGCCTCGTCTCGACCGCCGCGGTGCGCGGACGGCGAGCCTGCGGGACCACGGACCTCTCTCACCGGCGGCGTTCTGCCGTCAGCTCGATGCACGAGGCGACGTCGTCGTGAACGCACCAGCCGCCGAACGCGGGCCCTGGCGCGCCCCGCTCCTGCGGCTCGAAGCACGTGCGCCGTTCGGGCTGTTCCGCGCTGGACGCTGGTTGCAGCTCGACGTCGGCACGGACGTGGATCTCCGCGTCCCGACGGGAACAGCTCGTCCCGCACCGGATGGCGATGATGCGCGGGCAGCCGCAGCGACGCGGGCCTCGAAGAACTGGCGGGCCTGCGCACGTTTCCGCGAAGGCGACTCGCCCCGGCAGGTCGCCTGGAAGGCCTATGCGCGCGGCATCACCGCTGCTGGTGCGCGAGTACCGGGACACGGCAGGTGCCATCGCACGCCGATTTCGACTTCGCTGAACGGGCTCGACACCGAGCGCGCCTTTCACAGTTGTGCAGGTGGGTGCTCGATACCGCAGCGCGGCGAATTCTGGACGCTGGTCCTTCCCCGCCAGAACGCCTGCGGCCGGCCCGGGCGCGGCGCACATGCGGGCTGCCTCACCGCACTGTCCAGCTTGGCGAGGCACCCGCTACGTGACGCACTACTCCTCCCCGATCGGCGCTCAACACGCTTTCCATGGCCGCATTCGCTGCAGGTGGCTTGCTGCACCTCGACGGGTTCCGCTGTGGTGCTGGCGCGGTGGCGATCGGGCGCCGCTGCCTGGCGACACTGCCGCATCGCATGGGCGGAACGGCTGCCCCTGCCCAACTTCGCCGTCCGTCATGCTGCTGGTCCTGGTGCTCACGGTTGCAGCGCTCGCGACCTTCCGGACGCTGAATGGACTCGCGGCACGGCAGCTGCCCTGCTGATGGCGATGGGCGCCGCAAAGGTTCTCGAAACGCGCAGCGGCGGGATGCGCTGGTGCCCTGGTCACGACTCACGTGCTCCTGCTGCTGGCGGCCTGCCTCGACCGTCAGGGCCTGCTGCGCATGCCGCTGTACGTCGCGACGCGTATGGATGCCTGCTGCGCATCACTGGCTCGCTGGGAATCAGCACGCACACCTCAGAGACCCTGGCGGGCGGCCTTCCGCATCGCCGGCAGGTCGCTCGCTCTGGTCGCTGCCGTTCGCGGTCGCATCCTGTTCCTGTTTGTGCCCCGCCTCCCGGGCGCCTTGTGGTCGCTGCCGGGTACTGAACGCGGGCAGACCGGCCTCGCGACGAGATGAGCCCTGGCAGCATCTCGGACCTTGTCGATCTCGGACGAAATCGCGTTTCGCGTCCGCTTCATGGGCGAGGTGCCGCGCCCGCACGAGCGCTACTGGCGCGGCCCGGTGCTGCACAATTTCGATGGCTACACGTGGCGCCGTGGTTCACCGCCGCGTTCGCCTGCATGGTGCCGAGCCAGTCGGCGAGCCATCGCGTACCGGAGTCATGCTCGAACCCAGCAACCGCAACTGGCTGTTCGGCCTCGACACCGATCACGCCGCCCTTCGCCAGACGCGGTGTGTTTCTGACGTACGACGGCCAGATCTTCTCCAGTCGCCCGATCACATCCCCGACGGTGTACCAGGCGAGTCCCACCTGGCTACCTCGTGCACCGGGCCCCTCTCGCGCGCCGCACGGCGGCTCGACACGTGGCTGCCTCCTGATCGCAACCCCCGCACCTCGCGCTAACGCGCAGCTGCGATGCGGCGCATGCCCGCCGTCGGCGACGCGTTCGTTGCCGCGATGCTCGACCACTTCCGCGATGGCTTCGAGTACACGCTCACGCCACCGCTGCTGGATCACGACTCGATCGACGATTTCCTGTTCAACACCCGGCTCGGGTTCTGCGGTCACTTCGCCTCGGCGTTCGTCACGCTGATGCGCGCGGCGGGCGTTCCGGCGCGCGTCGTCACGGGATACCAGGGCGGTGACTGGAACGCGCTGGCGGCTACCTCATCGTGCGCCAGTCCGACGCGCATGCCTGGGCCGAAGTGTGGATCGAAGGCAGGGCTGGCAGCGGGTCGATCCCACCGCCGCCGCTGCGCCTGAACGGCTGACCCGCGGCCTGCGGGACCTGCGACCCGCGTCGGGCGACTTCACCTCGCGACTGCTGCGCGGCAATCGCTGGCTGTCGAGTGCGCTGCGCACGTGGGATGCCTCGAACCTATGGTGGCAGCTGCGCGTGATCGATTTCAATCGCGCCGCGCAGATCGACCTGCTCGCTCGCCTGGGAATGCCGGATGCGGACTACCCGCTGCTGACGGCACTCTGGTCGGCACAGCGCTGCTGTGGGCAGCGATCTTCCACTGGCGGCGGCGCTTCAGCCTGCGGCGACAGCGGGGCGACCCGACCGCGCGCAGCTGGCAGCGGCTGCGCCGCGCGTGCGTCGAGGCCGGCGCACCGATGCAACGTCGGTCGCGCCGGCAGCATCCGGCGTGCTGCCTGCACGCAGTGCCCGAATTGCGCCACTGCTGCGTCGGGCGCTCGCCCTCTACGAACCGCTTCGCTATGGACCCTCCGGCACGCTCGTCCGGCCAGACCAGCTCGCTCTGCTGGGCCCCGCATCGAAGCGCGATTGAAGCGCCGGCGTACCGACCTGGCCCAGCCGCTGCTAGAAGGCGACGAACACGCTGCGCTCGCCGACTGGCTGCCGCTGTACAGCCGCTCCCTTCGCCGCTGCGGAGCCACGGGCCGCACTCGCCCGCGCGTTCCTCGCAGCAGTCCCGTTCGTCGGCTGTGGCGGTCTCGTGATCGCTGCGCGGATGCGGCCGGTGATCGCGTTCCAGGCCTGCGTTCCGGTCGCGACTCTCGATCTCGCCTTTATCGCCCATTGCGCAGCGTGCTCGTCTATCCGGACGAATTCGTCGTCACCGAACGTCATGAGGACGAAGACGGCGTCGTCACGGAAATCGAGCGCCCGCTCGCCGGCCAGACCGAGGACGAGTCGCGCATCCTGCTGTCCTGGCGCGACGTGCTCGATGGACTCGAACACCGCGACGGATACAACGTCGTGCTGCACGAGTTCGCGCACATCATCGATCACGCGACTGGACGGCCGAGCTCACCGCGGCAGGACGGCGAAGCGGATGCCGACTGGCACGCAGTCATGCAGGCGGAGTACGAATCGCTGTGCGCGGGGTGGACGCCGGCACGCCGACACGCTGATCGATCCCTACGGTGCCGAAGATCCCGGTGGAATTCTTCGCGGTCTGCACCGAGACCTTCTTCGAGCTTCCGCTGCAGATGGCCGCAGCTGCACCCCGCGCTGTATGCGGCGCTGTGCCGGCTCTATCGGCTGGACCCCGCCGCCTGGTCCGGCAGCACGCTGCGGCCTGAGGCTGCACGCGCCACAGCAGCACGCCGCCCACGACGAACAGCAGCAGCAGCGAAAGGATGGAAGCGCGCGTGCTGTCGAGCAGCAGGGCGGCGCCGCCCATCAGCAGGGGCCCAGCACCGTGCCGAACTTTCCGACCATGTTGTAGAAGCCGAAGAACTCCGCCGACTTTGCCCTCCGGCACCAGTCGGCCGAACAGCGAACGCGACAGACTCTGCACGCCGCCCTGCACCAGCCCCACGACGGTGGCCATCGCATAGAACTCGAGCGTGCGAGTCGAGGAAATAGGCCCAGACCGTGACGCCGATGCGTACACGACGAGGCCGATCAGCACGCTCTCGCGCGCGCCGAAGCGCTTGCCGAGGCGGCCGAACAGCGATGGCTGCCGGAAATGCCACGAACTGCGTGAGCAGCAGTGCGCCCAGCAGGTCGGACTCGTCGAGACCCAGCGAGAGGCCATAGTCGACCGCCATCTTGATGACGGTGTTCACGCCGTCGATGTACAGCCAGTAGGCGAGCAGGAACTGCAGCAGCGGCCGGTGCCGGCCGATCTGGCGCGCAGTGGCGAGCGAGCTCGCGCAGCCCGTCCGCGATCGCACGGCACCGCGCGTGCGTGGCCGGCGGCTGCTCTCGCGCACGAACAGCAGCAGCGGCAGCATGAACACCAGCCACCAGATCGCCACCGTCAGAAGGAGAATCGCACGGCTTCGGCGGCGTCCTGCAGGCCGAACCAGTGCCGGCTTGAGCACCATCAGCACGTTGAGCGCGAACAGCAGCCCGCCGCCCAGATAGCCGAGCGCATAGCCGAGCGCGGAGACGCGGTCGTAGTCTCGCGGCTCGGCGACATCCAGCAGCAGCGCATCGTAGAACACCACGCCGCCGTTGAAGCCGAGCGTGCCCAGCACGAACAGCGCCGCGGCGACCGCCCACTGCCCCTGGGCGACGAAGTACAGCGCGAATGTCGCGGCGATGCCGAGCAGGCTCCAGGCGAGCAGGAACGCGCTTGCGGCGCCCGCCGCGGTCGGCGATCGCGCCCAGCAGCGGCGCGAGCAGCGCGATGATGCAAGCCTGCCATGCGCGTTCGCGATGCCGAGCCGGAAGCGTCGTGAGCGACGGACTCCGCGCCGACGCTCCAGTACTGCCGGAAGAAGATCGGGAAGAACCCGGCCATCACCGTGGTGGCGAACGCCGAGTTCGCCCAGTCGTAGAGCGCCCAGGTGAGCGCCGGCCGCGCGGCGAAGCCAGGCTTTCACGCGCGCCTCGCCGCTCATGCGTGGCTCTCGCGGGTCTCGCTGAAGCGCAGATCCGGCCAGCGTTCGACCGTCAGCTGCAGATTCACCCGCGACGGCGCGAGGTAGACGAGCGCGCCCGAGTGATCGACGGCCAGATTGTCGTAGGCCTTGGTGCGGAACTCCGCCAGCTTCTTCTCGTCGTCGCCGTCGACCCAGCGCGCGGTGTGCGACGCTGATCGCCTCGAACGCGCACTGCACGCTGTACTCGTCCTGCAGCCGGAAGGCGACGACGTCGAACTGCAGCTGGCCGACGGCGCCCAGGATCAGGTCGTTGTTGCGCAGCGGCCGGAACAGCTGCGTCGCGCCTTCCTCGCACAGCTGGTCGAGGCCCTTCTGCAGCGCCTTCATCTTCAGCGGATCCTTGCAGCACGCGCGCGGCGGAACAGCTCCGGCGCGAAGTTCGGAATGCCGGTGAACGTCAGCTTCTCGCCTTCGGTGAAGCGTGTCGCCGATGTTGATCGTGCCGTGGTTGTGCAGGCCGATGATGTCGCCGGCGTAGGCCTCCTCCGCGTGCCGCGGTCGCCGGCCATGAAGGTCAGCGCGTCGGCGATGCGCACTTCCTTGCCGAGGCGCACGTGGTACAGGCGCATGCCCGGCGCATAGCGGCCCGAACAGACGCGCATGAACGCGATGCGGTCGCGGTGCCTCGGATCCATGTTCGCCTGGATCTTGAACACGAAGCCGGTGAGCTTCGGCTCGGCCGGGTCGACCGTCGCGCTGCGCGTCGGCGCGCGCGGCTGCGGCGGCGGCGCGTACGCGTGAAGCTGCTCGAGCAGCTCCTCGCACGCCGAAGTTGTTGATCGCCGAGCCGAAGAACACCGGCGTCTGCTTGCCGGCCAGATAGGCCTCGCAGGTCGAATGCCGTGCGCGGCGCCGCGCACCAGCTCGATCTCGTCGCGGAACGCGCGCGGCCCGGTCGCCGAGGAACTCGCGTGGCCTCGGCGCTCGTCGAGCCCTTCGATGATCCGGTTCTCGCCGACCCGGCCGCTGCTCGCCCGCCTCGTAGACGTAGATGCGGTCTTCGGTCAGGTGATAGGTGCCCATCAGGTCGCGGCCCATGCCGATCGGCCAGGTCATCGGCGCGCACGGCGAGCTTCAGCACCTTCTCGATCTCGTCGAGCAGCTCGAGCGGCGCGCGGCCCTCGCGGTCGAGCTTGTTGATGAAGGTCATGATCGGCGTGTCGCGCAGCCGGCAGACTTCCATCAGCTTGATCGTGCGCTCCTCGACGCCCTTGGCGCAGTCGATCACCATCAGCGCCGAATCCACCGCGGTCAGCGTGCGGTAGGTGTCCTCGGAGAAGTCCTCGTGGCCCGGCGTGTCGAGCAGGTTGACGATGCGGCCGTCGTACGGGAACTGCATCACCGACGAGGTCACCGAGATGCCGCGCTCCTGCTCGAGGCGCATCCAGTCGGAGGTCGCGTGGCGCGCCGCCTTGCGGCCCTTCACCGTGCCGGCCATCTGGATCGCGCCGCCGAACAGCAGCAGCTTCTCGGTCAGCGTGGTCTTGCCGGCGTCGGGGTGCGAGATGATCGCGAAGGTGCGGCGGCGCGTCCGACGGCTTCGGGAAGCGGCGCTCACTCGCGGGCCCTTGCCCGAGGCGACGTTGCGCAGCACCACCGCATCCTCGCGGCCGCCGACCGCCTGGTAGTACCCCCGGCGGATGCCGATCTGGCCGAAAGCCGTGCGACTGGTAGAGACGGATCGCAGCCGTATTGGAGGGCCGCACCTCGAGAAACACGTCCTGCACGTCCGAGCCCCTTCGCAAACTCCAGCAGATGCTCCAGCAGCTGCGCCGCCGATGCCGCGGCAGCGGACAGCGCTCGTCGACGCACAGGTTGAGCACATGCGCCTCGCCGGCGCCGGTGCTCATGACTGCGTAGCCGATGAGCGATGTGATCGAGCTCGACGACACAGCAGTAGTAACCCGACGCGCAGGCAGTCGCGGAAGATGCCGTCGCTCCACGGGAACGGCATACGACGCGCGCTCGAGCTGCGACCACGGCCGCCACGTCGTCGAAATCCATGTCGCGGATCAGGATCTCCGGCGAGCGCAGCGGTCATGCGCCTCAGTGCCCGCGACGGCAGCACGCGCACGCGCGAACTTCAGGTCTTCCCAGGCCTTGCGCTTCTCGGTCGGGCGAGCGCAGCAGGTAGGCCGGATGGTAGGTCACGACCAGCGGGATGCGCGTCGCGCCGAAGGCGTGCACGCTGCCCGCGCAGCTTGCCGATGGGCGTGTCGGTGGCGAGCAGGTTCTGCGCGGCGATGCGGCCGACCGCCAGCATGATGCGCGGCTTGCAGCAACGCGATCTGGCGCTCGCAGGTACGGCAGGCAGTGCGCCACTTCCTCGGGCTGCGGATCGCGATTGTTCGGCGGCCGGCTCTTGAGCACGTTGGCGATGAACACCTGCTCGCGCGACAAGCCCGATGCCGCGCAGCATGGAGTTGAGCAGCTCGCCCGCGCGGCCGACGAACGGCTCGCCCTGCCGGTCTTCCTCGGCGCCCGGGCGCCTCGCCCACGATCAGCCACTCGGCCGGCCGGTCGCCGACGCCGAAGACCGTGCGGCGTGCGGCTGCGATGCAGCGCGCACGTCGTGCAGGCCGCGACCTCGGCTGCCAGCCGCTCCCACGTCGTCGGAGGTGCGCCTCGTGCGGCCGATCGGCAGGCGCTGCGGGCACGCTCAGACGGCACGCGACCACCGCGGGCAGCGCGCCGCCGCGGCGCTGCCAGTGCTCGACGCCCAGCGCCTTCAGGTAGCCGCGGCGCGATCGCGCATCGGCGCTGCGCGTCCGGCGCCGGATCGGAGGCGCTCGCCGGCGACTGCGGCGCAACCGGCGAACCAGCCACAGGACGGGCCCGACAGCGCGTAACCGCCGAAGATCGCGAGCAGCGCTGATGGGCGGATAGCATGGCGATCAGCGACGAAGACCAGCGGCACGAGGAGGAACGTCGCGAAGCGCACCGGCCCTTCGACATTGAGCTGCTTGAAGCTGTTGTAGCCGAAACTGCTGACCATCAGCGCCCCGGCGCTGGCCGTGACCAGCGAACGCGAGCGATGAGGCCCGGCAGGCCCGGCTCGTGCCATTCGCTCGACGACCAGATGAACGCCGACACGATGCGCGGCCGCCGACGGGCTGGGCAGGCCTTCGAAATAGCGCTTGTCGGCCGCCGTGCGCGTGTTGAAGCGCGCGAGGCGCAGCGCCGCGCAGACGGCGTAGAAGAACGCCGCCAGCCAGCCGACGCGCCCCCAGACGGTGCCGTATTCGAAGAGTCGCGCGACGCCCCACTGGTACGCCACGATCGCCGGTGCGACGCCGAACGACACCATGTCGGCGAGGCTGTCGTACTCCTTGCCGAAAGCGCTCTCGGTGCTGGTGAAGCGCGCCACGCGCCCGTCGAGCGTGTCGAACAGCATGGCCGACGAACACGGCGAAGCCGGCGCGCTCGAAATTGCCGTCGATGGCGGCCACGATCGCGTAGAAGCCGGAAAACAGGCAGCCGGTCGTGAACAGGTTGGGCAGCAGGTAGATGGCGCGGCTGCGTGGTCGTTCCGGCAGCGGCTTTTCGACGGGTCCATAGGCGTGCGGCGATCGCCATAACGGCTTGCCCGGGCCTGCTGCTAGAATCCGGCGCAAGCCTTTTCGTTGCGCGTGCCATGCGACTTTCCCAATATCCGATCAACACCGCCAAGGAAACCCCCGCCGAAGCCGAAGTCGTCAGCCACCAGCTGATGCTGCGCGCCGGCCTCATCCGGCGCCTCGCCGCGGGCATCTACACCTTCCTGCCGATGGGCCTGCGCGCGCTGCGCAAGGTCGAGCCATCGTCCGCGAGGAAATGGACCGCGCCGGCGCGTTCGAGCTGCTGATGCCAGCGGTGCAGCCTGCCGAGCTGTGGCAGGAGTCCGGCCGCTGGGACCAGTACGGCCCGGAGCTGCTGCGCCTGAAGGACCGCCACGACCGCGACTTCGTCATCGGCCCCACGCACGAGGAAGTCATCACCGATCATCGCCCGCCGCGAGCTGCAAGAGCTACCGCCAGCTGCCGGTGAACTTCTACCAGATCCAGACGAAGTTCCGCGACGAGATCCGGCCGCGCTTCGGCGTGATGCGCGGCCGCGAGTTCCTGATGAAGGACGCCTACTCCTTCCATGCCGACGAGGCCTCGCTGGACGCAGGCTACGCGGCGATGAAGCAGGCCTACACGCGCATGTTCGACGCGCATGGGCCTGAACTTCCGCGTCGGTGCGCGCCGACACCGGCTCCATCGGTGGCACCGCGTCGGAAGAATTCCAGGTGCTGGCCGATTCGGGCGAGGACGCCATCGCGGTCTCCGACGCCGATGACTACGCAGCCAATCTCGAGCTGGCGCCGACGCTGCCCTCGGCGGCGCGCCGTCCCGCGCCAGCCGCAGCCGCTCGCAGCAGGTCGCCACGCCCGGCGCGCGCACCATCGCCGAGGTCTGCGCGCTGCTCGGCGTCGCCGCCGACCGCTGCGTCAAGACGCTGATCGTCGACGGCGCGGACGGCGGCGTGGTCGCGCTGGTGCTGCGCGGCGATCATGAGCTCAATGCGGTGAAGGCGCAGAAGATCGCCGGCGTCGCCACTCCGCTGCGCATGGCGACGCCCGACGCGCGTGCGCGCCGCCACCGGCACCGAGCCCGGCTTCCTCGGCCCCGTCGGCCTGTCCGTGCCGCGTCGTCGTCGATCACGCGGCGCGCGGCGCTCGCCGATTTCGTCTGCGGCGCGCAATGCACGCGACGCGCATCTCACCGGCGTCAACTGGGACCGCGACCTGCCGGTGCCCGAAGCACGCCGACCTGCGCAATGTCGTGGCGGGCGATCCGAGCCCCAGCGGGCGCGGCACGCTGCGCGATCCGTGCGCGGCATCGAGGTGGGCCACATCTTCCAGCTGGGCCGCAAGTACAGCGAGGCCATGAAGGCCACCGTGCTCGACCCGGCGGGCAAGCCCCTGACGCCGCTCATGGGCTGCTACGGCATCGGTGTGACGCGCGTCGTGGCGGCGGCCATCGAGCAGAACCACGATGAAAAGGGCATCGTCTGGCCCGAGCCCATTGCCCCGTTCACGGTGATGCTCGTCACGCTGAACCATGCTCGCTCCGAAGCGGTGCGCGACGCTGGCCGATCGCCTGTACGCCGAACTCACGGCGCTGGCATCGACGACGCTGTATCGACGATCGCGATGCGCGTCCCGGGCGTGAAGTTCGCCGATGCCGAACTGCTGGGAATTCCGCACTGCGTGGTGATCGGCGATCGCGGCATTGCCGCAGGGCGGCTCGAATACCGCCATCGGCGCACCGGCGCGAATGGGGAGATGACGCTCGCTGCCGTCGCCGGGTTGCTGAGAAGCTCGCCGCACTCGCGCGCTGAGCGGCGCCGCGCGCGCCGCGGCGGCTGCTGCGGCGCTGCTCGCGCCGCGCTGTGCCTGCGGCTCGCCGCACGCGCCAGCAGCGCGATCCGGAGCTGCGCGGCATCGTCGCGCAGGCCATCGTCACGGCGCGAATGCTTCCCCGACAAGTTCGACTCGGCGGTCTGGTACACGCTGATGGAGCCGAAGCTGCGGCGCGTCGTGCAAGGACCGCGACGAGCGCATGCAGATCCTCAAGACCGCCTTCTGCGAGGCCAACCGGCCGGGCGAGCAGCGCCTGCCTCCCGGTCTCATCCTGGCCGTCATCGACGTGGAAAGCCGCTTCAACCGCTGGGCGGTATCGTCGGCCGGCGCGGTGGGCCTGATGCAGGTCATGCCGTTCTGGCCCGAGCGAACTCGGCATGCGCCGGCACCAGCTGACGCAGGTCGAAGCCAACATGCGCATGGGCAGCGCCATCCTGCGCTTCTACCTCGCGCGGAGACGCAACGACGTGCGACGGGCGCTGGCGCGCTACAACGGCAGCGTCGGGCGGCGCGAATATCCCGACAAGGTCGTGCACGCGCTGGACCACGCAACTGGAATGGCGCCGACGACCTCGGCATGACAGCCGGCAAGACGCTGAGCTGATGGCATCGCCGGCGCGAAATCCTCGTCGTCTACTACTCGCGCAACGGCAGCACCGCCGCAGCTCGCGCGGCAGGTGTGCCGCGGCATCGACAGCGTCGCCGGGCGCGCGCGCGCGCCTGCGCAGCGTGCCGCCGGTCAGCGCCGAGAGCGAGCGTCCCGTGCAGCGCCGTACCGGACGAAGGCGCTCCCTACGCGACGCTCGACGATCTGCGCGCAGGCCGACGGCCTGATCCTCGGCAGCCCGACGCGCTTCGGCAACATGGCCGCGCCGCTCAAGTACTTCCTCGACTCAGACCTCGAGCCCTGTGGCTGCAGGGCACGCTCGTCGACAAGCCCGCGGCGGTATTCACCTCGACGCAGACCATGCACGGTGGCCAGGAAAGCACGCTGCTCTCGATGATGCTGCCGCTGCTGCATCACGGCATGCTGATCGTGGGACTGCCCTATACGGAAGCGGCGCTCGACGACCACCCGCGGCGGCGGCATCGCCCTACGGCGCGTCGCATGTCGTCGCAGCGTCGGCTGCGACGGCCACGCTGGTCCGAAGACGAAAGCACGCTCGCGCAGGCGCTCGGCAAGCGCGTTGCGACGCTCGCGCTCGCGCTCAGGCGTCCGCGCCAGCACCTGGCGGATGAAGGGCACCGTCAGCCGGCGCTGCTGCCGCAGCGACGCGACATCGAGACGGTCCAGCAGCGTCGACGCAGCGTGCCCATGTCGCGCGGAAAGCGCCGCTGCAGATAGAGGGCGGTTTCCTCGGGCAGCTCGAGGCCGCGCTGCGCCGCGCGCAGCTGCAGCGCCTCGCGCTGCGCCGACTTCATCCAGCGGTCCGCAGCGACGCGGATGCCATGGCCGCCAGCCGCGACGCGAGATCGGCGAAGCGCAAGCCGAGCAGCGCAGGCCGGCGCGCCGCGGCGAACAGCAGGCGCAGCACCGGCGGCCTCGCAATCGTTGTAAAGATTGAACAGCGCCCGCTCCCAGCCGGGCTCGCCCGCGACGGCATCGAGATCGTCGACGGCGACGCAGCGCCAGACTGCCTGCACCTTCGAGCACCGCCGGGCCCGAGGTCGAGCAGCTGCGCGCAGCGGAAAATAGGCGACTGCGCCAGCGTGGCGCACAGCAGGCCTGCAGCAGATGCGACTTGCCGCTGCCGCCGAGGCCCATGCACGAACAGCATGCGTCGCTGCGCTGCGAGCGCCGCAGCGCCGCCTGCGAGCGCCGCGGCGGTTTGGTCGCCGCGCGCAGAAAGCTCGCGAAGACGGCGCGATCCTGCAGACGGACGCCGAGCGGCAGCTGCTCATCGTCAGCTGCGCTCTTCAGCCGGCGATCTGCATGCCGGCGCGACGCACGAAACGCGTCACGTAGTCGATGCCGCTGCGACGGTGGTCACCAGCACGACCACGGCGAGCGCCTCGAGCACCTCGCGCGGCGGAAATCCGCTCGCGCTGGCGAGGATGACCGCCAGCAGATAGGCGATCTGCACGCCGGTGTTGATCTTGCTGATGACGGTCGGCCGGCCCCGCAGCGGCCCGAACCACAGGCGGTAGAACAGCGCGCCGAACCGCGATGACCAGGTCGCGCGCCACGGCCACCGCAGCCACCCACCACGGCGCGATGTCCAGCCACGCGGCGGTGATGAACACCGATACCAGCAGCAGCTTGTCGGCCACGGGATCGAGGAACCGTGCCCAGCTCGGAGGTCCAGTTGAACCGTTTGGCAAGATAGCCGTCCAGCGCCGTCGGACACCGCCGCGATGCACGAACAGCACGCAGGATCAGCACGTGCTCGCCGTCGCGCATCGCGATGACGAGCGGCACGATCAGGGCGATGCGGAACAGGCAGATGAGATTGGGTATGTGGCGCATGGCGCGGCGACCGAAGAGCGCTCCTGATACAATACCGCACGGCCGACCCCGCGCCGCAACCCCCGTTCCAGCATTCGCCATGCGAACCCCGCGGGCCTGACCTACCGCGACGCCGGCGTCGACATCGACGCCGGCGACGCGCTGGTCGAGCGCATCAAGCCGCATCGTACGCCGCACGCATGCGGCCGGAAGTGCTGGCAGGCGTCGGCGGCTTCGGCGCGCTGGTCGGCCTGCCGCAGCGCTACCGCGAGCCGGTGCTGGTTTCGGGCACCGATGGCGTCGGCACCAAGCTGCGCCTCGCCATCGACACCGGGCCGCCACGACCGTATCGGCATCGACCTCGTCGCCATGTGCGTCAACGACGTCGCCGTGCAGGGCGCGGAGCCGCTGTTCTTCCTCGACTACTACGCCACCGGCAAGCTCGACGTCGATGTCGCCGAGTCGGTCATCGCGGGCATCGCCGAGGGCTGCCAGCTCGCCGGCTGCGCGCTGGTGGGCGGCGAGACCGCCGAGATGCCGGGCATGTACCACGGCGCCGACTACGACCTGGCCGGCTTCTGCGTCGGTGTGGTCGAGCGCAGCGAGCATCATCGACGGCACGCCGCGTCGCAGGCCGGCGACGCGATCATCGGCCTGGCCTCGTCGGGTGTGCACTCGAACGGCTATTCGCTGGTCCGCAAGCTGCATCGAGGTCACCGGCGCAGACGCCAGCGACCGAGCTCGACGGCCGACCGCTGTTCGACCGGCTGCTCGACGCCGACACGCATCTACGTCAAGAGCATGCTGGCGCTGGCGGCCGCGATGCCCGTGCATGGCTTCGCGCACATCACCGGCGGCGGCCTCACCGACAACATTCCGCGCGTGCTGCCCGACGGGCTTCGAGGCGCGCCTCGATCGCAGCCGCTGGCAGCGCGATCCGCTGTTCGACTGGCTGCGCGCGCACGGGCACGCATCGCGCCGCAGAAATGCATCGCACCTTCAACTGCGGCATCGGCATGGTCGCAATCGTGCCGCCGGCCTCGGAACGGCAGGCGCTCGGAGCTGCTGCGCGCGCAGGGTGAAACCGCGATGCGCATCGGCACTATCGCAGCCGGTTCCGGTGGCGTGCTGATCCGCTGATGTCGGCACCGGCCAGGCGCGGCGGCTGCGCCTCGCCGTGCTGATCTCGGGCGCGCGGCAGCAACATGCTCGCCATCGCACGCGCCTGCCACGATGGGCGGCTCAACGCGACTGTCGTCGGCGTGCGATCTCCGATCGTCGCGACGCCGCCGGCCTCGAATCCGCGCGCAGCCCTGGGACTCGACGCGGACGCCGTGCCGTTCCGGTGCGCGGCCGCGAGCGCGCGCGTTCGAGCGTTCGCTGATGCAGTCGATCGACGCCTGCCGCGCCGATCTTGTCGTCCTCGCCGGCTTCATGCGCGTCCTGTCCGCTGACTTTGTCGCGCACTATCCGCAGGGCGATGCTCAACATTCATCCGTCGCTGCTGCCCGAGTACCAGGGGCTTCACACCCATGCACGCGTGCTGGCGGCGGGTGAGCGGCAACACGGCGCGAGCGTGCATTTCGTCGACGGCGAGCTGGATGGCGGACCCGCTGCTGATGCAGGCGCGAGTCCCCGTGCTGCCAGGCGACACGCCGGCCACGCTTTCAGCCCGGGTTCATGCTCGAGGAACACAAGCTCTACCCGCTGGTCCTGCGAATGGATCGCCGAGCGGACGACTGACATGGGGCGACGGGACGCCGCGCTTCGATGGCGCGCCGCTGCAGGACCCGCTGCGGCTCGACTGACGTCGCTAGCGATGGCCGTGGCGGTCGTCGCGATGCTGCGACCTGCCATGGCGGCGCCGACAGGCCTTGCGTCCGTTCGAGGCCAACCTATCAACGTCAGCTGGCGCGGCATGACGGCCGGCACCAGCGCAACTGTCGCTGCGCAACGTCGACGGTCCCATTGGGCCTACGATTCGCGCAGCGTCGCGCGCGGCGTGTTCCGCATCGCGGTGCCAGACGCGATCAACCAGAGCAGCGTGTTCACGGTGCGCGACGAGCACGTCCTGCCGCTGCAGTTCCGCACCGACGACGGGCGGCGAGCAGAGCAAGCGCGACGTCGACGTCTCGCTTCGACTGGAGCGCCGGTCGGGCACTGGTACCGCCGAGGGCAAGCCGGTCGACGTCGCGCTGCAGCCGGGGCTGCAGGACTCGCTGTCGGTGCAGGTCGCGCTGATCGCACGAGCTGCTGCCGGTCGCACGCCGGCATCGTTCACGATGATCGATGGCGACAAGATCAAGGACTACCTGTACACGCGCGAAGGCGAGGAAGACCGTTGCAGACCGCGGTCGGCCCGCAGCGAGACCATCCGATCTTCCGCAGCAGCCGCCCGGACTCGGATCGCAGCACCCTGCTTCTGGTGCGCGCCGGAGCTCGGCTACCTGCCGGTGAAGGTCGAGCGCCGCGACGGCAGCAAGGTCGAGTGGTCGATGTCGATCGCAGACCGCTGGAACGACGCTGACCAGACGCCGCGAGAGCTCAGGTCTTGCGGCAGCGTGACGCCCTTCTGGCCCTGGTACTTGCCGCCGCGGTCCTTGTACGAGGTCGCGCAGACTTCGTCGGACTCGAAGAACAGCATCTGCGCGACGCCTTCGTTCGCGTAGATCTTCGCCGGCAGCGGCGTCGTGTTCGAGAACTCGAGCGTCACGTGCCCTTCCCACTCGGGCTCGAGCGGCGTCACGTTGACGATGATGCCGCAGCGCGCATAGGTCGACTTGCCGAGGCAGACCACCAGCACGTTGCGCGGGATGCGGAAATACTCGACGGTGCGCGCGAGCGCGAAGCGAGTTCGGCGGGATGATGCAGACGTCGGACTCGACGTCGACGAAGCTCTGCGGATCGAAATGCTTCGGATCGACGATCGTGCTGTTGATGTTGGTGAAGATCTTGAACTCGCGCGCGCAGCGCACGTCGTAGCCGTAGCTCGACGTGCCGTACGACACGATGCGGCCGCCGCCGTTCTCGCGCACCTGGCCCGGCTCGAACGGCTCGATCATCGCCGTGCTGCTGCGGCCATGCGACGGATCCAGTGATCGGACTTGATGCTCATCGAGCTGCTCCTCGACGACGATTTTCGGAAACGCGCCGCTGCGATCGCGCGGGCGGCGCGCGAGCGCCGCGGCGGTCCGGCGCGCGAGCTCGCGGAACGCCGCGCCGCGCGGCGGAATCGGGCGCCGCGACCACGGTCGGGCGGCCGCCGTCGGTCTCGCTCGCGAATGCGCGTGTCGAGCGGCAGCGCGCCCGAGCAGCGTCACGTCTGCGCCTCTGCGGCCAGCGCGATCGCCGCCGCCCTCGCCGAAGATGGCTCCTCGTGGCCGCAGTTCGGTGCAGACGTGGGTGCTCATGTTCTCGACGATGCCGAGCACCGGCACGTCGACCTTCTCGAACATGCGCAGGCCCTTGCGCGCATCGGCAGCGCGATGTCCTGCGGCGTCGTCACGATCACCGCGCCGGCCACCGGCACCCGCTGCGCCAGCGTGAGCTGCATGTCGCCGGTGCCCGGCGGCATGTCGACGACCAGATAATCGAGTTCGCCCCACTCGCGTATCGGCCAGCAGCTGCGTCAGCGCCTGCGTGACCATCGGTCCGCGCCAGACCATGGGCTGGTCGGGGTCGATCAGCAGGCCGATCGACATCAGCTTGAGCACGCCGTGGGCCTGCACCGGGCAGGATGCGCTTGTCGTCGATCGTGGTCGGGACGCTGGCCCGCGATACGCCGAGCATCAGCGGCTGGCTCGGGCCGTAGATGTCCGCATCGAGCAGGCCCACCCGCGCGCCCGGCCGCCGCCCACGCGAGCGCCAGATTGACGGCCACGGTCGACTTGCCGACGCCGCCCTTGCCGGAGGCGACCGCAATGATGTTGCGCGATGCCCGGCAGAGGCTTCAGCGGCTTCTGCACGGCGTGGGCACGGATGCTCGCCTGCAGACTCGAGCCGCACGGGCAGCGTCGATGCCGGCAGCGGCGAGCCGCGGGGCGAGCGCCGCGGCGAGTTCGTCCGCGTAGCCGCCGACCGGGACGGGCAGTGCGCAGCTGCAGACTCGCAATTCCGCGGGCGTCGAGGTGACCAGCTGCCTGGATGGCGTCGAGCTCGCCCAGCGTGCGGCCGAGCCAGGGGTCGGCGTAGGCGTCGATGCACGCGCTCTGGCGCGCGGCGGCGAGGTCGGCCTGGCGGAATCCAGGGAGATCGCAGGGTCGATCAGGCCGCTGATTCTAGCGCAGTGCGGACCGGTGGCATAACCGCCAGGTCCGGATGCACTGTGTGGCATAATCCTGGGTCGCAGGAAGTCTCCGCCAGACGCAGAAATGAGCTTTTTCACGAACCTGCGGTCGGATCGGCTGATCACGCAGATCAAGACGTCCGACGAGCCGCTGGGCGCCGAGACGCTGAAGGCTGTCGCCAAGCTCAAGGATCTGGGTCGCGGGCGCCATCGAGCCCGTCGATCCAGGCGCTGGCCGATGCGGACAAGAACGCCACGGTCGCGCTGGTCGACGTGCTCTCGACGCTCGGTGTCGCAACAAGACCTTCCCGCTGTTCGTGCAAGGCCTGGTCGAGGGCGGTCCGCGCATCGTCGCCGGCATCTCCTGGGCGCTGACCAGCAGCCGCAGCTACTCGCCCGGCCTGCTGCTCGAGGCGCTGCACGTCGAAGGGCGTGTCGAAGTCCGCCCTGCTCGACGTGATCCATGCGCAGCGCGACCGCTTCAACCTGCGCGAACTGCTGACACGCGGCCTACTCGCAGGAAGCCGAACGAGAAGGCGGCGCTGTTCCGCATCGTCGGCGAGATGGCCGACGCGACTGCCGTGCCCGAACTGCATCAGCCGCATGCGAGGGCAAGGACCCGATCGCGCGGATGCACATCATCAACATCCTCTCGCGCTTCAACCGGCCGGAGGTCAAGCGGCGCTGCACGAGCCAGCTGCGGCGATCCGAACAAGATGATCCGTTCGGCCGCGCTGACCGCGCTGTCGCGCATGGACGGCCCGATCGACGTGGCAGCGCGTCGTGCCCGCTGCTGCGCGATCCGGAGATCGACGTGCAGAACCGCGCCATCGACGTGCTGATCCGCGCGAATGATCCCGGAGACGATCAAGCACCTGATCGACGTGCTGAAGGACGAGAACGAATACGCGCGGCGCGCCGCGGTCGAAGTGCTCAACGAGATCGGCGACGCGAAGTCGGTCAAGTATCTGCTCGCGCCATCAAGGACGACGACTGGTGGGTGCGCAGCCGCGCCGGCGATGCGCTCGGCAAGATCGGCGGCCCGAAGGTCATCGACGCCGTGCTGCAGCTCGTCCGCGACAAGGACGACGAACATCCGCCGCGCCGCGATCGAGATCCTGAACCAGACCAAGGACGAGCGCGCGGTCAACCACCTGATCGAGGCGACCCGGACACGGACTGGTGGGTCAGCGAGCGCGCCGTCGACGCGCTGGCCGAGATCGGCAGCAAGAGCGCGTTGCCGCGCCTGCTGGAGATGCTGCAGACCACGGCGCCCGCGTTCGCTGCCCGTCGTGCGTGCGTGCGATCGGCAAGCTCGGCGACCATCGCATCGATCGACGCCCTGCTGCCGCTGCTCGCGAGGCCCGAAAAGGAGATCCGCGTCGAGGCGATGCACGCACTGGCCACGCTCAGCGACGAGCGGCGCGCCGAGCAGGTGCGCGCTGCAGCTGCAGGCGCAGGCCCAGAAGACCGACCAGACGATCGCGCGGCGCTGCCGGCAGCCGCCCTGAACGAGCTCGCGAACGCGGCTCGCCGGCGGCGGCTTCGGGCTCGCATGGCATCGGGCGCTGACCCAGGCCGCGCCGCTCGCGCAGCAGCAGCGTCGATGCCGCGCTTCGGCGATCGTCCGCACGACGAGCTGGACAGCAAGCCGGTGCTGCGCCAGGTGGAGCAGCCCGCGCCCATCGCGCAAGCTCGACATCACGCAACCTGCGCAGCGGCGACATCATCGAAGGCCGCTACAAGTACATCGAGCGCATCGGCAAGGGCGCCTTCGGCACCGTGCTGCTGATGGAAGACACGGTCGTCGACGACCGGCTGATCCTGAAGTTCCTGAACCCGAACGTCTCCGAAGACGAAGAGATGATGAAGCGCTTCGTGCACGAGCTGCGCTACTCGCGCAAGATCACGCACCAGAACGTCATCCGCATCTACGACTTCCTGCACGATCCAGGGCAACTACGCCATCTCGATGGAGTACTTTCCCTCGCACACGCTCGGCGCGAGATCGTCGAACGAGAAGCCGGTCGCGACTGAAGCGCGCCGTGCGTTCGGCATCGACATGTGCACGGGCATGGCGGTCGCGCACCAGGTCGGCATCGTGCATCGCGACCTCAAGCCCGCGAACGTGCTGATCAACGACGAGGGCCTGCTGAAGATCGTCGACTTCGGCGTCGCCGCCGCGCATCGCGAAGGCGACACGCAGCTCACCAAGACCGGCTACGTGATCGGCTCGCCCAAGTACATGGCGCCCGAGCAGATCCTCGGCCGCAAGGTCGACGAGCGCGCCGACATCTACGCGATCGGCGTCATCCTCTACGAGATGTTCACCGGCGTCGCCGCCCTACTGCCGCGGCGACCACATGGCGGTGATGTACCAGCACGTGCAGGGCAAGGCGCGGCCGCCGCAGGAGATCAATCCGCAGCTGCCCCGCGGAGCTCGTCGGACCTCGTCATCAAGGCCATGGCGGTCGACAAGGCGAAGCGTTTCCAGAGCATGGACGAGCTGCGTGCCGCCCTCGAACGCTTCTGCATGACGTAAGCTTGCGGTCTATGGCGCGCATCGACGCCTTCCTGAAGCTCGGGCACCCAGCAGGGCTGCTCGGACATCCACCTCGCGGTCGGCGTGCCGCCGATGCTGCGCATGTACGGCGACCTGCTGCCGATCAAGTTCCGCGAGCTGCGCGATGCGCGAACTCGAGGGCTACATCACCGAGATCCTGACGCCGACCCAGTCCGAAGCATTTCGCGCAAGGGCAACGACCTCGACTTCTCGTACGTGTCGGCCGAAGGCGGCCGGTTCCGCGTCAACGTGTTCCGCAAGGACACCGGCGTCGGCGCCGACCTTCCGCGCGATTCCGACCGAGATTCCCGACGCATCGACAAGCTGGGGCTGCCGCCGATCGTCAAGAAGCTGTGCGACTACCACCAGGGCATGATCCTCGTGACCGGCTCGACCGGCACCGGCAAGTCGACCACGCTCGCCGCGATGATCGACCTGCTGAACAGCACGCGCAAGCTCAACATCATCAGCCTCGAGGACCCGATCGAGTTCGTGCACCGCAGCAAGTCGAGCCAGGTGATCCAGCGCGAGCTCGGCACGCACCTGCCGAGCTTCGCCGAAGGCGTGCGCGCGGCCATGCGCGAAGATCCCGACGTGATCCTGGTCGGCGAGATGCGCGACGCCGAGACCATCTCGCATGGCGATGACCGCGGCGGAAACCGGTCACCTCGTGCTCGGCACGCTGCACACGACCGGCGCGGTCAAGACCATCGACCGCATCATCGACGCGCTGCCGGTCGAGGAACGCGAACAGACGAAGAGCTTCCTCGTCGCAGAGCCTGATCGCGGTCGTGACGCAGGTGCTGGTCAAGACCGCCGACGGCCGCGGTCGCAAGGCCATCTGCGAAGTCATGGTGATGACCAAGGCGATCGCGAAGCTGATCCAGACCGACCAGACGCACCAGATTCCGAGCCAGCTGCAGACCGGCCGCGACTTCGGCATGCAGATGCTCGACCAGGCGCTGCTGGCAGCGGTGCAGGCGAAGGAGATCGATCCGGACGACGCCTACTCGTATGCGACCGACAAGAAGGCTGTTCCAGAAATTCGTCACCGACACCAGCATGCTGCCGAAGCTCGACCTGACCCAGACGGTCACCCGCAGGGCGGCTGATCCGATGGCGAAGATCGACGAATACCTGCTGGAGATCGTGCAGCGGCGCGGCTCGGACCTGCACTTCATCGCCGGCGATCCGCCGCGCATCCGCCTGTACGGCGACCTCATCGCCGCTGCGGCCCGACCGGCTCGACGGCGGAGTTCGTGCGCGAGGCGCTGTACGAGATCATGCCGCCGAAGGCGCGTGCGCGCTTCGAGCAGCACGACGGCGCCGACTTCGCCTACACGCTGGCCGATCGCGGCCGCTTCCGCGTCAACGTCATGCGCCAGCTGAACGGCATGGGCGCGGTGTTCCGCGCCATTCCGTCCAAGGCGCTGACGATGGACGAACTGAAGCTGCCCGACTCGATCCGGCACGCTGTGCCGCGTGTCCGAACGGCCTGATCCTCGTGACCGGCAAGACCGGCTCGGGCAAGTCGACCACGCTCGCCGCGATGATCGACGACATCAACAGCGCGGCTGAAGGGCCACATCCTCACGATCGAGGACCCGATCGAGTTCGTGCACCAGCGCAAGAACTGCCTGATCAGCCAGCGCGAGATCGGCGTGCACAGCCCGAGTCCTTCGCCGCGGCGCTGCACTCGGCGCTGCGCGAGGATCCGGACGTCATCCTGGTCGGCGAGCTGCGCGATCTCGAGACGATCAGCATCGCGGTGACCGCCGCCGAGATGGGCATCCTCGTGATGGGCACGCTGCACACGAACGGCGCCGCGCAGACGGTCGACCGCATCGTCAACGTCTTTCCCGCCGACAAGCAGTCGCACGTGCGCACCATGCTCTCGACCTCGCTGCGCGGCGTGATCTCGCAGCAGCTGCTGCAGCGGGCCGACAAACAGGGCGGCGTCGCGGCGCTCGAGATCCTGGTCAACAACTCGGCGGCGTCGAACCTGATCCGTCAGGGCAAGCTCGACCAGCTCGAGAACACCATGCAGAGCGGCGCGCAGGCCGGCATGCGCACGATGGACAGCTCGATCAAGGCGCTGTTCGACCAGCGCGTGGTCACCGGCCGTGAGGCCTTCAAGAAGGCGATCAACAAGGCCCGCTTCGAGGCCGTGAAGGACCAGGGCTGATCGAGATCAGCCCTCCTCCGGCAACGGTGTCAGCGGCACGCGTGCCAGCGCGACCGCGCTGAGGAGCACCGGAATGGCGAGCACCGCGCATGTCCACCAGCGTCCTGCCCCGGCCTCGAGCAGGAAGCCCGCTCCCAATGGGCCGATGAACGAGCCGAGGCGACCCGCGCTCATCGACAGTCCCATGCCGGTGGCGCGAACGCGCGCCGGGAAGGTGGCGGCGCCGGTCGCATACAGCGCTACCGCGGCGCCGAAGATGCCGAAGCCGGTCGCCATCGAACTCGCGACCGTAAGCAGATAGCTTTCGGCGCCGAAGCCGAACACGGCGATCGCGAAGCTCATTCCGATGAGCGTCACGGTCGCGACCGGCCTGAACGGCAGGCGGAACGTGATCAGCCCGATCAGGATGCCGCCGCCGATTCCGCCGGCGTTCGTCAGGATCGAGATGAGGCGCCCCTCGTTCGTCGCTGAAACCGGCCTCGGTGGTGAGCTGGTTGTTCCAGTTGAGAAAGAAGTACGAGGACATCATGTAGAGGAAGTACGCGAGCTGCATGAGCAGCAGGCGCGGCAGGATGGGCTGCCGCAGCAGGTCGAGCGGGCTCGACCGCAGCACCGCTCGCGACGGCGCGGGCAAGGCGTCGAACGCGGGCAGATCGAGCCGCGTGAGGATCCGGTTCAGGCGTGTGAGCGTGCCGCGCCGCGGATGCGCGACGAGGTAGTCGAGCGATTCGGGCAGCAGCAGCATGACGAGCGGAATCAGTGCCGCGGAGACGAGGCCGCCGAACAGGAACAGCGAGCGCCAGCCGTAGGCCTCGATGAGCCACTGAGAGGCGAGTATTCCGCCGATCACGACGCCGACGTTGTAACCGATGGTCACGAAGCCGAGCCCGAGGCTGCGCGTCCTGCGCGAGCAGTATTCGAACACCAACGTGCCGACGCAGCTCGCCATTGCGCCGACGCCCATGCCGGTCAGGAAGCGGAGCACCGTCAGCTGCAGCACCGAATCGGCTGTGGCCGAGAGCAGCATGCCGATGCTCATCAGTCCGAGATTCACGAGAATGGCATTGCGGCGGCCGTACACGTCGGCCACGGCGGACAGCAGCAGCGCACCGGCGGCGGTACCGAGCGGCCCCGCGCTGAGCAGGATGCCGAGCGTGCCGGGTGCGAGGTTCCATTCCCGCGTCAGGATCGGGGACACGAGCGATGCCGCCAGCAGGTCGAGCCCGTCGACCATGTTGATGAGCGTGCCCATTGCGATGACGAGAATCTGCAATGGCCGCAGAGGCCGTTCCGCGATCTGCGCGTGGATCGACTGAAGTGACATGGCCCCTCTCTGCCCCGGTCGCTGACAGGCCGGGATCGCGATGTTATAACGGCGAACCTTACCGCAACGGCGCCGTTCCATGTCGTCAGCCGCCAGTATCCGCACGACGATCCGTTACGTCGTGAAGGGCGAAAAGGCCGTGTTCTACCCGGCCGATCGCGCGCGTTCGTACTGGCCGCCCGAAGATCATGAGATGACGGTGACCGACGCGCGCCCGCTGCGCCATGAGCTCGACATCGCCCGCAATGGCTTCACGATCGTCGAACATCGTACGTCGGTGACCGACTTCTTCGATTCGGCTCAGGTCGATGGCCTCTATGCCGACGAAATCGTCGCGCTGGCCAGGAAGCTGAACGGTGCGGCCAAGGCCTTCGCGTTCGGTGCCGTCGCACGCACCGACGATCCGAACAGCAAGCAGGGTCGCCTGCCTTCGTTCGGCGCGCATGTCGACTACGGCCGGCGCACGATCGAGGACATCACCCGCGAAACGCTCGGCGCGGAGGCCGACGAGTGGCTCGCGCGACGTGTGGTGCTGATGAATTTCTGGCGTCCGATCGCACCGGTCTTCAGCTCGCCGCTGGCTCTGTGCGATGCATCGACCGTCGAGCCCACCGATCTCCACGACAGCGAAGTGCGCGGCGGCTTGATGGACGCCAACCGGCCACCGCTGTTCGGCTACAACCTGAGCTACAACCCGGCGCATCGCTGGTACTACATGCCACGCATGCAGCCGCGCGAAATGTACGCATTCAAGCTGTACGACTCCGACGCATCCCGCCCGCAGTGGACCGGCCACACCGCGATCGTCGACCCCGACACGCCAGCCGGCGCGCCGGCCCGCCAGAGCATCGAGATCCGCACCATCTCGTTCATCTGAGGGGTCGCCGTGCGACAATGCGGGACCTTCCCGCAGCCTCCGGACGCCTTCTTGAAGCGCAAGATCCTGGTCACCAGCGCCCTGCCCTACGCGAACGGGCCGCTGCACTTCGGCCACATCATCGAGGCCGTGCAGACCGATATCTGGGTGCGGTTCCAGAAGCTGCGCGGCAACGACTGCCTGTACGTGTGCGCGGAAGACACGCATGGCACGCCGGTCATGATCCGCGCACGCCAGGACGGCATCACGCCCGAGCAGCTGATCGCGCAGTCCGCGAGCGAGCACCTGCGCGACTACGAAGGCTTCTCGATCGGCTTCGACCACTTTCATTCGACGCACTCGGCCGAGAATCGCCGGCTGACCGACGAGCTGTACGGCGCGTTGCAGACGCGCGGCGTCATCTCGCGCCGCACGGTCCGGCAGGCCTACGACGAACAGGCGGGCATGTTCCTGCCCGACCGCTTCGTGCGCGGCACCTGCCCGCGATGCGGCGCCGCCGACCAGTACGGCGACAGCTGCGAGGTCTGCGGCGCCACCTACTCGCCGGCCGACCTCAAGGACCCGGTCTCCACCGTGTCGGGCACAAGGCCGGTGCTGCGCGATTCCGAGCATCTGTTCTTCGCGCTCGGCGAGTTCGAGCCGATGCTGCGCGAGTGGCTGGCGGGCAGCCGGTCTGCAGCCCTGCGGTGCGCGCGAAGCTCGACGAATGGTTCGACGCCGGCCTGAAGGACTGGGACATCTCGCGCGACGCGCCCTACTTCGGCTTCGAGATTCCGGATGCGCCGGGCAAGTACTTCTACGTCTGGTTCGACGCGCCGATCGGCTACATCGGCAGCTTCGCGGCACTGGCCGCGAAGCCGCGGCCTCGACTTCGACGCGTACTGGCAGGCCGGCGACGACCACCGAGCTGCATCACTTCATCGGCAAGGACATCAGCTACTTCCACACGCTGTTCTGGCCGGCGATGCTGCACGGCGCGGGGCTGCCGGCGGCCGACCGGCGTGCACGTGCACGGCTTCCTGACGGTCAACGGCCAGAAGATGTCGAAGTCGCGCGGCACGTTCATCACCGCGCGCCGCTATCTCGAGCTGCTGCCGCCGGATCCGTCTGCGCTACTACTTCGCGGCCAAGCTCGGCAGCGGCCTCGACGACATCGACCTCAGCCTCGACGACTTCACCGCGCGCGTGAACTCCGACATCGTCGGCAAGCTCGTGAACATCGCCAGCCGCTGCGCACCCTTCATCGCGAAGGCCGGCGGCCGACTGGCGGCCGAGCTGCCGGAACCGGAGCTGTACGCCGCAGTTCGTTGCCGCCGCCGACTCGATCGCGACGCTGTTCGAGTCGCGCGACTACTCGGCTGCCGATCCGCGAGATCATGCAGCTCGCCGATCGCGCCAACCAGTACGTCGACCAGCAGCAAGCCGTGGGTTTCTGGCAAGGATCCGGCGCGGCAGCGCCGAAGCGCTGGCCGTCGCCACGCAGGCGATCAACCTGTTCCGGGTGCTGATGACTGTACCTCGCGCCGGTGCTGCCGAACGTCACTGCTCGCGCAGGCCGGAATGGCTCGGCGCGGATGCGCTTCGATCAATGGGACGACCTGCACGCGCCCCTGCTCGATCGCCCGCTTGGCAGCTACCCGCAGCTTGCTGCCCGCATCGAGCCAGCGACAGTACGCAAGCTGGTCGACGCCGCGGAAGCGCCCCTGAAGCTCGCCTCTACCCCCGTCAAGACCACTGCGCCCGTCGCCGCCAAGGTCCAACAGCCATGATCACGATCGACGATTTCGCAAAGGTCGACCTGCGCGCAGCCCGCGTGCTCGAAGCCTCGCGCGTCGAGGGGTCCGACAAGCTGCTGCAGCTCAAGCTCGATCTGGGCTCCGAACAGCGGCAAGTGTTTTCCGGCATCGCGGCGAACTATGCGCCCGAGGACGCTGGTGGGCCGCTTCGTCGTGATGATCGCGAACCTTGCGCCCCGCAAGATGCGCTTCGGCGTCTCCGAAGGCATGGTGCTCTGCGCGAGCGGTGAGGCAGCCGGCGTGTTCCTGCTGGCGGCAGATGCCGGCGTGCAACCCGGCATGAAGATCACCTGATCGTGAATGCGGCGGCACGCGAGTCGTTGTTCGCGGCGTTGAGTCGAGTCGCGACCCGACCCGCACAGTGAACTCGAGTACGGCTCGCCGTTCGAGCTCCTGATCGCGGTCATCCTGTCGGCCCAGGCGACCGACCGGAGCGTGAACGTCGCGACCCGGCAGCTGTTCCCGCGGCCAACACGCCACAGGCGATTGCTCGAGCTCGGTGAAGACGGTCTGAAGCAGCACATCCGCACATCGGCCTCTTCAATGCCAAGGCGAGGAATGTGCATCGAGACGTGCCGACTGCTGATCGAACGTCACGGCGGTGAAGTGCCGCGCGATCGCGAGGCACTCGAAGCGCTGCCGGGTGTCGGCCGCAAGACCGCCAACGTCGTGCTGAACGTCGCCTTCGGTGAGGCGACCATCGCCGTCGACACGCACGTGTTCCGCGTTGCCAACCGTACCGGCCTCGCCCGCGGCGCGACCCCGCTCGCGGTCGAACTGAAGCTGCTGAAAGTGACTCCGCCGGCCTACCTGCAGCACGCGCATCACTGGCTGATCCTGCATGGCCGGCACGTGTGTCTCGCACGCCGGCCCGGCTGCCCCGAATGCGTCATCCGCCCGTGGTGCGAGTTCCGCGACAAGGTGGCGGCCTGATGTTCTTCGCCGGGGCCGGCAAGGACGAGCTGCGCCGACGCTATGTAGAAGCCTGGCGGCGGCATCGCGGAAAGCTGCCGCTCGAGCCGCTCGATGCGGCCATCGCGGACGTCATCGCGCTGCACCCGGAGTACCACGCGCTGCTCGAGCAGGCGGCAGTCAGTGGCGACTACCCGATCGAGGCCGGGGAGACGAATCCGTTCCTCCACATGGGGCTGCACCTCGCCGTGCGCGAGCAGGTGGCGACCGACCGACCCCGTGGCATCGCCGCGGTGCACGCCGGGCTGCGGCTTCGGTACGGCAGCGCGCACGATGCCGAGCACCCCATGTTCGAAGTGCTGGGACAGGTGCTGTGGGAGGCGCAGCGGGCAGGACGGGCCCCGGACGAATCGATCTATCTCGAGCGCTTACGCGCGCTCTGAGCGCGAACGGTCAGTCGCCGCGACGACGGCGGATGACGGCCTCGGCCCCGATCGCGTCGTAGACCTCGAAAGGCTGGTGGATCCACGGATTGGTGGGCAGGTACTCGACGAAGAAATCGGGCCTGAAGGTGGATTCGGCCTTCATCCACAACACCGCACTGCGCAGCTCCGTGATCGCGGGATACGAGGTGCACAGCAGGTCGACCACGGCACGCAGCGTGTGCCCCGTATCGGCCAGGTCATCGACCAGCAGTACCCGGCCAGCGATCTCGCCGCGCGGCGTGCTGATGTAGCGCGCGATGTCGAGATGGCCGCGCATCGTCCCTGCATTGGCGCGATACGAGCTGGTCGACATGATCGCGAGCGGCTTGTCGAAGATGCGCGAGAGGATGTCGCCGGGGCGCAGCCCGCCGCGTGCGAGACACAGGATCGTGTCGAACGTCCAGCCGCTCTCGTGCACGGTGATGGCCAGCTGTTCGATGAGCCGCTCGTAGGTCGGCTCGTCGATGTGCAGATGCTGCCCGTCTTCGGTCAGCCCGCTGGCAGCGTCCGTAGCCCGCGTGCTCACTGCGCCGGCGCGCGCGGCGCGAGCAGCGTCGTCAGCCGGTCGTCCCGACCCTCGATGCGTTCGAGTCGCGGGTAGCGGAGACCCTCGCGATAGTCGATGCGCACGGTGCGCCACCGATCCTGCGACTTGACCAGCAACTCGATCGGCGCCCCGCCGCCCTTGGCGCGCGTGACCGCTTCCTTCAGCAGATCGCCGGAGAACGTGCGCCCGTCGACCGCAGCGATCGTGGTCTGCGGTGTGAGGCCGGCTTCAGACGCCGGGCTGCCCCAGACGACCTCGGTGAGCACGCCATCCCGATTCGCGGTGAGCCCGAGGGAGTAGCTCAGATCGGTCACGCGGCGGCCCTTCTCGCTGTCCTTGACGGCATCCGTCGGCTGGTCCCGATAGACGAGCTGCCAACCTGAGCGGGTGAACCCGTCGGTGACGGGCTGCTTCGTGCCCTGTATGCGATCGCGCAGCAGCGTTGCCCAGTCGAATTGCGCGACCGTGTTCAGCGCGCGCACGACGTCGTGGAGCTCGTACGTCGAGATGGTGCCCTGGTCGGCCGGGGCCGCGAAGAACGCGCGCGCAAAGTCATCCAGGCTGCGCCTGCCCCCGGTCAGCTCGCGCAAGCGCTGGTCGACGTCGAGCCACAGGAGCGCAGATTCGGAATAGTAGTCCTCGGACCGCTGCCAGCTCGGGCTCGGCTGCGTCCGGCGCGGGCTCATGATCGGCTGGTGGGTCGTGTCCTCGAGCGAGCGCCAGCTTCGTCCAGGCCGTCGCCGGTCGTAGACGGCCGCGGTGGCCGCGAAGGTGTCGCGCGCGAACTCGGGCTTCCACAGTCCCGACCGGCTTGCGAGCACCATGCCGTAATACTCGGTCATGCCCTCGTAGACCCACAGCAGGTCGTCCTGCATCGGCACGTTGTATTGCGGCGTCCAGAGACGCGCGGGGCGGCGCGACTTGCCGTTCCAGGAATGCGTGTATTCGTGCGCGAGCAGGTCGCGCGAGCCGATGTCGTCGTCCCAGGCACGGAAGTGCCCCGGCGAATGCGAGTTCTCGCTCGAGCGCAGGTGCTCGAGCCCGATGCCTCCGAACGTGTCGCTCAGCGCGAGCAGGAACTCGTACCGGTCGTAGCGCGGCGGCCCGAAGGCGGCCGTCGTCTCGCGGACCAGCGCCCGATACGCTGCCAGCGCCTCGGCACCGACCGCGAGGTCGCCCGGTGATTCCGCAAACGCGTTGAGTTGGACAGGTGGCGCGCCCGCGGGGGTGAGGTCGATCTTCGCGACGTGAGCGCCGGCGAACAACGGCGAGTCGACCAGTTCCTCGAGCGAGACGGCCACAAACTTCGTCCACCCCTCGGCGGTGCCCTGCGCGCGCAGGGCTGTCGCGTACTGCCATCCGTCCGGCAGGCGCACCTGCGCGGACACCGGAATACGCCGCGCGTAGTAGCCGGCCGGATAGAGCACGGCCTGGTTCCATTGCAGCCCGAGCATCGACCCGGTAACCACGACGCGAACCTGGCGACCTTCGTTGGTCGCATGTGGCGTCAGCACGTCGAATGCGACGTCGATCGAACCGGCTCCGGCGGGGATCTGGACGTTCAGCGCGAAGACGTCGAGCGGGTCGCGCCGCCATTCGAGTGCGCGGTCACCGGCAGTGATCGCAATTCCGGCGATCTGGTCGATCAGGCCGCGAGGCCCGTGATTGCCGGGCAGCCACTGCGGATAGAGCAGTGTCAGGCGCCCCGGCTGCACCGGGATGCGCTGACGGACGTGGTAGACGCGACGTTCGATGTCACTTGCATCCACGCGCAGCTCGATGGTTCCGGGGTAGGCGCGATCCTGTGGAGCAGGCGCGGCCCGCAGCGGTGCTGCGGCCACGACCAGCAGCAACGCGAGAACGATCGACCGGATCGTGCTCACCACTCGCCGGCGTTGGGCATCGAGGCCCACGGCTCCTGCGGCGGGCGTGCACCGTCCTTCTGCAGCAGCTCGACCGAGATGAGGTCGGGCGAGCGGACGAACGCCATGCGACCATCGCGCGGCGGGCGATTGATGACGACGCCGTGCTGCTGCAAGCGCTCGCACGCGGCGTAGATGTCATCCACTTCATAGGCGAGATGGCCGAAGTTGCGGCCACCACCATAGGGCGCCGGATCCCAGTTGTGCGTCAGCTCGACCTGGGCGTCGTCGTCGCCCGGGGCGGCCAGGAAGATCAGCGTGAACCGACCCTTCTCGTTGTCGATGCGACGCACTTCGCGCAGGCCGAGCGCATCGCAGTAGAACCGCAGCGACGCGTCGACATCCGTCACGCGCACCATCGTGTGCAGGTACTTCATCGACGATCAGGCCTTCTTCGGCAGGTACAGATCGGTCAGCGTGCCTTCGACCGCCTCGGCCGCGAAGCCGACGGTCTCCGACAACGTCGGATGCGGATGGATGGTCAGGCCGATGTCGGCCGCATCCGCGCCCAGCTCGATGGCGAGCGCGGCTTCGGCGATCAGCTCGCCGGCATTCGGGCCGACGATGCCGGCGCCGATGATGCGATTGGTCGTCTGTGTCGAACAGCAGCTTCGTCAAGCCCTCGTCGCGGCCGAGCGACAGCGAGCGACCGCTCGCCGCCCACGGGAACGCGCCCTTGCGTGATCGCGATGCCGCTGCGCCTTCGCCTCGTCTTCCGTGAGCCCGACCCAGGCGACTTCCGGATCGGTGTACGCCACCGACGGAATGACGCGCGCGTCGAAGAAGCCTTCTGCCCGGCCGCGACTTCGGCCGCGACCTTGCCTTCGTGCGTCGCCTTGTGCGCCAGCATCGGCTGGCCGACGATGTCGCCGATCGCGAAGATGTGCGGCACGTTGGTGCGCATCTGCTTGTCGACCGGAATGAAGCCGCGCTCGTTGACGGTGACGCCGGCCGCCTCGGCGTTCGATGCGTGCGGCCGTTCGGCACGCGGCCGACGGCGACCAGCACGCGATCGTAGACCTGCGTCGCTGGTCTTGCCGTCGGCTTCGAAGGTGACGCGTGATGCCGTCCGGCAGCGCCTCGACCTTCGTCGACCTTGCGTGCCGAGCATGATCTGCTCGTAGCGCGCCTGCAGGCGCTTCTCGAGCGGCTTGCACGAGATCGCGGTCGGCAGCCGGGCATGAGCTGCGTCGGTGAGCTCGACCACGGAGACCTTCGACGCCGAGCGCGTCGTACACGCAGGCCATCTCGAGGCCGATGATGCCGCCGCCGATGACGAGCATGCGCTTCGGGATGCCGCCGAGCTCGAGCGCGCCGGTGGAATCGATGATGCGCGGATCGTTCGGGCACGAACGGCAGCTTCACCGGCTCGGAGCCGGCCGCGATGATGCATTGCTCGAAACCGAGCAGCTGCGTCGTGCCATCGGCCGCGTCGACTTCGAGCGACGTTCGGCGACAGCGAAGCGCGCCGTGCCGCGCACGACCTCGACCTTGCGCTGCTTCGCGAGCGCGGTCGAGCCCGCCGGTGAGCTGGCGGACGACCCTGTTCTTCCAGTCGCGCAGCTTGTCGCAGGTCGATCTGCGGCGCGCCGAACGTGACGCCGTGCGCGCGCCATCGACGTGCGCTTCGTCGATGACCTTGGCCGCGTGCAGCAGCGCCTTCGACGGAATGCAGCCGACGTTCAGGCAGACGCCGCCGAGCGTCTCCCAGCGCTCGACCAGCGTGACGTCAGGCCGAGATCGGCGGCACGGAACGCCGCGGTGTAACCGCCGGGACCGGCGCCGAGCACGACGAGCCGGCCTTGCGGATCGGCGCTTGGGCGCGCAGCGGGCTCGCGGAGCCGCGCGACGGCAGCGGCGCCGGCGCGGTGGTGCAGCGGCCGGCGCTGCGGCAGGCTGCTGCGGCCGGCTGCGCGGCAGCGCGCGGGTGCAGCGGCTGTCGCGGTCGGCGCGGCGGCGGCCGCCGTCTCGACGCGTCAGCACGACGTCGCCTGCCTTGCAACCTTGTCGCCCTTCTTGCACCGCACTGCGGTCACGGTGCCGGCGCGCGGTGGACGGCACGTCCATCGTCGCCTTGTCGGTCTCGAGCGTGACCAGCGGCGTCTCGACCTCGAGCGTGTCGCCGGCCTTGACCAGCACCTCGATGACGGCGACGTCGTCGAAATTGCCCGAGATCGGGGACGCGCAACTTCGACGCTCGCTCAAGGGATCGCCTCGAGCAGCGCCGCCGGATCGGCCAGCAGCTTCGACAGAGGCACGTGCGAAGCGCGCGCCCATCGCGCCGTCGATCACGCGATGATCGTACGACAGCGACAGCGGCAGCATCAGGCGCGGCACGAACTGCGTCGTTCTGCCACACCGGCTTCGTCTGCGTGCGCGACACGCCGAGGATCGCGACCTCGGGCGCGTTGATGATGGGCGTGAACGCCGTGCCGCCGATGCCACCCAGGCTCGAAACGGTGAAGCAGCCGCCCTGCATCTCGCCGCCTTCAGCTTGCCCTTGCGCGCGCGATCGCGACAGGTCGGCGAGCGCCCGCGCGATCTCGTAGACGTCCTTCTTGTCGGCATCGCGGATCACGGGCACGACCAGGCCGTTCGGCGTGTCGGCGGCGAAGCCGATGTGCATGTACTTCTTGAGCACGAGGTTCTCGCCGGCCGCATCGAGCGACGACTTGAACGTGCGGGATACTCCTGCAGCGCGCAGCACGCACGGCGCGGATGATGAACGCGAGCGGCGTGAGCTTGATGCCGCGCTGCCGCGGCCTTGTCCTTCAGCTGCGCGCGTTCGGTCTTCGAGCTCCGTGATGTCGGCCTCGTCGTACTGCGTGACGTGCGGGATGTTGACCCAGCTCGCATGCAGCCGCGGCGCCCGAAATCTTCTGGATGCGCGCCGAGCGGCTTGATCTCGACCGCGCCGAACTTCGCGAAGTCGACCGCCGGCAACCTGCGGCAGCGCCGGGCCGCTCGCCGCGCGCGCCGCCGGGCAGGATCTGCTTGACGAACGCCTTGACGTCGTCGTGCGTGATGCGGCCTGCGCTGGCCCGATGCCGTTCACGCGGCCGAGGTCGACGCCGAGCTCGCGCGCGAGCTTGCGCACCGACGGGCCCGCATGCGCCTTGCTGAAGCCGGCTTCGCTGACGGGCGGCAGCGCTGGCGGGCCGGCTGCGACCGGCGCAGCGCCGCGGGCTTGCGCCGGAGCGGGTGCAGCGCGCCTGGAGCTGCGGGCGGCGCGGCTGCCGCGGCGCGCAGCCGGCGCCGCAGCGATCACGCCGCTGCAGCGTGACGACGCGTCCGCCGGCGGAAATCTTGCCGCCCGTCTGCACGTGCACGGCTTCGACCACGCCGGCGGCCGTGCGACGGCACGTCCATGGTCGCCTTCTCGGTCTCGAGCGTGACGAGCGGCGTATCGACCTCGACCTTGTCGCCGGGCTTCACCAGCACGTCGATGACGCCGACCTCGGTGAAGTTGCCCATGTCGGGCACCAGCACATCGAGCGACTGCGGCGCGGCGGCAGCAGCGAGGCGCGGCAGCGGCTGTTGCGGCGGCGGCAGGCGGCAGCGGCGGCGTTGCGGCAGCCGGTGCAGCCGGCTGCTGCCGCGCCTGCGACGCGAAGCGTAACCACGAGCGCCGCCCGCCGAAACCTTGCCGCCCTTCTGCGACATGCACGCTTCGCGACGACGCCGGCGGCGCGTCGACGGAACGTCCATCGTCGCCTTCTCGGTCTCGAGCGTGACCAGCGGCGTGTCGACCTCGACCGTGTCGCCGGGCTTCACCAGCACGTCGATGACGTCGACTTCGGCGAAGTTGCCCAGGTCGGGCACGCGGACTTCAATGTAGCTGTGACATCGCGGCGACCCTTTAGCTGTTGAGCGGGTTGGCTTGTCCGGATCGATGCCGAGCTTCGTCACGGCCTGCCGTCAGCGACGCTGCGGTCGATGCGGCCGTCGTCGGCCAGCGCCTTCAGCGCAGCCAGCACGATGAAGCGCCGATCGACTTCGAAGTGCTCGCGCAACGCGGCGCGTCCGTCGCTGCGGCCGAAACCGTCGGTGCCGAGCGTGACGTAGCGGCCCGGCATCCACTGGCGGATCTGGTCGGACACCATGCGCATGTTGTCCGTGGCGGCGATGAACGGGCTGCGTCGCGGTCGCTGAACAGCTGCTCGCACGTAGGGCACCTGCGGCGGCTTGTCCGGATGCAGCAGGTTCTCGCGCTCGACGTCGAGCGCTTCGCGGCGCAGCTCGCTGAAGCTCGTGACCGAGAACACGTCGGCCGGGATCCTGTAGTCCTTCTCGAGGATCTCGGCCGCCGCGAGCACCTCGCGCAGGATCGTGCCCGAACCGAGCAGCGTCGCGCGCAGCTTGCCGCGTGCCGCCTTCCTTCAGCAGATAGGCGCCCTTGAGGATGCCCTCCTCCGCGCCGGCCGGCATCGCCGGCTGCACGTAGTTCTCGTTCATCACCGACAGGTAATAGAAGATGTTCTCGTGCTCGACGTACATGCGCTGCAGGCCGTCGTGGATGATGACGGCGAGCTCGTAGGCGTAGGCCGGATCGTAGGCACGGCAGTTCGGCATCGTGGTCGCGACGAGCTGGCTGTGGCCGTCCTGGTGCTGCAGGCCCTCGCCCGCGAGCGTGGTGCGGCCCGCGGTGGCGCCGAGCAGGAAGCCGCGCGCCTGGATGTCGCCGCCGCCCAGATGAAATCGCCGATGCGCTGGAAGCCGAACATCGAGTAGTAGATGTAGAACGGAATCATGCTGCACGCCGTGGTTCGCATAGGCCGTGCCGGCCGCGATCCACGAGCACATCGCGCCGGCCTCGTTGATGCCCTCTTCGAGCATCTGGCCCTTCTTGTCCTCCTTGTAGGACATCAGCTGGTCGGAATCCTGCGGCGTGTAGAGCTGGCCCACCGCCGAATAGATGCCGATCTGGCGGAACAGGCCTTCCATGCCGAAGGTGCGCGCTTCGTCGGGCACGATCGGCACGATGTTCTTGCCGATGTTCTTGTCCTTGAGCAGCGCCGTCAGCATGCGCACGAACGCCATCGTGGTCGAGATCTCGCGATCGCCGATGCCCTCGAGCAGCGCCTTGAAGGTCTCGAGCGGCGGCATCTGCAGCGGCGGCACGTCGGTGTCGCGCTTGGGCAGGTAGCCGCCGAGCTTCTCGCGACGCGCCTTCAGGTACTTGATCTCCTCGCTGTCTTCCGCAGGCTTGCGGAACGTGAAGCTCGCGATGTCCTCGTCGCTGAGCTGGATGCCGCAGGTTCGTCGCGGAAGCTCGCCAGCGACTCCGCATCCATCTTCTTCTGCTGGTGCGTGACCTTCTGGCCTTCGGCGGCCTTGCCCAGGCCGAAGCCCTTGACGGTCTTCGCGAGGATCACGGTCGGCTGGCCCTTGTGCGCATGGCCGAGGCGTAGGCCGCATACACCTTCTGCGCATCGTGGCCGCCGCGATTCAGGCGCCAGATGTCCTCGTCCGACATGTTGCGCGACCATCGCCGTGAGCTCGGGATGCTTGCCGAAGAAATGCTCGCGCGTGTACGCGCCGCCCTTCGCCTTGAAGTTCTGGTACTCGCCGTCGACGCAGTCTTCCATCGCTGCGCCGCAGGACGCCGCTTGTGATCCCTCGCGAGCAGCGGATCCCAGCGCCAGCCCCACAGCACCTTGATGACGTTCCAGCCGGCGCCGAGGAAGGCGGCTTCGAGTTCCTGGATGATCTTGCCGTTGCCGCGCACCGGCCCGTCGAGACGCTGCAGGTTGCAGTTGATGACGAACACGAGATTGTCGAGCCTCTCGCGCACCGGCATCGTGAGCGCGCCCATCGACTCGGGCTCGTCCATCTCGCCGTCGCCGCAGAAGCACCAGACCTTGCGGTCCGACGGCGGCGACGATGCCGCGGTTCTCCATGTAGCGCAGGAAGCGCGCCTGATAGATCGCCATCATCGGGCCCAGGCCCATCGACACGGTCGGGAACTGCCAGAAGTCCGGCATCAGCCACGGATGCGGATAGGACGACAGTCCGCCGCCGCCGACTTCCTGACGGAAGTGCTTCAGCTGTTCCTCGCTCAGGCGGCCTTCGAGGAACGCGCGCGCGTAGATGCCGGGCGAGCTGTGACCCTGCATGAACACCATGTCGCCGGGATGCTTGTCCGAGGCGCCGCGCCAGAAATGGTTGAAGCCGACTTCGTACAGCGTGGCCGACGACGCGTAGCTCGCGAGATGGCCGCCGTACTCGGACGACGCCTTGTTCGCCTGCACGACCATCGCCACGGCGTTCCAGCGCATGTAGGCCTCGAGGCGCTTCTCGATCGCGCGGTCGCCGGGATACTCCGGCTCCTGCGCCGACGGGGATGGTGTTGACGTAAGCGGTGTTCGGCTTGAACGGCAGATACGCGCCGGAGCGGCGCGCGTGATCGATCAGTCGTTCGAGCAGGAAGTGCGCGCGCGTTCCGCCGCCAGTGCGCAGCACCGAGTCGATCGACTCGAGCCACTCGCGGGTTTCTTCGGGATCCTGGTCCTGGATCTTCTGGACGTCGGTCATTGGTCCTGCCTTGTCGGCACCCCTTACGGGAAAAAAGTCAACAGCGACGCTGTGCTACGATGCCGCAGCGCGCCGTGCATGGACGCGCGCGATGATCCGGTTTTAGCCATGTTCGGTCAAGCAAAGCCCACGCGTCAATGCCAGGTCTGCTGCCCCTTCAGAAGTCCAAGCCCGCGCCTGGCCCTCGAAGCCGGGCCTCCCGGCAGCCGCCGTCACTGCGACCGCTACGACGCGCATCCTGGTGCTGCTGCCAACAGATGCGATGCTCCGCGGCCGTAGCCTGCCCGATGCCGGCGCGCTGGCAGGCACTGCATCGCGTGGCGCGGCTTCGCATGGCGAGGTTCGCACCGTCACGCTCGACAACACGCGCCAGACGCTGCGCGCGTGCTTGGGCTACTGCCGCACGGATGCGGACGCATTCGAGCGCTGCGCGTCGCGGGGCTCGCTGGCGCAGAGACTGCTCGCCGACCGCCCGCAGCCTGCGCGGCGTGCGCTGTCGTCGCCCAGGCGTCTGCACGCGACCGCGCCGCCTGGCAGGAAGCCCTGTATGCCGCGCTGTGCTCGCGCACTGCTTTCGCGCTGCCCACCGACAAGGCAGGCCGGCAAGCGCGAAGCGCTCTGGCAGCCGTCGATGCATTTCGGCGACTTCGTCGCTCGATACGCCGCGCGCCGAGCGATCACGGCCGAGCCAACAACCTCGTCCGGCACCTGACTGCGCTGCCGCCGAACGTGCTGGATGCCGGCGGCTATCGCCGCGCTGCTGGGCACGCTCGCGCGGCGCCATGGCCTTGCAGTTGCGCTGGTACGACGAGCGGCGCTGCGCGACGCCTGGGCGCAGGCGCGTTCCTTGCCGTCAGCCGCGGCAATCGCACGCCGCGACGCGGGCATCGCGCATCTGAGCTATCGCCACCCGCGCGGCAGACGCGAGCGGCCGGCCCGACTCTGGCGCTGGTCGGCAAGGGCGTGCTGTTCGACACCGGCGGCACCAACCTCAAGCCGCATCAAGTCGCATGCTCGACATGCACACCGACATGGCGGGCAGCGCCGTGGCGCTGGCGACGATTGTCGCGCTCGCGCAGATTGCAGCGCGCCGATCGCCATCGACGCGTGGCTCGCCATCACCGAGAACAACATCGGCCCGACGCGCGTACCGTCCGCAGGAAGTGATCCGCGCGCTGAACGGCACCACCATCCAGGTCATCCACAGCGACGCGGAAGGACGCATGGTGCTGGCCGACACGCTGGCGCTGGCCGCGCGCCGCAAGCCGCGCGCGATGGTCGACTTCGCGACGCTGACCGGCGCCTGCGTCTACGCGCTCACCGAACGCATGAGCGGCCTGTTCGCAACCGATGCCGAGCTGGCGCGATGCGCTGCTGGCCGCCGGCGCAGCCAGCGGCGAGCGACTCTGGCCGTTTCCGCTGCCGGATGACTTCGACACCGACATCGAAAGCACCGTCGCCGACATCGCGCAATGCGCGCTCGAGGGCAAGGGCGACCACATCCTCGCCGCGCGCTTCCTCAAGCGCTTCGTGCCGCGACGACATCCGCTGGGCGCATGTCGATCTCTCGTCCGCGACGCGCACGCGGCGGCCTCGCGCATGTGCCCACCGAGATCACGGGCTTCGGCGCCCGCTTCGCGCTTGACCTTCTGCTGGATCACCTGGCCGCGCGATGATGCGACGCCTCACGCTTCGCCAGCCGGACGACTGGCACCTGCACCTGCGCGACGGCGCCGCGCTGCAGTCGGTGCTGCCGCACACCGCCGCGCAGTTCGCGCGCGCCATCGTGATGCCGAACCTGAAGCCGCCGGTCACGACCACCGCGCAGGCCATCGCCTATCGCGAGCGCATCCTCGCCGCGCGGCCGGCGGGCAGCGCCTTCGAGCCGCTGATGACGCTGTATCTGACCGACCGCACGGATCCGGCCGAGATGCGACCGCGCCAAGGCGAGCGGCATCGTCCACGGCTGCAAGCTCTATCCCGGCCGGCGCCACCACCAATTCCGATTCCGGCGTCACCGACATCCGCCGGATCGACGCGGCGCTCGAAGCGATGGCGGCGAGTGGGCCTGCCGCTGCTGGTGCACGGCGAAGTCACGCACGCGACGTCGATGTGTTCGACCGCGAAGCGCGGTTCATCGACGCGGTGCTGGCGCCGCTGCGCGCGCGCCTGCCGCGGCTGCGCATCGTGTTCGAACATGTCACCACGCGCGCTGCCGTGCGAGTTCGTGCAGGCGCAGCCGCAGGGCGTTGCGGCCACGATCACGCCGCAGCATCTGGCGCTGAACCGCAACGCGCTGTTCCAGGGCGGCATCCGTCCGCATCTGTACTGCCTGCCGGTGCTCAAGCGCGAGACGCGACCGCACGGCGCTGCTCGATGCCGTCGACGGCGGGCGATCCGCGGTTCTTCCTCGGCACCGACAGCGCGCCGCATGCGCGCGGCACCAAGGAGAACGCCTGCGGCTGCGCCGGCATCTACTCCGCGCACGCCGCGCTGGAGCTGTATGCCGAGATCTTCGAGGACGCCGGCGCGCTGCACCGGCTGGAAGCTTTCGCCAGCGAGTTCGGCCCACGCTTCTATGGGCTGCCGCTGAATCAACGGCACCATCACGCTGCAGCGCCAGCGACTGGACCGTTCCGGCCGCACTATCCCTTTGCCGGCGAAACCATCGTGCCGCTGCGTGCCGGCGAAACCCTGCGCTGGCGACTGCGACGCCGCCATCTGATCCTGCGAGCATCCATGGCCTCTCCTGACCTGGCGTCCCGACGCTTCCGCGGCTTCCTGCCCGTCGTCATCGACGTCGAAACCGGCGGCTTCCATCTCGCCGCACCGACGCGCTGCTGGAGATCGCCGCCGTCATCATCGAGGTGGACAACGCCGGCCGGGTGCGCCGCGGCGCGACGCATGCGTTTCACGTGCAAGCCCTTCGAAGGCGCGCGCCTCGATCCGGTCTCGCTCGAGGTCAACGGCATCGACCCGTGGCATCCGTTGCGGCCGGCCATCGACGAAGCCGATGCGCTGCAGCGGCTGTTCCGCGAGATCCGCACGGCGATCCGCGCGCACGCGCTGCCGGCGCGCCATTCTCGTCGGGCCACAACGCGGCCTTCGATCTGGGCTTCCTCAACGCGGCGGTCGAGCGCACCGGCATCAAGCGCAATCCGTTTCATCCGTTCTCGTGCTTCGACACCGCGACGCTCGGCGGCGTCGGCGCTGGGTCAGACGGTGCTGCGCGCGCGCCGTGCAGCTGGCGGGCATCGAATGGGATCAGCAGCCGCGCGCACTCGCGCGGCCTACGACGCCGAGCGCACGGCCGACCTGTTCTGCCACATCTGCAATCTGCATGCACGAGAGCTTCGTGCGCGCCGAGGAAAAGCGCGCGCGCGCTGGGCTGGAAGGATGGCGCGCCCGGCGCCGCTCGATCTCGTTGCGCTCGACGAGGCGACTGGACGCGCCGCGGTCAGGCGGCGGCTTGGCCGACGCCTCGCTCGATCAGCTGCTTCAGCTCGCCGCTCTGCATCATCTGCATGGCGATGTCGCAGCCGCCGACCAGCTCGCCCTTGACGTAGAGCTGCGGATAGGTCGGCCAGTTCGAATAGCGCTTGAGTTCGTCGCGCAGCTCGAGATCCTCGAAGATGTTGACCGCGTGGAAACTTCGCGCCCAGATGCCTGCAGCGCAGCCACGGTCTGCGCGGAGAATCCGCACTGCGGAAAATCCGGCGTGCCCTTCATGAACAGCACCACCGGTTCTGCAGCGCAGATGCTGCTTGATGCGTTCGGTGACTTCCATCGAATTGCCTGCCATCTGTCGGGGCTCGTTGAATTATGCGGGCGGCGCTCGCTCGATTCTTGAATTATGGGGTGTGCTGCGCCGATTCTTCAAACACTTCAAATCCCAGGGAGAAATCACATGAATCCACTCAATTCCGTTGCCGGCGCCATCACTGCCGGTGTCGTCCTTGCCTGTCCTGCTGGTGCTGGGCCTCGGCACCGCGCGAGTTCAACGCGCTACGGCCTCGCGCGCTGGCTGCACATCCTCTCCGGCGTGATGTGGATCGGCCTGCTGTACTACTTCAACGTCGTGCAGATTCCGGCGCTGGCGGCCGCGGGCGCCGACAAGGGCGGCCCGGGTGGCGCGGGCATCACCAAATACGTCGCGCCGCGCGCGCTGTTCTGGTTCCGCTGGGCGGCGCTCGCCACCTGGCTCACGGGCGCCTGGTACCTCGGCCCGAACTTCGGCACGGCCTTCACGCTCGGCAACCTCGGCCGGACGTGTACGGCCTGACCATCGGCATCGGCGCCTGGCTCGGCACGATCATGCTGTTCAACGTGTGGGTGCTGATCTGGCCGAACCAGAAGAAGATCCTCGGCCTCGTCGCCGCCACCGACGAACAGAAGGCCAAGGCGCGCAAGGTCGCGACCCTCGCGTCGCGCACGAACTTCGTGCTGTCGATCCCGATGCTGCTGTGCATGGTCGCGGCCGGGCACGGCGCTGACGTTCGGGTTCGCAGTCTGAGCGCAAGGCCCGCTGCCGCCGAGATCGCCGCGCAGGTCGCGCGGGCGCTGGCCGAGGACGTCGGCAGCGGCGACGTCACCGCGCGCTGATCGATCGCGGCGACACCGCGCCCGGGCGACGCCTGCATCACGCGCGAGGCGATGATCCTCTGCGGCAGCGCGTGGGTCGACGAAACCTTCCGGCAGCTCGATCGCGGCCGTCGCTCGTGCACTGGCGCGTGCAGCGACGGCGAGTCCGGTCGCCGCCGACACGATCCTGTGCGAGATCGCCGGTCCGGCGCGCGCCATCCTGACCGGCGAGCGCACGGCGCTCAACTTCCTGCAGACGCTGTCGGGCACCGCCACCGCTGACGCGCGCGCTACGTGGATGCGGTCGCCGGCACGACCTGCCGCATCCTCGACACGCGCAAGACGATGCCCGGGTCTGCGGCTCGCGCAGAAATACGCGGTGCGCTGCGGCGGCGGCGGCAACCACCGCATCGGCCTGTACGACATGGTGCTGATCAAAGAGAACCACATCATGGCGGCCGGCGCGATCGCGGCCGCGATCGAACGGCGCACGGCGCGTCGTCCCTCGCTGTGCCGGTCGAGATCGAAGTGGAGTCGCTGGCCGAATTCTCGCGAAGCGCTCGCACGCGAATCCGGACGTGATCATGCTCGACGACTTCTCGCTCGACGACATGCGCGACAGCGGTGGCGCTGAACCGCACTGCCGGGCGCGCCGGTGAAGATCGAAGCCTCCGGCGGCGTCGAGCTGCCGACGCTCCAGCGTATCGCGGCGACCGGTGTCGACTTCATCTCGATCGGCGCGCTCACGAAGCACGTGCAGCGCGATCGACTTGTCGCTGCGCTTCCGCTAGGAACGTAGAACCCGACCCTGTGCCTGACCGCGAGCCTGCAGCGAGGGCACGCGGGACGCTGCCGGAGCACATCCCTGTGATGCTCGGCGCGCGTCATCCACGACGCGCGACGCCCGCGCACCCTCGCATGCAGACTCGCGGCCGGACGCCGAGCCGCGTTCAGCGTCCCGGACGTTCTACCGAGCGAAGGCGGGACCGACACATGGAGGCTTCGTTCCGGCGTGCGCCAGCATCGAGCGCTAGGCACCGTGGACCGTCTCAGCACAGCGGTTGTGACCCGGCGGGTGAACCCGGCTGGGCGCAGACGGCGCGCGTGCATTCGGGCGCGCGGGTGTCGGCGGGCACAGGGATGTCCCGCGCCGAGCACACAGGGACGTGGTCTTCAGCGTCCCGCGCGCCCGAGTGCATGCGCGCAGCCCGCACCCTTCCGATCTCACGCGGTCGGTCCACCGCCTATGCGATACACCTTCTGCGGCTGCGAGATGCCGTAGCCCTGCGCGTAGTCGACGCCCAGGCCGCGCAGCATCTCGATGATCTCGGCGTTCTCGGCGAACTCCGCGATGGTCTGCTTGCCGGTCAGATGGCCGATCTCGTTGATCGAGCGCACCATCTCGCGGTCGATCGGATCGTGCAGGATGCCGTTCACGAAGCTGCCGTCGATCTTCAGGAAATCCACCGGGAAGTGCTTCAGGTAGCCGAACGACGACAGGCCGGTGCCGAAGTCGTCGAGCGCGAACTTGCAGCCGAGCTCCTTCAGCGCCTGGATGAAGCGGTTGGCCTGCGAGAAGCTCGCGACGGCCGCGGTCTCGGTGATCTCGAAGCAGATCTTCGAGGCATCGATGCCGCTCTTCTGGAACTGCTCGATCACGAACGGCAGGAACTTGTCGTCGCCGAGGCTCTGGCCGGACAGGTTGATCGCGCACATCGACAGGCGCTCGCGCTCGTCCGCCTCGGACACCAGCCAGCGGAACGCGTTCTCGATCACCCAGCGATCGATGTTCGGCGTGATGCCGTAGCGCTCGGCCGCGGCGATGAACTGGTCCGGCGAGACGATCTTGCCGGCTTCGTCGCGCATGCGCAGCAGGAGTCTCGTAGTGCGCGCCGTCGTCCGGCTTCTGCAGCGGCAGGATCGGCATGCGGAACAGCTCGAAGCGGCCCTCGTCCAGCGCGGTGTTGATGCGCGCGGCCCACTGCATCTCGCGGCGGCGGCGCATCAGCTCGATGTCGTTTTCCGCGAAGCTGTGCACGCGGTTGCGGCCCTGCTCCTTGGCGGCGGCGCAGGCGCCGTCGGCCGCGGACAGCATCGACGCCACGTCCTCGTTGTCGGCGGTGATCGGCACCACGCCGACGCTCGCGCCGAGCCGGAACATGCGATCGTCCCACGTGAAGCGGAAATTGCTGACCGCCTCGCGCAGCATCTCGGCGGTGCGCAGCGCCTCCTCCAGCGTGCAGCTCTCGAGCAGCACGCCGAACTCGTCGCCGCCGAGGCGCGACAGCGTGTCGCGCCAGCGGACCTTCGACTTCAGCAGCGCGCCGACCTGTCCGAGCAGCGCGTCGCCGGCGCGTGGCCGCAGGTGTCGTTGATGATCTTGAACTGGTCGAGGTCGAGGTAGCACAGCGCATACGAGGCCTCGCGCGCCTTGCGCGCTCTTCAGCGCACGCTCGAGGCGGCTCTCGAATTCGCGGCGGTTGACGAGCCCGGTCAGCACGTCGTGGCTGGCGTGATACGAAAGCTTGCGGTTGAGCTCGCGGCTCTCGCTCACGTCGTGGAACACCAGCACGGCGCCCGTCACCTTGCCGCTGCCGTCGCGGATCGGCGCGGCGGTGCTCTCGATGTAGAGCTCGTTGCCGTCGCGGCGGATCAGCAGCATCGGCCGCACCGACTTGATCGGGCGCATGCGGCGGATCGGACGCCGGTCAGCGGATTCTCGAGCGGCTCGCAGGTTTCCTCGTGGAAGGCGCGGAACACCTCGTCGATGGTGCGGCCCATGCGTCCTCGAGCCGCCAGCCGGTCAGCTGTTCGGCCACCGGGTTGATGTAGTCGATGATCGACTCGCGCATCGGTGGTGATCACGCCGTCGCCGATCGACTGCAGCGTGATCTGCGCGCTCTCCTTCTCGCGGAACAGCGCTTCCTCGTACAGCTTGCGCTCGGTGATGTCGAGCTCGACGCCGATGAGCCGCTGCAGCCGGCCGTGCTCGTCGATGCGGGCCTTGGCGCGGCTGATGACCCAGCGCCACTCGCCGTTGCGTGGCGCATGCGGTGCACGCTCTCGAACAGCGGCGCGCGGCCGGCGAGATGCTCGCGACATCGGGTCCTGCACGCGCGACAGGTCGTCCGGATGCACCAGGCCGCGCCAGTCGACGGCGCCGGTCGAGGTCGGCGTCGGCGTAGCCCAGCATCGCCTTCCAGCGCGGCGAGAAATACAGCGTCGTTTGCTCGATGTCGAAATCCCACAGGCCGTCGTTCGCGCGGCTCGCGAGATCGTCGCGTTCGGCGCTGCGGGCCAGGGCGTGACCGAGCCGAAGCCGTTCGAGGCCGGTGGCGAGGCTGGTGCCGATCAGCTTCAGCAGCAGCTGCAGGTTGACGTCCCACGCCTCCGGCGCGCCACGCTGCGCGCAAGTCCGAGCAGCCCCGCGGGCCGTCCCTGGATCTGGAAGGCGACCAGCAGCGCGGAGCCGATCTGCAGCTCGGCGAGCCGAGCCGCCTCGGCCTGCTGCTCGCGGCGCGGGGATGCGTGTCGCGGTACTCGGTCAGTCGCAGGTGATCGAACCGCGAGGCGAGATACGGAAGCTGCGCGAGTTCCGTGCCCCGCAGCGCTTCGACGCGACACTGCGAGAACGCCGCCTTCGCGACGGTGATCGATTCGATGGAGTTGCCCGTGGGGTCGAGCATCGCGGCAAACGCGGCGTCGGTTCCGGTCCGCTCGCGCAGGGTGTCGAGGCTGTGCCGCACAGCTGCATCCGCGTTCTCCCGCGTCATGTTCTGCAGATCGACGGCGATCTTGGTGCTGGCAACGTCGAGTCCCGGGGCGGACCGTTCGGCCCTGCGCGCGACCAGAACTGCGGGCCGAGCACGTCCGACGCGGCGTGATCGACGGGCTTGACCGGAATGGGAGTAGACATCGCGACGCTGTTCCTGCAGGTCCGGCAGTGTGTCTTATGTTCCGTGTGGCCACGGAGGACCTGCGACACAATTCCGGTAATTGCGCTACAGCAACGCCATCTCTGCCGACCGGTCAAGTCGCGCGAGATAAGGCATGTATCTCCATGACTTTGCTGTGGATTTTTCGCCTTCAGGACAGGCTGGCGCGTTGCTGGCGCGGATCGAGCGGCACCCGTGCGGGGTCGCCCCTGGAGGCGCGGCGCTCGCGGGTGATGCGCTCGATCAGATAACGCGGCCGGCGCTTGGTCTCGAGGTAGATCTTGGCCACGTACTCGCCCACCAGCACCAAGGCTGAGCAGCTGCAAGCCGCCGAGCGCATAGATGGGCAGGATGGTCGAGGCCCAGCCCGGCGCTGCGTGGTCGGTGAACGCGCGCACGAACAGGACCCAGAGGGTGACGAAGATGGTCAGCACGAACACGATCGCCCCGAACGCCGCGATCATCCGAAGCGGCGTCGCGCTGAACGAAGTGATGCCGTCCGCGGCCAGGTCGAGCATGCGGCGCAGCGGGTATTTCGTCTCGCCTGCGACACGCATGCCGCGGTCGTAATAGACCTTCTCGCTGCGGAAGCCGAGCTGCGGCACGAGGCCGCGCAGGAAGAGATTCGCTTCCGGATAGCCCGCCAGTGCACGCAACGCCGTTCGCCCCAGCAGCCGGAAGTCGGCATGGTCGGGCACGATGTCGACGCCGAGCACGGTTGCAGCAGTTTGTAGTAACGCTGCGCAGTCCAGCGCTTGAAGAAGCTGTCGTCCGGCCGGCTGCGGCGCACCCCGTAGACCATCTCGGCGCCCCTTTCCCAGGCGTCAACCATCTGTTCGATGACGCCCGTGTCGTCCTGCAGATCGGCGTCGAGGGAAATCACCGCGTCGCCGTCGGCACTGAGCAAGCCGGCGAGCAGCGCGTTCTGGTGCCCGCAGTTGCGCGACAGCTTGATGCCGACGATGCGGGAGGAGTCGAGTGTGAAGGCCTCGATCAGCTTCCAGGTGGCGTCGCGGCTGCCATCGTCGACGAGCCAGACATCGCTCGCGGGATCGATGATGCCGCGCGCCGACAGGTCTTCGAGCAGGCGTTCGACGCGCGGCACGAGCAGCGGCAGCACCGCCTCCTCGTTGTAACAGGGGATGACCAGGCTCAGTCGCACGGCGAACTCACAGCAGTGTCTCCGGCATCAACGGCTGGTACAGGATCGCACGGCCGGCGTCGCCTTTCCCGACGCAGTCGGCCGCCGGCGTGCCTGAGACCACCCACCATTCGAGGCTGCCGCTCTCCCCGACCGGCAGTGCCTGCGCCGAATCGAAGCACAGATCGCGGCTCGGCGTGCTGACCAGCAATTGCCGCCCCGGGTCTCGGGCGAGCCACGCGGCTGCGTCATGCACCTCCTGCGCGCCCTCGCGGAATCGTCGGTGGCCGAAATTGAAGGTGTCCCGGCGGAGGTTCCACAGGAAGTTCTCGCGGTACTCAACCAGCGCGAGCGGGCGCTCCGCATCGGCCGTCGCTTCGACGCGGGCGATGAACGCCGAAGCGGAGCGCTGCGCATCCATCTGCGGAAAGATCCACAGCGAGATGACGAGCCACGCCAGTGTGAAGAAAGCCAGCGTGGCGAGACCGGCGCGACGCAGCCGGAAGACCGCGATCGAAACCACCGCAGCGAGGGCGAGGACCAGCAGTGGCGTCGTCGATGCGACCCCTCCCTCGGCGAGCAGCTTCGCGCCCTGCGCGGGCTTCAGCCACGTGAGCTGCAGCCAGCCGCCGCCCAGTGCGAGCGCGAGCACCACGAGGAAGCCGAGCAACGTGCGCTGCACGCCGCGCCGCTCGAGCAGTCCGGGCAGCAGGTGGCCCGCGGCGAGCGCCAGCGGCGGCAGGGCCGACAGGATGTAGACATCGCGCTTGCCGCTGCTCAGGCGTGAAGAAGCCGACGTAGAGCACGACGAACGCCAGCGGCAGCAGCACGCGTGCATCGCGCGCGCGCAACGCCGCGCGCCAGCGCGGGCACGAGCCACGGCAGCAGCAGCGTCAGCGGCAGCCAGAGCGGTGAGAATGACCTGGAGGTAGTACCAGGCCTGGCTGGTCAGTGATGCCAGGGAGTCCGCGTAGCGCCCGAGCGTCTGCACGATGAGCAGCTCATCGCGATACGCGCGACGCCGGGATCGGCCGCGCGGCCAGCCGCAGCGGCAGCGAGCCAGGCGGCGACGACGAGCAGACATCCCAGCGACCGCCAGCAGCCAGCCGGACCAGGGCCGCTGCCATCGGACGCCCGGCCAGCCGCGCCACACGGCGATACAGCCACGGCACCAGCACGAAGAACGAGAGGAAGCCCACCACCTTGGCGAGCACGCCGAACCCCGCTGCCGCACCTGCCGCGAACGCCCAGCGCCAGCCGCCGCCCAGCAGCAGCTGGCGCAGCAGGCAGTACAGCGACAGCACCGTGAAGAACATCAGCAGCGCGTCCAGCTGCGCGCGCCGCGCCTGCAGCGTGAACTGCACGGTGAACAGCAGCAGCAGCGCCGCGGCAGAGCCCAGCTTCGCGGGTCCACAGGCGGCGCCCCAGGTCGTAGACCAGCAGCAGCGTGCCGAGCCCCGCCAGCAGCGAGGGCAGCAGGAAACCGACCTTCTCCGAGCCGGTCAGCCAGTCGCAGCATCGCCTGCAGCCAGAACAGCAGCGGCGGCTTGTCCTGGAAATAGTCGCCGCCGACCATCGGGATCAGCCAGTTGCCGTGCGCGAGCATGTCGCGCGCGATCAGCGCGAACACCGGCTCGTCCGCGGGCCACGGATTGCGCAGGCCGATGCCGGCGCCGATGACGACGAGCCCGCAGCCACGAGGATCAGCAGCGAGGTCGCGCCGCACGCAGGCTCGGTGCTCACGCGGCTTCTCGCAGCGCCGCCGTGCGCGACTGGAACTGCGCGTGCAATTCCTGCTCTCATTGCTGCTGCAGGTGCGAGCGTCGCCGCGTCGTCGACCTCAGCGCACGCGGCACGCTGACACGGGAGCGCCGATGGCGATGGCGATGCGCGCGAACGGCCAGGGCAGCACGAACTTGTCCCAGCCGAAGAGCCAGGCGCGCGAGGCGGCATAGGCCATCGGCAGCAGCGGTCGCCCGGAGATCTGCGCCAGCAGCGATGCGCGCCGGGCTTGAACTTGAAACGCGGCCCGGTGGGTCCATCGGGCGTGATCACGGGCGATACCCGTCCTTGACCAGCAGCTGGTAATAGTCGCGCAGCGCGCGGGCGCCGGTGCGCGTCGAGGAGCCGCGGATCACCGCGGCGCCCAGCCGCGCTGGCGATCCGCGCGGCATCTCGCCATCGACGGACGGACTGATCAGGAAGCCGAGCTTCAGCCCGCGCCGGATCTGCAGCAGCAGCCAGCGTGCCGCAGAACAGCTCGTGCTGGTGCCAGTAGCACGGCAGCAACGACGGCGCCTGCCGCGAGCGCCGCGTCGAGATGCTCGGCGCCCTCCACCCGCACGATGCGGCAGCTGCCCCACCAGAGCGCGCAGCACGCCAAGCGCAACCGGGGCCAGCAGCGCGTAGAGCAGCCGGCGCAGCGGCGTCAGGCGGCGCCTTGAGACCCGCTCTTCGGGTAGAATTTCCGGCTTCATGACCGTCAGACCAGCTCCTGCCACCCGAATCGGACCAGCGTTTCGACATCGGCTCGACCGCAGATTCGCTCGACCGCATGCGCGAGCATCTACGCGGAGCATCGGCGATGCCTATCGCGTCTACGCACCCGGGCCGCAATCGCACACCTGGGTGTTCAACCATCCCGACGACGTGCGCCGCATCCTGATCGCCAACCATCGCAACTACACCAAGGGCGTGGGTTTCGACCGCATCAAGATCCTGCTGGGCAACGGCATCATAGTGAGCGAGGGAGAGTTCTGGAAGCGGCAGCGGCGCATGATGCAGCCCACCTTCCACCGCCGCATGCTGGGCGCAGTTCGATCGCATCATCGCCACGCGCCAACGACCGGCTGCTGGCCGACTGGGAGGCACAAGTGCGCGCGCGGCGAGCCGGTGAACGTCACCGACGACATGAGCACGATGACGCTGGAGATCGTGCTGCGGCGCCATCTTCGGCGACGACCTCGCAGCCATGGCGCGCCGAGACGCGGCGACAACCCGTTCGCGGTGCTCACCGAGGAATCGGCGCGCGACCTGCGCTTCGCCTACCGTTTCCGCAAGCTCGCCGGCCATGATCGGCGCAGTGCGTGGCGCAGTCGCCGCGCCGCCGGCGCCCGCCCGCCGGCGATCATCCCGACTACGTCTCGATGCTGCTGAACGCCCGCGACAAGGAAACCGGCGCAGGCATGACCGACAAGGAGATCGTCGACGAGATCACGACGCTGATCATTGCCGGCCACGAGACCACGGCCAGCGCGCTGAACTGGACGCTGGTACCTGCTGGGCGAGCATCCGGAGGTCGAGGCGAGGCTGCACGCGGAGATCGATGCCAGCGCAGGAGGCTGCCGTGCCGTCCCTGCAGTCGATGGAAGCCCTGCCCTACACCAACATGGTGATCCGCGAGGCGCATGCGCCTGTATCCGCCGGTGTGGGTGATCTCGCGCCGGACCATCGAGGCCGACACGCTCGGCGGCTATCACCGTGCCGCCGGACACCGACGTGTTCTTCAGCCCGTACTTCGTGCACCGGCATCCCGACTTCTGGAGCGACGCCGAGCAGTTCACGCCCGAACGCTTCGCGCGCAGCGACGACGACGAACGCCCGAAGCTGACCTACCTGCCCTTCTCCGCCGGCGCCCATCACTGCATCGGCGAGACGCTGGCCATCTTCGAGATGCTGGTGCACCTGAACCGCTTTGCGCGCCGCTTCCGGCTGCGCCGCGTCGACGACGCACCCGGTCGAGTTCGAGGCGCTGATCAACCTGCGCGCGACGCGCCCTTCATCATGCGGCTCGAACCCGCACCGACAAGACAACATGAGCCATGACATGCCAAGACACTCAACGAACTGATGGCGCGCAACCGCGACGGCGGACCGCGCCATCACCTATCACAGCGGCGAGAACGAGTCGCGCCGCGTGACGCTACGCGCGAGCTGCACCAGCGCGCGCTGGGAATCCTGTTCCATCTGCAGCAGCTGGGCGCGCAGCCCGGCGACAAGCTGATCCTGCTGCTCAACAACAACGAGCAGTTCATCGACGCGTTCTGGGCCGCCGTGCTCGGCGGCATCGTGCCGGTGCCGGTCGCCATCGGCATCAGCGACGAGCACCGCCACAAGCTGCTGCGCATCGCGCGCAAGCTCGGGCACGCCATTCATCTACACCGATCGCAAGACGCTGGAGCGCATCGGCCAGTTCGCCGCCAGAGCGGCAGCGGCGAGGCCGCGACGTCTTCGCCGGCGCTGCGCCCGCGCGCCTTCCTCGTCGAGGACCTGCATGGACATCTCGCAGCCCGGCGTCGCGCACGCGGCGCAGCCCGCAGACACCGCGTTCATCCAGTTCTCTTCCGGGCTCCACCAGCGACCCCAAGGGCGTGGTGCTGACGCATGCCAACCTGATGGCGACATGACGAGGCTCGACGCAGGTCGCCGGCTTCAACGAGAACGACGTGAGCCTGTCGTGGATGCCGCTGACCCACGACATGGGCCTGATCGGCTTTCACCTCGTGATGTTCGCGAACCGCGTGCACATGCACCTGATGCCCACCGAACTGTTCGTGCGGCGTCCGCTGCTGTGGCTCGCGCATCGCCTCGCAAATCGCGCGCCACGCATGCTGTGCTCGCCGAATTTCGGCTATCGCCACTACCTGAAGGTGCTGGGCGACCGCTCGCCGGGCAACCTCGATCTGTCGCGCGGTGCGGCTGATCTTCAACGGCGCCGAACCCATCTCGGTCGAGCTCTGCGAGGAATTCCTCGGCGCGCATGGCGGCGCTGGGCCTCAAGCGCAATGCGCATGTATCCGGTCTACGGGCTGGCCGAGGCCTCGCTGGCGGTGAGCTTTCCGCCCGTGGCGCGGCCCTTCGGCGACGCTGCTGCTGAACCGGCACCGGCTGGGCGTCGGCGACGCGCGCCGAAGTGCTCGGCGCACGCGAGCCGCGATGCGCTCGGCGCTGGTCAGCGTCGGCAAGCGCCGATTCCCGGCTGCGAGCTGCGCATCGCCGGCGATGACGATGCAGCGCTGCCGGACGGCACGCATCGGCCACATCCTGATCCGCGGCGGCAACGTGACGAGCGGCTACTTCGAGGAGCCGGAAGTCAACGCCGCCACCTTCACCGCCGACGGCTGGCTGCGCACCGGCGATCTGGGCCTGGTGCACGATGGCGAGCTCTACATCACCGGTCGCGCCAAGGAAATCATCTTCGTCAACGGACAGAACTACTACCCGCACGACCTCGAAGCCATCGCGCAGCGCGCGCCGGACATGGAACTGGGCAAGGTGGTGGTGGCCGGCGTGCGGCCGCCCGGCGCGGAGACCGATCAGCTCACGGTGTTCGTGCTGCATCGCGGCGATCTCGCCGAATTTCCCGCGCTGGCCGCCGACGATCGCGCGCCTGATCAACGAGCAGGCCGGCCTCGAAGTGGCGGAGGTCGTGCCGGTCAAGCGCATACCGAAGACCACCAGCGGCAAGATCCAGCGGCATCTGCTCGAACAGCAGTTGCTCGACGGCGAGTTCGCTGCGGATCTCGCCGAGGCTCGGCAGGCACTGCGGGCGGCCTGCAGGCCGCGGCGTCAGCACCGCGGCGCGATTCAGTCGAAGCGCGGCTGCTCGCGCATCTGCAATGGCGTGCTGACCACGCGCAAGATCGGCCCGAACGACAACCTGTTCGAGATCGGCGTGAGCTCGCTGAAGCTCATCGAGATCCACGAGCAGATCGATCGCGACTATCCCGGACATGGTCGATCTCACCGAGCTCTTCGATCATCCGACGGTGGCGCGAACTGGCGAAGCACCTCGTCGGCGCAAGCTGGGTCAGCCGGCGTAGACGGCCGCGCTTGAGCTTCCAGCGACGGTGTCCCCAGGTCCAGTCGGCCGGGCGCCGCGCGGATCTCGCTTCTCGACCAGTCGCGCGTAGCGCGCTGGTGAACTCCCCCGGCGCCAGCTGCTCGCCCGCAGCGCCAGCGGCATGAACTCGACTTCGTAGTGGCCGCGACGCATTCGCCGCAAGGCGACGAACACCGCCGCGTAGCGCGTGGCCCGCGCCATCTGTTCCGGCCCCATGTAGAACGCCGTGTCGCGCCCGAGGAAGGTCAGCCCAGTGCTGGTGATCGCTGGTCGGGGCTCCTGGTCGGCCAGCATCGCGATGCCGCGCACGATGTTGCCGGCGCTCGCAGCAGATCCGGCAGCAGTTCCTTCGCCGGCACCAGGTGCGCGCCGAAGCGCGTGCGGATGTAGCGTTCATCGCGCGCTCCGCCCACGGCGCTGCGGATCGGCTTGTAGCCCACGTCGAGCGGATATCCCAGCTGCAGCGCCATCGCCTGCAGCACCCACTCCCAGTTGGCCTGGTGCGCGGCCACCAGCAGCACCGGCTTGCCTGCTGCGCGAGCAGCAGCGCGCGGCAGTTCGATGTTGCGCATCGTGACATGCGCGCAGCAAGTTCTTCCGGCGACAGTCGCGCCGCCTGCGAACGACCTCGGCGGCCATCTCGCCGACCTGTGCGGTAGTGAGCGCGCGCGATGCGCTCGACTTCGCGCAGGGCTCCAGCTCCGGGAAAGCAGCCGCGCGATGATTGGCGCGCACCACGGTGCACGGCGGATCGCAGCACCGAGCGCACAATGCAGGCCAGCGTTCCGAACAGCGCATACAGCACCGGCAGCGGCAGGCTCGCGAGCAGCGCGCGAGCCACGCGGGCACGGGCGGCGCGCATCGGGATCCGGCTGCTCGCGGTCTGCGGTCATGCCGTGATTGTTCCACGTCGTCGCGATCGGCGTCAGATGTATCCTGCGGCCCACAACTCCGGGGATCTGCAGCCATGAACGAAATCGAAACTGCTGATCGGTGGAGCGGATGTCGGCTGCCAGGAGCGGCGCAACTTTCGAGCGCAGGAGCCCGATCACCGGTGAGGTCGTCATCGCGCTCGCCGCTGCAGGCGTCGCGGACGATGCACGCGCCGCCTGCGACGCCGCTGCACGAAGCGTTCCCCGCCTGGGCGGCGACCGGGCCCAACGCGCGCCGCAAGCTGCTGATGGAAGCAGCCGCGAAGCTGCGCGCGCACAGCGCCGACTTCTCGCGCCTGTGCGTCGAGGAAACCGGCGCCATCGGCGGCTGGGGTCATTTCAACACCGGGTTCGCCGCCACCATCCTCGAAGAAGCGGCGGCGATGACGACGCAGATCACCGGCGAGACCATTCCCTCCGACCATGCACGGCACGTTCGCGCATGGCCGTGCGCCAGCCGGCCGGCGTGTGCGTCGGCATGGCGCCGTGGAATGCGCCGGTCATCCTCGGCGTGCGCGCCATCGCAATGCCGCTGGCCTGCGGCAACACCGTGGTGCTCAAGGCGTCGGAGCTCTGCCCTGCCGTGCATCGCCTGATCGTCGATGCCTTCGTCGAAGCCGGCTTTCCGGCCGGCGTCGTCAACTTCATCGCGCACTCGGCCGCCGATGCGCCCGCCGTCGTCGAAGCGCTGATCGCGCACCCCGCGGTGAAGCGCGTGAACTTCACCGGCTCGAGCCGCGTCGGCCGCATCATCGGCGAGCTGTCGGGCAAGCACCTGAAGCCCTGCCTGCTCGAACTGGGCGGCAAGGCGCCGCTGCTGGTGCTCGAAGATGCCGATCTCGACGAAGCCGTCGCCGCTGCGGCCTTCGGCGCATTCATGCATCAGGGACAGATCTGCATGTCCACCGAGCGCATCATCGTCGTCGACAAGATCCACGACGAGTTCATGCAGCGCTTCACCGCCAAGGTCGAAGACGCTGCAGATGGGCGATCCGACCAAGGGCAAGTTCCCGATCGGCGCCTGCGTGGACACGAAGACCGTCGATCACGTGAAGGCGCTGATCGCCGATGCCACCGGCAAGGGCGCAAAGGTGGTCGTGCGGCGGCACGGGCCCGGGCGGCGCGTTCTTCGATCCCACGGTGGTCGACGGCGTGCAGAAAGGCATGCGCATCTACGGCGAGGAATCCTTCGGTCCCATCGTCGGCGTGCTGCGCGCGCGCGACACCGACCATGCGGTGGAACTGGCCAACGACTCGCGAATACGGCCTGTCCGCCGCCGTGTTCAGCCGGACATCAACACCGCGCTGTCCGTCGCGCAGCGCATCGATTCGGGCATCTGTCACATCAACAGCCCCACCGTGCAGGACGAGGCGCAGATGCCGTTCGGCGGCACCAAGGCAGCGGCGTCGGCCGCTTCGGCGGCAAGGCCGGCATCGCGGAGTTCACCGACCTGCGGTGGATCAGCATTTCCACCCAGCACCGCCACTACCCGATCTGATGCACAGATGAGCACCCGTCGCCGCACGTTGGCCTTGCTGCTGGCGGGTGGCGCCGGCGCTCTCGCGACGCGAGGGCGGGCAGCCGCAGCCCCCCTGTGCGAGCCCACGGCGCGCGAAACGGCAGGCCCCTTCCCGGCCGACGGCTCGCAACGCCGCGGCGGCGTGCCGATCGACGCGCTCGCGAATCCGGCGCTGTTTCGCGCCGACATCCGTCCGAGCACCACCGGCCGGCGCGCGATTGCTGCGGGCCTTCCGTTCGAGCTCCGCATCACGCTCGTCGATGCGACATCGGGCTGCCCCGCGCTCGCAAACCGCGCAATCTATATCTGGCACGCCGACCGCGACGGCGACTACTCGATGTACGGCGGCAAGGCGAACGCCGAAGACTATCTGCGCGGCGTGCAGCTGACCGGCAGCGATGGCGTGGCGCGATTTCGCAGCGTATTCCCGTCGTGCTACGGCGGACGATGGCCGCATATCCACTTCTCGGTGTATGCCGACCGGGCCAGCGCACGAGCGGGCTCGACGCCGCTGCTGGTATCGCAGATCGCGATGCCGCAGCGAGAGTCGGCCGCGGTGTACGCGCGCGCGCCGGGCTACGAACGCAGCGGCACCAACCTTGCGCAGTCGAGCCTCGCGCGCGATGGCGTGTTTCGCGACAACACGCCCCGGCAGATCGCGGCGATGACGGCGCGCCTGCAGGGCGATCCGGACAAGGGCTTCGATGCCGAGGTGACCATCGCGATCTGACTGCCCCGGACATGAAAAAGCCGCCCGAAGGCGGCTCGTTCATCGACTGGTGCCGTCTCACAGAATCGAACTGTGGACCCCATCATTACGAATGATGTGCTCTACCAACTGAGCTAAGACGGCGTCATTCGGAAGGGGCAGGATTCTAGCGCATTCGATCGCGATTTCGCGACATTGGCGGGCGGACTTTCGCCTGTCCCGCCCGCATCGTGGCGCCATGACGCACCCACACCCGGCGAGGGGTTTCACGCTGACCGAACTGTTGGTCGTCCTCGTCATCGCGGCGGCACTGGCCGCCTTCGGTACGCCGGCGTTCGCGGCGCTGCGGGCCCGCTGGCAGCTTCGCGTGGCCGCCAGCGCCCTGCTCTCCGCCGCCGCACAGGCCCGCGTGGCGGCGCTGTCGCAGGGCAAGGAAACCTGGCTGTGCCCGAGCAACGACGGTCGCACGTGCAGCGGCAGCGAGGGCCGCGGGTTCGTGCTGCTCGAGGGGCCGGTAGCCGGGCCGGCCGTCCTGCGCCGAAGCCTCTTGCTGCCGCCGACGGTATGGGCCTTGGCAAACCGCCCGCAGACGCGCTACTACCCCTGGCCGCGGTCGGCCTCGACGGTCACGTGGACGTTCTGCAGCAGCGGCTGGCCCGATGGCCGCCAGGTCGTCATCAGCCAGGCCGGTCGGCCGCGCGTCGTAGAGGCGGTGGCGGCCTGCCGCTGACTGCCATTCACCAGCATTCCGGCGAGGTTTTCGATCCGCCGTTGACGTCCTTCACTCCTTTGTCCGTCAGCGTGAAATTGCCGCATCCCGAAGCGTCGCTCGCCTGGCCGTTGATCGGTGTGGCGATCAACGTATAACGCCGACCAGCGTCCGTGATCGTGCCGCTGATCGTGTAGCGGTCGCCGTCGGCCGTGCGCGGCAGGCCGATGGCGGTGTCGCACGCGGTGTACGTCGGCGGCTGGCCGCGCGAGAAGCAGCTCTCCATCTGCGAGGACGCAAGCGTGAGCGCAGCCTTCGCATCGGTGCGATTGATGCGCACGATATAGCTGCGGTACGAGGGAATGGCGATCGCCGCGAGTATCCCGATGATGGTCACGACGACCATCACCTCGATCAGCGTAAAGCCACGCACCCGTACCGGTGTGACGCGTTTCACCGCAGCTGCCTCCACGACTGGCGACCGATAGCGCCGGGGCCCGGATCGCGCTGGATCGTCTCGGTCTTGCCGCTGGTGTTGCCGACCTCGAGATAGTCGCTCGTCTCGCTCGAGATCACGCCCGGCGTCGACATGATTGCGTCGCTCGCAATTCCGTTGTCGTTCGGCAGCGACTTGAAGGGTGACGGACGCGTGCCATCCATCGCGTTCATTTCCATCAGCCAGCTTCGGCCGCCGTACGCGCAGACGTCCGTGTCGGGAATGAGCGTCGTGAAGATCACCCGGCCATTGCGTAGCACCGGGTTCGTGATCTGCATCTCGCCCTCGAAACCGCGCGGCCCGATCAGGTCGATATACCAGCCGTTCTGTGTCGAGAGATTGACCGCGTTGGTGCTCGTCGCGCGGGTGCGGACAGGCGACCCGTCGAGCGTGCCCGAACCTTCCGCAGTTATCGTCTGCTGCACGAGAGTGGAACGACCGCTCACGACGTCGCCCGCAGTGCCCGAATTGCGGTCGTAGATGCCGTAGAACGACTGGGTGGTGAGGGACGCGATGTTGCGGTCGTCGGACTCCAGGAACTTGCCCGTACCGAACAGCACTACGGCGCCGATCCCGCCGTAGCCCAGCCGTACCGTCGGGCGCTCGGTTATTGGCTGCGCGACCCCGTTCCCGTTCACCGCCTTGAACAGCGGCAACGCGACACCACCGGTGCGATAGGCGACGTCCCATGACGCTGCGGACGTATCGGTCAGGTCGAACTTCCACAGGTTGCCGAACAGATCGCCGGCATAAACGTAGTCAGGATGCGCCGTCACCGTTCGAGGTCGACGAGCGCCGGAGTGGCCAGGCCATTCGGACGCGCTCTGCGCCTTCGGATCCTGCGCCTTGCCGGCTCCGGTACTCGATCTTGCGCATCAGCTTGCCGGTTTCCAGATCGACGATGAACAGCACGGCATTGCCGGTCGTGCTGATCGCTCGTATGGCTTCGGCCACTCGGCTGATGTCTCGGTGTTGTTGTAGCCATTGCCGAAGACCGCCGCCCACTTGCCATTCTTCAGCTTCACGACGGCCGGGCGGCTGTACGTGTAGCCGAGGTCGGCGTCCTGCTTGTCGGTGAACTCCCACATCACCGTCGATCCGGCGGTGGCCTCGGCTGATCGCCTGCCGGGCGGTGACATCCAGCGCGAAGACGCTCTGACCGCCCTTGTTGAGCCCCGAGACGAGCACGGTCTGCCAGTCGCTGCCGAAGAACGCATCGACGATCGGTCGGTGTGCCGTCGACGTAGTACTGGTGGTCGTAGCTCGGAGCCGTCAAGCCGGTACAGGTTGGCGAACACCGCCACCCGGCACGAACGCGAAGCGCTCCGTCCCGGTTGTCGGCATCGAACGCATGCAGCATGCCGTCGTTGGCGCCGGCATAGATCGTCTTGCCGCGGTTCGAATAGTCGGCGACGAAGCCGCGAGTAAGGCTTCGACTGCGAAGTTGTCCGTGTAGCGAACGCCGGCTCGCCGACGTAGATCGGCGCCGAGTTGATGATGTCGCCGAGCACGCCGCCGCGCTCGCGGAACACGCCGCCCGGCAGCTCGTTGGTACGAACGCCACGAAGGAAATCGAGGCGTGACGATCCGAGACTGTCCGCTGTCGGTTGAGCTGCGCGCGGCGGGTCGAATCGCCGATTGACTGCGGTCCAGGTGAACGGCATCCCGGTGCCGAGCACGCCCGTGGTGCCGCTCACGCAGCGTCGAGCCGATGGTAAGGATCGTTGCGGACGGCCGGCGCAGGCACCTGGGCCGAGGCATCCCAGACCGTGCGTATCGGGCGTCCTTCCTTGATGTCGCTGTTGTCCTTGACGCCGTCGCCGTTGCTGTCCCCATTCGAGATGGCGAACGAGCTCAGGTGTGCCGCTCCAGTTCTTCGGAGTCGAAGTACGCCTGGTACAGGCTGGTCGAGTCGCTGATCGAGCCACTGCTCACCGCCGCGGAGGACGCCGTGCCCGTGTCGCCGAGGATCTTCTTGAAGGCGAGCGACAGCTGGTCCTTGAGCTTCAGCGCGCTGGTGACGAGGAAGTAGTTGTCCGGGCTGGCCATCGCCATCCGCGTCCCACTTCGCGGCGACGTCCGGGAGACTGTTGCCCTTGGTCGAGCCCACCTCGTCGTCGAAGCCGCCCCACTTGGCGGCGTACCACAGCGGGTCCTTCAGGATGCCGGCCGCCGCTGCGTTGACGTTGGGGGTGAACACGCGCACCGACGGGCGTGCCGGTGCCGGCCGGCAGGGGACGCCGTCGTCCCAGCCGACGCCGATCTCCTGGCCGGGGGCACGTCGAGGAAGTAGTCCGGGTCGCAGCCGGCGGCCGTGTCGACGTCACGAACGACCAGGTACGTGCCGTCCTGGTCGTGCTGACACCGGAAATCACGTAGCCCATGTGCTGGATGATGCCGCCGGCCGCGTACTCCGAGGTCACCGTGATACGTGACCGTGCTGCCGCCGGTCACCTGGTATTCGTAGATCGGCGATCGCATCCATGTCGTGATCGGCGCCCTGCTCCACGTCCTCGAAGTTGACGCGGAACTTGCCGTAACGTCGGCGTCAGCGTGTCGACGTAGAAGTCGACGATCTGGTTGGTCGGCTGGTAAGAGCCCTGCGTCGCGGTGATGCCGCAGCCGCCCACCGACTTCGCGAACGGCACCAGCGTGATCGGTCGGCCGTTCACCGTTGATCTCGATCGTCGGCAGCGGCGATGCAAGCGCGACCGCGAACGTCTGCATCTTCTGGTTGCCGCTGGCCGGATTCAGGTCGGTCTGGTTGCCGTAATACGCGACGCTGGCCGCGTTGTAGCTGCCTTCCTTGGTCGGGCGCTTCCGGGCGACAGGCCGCGGATGTTGCCGAAGCTCGTCACCGTCTTCACGGTCGGTGCGCCGTCGTACGTCGACGCCGGACTGCGCCGATGAAGATCGTTCCCGACGCGCCGATCTCGTTGTTCCAGATCGTGCTGGCCGAGCGTCGCAGCGTTCATGCCGGACAGTCGCCCGAGTAGCCGTGAAGGCCGAGCCGGGCACCTTGTCGGAGTCGTAGGACGGACTGATGTCGCTGATGACGGTCTGGAACGGCTTCGCGCAGCGCGGGAAGCCGCCGGTGCGGTAGGGGTCGGTGTTGCTGTCCCAGGTCGCGACGCTGAGGCCGATGCCGGTCTCCTCGGCATTGTTGGCGCCGCGACGTGAACGCGCCAGTCGCGTCGCTCTTGCCGGCGAAATAACGCAGCGACCTCGTACATCATCTCGGCGGTCGGATTGCCCCACATCGAGCAGGCGCCGGCCGCGTCCGAGCTGTCGGTGATCCAGCCGCAGTCGTATGCGTTCGCCAGCCGTTGAACGCGGTGACGCGCAGGCGGTCGATCGTGCTGATGATGCCCGGCTGCGGCTCTGGCTGTAGTCGAACACGCCCGTTGGCGAGATCGACCTCGTCCTGCAGCGACGCCACGCCCTTGCGCAGCACGCCGCCGTCGTGCGGGCCTGCCATACGAGCCGCGACAGCAGACCGAACATCATCGAGTCGTTCTCGCCATAGTCCTGCAGCAGGCCGGTGGGCTTGGCATTGCCGCGTCGAATAGGCCTGGCAGTTGTTGCGTGGATCGCTCGATCGAAGCTGCCCGGGTGCAGACCTGCACGCGGACGACGTAGTCGGTCGGCGTGACGCCGACCCTGCGAGACACCCTGGTGAATCTCGTTGTTCGCGACCAGGCGTTCCGTGCTGAGCCAGTCCCAGATGCGGTTGTCGCGGTTCTCCAGCACGCGGAACAGCGGCAGGCCGACGCCGTTGATGGCGGCGTTGGCGTTGCCCGATCGTCACCGCACTCGCGAGCGGCGTCGTGTTGGCGAACAGGTGCCGCGCCGAGCCGGAGGGCAGCGCGCAACGGCGTGTAGTCGCGGATGTCGTAGCCGTTCTCGCGCGACGCTGCGTATTCCTTGCCCCAGGAGTGCGCGTCCTGCGGAATGAAGGCGCGCTGCAGCACCGTCTCGCGTGGCCGTATCGGTGGACCGCAGGCCGCCGTAGAGCACCTTGCGCAGCGCATCGATGCGGCTCATGGTGACGTAGTTCAGCCAGTCGCCGCTCCACTGCCCGCCGCCGCACGTCTTGCTGGCCGTCGCGCCGCCGGGCACGAACATGCCGCCGGAGTAGTCGTAGCAGCGGATACGACTCGAAATAGCCGTAGTAGACGAACGTCGGTCGGTCTTGTACTGCGTGTCGAGGACGCCGTCGCCATCGAGGTCCGAGGCGTCGTTGTAGGCCTCGTAGTACAGGCGGTGATCGCGGCTCATCACCAGCATGTTCAGCGGCGGCGGCGTCTCGCTGAGGAACAGCGGCTTGTCGGTGATCGCGAGCGGGCGCGCCGAACGCGGACATCAGGTTGAGGGTCGACACGAGCGCGGTGCCCGCAAGGACACCGAGCCACTGGCAGTTGGATTTCCAGGACTTCATGACTTTCTCTCCCTGGCCCGCGACGTCAGAAGCGACGCGCATAGGTCGACTGCAGGACGACGTTCGCCTGCCCGCTCGCTCCGGTGGAGCGGCTCGTGATGTTGAAGAAGACGCGGCCGGTCGGTGCCTCGTGGCCCTCGAGCGGATCGTCGCGGTCGAACATGTAATCCTCGACGACGTAACGCGGACGGTCGTCGAGCTGGGGAATCGCGGTGCTGTACGGGCGGCCGTTGGCGCACCCAGTTGAAGGCCGTGTTGTCGTACAGGTTCACCGGCAGCACGCCGTCCTGGCAGACCAGGCAGGCCGCGTTGCTGGTCGCGACGGGGCGCACGGTCAGGACGGCCGCGGATGCTCCGCTTCGGCCTGGCGCAATGCCGCCTCGGCCCCCTGCAGCGCGAGATTCACGTCGCGCGTGTTGCCGGCCATGCGTTCCTGCATGTTCGTGAGCTTCATGATGGCGACGCCGAGCACGGTCAGGATGACGAGCAGCAGCAGGCTCGTGACCAGGATGGCGCCGCGCTCTCGCCGGGCCGGATGATGTTCGCATTGCATGGCGTGTCTCACGTGGTGCGGTTGCGCAGCGTCACGGTCGTGGTGAACACGGAACGCTGCCGTCGATCGTTCGGCGCTGTGAACGTCGTGTCCTGCAGGTTGAAGGTGCGGTTGTCGCGCTCGAAGTTGGTTTCGGTCTCGGACCGGATCAGTACCGAGATCGACAGGCTGACCACCGAGTCCCAGCGGTTCGCAGCGTCCACGGTGTTGGCGGTCTGATAGGCGTCGGCAAGCTGATCGCCATTGGTATCGACGCCGTACTGGATCTGCAGGTTCTCGACGCCTTCGACCAGCGCGAGCGTCTGCACGTTGACGCCCATGCCGACGCGACGCCACAGGGCCGGGCCGTTCTCGCCCGCCGCGACGTAGTAGATGACCGTATCGACCGGCGTCACCAGCGCGCCGCTCTTGTAGGAGCGGCCGACCGAGGTATTCACGTTGCGGCCCTCGGTGGCATTCGCCGCGTGGTCCAGTGTCGCCGTCGTGGCGGATCCGGGCGTGAACGCCGACACGTTGAACGCGCTGGCGCCGCTGCAGTCACCCACGACCATTGTAGTGTTGGAGGGCACTGTCTCGTTGGCCGCGCGAGAAACCGACAGCGGGCTGGTCGGGTTGAGCAGCGGCGCATTGAGGCGGAACACCGGCATGCCCTCGCGCGCAGTGCGCAGTACCAGCACGTCGCTGCCCGCCGTGGCGCCGACCACTTCGGCCGGCAGGGTCGGAGTCCAGGCGCTGGCGCCCGCCTCGTAGCCCTGCATCGGCACGTTCATGCGCCACAGCAGGCCGGTGGGGTTGACCAGGCCGTTCCAGAAGTAGCCCGGATCGATCGGCCGCGAACAGCCGATGAAGCCCGCCGCACGTGCATCGCGCAGGATCAGTTCGACCACCGTCCGACCGGACTCCTGCACGCGCGCGATACGCTCGTTCTCGGCGTTCGCCATCTTCGAGCTGTAGAGGATGGACAGCGCACCGGCGAGCAGCACGAGGCTCAGGCCCATCGCGACCATCAGCTCGACCAGGCTGAAACCCTGCTGGCGGCGGGTCATGTCGGCGCGACTCACAGCTGCGTCCTCGTGACGAACACCAGCGTCGGGCACGCCTTCGTTGGCCTTGTCGTTGTCCCACTGCACGCTGACCTCGACCACGGTCGGCGTGACGAAGCGCACCTGGCCATTGCCATCGGGCAGCGTATTGGCGAGGTTCGCCTTCCAGGCCGCGAGGTCTATCGCCGAAGTGGCCGTGCCGGTCGGTGCGGCGCCGAGACCGATGGCGTATTGGGCCCGGTTGGTGCGGTTCGCGCGGATGCGGTCGATGATGTCGTACGACAGGTAGGTGGCCTGCGAGCGCCACGACGCGCTGAGGTTCTGCCGCAGACCGGTCATCTGCAGCGCGGCGACGCCGAGCAGGCCGATCGACAGCGCGAGCAGGGCGACCAGTGCTTCGATCAGCGTGAAGCCGCGCGACGCGCGGCCGGTGATGGCTCGTTGCATGCGGGGGGATCTCATGGGCAGGTCAGCCTGCTGTTCTGCGTGGAGCCCGACATCGTGACGGTGGATCGGCGGATGCGGTCACCGACGCATGCCACGGGTGTCAGCGTGAGCGTCACGCCGTTGGTCACCATGCCGAGCCCGGTGTAGACCACCGAACTCGCGCTGCCGGTGGCGGTCAGCTGCGTCCCGAGCGCGGGCCACACCTGCACCAGCTCGTCGGCGCCCACGGCACCGTCGTTGTCGAGATCGGCGAACACCAGCCAGCCGTTGGCCCAGTTGGTCGACCCCGAGCACGTGGCTCCGGTAGTGCTGGCGCAGGCGATCGCGCGCGATGAGCGCCGGATCGCCTCGTTGCGGGCGATCGCGAGCGCGCTGGACAGGTCGCTGCTGGCAGAGGCGGTGCGGCTGTCGGCGGCGAAGTTGCGGAAGGTGGGAACCGCGATGCCGACCATGATCGCGAGGATGGTCATCGCGATGGTCAGCTCGATCAGCGTCATGCCGCGGGCTCGGTTCTTCATGCCGCTATCTTGTCGGGGGCACACCCTGCATCAAGCCGGCCTGACGGAAGGCGCGTTTCGGGGGATGGACGGCAGATTCGACGCTTCGCTGCCGGGCGCTCCGGACATAACCTGACGCCCTCACCGGTAGTCTCCAGGTGGCCTGTGTTCAGGGACGACCTTCGGCCAGGGATGGCCGGCTTCGCCTTCCTCGAAACGCTCATCGCCCTCGGCGTGCTGGCGATCGGCGCTGCCGGGGCGGCGGCGGGCTTCACCACCAGCCTCCGCTCCCAGGAAGGCGCGATCGCGCAGCGCAGCGCGCTCGCGGCGCTGGCCGATCTCGGCGAACGGGTCCGGGCGGTGGGTGCCGGTGCCGACGCAGCCGAGGTGGCCGACTGGCAGCGGGCGCCGGCCGCCGCGCCGCTGAACCTCGTCGAGGTCGCCGCATCGCGGGACGGTGCGCTTCCCGGCTGGCGTGTCGCGCTGGCCTGGCGTGACCGGCTCGGTGATCAGGCGCTGCGGTTGTCGCTCGCGCTCGCGGTGCCGCGTTGACCGACCGGGGCTTCACGCTGGTCGAGCTGACCATCACTCTGGGCCTCGGTGCCATCGTCCTGGCTGGGGTCGTCCTGTCGCTGTCGAACGGCGGCCGACGGCAGCGGGAAGCCGACGCCATCGCCCGCCTCCAGGAGCGCGCCACATTCGCTCTCGGCGTCGTCGAGCCCGAGGTACAGATGGCGGGCTACGGCGGCCTGGTGCCGCTCCACGCCCTCTCCCGGCCAGCGGGCGGCCTTGCAGGCGCGAACGGCTGCGGGCACTTCGATATCTGGCCCCTCGAGGCAGTCACGGTCGAATCCGGGCCCTGGGTGTTGCCCTGCGCGGCGCATGCCGGCGGTGTGGTCGACGAGGCGCATCGGCTGACAGTGCGTCGCGCCGGGACGCGCGCTGCCGTGCCGGAAGCCGGCCGCGTACAGGTGCTGACGCATCGCCTGCAGTCGACGCCGCCCGCCTTCGTCCTCGCCGGCCATCTGCCAGCCGGCACGGCGGCGCGCGCAGGGGCGACCGAACTGCACGACCTGCTCGCGCAGACGCTGTACGTCGCCCGGGCCAGCGACGGTTCGGCCACTGAGCCAGCGCTGCGCGTGAAGGAACTGACCTCCATTGCGGGACGCCCCGCTATCCGCGACACCGAAGTCATCGACGGCATCGACGACCTGCGGGTCGAGGCAGGCTGGCGCGGCGGCGCGGAAGGGCCGCTTCGCTTCGGGCCACCGGGTGCACGCCCGGCCAACGAGATTCTGCGGGCCCTCCGCGTGTCGGTCCGCGCGCGGTCGGCACTGCACGAGCCCGATCTTCCGCCGCAGGTGCTCACCTATGCCGCGCAGGACTTCGAATTCCACGATGGTCACCGGCGACTTGCGCTGACGCGGACATTCACCCTGCGCAACGCCCCTGTTCAGCCATGACGAAAGCGCGCGGCTTCGTGCTGCCGGTCGTACTGACCCTGCTCGGTCTCGTGTCGCTGCTGCTCGGCAATGCGGGTTTGCTCGGCGCACAGGCGTCCGCCCTCGCCGCGCGCGAGCTGCTGCGTCTCCGCGTCTTCGAAGCGGCCGAAGCTGGTGCGCTCGCGGGCTTCGACGAACTGCGGCTCGAGCTAGTCCCCCGCACGCACCGCGCGATCGAACGCGACGACGGCACGCGCGTGGCCGTCGACCTGCTGCGCGACTCGATCGAGACGTTCCCGCCCGGAACCAGCGCGGCGCGCGTGAAGCTAGAGCACTACCGCGTGGTGGCCGTGGCGACGGGGCCGCGCCAGGGGCGACTCGAGATCGAAACCGGCGTTGCGCGGCAGGTCCAGGCAGACCGCCGATGAAACCGATGAGCCTCATCGTGTCACTCGTCGCGCTGCTGACCGTTGCGCCGAGCGACGCCGCGGTCGTCGCGCGCATCGCACTGCCCGGCTCGAGCCTCACCCTGCGCGCGGAACGGGGTGTGCTCATCGCCCGCCGATCGGAACTGGCCGGCGACGCCTGGCGCCTCGTCTTTGCTCCGTCCGGTCCGTTGCTCGACCTCACCGCGCCCCCGCGCTGCGACGTGCAGATCTGGGCGGCGGCCGACACCAGCGACCCGGCCGTCGCCGCAACGGTTGCGATCGCCGCGACGCGCGACTCGGGTTCGCTGCTGGTTGCGGTGCGCATCGACTTCGCCGGCCAGCCATCGGTGAGCTGGTCGCACGACTGGGCTTCACTGCCGGCACTCGGCAGGCTTGCAGGCGCGCCGTCGCTGGTCCGCTGGCAACCCGGGGGGCCACTCGAAGTGCTGCTCGGCAATGGCTGGCCGCGAGAGGAAACGGCGGACGCGACCACCACCGCCGGTGCGCTGCTGCGTCTCGATGCGCGCAACGGGCAACCTCACGAGTCACCCTGGAGCGACGAAGCGGCGCTGCCTGGCGAGGTGACCGCGCTGGATGGCGACGCCGATGGCGCCGTCGACCGTCTCTATCTGGCCGATGCCGCGAACCGGCTCTGGCGCCTCGACGTTCCGGCGACGCTGCCCGGCGCGCCAGTGCGCGTCCGACCGCTGATGCTCGCGGCACTGGGTGGCGGCGTGCCTCCCGAAGCGGCGTTCATCCATGCCCCCGACGTTGCGCTGGTTGCGAGCGACGAATTCCCGTCGTTCAGCGTGGCCATCGCGAGTTCCGACCGACCCCGGCGGCATTCAGCGCGACATGCGCTCGTCGTTGCCCGCGACCCGTTCGTGCGCGCTCCGCCCACCGACCGCGAACGCGCGGCGTACCGCCCGACATCGTGGGACGAACTGGCGGACGTAAACGCAGGCGCGGCGCAAGCGCTCGCATCGCCAGGCTATCGCCTTGCACTCGACGCGCCTGCCACGGGGCCTGCGCTGACGGTAGGCGGCAAGGTGCGCGTCGCGACGGGCGTCACTCCGCCGTGCGCGGTCGATGTGGAGTGGCCGCCGGTGCCGCTGACGATCCATGCGTTGCCGATCGCGCCCGGTCCTCTCGGGCCGGTGCGCGATGAACGCATCCAGACGACCGCCGCGCCCGACGCGCGCCTCGACCTCGACTGGTCCACGCCCGGAGACGATCGCGCCGATGCCGCCCGCTGCACCCTCGACGGTAGAGTCCTCGACGACTGTGGCCTCGGCCCGCGTGTCACGCGTCGCTACTGGCTGCGTCGGGATTCACCGTGAAGCCGGCGCGCGGCTTTTCGCTCGTCGAGCTGCTGACCGTGCTCGCGATCATCGCGGTCCTGATGGTCGCTGCCGTCCCGTCCTATCGCGCCTCGCTGCTGCGTGCGCGTCGCATCGATGCCCACGACATCCTGTTCCACGTCGCCGCACTCCAGGAGCGGCACTTCTTCACCGTGGGTCGGTACGCGAATTCCCTGACCGAGCTGGCAGACCCTGCGCCGATGCAGAGCCGGGAGGGCCACTATGCCGTCAGCGTCGCGGCGCGCGGTGGCGGCGACGGCTTCATCGCGCGCGCCGTGCCCCTGGCAGGGTCACCGCAACAGGACGATCGCGATTGCTCCGCTTTCTCGCTCGATGATCGGGGGGAGCGCGGCGCCAGTGGCAGCGCCGACGCGGCGCAGCGATGCTGGCGTTAGCCTGCAGTCGGAGTCGACACGCGCAACGCCCGCGGCAGGCTGAACACCACGTTTTCCTCGCGGCCGACGATCTCGTCGGGCGACTCGCCGCCCCACTCGGCGCAGCCGCTCGCACCACCTGCTGCACCAGCAATTCGGGCGCCGATGCGCCGGCCGTGACGCCCACGGCGTCGCTTGCCGGCGAACCACTCCCGCTGCAGGTTGTCCGGACCATCGACGAGATAGCCGGGCATGCCGGCGCGCTCGGCGAGCTCGCGCAGCCGGTTCGAATTGGAACTCGTCGCCGAGCCCACCACCACCAGCACATCGCAATGCTGCAGCAGCCGCTTCACTGCATCCTGGCGATTCTGCGTGGCGTAGCAGATGTCCTCCACCGCGGCGCCTGCAGGTTCGGGAAACCGGTCGCGCAGCGCCTGGACGATTGCCGGCGTGTCGTCCACCGACAACGTGGTCTGCGTGACGAACGCGAGCGTCTCGGGGTTGCGCACCTGCAGCCGCGCGCGTCCTCCACATTCTCGACCAGGTGGATCGTGCCCGCCGAAGCTCGGGCATCGAACCGGCCCATCGTGCCCTCGACTTCCGGATGGCCGGCGTGACCGATCAGCACCACGTCGCGCGCGTCGCGGGCGTAACGCGCCACTTCCAGGTGCACCTTGGTCACCAGCGGACAGGTCGCATCGAACACCTGGAAACCGCGCGCGCTCGCCTCGCTCTTCCACCGCGCTCGAGACGCCATGCGCGGAGAAGATCAGCGTGGCGCCGGCCGGCACCTCGTCCAGTTCCTCGACGAAGCGCGCGCCGAGCGCGCGCAGCCGCTCGACCACATGCCGGTTGTGCACGACCTCGTGCCGCACGTAGATGGGCGCGCCGAACAGCTCGATGGCGCGCTCGACGATGTCGATGGCGCGATCCACGCCGGCGCAGAAGCCGCGCGGACTGGCGAGCAGGATCTTCATGCGCTCGACCGTCCGGCCTCGCCGCTGGCCGCCATTCGAACAGGCATCGTCGAGCAGCAGCAGGCCGGCGCCGACCGTGATGCAGCTGTCGGCGACGTTGAACGCCGGGAACCAGGCGTCGTTCCAGTGCACGCCGATGAAATCGACCACGTAACCGAAGCGCAGCCGGTCGATGACGTTGCCGAGCGCGCCGCTCATGATCAGCGTGAGACCGAGTGGCAGCAGCTTCTGCGCGCGACCGTGCGATGCGCCGCAGCCAGACGAGGATGACGACGCTCACCACCAGGCCGCGAGCCCGCGTGAACAACCAGCGCTGCCAGCCGCCCGCGTCGGCGAGAAAGCTGAACGCCGCGCCGTATTGTGCGTCCGCGTGATGTCGCAGCACCGGCAGCACCGTGATCGACTCGTGCAGCGCGAACCGGCCAGGATCAGCTACCTTGGTGACCTGGTCGGCGACGATGCGCGACCACGGTGACGGCGCAGCCAGAGCAGGCCGCTGAGCGCCCGGCGGCGGGTACGGGCTTCAGACATGCCGGCGCGTCTCCGGCGCCCGCCGATATTGCCCGCGCAGCGTCCGCACAGCTCCGGATGCGCGCGGATCGCTGCCGACGTCGATCGCGTCAGGTGCCAGCAGCGCACGCACTTCGTGCCGCGCGCTGCGCTGTGCGCGCAGCCACACGGCCCGGCAGCACCGCTGCTGCCGGTCTCGGCAGCCACGCGCCCTCCGGCCGGACTCACGCCTCGTGCACGCCGCGCCGCGGACGTGATGGTGAGGAAGCGCAGCTCGTCGCCGAGCGCCTCGTAGCGGCGCGCGCCTCGTCGGGCAGCACGTACACATCGACCTCCGCTTCCAGCGGCGCGCCGATCGTGCCGGCATCACGCAGCTTCTCCAGCTCGCGCTGCACGGCCTGCCGCAGCTGCGATCAGCGCATCCCAGTCGATGCTCGTCGGCCGGCACGGCCGGGTATGGCATGCCAGGTCGCGAGGAACACCGACTGCGGATCGCCTGGCTGGCCCGGCAACGTGCTGCCAGATCTCCTCGGCGGTGAACGACAGGATCGGCGCGAGCCAGCGCACCATCGCCTGCACGATGTGGAACATCGCGGTCTGCGCGGAGCGGCGCGCATGCGACTCTGCCGGCGTCGTGTACAGCCGGTCCTTGAGCACGTCGAGGTAAAGCCCGCCCAGATCGTTCACGCAGAAGTTGTGCACGCGCTGGTAGATCAGGTGGAACTGGTAATCGCGGTAGGCCGCGACGACCTCCTCCTGCAGCGCGCCGTGCGGCGCAGCGCCCAGGCATCGAGGTCGACCAGCTGATCCAGCGGGCACGGCGTGCTGCGCCGGGTCGAAGCCATGCAGGTTGCCGAGCAGGATAGCGCACCGTGTTGCGGATGCGGCGATACGAATCGCGACATCCGCTTCAGGATCTCGTCCGAGCAGCTCATCTCGCTGGTGTAGTCGGTGGCCGCCACCCACAGGCGCAGCACGTCGGCGCCCAGCGTCGTCATCACCTTGTCGGGCGCGACCACGTTGCCGAGCGACTTGGACATCTTGCGGCCCTTGTCGTCCACGGTGAAGCCGTAGGTCAGCACGCTCTTGTAAGGCGCGCGCTCGTACAGCGCCTCCGACATCAGCAGCGAACTGTGGAACCAGCCGCGATGCTGGTCCGAACCTTCGAGATACATCTCGACCGGGCGCGGCGATTTCGGGGCGTTCCTTGCCGACGCACTCGAAGCTCACGCCGCGAATCGGCCCAGACGTCCATGACGTCGGTGACCTTGCGATAGTCGGCGGCCTCGGCGCCGAGCAGCTCGCTCGCCTCGAGATCGAACCAGGCGTCGATGCCGCCCGCTTCGACCAGCGGCCGCCACCTGCTCGATCAGCTCCGGCGTGCGCGGATGCAGCTCGCCGGTCTGTCTCGTGCACGAACAGCGCAATCGGCACGCCCCAGGTGCGCTGGCGCGAGATGCACCAGTCGGGCCGCGTCTCGATCATGCCGGCGATGCGCTGCTGGCCCCAGGCGGGAATCCACTGCACCTTCGGGATGTCGCGCAGCGCATTGGCGCGCAGGCCCGTTCATGTCCATCGAGATGAACCACTGCGGCGTCGCGCGGAAGATCACCGGCGTCTTGTGCCGCCAGCAATGCGGATAGCTGTGCTCGAGCGGCGCGTGGTGCAGCAGATGGCCACTCGCCCTGCATCGTCTCGATGATGAGCCGGCTGGCCTCGTCGAGCTTCATGCCGCCGACCAGCGGCGTATCCGGCTGGAACCGGCCATCGCCGCAGCACCGGGTTCACCACGGGCAGGTTGTAGCGGCGGCCGACGATGTAGTCGTCCTGGCCATGGGCGGGCGCGGTGTGCACGGCGCCGGTGCCGGCCTCGAGCGTCACGTGGTCGCCGAGGATCACGGGCACCTCGCGTCGGCTGGAACGGATGCTGCAGCCGCAGGCCTTCGAGCGCGCGGCCCTTGAAGCGTGCCAGTTCGCGCGAGGCGGTCGCGCCGTAACGCGCGAGGCACGCCGCGGCCAGCCCTTCGGCCAGCATCACGCGCTGCGACGCGCCCTGCCGCGTCGATCTCGCACGCAGCACGTACTCGAAGTCGGCGCGCAGCGCCACGGCTTCGTTCGCCGGCAGTGTCCACGGCGTCGTCGTCCAGATGACGACGCTGCGCGGGCAGCGACGCGTCCGACCGGCGCGCCGATGCGTCGCGCGAGATCCGCCACGATCGGCCACGCGGAACGCGACGTCGATCGCCGGTGAAGTCTTGTCCTCGTACTCGACCTCGGCCTCGGCCAGCGCCGAACGGCAATCGAGGCACCAGTACACCGGCTTCGCGCCGATGTACAGATGCCCGTTCTCGATGACCTTGCCGAGCGCGCGGATCTGCTCCGCCTCGAACTTCGGAGCCATCGTGAGATAGGGACGATCCCAGTCGCCCATCACGCCGAGGCGCTTGAAATCCCTGCGCTGCAGCTCCACCTGCTCCATCGCGTAGGCGCGGCAGGCGGCGCGGAAGGCGCGCGCGTCGAGCTTCTGGCCGACGCGGCCGTGCTTCTTCTCGACCTGCAGTCTCGATCGGCAGGCCGTGGCAATCCCAGCCCGGGATGTACGGCGAGTCGTAGCCGTCCAGCGTGCGGGACTTGACGATGAAGTCCTTCAGGATCTTGTTGGCGGCGTGGCCGATGTGGATCGCGCCATTGGCGTAGGGCGGGCCATCGTGCAGCACGAAGCGCGGGCGGCCGCGCGCGCTGCTCGCGCAGCTCGCCGTAGATGTCGCTCGCGCTGCCACCATTCGAGCATCGCCGGCTCGCGCCGCGCCAGATCCGCCTTCATCGGAAAATCGGTCTGCGGCAGGTTCACTGTCGTCTTGTAGTCAGCCACCCGATTCCCTACCTCTCAATCAGTCAATTGCGGCCGCGAGCACTCGCGCGCGCTTCGCGGCATCGCGATGCATCTGCTCGACCATTGCATCCAGACTGTCGAACTGCAGCTCGTCGCGCAGCCGCGCCACGAACTCCACTTCGATCTCGCGACCGTACAGATCGCCGGCGAAATCGAACAGGTGCGCCTCGAGCAGGGGCACCGCCACCGCCGACCGTGGGCCGCGTGCCGAGACTCGCGACGCCCGGCCACAGCGCCCGTCCGGGTGCCCATTGCCGACGCCGCGCACGCGCACTGCAAAGATACCGTCCATCGGGGTGCGGCGCCGCCCCAGTCGCAGATTGGCGGTCGGGAAACCCAGCGTCGCGCCCCAGCTGCTGCCCCTCGATCACCCGTCCGCGCATCGAATAGCGGCGCCCGAGCAGCGGCGGCCGCGGTCGTCGAGATCGCCGCGCGCCAGCGCCGCGCGCATCGCGCGACTGCTGATGCGCAGCGATCCATCGTCACGGACGGCTCGACGCATCTCCACCGCGAACCCGAGCTGCGGACCCTCGCTCGCAGGAACCACTCGCGCGGTGGCCCGCCTCTTGCGCGGCGCGGAAGTCGTGCCCGATGATGCAGCCGCCGGATGCCGCCGCGCGCGACAGCGTGCCGGCGAATTCGTCGGCCGCGCAGGTTGCGCAGACGCTCGCTGAAGCGCAGCACGCAGAAGCACGTCCGGATCCAGCCTTCGCAGCAGTCGCCAGCGCTCGCGGAAAGTCGTGAGCCGCGCGCGGCGGCGACGTCGCGGGCGAAGAACTCGCGTGGCAGGGGCTCGAAGCGTCAGCAGCATGCTGCGAAGGCCGCAGCGCGGCGCGCCTGCGACGCGCACGCGCGATCAGCACCTGATGTCCGCGATGGATGCCGTCGAAACCGCCGATCGTCGCGACATAGCCGCGCCCGCGCTGGCGCGGCGGACGAGCTCGTCGCAGCAGACGCATCATGCCACCGTTCGCAGGTCGCGGTAGCGCATGCCGGTGATGAACAGCATCGCGAAATACACCGCCGCCCCCAGCGCGATGCCGCCGGCGCACGCGCCGCAGCCGCTCGAGGAACGGCATCTGCGACCCAGTCCGAGCGTGTCGCCCGCCAGCCACCACAGCAGCGCACCCATCGCGAGGTTCGCGACGCACGACGCGCATCAGGAAGCTGCGGCCACAGGCGCGAAGGCGTGAAGCACGCCTTCGCTCATCAGCCCGCGCCACAGCAGCACAGATGTTGATCGCGGCGCCGATGCAGGTGGAGGTGGCAATGCAGCACATGCGGGTTCGGGAAGCCGAAGTGCGCGGCCGGCAGCACGACCAGCACGTTCAGCGCCATGCGTGCACCGCCGAGCGCGGTCAGCGCGATGCGTCACCGGGCGCCGCGTGTCCTGCCGCGCGTAATAGCCGGGCACCAGCACCTTCACGAGGCTGAAGACCGAGCAGGCCCCAGGAGTAGGCCATCAGCGCGTAGCTGGTCATCTGCACGTCGTCCGGCGTCGAAGCGGCCGTAGCCGAAGATCATCGCCGTCATCGGACCTGCGAAACACAGCATGCCCACGGCCGCCGGCGACGCCAGCAGCACCACCAGCCGCAGCGCCCAGTCGAGTGTCTGCGGAAAACTGCTCTGTGATCTTCGCCGCGTGATGCGCCGAGAGCCCGGGCAGGATCACCGTGGCGAGCGCGATGCTGAAGACGCCGAGCGGAAACTCCATCAGGCGGTCGGCGTAGTAGAGCCAGGTGACGCTGCCGGTGACGAGAAACGTCGCGATCTGCGTATCGAGCAGCAGGCTGATCTGCGCCATCGATGAACCGACGATGCCGGGCACCATCAGCTTCGCGATGCGGCGCACGCCGTCCAGTCGCGGCCGCCAGCGCGGCCAGCGTCAGCAGGCCGCAGCCGCGCCACCGACGGCAGCTGGAACAGCACCTGCAGCGCGCCGGACACGAACACGCCGATCGCGAAGCACGAGGCCCGGGTTGTCGCTGTGTGACGCGAAGAACAGCGCCGCGCACGATCAGCACCAGGTTCATGAGCACCTGCGTGAACGCCGGGCATGAAGAACCGCCCGTAGCTGTTCAGCACGCCCGAGAACAGCGACGTCATCGAGATGAAGAACAGGTACGGGAAAGGTCCAGCGCAGCATCTGCACGGCGAGGTCGTAGCCGGTCGACTCGGCCAGCGCCCACTTCGGCGCGAACAGGAAGATGATCACCGGCGCCGCGATGACGCCGAGCGACGCTCAGCACCAGCAGCACCGCGCCGAGCGTGCCGGCGACGCCCGCGACCAGTTCGCGCACCTCGTCGCTTGCCGCGCTGCGTCCGGTACTCGGAAATCACCGGCACGAAGGACTGCGAGAAGGCGCCTTCGGCGAACAGCCGGCGCAGGAAGTTCGGGATCTTGAAGGCGACCAGGAAAGCGTCGGAGACGGGCCCGACGCCGAGGGCCTGCGCCATGACGGTGTCGCGCAGCAGCCCCGTGATGCGCGACAGCAGGGTCGCGAATCCCGTGGTACTGGTGCTCTTCAGGAGGGGGCGACTCATCGCCGCGGCAGCCTAGCAGACGCGGGCAGCGGGCCCGTGGCGGATTGCGGGGCACTCTTGTGCTTGATTGACAACGGGAATGCCCCTGCCCACACTACGCGCCCCTCGAATCCGGGCATCTTCCGGGCGGAACCCTATTTTTCGGAGTTCAGGCGTGGCGAATACCAAGTCAGCGGAAAAAGCGGCCCGGCAGGCAGTCAAGCATCGCGTCCGCAACGTGGCCCTGCGTTCGCGCATGCGCACGGCCATCCGCAAGGTCACCGACGCCGTCGCCGCCGCCGGCAAGAAGGACGATGCGACCGCGGCCTTCAAGGCTGCCCAGCCCGTCATCGACTCGATGGTCAACAAGGGCCTGATCCACCGCAACAAGGCTGCTCGGCACAAGAGCCGTCTGAACGCCAAGCTAAGGCTGTCGCGAAGGCCTGATCGGCACGCCGGTTTCAAAGGCCCGCCCCGTGCGGGCCTTGTCGTTTCCGGGCACTACGCCGGCCTTCGCTTTGCGTGGCTTTGGCCTGCTTTTGCCTTGGGTTTACTTTGGCCGGCTTTCGGTACGCCTTCGACCGGCTTTACCTCGACCTCGGCCTCGGCCAGCTGCGCCTTGTTCCTGAGCGGCGCATCCTCGATCTGTTGCATCACCGCCTGGCACAGCGCGCGCGTCCCCTCGCCCGTCGCGCCCGAGATCAGGAACATCGGCCCCTTGAAGCGCAGGCTTCGCACGATGTCCGCCGCCGCGTTCCTTCGCCTCCTCTTCCGGCAGCAGGTCGGTCTTGTTCAGCACCAGCCAGCGCGGCTTCTCCGCGAGCTCCGCGCTGTACTTCCTCAGCTCCTCCACGATCGCGCGCGCATCCTGCGACCGGATCGGCCTCCGGATCGAGCGGCGCGATGTCGATGAGATGCAGCAGCACGCGCGTGCGCTGCAGATGCTTGAGGAAGCGGATGCCGAGGCCCGCGCCTTCGGCTGCGCCTTCGATGAGTCCGGGAATATCGGCCATCACGAAGCTGCGGTGCTGGCCCACGTCGACCACGCCGAGATTCGGATACAGCGTCGTGAACGGATAGTCCGCCACGCGCGGGCGCGCCGCCGACACCGCGCGGATCAGCGTGGACTTGCCGGCATTGGGCAGCCCGAGCAGGCCCACATCGGCGATCACCTTCATCTCGAGCTCGAGCGTGCGCTTCTCGCCGGGCAGGCCCGGGCCGAACTGGCGCGGCGCGCGGTTGGTGCTGGACTTGAAGCTGGTGTTGCCGAAGCCGCCCTTGCCGCCGTCGGCGACCTTCAGCGTGTCGCCGGCGGCCTTCAGATCGCCGAGCTGTTCGCCCGTCTCGGCATCCGCGACCGTGGTGCCGACGGGACGTCGACGTAGAGATCCTCGCCGCTGCGGCCGGTGCAGTCGTTGCCCGACCCGCCCTCGCCGTTCTTGGCCTTGTACGTGCGCTGGATGCGGAAATCCGCGAGCGTGTTGATGCCTTCGATCGCCCGCAGGAAGACGCTGCCGCCATGCCCGCCATCGCCGCCATCCGGTCCGCCGAACGGCACGAATTTCTCGCGGCGGAAACTGACGCAGCCGCGCCCGCCGTTGCCGGCCTGCACTTTGACGATGGCTTCATCGACGAATTTCATGGGATTTCCAGCGCTTGAGACGCAAAACCCCGGCACGTGGCCGGGGTTTGCAGATCGATCCGGTCGCGAGCGCTCGCGATCAGGCGGCGATGCACGCTCACGTAGGTGCGCTGTCCGGCGCCCTTCACCTGAACTTCACCTTGCCGGTGACGAGCGCGAACAGCGTGTGGTCGGTGCCGACGCCGACGCCCGCGCCCGGCGCGCATCGGCGTGCCACGCTGACGGACGAGGATGTTGCCGGCCAGCACGTGCTCGCCGCCGAAACGCTTCACGCCCAGGCGCTTGCTGTGGGATTCGCGGCCGTTGCGGGTACTGCCGCCTGCTTTCTTGTGTGCCATGTCTGTTAAGCTCCTGAAGCGTGCGATGCATGCCAGTGATCTTCACCAGCGTGTACTGCTGGCGATGATTGCCGCCGCGCTTGTAGTGCTTGCGGCGACGGAACTTCACGATGACTTTCTTCTCGCCCTGGCCGTGCGCTCTCGACGGTCGCGCTGACCTTGCCGCCCTCGAGCAGCGGCGTGCCGACCTTGATGTTCGCGCCATCGGCAACGAGCAGCACTTCGTCGAAGTCGAAACGGTCGAGCCCGCCTCAGCGTCGAGCTTCTCGACCTTGCAGCATGCTGTTCTTCTCAACCCGATACTGCTTGCCACCGGTGGCAATGACGGCGTACATGAATTCGCTGACTCCGATCGGAAAGGCCGCGCATTCTAATGGTCCGCGCACGTCCCGGTCAAACCGGTTTAACGCGGCATTTCCCCGGCCAAACAGCCACTTGCGATAGCATCGCCGCCCGAGGTGCCTGCCGCCCTGATACTAGCGCTTGCCAACCCGATGACCCTGGACGAGATCCGCGCGCTGGTGGCCGCCGACCTGGCGGCCGTCGACGGCGTCATCCGCACCCGCCTGGCAGCGCCGTGCCGCTGGTCGAGCCAGGTCGCCGAACATATCGTGGCCGGCGGCGGCAAGCGCCTGCGGCCCCTCGTCGTGCTGCTGGCCGCCCATGCCGCGGCCGGGCGGCCCGCCGCCGTCCGGGGCTCGCGCCATCTGCGAGGCGGCGGCGTTCATCGAGTTCATCCACACCGCCACCCTGCTGCACGACGACGTGGTCGATCACTCCGAGATGCGTCGCGGCCGCGATACGGCCAATGCGCTGTTCGGCAACGAGGCCAGCGTGCTGGTCGGCGATTTCGTCTATTCCCGCGCGTTCCAGATGATGGCGGCGACCGGCTCGCAGCGCGTGATCGAGATCATGGCCGATGCCACCAACGTGATCGCCGAGGGCGAGGTGCTGCAGCTGATGAATGCGCAGGACCCGGACACCACCGAGGAGCGCTATCTCGAGGTGATCCACCGCAAGACCGCGCAGCTGTTCGAGGCCGGCGCGCGAAGTGGCGGCAGTGCTGCGCCGGCGCGACGCGCTGAAGTGCAGCAGGCGCTCGCCGCTTACGGACGCCATCTGGGCGCGGCCTTCCAGCTGATCGACGACGTGCTCGACTACCGCTCGGACCCGGCGACACGCGGCAAGAACCTGGGCGAGGACCTCGCCGAAGGCAAGCCGACGCTGCCGCTGATCCATGCGATGCGGATGCTGACCGGTGCGGATCGCGACACGTTGCGCATGGCGATCGAGCAGCCGGTGGATGCGGAGATGACGACGGTCATCGCGTTGATCGACCGCAGCGGCGGCATCGACTACACGCGTGAAGTGGCGCTCGCCGAAGTCGCGAAAGCGCGCGCCGCACTCGCGCCGCTTGCCTCCTCGCCGTATCGGGACGCGCTCGCCGCGCTGGCCGGCATCGCGGTGGATCGCGATCGCTGAATAGCCACCGATCGGTCTACTTGTTCACGGTCGCGGCGACGGGGCGCGCGAATTGCTCGCCGAGCAGCCCATCGCCGTAGATCTCGTCGCGACCCTTGCGTCCGAGGTCGCGCGCCTCGTGCGCGAGTGAGTCGACGGCTGCATCCGCTGCGAGCCCGACGGCGAGCCGGGTGGCCAGCAACCCCGCGACGAGCGGCGCCGCGAACGAGGTGCCGCGCACCGGCGCGTAGTCGCCATCGAGCGCCGCCGCGAGCAGATCGGCACCGGGCGCCGCGAAACGAACGTGCCTGCCTCGTCCGGCCTCGAGCAGCACGCGGAGCCGCGCGTCGACGGCCGTCACCGCGACGACGCCCGCGTACGCGGCCGGATAGAGCGGCGGCGCACCCGGTCCGTCGTTTCCGGCCGCCGCGACGATGACGATGCCGCGCGCCTGCAGTCGCTTGATGATCGCCTCGAGCACGATATTCGGTGGACCGACGACGCTCAGATTGACGACGGCGACCGAAGCGCCTGCAAGCCACGCCAGCCCGCGGACGATCTCCTCGACGCGACCACCCGGCCCGTCTTCGCCGCACCACGCATCGGCGGCGAACAGCGATGCACCCGGCGCCGCGCCCTGAAAACTCGCGGCCTGCCCTACCAGCAACGACGCGACTGCCGTCCCGTGCAGTGTCGGAACGTTGCGCCCGCCGCAGCCGGACGTCTCGATGCGTGCGGCCTGCAGCGCGGGGTGGTCGAGACGGATACCGCTGTCGACGAGGCCGATGCGCGCACGGACCGGCTCGACGCCCGGCACGGGCGCCGACGGTGCAACGACAGCAGGCGACGACGCCGCACTCTCGAAGTAGACGTGCGAGAAGTCGTAACGGCCGCCGGGATCGAGGCGCCGCAGCCGTTCGAGTGCGCGGCGCGTCCCGAGTCTGGCGGGAGCGATCAACGTGACGATGCGCTCATTCAGCACGGGCAGCGTCTCGTCGGACTGGACGGTGAAGCCGGCCGAACGCGCGGCCTCAAGAGCGTCGTCGGTCGGCGTGAGCGACAGGATGACCGAACGTGCGATCGGAGCACCTCGCCGGTCGCGCTCGAGGTCGCGAGGAAATCGGCGCAGCAGCGTGCGTTCGCGCAGAGCGCGCACCTCGCGCAAGGTCTCTGCGGTGGACGATCGCAGCGTGTCGCGCGTCGAATCCAGCAATGTGCCCGGCTGCGGCACGCCAACCTGCGGGATCGGAGGGACAGCCAGCTGCGCGAACACCGGCCCGGCCCCGACGAGCAGCACGGCCCCGAGCAGAAACGCGACGATGCGTCGATAGGGGTTCACGGGCCTACGTTAGCCGGCCTGATTTCTGGCGCAACGGGAAAATTTCTTCGCCGGCATGGAAGAATAGGCCCGTGTCGAACGTCTTCCCCATGACAACCCTGCAATGGGCCCGCGCATGAACGAGTTGCTGCTGCGCGCCCGTCTGCCCGCCGTGGTACCGCGCCTGCGACGCTTCGCACGGAGCCTGTCGAGACATCTGGCCGATGCGGATGATCTGGTGCAGGTGACGATCGAACGCGCGCTGCGTGCCGGAACGCAGTGGCGTGCACCGTCGCCGCAAGCGTCGGGTGAGGAAATCGAGGCATCGCTGCGAGGATGGATGTTCGGCATCATGAAGAACGCCTGGATCGATGGAAGACGCGCGCACCGGCGCGAGCGCGACGTCTTTGCGCCGGAGGAAGCCGGTGATGAGGTGGGCGACCCGATACCCGCTGGGCTCGATCAGCGCCTGTCGATCGAGGCTGCGCTCGCGCGGCTTCCGGAGGATCAGCAGCTCGCCGTCGGCCTCGTGCTGGTCGAGGGCCTCACCTACGCCGAGGCCGCGGACATCGCCGGTGTTCCGGTCGGCACGCTGACCAGCCGCCTGGCGCGCGGCCGCATGCGCCTCGTGGAACTGCTCGGAGAGACGGAGGGCCAGACATGATTCCGGATGAAGAGTTGATGGCTTTCGTCGACGACGAGCTTCCGGCCGATGCGCGCGCGCGCATTGCGGCCCTGATTGCCGGCGACCCGAAGCTCGCCGCACGCGTCGAGGCACAGCGCGCACTCACGCGCCGCCTGAATCGCCACTTCGACCCGGTGCTCGCCGAACCCGTCCCCGCGCCGTTCGGGCGTCAGGGCGCTCGCCGGCCCGCTGCAGGTGGACCGGGGCCGCGGCGCTGGCATTGGCAGGAGTGGAGCGCGATGGCCGCAACGCTCGTGCTCGGCATACTGCTCGGCCCGTTCGTTCTTCGCACATCCCAACCGCTGCCCTTCATGTCCGCCGGTGGCCGCGTGGTCGCGATCGGCAGGCTCGAGAGCGCGCTGATGCAGCGCACGTCCGGAGCCGCCGAAGCGCCGGATGCCACTGCCATCGGGCTGACGTTCCGTGACGCTGAAGGCAATTACTGCCGGACGTTCGCGATGAACCTGGGTCCCGCCGGGCTCGCGTGCCGCGAGTGGGGCGAGTGGGTGGTCGAAGTGCTGGCGCGAAACCCCCGTGCGCGCCAGGCGGCCGGCGGCGATACCTATCGGCAGGCCGGCACCGCCTTTCCGCCCGCCATCCGCGACGCCGTCGAGGCCCGTCGTGTCGGCGATGCGTTGTCCGCGGACGAGGAAGCGGCCGCCAGCGCGCGGGGGTGGCGTCGCTGAATCGGCTGCCGTACACTGCCGCGCCTTCGCAGTCGGGATGTAGCTCAGCCTGGTAGAGCACTACGTTCGGGACGTAGGTGTCGCAGGTTCAAATCCTGTCATCCCGACCAGTGGTTTCCGGGGCTTACGATGGGGCGACTGATCCTAGAGTCGCCACCACGCCCCTCCTAATGTCGCCCTGATGCCGAGAAGCCGCGGCGCCACCGCGTGTTATTCGATGACATGGGCGAACGAAGCGCCCCTCGTCATTCTTCAGTTCTATAGGACGGTGGGCCCCTCCGGACGGCAGCCGTCATCTGCGATCAACAGGTCGGAATCAGCCAGGGAGAAGGGACGATTGCAACCCAACCCAGCGAGTGTTGCTCTCCATCAAAAGCTCGGATTCGAGCACGTCGCAACTTTTCGGCAAGTAGGGTTCAAGCACCAAAGGTGGGTTGACGTCGCGTACTGGCAGTTGCTGCTGTAAGAATCGGCAAGTCGTCCGGACAGAGCAACCGTGCAGAGCCCAACGGGATCCAGTCGATCTGGGCTTTCATAATTCCTGTCATCGCGCCGTGTCGTTCCGGGGAACACCAGACCCTGCCCTCTGACCACATCGCCAGGTTGCGCAGTTCCTGACCTTGCTGCCGAAATTGGGCGGGATCCACACATGGGAGGTCAGACAATTCGTTTCCCCGCAGCATCGACGACCGCCTCCCCATCCTCCTTGCGAAACGCGCCTCTCTGAGCTAACGGCAGGATGTCCAGGACCGCCTCCGAAGGACGACAAAGGCGCGCGCCCAGGGGGGTCACGACAATTGGCCGGTTGATCAGTAGCGGGTGGGCGATCATGTGCTCGATCAGCTGTGAGTCGGTCCAGTGCGGCGCATCGAGTTCGAGCTCCTTGTACGGCGTTCCTTTTTCCCGCAGCAGCTGGCGCGGAGTGATGGCCATGCGCAGTAGCAGTTGTTCGAGCGTCGCCCTGTCAGGCGGGGTCTTCAGGTATTCGATGACCGTGGGTTCAACGCCGGTGTTACGAATCAGCGCCAGGGTGTTGCGCGAGGTACCGCAGGCGGGGTTGTGGTAGATCGTGATGTGAGCGGTGGTCATTTTCCGATTCTCCTAGCAGGGTCCCTGCGGCCGATACCGCCTTCGTACCAAGGCTTGCTGCGGCGGACCAGCGACACCACGGACAGCATCACCGGGACCTCGATCAGCACCCCGACGACCGTCGCGAGTGCGGCACCCGACCGCAACCCGAACAGGGCGATGGCCGCGGCGACGGCCAACTCGAAGAAATTGCTCGCGCCGATCAGTGCCGAAGGCCCCGCGACGCAGTGCGCCTCGCCACTCATCCGGTTGAGCAAATACGCGAGGCCGGAGTTGAAATACACCTGAATCAGGATCGGCACGGCCAGCAGCGCAATCACCAGCGGCTGATCAAGAATCTGCTCGCCCTGGAATCCGAACAGCAACACCAGCGTGGCCAGCAGCGCGACAAGACTTACAGGAGCCAGGCGTGCCAACACGGCCTGCAACCGCTCACTCCCCTCACCCGCGAGCAGTGCGCGCCGTAGTACCTGCGCCAGGGCCACCGGAACGACGATGTAGAGCACGACAGACAGCACGAGGGTATGCCATGGCACCGTGATTGCTGACAGCCCGAGCAGCAGGCCGACGATGGGCGCAAACGCCACCACCATGATCAAGTCATTGAGAGCGACCTGTGACAGTGTGAAATGCGGTTCGCCGTCTGACAGGTTGCTCCAGACGAAGACCATTGCCGTACAGGGCGCGGCGGCCAGCAGGACCAGACCAGCAATGTAGGAATCGATCTGCTCGGCGGGTAAATAGGGCCTGAAGACTCCGCCGATGAAGAGCCATCCCAGCAACGCCATCGAGAAGGGCTTGACTGCCCAGTTCACGAACAGCGTGACGCCGATGCCTCGCCAATGTCGACGGACCTGCCCCAACGCAGCGAAGTCGATTTTCATCAGCATGGGGATGATCATCAGCCAGACCAGCACCGCGACCGGCAAATTGACCTTCGCGATTTCAAACGATCCCATTGCCTGAAACGCGCTGGGGAATAGGCGCCCGAGCGCAATTCCAACCACAATGCAGGCCGCAACCCAGAGGGTCAGATATCGCTCAAACCTGGACATGGCTCAGGCCTTGCCGATATCGCGAACTTTGTTCGTCAGGGAAAGCCGGTCGAGGGAACTCATCGGGAGCGCTCGGCAAGAATGCGGCGCGCGGAATTGCCAGTGCATAGGAAGAGCGCCTTGTATTTGCGTTCGCTCATAGAGGGCGTTGTTCCTGAAACAGCTGATGGTGTATCGAGGCGTGGCGTGGGTGGCCGTCAGCCCAACTTCCGCCGCTTCGTTGCGGCTGGGGTGACGCAGTCGCCAGCAGCGCAGTCGGTCGCAAGGCTGCAGCAGTGTTCGGTCAGAAAGCCGACGAGGCCGTTCATCTGCTCGAAATTCGCGCTGTAGTAGAGAAACCGGCCTTCTTTGCGGGCGCTGATGAGCGCGGCGTGGGCCAGGGTCTTGAGGTGAAACGACAGCGTGGGCGCGGGAATGGCTAAACGCTTACCCAGGTGCCCTGCCGCGTAGCCTTCCGGCCCGCGCTTGACCAGCAACCTGAAGAGCGCCAGACGGGACTCATGCGCCAGTGATGCGAGGGCGAGCACGGCGGCATCGGATTTCATAGTTCCAATTCTATAGAATGAACTGTGACAATTGAGTGTCACAGGCGTCATGCAACAGTGGTGGGGAAACGGCCCCTCGGCAAGTTGGTCGCGGATCGTTACTTGATGGCTACGATCGTAGGACCGCCGCGGTCCTCCAACACGAAATCAATCTTTTTTCCGACCGCAGCTTTTTCCATCAACGCCCGGTCACTCAATTTGAAACCCATGATCATCGCAGGCCAGTTCAGTTCCTTGATCGGCTCGTGGGCGATCGTCACGACACCCTTCTGGGCATCTACTGCCTTCACAAGGCCCGTGCCCATGATCTGCCTGACCGCTGGCTTTGCGGCGGCTGGAGCTTCGGTCATCCCCGGCATGCCCTTCATTTCAGCAGCGGAGGCACTCGCGGCCAATGTAAGTGCGCTCACGGCCAGTCCATTCACCATTTTTCGAGTAGTCATCGTCTGTCCTCCACCAAGTTCGAATGCAAGAAAATCATTTTCGGTACCGTCGACGCATCAGCAAGTACGCCGCGGGAATGACCAACATCGATAGCAAGGGCGCCGTCACCATGCCGCCCACCATGGGTGCGGCGATCCGGGTCATGATTTCCGAACCCGAGCCGGCTCCCCAGAAGAGTGGCAACAGTCCTGCAACGATCACGCACACGGTCATGGCCTTGGGCCTCACCCGTTGAACGGCGCCCTCACGCAAGGCCTCGTCCAGTTCCCGGGATGAAAGCACGTCGGTCGTTGTGCTGCGTGCCTCGACAGCATGCTTCAGGTACATCAGCATGATGACGCCGAACTCGGCGGAAACACCTGCCAAGGCGATGAATCCCACGCCGGTGGCGATCGAGAAGTTGTAGCCCTGCAGGTAGAGGAACCAGAATCCACCGGTAAGCGCGAATGGCAGAGTACCGAGTATCAGCAGCGCCTCGGACCAGCGGCCGAAAGTGAAGTACAGCAGGAGCGCGATGATTGCCACGGTCGCGGGAACAACGAGCGTCAGGCGTCGGTTGGCGCGCTCCATGTACTCGAACTGACCTGAGTACGCGACCGTGGTGCCGGGGCTCAGGGTCACCTGCTTTCCGATCGCACCTTGCAAGGCCCGGACCGTTGAGGCGAGGTCGCGGCCGCGAACGTCGACGTAGATCCAGGCCGTCAGCCGCGCGTTCTCGGTTTTCAGCATCGGTGGCCCTTCGCTCAATCCAATGGCGGAGATCGATCCCAGGGTCGTCCGAGGACCGTTGGTTGGGACCACGGGCAACTGTCGCAACGCCTCCAGCGAGTCGCGCAGCTCACGCGGGTAACGCACGCTGATCGGAAAGCGCGCCAGCCCCTCCACCGTCTCACCGACGTTCTCGCCGCCTATCGCCGAACTCACGATCGCTTGCACATCCGCAATGCTCAGACCGAACCGAGCGGCGGCCGCTCTATCGATGTCGATGTCCAGATAACGACCGCCTGTCTGTCTTTCGGCCACGGCGGAGGCGACGCCTGAAACGGTCCGCGCGACCCGCTCCACCTGCTGTGCGGCCGCGTCCAGATCCGAAAGTCTCGCGCCGGAGATCTTGATGCCCAGAGGGCTCTTGACACCCGTAGCCAACATGTCGATGCGATTGCGTATCGGGGGAACCCAAAGGTTGGTGAGTCCCGGAACCTTCACCGCCGCGTCGAGCTCTTGCAGCAGGCGCTGAGAGGTCATGCCGGCTCGCCACTGACCGCGAGGCTTGAAGCGCACGGTGGTCTCGAACATTTCCAGAGGCGCAGGATCGGTCGCGGTCTCGGCGCGGCCCGCCTTGCCAAAGACCGACTCCACCTCCGGCACCGTCTTGATCATCCGGTCTGTCAGCTGCAAGAGCTCCGACGCCTTGGCTGCAGACAACCCGGGCAGCGCCGAAGGCATGTACAGCAGATCGCCTTCATCCAGAGGCGGAATGAACTCTCCGCCGATGCGGTTCAGCGGCCATGCGATCGAACCCAGCAGCAGTACAGCGACGACAAGCGTCGTCTTCGGATACCTGAGGACGGAGTTCAATACCGGCCCGTAGAGCGCGATCAGCGCGCGATTGACAGGGTTATCCCTTTCGCGAGGGATCCGCCCCCGGATCCAGTAGCCCATCAATACCGGAACGAGCGTGATCGAAAGGCCGGCGGCGGCGGCCATTGAGTACGTCTTGGTGAGCGCCAGTGGACCGAACAGCCGCCCTTCCTGCGCCTGCAATGCGAACACCGGCACGAACGAAAGCGTGATGATGATCAGGCTGGCGAACAGCGCCGGCCCGACTTCAGCTGCCGCGGCGCCAACGACTTCCCATCGTTCCTGCCCGCCGGCCGGTTGCCCGCCGTGCGCGTCCGACCATTGCTCCAGACGCTTGTGCGCATTCTCGATCATGACGATGGCCGCATCGACCATTGCACCGATGGCGATGGCGACGCCGCCCAGGGACATGATGTTGGCGCTGACGCCCTGGAACCGCATGACGAGCAGCGCCGTGAGGACCCCGAGCGGCAGAGCGATGATGGCGACCAGCGCCGAGCGCAGGTGCCACAGGAACAGGGCGCAGACGAGCGCCACGACCACGAACTCCTCGATCAGCTTCCGCGAGAGATTCTGCACCGCCCCGTCGATCAACTGCGAGCGGTCATACGTCGTGACCAGTTCGACTCCCCGCGGCAAGCTGCTGCGCAGTTGTTGCAGTTTGGCTTGCACGGCCGCGATCGCAGTACGCGCATTCTTGCCCGAGCGCAGGATCACGACGCCGCCAGCTACTTCGCCCTCGCCATTCAGCTCGGCAACGCCTCGCCGCATTTCCGGCCCGACCTGGATTCGCGCGACATCGCCCAGCATCACCGGAACTCCGCCCGGCCCCAGCCGAAGCGGAATGAGTCGGAAATCGTCCAGGTTCTTCAGATAGCCCGACGCCCGCACCATGTACTCGGCTTCCGCCATTTCCAGCACCGAGCCACCCGCTTCCTGATTGGCCTCGCGCAGCGCGTCCAGGACGGTCCGATGAGTGATGCCCAGACTTGCGAGCCGCGCCGGGTCGAGCACGATCTGGTACTGCTTGACCATGCCGCCGACGCTGGCGACTTCTGCCACGTCCGGGATGGTCTTGAGCTCGTATTTCAGGAACCAGTCCTGGATCGCCCGCAGCTCACTGAGGTCGTGACCTCCCGAGCGGTCGACCAGAGCGTATTCGAAGATCCAGCCCACTCCTGTCGCGTCCGGGCCGAGGGACGCACGCGCGGTTGCAGGCAGTCGCCCCTGAACCTGGTTGAGGTACTCGAGCACACGAGAGCGCGCCCAGTAAACGTCGGTCCCGTCCTCGAAGAGCACGTAGACGAAGGAATCCCCGAAGAACGACACGCCACGGACGGTCTTCGCCCCTGGGACCGACAGCATCGTCGTCGTCAGCGGATAGGTGACCTGGCTCTCTACAATCTGCGGCGCCTGGCCCGGATAGCTGGTGCGAATGATCACCTGCACGTCCGACAGATCCGGTAACGCATCGACCGACGTCGACTGCAGAGCCCACAGCCCCAGTAGCGACAACACGCCGGCTGCAACCAGCACGGCCACGCGGGCACGAATCGTCCAGTGGATCAGCTGCGCAATCATGGCCGATCCGCGCCTTTCTCGAACCGCTCGATCGTGTAGTCGTCCCCCTCCTTCCTGAACCAGAAATGCACTGAGTCGCCGACTTTGATGTCGGCAGACGGCGCCCCGGGGGGTATGAATCCCATGGTCATCGAAGGCCATTGGAGATCAGCAACGGGCCCGTGTGAAATGGTCCAGCGTTCGGCCGAGATTGCCTCCACCCGGCCGGATGCCCGATACGTCGCGCTCCTCGGCGCGGTCGATTCGCTCAGTGAGCCAGGCGCGAGCCGGGCCAGCACTCCCTGAAGGCTCGCTTCCGAATCGATCAGGAATTGACTGGACGCTACGACCTGCTGGCCCTCCACCAGTCCCTGGAGGATTTCCGTTCGACCGGCGCCTTCGCGCCCGAGCACCACCACGACGGGCGAGAAACGTCCTTCTTGTGTCGAGATCACGACGTTTCGCGTGCCGCTGCGAATGACGGCCTCTGTAGGAACACTCAACACCGAATCGCCGCCCCCGCTGCGAAAGCGAACTCGCGCGTACATTCCGGGGTGCAGGGTCTGGGCGGGATTTGCTACTGCCACACGAGCCCGCAACGTCCGCGTCTCATCACTGGCCTCGGGCAGCAGCCCGACGATCCTGCCTTTCACGGAACCTGCGCCGGACCCTGTCACTTCAACCGTTGCTTCGTCGCCAACGTGCAAGGCATCCCCAGTCCCGGACGGAAGCACCACCTCGACCCATACCGTGTTCAGTCCGTTGATGCGGGCTACCGTGGAGCCAACGTCGATGGACATGCCGCGACGCACCTCGACTGATTCGAGAGCCCCGCTGATGGGCGCTCTGATCGTGAACGTCGTCTCGATCCGCCGCGTGCTCTCGATCCGCTCGATCAGCTGCGGTGGCATTCCCAGCAGCTGCATCCGCTGCCGAACTGCCCTGATCAGTGCGAGATCATGACCCTCCAGCAGCGCGACAAATTCCGCCTGGGCGGCAGCCCATGCCGGCACCTGCAAGTCCGCCAGCGGCGCCCCAGCTGTCACCAAATCCCCGGGCGCCACTCCATGGGTGCCCTCGACGAATCCGCCGACACGCGTCTGGACGATCGCCGCAAGACGTTGGTCGTACTGGACTTCGCCGATGCCTTCGACTGAAGCCGCCACCAGTCCGCGCTCGACTCTTGCCAACCGCACACCGAGGTTTTGCAGAACGCCCGGCTCGATCCGGATGACGTTTGCGTCCACCGGTCCGCCGCCCGCGTACTTGGGCACCAGCTGCATGTCCATGAACGGGGATTGGCCTGGCTTCTCGAAATGCTGGTTCGGAACCATCGGGTCGTACCAGTAAAGCGGTTCACCCGTACCGGCGCCGGCGGACATCCCCTGTGTAGACCCGTGTCGACCCGCGAGCCAGTAGCCAAGTGCAAGGCATGCGATTGCCGTCACGGCGAGCAGCCCGGCCACCCCCCGATTTCGAGAGGTTCATGATGCGTCCCCGCCGTAGATCAGAACGAGCTTCGCGGCCGCGACGGCCTTCTGGCTCTCAAGTTCCAGCTGCCTGAGTCGAAGTTCGATGAGCTCTCGCCGGGCCGAAAGCAGCTCGGGTAGAGACCCGGGACCCGCCCGATAGGCCGCCATCCTCAAGTCGATCTGCTGCTGTGCCAGCGGCAGGTGAATCGATACGAGCCTTTCGAGCTGTGCCGATGCCGATTCGTAATCCGCGATCCCGCCCTCCAGTTCAGCGACGTGCTCTCGCAACATGTTGTCGCGGTCGGCGCCAACCTGGTCCAGGCCGTGGAGTCGCGATTCAACGTTCGCGTCGTTCCGATCGCGGGCGAAAGTTGGCAAGCCCATCGTGAATTGCACGGACAGCATGTCGCCGAACTGCGGCCCTCGATGTCCGTACATCAGCGCCACGCCCCAGTCCGGGCGCTGCCGGGCGCGGGCCTCGGCAACCTGTGCCTGAGCCAGCGTCGTCGAAGGTCCGAAAACCGCAAGTTCCGGATGTTCGTGCACGTGTTCACGCAGATGCGCGACGTCGAGACGAAAATCAGGCGACTCTCGCGCCAACGGCTGATCGGGAGCGACGGAAACATAACGACGCAGTCGCGCCCTCGCCTTGACCGACCCGGCGACCAGCTGGTCGCGGCGGTCCTCGAGCAATGCGTTTGCCTGTCTCGTCTGCAGAGCCTCCACGACGGAGCCCTGCCCGGCGGACATGCGTCCTTCGGCAATTTTCTGGATCAGCTCGTTTTCACGACGCAATTCCAGGAACAGCGCCTGCTGCTGCTCGACGTAATACACATCGAGCCAGGCAAGCGCTGCATCGCGACGCAATTCCAGTGAGCGCAGATGCAGCTGCGCCCGCGCACGCTCTGCAGTCGCATCGGCGATCTGCGTTTCCGCCTCGCGTTTCGCGCTGTTCGGTACGTCCTGCATGATCCCGACGGACCGCATGGTCATGAAGTCGCTGGATACGTTCCAGCTGTTCGGACCGGTCACCGGCAGGTTCTCGATCCCGAAAGCCAAGCGTGGCTCGGGCAGTCGCCCGGCCGCCCGGCGCGACGAATCCGCCGCCTGCACGATTGATGACAACGCCTGAAGCTCGGGCGAGGCGCGCTCCGCTCCGTCCATAGCGGCGCGTAAGCCCAGCGGGTCGGCCCAGGCGAGAGAGCCGACAGAGAATCCAGTCAAGACGAGTAGTGAACGCAGCATCGTCAACCCCAGGCCAGGATGCTCGCGCAAACGCACGAGCCACGAGCGATCGAGTCCCTAGGGACGGGTCGCCGTCAGCAAAACAGGGGGGATCAGACGAGGCGTGGGGGCCGAAGGAGCGTGTCGGGTGGCTTCGCCAGAACGCGTGGAGCCGACGGGACAGTGACTCGCTGGACCAATGACAGCACGAGATCGAGCGAGGCCATCTGGATGAGGAAAACGGATGAGCCTTGGCCGCACTGACCGGACGGGCAGTTGCTGCAGCTATCGCCGTGACCTGACTTGTCGCATGGCTGGCCGTCCTGCTGACCTGCTGGGCAGCAGTCGTCCATGGATTCCATCGACATAGATTCCGCCGCCGGCATGCTGACGTGCATCGGCCCCGCCCCGGCCAGCCAGACCGGCTCCGTGAGTGCGTGGCCCTGCATCGACAGCAGGCCCAGGGCGATCAGTATGGAACGCAGGTACTGCATGACTCGCAGGAGCTTACACCCACTTGGCCCCGGCCGATGCGGCGCTCCGACGCGAGCAGGTGGTGCTCAGTCTGCCGTCTGTTCCCAACCCCCACCCAGGGCACGGAACAGGCTGACCTGTATCTGTGCAAGCCTTGCGCGTGAGGCAAGCAGTTGCCCCGCCGCATCGATCCGGGCGCGGTCGGAGTCCAGCACGAGCAATGGGCTGTCCGCTCCGAGACGAACCCTGACGCGGGCTCTCGACGCGGCCAGGTCCGACTCCGCGGCGGCGCTTGCGAGGCTCTGCTGCCGTTCGTGCTCGGCCTGGAACTCGGCCAATGAAGATTCCACCTCGGCCAGCGCGCGCAGCATCACGCGATCCCACCCCGCAAGGGCCGCCTGCGCCCCGCCTCGAGCGGCCTCGATGCGTGCGCGCGAGGCGCTCTGGTTCGGAAACACCCAGGTGATCAGCGGCGTAAGAATGGCATCGCTGCCGCCTGCGATCAGCCCCGCCGATCCGCCGAGCTGGACACGCGGATAAAGCTCTGACCGTGCAACCTGCATGCGGGCCGTGGCGGCCACGATGCGATGCTCCGCCTCCCTCAGATCCGGACGGCGCGCGAGCAGGTTGGCTCCGTCACCCACCGGCAGCGGCACGCGAATGACGGGAGGCCCCTCGCAGTCAGAGGCCAGCTCCGTCGCAGCTCCCGCCGGCACGCCCTGCAGGATCGCGAGCCGGATCAGACTGCGGCGTCGGTCGGACTCGTACAGCGGCACGGTGGCCTGCAGTCGATCCAGCAGCACGCGAGACTGGTTCAGCTCCAGTGGCGAGACTTCTCCCGACCTCAGCTGCGTGGCTATGAGCTCGTACGCGCCTCGTTGTGTCTCGATCAGGCTCGAAGCGAGGCGGGCGTTGCCCACGGCGGCACAGAAGTCGACATACGCCGCAACCGTATCGCCAACGACGGCCAGGCGCGCGGCGTCGCGCAACGCTTCTGAGGCCTCCGCGTCGGCGCGGGCGGCGCGGGCGCTGTTGCGAACGCGCCCGAACAGGTCGATTTCATAAGACGCCGTGATACCGAGTTCGTAACTGGTCTTCGGAACACTCGACGTGCTGGGCTGTCGATCGGCGCGCTCCGGTCCCACGCCGCTTTCAATGACGGTGGCTGGTAGCCGTGCGGCGCTCGCCTGCCGCGCGGTCGCACGAGCGCTGTCCAGGTTCGCCACCGCCACGCGCAGGTCGGTGTTGGCGGCCAGCGCGCGCTGCACGTGCTGATCCAGTACCGGATCCTCGAACAGGCGCCACCAGCGTGCGGGCGGTGGACTGGATGACACGGGCGCGGCCGTCGCGCCGACAAAGGCGCCCAATGTGGCCTCCGGCGGTACCGGCTTCGGCATTTCCGGAGCCGTAGCGCACCCCGAGGCACCCGACACCATCGCTGCCGCGACCAGGACGGAGCGACCTCGCCGAAACGCGTTCATCGACGTGCCTCCACCGAAGTCGCCTTGCCGAAGCGCGCGTAGAGCGCCGGCATCAGCAGCAGGTTCAGCAGCGTCGAGCTGACGAGCCCACCGAGGATGACCAGCGCCATCGGATGTTCGATCTCATGACCCGGCGCATCGCCACGGATAACCAGCGGCAGCAAAGCCAGCGCGGCACAACACGCCGTCATCAGGATCGGCACCAGACGCTCCTCTGCTCCGCGCCGGATCAACTCGGGTCCGAAAGACATCCCTTCGCGGTGCTCGAGGTGCTGGTAGTGGCTCAGCAGCATGATGCCGTTGCGCGCCGAGATGCCGATCACCGTGACAAACCCCACCAGCGATCCGAGCGACATCACTCCGCCGGACAACCCCACCGCGACCACTCCGCCCAGCAGTGCGAATGGCAGACCGGTGCTGACGAGCGCCGTGATACGCAGCGAGCGGAACTCCAGCCACACGAGCAGCAGGATGCCCAGCAGGCATAGCCCGCCCAGCAGCCACAGCCGCTGCTGCGATTCACGCAGCGCCGCATACTCGCCCAGGAACTGCGGGTGATATCCGCGTGCGAATTCGATGCCCCGCACCCGCTCTTCGACGGCCCGGGCCACGCCCCCGAGATCGCCGCCGCGCACGTTCATCGTCACGTCGATACGCCGGGACCCGTTTTCCCGGCGGATTTCATTGGCTGCCGGGGCGATACGCAGCTCGGCGAGCTCGGTAAGCGGCACATACGCACCGGACGGCGTAGAGATGAGCAACTGGCCGATCGCGTGAAGATCGCCACGAACGTGCGGCTCACCCCACACGGCGACATCGACGCTGATCTGGTTGCGGTAGATCTCGCCGATCTTGCTGCCCCCGATGAGGGTCGCGAGTGTCCGTCGCAGCTCACCGACCGACACGCCGTAGGAAGCCAGTGCCTCCAGTCGCGGCCGCACCTGGATCTGCGGGATCAGCGTCTGTTGCTCGACCTTCAGGTCGGCGATGCCAGGCACCTCCGCAAGGCTGCGCTGGATCTGGGTGGCCGTCGCCCGAAGCACCTCCAGCTCCGGACCGAAGATGCGCACCACGACGGTAGCGCCCGCGCCGGTCAGCACTTCCTTGATTCGCTCGCGCAGGTACGTGAGGACATCTCGCGTTATGCCCGGATACCCGTCGATGGTTTCCTGGATCCGGCGAACGCTGGCCTCGTAGTCCACGTCCTCGTCCAGGCTGATCCACAACTCCGTGAAGTTCGGACCATAGACTTCGTCGCCGCCCTCGGCTCGCCCGATGTGCGAACCGAAGTTGCGTACGCCGGGAATCGCCCGCAGCTCGCGACTGGCGAGCAGCGTGACCCGCTCCATGGCCTCGATCGATGCGCCTGGCTTCTCGACGAAATGCATCAGGAAGTCGGTCTCGCGGAAGTCCGGCAGGAACTGATTGCGCGCGATGGCATAGCCCGCAATGGCGATCACCAGCCCGCCGGCCACGATGCCTACCGCCACGCGCGGTCGTGCGACTACGCGGGGCAGAAGGGCCCGGTACCGACCCTTGAGGACCTGCACGAGGCGCGGCTCGTCCTTGCGCAAAGGCGCCTTCGGCAGCAGCAACAGACACAAGGCCGGCGTTACGGTCAGCGCCACCAGCAACGATGTGGCGATCGCCAGTACGTATGCCACCGCGAGCGGACGGAAGAAGCTGCCCGCCAGTCCGCCGAGGAAGAAGACCGGGAGAAACACCACCATGACGATGAGGCTCGCGAACACCACTGCGCTGCGCACCTCCAGCGAGGCAGACAGCACGACGCTGATCGCGGGCCGTGGTGACGCCAGTTGCCGATTGAGTCGCAGGCGTCGTCCGATGTTCTCCACGTCGATGATGGCGTCATCGACGATTTCGCCGAGCGCTATGACGAGGCCTGCGATGACCATCGTGTTGATGCTCGCACCGAGCCAGGACAACACCAGTGCCGCGCCCAGCAGCGACAGGGGAATGGCGGTGAGACTGATGGAGGCGGATCGCCAGTCACGCGTGAATACGATGAGAACCAGCACCACCAGCGCACAACCGATCCACAGCGCACGCATCAGGTTGCTCATCGAGCGTTCGATGAACGTGGCGGGTCGGAAAATGGTCGGATCGACGTCGATGCCTTTCAATGCGGGAGCCAGTTCGGACAACGCCGCTTCCACGCCACGCGTCACGTCCAGCGTGTTGCCACCCTGCTGCTTCTCGACGATCAGCAGCAGCCCCGGACCATCGTTGATGATGGCGCTGCCGATCGGCGCGGCATGACCTTCGGTCACCACCGCGACATCGCCCAACCGCACGGGGGTGCCGTTCGCTAGCTTGACCACGGTGCGTCCCAGGTCGTCAGGCGATTCGATCGGCGAGAGATGCCGCACGGCCAATCGTTGATTCGCGGAATCGACGAACCCGCCGCCACCCACCACGACAGCGTCACCCGCGGCGCGCTGGACCTCGGCCAGGGAGACACCGGCCGCAGCAAGCCGCGCGGGATCCACCAGCACCTGCAGTTGTCGGTCGCGTTGGCCCCAGACGGCCACATTCGCGACGCCCGGGACGGCCATCAACCGCGGGCGGATCGTCCAGCGCACCGTCTCGGACAAGCGTCAGCTGATCGAGCGACGCCGAGGAGATGCCGATCTTCATGGCCCGGCTGGTGGCCGAGAGCGGCGGCAGGAGCGCTGGTGGCCGGATGTTCGCCGGCAAACGTGGTGCGACCAGGGCCACCCGCTCCTGCACGAGCTGTCTGGCACGGATGACGTCCGAACCTGGCTGAAAGATGACGACGACCGATGACAATCCCAGCACCGACTTGGAACGCAGGGTCACGAGCCCGGGCACCCCGTTGACCGCCATTTCCAGCGGCACGGTCACCAGGCTCTCAACCTCTTCTGTCGACAGGCCGGGTGCCTCGGTCTGAACCTCGACCATCGGCGGCGCAAACTCGGGAAAGACATCGAGCGGAACGCCACGAGTGGAACGGATCCCGAGAACAACAAGCACGACCGCCAGCGCGAGCACGAGCACCCGCTGTCGCAGCGAAACGCCGATCAGCCACCCGAGCATGCTCAATGCGCTCCGAACTCAGCCCCGAAGAGTTCCATGGCGCCGAGACTCACGACCTTCGCATCGGCCGACAGACCACGAACGACCAGCGCGCTTCCATTCTGTATCGATGCGATTTCCACCCGACGTCGCTCGTATTTTTGCGGCTCGATCTGCGCATAGACCCATTCACCGCCGTAGATGTCTCGCACGATCGCGGACGACGGCACGGTGAGGCCCTGCATGGTCCCGCGCAGCATCAGATCCACGCTGACCCTTTGGCCGAACTGCAAACCACTGCGGCTCTCCGGCAGCACGAAGTACAGGTCGATGGTTCCGCTGGCAGGATTGGCCGACGGTGGCCCTTTTGCCGGGCGAGCACTCACCGATGCAGCACCGGCGCCGAGTCCTCGGACCGACGCGGGCGCCTCGCGGTCGACCAGTGAGATTTCGGACGCAAAAGCGGCAGCGCGAACCCAGAGTTGACTGTTACCGGTGAGGGTCGTCAGGCCCGGTCCCAAGAGGGCCCTCTGTGCATCGGCTGCGCGAACGTTTGCGCGCGCCGTTGCCAACACTGCTTCGGCTTCTTCTCGAGCCCTGATGCTGCCGGCGCCGCCCTTCACGAGTTCGTCAGCGCGCGTGAAGGCGCTTTCCGCAACCCGTAGCTGCGCACGTAACCGCGCGACTTCCCCGTCTGCACGGGCTTGATTGGCACCCAGCGTGGCGAGGTCGATGCTCGACTGGATCGGCAGTCCACCCGCCGCCGCTGCCGTGATCACTTCGCCTGGAACGCTGCGCACGTTGCGACTGGAAGCCGCAGTGGCCGAAACGACGGTCAAGCCCAGACGCCGTTCCGCCTCAGGCGTCAGCGTCAACCTCAGCAGCTCCGTTTCTCGCCCCACGACCTCGGCGCTGGAAGCCTTGGGTGCTGCCGCAATAGCGGCATTGGGGGCGCTGAAGCAAAAGGTCAGGAAAATGCCGGCGATGGGGCCGAGCCGACTCGAAAGCCGAGCAGATGAAGAGCTCATGCGCATCCTCGTCGGAACACAGATTGTAAGTAGACCACGGGTCAATCCCGCGGGGGCCGTCCGCATCTATACATGATGCGAAGGTTTCCGAATGGCCCATCAGCCCAGTGTCGCTCTGTTGAGCGGATGGTAGGAAGCTGACGTGACCTCTCGACCGGAGTTCGCGCGTCAGGATAGAAGGCTCGCATGGATCGCAGGCCGCTCCCTGGCTGGATCGTGACTACAGCGGCCGGAAGGCTATCCTGCGCCTGGATTCAATCAGCGCAAAACCAAGTCCTGGCTTACCGCAAATGGCACAGTTCTCCAGACGGGCTACAGCGGCTGATGCCTGACTACGGCGCGCCCGACCGCTGCTGCGCCGAACTTGGATGGGGACACGTTTTCACGAGTGAGTACACATCAAGATGACTTGCAATCGACCATGACCGATCACGGCAAATCCACCGGGCGCGGGCCTTGGTTGCAGGCCTTGAGCGCTGCGCTGGCGTTCGCTCCTGCGCTCGCGCTCGCGCAGGTCGCTACCCTCGACGTCACTCTCACGGACTCGAACGGAAAGGCGGAACCTCATGCAGAGGTCCGCCTGCTCAATGCGGGCAGCGGTTTCGCCGTCCGGGCCGTCACGAACGCCCAGGGGCACGCCCTCTTCACGCAGGTCCCCGCCGCCGAGGGTTATTCGTTGCACGTGGAGGCCGGTCTTCTGTCCGACGAGTTCGCCGTTCGCTCCAACGAAAACCGTTCGATGGTCGTCGCGCAGCCGACCGAGATCATCGTCGGCGGTCGGCGCGGCAACAGTCGCGTCGAGACCCAGGATGCCGAGGTCAGCAGCGGATTCCAGAGCCGGCAGCTCCAGGCGCTGCCGGGTGAGGCGCGAGATCTGAATCGGACGCTGCAGCGGCTTCCCAACGTCGTCGCGTCGACTGGCTTCTATCCGGAGGCCCCAACCGTCTCGATCAACGGGGCCAACGGACTCTTCGTGCAGTACCTCATCGACGGCAGGGACAACAACGAGAACTTTCTCGGCGGCCCGAAATTTCCCATTCCGCTCGGTGCCGTCCAGGACGTCACGGTTCTCGCCTCCTCCTGGTCGGTCGAGTATGGCCGCACGGGCAACGGCGTCGTCAATGTCACCACGAAGTCCGGCAGCAATGAGTTGCATGGCGAGGTCTTCTATCTGGGGCGACCGGGAGCATCAGTGGATGCCTCCTCGGCTTTCGCAGGGCGCGACCTCAGTGGCAATGCAGTCAAGGACGGCTTTCAGCGCGACCAGGGCGGCTTCGCGCTCGGGGGCGCCCTCATTCCGGACCGAACGTTCTTCTTCGTCGACGCCGAATACACACGCGATCGAAAGGACAACCTCCTGTCGTCCCCTGCCCTCGGTGTGAACGATACCGTGCGCGGTATCAACCGATCGTTGCTGCTGTCTACGCGGCTGGACCACGTAGTCAGCGACGCGTGGAATCTTGCGCTGCGCGTCAACCACGGCGCTCAACACTTCGAGCGCCAGGGGGGCGGTCTCGAAGGCGGGGTCACCTTCCCCTCCGCGGGCTCGGCGCAGGATCGTGCATCCACACTTGCCTCACTGTCGGCACGCTACGAAAGCGGCGCGCTGAATTCGGAATCGACGCTGGGCTACTCGCGCTTCCGCTGGGACTACGCTCGGCCGCTCGCATCCCCAGGGCCCCAGGTGACGGTGAGCGGACCTGATGGCCTCGCCGTGGCCGTGCTCGGCAATCCCGGCTTCGTGTTCAACGAGGTCGAGACAACCTGGCAACTGCAGCAGCGCTTCACGTTCACCCACGACGCGCACGCGTTCAAATGGGGCGGCGACCTCCTGAGTTCAGGCTTCGGCCTCTATGGTGGGGGTAACGAGTTGGGCAACTATGCGGTGAGGCTCACCAGCAGCGAACTCGCGGCAGTACGTGCGGCCGGCCGTGGCGCCGCTATGAATGTGGGCGACATCCCGTCAACCGCGCAAGTGGAGAGCTATTCGGTTGAACTGCGCCCCGCCAGCATCGACGGCGTGCAGAATCAGCTGGCGCTCTATGCGGAGGACCGCATCAGTCTCAGTTCGCGCGTCACGACCACGCTCGGTCTGCGTTGGGACACTGACAGTCTGACCCGCGCGGGCGGCATGGGCCAGGACCGCGACAACATCGCACCGAGGCTCGCGTTGAACTTTCGCGCTGCCTCCACGCTTGCGCTTCGCGCCGGCGCCGGCCGGTTCTACGAACGAATCCCTTATACGGTGCTGTCGGACGCGCGCCAGCAGAACACCACATCCGCCACCTTCCGGACGCAACTCCAGCAGCTGGTCGCTCGAGGCGCGCTGCCGGCGAACACCGATCTGGATCGCATCACGTTCGACGGCAACCTGAGCGTGAGCCCGGCCTGCACCACTTACCTGCAGTGCGCGACGCCTGTGACCACGCAGGGCCTGCGCGAATCGGCACCCTCCAACGAGCGGCGAATCCTCAATCCCGATGGGTTGGAAAGTCCCTATACGGACCAGTTCTCGCTCGGGCTGCAGTGGGAAGCATGGCCTTCCATAGTGACGAGTGCCGACCTCATCCACGCGCGCGGCCACGCGCTGCTGCGTCTTCGCGACCTGAACGCCTCAGCTCCTTTCTCTCCGGATCTTGCCAACATCACCGCGGCGAATATCGCCCTCTTGCGCTCCCTGCCGACGGATGCGACGCGTCGAACACTCGCGGAAAGCCTCGGATTGATCCGCTCGCAGGCGGCGGCAGATGCGACGCGGCCCGTGCCCGTGCTGCCCGGCGGTGCACGTCAGATCATCGTCTCGGAGACCGAGGGGCGCTCGCGCTACAACGCCCTGAACCTGCGGCTGGACAAGGAGGCGGCGGGCGACGCCTTCGGCTGGCGCTTCTCCTACACGTTGTCGAAGCTCGCCAACGACACCGACGACATCAACTTCCGCTCGGCCAACTCCAATGCATTCGACACCGAATGGGGACCTTCGGTGAATGATCGCCGTCACGTGATATCGGCGGTGCTGTTCCTGTATCCGACACCCGACATCACTGTGACGTTGGCGGGTCTGCTTCAGTCGGGTCAGCCGATCAATCTCATTCCCGATGCAGGCATCTTCGGCACGACGGACCTCAATGGCGACGGCGCATCGTTTTCCGACGCCTACCTGGGCAACTCCGACCGTGCACCGGGCGTGGCGCGCAACAGCGGTCGCCTGCCGTGGTCGCAATCGATCGATCTGGGTCTGCGCTATGCTCCTTCGATGGGCGATGGACGGCTGGAGATCGCAGCGGACGTGTTCAATCTGTTCAACACCACCAACCTGTCCGGCTTTGCCAATTCCGCGACCCAGTCAAACCAGATCCAGGTCTTCGGGCAGCCGTTCGTCGCCCGCAACGCGGCACCTCCCCGCCAGTTCCAGTTTGGTTTGCGGTACCTCTTCTGATGATCCGCCGGGTGCTCGCGGCTGCGATGCTGCTCATGGTCCTGCCAGCGTGGGCTGGGCAGGCACCGGACTCCTGGGCCTCGGTCGAGCGCGCTGCGCGCGGCCAGACCGTCTACTTCAACGCCTGGGCAGGCGATCCGGCAATCAATCGCTACATCGACTGGGCGTCCGGACAGGTACGCGCGCGTTATGGTGTGCGACTGGTGCACGTGAAGCTCCCCGACACGGCGACCGCGGTCAGCCGCTTGCTCGCTGAACAGCGCGCGGGCCGGACACGCAACGGCTCCGTCGATCTGATCTGGATCAATGGCGAGAACTTCGCGAGCCTGCGCGAAGCGGGGCTTCTGTTGGGACCCTGGACGCAGCGACTACCGAACGAAGCGGCGATCGACCACGACAATCCGAGCGTGCTCACCGATTTCACGATGCCCACCGCAGGGTTCGAGCTTGCCTGGGGTGGCGCACGCATGACGCTGTTCTACGAGTCGCAGGCCGTGACGGGGCCACCCCCCGCCGATCCGGCGACGCTGCTCCGCTGGATCGAAACCCATCCCGGGCGCTTCACGTATCCGCGACCCCCGGAGTTTCTGGGCACCAGCTTCCTCAAGCAGCTGTTACTGCTGCTCGTGGCCGACCGGGGTCGATTGCAGAATGCAGTGGATGACGACTTCGAACAGGTCACGGCGCCCTTGTGGGCCTGGCTCGACGCGGCACAGCCCCGACTGTGGCGCAGCGGACGGATCCATCCACGCAGCGGTCAGGAACAGAATCGGCTGCTCGGAGACGGCGAAGTGGACTGGTCCCTGGCCTTCAACCCGAGCGAGGCGAATCGAGCAATCCTGGCCGGCGATCTGCCGGCGTCGGTGAGGGCGATGCAGTTTCGCGGCGGCGTGCTCGCCAACAGCCATTTCCTGGCCATTCCGTACAACGCGCCAGCCAGGGATGCCGCAATGGTGGTGGCCAACTTCCTGCTGTCCCCGGAAGCACAGGCGCGCAAGGCCGACGAAGCCATCTGGGGCGATCCGACGGTGCTCGCGCTCGAGCGTCTGGCCCCGTCGGACCAGCAGCGCTTCAAGCAACTGCACTCGGGTCCAGCCCTCCCCGGACAGGAGGCTCCCCCGCTGGCAGAGCCGCATCCGAGCTGGACGCACGCGCTCGAACGTGCCTGGCTCAAACGGTACGGCGCGCAGTGAAGTCGCCCTCTCCCGCACTGCTGGGCGCGATCTCGAGCCTGCCCGTGGCCGCAGGACTTGCGGGCACTCTCGTTGGCGGATCCGACCTTGCCGCATGGAGCGCACTGATGCGCGCACCAGGAATCTGGCAATCATTGTTGCTGTCGTTGTGGACCGGCCTCGCCGCGACGGCGCTGTCACTGTGCCTGGCCCATGTCGCGCTCGCCGTCGTCGCCACCAGCGCGTGGAAGGACCGCCTGCGCATGCTGACGTTGCCGCTACTTGCCAGCCCGCATCTGGCGCTAGCCATCGGCCTCGTGCTGCTGGTCGCGCCGTCGGGGCTGTTGATGCGCACGGTGTCGCCCTGGGCGACAGGGTTCGCCCAGCCGCCCGATTGGGCCACCGTGCAGGACGCGGCGGGCTTTGCCCTCATCGGGGGACTGGTCATCAAGGAGACACCGTTCCTGCTGCTGGTGCTGGGCGGCGCCCGTGCGCAGGTCGATACGGCGCCGCTGCTGCTGCAGGCACGTCTGCTCGGCTACGGACGCCTCAAGGCATGGCTCGTCGTCGTGGCGCCCTTGCTGCAGCGGCAGATCCGCTTCGGAATGGCTGCCGTGCTGGTGTTCGGCATCACGAACGTGGAAATGGCGTTGCCGCTGGGCCCCACTTCGCCACCGCCGCTATCGATACGGCTGCTCCAGTGGTTCTCCCAGGCTGATCTCGCGCTTCGTGGCCAGGCCTACGCCGGCACGTTACTGCTGCTGGGCGCAAGCATTGTCGGCCTCCTCGCCGCAGCTGCCGTTGGCTCGGCCGCGCGCGCACTCTGGCGGCGCAGCGCCGACAATGGCCATCGTCGCCGACGCGATGCGACGGCGGTCCGCGGGATCGTTTTCGCTCTCGGCCTCTTGCTGAGCGTCGGCACGCTCGCGCTGCTGGCACTTCTACTACGCACCGCGGGAGGGGCGTGGCGGTTTCCGCGCCTCCTGCCCGCGCCGCTCTCGCTCGATGCCTGGCGCAACGTGGCCCCTGATCTCGGGGCGGCGCTCACCACCACGGTCACGCTCGGCGTTCTGACATCGATCGTCTGCGTCGCGCTGGTGCTGGTCGTTGCCGAGAAGGTCCATCGTTCCCCCGGAGCGCGCCGCCGCATCGGCAGCCTCCTGTTCATTCCCCTGCTGCTGCCGCAGTTCGCGTTCCTGTTCGGCTGGCAGGTCCTGCTGGCCCGGCTGCACCTGGATGGAACGCTGCTCGCAGTGGTCTGGAGCCACTGCGTGTTCGCGCTTCCATATGTGTGGTCCGTCCTGGCAGAGGCGCGCGCCGCGCTCGAACCTGGCTACGAGCTCACGGCGCAGACCCTCGGTGCAGGCAGGTTGCGGACCTGGTGGATGATCACCGCGCCCTTGCTGTCCAGATCCATCCTGCTCGCCTTCGCGCTCGCGTTCTCCGTCAGCGCAGCCATCTACCTCCCCACCCTGTTCGCCGGCGGGGGACGTGTGGTCACACTCGCGACCGAAGCCGCCGCGGCCGTCTCCAGCGGCAACATCCGTTCCGCCGCTGCCAGCGGGTCGGCACAGGCACTGTTGCCAATGGCGAGCTTCATTTGCGCGCTGTGGCTGGGACAGCTGCTGTTCCGGAACCGACGCGGAGTTCCTGCATGAATGTGCTGGAACTGAAGGCTGTGACTCTGGCCATCGAGGGCCGCACCCTCTTCGAGCCGTTGTCCGTCACGGTGCAGCCCGGGACAATGCTGGTGCTGCGCGGGCCCAGCGGCGTGGGCAAGTCGAGCCTGCTGGCGTTCCTTTGCGGCGCACTGCCAGCGGCGATCGCTGCACGCGGTCGCGTGCTGCTCGGCGGCGAAGACATCACGCTGCTCCCGCCACAGCAGCGCAAGGTCGGCATCCTGTTCCAGGACGACCTGCTCTTCCCGCACTTGAGCGTCGCAGGCAACCTGGGTTTCGGCCTGCGCGCACCGGGCCTCCCGCGCGCACAGCGCGCCACCCTGATCGACGAAGCGCTGCAGTCGATGGGACTGGCCGGCTTCGGGAAGCGGGATCCGGCGACGCTTTCGGGCGGCCAGAAGGCACGCGTCTCTCTGCTTCGCGTGTTGCTGTCGAGGCCACGGGCCCTGCTGCTCGACGAGCCCTTTGCCCACCTGGATGCGCGGACGCGTCAGTCCGTGCGAGAACGGGTGCTGGAGGAGGTGCGCAGGAGAGAGTTGCCGGCGGTGATGGTGACGCATGATGCGCAGGACGCCCAGGCTGCCGGTGGTGTGCAGCTGGAGTTGAACGCTCCACCCGGCAGTGACGATGTTTGACGGGGGACTGCAGCGGTTCATCAACCGGCCACTGAATGCCGCCGGGAAGCACCTGGCGCGCCAGGGTGTGCACGCCAACGCGCTGACGCTGTCGGGTGCCATCGTCGCGATCGCCACGGTGGCCGCTCTGGCCGGCAGCCACTTCACCCTGGCGCTCGCACTGCTGGCGTTGAACCGGCTGCTCGATGGCCTGGACGGCGCGGTGGCACGCGCCTCCGCGCGAACGCCCCTCGGCGGCTACCTCGACAGCGTTGCCGATTACATCTTCTACAGCGGCGTACCGCTGGGCTTTGCGCTCGCCGCGCCAACGGTCAACGCCCTTCCCGCTGCGGCATTGCTGTCGAGCTTTCTGCTGACGTGCGCAAGCTTCCTGGCCTTCGCGGCCGTGGCGGCACAGCCGGGGGTGTCGATGACTGCAAATCGCGGCAAGGCGTTCTTCTATTCCCGCGGCCTGATGGAGGGCGCGGAGACCATCGCCTTCTTCGTGCTGATGATGCTGATGCCAGGACACTTTGCGATTCTGGCGTGGATCTTCGCCGTCCTGTGCGTGATCACCGCCGTGCAGCGCACCGTCGTTGCCGTCATCCAGCTGCGCGGCCTGCGCTCCTGATCAGGAGGGCCTGCCTCGCCGCCAGGCGTGATAGCGGCCGACCCAGCGCAGCAGCTTCTGCGGCGCGTGCGCCCGCTTCCAGTTCCCCGCCGCGTATTTGTTCGATTCCGCCATCGTCGGATAGGTGTGGATGGTGCCGAGTATCTTGTTGAGGCCCAGGCCGTGCTTCATGGCCAGCACGAACTCGGCCAGCAGGTCGCCGGCGTGCGCACCGACCAGCGTCACGCCGAGAATGCGATCCTTGCCCGGCACGGTAAGCACCTTGACGAACCCTTCCTCGGCGCCATCGGTGATCGCCCGATCGAGATCGCTGAGCTCGAAGCGTGTGACCTCGAACTCTACATCGCGTTCGCGTGCTTCCCGTTCGTTGAGCCCGACGCGTGCCACTTCCGGATCGATGAACGTCGTCCAGGGCATGATCGAGTAGTCGACCTTGAAACGCCTGAACTGGCCGAACAGCGCATTGACGGTCGCGTACCACGCCTGATGTGCCGCGGCATGGGTGAACTGATACGGTCCCGCCACATCGCCCGCCGCGAGAATGTTCGGAAAAGTCGTTTCGAGATAGTCGTTGGTCTGCACCGTGTGCTCGGCAGGAATGCCGAGTTCTTCCAGGCCATAACCTTTCAGGCGCGCAGAACGCCCGACGGCAACCAGGAGGCTGTCGAATCCGATGTGCTGCTCCATTCCGGCGTCGTCCTGAACCACCAGGCTTCTGCCCTCGGATGTCTGTTCGCATCGAACGCCCTTCTGGCCCGTCAACACTCGCACGCCGTCGGCCTCGAGCATTGTGCGTGCGAAGCTGCAGACCTCTTCGTCCTCACGAGGCAGCAGGTGAGGCCCGCCCTGGACCAGCGTCACCCGCGAGCCCAGTCGCGCAAAGCACTGCGCAAGCTCGCAGCCGATGGGGCCGCCCCCGAGCACCAGCAGGCGCGCAGGCGCCGCGTCCAGGCGTGCGTAGGCTTCCCAGAGCGTGTCGCTGGTCACGTAGCCGGAAGACTCGATGCCTTCGAGTGGGGGCACTGTTGGGCGGGCACCAGTCGCGATGATGATGGCGCGCGCGGTCAGGCGACGAGTGCCGCCCTCGTGCAGCTTCACCTCGACTGTCCACGGGTCGATCAAACGAGCGTGCCCCTGCAGTACTTCGGCACCGAGCTGCGTGTAACGCTCGACGCTGTCGTGCGGCGCTACGGTGCGGATGATGGCGTGCACTCGCCCCATGACCTGCCGGAAGTCGAACGCGGGCTCGTGGGCTGGCAGGCCGTAGCGTTCCGCGTTTCGCATCTGGTGGGCGAGCTTCGCGCTGCGGATCAGCGCCTTGCTCGGCACGCAACCGTAGTTGAGGCAGTCCCCACCCATTCGGCCCGCCTCCACCAGTGTCACCCGGGCATGCACCGCGCGGGCGATGTAGGTGCTGACCAGCCCTGCCGACCCGGCACCGATGACGATCAGGTTGCGATCGAAGGCCTTCGGCCGCGTCCAGCGCGAATAGAGCTTCCGGCGACGCATCCACTTGACGCCTGCTCGCGCCAGCCACGGCAGCACGGCCAGGAGCGCAAACGACCCGAGCAACATCGGCGAGGCGATGTCGCTCAGCCGATCGACTCGTGCCAGCTGCGTGCCAGCGTTCACATACGCGAGCGTGCCCGGAAGCATTCCCAGCTGGCTGACCCAGTAGAAAGTCCAGGCCCGGATCGGGGTGAGCCCCATCAGCACGTTGACCAGGAAGAAGGGAAACGCCGGGATGAGACGCAGCGTGAAGAGGTAGTAGGCGCCGTCGCGCCGGATTCCCTCGTTGACCGAGCGCAGCTTGCCGCCGAAGCGGCGCTGGATCACGTCACGCAGTACGTAGCGGGAGATGAGCAATCCGAGCGTGGCGCCCGATGCCGATGCAAGGGAAACCAGCACCGTTCCCGTTAGCCAGCCGAACACGGCGCCCGCGGCGAGCGTCAGGATCGTTGCACCGGGAAGGGCGAACGCGGCTATGGCCACGTAACAGGCCACGAAGCCCAGGGCAAACGCCCAGGGCGAACCCGCGCGCAGCGCCTGGAGTGTCTGCCGGCTCTGCTGCAGGGAATCAACCGTCAGCCAACGATCGAGGTCGAAAAGGAAAAACGCGCCAACGAGAAGCACGGCCAGCAGCACCAGCAGCAAGCGCTTCATCATGGCGCGATGGCCTTCCCGGGCAGCCGATGGCGCCGGATGAACGCCCGGTCGATGGCGTCTTTCAACCGCCACACCCAGCGGCCTTCGGCCGACCAACGTCCCCACGAAGCGATGGCATAGCGCGGCCCGCAAGCCAGGATGTACAGGGTCGTGCGCCGGGGTTCGTAGCGCTGCAGGGCGCGTCCACCCAGCGTGGCTTTCAGGTTGTGCGTCACCACCGGTCCCGCTTTCACCGCATGCACGCCTGAGCGCGTCAGCGCTCCGTCCACGCGCGAGCAGACGTCACCCACGGCGAAGACATCGGCGTGCGACACGCTGCGGTGGCAGGCGTCGACCAGCACGTAGCCTTGCTCATCGAGCTGCAGACCGGAGGAGCGCAACCATTGCGGGGCGCTTGCGCCCGTCGCCGCAATGACCACGTCGGCTGCGAACTCCTCGCCATTGCTCAGGCGGATGCCGGCTGCCAACGCCTCGCCCTGGTGAGCGTGCAGCTGGATACCTGCACGCCCGCAGGCGTTCCGCGCACGTTCGCGCGGACCTGCCGCAAGCGTTTCGAGAATCCCAGCCTCCGACGCAACCAGATGCACGGACGCGGCGAGCTGCATCGAAGCGAGTGCGAATGAAGCGGCCAGCGCGATCTCCACTCCCGCGGCACCGGCTCCCACCACGGCAACCGTGAATGGCGCCTTCGATCGGGCTCGCGCCAACGCTTCCGGCCAGGCGTTGACGAAGGTGTTGATAGGTCGCAACGGAACCAGGTGATCTCCCAGCGGCTCCAGCCTCGAGACATTGGTCTCGCTGCCAACGTCGAGGCACAAGAGATCGTAGGGAATCACCCGGCCCGACGCGCAATGGACACGCCGACCGTCGGCCTGCATGGCAGTGACGCGCTCCGGAATGAGGCGCACGTTCGCAGCGCGTGCCAGTGATGCGAGGTCGATCTGGCATTCGGGCAGGCGGTAGTGTCCCGCCATCCACCCGGGGACCATGCCGGAATAAACCTGCCGTGCGAGTGGCGTGATCAACGTGGCCTCGACGGACTCGAGTGGACGCTTCACGAGCTCCATCAGCGTCGCCAGCTGCGCATGACCGCCGCCCACGAGCACGAGCTGCTTCATCAGCAGGGCGAAGTCTCTTCGGGTTTCGGGTCGTGCCAACCGTAGTCGCCGACCACCAAGTCGGAGGCGGCCGGAGGGCCCCAGCTCCCACGCTCGTAGGACTGGACCGGCGCGGCCTGCGCCAACACCGGATCGATCACGCGCCAGGCCGCCTCGACACTGTCGTCACGCGTAAAGAGCGCAGGTTCGCCGCGCAGCGCATCCCGAAGCAGGCGCTCGTACGGCAGTTGCTCGCTGCGCGGTGAGTGGCGGGCAATCAGCTCGACGGGCTCGCCGCGCATTTCTTCCCCGTGCCGCTTGACCCGCGCGCCCGCCGCAATGGTGACATCGGGGCTGAGTCGAAAGCGGAAATAGTTCGCGGTGGACGCACCGACCGGGTCGAAAATGGTCACCGGCGGGCACTTCATGTTCACCCGGACTTCGGTGGCCGTGATCGGCAGATGCTTGCCGGCACGAACGTAGAACGGCACACCACCCCAGCGCCAGGTATCGATGTGCAGGCAAAGCGCGACGAACGTCTCGACCTGGGAATCCCGAGCAACGCCTTTCTCATCGCGATACCCCCGAAACTGTCCGCGCACGACATCCGCGGGATCCAGCGGACGCATCGCCCGGAACAGACGCAGCTTTTCGGCGCGCACGGATTCCGTGTCGCGCCCGGCCGGGGCATCCATGGCCAGCAGCGCAACGACCTGCAGCATGTGGTTCTGGACCACGTCGCGAAGCGCGCCGACCTCCTCGTAGAACGCGCCACGTCCCTGCACGCCGAAGTCCTCGGCCATGGTGATCTGCACGTTGTCGACGTACTGCCGGTTCCAGACCGGCTCCAGAAAGGAATTGGCAAAACGAAAATACAGCAGGTTCTGGACCGCTTCCTTCGCCAGATAGTGGTCGATCCGAAACACCGCCGATTCCGGAAAGACCTCGTGCAGTGTGCGGTTCAGCGACTGCGCGGAAGCAAGGTCACGTCCAAAGGGCTTCTCGACGATTATCCGGGCGTTGTCCGCGCAGCCGGACTCGGCGAGTCCTTGAACCACCGGGGCGAACAGGCTCGGTGGAATCGCGAGGTAATGCAACGGCCGGACGGCCGGTCCCAGGCACTGCTTCAGGTGCTGGTACGTCGCCGGGTCCGAATAGTCTCCGTTGACATACTGGAGTTGCGCAGACAGCTTGGCGAACGCGTCGGCGTCGAGACCGCCATTGTCCAGGAGGCTCTCGCGCGCGCGTTCCCGCAACTTGTCCAGCGTCCAGTCCGCGCGCGCCATGCCGATGATGGGCACGTCCAGCTCGCCCGCACGGATCAGGGCCTGCAACGCCGGGAAGATCTTCTTGTACGCGAGGTCGCCCGTCGCACCAAAAAATACGAAAGCGTCGGAGCGGGTACCGGTCATGGTGAGTGCCCTCCCTCACCCGTTACTGCAGATCCGCCGGGGGTCACGCCAGCCGACAGCGCGCTTTCGTTACGCAACACCGCCGTGTGCAGCTCGATCAACGCGCGACCGGCCTCGGGATAGAGCTCGAGGATCTGAAGTTCGCCAGAGGGTTCGGGCAACGACGCAAAGAAAAATGACATATGCATCAATTCCTCGTTCTTCTGCGGCCAAGGGTGCCCGGACAACGAAGTGCAGCATCGCACGGCGTGGCGGACACGATAGGTGACCAGGTCGCGCCTGGACAACCGGGCGGACCGCGAGCCCGGTGAACACCCCACGACCCCTTGGCTGTGTCCTACAACGCCTGCTCCTTTCGCTGCAGTGCCCCTGACAGGAGGGTTGCTGTCCAATCGGAAGCCCATTTCCCGCAGAGCACTGCCATGGGCCTTCGCTACGTCCCACCCATTGCGCTCACTGCGATCACACTGCTGCTCACAGCGTGCGGGGGTCAGAACACGGCCTCGAACGTTCAGTCGCCCGGTGCGGCGGAGACCGCCAAGACGACCACCCTGGAACTCGGCGCCGCTGCGCTCCAGGACAAGCCGCCGATCGACGCGATCAACGCGTACCTCGATGGCTTCCACTTCTATAGCGGCAACCTCAAAGGCCAGATGGAGGCGCATCACTATTGCGCGGTACTCAACGAGGAGCTCATCCAGTGCGTCATCTACGACGGGAACGTCAAGGACGCGAAGATCATGGGCGTGGAGTACATCGTTAGCGCGAGGCTCTTCGCCACCCTGCCCGACGCCGAGAAGGCGCTTTGGCACAGCCATGTGCACGAGGTGAAGTCAGGTCAGCTGATCGCCCCGGGCATTCCGGAGGCGGCCGAGCATGCATTGATGACCAAGCTCGTCGGTACGTACGGCAAGACCTTCCACACCTGGCATACCGACTTGCAGAAGGAGCTGCCGGTCGGTGTGCCGCAATTGATGATGGGCTTTACAGCCGACGGCCAGGTCGACCCGGCACTGGTTGCGGCGCGCGACGAGCGGTTTGGTGTGCAAAGCGCGGCAAAGAAGGCCGACCGCGCAGACATTACAGCCCCTGCCGTACTGCCCGGCGCCGATGCGTGGCAGAGCGGTCAGGCCATCCAGATTGCCGACCCCACCGGTGCCGGGCACACGCAATGAGGGCTTCACGACGTCGGGTACTCGCCACGACGACCGCGTTCCTGGCACTTGGCTTCGCGCCAGCCATGCGCGCGGGCACGGCACAGTCCGGCCTCGAGGCCCGAGGCCTCTCGGAGGGCGTGTTTCTGCGTCTCGGGAGAACGCCCTGGATAACGCTGGCCGAGGCCGAAGCAAGCGAGGTCGTGTATGTCCTGATCGACACCGAGTGTCCATGGTGCCATCGACTCATGACGCAGCTGCAACGCGACGGGGCGCGAGTCAGGGTGCAGGTGCGCTACGTGCTCGTGGCCGTGCTGGGCGATGAGAGCCTGCCCCGTGCCGCGGCGATCCTCGACTCGGACAATCGCCGCGGTGCGCTGGCCGCGCTGCTCTCGGGCAAGCACGCCGCCGGTCGTGGCAGTACGGATTCACGCGCCGCCATCGCAACGAACAACGTGCTGATGCGTGCGCTGGATCTGCCCGCCACCCCGGGCCTGGTTTATCGCGACGCCGGTGGGGCGATCCGCGCCCTGGCCGGGATGCCGGATCCGCGCGCTTATGAACAGATCTTCCACATTGGTCGATGACCACCACAACCGGAGAAGCAGATGCCAACCTCAGTTCTTCGAAGCCTGACATGGGCAGGCTGCGCGGCCGCCCTCGCCCTGTTCTCATCCCTCGCCCCGGCAGCCGATGCCGTGCCCGGCTTCGGCAGCCATACTCCGGTGCCGAACGCCAGCGAGCGGCCTCGCGCGGATGTGGTGTACCGCGTGGTGTTCGACCTCTCAGCGGCGCCGCCTCGTCCGGAGGCGGTCCATCCAGGGCTCGACCGGGTGGCCCGCCTGGCCAATCTCCTCGGTGCTGAGGCTGTAACGAAGGAGCGACAGAAGATCGTCGCGATCGTCCACGGGGAGGCCACCGACAGCGTCGCCAATGACAGCGCCTATCGGAGCCGCCACGCGGGGCAGAGCAATCCGAATGCGCCACTGGTCCAGGCACTGCTCGCAGCGGGAGTGAGTGTGCGAATCTGCGGGCAGGCGATGAACTCGCACAAGCTGTCGGCGAAGGATCTGCTGCCGGGGGTTCAGGTCGACCTCGCGGCCTTGACGACTGTCGTGAACCTCCAGCTGGACGGCTACGCCCTGGTCAAGGACTAGCATGACCGAACGGCTGACCTTGCTGCAGTTGAACGACCTGCACGGCTACCTGCAGCCCCATGTCGAACTGGTGCGCGATGCACGGGACTGGCGCGTTGAGACGCTCGGCGGTCTGGCGAGAATCGCCACACTGTTCCGCCAGATCCACGCGGAAACGGGCGGGCGCTGCATGGCCCTCGATAACGGCGACACGTTTCATGGCACGTTCGAGGTCGTCCAGTCGAAGGGCACGGCGCTCGCGCCGGCGATGAATGCGCTCGGCCTGGAAGCCATGACCGCGCACTGGGAATTCGCCTACGGGCCAAAGGCCTTCATTGCCCTGGCCGCGCTGCTTCGCTACCCGGTCCTTGCTGCCAACTGTTATGACAAGGGGTCTGGTGCGCTGGTGTTCGAGCCGACGCGCATTGCCGAGCGCGGCACGCTGCGCATTGGAATCATCGGTCTGGCCTGCCCGATCGTCGACAAGACCATGCCCGCGAGTTACAGCGAAGGCATCCGGTTCACCGATGGATTCAGCGAAACTGCCACCCACGTTCGCTCCCTGCGCCAGCAGGGGGTCGATCTGGTCGTCGTCCTGTCCCATCTCGGGTTTCCGCAGGACATTGCGCTGGCTCGCAAGGTGGAGGGAATCGACGTGATCGTCAGTGGGCATACGCATAACCGGATGTATGAACCGGCGGTTGAAGCCGGCACGATCATCTTCCAGTCGGGATGCCACGGCAGCTTCATCGGGCGGCTCGATCTCGAGATCGAGGGGCGTCGCGTCGTCCGTCATCGCCACGAGCTGATTCCCGTCGATCAGACCTTGCACGACGACGAAGTGGTGGCGGACCTGGTGGAGGCCGCCATCGCACCACACCGTGACGCGCTGGACCGGACCGTTGGCGAGACGGCAGTGCTGCTGCACCGTTACGCCATGCTCGAGTCTTCGATGGATGACCTGTTGCTCGCCGCCGTTGCCACCGAGGCCGGGTGTGATATCGCGTTTTCAAACGGCTGGCGGTACGGCGCTCCCATTCTCCCGGGGCCGATCACCTTGCGCGACGTGTGGAACATGGTGCCGACCAATCCGAAGGTGTCGCGAGTCGAGCTCACGGGCGCCGAAATTCGGCAGATGCTGGAGGAGAATCTCGAGCGCACCTTCTCCGGCGATCCGTTGACACAGATGGGCGGCTACGTGAAACGTTGCCGCGGACTGCACATGTTCATCAAGGCCGAGAATCCCTCTGGCCAGCGCATCGAGCGAATCTTTGTCGGAGAAGCACCCCTGGAGAGCGAGCGCTCCTATTCGGTCGCATTCATATCCACTCAGGGCGTACCGCTGAAGTTCGGGACCGGCCGCAGCGACTGCGGGATGGACGCGGTCGATGCGGTTGAGCGATATCTCGCGCGCGCACGGACATTCCGGCAGCAACCGCGGACGGTGGAACTGGTGTGAACGCCTCGCCGCGTATCGCTAGCGACGTCGCCCGGTCGCCATCGAGCGCTTGCGGCAGGTGCTGACTCCGAGCAGTGCGTAGAGCGGGCAGAATCCCACGAGTGCGGTGGCGAGCGGCACTGCCCCGAACCACCCGAGCCAGTGCAACGGCTGTGTGCCTGCCACGGCCCAGGCGATCAGTCCGACGCCGCCAACGGCTCGCGCCGCCCTCTCCCAACCATTCATGTTCGTTTTCATCTTCCTCTCCCGGTGCTCGCAGTCATTCACATCCCTCAAGGTCATACGCCTCGCCGGCACTGGCGCGTATCAGCCACCGCTGACATCAAGCAGGGGTGTCTGGAATCCTCAATGCATTCAAGCGCAGTGCTACTGTTCGCGCAGCCATTTGCACACGGGGTCACATGTTCTTCCAACGACTCAAGACACCGGGACTCGGCCACAACTCCTACCTGCTCGGCTGCGGTGAGGGCCTTGCCGTCGTCGTCGATCCGCGCCGGGACGTGGACGAATACCTGCAGCTGGCCCGCGAGAACGATCTCAGCATCGCCTTCGTATTCGAGACTCACCGGCAGGAGGATTTCGAGTTCGGTTCCGCGGCGCTGAAGGAGATGACCGGAGCGCAGATCGTCACCGGCGAGCATGAGCTCTTCGGCAGGTCGGATGTCCGGCTCGCACACGAATCCGAGCTGACCGTTGGCACGACCCGGTTCGTCGCGCTGCATACGCCCGGGCATACGCCCGAGAGCATGTGTTATGCGGCTTACGCCAAGGACTCGGGCAGCAAGTGCTGGGGCGTCTTTACTGGCGACACGCTCTTCGTAGGCGACACCGGACGCACCGATCTCGAGGACCCTGCGAAAACGGCCGACAACGCCGGCATCATCTACGACTCCGTCCACCGCCATCTCGCGCCGCTCGGCGACCAGGCGCTGCTGTATCCGGCTCACGGTTCAGGTTCCGCCTGCGGTGGCAACATCTCCTCCCGCGACGATTCGTCGCTCGGCATCGAGCGCGCATCCAATCCGGTATTCAAGAAATCGCGGCGGGAATTCATCGCGCACAAGGTTGGGGAAAAAATGGCGCGCCCGCCCTACTTCCGTCACATGGAGGTGGTGAACCTGAACGCGGGCCGACCCATGAAGTGGCCGAACACCTTCCAGGTGCTGCAACCGAAGGATTTCCAGAAGCGCATGAAGGAGGGGCTCGTGTTCGACACGCGCGGGCCAGAGGCCTTTGCCGGCGGCCACATTCCCGCGTCCTACAACATCTGGCTGGGCGGTCTGCCCGCCTTCGGCGGATGGATTGCAAGCGAGCAATCCCGGATCTTCCTCGTGGTGGATGGGCCCGAAGAGGTCGAGCGGGCGGTGAAATCGCTGGCCCGCATCGGCATCGACTCGGTGGAGGGAATCCTGATCAACGGCATGGATGCGTGGCGTGAGCAGGGCCTTCCGGTCGAGTCGCTGGCAACGACGAGCGCACTGGCTGCGTCTCACCTGGTGCAGCAGCAGGCGGCTTCCGTGCTGGACGTGCGCGATGAGTACGAGTGGAACGAGAAGCACATCCCCGGTGCGCATCACCAGTTCGTCGGCGATCTCGAAGAGCACCTGCCCCCGTGGCCCAAGGATGCCGCGATCATTGTTCACTGCAGTGTCGGCCACCGCTCAGCGCTCGCGGCGAGCATCCTCAAACGCAATGGCTTCAGTAACGTGATCAACATGCTCGGGGGGATCACCGCCTGGGAGAAGCTGGACCTTCCGCTCGAGCGGCAGGCGTCGAAGTAAGGCGTTCACCACATGGATGCACAGAGCGGATCCTGGTCTCCCTACCTCGTCGGAGGGCTCATCGGCCTGTTGTCGATGGCTACGTTCTACTTCTCCGACAAGCCGCTGGGCGTCTCGACTGCCTATGCGCGCATCGCGGGCATGATCGGCAAGGTCGTGGCCAACAACCACACCAGCACACTCAAGTTCTTCCAGGAGAAGCCGCCCAAGGTCGACTGGGAGGTCATGTTGCTGTTCGGCCTCATTCTCGGCGCCATGGTGGCGGCGTTCACTGGCGGTGAAACTACCGGTATCTGGGTGCCTGAGCTCTGGGAAAGCCGGTTCGGGAACAGTGTGCCGATGCGCCTGGGCGTCGCGTTCCTCGGCGGTGCGGTGATGGCCTATGGGGCACGCCTGGCAGGTGGCTGTACCAGCGGACACGGCATCAGCGGGGCATTGCAACTGTCCGTGAGCTCGTGGGTCGCGCTCATCTGCTTCTTCGCGAGCGGCGTCGGGGTGGCCTATGCCTTGTTCGGGACGGCGGCGACCCATGGCTGACGCACGCGCCAATCGCCCACTTCAGCTGGTTCTCGGCCTGGTCTTCGGTCTGGTGTTCGGCTTCCTGCTGCAGAAGAGCGGCGTGGCGAAGTACGAGGTCCTCATGGGCCAGTTGCTGCTGACCGACTTCACCGTGATGAAGGTGATGTTGAGTGCAATTCTCGTCGGCATGGTCGGCATCTTCGGGATGCACCGACTCGGCCTGGTGAAGCTCCACGTGAAGCCCACCCGGTTCGCGGCCAACATCGTCGGAGGACTGACGTTCGGCGCCGGCCTCGCCCTGCTCGGTTACTGCCCGGGCACAGGCGCCGCTGCGTTCGGACAAGGCAACTACGACGCCCTGGCCGGCATGCTAGGAATCCTCGCGGGAAGCTACCTCTACGCGGAGATGTCCGACTTCCTGGGCTCCACGATCCAGAAGATCGGCAGCCGCGGCCAGATCATGCTCGCCGATACGCTGGGCCTGAGCGTCGGCAAGACGCTCGCGCTGATGATGCCGGCGATCGCGGTTACGTTGGTCCTGCTCCATCGACTGACCTGATCATTGTCGCTCAGGGGATGCCGAATCGACGATCGAGCGACACACGTCCTCCCCCACGCGCCAGCAGGTACAGCAGCATCGCGCCCCAGGTCAGGTGAGTCGGCCAGGCGTCCGGGTAGACGAATATTTCGATGACGAGCGTCATCCCCATCAGGGCCGCCGCAGACAGGCGCGTGAACAGGCCGACGATCAGCAGCGCGGAGAACAAGTGCTCCGAATAAGTGGCGAGGTGAGCCGCCACCTGAGGCGGCACCAGCGGCAGCCGATACTCGGTGGCGAAGAGCACGTACGTGGTGTCGGTGATGTGGAGAAAGCCGTCAACCTTGGTCCGCCCTGACAGCAGGAATATTGCGGCGACCGCGAACCGCATGGTCAACGCGATCAGCCATTCCGGAATGGCCCGGTCCGGCCAGGCAAGGGTCGCCAGCTTCTGTTTCGAAGGCCCAGCCGTATTCATGTGACGTCCTCCTCGATCGCCCGGCCGATATGGCTGAACAGGCCTTTTGTCAGGCAAGCCGCGAGCAGTGTCGACAGCGACGCCTCGTTGCCAGAGTCGCTGACGAGGTCCGCCGCATCCAGCAGGTTTCGACCCCCTTCGCAGGCCCGCAAGAAACGATGATCCTGATCCGACACGCACTCCACCTGCACTTCCATGCCCAGGCGCCAGAGGACGACATGATCCGCCTCTCGCTCGATCTCGAAACAAGCCGCTGCCGCACCGGGCTGCTGCGATAGCCACAATCGACCCAGGTTGTACTCGAACGATGCCAGCCGCACGCTCGGGTGCAGTACCAGGGTACTGCTCGCCAGCTGCTCCGCGGAGAGGCTCGAGAGGTCATGGGCCGCGAGCGCCGTCGCGTCCGCCGCAAAATACGACTCCCACCAGAGCCGATCGAGCCTCGCGATAGGCGCGAGGTAGGGGGTGTCAGCTGCCGGCTCGAATGTTGACAGCCAATGCGGAAAATCGTCTCCATAACGATGCAGTGTCGGGCTCGTCGGCCGGTTAGCCGCTATATAGACGGCTGCCGTGGCACGAAACCAATCCTCGCCCACGAGCTTCGCCACTGTGGGGAAAGTGGCCAGCAGCGTGTCAGCCGTCGCTCTCGCCACCGTGTTGCGATAGACGGCGAGGCCCGGCGAAGCGGCGGGCTCACTCTCCAGCCATCCGGATACTGCAGCCAATTCGCCGCGGACCGCGCGGGCAAAGGCGCTCTGGAACTGGCTGAGGTCACGCATGCCGCTGCTCGGGAAATGTGCCACCGTCGTACACCTCGCACGCGCGTTCGCGCTCCACCATCAGCACGTCGAACTGAGGGATGTTGTCGTCGCGTTCGATGAGTGTCGGCCGCGGGCCGATCCGCCGGATCAGTCGTTCATACAGCGCCCAGACAACGTCCGCGACTGCCTCGCCATGGGAATCGATGAGCAGCCGGGATTCGGGATCTGGGTCCGGTGTGTGGCCCGCCAGGTGAATCTCTTCGACCGCCTGCGCCGGAATGGCGTCGAGGTAAGCCGCTGCGCTGTAGCCCAGGTTGGTTGCGCTGACCTGCACGTTGTTCACATCGACCAGCAGGCCGCAGCCGGTTCGCTTGACGAGCGCGGTGAGAAACTCGACCTCACTCATCTCCTGGCCCTTCAGCGGCAAGTAGAGGGATGGATTTTCAATGAGGATCCTGCGTCCCAGAACCTCCTGGGTTCGACTGACGTTCTGCGCGACGCGATCCAGCGCGCTGCGCGACCGGGGAAAGGGCAGCAGATCCGGATGGTAGACGCCGCGATGCTGCGACCATGCCAGGTGCTCGGAGAAGACGAATGGCTCGAATCTGTCGATCAGCTTCCTGAGCGAGGACAGATGCTCTGAACAGACCTCCTCATCCGCCGCCAGCGACAGGCCGACGCCATGCAAGGACAAGGGATGCCGTGAGCGGACGGCTTCGAGCCAGGCCAGTCGCGGCCCGCCCTCGCACAGGTAGTTCTCAGGATGGACCTCGAACCACAGGCCAGACGCCGTCGTCGCCTTCGCCTCGGCATAGTGCTGAGGCTTCAGGCTTAGACCAACGCCTGGCCCGGGGATCAAGCTCACTGCTTCAGCTCAGGCCTTCGGCGAAAGCGAGCCCATGCCGTTGGGCGTCTTGATCGTCGTGCAGGTACCCGTCTTGGCGAGCGACCAGGCATTGCCCTGGTAGTCCACCTTGGACGTGCCGGCGCAGGTCGTGCCCGGCCCAGCCTTGCAGTCGTTCTCATGAGCCTTGGCAATGCCGTAGCACTTTTCGTGGCCTGCCATCTGCTCGGGAGTGACCGGCTTCTTCATCATCTCGGACTTTTCCGCGGCGCTCGCCTGCCCTGCGATCGCAGCGGCCAGCGCGAAGGCACCCAGCAGAGCGGTGGTGGTGGTTGACTTGGTGGATATCATGCAAAGTCTCCTCGGTCGGGAAGAATGGGCGTGGAGCCCGGTAGATTCGTGATCTGTCCTCCGATAGTTCGCCGCGGATCGGCAAACGGTTACAGGCACGTAACCGAATCGTCTCGTCACACGAAATACTCGAAGAAGGACACTCGATGAGTGCCACGGAAGATCGCCTGCGGACGCTGATGCTCAGGGGACTCGGCGGCGAAGCGGCTGCACACGGCCTGCTGCTCGTGGAGCTTTCGGTGCTGCTGCGCCGCTTTTACGCAAAGCGCTGGAGCGGCGATCCTGGCGATGTGGAAGATCTGGTGCAGGAAACGCTCATCGCCGTCCACGTCAGAAGAGAGAGCTACGACATCGACAAGCCGTTCACAGCCTGGGCATTCGCGATGGCGCGCTACAAGTTGGTCGACGAATTCCGACGTCGTGGGTCCAGCACGACCGTGTCCCTCGATGATGTCGACGAACTTCTTTCGGCCGATGGCAGCGAAAGTGTGGCCGCCGCGATGGACATCGATCGCCTGTTGAGCGAGTTGTCAGCTCAGCAGCGACTGGCGATCCAGCAGGTAAGGCTCGAAGGGCTGACCACCGAGGAGGCTGCAGAACGCAGCGGCCTCACGCGCACGAATGTGAAGGTGAGCGTGCATCGGGGCCTGAAGAAATTGTGGCGACTCGTCCAGAAAGGGAGTGCCCGTGCGAACTGAGCAGATCATCGCGCAGCTCGCGAGCGATATCCGGCCTGTGTCCAGGCATGCGGCGATCGCGCGATTGTGGGTGGCTCTCCTCATGGGCGCCGCCGTCGCCTTCGGCCTGCTGCTCATGGGGCCGGGCCTGCGACCCGACATCAGGGAAGCCAGCGCCACCCTGCCCTTCTGGATGAAATGGACGTTCACCCTGTCCCTGGTCGGCAGCGGGCTCACCGTAACTCGGCGGTTGGGCAATCCAGCGGCGCGCCTTGGCCTGGCCTGGCTCGGGCTGGCTGTTCCCATCTTCATCGTGGCGATGATGGCGCTCGTGGAGTCCGCCCAGGCAAGCGCTCCGACCCTCGCCGAGCTGGCACTGGGCACCTCGGCGTCCCGATGTTTCGTTGCGATCGTGACCCTGTCGATCCCCTGCTTCGCCGGATTTGCCTGGGCGTTTCGCCGCCTGGCGCCAGTGCGGTTGCGAGCCGCCGGCGCTGCGCTCGGCGTTGTCTCCGGCGCCGCTGGCGCAGCCATCTATGCCTTCGCCTGCCAGGAAACCGCGGCGATGTTCATGCTGACCTGGTACAGCTCGGGAATCGCGGCAACCGGCCTCCTTGGCGCCCTCGCGGGTCCGAAACTGTTGAGATGGTGACTCAGCCACCACCTGCTGGGCCAACGACCGTCTGCCTGCACGATGAGACGGCTTGTTACCTCACGGCTGCTTCAACTGCGGCGGCGGAGGCAATAGCGATCGGCCCGCGGTAACCCCAGCCAAACGCCATGACCAGCACGGCGGCCGCAATCGGAGTGAGGATCCACGCAACGAGAAGGAGTCCGAGCTTGGGGAAACTGCGCAGCTCCCACCAAGAAGCCGCTTTCCCGACTAGCATTGTGGAATCGGCTTGATCTGTATCCCGCATAGTTTGCGTCGCCCGTCGTCCAGATAGACTCTGTCTACTGTGTTCTCGGGCATCTTGAGCAACCTTCTGTGCTCTTCTTGCGAGCACGGAAAGGTTTCGCTCGACATGTCGCCGTTGCGGGCGATCGTCTGGCGCCTCTGTGCGAGCGCGCCATCCACCATCTGAACCAGAGTTCTCACAATGCTCGTTCGTGCGAAGCGCTCCCCTTGACGGGAAACGGTCACGGCGTTGCTGATCAGGCCCTCGACGCGCCGGTTCTGACGTCTGCCCTCTGCCGTCTCATTGCCGGCCACGGGCGCGCTCTTCCCTTTGCACAACGCGCTGACGCGCTCACCTGCGACGCCCTGACCGATGAGATAGGCTTTCACGCTTTCGGCCCGCCGCTACGATTGGCTCCGCTGCTGCGATTCATTTCTTCGACCAGCGCCCCTGTGCTGCGCTTCGCACCGAGGTCGCCGGCGGCGAATCGCCCGGCCTCCGCTCGCTCTGCGCTTGCGATGGCCTGCCGGGCAGCCTGGATGCTGGCCGTGGGTGCTGGCGGACTGCTGGCGCACCCGAGCGTCACGAACGCGGTCGCGGGTACGAAAACTGCGGAAATCGTGCTGATCGAATGCATGAGCTGGAGCTCCGAGTGAGTCGCGTTGGAGTTGTTGCCCGACGCGGATGAATCTCGCTTGGACTCTGCCTCGGCCCGCACCTGCTGTCGGTGCGTTAGCGATCTTTAGGGCCGGCTGTCTGCGCTCGGGCTTCGATGCAGCGGGGTGGCGTGCAGAATGCGATCGGTCTCCCGTTTGACTACCGCATAACATTCGCAGGACAGGGCTTCCAGCCGCGGCCGGTCGAGGACCGTGATGCGACCACGGGCATACTTGATCACTCCGCGCTCCTGCAGATGGCCAGCGGCGGCCGTCACGCCCTCGCGGCGCACGCCGAGCATGCTCGCGATCAGCTCCTGCGTTACCGCGAGCTGATTGGAAGGCAGCCGGTCGAGCGACAACAGCAACCACCTGCACAGCTGCTGCTCCACGCTGTGATGCCGGTTGCAAACGGCTGTCTGGGCCATCTGCGTGAGTAACGACTGCGTATATCGCAACAGGATGTGCAGCAGATCCCCATGCCGCTCGAATTCTGCCTTGAGGCGCCGACCAGCGAGGCGATACGCCGTGCCGCCGGTCTGGATGACGGCCCGGCTGGTCGTGGTCTCTCCGCCAATGAACATCGAAACCCCGACCGCTCCCTCCTTCCCGACCACGGAGATCTCGGCCGATGCCCCGCTCTCCAGGACATACAACAGCGATACGACGCAGTCCGCCGGGAAATAGACCTGTCGCAGCGGAGCGCCTGCCTCGTACAGCACTTCGCCCGAGCGCAAGGTCACGAGTTTGAGGTGAGGGAAAAGCCGGTCCCGTACGGCGTCAGGAAGCGCCGCCAAGATATGATTCTGGAGTGGAGTCGCCGCTGTCGGCACCAGGATTCCCGTCGTTTCGTCCGATTCACTCCAGTATGACTCGGGCGCGCATACAACGGGGTACGGTCAAGCGGCTCCCCTCCGCAAGGGAGATGTCGCAGCCTCGATCTCTTGACTCTGGACCGGGGTCCATACTCTACGATCACGGTGCCAGCACTGCATCGCGTGAATATCGCAATCACGATGAACGACGCCCCATTCCGGTTCCCCCCGATCTCCCGCAGGCGGTTCGTCACGGGCATGGCGGGCACGACGTTGCTTGCGGCAAGCTGCAAGGCGTTCCCTGCCGGCCAGCCAGACGATGCACCCGCGACATTGACTGGCAATCGAATCGACCTCTCGATCGACTCGATGCCCGTCAATTTCACCGGCGTTCGGCGCACGGCAGTGGTCGTGAACCAGCGCGTGCCAGCTCCACTCATCCGGCTCGTGCAGGGCGACACCGTCACGCTTCGCGTGGCGAATCGCCTGCGCGAGCCAAGCTCGATCCATTGGCACGGGTTGATAGTGCCTGCCGACATGGACGGCGTTCCGGGCGTGAGCTTTCCGGGCATCGACCCCGGTGGCAGCTACACGTACCGGTTCAAGGTGAATCAGTACGGCACCTATTGGTACCACTCGCATTCACGATTCCAGGAGCAGGTGGGGCTCTACGGCCCGCTCATCATCGATCGACAGGGCGGCGAAAGACAGGCGAGTGACCGGGAACACGTCGTCCTGCTCTCCGACTGGACCGACCACGACCCCGAGCACCTGTTCGCCCAACTGAAGCGTCAAAGCGACTCCTTCAATTTCGGCAAGCGCACCGTGGGCGACCTCATTGCCGACGTGCGTTCGCAGGGACTGGCGGCGACGATGGCCGAACGCCGCATGTGGGGACACATGCGGATGGACCCGACTGATCTCCTCGACGTCGGCGGAGCCGTCTATACGTACCTCATGAATGGAGCAACACCGGAAGGCAACTGGCTCGGGCTGTTCCGTCCCGGCGAACGCATCCGCCTGCGTTTCATCAATGCGTCTTCGATGACGTTCTTCGACATCCGCATTCCCGGCCTGCAGATGACCGTCATCGCGGCCGACGGTCAGGACGTGGAACCCGTGACTGTCGATGAGTTCAGGCTTGGCGCGGCCGAGACCCTCGATGTCCTCGTGAGCCCCAAGGACGAGGCCTACACGATATTTGCCGCCTCGATGGATCGTTCGGGTTACGCGCGTGGAACGCTGGCGCCGCGGCCCTCGATGGAGGCCGAGGTCCCGACCCTCGGGCGTCGAGCCGTGCTGACGATGCAGGACATGGGCATGGGACACGGCGCGATGCCCGGCACCGATCATGGTTCTCACGGAATGACGTCCAAGGCCCCGAAGCCACTGACGCACTCGTCAGCCGAGTACGGTTCCGGCGTCGACATGCTCGTCTCCGAACCGTCCGACCGTCTCGATGATCCGGGCCCCGGCCTGCGTGACAATGGCCGGCGCGTGCTGACTTACGCCGATCTCCACACGATCGGCGGGCCCATCGATCATCGCGATCCGGAGCGAGAGATCGAACTGCACCTCACCGGTCACATGGAGCGCTTCATGTGGTCCTTCAACGGGCAGAAGTTCTCCGAGGCCGAGCCACTCCGATTCCGGCACGGCGAGCGGCTGCGAATCACGTTGGTGAACGACTCCATGATGACGCACCCCATCCATCTGCACGGGATGTGGAGCGAAGTGCTGGCCAGGGACTCGAGCTTCCAGGTCCGCAAGCACACCGTCTCCGTGCACCCGGCCCAGCGGCTGAGCTACCTCGTCACCGCCGACGCACTCGGTCGGTGGGCGTATCACTGCCACCTGCTCTACCACATGGAAGCGGGAATGTTCCGCGAGGTGATCGTCGCTCATGACGGCGGCGGCCGCGGTCATTCATGAGCATGCGCGCGCTCGCTGTGCTGGTCGCCGCGTTCGCCGCTGCCACGCCGCTCCTGGCTTCGGCACAGCAGCACCACCCGCATGATGGCGCGCCCGCTGCCGCAGCGGCGCCAGAGGGCAATGAGGACACAAGCCAAAGCGAGCACGTGGCGCCAGACCCGCCGCAGCTCGAGATGCACGACATGCCCCGCCGCGAGATGAATCGCATGATGGGCATGGACGATCGAGCCATTTTCGGCCACGTCGTTGTCGATACGCTGGAGTGGCGCCGGGCGGATGGCGAGAGCACCGGCGCCTGGGACGGCTATGCCTGGTTCGGCAGGGACGAAGGCAAGCTCTGGATCCGCTCGGAAGGAGAACGTGCCGGCCGTGACACGAACGCGGACGCAGAGGTTCTGTTCGACCGGAATTTCGCCCGCTGGTGGAGTCTCCAGGCCGGTGCGCGGCACGATTTCGGAACCGGACCTTCGCGCAGCTGGGCGGCCTTCGGCGTGCAGGGTATTGCGCCGTATTTCTTCGAGTCCTCTGCCACGGTGTACATTGGCGAACAGGGACGCTCCGCATTGCGGCTGAGATCGGAGTACGAAGTGCTCTTCACGCAGCGCCTCATCCTGCGGCCATCGCTCGAGCTGAACCTGTACGGCAAGAGCGACCCCGTGCGGAACGTGGGATCCGGGCTCTCCGACGCGACGCTCGGCCTCCGGCTTCGGTATGAAATCCGGCGGCAGTTCGCGCCGTATGTCGGGGTCACCTGGGAGAAGCGTTTCGGCCACACTCGGGATCTGGCCCGCCGGGCAGGCGAGCCCCCTGCCCAGACGTACTTCGTCGCGGGCATTCGCCTCTGGTACTGATCAGGCCAGTCATCAGGAGAAACCCATGAACCGGACAATGCTTGTGGTCGCGCTTGTCTCCGCTCCGATCAGCGCGGCATTCGCTCACGCAAACCTGAAATCATCCGTGCCAGCCGACGGCAGCACCGTCGCCAAGGCGCCTGCTGAACTCGTGCTCAACTTCTCCGAGGGCGCGCGGGTCACGGCACTCACGGTGCAGAAAGACGGTGGCGCGAAACAGAAGGTTTCGCCTTTGCCTGCAACGAGCGCAGCGCAGGCCAGGATCGCGGCCCCCAGGCTCGAGGACGGCCACTACACCGTGACGTGGCGCGTCGCGAGCGGCGACGGCCACGTCATGAACGGCAAATTCAGCTTCACGGTGGGTGGAAAGCCGTCGCCCGGCAATCCGGTACATGAAGGCCACGCCGACAGGCATTGAAGCTTCCGCATGATCGATGCGCTGTCGATCGTCCTTCGGAGCCTGAGCTTCATCGCCATCTTCCAGGCCGCGGGGATGGCGATGTTCCTGGCACTCTTCGGGCGAAGCATCGGCGATGGCACCGCGGCCTCGCTCACACGCGCTGCAAGAGTCGCCGCGGCCGTGGGTCTCGTGCTCGTGGTTGCGCACTTCTCGCTCGAACCGGCGCGAATGAGCGGCAGCCTTGCGGGCCTTCAGGATCGCTCGCTCTGGGAACTGGTGCTCGGCACGTCGTCAGCGACGGCGCTGATCTGGCGACTGGCCGGACTTGCCGTCCTAACCGTCGCACGACCGCTCGCACTCATCGGCGCGGCGATGGTCCTCGCGTCGTTCACGCAGACCGGCCACACGACGGTGTTCTCACCTCGACTGCTGCTGGCATCGCTGCTGTTCGTCCACGTGGCCATCGTCGCTTTCTGGTTCGGCGCGCTGCTTCCTCTCGCAGTGGTGGCCAGGCGAGAGAGCGCGCCATCCGCCGCCCGAATCGTCGAACGCTTCTCGCGCATCGCCGTCTGGTGGGTGCCGTGCCTGCTAGGCGTCGGCCTGCTGCTGGCGGCACTGCTGTCGGGAAGCTGGCAGGCCCTGCAGTCGCCCTACGCTCGGCTGCTGACCGTGAAGATCGCGCTGTTCGCGTCGCTGTTGATCCTGGCGGCACTCAACCGCTCGCGGTTCGGGCCCGCCCTCGCCCGTGGCGACGCCGGCAGCCGCCGGGCATTCTCGCGAACGCTCGTCGTCGAGTTCGTGCTGATCGCTGCTGCCTTGTCCGCCACGGCAACGCTGACGACGCTCTATTCGCCGGAGTCTTGACTCTGGACCTTGGTCAAGGGTCTATCCTGTACCCATCGCAACCGGGGCAGAACCGTCATGGAATCCATCGGAATCGGAGCGCTCGCCAAACGGGCCGGCGTCGGGATCGATACCGTCCGCTACTACGAGCGCGAAGGACTGCTCGAACCTCGCGAGCGCCTGGCATCCGGCTATCGGCGCTACTCCGAACCTGAGGTCCTCCGCCTGCGGTTCATTCGCCGCGCGCAGGTTCTCGGCTTCTCGCTGAGCGAAATCCGCGAGCTGCTGACGCTCTCCTCCCATCGCGATGTCGCTCGCGTCAAGAAGAAGGCCGAGGCGAAGCTCGCCGACGTCGACCAGCGCATCGCCGAGCTCCAGCGCGTGCGCGGTGCGCTGTCCGGCCTCGTACGTGCGTGTCCCGGTCATGGGCGTCCCGAGGACTGCCCGATCCTGCAGGCCCTCGGAGGAGAAACCCAATGAACGGCCATTCGCACTCTGCTCAGGCCGAAAGCCCGACGGCGATCGATCCGGTCTGCGGCATGACCGTATCGGTGAAGTCTCCGCACCGGCTGGAGCACAAAGGTCGGACAGTCGTGTTCTGCTCGGATCGTTGCCGGACAAGGTTCGCTGCGGACCCATCGGGCCATCATCGCCACACGCACGAGGCGAAAGTCGTCACGCCAGCCAGTGCGGAAATGGCCGGCACGATCTACACCTGCCCCATGCATCCCGAGATCAGCCAGACGGGTCCTGGCAGCTGCCCGATCTGCGGAATGGCCCTCGAACCTCAGACGCCGACGATCGAGGAAGACGACCAGGAGCTTCGCAGGGTACGGCGACGCTTCTCGATGGCGGCAGCCTTCAGCGTGCCGCTCGTCATCATCGCGATGGTGCCGCATCTGCTCGGCTTGCAGTTCGCACCCTCGACCGCGATGACGCTGCGGGTTCTCGAACTCGTGCTCAGTGCCCCGGTCGTCCTCGGTATCGCGATCGACTACTACCGACGAGGCTGGACGGGGATCCGCAACGGCTCGCCCAACATGTATTCGCTGATCGGGCTCGGGGTGATGGTGGCGTACGTTTACAGCGTGTATGCGACGCTCGCGCCCGCCCGGTTTCCGGCAAGCATGCGAGACGCCCACGGGATGGTTGCAGTCTACTTCGAAGTTGCAGCAGTCATCGTCGCGCTCGTCCTCCTCGGCGAGTGGCTCGAGCTGACGGCACGCGGCAAGACCAGCGCGGCGATCCGGCAGCTGCTGGGACTGGCACCGAGGACGGCACGCCGCCTGAACGCCGACGGCAGCGAAAGCGACGTCGACCTCGGCCACGTGGGCGTGGGCGATCGACTGCGCGTGCGGCCGGGCGAAAAGGTGCCCGTAGATGGCCTCATCCTCGAAGGCAGCTCGAGCATCGATGAGTCGATGCTCACCGGCGAAGCCATGCCGTCGCAGAAGAGCGTCGGCGATGGCGTCGTCGGCGCAACGCTGAATCAGACCGGGTCCCTGGTAATCCAGGCTGAACGGGTGGGTGCGGACAGTCTCCTGTCGCAGATCGTGAATCTCGTGGCCCAGGCGCAGCGCTCGCGTGCGCCCCTGCAGCGCCTGGCGGACAGGGTCTCGAAGTGGTTCGTGCCGGCGGTTGCCGCTGCTGCGGTTGTGGCGTTTTCGGTGTGGTGGTTCTTCGGGCCGGAGCCACGCCTGTCGTACGCCCTCATCGCAGCCGTGTCGGTTCTGATCATCGCCTGCCCGTGCGCGCTCGGCCTGGCCACGCCGATCTCGATCACCGTGGCCAGCGGTCGCGGCGCTCAGCTCGGTGTACTTTTCCGGGATGCGCACGCCATCGAAGCGCTGCGGGATGTGGACACGATAGTCGTCGACAAGACCGGGACGCTCACCGAGGGCCGGCCGGTGCTCGATCGTGTGATCACGCGAGGCCCCTGGACCGAGTCGGAGATCCTTGGCCTCGCCGCGGGTCTGGAGCTCCCGAGTGAGCACCCGCTGGCGAAAGCCATCGTCCAGGGCGCGAGCGCGCGTCAGGTAGCCCCGGCAAACGTCTCGGAATTCCAGTCCGTCACCGGACGCGGCGTCACGGGCCGTAGCGAAGGCCGCATGTTGGCCTTGGGCAATGCGGCGTTGATGGCAGCTGAAGGTGCGACGGCCGGCGAACTGGCGGCCGAGGCGGAGCGACTGCGAGCGGATGGCCGGACCGTCATGTTCCTCTCGGTCGATGGCGTCCTCGCAGGCGCCGTCTCGGTGGGCGATGCGATCAAGAGCACGACAGCAGCGGCACTCGCGGCGTTGCGTGCCGAGGGCCTGAACATCGTCATGCTCACCGGTGATGCGCGAGGGAGCGCGCACGCCATTGCCCGAACCCTCGGCATCGATGACGTCGTCGCCGAAGTGAACCCGGCCGACAAGGCCAAGGTCGTCGCTCGCCTGCAGAGGGAAGGCCGTCGCGTCGCCATGGCCGGCGACGGCATCAACGACGCGCCAGCACTTGCCGCTGCCGACGTCGGCATCGCCATGGGTACCGGAACGGACATCGCGATGGAGAGCGCGCAGGTCACGCTCGTTCGCGGCGATCTCGTCGGCATCGTCCGAGCCCGCCAGTTGAGCCGGGCGACCGTGCGCAACATCTGGCAGAACCTCGGTTTCGCTTTCGGTTACAACGCGCTCGGCATTCCGGTCGCGGCGGGCGCGCTGTACCCCGTGTTCGGCATTCTGCTCAGCCCGATCATCGCAGCCGTGGCGATGAGCCTGTCGTCGGTCTCCGTCATCGGCAACGCGCTGCGGCTACGTCACAGTCGCCTCGCCTGAAGCGCGTGCGCAACCTGCCTGAACGATCGCGCGGAAGGACTCAGCGGCTCACCCACGGCGAGGGCATGTTGTAGGGCACTGTCGTGAAGACCGCCTCCACCTGCTGGATGCGCGCCCCCTTGATGCGGAATGCCTCGAACAGCACGTACGTGTGCGGCCGACGGTAGTTCGACGTTCGCTTCGTGCCGTCGGTAAGCGTGTACTCGCCGAGCCGGCCTTCGTGATCGATGAAGCCGGCCGACAGCACGATGCCGCGCTCCTCGTCCACGACGAGGAAGCGGCGGTCGCGCAGGCGGTCGTCGTAGCGGTACCAACCGAGCTGGAACTGCGCGACACAGCCGAGGCCCGAGTTCGCGGCATTCAGGCCGACCTGCGCATTGTTGGTGGACTGCATGCCGTCCTCACGCCGATCGCAGTCCGGCGTGAACTGCGTGCGCAGCGTGCCGTCGTTGAGCTGCAGCGTCTCGAAATAGCCGTTGGCGACGTCGATCATCTTCTGGCGGGGCGTGCGGTCGGCCGCGGCCAGCATCTCGTTCCAGACCGGCTTCACCTTGATGTCCGCGGTGACGAACGGGATGCCTGCGTCCTCCGGGCGGATGACCAGCGTCTCCGCTTCGGCCACCGCGCGATCGACGACCTTGAGCCGCGTTGCATAGGGCGAGCGTGTCGTCGTTTCCTGCACCACGCCGAAGATCGCCACCTGTCCGGTCTGCGGATCGGCGAAGCGCATCTCGTAGTCGACGCGCCCGGTGATCGTGCCCCACAGTCCATCGTCCGGGCGAAGCTCCACGTTGTTCTCGGTGTTCTTCACCCGCGCCGCCCATCTGACCTTGCCCGGCATCATGCGCATCGCGCGCAACGAGGTAGTCGTCGAGCACCCGGTAGAGGCAGGCTCGATCGCAAGTCGAGGTCGGCTGCATGGGCTCGGCGCCCGAGGCCGCGGGGATGACCGCGACCAGCGCACCCAGTGCACCCAGCGCGAGCATGAGTTTCATGCGACCACCGGAACCTTGCGGGCCGCTTCCATTCGGGCCGCGACGGCGTCCCACTGGATGTTGCGGAAGAACGCGTCGATGTAGCGGGCGGCGGCGGCGCCATAGTCCATCTGGTAGGAATGCTCGTACATGTCCATCACGAGCAGCGGCAGCGTTGCGGCAGGGGCGTGCGCATGGTCGGCCATCCAGTAATTCTCGAGTTGCCGCGTGTGCGAGTTGAAGCCGAGCATCACCCAGCCCGACCCGCCACCGAGACCATTGCCGATCCGCCGGAACTCGGTCTCCCAGTTGTCGAACGAACCGAACGCGTCACCCAGCGTCTTGCGCGCAGTAGCGCCAGCCTGTCCATTGCCACCGAGGTTGTCGAAATAGTATTCGTGCAGCACCACCGAGCCGGTGCGGATGAGATGCTCGCGCTTGATGTCGTTATAAAGCCAGGGCGGCGTGTCCTTGTTGGCAAGCGCCTCGGCGAGCCGCTGCTTCACGGCCGCGAGCGTGCGTACCGAACCGCCGTAGTTGTTCTCCCAGTGCGAGCGGATCATGCGCTCCGACAACCCGTCGAGTTTCGCCGGGTCGAACGTGAGGGGCCGCAGGCCTGCGTTCGCAGGAGCTGCAGTGGCGGCGACCGCGCCAGCTGGCGCCTGTGCAACAGCCTGGGTGACGAGCGCTGCACCGGCTCCAGCGAGCAGCACGGACTGCAACATCGAACGACGGTCAATGGTCGCATTCATGGGTGCTCCTCGGGAGTTGTTCCGCTCGTTGATCGGCGCCACGCTCGCCGCTAATGTAGCGCACCCTGCAATACCCGGGGCGGCTCCGGGCCAGTTACGCGACAGCGCGTTCCCGGGAAAGCCGTCACTCCCACTCCGCTCTCAAGGTTTACGCCCATGCGCTCGCTTCGCATTCGCCCTGTCGTGGCCCTGCTGGTCACGCCGCCCCTGCTCGTCGTCGCGCCCTCTGCCCGTTCTGCGGAAGAGCCCCGCGATGGTTTCGACGAGGTCGTCGTCGTTGCAACGCGCTCGCCGGTCGAGCGAGATCGCATCGGCGCGTCCGTGTCGGTCATCGACGAAGCCCAGGTCGAGCGCAGTCAGGCCGCCATCCTTTCGGACCTGCTCGTGACCACACCGGGAGTCGCCTTCTCCCGAAACGGTGGGCCGGGTACGCCGACGGCGATCCGCATCCGCGGCGCCGAGGCCGATCAGACACTGGTGCTCATCGATGGCGTGCAGATCAACGACCCCTCCTCGACCGGCGGCGGATTCGATTTCGGCAACCTGCTCGTGGGCGACATCTCGCGCGTCGAAATCATGCGCGGTCCGCAATCGACGCTCTACGGTAGCCAGGCCATCGGCGGCGTCATCAATATCGTGACGCGCGAGGCGGACGACCGCCCTTCGGGCCGCTTTCAGGCCGACTACGGCTCCCGCAGCACGAGCCAGTACAAGGCGGGGGTCGGCGCGCGGTACGACGAGCTGACCTTCCGTCTCGGCGGTGCGCGCTACGAGACGGACGGCGTGTCGGCATTCGATGGGGGCAGCGAGACCGACCCGTTCCGGAACACGTCGTTCGCGGGCCGCGTGGGCTATGCGTTCTCGTCCGACCTCTCGATCGACGTCCGTGCGTACTACGCGGACGGCCAGTCGAACTACGACGGCTTTCCCCCGCCGTTCTTCGTGCTCGCCGACGAGGGCGACTACACGAACTCGCGCCAGCTCATTACCTATGGTGGCGTCAACTTCAACCTGTTCGAGGCGAGGCTGGCCAACCGCGTGGCGTATCAGCGCACCGAAGTCGATCGTTCGACTTATCTGCGAGCGGCGGGCGCCCTCACGCGTACTGGCGTCTACAACGGCGAGAATCGCCGCTTCGAGTACCAGGGCAACTTCGCCATCGCGCCGAACTATCAGGCGGTCTTCGGATTCCAGGACGAAGAGGCCGACATGAACTCGCTCGACAATCCGGCGCATGCCGAAATTGGTCAGCGGAGTTATTACTTGCAGTTGCAGGGCGAGATCGTCAAGGGAGTCACGCTCACGGCGGGCGTGCGCAACGACGATCACGAAGCGTTCGGCTCACACTCGACCACGCAGCTCGCCGCGGCGTGGTCGCTCTCCTTCGGAACGGTGCTGCGCGCGAGCTGGGGCGAGGGCTTCAAGGCGCCGACGCTGTATCAGCTGTACAGCGACTACCGCAATCCCGGCCTGCAGCCCGAGGAGTCGGATGGCTTCGACGCGGGCATCGAGCAGTCGCTGCAGGACGGCCGCATCGTGCTGTCCGCAACGTACTTCTTGCGCCATACGACCAACGAGATCAGCTTCGCGAACTGCCCGTTCCCGGCCACGGGCGGCTCGGTATGCGCGCTCACCGGCCACTCATCCTTTGGCTATTACCTGAACACGGGTCGGTCGCGCGCGACCGGAGTCGAGCTGCAGGCGACCTTCCGGCCGATCGACGAGCTCGAGATCCGAGCGAACCTGACCGACCTGCGCGTGGACGACCGCACCGTCGGGTCGCCGACGTACGGTCAGCGACTGCTGCGGCGACCCGACACCCTCGCGAATCTCGAGATCGCCTACACCTGGCCCGTGAAGCTGCAGACCAGCATGGCCGCGCGCTACAGTTCATCCAGTTTCGACAACGACTTCAGCACGTTCCCCGAGACGCGTGTCGCGCTCGGCGACTACACGCTGGTCGATGTGCGGGCCACCTATCCGCTCGGCGAGCGACTCGAGATTACCGGGCGCGTCGAGAATCTCTTCGACCGGACCTACCAGACCACGTACCAGTACGGCACCGTGGGGCGCGCTGGCTACCTCGGCGTCGGCTTGAGGTTCTAGCTCCTCAGCCGGCGATGGGCAGCCGCGCGGCGAGTGGCTGCGACGACTCGGGAAAGAAGCGAGACTCGATGTCCGATGCGGCCATCGGCTTGCCCAGCAGGAATCCCTGGATCTCGTGGCAGCCCCGCGCGGCGAGCCAGTCGAACTGGCCGACCCGCTCGACGCCCTCCGCGGTCACCGTCATCTGAAGGCTGCGCGCGAGCGAGAGGATGGCGCTCGCCACCGCCGCGCCGCTTTCGGAGCGATCCACGTCGCGCACGAAGCTCTTGTCGATCTTGATGCGGTCTGGCGGAAAGCGGGTGAGGTAGGCGAGCGACGAGTAGCCGGTTCCGAAATCGTCGAGCGCGATGCGGCAGCCCAGCGCACGCAGCCGGGCAAGGGTCTTCTGCACCGACTGCGAGTCCTGGATCAGGACCGATTCGGTCAGCTCGATTTCGATCAGCGATGCCGGTATGCCGGCGGCACTCGTCAGCGATTCCACCAGCGATGCCGGATCGCCATGCAACAGCTCGGTGCCGGAGCAGTTGATCGCGATCGGCAGCTCGATTCCCCGGTCGATCCAGGCCCGCTGCTGCCGGCAGACCGCCGAGATCAGCCACCGCCCCATGTCGAGGATCAGCCCGCTGCCTTCGGCGATCTCGATGAAGCGCGCAGGCGATACCTCGCCATGCTCGCCATCGTGCCAGCGCATCAGGGCCTCGACACCGACGAGCTTTCGATCGGCGACGCGGATCTTCGGCTGGAACACGAGCGTCAGCGCCTCGTTCTGCACCGCGCGACGCAGCCGGCCTTCGAGTTCGAGCCAGTCGCGCTTCCGGTCGGCGAGCCCGTCCGAGTACTTGACGACGTGCGCGTTGCCCGAGGCTCGCGCCTGATAGACGGCCGTTTCGGCGCACTTGAACAGCACGCCGGCATCGTTCGCATCGCCGGGGAACACGGCAAGCCCGATGCCCGGCGCCGAGAAATACTCGAGAGTGCCGTGGCGGATGGGCGCGCTGAATGCCTCGATGCACAGCTGCGCGATCCGTTGCGCGATCGAGGCCGCATCATGGGCCTTCACCACGACGACGAACTCGTCACCACCGAAGCGACCCGCGAAGGAGTCCTCTTCAGGCAGGTTGAAACGTTGGAGCAGCTCGGTCAGACGTGCGGCAAAAGCCTGCAGGGCCTGGTCACCGAGCTGGTGACCGAAGTGATCGTTGACACGCTTCAGCCCGAGCAGGTCAAGGCAGACGGCCGCGACGCCTGTGACGTCATCGGTGGCCCGGGCGATCAGCGCGTTGGTCCGGTCGAGGCAGCGCTGCCGGTTCGCGAGTCCGGTCAGCGTATCGAAATAGGCCAGCCGTTCGATGCGCTTCGCAGCCAGCTGCTCCTCGCGCGCTACCAGCCGTCGGTGCCGCGCCCACAAGCCGAGCCCGAGCCCCGCGATGGAGGCGTAGATGATGTACGCCCACCAGGACACCCACGGGGCGGCTGCCCGATCGAGGCGGATGACCAGTGGCGGGTCGCTCCAGTTCGAGTCCGGACTCGCCGCGCGCACCTCGAGCATGCTCTTGCCCGCGTCGAGGTTCGTCAGCGTGATACGACGTTCCGCGCCGAGGTCGATCCACTCGTCGGCGAGACCGGACACGCGGTATGCGAGCCGGTTGCCCCGCTGTGCGCCGAAGTCCAGCACGCCGAAGTCCAGCGCGACGACGTTGTCGCGATAGCCGAAGTCCAGCCGCGGGGTCGACGGGTCGATCGCCTCGCTGCGCGCGATGCCCATCACCGAAACGCCGGACAGCACGATTTTGGGCGGCGTGCGGCGTGCGTCGAGTTGCGCCGGATCGAAGAGGTTGAAGCCCCCGAGCCCGCCGAAGACCAGCCGGCCATCATTCAGCCGGTGATGCGAGCCGAACGCGAACTCGTCACCCTGCAGCCCGTCCTCCTTGCGGAACGTGCGCAGCTCACCGGTCGCCGGCGAAAAGCGCTGCAGCCCGGTATTGCCGGAGATCCATAGTTCGCCGTGAGGTCCATTGAGAATGCCGTACACGGTTTCGAAGATGCCTTCGGTGCGTCCGACACGGTCGAACCGGATGGACTCGGCGCGAGCCGGATCGCCCACCATCTTCGCAAGACCGCCACCCTCCGTGCCGATCCAGACTGTGCCGCTTGGGTCGACGTTGATCGCGTAGATCGAGTCGGACGGCAGCGAAGTGGCGTCACCGACCACGCTGCGAAAAACGCGCAGCACCTTGCCGTTCGGCTCGAGGAGCGTCAGCCCGTGTCCATCGCTGCCGATCCACAGAGGTCCGCGCCGGTCTTCGGCCATCGCGGTGACGTTCGGCCCACCGATGCCGCTAGCCCCCCCCACCGCGAGCTGGCGGACACGACCACTGGCTGGATCGAGCACGTTGACACCGCCGCCGTAGGTGCCGATCCAGAGCTGTCCGTCGCGACTCTGCAGCAGCGACATGATCCCCGCGGCACTGGTACCGCGTGGCTCGTTCGCACCGACGGGCAGCGACTGCAGGGGTTCGTTCGGAGGCAGGCGCTTCAACCCGTCCGCCATCGTGCCGATCCACAATGTGCCCGAGCGATCGCGAAGCAGCGACATGGGTCGCGCACGGGCGAGCTGTGCTGCATCGTGCCGGTCCAGCGGTATCCGCTCGCGCCGGACCGGATCGTACTGGAACAGTCCGGCCTGCAATGACCCGACCCACAACGTGTTCCCGGGCGCTTCGGCAAACGCCGTGACCGGCTCGGAGCCGACGCCTTCGGGCCGATGCATGCCGAGCAGCCAGCTGCGAGGGTTCCAGCGGCTGACGCCCCCGGAGCGGGTGCCGATCCACAGCAGGCCGTCCGAATCCTCGTACAGCGACATGATGAACGAGTCGCGAAGCGACAGCGGATCGGCGGCCTCGTGCGCGAAGTGCGTGAACGTGCCGTTGGTGCGATCCAGCAGGTCGAGGCCCTCGGCGGTACCGACCCAGAAGCGCCCCGCGCTGTCCTCATGCAGCGCACGCACCTCGTCGCTGCCGAGCGAGGCCGTGTCGGTCGTCTTGTGGCGATACACCGCAACCAGCGAGTGGTCGCGCTCGAGCTTCATCAGCCCCGAGTCGAGCGTTGCGATCCACAGCGCACCCGAGCGATCCTCCTGGATGCTCATGACGCGCGGATTCGGCCCACCTGACTTGTGCAGGTCAATCCGTTCCAGCGTTCCGTTCGCGCGATTCCAGCGGTCGACACCGGCGTTGGTGCCGATCAGCACCGAGCCATCGGAGGCGGTCGCGAAGGTCACGACATCGTCGCTGCTCAAGGACCGGGGATCGTCAGGGTCGTGCCGCAGATGCGTGATCGCGCCAGTCGACGGGTTCAACAGATCGACACCAGCGTCCGCGGTCGCGACCCAGACGAGGCCGCTCGAATCGACGAGCACCGAACGGACGTTGTCGCTGCCGAGCGATGCGGCATCGCCCGGGCGGTGACGATACGAGCTGAAGCGGTCGTCGCGGCGGCTCCAGCGAGCAAGGCCGCCGTTCTTCACCGCGATCCACAGGTCGCCGGCAGCATCTTCGGCAATGGCCCAGATGTACTGGCCGGGAAGACTCGCATCGTCGGTCGATGAATGCGCATATCGCTTGAGCTCGCGTTCGTCGTAGCGAACGAGGCCATCCTCGGTGCCGAACCAGACGTAGCCGCGCGAATCGCGCAGCGTCGCCATCACGGTCGATTGCGGCAGGCCGTCGGCGGTCGTCAGGTGCGTCAGAAGCAGCGGCTGCTCGCGCGCCTCGAGGAGAGACGGGGCGAACACGACCGATGCCACCAGCAACACCAGCAACCACGGCAGGACGCGCGCCTTCATCCGAAGAACCCTGGACGCTTCGACCGCTGCGGCGCCTCTGATCGCCTCGCGAACAGATCGCCAGTTCCCTGGTGAAAGCCGAGACCCAGCAGCGCGTCGCGACTGCGTTCATCGTCGACACCCGTCGCGAGTGCCTCCAGGCCCAGCGCGGACGCCAGTGCCGATACCGCGCGACACACCTTGCGCGCCTGGAAGTCGTCGGCCGGCGCCTTGGCCCAGCGGCGATCGATCTGCAGACCCCACAGCGACGTCTGCGACAGCGTCGCGAAGGAGGAGACCTCACGGCCGACCTCGTCGATGACGAGCTGCACGCCACGCGCCCGCAGCGGATCGAAGCTGCCTGGATCGCAGGCGATGAACGTGCGCTCGGCAATGCGCAACTCGAGCCGATTGCCCGGCACTTCATACTGGTCGACCAGCCCGAGCACATCGCGCACGAAGCTGCTTTCCAGCACGTGGCCACGAAGCGGACCGAAAGACAGCCGTGCACCGGCCGGCAGATCGATCAGGTGCGTGCCGAAATCCGCGCACAGCATCTCGAATGACGTGCGCGAGAGCAGCGGCGCAACGCCAGTGCTCTCGGCCAGCGTGAGAAAATCGGACGGCCGGATGCTGCCGCGCAGTGGATGCGACCAGTGCAGGTAACCGAGCAGCGCGACGACCGCGCCGGTGGCTAGATCGCAGCGCGAAGTGAATCGCAGGCTCACTTCACGCCGCGCGATCGCATCGCGCAGTTCGTGCGCGCGGTCGACGCGCTCCATGGCACGCACGCGCACCGTGTCGCTGTGGAACCGGGGCAGTCCGTCACCGGAGTGGCGGGCTTCGAGCGCCGCGGCGCTGGCCTGGTCCATCAGGTCGGTGGGGGTGGCATTCCCCTGCTCCGCGATCGCGACGCCGACATGGCACTCGAGGCGGAACTCGACACCCTGGATGTGCTCGGGAGCGCACAGCGCCGAGCGGATCGAGGCCACACGCTGATCGATGATTTGCCGGTCGCCGGTGTCGATGACGACCGCGAGCAGCGTCTCGCTGATCTGGCCCAGCAGCTCGGGCGATTCGCCCTCTGCAGCGGGCGGCCGAATGCGGCCCAATGCAGCGGCGACGACCCGCTCGGCAACTCGCGCACCGATGGATTGTGCCAGTGCGCTGGAACCTTCGATCTGGAACATGACGACTGCCAGCGGCCGCTCGCGCAAGGCCGCACGCGACAGCCGATCGCGCAGCTGCCGGGTGAATCCGCGTCGCTCGATGGCCGGATTCCGCTGCATTCCGGTGTCGTCGACGGTGTTGTCGGTCGCCTTCGGCAAGGCCGGACGCAGGGTCATCATGACGCGATCCGGACCGCGTGGCAGGACGCGCACTTCGTAGTCGCCCTCGCCCTCCCGCAGCGCGACGTCGATCGATGCGCGGTTCGCGATGCACTGGCGCGCCAGGCGCGTGAGCAGCACCGTGGAGGCGGCGCTGAACTGCCCGGACCGCACGAGCGCCTGGCGGAGCGCCGGTACGGCATCTCCGCCGGTCCACGACGAGATCGCGCCATCGCGCCTCACCTCCAGCGTGAGGTCGGGCAGTCCGAGTTGCGCACTACCTGCGTGCACGTGCCGGTCCAGTAACGGAAATCATCACCAGGACGATACGTGTCGCAGGTGCCGCATCCGGTGATTTGCGTCGCAACTCTCCCTCGCGACGGTGCGCGAGGGGCGTGATTTAACCGCCTGCTTATGAGGGGTGCGTCACAAACGGGTGCGGCAGCGGCAGACCCGTGCCGCCTCATGTGACGCGGTCGAACCATCTAATGGTCCCCAAGCCGATTCCCGGCGCTGGCAATGGAAACAACTCATGGCGATTCGACTTTCAGCAGCGGCAGCGTGGTCGGTCGGACTGGCGGTCGCCTTCGCCCTCGTCCCGAGCCTCGAGCAATCTCCCGCGGAGGTGAACCCGTGGAGTCGCTACATCGTGCAGGCCGGCGATTCGCCGGAAGCGCGGCAGCTGGTAACGGTCGCGGGTGGCCGCGTCGTCGGCGAGCTCTCGCTGGTGCATGGTGTCGTCGCCGAGCTGGGCGAACCGCAGCTCGCGGCCCTTCGCGCGAACAGCGGCGTCCACCTGTTCCGTGATGCCGTCGTCTCCTCATCCGGCAAGGCCGAGAAGCCGCGGGTCGTGGCCGACACGACGGGCTTCCGCTTCGTCGACGGCATGGCATTCAAGGCCGAGTCGAATTTCGAAACCAACTACCCACGGCTGGTCGGTGCCACCGAGCTGCAGCAGTCGGGGCTGACCGGACGCGGTGTCACGATCGCGGTGCTCGATTCGGGCCTGTGGACCGGCGGCAAGGACGACCTCGAAAAGCGCCTGCTCGGCGGCATCGACCTCCTCGAGGGCAAGAACGAGGTCAAGACCGACCCCTACGGCCATGGCACGCACATCACGTCCATCGCGGCGGGGTCGTCGATGAACAAGGAAGGGCAGCCGCTGGGTATCGCTCCCGGGGCCAGCGTCGTCGCCGTGCGTGCCTTCAACGGCGAAGGCGTCGCGTCTTATGCCGACGTCATCAGCGGCATCCAGTGGATCATCACGAACCGTGCGCGCTACAACATCCGGGTGCTGAACCTGTCGTTCGGGGCGCCGCCCCAGTCGAACTACTGGGACGACCCGCTGAATCAGGCCGTGATGGCCGCGTGGCAGGCCGGCATCGTCGTCGTGGCGGCCTCGGGCAACGAAGGCCCCGACCCGATGACGATCGGTGTCCCGGGCAACACGCCCTATGTCGTCACGGTTGGCGCGATGACGGACAACTACACGCCGTTCGATCCGTCCGACGATCGTCTCGCCTCGTTCTCCTCCGCGGGGCCGACTTTCGAAGGCTTCGTGAAGCCCGATATCGTGGCGCCGGGCGGCCACATGGTCGGCACCGTCAAACCGGACAGCTTTCTCGCGAGGATCGACAACAAGTCGCTGAAGGGCGACCAGTCCCTGTTCATCATGTCCGGCACCTCGCAGGCAACGGCGGTGACGAGCGGCATCGTCGCCCTGATGCTGCAGGCGAACCCGTCATTGAAGCCCGACGACGTGAAGTGCCGCCTGATGGCTGCGAGCCGCGCGGCTGTCTCGCCGAGCGGAGAGCTCGCCTACAGCGTGTTCCAGCAGGGCGCCGGCTTCGTCAACGCGGTGGACGCGGTGCGTGGTACGCAGCTCGGTTGCGCCAACCAGGGGCTCGACGTGAAGGCCGATCTCGCTGGTACGCAGCACTTCGGCGGGCCGGCAAATCAGGACGCGGACGGCAACTTCTATCTGATGGACCTCGAGAACGGGATGCAGCAGCCGGTGACCGGTGACGGGTTCACGTGGTCGCGCGGCTTCACCTGGTCGCGGGGCTTTACCTGGTCACGTGGGTTCACGTGGTCGCGAGGCTTCACCTGGAGCCGAGGCTACACGTGGTCCCGCAACTCGACCTTCGCCTCGGGCTTCACGTGGAGTCGCGGATATACCTGGAGCCGCACCCTGCCCTGGTGGGAAACCGATGCACGCAGCATCGACTCCGGCGCCAAGTCGGCTTCGGCGGGGTGGCTCGTCCCGAACGAGTGATCGGCTAGGCGTCGCGTCCGGCCACACCGCGCGGACCCCGCGCGGCGCTGAGGAACGCGACGCCTCCGAACAGCAGGTTGTAGGCGATGAACGCGAGCGCCATCAGCGCGGAGACGGCGACCGCTTGGGCGGGTTCAACGCCGAATGCCGCGAGCACAGCGAGATGCACAGCCTGGTTGAAGCCGAAGCCAACGAACGACAGCGGCACCATGTTGGCAATGCCGGCACGGCTGTACCCAGGAAGCAGCCGGCGAGGTTCGCCTTCAGCAGCGGACTCAAGGGCAAGCACCGCCCGAGCATCGCGGAGAGGATCTGACGCCAGTTGACGACCTTGCTGAGGCCTTCCAGGGCGAGGAACAGCAAGATCGCAGCCATCGACGCAGGCCCGACCTCACCCAGGCGTTCGATCACGCTGCCGAAGCCGACGCGCGTCAGCACCCACGTGACGATGCCTACGGCAATCGCGGTACGCGCGAGCCAGCTCGCAACCTGGCGAACACGAGCACTCATGGAAAAGGAACCGGAACCATCGATGGAAGACCCCTCGGACCCGCAGGCGAAGCAATGCGATCGCCGCAGCCGTTGGGCCGCAGCTGGATCAGGAACGGGCGGTAGAGGTCAGGTCGGTGCGAAAACGCGCGAGTGACTGGCGCGCAGCGCGATCAGCCGGTGCTGGAACACGTTCAGTGATCTCAGGGCTTGCGCGCCACCGGCGGCGTCGCGTCGGCATCCTGGGCGAGGCCATAGCCGCCCTGCAGTTCATCGGGTTTCACGCCGAGGTCGGCCGGAGACACGGCGAACTCGGTCTGCTCGGCGTCAGCATCGGCAGCCTCGTGAGCAGGGGCCGACGAATAGCCCTCGCCCGCGCTGTAAGATTGATTGGCGCCGTACCCTTCATTCGCCCAGTTCTGGCCGCCGCGCGCGCCACCACCGACATAGCGCAACGACCGGCGGTCGTCCTGGAAATCGACCCCTGCCGCAGTGCCCGCGCTCGGCGTCTCGAGCTCCCCCCGATGACGCTGCTGCTCGTGGCGAACCAGCCCTGCATCGTCGTGCGCCGCATCGCGGCCCTTCTTGTCTTGCTCGTTCATCGCACGCTCCGGTCGAAGTGTGGCGCCAGTGTGCGGCCACATGCGGACGAGCGCAGTCGGTGGAAGTCGACGGCCCGCCGCCGGAAGTCCGACGACGGTGTCGGTCACAACTCCATGCCGCTTCTTCCCGGCGTCCTCAGGGACCTACGGATCAGACTGCAGCGAGGGCTTCGCGAGTGCTCGCGACGCTGCAGTAGAGGACCAGCGCGGCGGATACGAGCAGTGCCGCGAGCGGAATCGCGGTGTCGAGCGGCGCGCCGAGATGGAGGTACTTCAGGCGGATCGCCGAGGTCACGATCAGCAGCAGCGTCGGGACGATGAGTATCCACGCCCCGTGCCCCATGTCGTGCAGACGGCGAGCGTGCAGGACGAACGCAGGGTACAGCAGCACCAGCATGCAGAACTCTGCGGTGCGGCCGGTTACGAGGAACGCGTAGAACGCCAGCACCGCGAGCAGCGTCGCGAGCGCGGGCAAGAACTGGGCCCGGGGCGTGCGCCCACCGGGCTGCGCGAACAGTGTTTCAAAGTCCATGGGCGCCTCCGGTCTCACCGAGTGAGAGCGCGTGGCGCTGCAGCGCCCCGCGGTAGTAGTCGATGAAGGCCAGCATCAGCAGCCCGTTGAGCGCGAACGCGGCCAGGGCTAGCAGCGCGCCGAGCGGTTCGTGATCGAGAATCAGGGCCCAGTACAACGCGCAGGTCGACACCGGCATCAGTACGCACAAGGCGACCGGCAGCAACACACCGGCGAGAATCAGTGCGCCGCACACGAGCTGGATCGCCATCGCCACATCGAAGAGATGCGAATGGACCAGCGCGTCCATCAGCTGCACGGCAAGCGGTTCATGGCCGGCCGGCGCGGACCACAGGCCGAGAAAGAAGTGATTCGCGCCGTTCGCGAGCATCCACCCGCCGAGCACCAGGCGCCCGATCAGCACCAGGTGCTTCACGGCCTCACCCCGGCCGTTTCAGCCACGCGTGGGGCCATGGGCGCGCCGGGAACCCGCGGTCTCGCGCGCAGCGCGAACATCGTCCGGTAGCTGCGCACGAACGCGAGACAGAGCAGCAGATTGCACCCGAGGACCGAATAGCCGAACTGCGCCGCGCGCGAGCCCCACCCTTCGAGCGGCGCATCCCAGAAGAACACGCAGAACGACACCGGCATGCACGCGAGCAGCGCCAGTGGCGTGAAGAAGCCGGTGAGAACGCAGATGCCGGCCAGCAACTCGACGAGCTTCACGAGATCGAAGAGGTGACTGTCGATCAGCGCGACGATCAGCTCGTGGCTGAGCGGCTGCGAACCCATGGGCTGCGGAAAGATGGGAACGAAATGGTTGACGCCTGCCGGGATCATCCAGGAGGCGAACAAGAGCCTGACGAACCATACGGCGTATTTCATGATGCCCCCGCCGGAATCGCTTGTCGGGCCAGTCCCTGACCCTTTGTTGTGCCCGAGAGCTTAGGCGCCTCGAGAGCGCGCTGTAAACCTTGCGTGACGGTCAGCCGAACGGATCCGGGCGGTCAAGGCTTTCCAGCCCGCGGTTCCGAGCCCTTCCATCGTCAGGATGTTCCGCTCGTAGATGGCTTCGGCGTTGGGAAAGGCAGCCACTGCCCGGTCGACGCTGGCCTCGCGCAACAGATGCAGCGTCGGATAGGGCGAACGGTTGGTCGCGTTGGTCACATCGTTCGCGTCGGTGCCGGCGAACTGGAAGCGCGGATGGAAGCTTGCGACCTGCAGGATCCCGGTGAGGTCCTCGCGATCGACGAGTTCTTCGGCAACGCCGAGGAAATCGTTGAAATCGAGGAAGTCGGGGAGCACCAGCGGATGCACGAGCAGCGTCGTGTCGGTTTCCTCGGCGTCGCACGCGACGAGATGGTGCATCTCGCGCAGCAGGTCGTCCTGCAGCGTCGCGACATCAAGGGCCGCGCTCTCGACGTAACGGATCTGGTTGCGAGCCTGCACCGCTTTCGCGAACGGGCAGAGATTCAGGCCGATGACCGCAGCGTCGACCCACGCACGGGTCTGGGCGAGCACGTCCGTCATGGCAAACTCACGCGCCCGGCGTCAGCACGATGTGCCCGACGGCGGTGTTCGAGGCCGGCACGTGATAGAAGCGATAGTGCTCGCGCACCGCAGGCCCGAGGGCTCCGCGCATCGTCATCCACATGATCAGCTCCATGCCTTCGGAGCCGGCCTCGCGGATGTACTCCTCATGCGTCATCGTGCGCAGCGCGTCCGGATCGGTCGTGAGCTGGTCGAGGAACTGCGTGTCCCACTCGCGGTTGATGAGGCCCGCACGCTTGCCGGACAGCTGGTGGCTCATGCCGCCGGTGCCCCAGACCTGCACATTGAGATCCTCGGGAAACGACTTCACGGCACGCGCGATGGCCTCGCCCAGCCGGTAGCAGCGATTGGCGGTGGGCGTCGGGTACTGGATGACGTTCACGGCCAGCGGGATCACCTTCACCGGCCACTCCTCCGGCTGGCCGAGCATGCAGTGACAGCGGCACGGTGAGCCCGTGGTCGACGTCCATCTGGTTCATCAGCGTCAGATCGAACTCGTCGAGCACGACGCTGTTCGCAATGTGCCAGGCGAGCTTCGAGATGGCCGTGCACGACCGGCACGTCGACGCGGACCCCAGCCCTCGTCGGCCGGCGTGAACGAATCGGCGCACCCGAGCGCGAACGTCGGCACGACGTCGAGCGAGAACGCAGAGGCGTGGTCGTTGTAGACGAGGATGACGACGTCGGGCTTCTGCTCCTGCAACCAGGCGCGCGTCCATTCGTAACCGGCGAAGATGGGCGCCCAGTCGGGATGCGCCGTGCGCGCCGCCGATCGAGGGCGGCGCCGATCGCAGGCACATGGCTCGAGCCAATGCCCGCGGTGATTCGCGCCATCAGATACCCGCCGGCGATCGACCGGATTCCTTCGGGGCTACGGCCACCGCTGCGCATCATCGCAGCGTACTCGCTCGGTCGACTGGCCCGCGAACGAGGCGGCGACCGACTGCGTCGGCCGGCCATCCAGCGCGGCGAGCTTCAGCACGAAGAAGATGTTGCCGCCGAGGTCGAGCAGCGCCTCGAAATCGCGCGCGATGCACGGCGAGCTTCTGCGCCTCGCTCATCGGCCACTCGTCGAGGTAGGCGCGCTGGTCGGCCTTGAAGCGCGCGCGATTGCGCCGGGCTCATGAGCGACATGCAGAACCGGTTCAGGTGCCGGCCCTGGATGGCGCGATCGCCGGTCGAACACGTAAGTGCCGGGGATGTCGCTGAAGTCTGAGTGGCTCATGGCGGACCTGCGGTAGGTCATGAGGCGTAACGATCATATTCGATTGCGAAACGCAACAACTACGACCATATTACGACCTCACTTTTCGCGATTTCGAGATAAATGATGGACATGGTCGCCAACCTGCGGGCCTTCCTGGCGGTCGCGCGCTACGGCAGCTTCTCCGAGGCGGCCCGGCAGCTGAACGTCGTGCCGTCGGTGGCCGCCAAGCGGGTCACCCAGCTCGAGCATGCCGTCGGCGCCCAGCTGTTCGAGCGCTCCACGCGCAAGGTGGCGCTTACCGAAGCGGGCGAGAATTTCCAGGGCCGCGCACGCAGCCTGATCGCCGAGCTCGACGACACGATCTCGGGCCTGCGCCGCGCGGGCGACCGGCTCGAAGGTCGCATCCTGATGATGGTGCCGACCACGCTGCACATGCTGGTGCTGTCCGATGTGCTGAGCGCTTCCTGCGCGAGCACGAGCACATCACGCATGGAGCTCGCGCTGGTCAACCGCTCGGTGAATCCGGCCGAAGAAGGCTTCGATCTCGCGATCACGCGGCCATGCGGCCAGCAGCTACGAAGGCGTGCTCGACGTGCCGCTGTACCCGTTCGAGCAGGTGCTGTGCGCATCGCCGGACTACCTGCAGCGGCGCGGCACACCGCAGCAGCCGCAGGATCTCGAGGGTCACGACGGGCTGTTCTTCAAGCCGCTGGGCGCCGCCTGGCGTTTCGACAGCGAACAGGGGCAGCTCAGCCGTGGATGTGCGCGCCGCGGCTCATCGCCGACGACAACCTGACGCTGCGCGCCGCCGCGCTCGCCGGCAACGGCATCGCGATGCTGCCGCGCTATGTCGCGGGCGATGCGATCCGCGCCGGGCAAGCTCGTGCGAACTGCTGCACGACTATCCGCATGCCGAAGTCCTGGTTCCGCGCGCATGTGACACAGAATCGCGCCAAGCTGGCGCGCATCGTGAAGCTGCTCGAGTGGCTGAAGGTCGCCTTGGCGAAGCAGCTGCCCCGGGTGGAAGCCTGACGGGGTGGCGCGGCTAAGGGAAACCCCGAACCGGACGACTCCGGTTGAACTGCGAGGCTCGGTTCGCCTCCAATCGAGTCAGCAAGGGATACGAATGCTTTACATGCGACATCCGCGCGTCTGGGCCGCTGCGCTCAGCCTCCTCCTCGCGGCGTGCTCCGGCGGCAAGAGCGAGCCGCAACGTCGTGGCGGAGCGGAAACGGCCACCCCCGAAGCGGGCTACGTCGAGCTGCACAGCGAAGTCGTGCCGCTGCGGCTCGAGTTGCCCGGCCGCACCGCGGCGTACGAGACTTCCGAGGTGCGACCGCAGGTCTCCGGCATCATGCAGTCGCGCACCGTTCAACGAAGGCGCGCTGGTCAAGGCGGGCGACGTGCTCTATCGCATCGACGCGCGGCTGTACGAGTCGGCGCTTGAACCAGGCGCGTGCGGATCTGGCGAGCGCGCGAGGCCAACAGCCGCGGCAGCCAAGGCTCGCGCCGAACGCATCGCCGAGCTCGCGAAAGCCGAGGTGGTCAGCCGGCAGGACCTGCTCGATGCGCAGTCCTCCGCCGAGGCGTCGGTCGCCGCCGCGGAACGCGCGCGCGCGGCCGTCGCGACCGCCGAGATCAACCTCAGGTTCACGCAGGTCAGTGCGCCGATCAGCGGGCGCATCGGCCGTTCGTTCGTCACCACCGGTGCACTGGTGTCGGCCAGCCAGTCCGAACCGCTCGCGACCATCCAGCGACTCGACCCGATCTTCGTCGACATCCAGCAGTCGAGCGGCGCGCTGCTGTCGTTCCGCCGCCAGCTCGCCGGTGGTGACCTCGCGCGCGCCTCGACCGAGGTGCAGCTCAAGCTCGAGGACGGCAGCCGCTATCCGCACGTCGGCGTGCTCGCAGTTCGCCGAGTCGGTCGTCGATCCGAGCACCGGCACCGTCACGGTCCGCGCGCGCTTCCCGAATCCCGAGGGCTGGCTGCTGCCCGGCATGTACGTGCGTGCCGAGTTCGCGCCGGTGCAGGACGCAGCACGCCATCCTCGTGCCGCAGCAGGGCGTCTCGCGCGACGCGCAGGGCAATGCCACCGCGCTCGTCATCGGCGCCGACTCGAAGGCCGAGCTGCGCACCGTCGTCACCGACCGCACGGTCGGCGACCGGTGGGTGGTGTCGAAAGGGCTGAAGGATGGCGATCGCGCTCATCGTCGAAGGCCTGGGTCGCATCCAGGCCGGCCAGACCGTGCAAGCCCGGTCGCCGTGAAGCCGCCGAGCACGGAATGATCTCGCGGATCTTCATCGATCGTCCGGTGCTGGCGTGGGTGATCTCGATCCTCATCATGCTGGGCGGCACTCGGTGGCATCTGGCTGATGCCGGTCGAGCAGTACCCGGACATCGCGCCGCCGTCCGTGAACATCCGCGCCTCCTATCCCGGCGCGAGCGGCCGAGACGCTCGAATCGAGCGTCACGCAGATCATCGAGCAGCAGCTCACCGGCATCGACGGGATGATCTACTTCTCCTCCAGCTCGAGCGCCGCCGGCACCTCCGGCAGATCAACGTCACGTTCGACCGCGGCGTCGATCCGGACATCGCGCAGGTGCAGGTGCAGAACAAGGTGCAGCAGGCGCTGCCGCGCCTGCCGCAGGCCGTGCAGCAGCAGGGCCTCGTCGTCACGAAGTCGAACGCGGATTTCCTGATGGTGCTCGCGGTCTACGACGAGACCGACCGCGCAGCGAGCGGCGACATCGCCGACTTCGTGGTCTCCAACCTGCAGGATGCGATCGGCCGCCTGCCCGGTGTCGGCGACCTGCAGGTATTCGGCTCGCAGTACGCGATGCGCATCTGGCTCGATCCCTCGCGCCTCGCGAGCTGTGCAGCTCATTCCGCGCGACGTGATCGCGGCCGTGCAGGCGCAGAACACGCAGGTCGCCGCCGGTCAGATCGGCGCGCTGCCGGCCGAGCGAGGCGCAGATGCTGAGCGCCACCGTCACCGCGCGCTCGCGGCTGACCAGCGTCGAGCAGTTCCGCGCGCATCATCGTCAAGACGCAGGGCGATGGTTCGATCGTGCGGCTCGTCGGACGTCGCGCGCATCGAGCTCGGCAGCGAGAGCTACAGCAACCAGGCGAGCTTCAATACCCACCCGGCCACGGGCATGGCGGTGCGGCTGGCTCCGGGCGCCGATGCACTGCGCACGTCGGAACTCGTGCGCGCCGAGGTCGAGCGCCAGTCGCGCAAGCTTTCCCCGACGGCTACCGCTACGCGTTTCCGCAGGACAGCACCGACTTCGTGAGACTGTCGATCGAGGAGGTCGTCAAGACGCTGATCGAGGCCATCGTGCTCGTCGTCATCGTCATGTTCGTGTTCCTGCAGTCGTGGCGCGCAACGCTCATTCCCGACGATCGCGGTGCCCGTGGTGCTGCTCGGCACGTTCGGCGTACTCGCGGCGTTCGGATTCACCATCAACACGCTCACGCTGTTCGCGATGGTGCTCGCCATCGGCCTGCTCGTGGACGACGCGATCGTCGTGGTGGAGAACGTCGAGCGCGTGATGCGCGAGGAGCCGGGCATCTCGGCGCGCGACGCCACCATCCGGTCGATGGGCGAAATCCAGACCGCGCTCATCGCCATCGGCGCTGGTGCTCTCGGCCGTGTTCCTCCCCATGGCGTTCTTCGGAGGGTCGGTGGGCGAGATCTATCGCCAGTTCTCCGATCACCATGGTCGCGGCGATGATGCTCTCGGTGATCGTGGCGGTGGTGCTCTCGCCTGCGCTCTCGCGCGCTGCTGCTCAAGCCGCCGGACGCGCACGGCAGGCCGCGCGGCGAACCGCCCTGACGCGGCGCATGCACCGGAGCGGCGATCGTTTCACTGCCGGCTTCGAACGGATGGCGGACCGCTATCGCAAGCTCATCCGCGCGCTGCTCGACCGGCCGGTGCCGTGATGCTGGTCTTTGCAGCGCTGGTTGGCGTTCTCGCGCTGATGTTCCTGCGATTGCCGACGAGCTTCCTGCCCGCGGAGGACCAGGGCCGCGCGCAGCTGCAGTTCACGCTGCCGCTCGGGCGCGACGCTATCCGCGCACCTTGCAGGCGGTGCGGGAGATCGAACGCTACTTCATCGACGGAGGAGAAGGAGGACGTTCCGATGGTCTTCCTGATCGTCGGCCAGAGCCAGGCCGGCGCCGGCCAGAACGCCGGCCGGGGCTTCATTGCGCTGGCGCCCTGGGACGAGCGCAAGGGCGTCGGCGCGCAGCGCGGCGGCCATCACCCAGCGGGCCATCCAGCGAAGTGGGCAGGCGCGTGCGGGACGCGGAATTCTTCGCGCTGAACCCGCCGCCCGTGCGCGGGCTCGGCCAGTCCAGCGGCTTCACGATGGAACTGCTGAACACCGGCGGACTGTCACGGGATGCGTTTCGCGACGGCGCGCGACGGCTGCTCGCCGCGGCGCGCGGTCGACCCGCTGCTCAGCTCCGTGCGCACCAACACGCTCGATGACACGCCAACGCTGAACGTCGCCATCGACCAGGAGAAAGTCGGTGCGCTCGGGCTTGTCGCAGGGCGATGTCGACTCGACGCTGTCGGCGGCCTGGGGCGGCAACTACGTCAACGACTTCATCGACAAGGGCCGCGTGAAGCGCGTGTACGTGCAGGGCGACGCGCCCTATCGCAGCCGGCCGGAAGACCTCGGCGACTGGTACGTGCGCAACGCCAGCGGCGGCATGACGCCGTTCTCCGCGTTCTCCTCGCCTGTCTGGAACCGGTCGCCCGCCGCGCTCGATCGCTACAACGGCTGGACCGTCCTACGAGATCCAGGGTGCGCGCCGCCGCAGGTCGCAGCACGGGCGATGCGATGGACCGGATCGAAGCGCTCGCGCGCGAGATCCCCGGCACCTCGATCGACTGGAGCGGCCTCTCCTACCAGGAGCGTCAGTCGAGCGGTCAGGCGCCGCTGCTGTATGCGATCTCGCTGGCCGTGGTGTTCCTCTGCCTTGCCGCGCTGTACGAGAGCTGGTCGATACCGATCTCGGTGATGATGGTCGTCCCGCTGGGACTGCTGGGCGCGGTGGTCGCCGTCTCGGTGCGCGGCCTCGACCAACGACGTGTATTTCCAGGTCGGCCTGCTGACCACCATGGGACTCGCGGCCAAGAACGCGATCCTCATCGTCGAGTTCGCCGAACGGGCCGAGAAGAACGGCCAGAGCGTGCGCGAGGCCGCGCTCGAAGCGGCACGCCTGCGCCTGCGGCCGATCATCATGACCTCGCTCGCGTTCATCTTCGGCGTGCTGCCGCTCGCGATCTCCACCGGCGCCGGCGCACAGAGCCGCATCGCCATCGGCACCGCGGTGATCGGCGGCATGATCACCGGCACGGTGCTGGCCGTGCTGTTCGTGCCGTCGTTCTTCGTGCTGATCCGACAGCTGGCGCGCAAGCTCTCGCGTCAGCGCCCGGAGCCGCGCGTCGCGAGCTGAGACTTCGCGAACGCGACGATGTCGCCGGTCGACATCGCCCCGGACTGGCGTCCGAGCTCGCCGCCGTTCCGGAACAGCACCATCGTCGGGATGCTGCGGATGCCGAAGCGGGCGCCGAGCGTGGGCTCCGCCTCGGTGTCGAGCTTGGCCAGCCGCATCGACGGTTCGAGCCTCGACGCTGCAGCGGCGAACTGCGGTGCCATGGCACGACAGGGCCCGCACCACGGCGCCCAGAAATCGACCAGCACCGGCAGATCGGCTTTCACGACGTGCTGATCGAAGTTGGCGGCGGTCAGCGTCAGCGGCTCACCTGCGAACAGCTTGGCGCGGCACCGGCCACACACGGGCTGTTCGGCCAGCCGCGCCTGCGGCACGCGGTTCAGTGCGCTGCAGCCGATGCAGCCGATGATCAGGTCGTTCATGCGCTGGAACGCCCCGATATCGGCCGCAGGATATCCGGTGCGACGTCGGCAACCCGCGTACGGCCGGCAAGAGCGAGACTGACGCGCAGTTCGTTGCGGAACAGTTCCAGCGCCGTCGTGACGCCCCGCTCGCCGCCCGCGGCCAGCGCGTACAGGAACGCCTTGCCGATCAGCCCGCCCCGCGCGCCGAGCGCGAGCGCCTTCAGCACGTCCTGGCCCGAGCGGATGCCGCCATCGAACAGCACCTCGCAACGCCCGCGCGTGGCCTCGACCACTTCCGGCAGCACCGAGATTGCCGAGGGCCCGCCATCGAGCTGGCGTCCGCCGTGGTTCGACACGACGAGCGCATCGACTCCCGAGCCCACCGCCGCATCGACATCCGCCGCGTCCATGATGCCCTTCACGATCAGCTTGCCGGGCCAGCGCTCGCGCACCCACGCGATGTCGCGCCACGTGACGGCGGGGTCGAACTGTGTCGCGATCCACTGCGCGAGCGTCGACAGTCCGCCCGTCTGCGGCAGTCGTCCAACCAGGTTGCCGAAGGTTCGACGGCGACCGAACAGCACCTTCAGGGCCCACGCCGGCTTGCTGGCGACGTCGAGCACGTTTGCGACGGTCAGCCGCGGCGGCACGCTGAGCCCGTTCTTCGGATCGCGGCGCCGGAAACCCTGGATCTGCATGTCGACGGTCAGCATCAGCGTCGAGCAGGCCGCGTCGCGCGCCCGCGCGATCAGCTCGCTGCTGAAACCGCGGTCGCGCATCAGGTAGAGCTGGAACCAGAACGGCCGGCGGGTCACCGACCGCACGTCCTCGATCGAGCAGATCGACATCGTGCTCAACGTGAAGGGAATGCCGAACGCTTCGGCGGCCCGGGCTCCGAGCATTTCGCCGTCGGCATGGAACAGACCCGTGAGACCGGTGGGACCGATCGCGAGCGGAATCGTGGCGGGCTCGCCGACGAGCGTCGTCGCGACGTCGAGCGCGGAGAAGTCGACCATGACGCGTGGCCGGAACGTCAGCGCATCGAGATCGGCACGATTGCGGGCGATCGTCAGTTCATCGTACGAACCCCGATCGGCGTATTCGAAGATCGCGCGTGGAATGCGCCGTCGCGCCTCCTGCCGCAGGTCCTCGATGCAGGTGACGGGAGATCGGCTCATGGTGAGGTGTCCAGCGGACCGCCGGTGGCCCAGTCCAGCAGCTCCACCGTGTGCACGACGCGGAACGCCCCGCCCGCGGCGAGCTGCGTCATACAGCCGACGTTGCCGGTCGCGACCAGCGGGCGCCGGTCCGCGCGATGTGGTCGAGCTTGCGATCGCGCAGACGCGCGGCGATCTCGGGCTGCAGCACGTTGTAGGTGCCGGCCGAACCGCAGCACAGATGGCCTTCGGCGATCTCGCGCACGCTCGTAACCCGGCGGCTGCGAGCAGCGCGCGCGGCTGCCGGTCGACCTTCTGGCCGTGCTGCATCGAGCACGCCGAGTGATACGCGACGGCGGCCTCGTGGCGGCGCGCGTGACCGGCGGCAACCCGAGCTCGGCCAACACTTCCGTCACGTCGCGCGCCTTGGCGCTCACGGCCGCCGCCGGCCCGGCGAGCGCGCGTCGTCGCGGAACAGGTAGCCGTAATCCTTGACGTGCGTGCCGCAGCCCGAGGCGTTCGACGACGATCGCGTCGAGCCCCGGCCGTCGAGCTCGCGGTGCAGCCGCTCGACGAGCGTGGCGGCGAGCGCGTTCGCGCGGTTGCTCGCTTGCCGAGGTGGTGCACGAGCGCGCCGCAGCAGCCGCCGACGGCGACGACTTCGGCGCCGCAGCGCTCGAGCAAGCGAATCGTCGCGGCGTTGATCTCGCGGGGCGATGACCGTTTGCACGCAGCCGGTGAGCAGCGCGACGCGCGCGCGGCGCGGCGCGCGCTTCGGCTGCTCCGCCGCGCGTCGCAGTGGCGACGGCGCGCGCGCGGCGCGGCGCGAGCGCGAGCAGCGCGCGCAGCGGCGCCGGCAACAAGCGCGCGAACGGCCGCGCGAGGCGCCGCGAGCCAGAGCGCGGCGCGCACGCGCCCGCGGATACGGCAGCACCGCCGCGAGCGCGGAGCGCAGCCAGCGCTCCGCCAACGGCCGGCGATACGTCTCGCTCGACGTGCACGCGCGCGTGATCGATCAAGTGCTGGTAGTGCACGCCCGACGGGCACGTCGTCATGCACGACGAGACAGCTCAAGCAGCGGTCGATGTGCTGCACGACCTCGGCCGTCGCCGGCCGATCGTTCTCGAGCATCTCCTTGATCAGGTAGATGCGGCCGCGCGGGCTGTCGAGCTCGTCGCCGAGCAGCACGTACGTCGGGCACGTGGCCGTGCAGAACCCGCAGTGCACGCACTTGCGCAAGATCGGCTCGCTGGCCGCGACGATGCGCGGCGCTCGAGCTGGGCTGCAGTGAAACGCGTTTGCACGATCGTGCATCAGCCCATCCGGCCCGGGATTCAAGATGCCGCGCGGATCGAACGCGTGCCGTCAGCGCGCAGCCGGACGGCGGCGAGCGCCGGGCGGCTGCGGCTGGAACACGGCGTCGCCGCGCGCGCGGCCACTCCGCGCGCTCGGAACCGCAGCGCCTGGCATGGCCGCTCGGCAGCACTGCCGCGCACGCGCGCCGCGTCGGCGTCGCCGTACGCCGCAGCCAGATCAGCCCGCCGCCCCAATCGAGCAGGTAGCGTTCCGGCGCCGAGCGCGTCGAGAACGCGCGCCGCATCGGCCGGCGGCACGGAGATGCGCCACACACCGGCGCTCGCGGCAAGCGCGTCGCCGCACCGCGTCGATCGCCAGCACGCGCGCGACGCCGTCGTCGGCAAAGCGACTCATGCCGGCCGCAGCAGCGCCAGCTCGGCGCACAGAGCGCGGCCGTGCGCGCGTCGACCGACGCGCGCGAAGCCTTCGAGCCGCAACAACGCGCCGCGCTCGGGATCGAACGCCGGCCGCGGACACCTCGTGCGACGAGCGCAGCGCGGCGTCATCATGCGAGCTCGCGGCACGTCGGCGGCGGACCGGTCGGCGATGCACCAGCGTGCGGCTCGAGTCTCGGGCGCCGGCGCGACGCGAACGTGACTTCCGTCAGCACCGCGAGCGTGCCCCACGATCCCGGCCAGCAGCTTCGGCACGTCGTAGCCCGTGACGTTCTTGACCACCTTGCCGCCGGCGTTGAAGCGCTCGCCGCTGCCCGTTCGACCGCGTGAAAGCCCGAGAAAGTGATCGCGCGCGGCGCCGCGCCGACACGCGGCGCGAGCCCGCGAGATTCGTCGCGAGCACGCCGCCGATCGTCTGCGCCCGCATCGCTGCGCCGAGCAGCGCGGCCGAAGTCCGGCGGCTCGAACGCGAGCCGCTGCGCCGTGCGCCGCGAGCGCGGCCTCGACCGTCGGCGAGCGGCGTCGCCGCCTGCGCGGTCAGCACGAGCTCCGCGGGCTCGTACGACACGATGCCGGACAGCGCCGCGAGCTCAATGCGCGTCCGCATCGACGGGCTTGCCGATCGTGCGCTTCGAGCCGCCGCCGAGCGGCTCGAGCGGACGCGTCGCGCGCGGCGACGATCTCGGCGACATCCGCTGCATCGCGCGGCGTGCGCAGCTGCGAGTGCGCATCAGAAACGCGGCAGGTGCGCGAAGCGGTCGCGCGCCGGCAGTGCACGTGCTCGCGCCCCTGCTCCGCGCAGCGGTGCAGGGTCGGAAACACCTTGCCCGGGATTGAAGCGCACGTCCGGATCGAACGCGTGCTTGACGCGATGCTGCAGCTCGAGATCGACGGCGTCGAACTGATACGTCATCAGATCGCGCTTCTCGAGGCCGACGCCATGCTCGCCCGTCAGCACGCCGCCGACGTCGACGCACAGCTTCAGGATCTCGTTGCCGAACGCCTCGGCGCGTGTCGAGCTCGCCCGGCACGTTGGCGTCGTACAGGATCAGCGGATGCAGGTTGCCGTCGCCGGCGTGGAACACGTTCGCGACGCGCAAGCCGTAGCGGCTCCGACATCTCGACGATGCGCTTGCAGCACGCGCGGCAGCTCGCGTCGCGGAATCGTGCCGTCCATGCAGTAGTAGTCGGGGCTCAAGCGGCCGACGGCCGGGAAACGCGGCCTTGCGCCCGGCCCAGAACGCGAGCCGCTCGCGCTCGCTCGTGCGACGCGCGAATGCCGCGCGCTGCGTTGCGTGCCGCGATCGCGCGCACGCGCTCGATCAAGTAGTCGACCTCGACCGCGGGGCCGTCGAGCTCGACGATCAGCAGCGCCTCGACGTCGAGCGGATAGCCGACGTTGCACGAACGCTTCGGCCGCGTGGATGGCCGGCTTGTCCATCATCTCCATGCCGCGCGGGAATGATGCCGGCGGCGATGATGGCGGCGACGCATGCGCCCGCCGCTTCGACGTCGTCGAAGCCGATCAGCAATGCGCGCGCCGTCTGCGGCCGCCGCAAGATTCGCACCGTCACTTCCGTGACGATGCCGATCAGGCCTTCCGAGCCGACGATGAGCCCGAGCAAATCGTAGTGGCCGCTGTCGAGGTGCTTGCCGCCGAGGCGCACGATCTCGCCCTCGCGGCGTGACGAGCTCGACGCCGAGCACGTTGTTGGTCGTCAGGCCGTACTTCAGGCAGTGCACGCCGCCGGAGTTCTCGGCGACGTTGCCGCCGATCGTGCACGCGATCTGGCTCGACGGATCCGGCGCGTAGTAGAACCCGTCGCTCGGCGACCGCGTGGCTGATCGCGAGATTGGTCACGCCGCTTTGCGCGACGACGCAGCGATTCGCGTAGTCGATGTCGACGATCGTTTGAACTTGCCCAAGCCGACGACGATCGCATCCGGCTGCCGGAATCGCGCCGCCCGACAGCGACGTGCCGGCGCCGCGCGGCACGATCTTGACGCCCTCGCGATGCGCGTATCGCAGACATCGCCGCGACCTCCGCCGTGTCGGCCGGCAGCACGACCGCGAGCGGTCGCGAGCCGATACGCCGTCAGCGCGTCGGTCTCGTAGGCGGCGAGCGCGCACGGTCTCGTCGATGACGTTCGCCGCCGGCGACGAGAGCCGCGCAGCTCGCGCACGATCTGCGGCACGCCGCTCGAGAATCGCCGGGATCGGGGTCGGGCAGGCAGATCATTGCATCAGCCAGGAATAGAAGCTCACCAGCAGACCCATGACCGCGGCGAGCAGCACGCTGTGCTTCAGCGTGAAGCGGAACAGCTCGCGCTTCGTCCGCGCTTGCCATGCCGGTCGCCGCCACGGCCACCGCGATGCTCTGCAGGCTGATCATCTTGCCCATCACGCCGCCGGCGGAGTTCGACGCGGCCATCAGCTCGGGTCGAAGCCGAGCGTGCTGCGCCGTCACCACCTGCAGGTTGCCGAACAGCGCGTTCGCCGAGGTGTCGCTGCCGGTCAGGAACACGCCGAGCCAGCCGAGGAAGCGCGCTGAAGAACGGGAACAGCGCGCCGGTCGCCGCGAAGGCCAGGCCGAGCGTCGCCGTGTTGCGCCGAGTAGTTCATCACGTACGCGAGCGCGAGCACGCGATGCGATCGTCAGCATCGAGAACGCGAGCGTACGCGCCGTGCGACCGATCGAGCGGGCCAGCGCCCACGGCGAGAGGCCGCAGCGCGAAGCGCCGCAGCAAGCGTCGCGAACATCACACGCGCGTGCCCGAAGCCGACAGCGAGGTTGACGGTGAACAGCGCGGCGTAGGGTGAGGCGGATGCCGACCACCGGGGGCTGGCGCACGATCTGCTCGTGCAGCCCGGGCCACGGCACGACGAACGTCGCCAGATCGAGCAGGCGCTTGAATGGCGCGAAGCCCCACAGCAGCACGAACACGACCAGCAACAGGTACGGGACCAGCCGTGCAGGACCGTGCGGAGCGGAGAGCGGCTCGACCACCGCCGCCGAAGGTGCCGCGCCCGCCGGACTGCCACAGTCGCAGCAGCACCACGAGACCGACCATCGTGGCGATCGAGCCGAGGATGTCGGTGAGCTGCGGGCCGACGATAGGTCGACACGAGGAACTGCATGCCCGCGAAGCACACGCCGGCGACCGAGTGCCGCCGGCCACACCGACCGCAGCGCCGATCGGCCGCCCATCACGACGATCAGGTACGTCGGGATGAACAGCGAGATCGGCGCGCAGATGCGGCCGACCTCGGCGCTGAGCGTCGTTCAGCGGGCAGGCCGGTGATGCCGGCGAGCGTGACGAGCGGCGTGCCGATCGACGCCGAAGGCGACCGGCGCCGTGTTCGCGAGCAGGCAGATGCCGGCGGCGTAGAACGGCGAGAAGCCGAGGCCGGTGAGCATTGCCGCCGCCACGGCGACCGGCGTGCCGAACCCGGCCGCCCCTTCGATGAACGCGCCGAACGCAAACGCGATCAGCAGCGCCTGCAGACGGCGATCTGGCGTCAGCCGCCCGACCGAATCCTTGATGATCTCGAACTTGCCGGTCTCGACCGTCAACCGGTACAGCGCGACGGCCCAGAACACGATCCAGCCGATCGGAAAGCAGTCCGAACGCCGCGCCCATGGCCGCCGCGTCGAGGGCGAGTGGCGCCGGCATTCGATAGACCAGCATCGCGACGAGCAGCGAGGTGGCAAGGCCGACGAGGCCTGCCTTCCACGGCGCGAGGCGAAAACCTGCGAGCGCGATCAGCAGCGCGAGAATCGGCAGGCTTGCGGCGATGGCAGACAGCGGCAGGCTGCCGCCGATCGGTTCGTAGACCTGGCTCCACATGCGGATGCTTTCCTTTATGCGCTCGGCCGCACGTTCGCGTTCAGCCGGAACAGGTTGGTCGGGATCGTAGCGGTTCTTGAGCTGCGAGAGTCGCGGCAGGTTGCCGAGATAGTTCTCGTCGACCTGCCTCTGCGACTCGTCGATCGACGTCGTTCGTGTAGAAGCCGTCGGTATGCGGCTCGATCGTCGCCCAGAATTTCAGCAGCCAGTCGACGTGCCGCGTCGGGTCGACATCGCGCGGGCCAGTCGACGGCAGCAGCACGTCGCATGGATGTCCCGATGCGGAAACGCGGTGGCATCGGTCGCCACGCGCGAGATCGCGCCCCCGCAATGCTGGAAGCCGACCGTGGTCGAGCGCTCCGGATGCGGCTGCGAGTCCGGTGACCATCGCGTCGATGAGCTTCGGCGACACGCGTCTCGATGAAGCCCGTCTTCGTGTACGAGCCGATCGCGCGCGTCTCGTCCAGATCGCCCGACCGCTGCAGCGTCACGTAGTCGACGGGACGCAGTTCGTCGATGAATGGCCTTGCCGGCGCTGCGCACCTTCTTCAGCACGTCTTCGGCCAGCGCCTGCGGCCCGCTGTAGCACACGGCGAAGCCGACCCCGGCGACACCGCTGAAGCCGATGTTGCTACCGATCACGCAGCTCAGGTACAGCTCGTCGGGGGCTTCGGCTTCGTACTCCGCCCAGAACGCGCAGCACGCCGCGCGCCTGCGCAAGCGGGAACAGGATGTTGCCGCCGATCGACCTGCCGCTGCATCGGATGCAGGTCGAAGTCGAACGACGTGACGACTCCGAAGTTGCCGCCGCCGCCGCGAATGCCCCACAGCAGGTCGGGGTTCTCGTCGACGCTGGCGTTCACGATCTCGCCGCGACCGGTCACCACCTGTGCCGAACGAACGTTGTCGAGCGCGAGGCCGAAGCGGCGCGCGACGCGTCCGAAGCCGCCGCCGAGCGTGAGGCCGCCGACGCCGGTGTGCGACACGGTGCCGGCGGTCGTCACGAGACCCTGGCGCCATCGCTTCGCTGTCGAGATCGCCGAGCAGGCTGCCACCCGCCACCCGCGCGATGCGCCGGCCTCGCGTCGACGCGAACGTCGCGCAGCAGCGACAGGTCGAGCATCATGCCGCGGTCGCAGGTCGACTTGCCCGACGGGCTGTGGCCGCCGCACTTCACGGCGACCAACAGGTTCGATGCGCGCGCGAAGTCCACCGCCTGACTGACGTCCGCCGCGCCGCGCGGTTGCACGATCAATGCCGGCCTGCGATCCATCTGCGCATTCCACACGCGGCGTGCCGGGTCGTATGCGGGGTGACCCGGCAGGATCAGGTTGCCGCGCAGGCTCTGGCCGAGCTCCTGCACGATCGAGCGCGGCAGCGTCACGCCGCGGCCATCGGGCGTCACCGCGTCGATGTCGCGGTCGACGGCAGCGAAGGGTCCGAGCACTGCGCCGAAGGCCGGTCGCAGCGGCAGCGCGGCGGCCGCAAGCGCGGCGGCGCTCATGAAGCGTCGTCGGTCCATCGCCCCCCCCTCGTTCTCGCTTCGGAATCCTAGCGCAACAGGTCGCCGCGTGGCGGCAACCACGGTGCGGGCGAAGGGCACTGTGGGTCCGCCGTACCGACCTCGACCTCCGCGAATCCGGGCCCGGCTTCGCGATCGAACCGGAGATCGCCAACGAGCCAGCCGGCACCTGCACGGACGACGAACGGCGCGCGTGCGAACTGCATCAGTGCTTCGGCCTCGCAGTGGCCCTTCACCGCGGTAGCGAATCGTTCGACCGGAAAGCGTAGCTCCTGCAGCCAGCGCACCCGGCCGGTGGAAGCCGGCAGCGTGTCCCACGGCGCGCTGCCGGCATCGCCACCGAATACCTGCGGACAGCGCATAGTGTCGGCCGCGGGCGCCAGCACGACGCGGCCCCGACGTGCGATGTAGCTCGAAGCCGTCCGCTGCAGCAGCAGCACGTCCCAGCACGCGGGCATCGACGGCGCCGGAGTCAGCACGTGGTCGAGCAGCTGCTCGCCCGGAAAATCGCGTTGCGCGGCGCGTTCGACCGCGCTCGCTGCGCGCGTGCCACCGAGGACGAATGTCGCCGTCACCGCAACCGTCAGCAGCGCGCTCGACGCCACTGCCGGAGCGCCTGGTCGCCAGCGGCCGAATGCGAGCAGCCCCGCCACCGCGAGGGCGGCCACGATCGGCACCGCCGGGCTTGCGTGCACTACCGCGAGAGCAACCACGGCGAGCACGAGCGGCGCCCCGAGCGCGATGCGGCTGCCCAGCGCCCGCAATCCGAACCAGAGGGGCGCGGCGGCGATCCAGTAGGCCGGCTCGACGATGAACACCGCGTCGCCGTAGTGCCAGTCGTTCGCGATCGGCCAGAAGGGATGCAGCCCGTAGTTGTTCAGGTAGTCCATACCGAGATGCAGCGCCACGGCCAGCGTCGTCATCAGCGCGAGCGCGACGCGGTCGCTGCGGTCCGGCACGCAGCGCCGGAACCGGAGCCCGGCAAGCACCGCCCCGTACAGCACCGCCGCCAGCAGCAGCGCGCCGATGAGCGTGTGCGTGTAGCCGCGGTGCTGCAGCAGGTAGCCGAGCTTGCCCTCGCCATAGCTGACGAGCAGGTCCGAGTCGGGCAGATTGCCGCCGACGACGCCAAGGGCGATGAACGCTACGCGACGTACCGGTGCATCGAGGCCAGCGCCCCGCCGCACTGCCTGATGAATGGCCGCGGCGGCCGAGCCCGCGACGAAACCGATGACCGAGTGCGTGAGGTTGTCCATCGCCCTCGGCGTCAGCGGTTGTAGGTCAGCGCGGTGCCGTCCTGGTCATAACCGAATCCGAGACGCTCGATCCAGTCGATGGTCAGCGTGTGCTCGACGCCGTTATCGAACTGCACGACCACGCGTCGGTTCGGCGCGTCACAGATCCACGTCAGCGAGCGGGCGGCCTTGCGGAACGGCAATGAGAAAGTGCCATGCCGATCGGACGTGAGCCGGACGGTGCCTGGCGTCGCTTCGCTGTCGACCGTCCACTCACCCGTCGCGCGAGTGCAGAGGTTTCCTGGCGAGGTTTCAGGATTGAACAGGCTCGACCGCACGAGCGTGGAGCCGTCGGGCACCTCGGCCTCGGCCGATGGCAGCGCCGCGACGGCCGGCATCCTCACCGGCGCATCGGGCGCCGTCGCGACCGCTGGCGCCGGAGCTTGCGAAGCGGGCGCGCCCGGCCGGGCGAAATAGAAGTTGTCGCCTGTCAGCGATGAGCTCTCCCACGGGGTCTGCCGGTCGGTGGTCTCGCGCCGCACGTTGTCGCGCACGCGCTTGAACATGAGCTCGGCCGGCTGATCGCTGTCACGCATCCAGCGCGCGAGCGCCGCGCTGTACGGACTGTTGGTGCCACTGCCGTCGGCCGCGACGTCGCCCGGCGCGGTCGAGTACGCGATCAGCACGCCCGCCGGCGCATCCATCTTGGCGAGCCCGCGATCGGCCGACCGGAAGCTGCGCGCGAAGGGGTTGTTGCGGCACGCATCGAGGATCACGAAGTTCAACCGGTTGCGCGCGAACCGCATCTGCTCGATCACCCAGTCGGCACTGACCGCCTCGATCTCGACGTCGGCATCGCGCTGGATGTCAGCGCCCACCGGGATGAGATAATTGCGCCCGTTCAGCTGCACGCCATGACCGGCGTAATAGAACAGGCCGACCGCGGATGGACCACCGCTCTCGAGCGCGCTGCCGAACTCCTGGATGGCCCGCTTCAGGCTGCGCTGGTCGCCATCCCGGACGAGGCGCACCTCGAAGCCGAGCCCAGACAGAGTCGAGCTGATCAGGGCTGCGTCGTTGGCGGGGTTCGTCAGCGGCGCGCTCGCGTAGCGACCGTTGCCAACGACGAGCGCGATGCGCCGTTCGGCTCCGATCGACACTGCGGGTTCCCCCGTGCCAGAAGCCGCACCTCGGGCGAGCGACTGCGGCGCCTCCCTGCCGCAGCCGTGAAGGAGCACCATCAACCCCAGGAGTGCCAGCGCCCGAGCAAGCCTTTCCATAGCCTTTTCCAGCGGTTAAGACCGGTTCCTAACGCTTTTTAGACCGTTCAGGCCGCGGGATGGGCTGAGAGCCAGGCCTTCAGCTCGTCGGTCCCCCCGATGAGCTGGCCATCGACGAACACCTGGGGCACGGTTGCCGCTTTCGCGATGGCGCCGAGCGCCTTGCTACGGATCGACGCCGGGAGATCGATCTCGACGAAGTCCTGGCCCGCGTCCCGCAGTGCCTTCTTCGCAGCAGCGCAGAAGGCGCAGCCTTCCCGAGTCAGAACAGCCACTTGCGAAGGCTTCTTCGCCTGTGGCGCAAGGTAGGCGAGCATCGTGTCGGCATCCGATACTTCGAACGGGTCGCCCGGCTTCTGCGGCTCGATGAACATCTTCTCGATCTTGCGATCGCGCACCAGCATCGAATAACGCCACGAGCGACGGCCGAAGTTGAGGTCGTTCTTGTCGACCATCAGGCCCATCTGCTCGGTGAACGAGCCATTGCCGTCGGGCAGCAGCATGACGTTGCCGCATTCCTGGCTCTTGCCCCACTCCTCCATCACGAAGGGGTCGTTGACCGCGATGCAGATGATCCGGTCGATGCCCTGCTGCCGGAACACCGGGGCGAGCTCGTTGAAGCGCGGCAGGTGGGTCGATGAGCACGTTGGCGTGAACGCGCCCGGCAGCGAGAAGACGACGACGTTCTGGCCGGCGAACAGCTCGTCGGTCGAGACGGATTTCCAGTCGCCTCCCTCGCGCACGCGGAACGTGACGTTCGGGATGGACTGACCTTCGTGATTTTCGAGCTTCTGTGTGTTCATGATTTCCCCAGGGAGTTCTTGAGTGTCAGGCGGGTTCCATGCCGAAGCGCCGCTTGGTGTCCGCGGTGCCGGCCGCGGCGAGCGAATCGATCAGCGCAGCGGCCGCATCGCGCTGCGCGCTGCGCGAGCCGACTGCGGCGGAGAAGACCGTCATGGTCTGGATGGCCGGAGGCAGCGGGCCCAGGAGACTGATGCCGTCGACGTTTATCAGCTCGCTGAGCTGCTGGAAGCCAAGCGCCGCGCGGCCCTCGGCGACCAGCTGGCCCACCGGCGTGCCCGGCGGCGGCACGACGATGCGATCGCGCACTGTGTCGGCGATGCCCCAGCGAATGAACAGCTGCTGCAGGTAATTACCGCTCGGCCCGGTGGAAAAGCTCAGCGTGCGCGCGCCAAGCACCGCCGCGCGCACCCCCTCTTCGGTCGACACATCGGGCCGCGGGCTGCCAGCCGGCACGGCAATACCGACCCCTGATCGCACCAGGTCGACACGTGGGCCCTGCAGGTGCCCCGCGCCGATCAGCTCGTCCATGACGTTCGCGGCCAGCACGACGACGTCGATCGCCTCGCCAGCCCGTACCCGCTTCGCGACGTCCACACCACCGGCCGCCTTCGCCTGCACCGGCTGGCCGGACGAGTGGGCATGTGCCGCAGCCAGCTCGGCCAGGATCTCGCGAGTGGCCATGGACGAAAGCATCAGCAGCGGCGCGGTCATCGGGCTCCCCACTTGAAACGGGCGCATGAATCATGACATGAAGCCTTCCCTCTTCGGAGTCCGCGCCCCGATGCCCCCACGCCCGTGCCGTCTGCTGCCGCTCGCCCTGTCGCTGCTGGCGAGCGTTTCTCCGCTGCTGGGCGCCGAACCCGTTGCCGCACCACCCGCCGCCTCGGCGGAACCCGCCCTCGCCTTCACGGCCGACGACGTCCGTCACCACCTCGGTCACGTCATCGACTGGTACCACCGCCTGGGCGGGCTCGCGCCGAATGCGGCGCTGACCGACGACGTGCTGAGCCGCGAGCGGCTGCACCAGCTGCGCCTGACCGAGGTGCGGCTCGCGTTCGGTTTCGGCCGCGCCGCTGCCGCGCTGGTGGTCGACCAGCCGGTCGCCGCGGGCGACCGTGACGCCGAAACGCAGGTGGACGATACGTTCCGGTACGACCGCATGGCGACCCGCATGGGCGACCGCGCGCAGGAGCTTCGCGCGCAGCTCGCCCGTCTCGATGCAGAGCTCGCGAAGGCAGCGCCGGGCGAGCGATCGGTGCTGTCCGCGCAGCGCGCACAGGCGTCGGCTGCGTTGACGCTGACCACCGAGGTGCAGGCAACCGTGCAGCGGCTGCAACAGTTCGCTGCGCGGTCGAACAGCAGCGCCAGCGGCGAGAAGGGTCTGCTGGCCGACATCACCGACATGGAACGCACCGTACCGGAGGCCAGGCTCGCGACCGTGAACCGTGCCACCGGCGTGAACCCGGCGCAGCCGGTTCCCGCTCTCGTACCGCCGTTGCCCGCCGCGCCGCTCGACAGCGATGCCGCCAACCGTCGCGACACGCCCGGGCTCGTCGCGCTGTCGAACGAGTGGTTCGCGCTTCGCGCCGCACTGCGGGTCCACCAGCACTACATCGATGCCACCGACGAGCTTTCCAGGGCTCTCGACAAGCTGAGCAGCAGTCTCGCGAACGAGGTGCGCGACCTGTTGCGCACGACGTCAGCCACCGCCGATGCGGACGAGCAGCGACTCGCCGCCGCGCGACTCGCCACAGAAGGCGCGACGACGCGGTTCCGCGAGATCTCGACTCTGCTGGTGCCACTCGGCGAGGAGAGCATCACCATCGACACCGCGCGCGAAGTACTCGACCAGCGCCGCGCCGGACTCGAGCAGCGCTCGCTGGCGGTCGCGCGCCAGTGGCTGCTGCGAGCCGGACTGCTCGTCGCATCGGTGGCGGTCATCCTCGGCATCTCTGCACTCTGGCGTCGAGCGACGTTCCGCTACCTGCACGATGCCCGTCGACGCCGACAGTTCCTGACATTGCGCCGTGTCGTGACCGGTGCCGCGCTCGTCGCTGTCGGCTTCATGGCGTTCATCTCCGAGGTCGGCTCGCTCGCGACCTACATCGGGTTCCTGACGGCCGGCATCGCGGTGGCGCTGCAGAACGTCATCCTCGCCGTGGTGGCCTACTTCTTCCTGATCGGCCGCTACGGCGTGCGCGTCGGTGATCGCGTGACGATGGCGAACGTCACCGGTCGCGTCGCGGAGATCGGCCTCGTACGCATCTACCTCACCGAGCTCGCCGGCCCCGATCTGAATCCCACCGGCCGCATGATCGTGTTGTCGAACGCGGTGGTGTTCCAGCCGACCGCGCTCTTCAAGCAGCTCCCCGGGGTCCACTACACCTGGCATACGACCGGCTTCACGCTGACGCAGACCACCGATGTGCAGCTTGCACGTGCGCGGCTGCAGGAACGCGCCAACCAGGTCTTCGCGACGTACCGCGACGCGATCGACCAGCAGGTGCGCGCGGCGCGACACCTGACCGACTTCGAGGAGGCGACGCCCCTGCCCGAAGTCACCGCTCGGTACAACAGCGACGGACTCGTCGTCACGGTCCGATATCCGGTCCTGCCCGAGCAGGGCGCCATCGTCGATCAGCAGATGGCGCAGGCATTGCGCGCGGCGCTGGACGAGGAGCCTGCGTTGATGCTGGCCGGCTCCGTGGACGTCGCGCCGGCAGGGTGACGCGGTCGCTGGACAGCCCACTGTCGATCTGCCACGGTTCCACTCGAGGGCGCCGGCACGCCCGCAGAAGGCACGCATGATTTCCCCGCGACTGATCGAAGGAGTCGCCGACACCCTTTCGCATCGTGATCGCACCGACCTCGACCAGTCGGTGGCGACGCTTTTGCGCGAGCATTTCGACGCGCTCGGTGTGACGCTGCTCGACGTCGCGCGCGAATCACAGAACCTGCAGTTGCAGGTCCGGTTCAGCGATGGCGTCGACTGTCTTCGCACCCTGACGCCCTTCGAGCTGCTGGCCCGCATCGATCCGGTGCTGCAGCGGGGCGAAACCGTCCACGTCGAGCCTCTCGATGGAATCCACCTCACCGTCTTTCCGATCGCCGCGGATCGCGTGGGTCCGCGTGCCGTCCTCGTGGCCGAGACGCATCAGGTGCTTGCCCCTCGCGACGTGCGGCTGGTGCACGGCATCCTGCGCATTCTCGGCAACTACGTCGCCGCGCTCGACTACGGCGAGCGCGACACGCTGACGGGTCTGCTCAATCGCAAGACCTTCGAATCCCAGTTCGAGCGCTTCCGGCGCTTCACGCGCCGCGAGACCGATCGGGTCCGCGGCGAGGGCATGAGCTGGCTCGGCCTCCTCGACATCGACCACTTCAAGTCGATCAACGACCGCTACGGCCACCTCTTCGGCGACGAAGTCCTGCTGCTCGTCAGCCAGCTCGCTCGCCGCACGCTGCGCACGTCCGATCAGCTGTTCCGTTTCGGCGGCGAGGAATTCGTCGTCATGCTGAACGGCATCGAGGAAGGCGCCGCGCGCGCGGTGTTCGACCGGCTGCGCGGCGTGATCGAGAATCACGATTTCCCGCAGCTCGGACGCGTGACCCTCAGTCTCGGCTGGACGCAGGTCGCCGCGCACGACGGCCCGATGAGCTGCCTCGAACGGGCCGACGCGGCGCTGTATTACGCCAAGGCACACGGAAGGAACTGCGTCCACAGCCACGAGGCTCTGGTCGCGGACGGTCTGCTCGGATCACAGACGGCCCCGCGCGAGATCGAGCTCTTCTAGGGCAATTCCTACAGGCCCTGCCGGGCGTCGCGAGTTGCCGGGCCCGCAGGCGACGCCGCACAGTCGACTGCATGGCAGCAAGAGCTCTGTGGAAAGGCGCGATCTCGTTCAGCCTGGTGCACATACCGGTCGCGCTGTACCCCGCCGCGCGGTCCAGCTCGCTCGATCTCGACCTGCTCGACAAGCGCGACTTCTCACCGGTCGGCTTCCGGCGCTACAACAAGAAGACCGGCAAGACCGTCGAGTGGAAGGATGTCGTCAAGGGCTACCAGCATCGCAAGGGTGAATACGTCGTGCTCACCGACGAGGATCTGCGCCGCGCCAACGTGAAGGCGACCCAGACGATCGAGATCCAGGAGTTCGTGCCCACGGCGGATGTTCCCGCGTACTTCTTCGAGACGCCGTACTTCGTCGTGCCCGACGCGAAGTCGGCCCGCGTATATCGGCTGCTGCATGCAGTGCTGCAGAAGTCGGAGCGGCTTGCGATCGCGACGGTCGTGATCCGCACCCGCCAGTGGATGGCCGCCCTGATGCCGGTTGGCGACATGATCGTGATGAACACGCTGCGCTACGCGAGCGAGCTGCTGCCGGCGATCCAGATTCCCGAAAGCAGCGGCTCGAAGCCCTCTCCCAAAGAGCTGCAGATGGCGCAGCGGCTGGTCGACGGGATGTCCGTGGCCTGGAAGCCCGAGAAGTTTCACGACAGCTACATCGACGATGTGAAGCGGCGCATCGCCGAGAAGGTCAAGGCGCGCGAGACCAAGGTGCTGACCGCGCCCGACCCCGCGGCCCGGAAAAAAGCCGACCCCGGGCAGGTCGTCGATCTCATGTCCATGCTCGAGCAGAGTCTCGGCGCTCGCAAACCCGCGGCAAAGAAGCGGGCTCCGGTACGCCGGTCGAAGAAGACGGCCCGGCGGCGCCGCGCCGCTTGAATGCCTGGGCGCGTCAGCCGCGCTCGACCAGCGACCACCCGGCGCGAAGGTCCGCGAGCAATGCCTCGCGGGACGCAGGGGAAGCCGGCATGGCGGCGGACCGCAATATGGCTGCCGGGTGATAGGTCACCACGACCGCCGCGCCTAGCGCGTGACGGAACAGGTCGTTGCGCGCCTCACTGACCGCGAGGTCTGCTCCCAGCACTGCGCTGGCGGCCGTGGCTCCCAGGGCCACGATGACGCGCGGCTGCACCAGTTCGATCTCGCGCAGCAGCCACGGGTTGCAGGCGCGCACCTCGCCGGCGTTCGGCCGGCGATGCAGGCGGCGCTTGCCGCGCGGCTCCCATTTGAAGTGCTTGACCGCGTTGGTCACGTACAGGCGCTCCGGATCGATGCCGACCTCGCCGAGGATTTCCCGGAGCAGCCTCCCCGCCGGCCCCACGAAGGGGCGGCCCGCCAGGTCTTCCTCGTCGCCGGGCTGTTCGCCGACCAGCATGAGCGGCGCATCGGCAGGTCCGACTCCAGGGACGGCCTGTGTAGCGGAGCGCCACAGGTCGCAGTGTCGGCAGCCATCGAGCTCCGCGCGGTCAGGCAGCTTCACGCCGTCGCGGGAGTCCCCGGCTCGGCGGCGCTCGCCGCCGCGATCGCGCCCCGGGTCGCTGCATCGACCGGTGTGCACAGCACGACTCGCAAGGTCGGGTGCCCGTCGGGCACGAAGGTCGTGTGCTCGAAGCTGAGTTCGCCATAGGCGGGGTGCAGGAACCGGTGCACGCCGTAGGACCGTACATTGATCTCGGGCGTGCGCCAGATGCGCCGGAACACGGGCGAGCTCGCATCGAGGCGGCGAATCATCGCCTCGAATTTCGGATCCTCGGTCGACTTGCTGAAATCGACCCGAAGTTTTGCGAGCACGCGGCGCGCCATGGCCTCGAAATCGTCCGGATTCTTGTAGTAGGACGGCCGCGTGAACAGCAGGTCGACCAGGTTGCGCTCCCCCGCCGGCAGCACCGCGTAGTCGCGGAAGATGCGCGTGTTCAGCTCGTTCCAGCCGAGCACGTCCCAGCGCAGATTCATGAGCAGCGCCGGGACCGCGACCGACTGGAGCATGCGACTGAGCTCCTCGGGCGCCTCGACCTGGGACTCGTGCTGAAGCCGCGGCGACCGGTGCTGCACCAGCGAGAACAGGTACTCTCGCTCGTCGCTGGTCAGACGGAAGGTGTGGCAGATGCGCTCGAGCACCTCGTCCGAGACGCGCATGGCGCGGCCTTGCTCGAGCCATGTGTACCACGCAACACTGACCCCTGAGAGCGCCGCGACGTCCTCGCGGCGCAGCCCCTCGGTGCGTCTGCGCTGGGGCGAAGGCAGCCCGAGCTCCGCCGGCTTGATGCGCGCTCTGCAGCTGCGCAGGAAGTCGGCGCGCTGTCGGTCGATGGGCAGCCGGGACACCTTCCGGGTATTCGTAACCCCAGCCTTTGGCGCGATTTCCGGTTTCGTTTCGATCTGCTGCACGGTACCCCCCAATCCGAAAGCCCTCTACGGGGCCTGCCGGACCGTAACGCCATTTGTCACGTTATACAACGGAACGCAACGTCTCGCTATTACTCGCAGTAACAGGTCTGGAGTCAACATTTAAGCGAACCGACCGGATAACCTATGGCGGCAAGCGGAGCCTGCGAGTAGTTTCCGCACCAATAAGAAGACCTTGATGGGGGTTCGATGCGACGCATGTTCGCGTGTGTGCTGCTAGCCACGTCCGTAGTGGCGATGGCGCAGGAAGGTTTCCCGCTCGACGGGACGTGGCGCGGGGAACGCAAGGCCGAGGGCGGTTCGCCGTCCACGCTGGTCATGGTCCTCGAGTGGAATGGCACCGAGGTCACCGGCGTGGTCAATCCGGGACCGAAGTCCCTGAAGATCAAGGAGGGTCGCCTCGATCCCGATGGCTGGAAGGTTTCGCTCACTGCCGAAACCACTACTGGCCAGAAGGCGACGTTCGAGGGAACACTCGATGAGATCGGCTCCTATCACCGGCATTTCGCCGGGACGTGGACGGAGGGCGGACGCAGCTACAACGTCCGCATGGTGCGTGAATAACATGCGCACCTCTGGCTCCCGCCTGATCATCGCTGCGGCCGTGTCGCTGCTGGTCGCTGCTTGCTCGCAAAAGGCCGGCGACGGCGACGCGAAAGCCGGTGCCGAAGCGCCCCGCTTCCCCGATGGGCTCGTTCGCTTCGATCGCGTTCCGGGCGAGAAAGGCTACTGGGATTCGCCGAGCGTGAGTTCCCTGGTCGAGGAAGGCGTCGACGTGAAGTTCGACGAGAAGGGCAAGCTCGCCAATCTCGACGATGCCGCCAAGGTCGCGCCGTTCCAGCCCTGGGCCCTCGCCCTGTACAAGCTGCGGCAGCAGAACGACTTCAAGGACGACCCGATGAAGGTCTGCATCGGCCCGGGCAACCCCCGCCAGATGCACACCCCGGGCGGCGTCCGCGTCATCCAGGACCGCAATTACCAGCGAACTTACATGCTGTACGGCGGTGGCAACCACACCTGGCGCGTCATCTACATGGATGGCCGCGAACCCCCGAGTGCGGACGAGGTCAGCGCGACGTTCCTCGGCCTCTCGACCGGCAAGATGGATGGCGACACGCTGGTCGCCGAGTCGGTCGGGTTCAACACGCGCTTCTGGTTCTCGAACGGCGGACTGCCGCACACCGAGGGCCTGAAGCTCACCGAACGGCTGAAGCGTCCGTCGCACGATGTCCTCGAGTACGAAGTGACGATCGACGACCCGCGCACCTACACGCGCCCGTGGAAGAGCTCGTGGAAGCTGAAGTGGGTCGATGGCGACATAGCCGGAACACTATTGTGAAGATGGTCGGGAATAGGAGAGCAACGATGTCCACCAACAAGAACCTCGTCCAGGCCCTCGCAGTGCTGCTCGTCGCTGGCGCGAGCACGGCGGCGATTGCGCACCACTCGTTCGCGGCACAGTACGACGACAAGAAGCCGGTCAAGATGGCCGGTCACGTGACCAAGGTCGAATGGACCAACCCGCACGTCTACCTGTTCATCGACGTGCCAGGCAAGAGCGGCCAGACGACGAACTGGGGCTTCGAGATGGGCCCGCCGCACATGCTGCAGAAGGCAGGCTGGAAGAAGAACAGCCTCGCGATCGGTGAGGAAGTGTCGATCGAGGGATGGCAGGCGCGCGACGGCAGCAACACCGCCAACGCGCGGCGTGTGACGCGCGCGACGTCCGGCGAAGTGCTGGGTGCCGCCTCTTCCGCCGGCCAGACGCTGACGGGCAGCAGCCAGCCTGCACCCACCACGAAGAAGTGATCGCATGAAGTATCTCGCCCCCGCAGCACTCGCGAGCCTCGCGGCCCTGGCGGTCGGCTTCGCGGTGCACTCGCAGGAACAGCCGGCGCAGCCGCAGGCCGCGCCGACCCCGCACTGGCCCGACGGCCGTGTCCGTCTGGGCGGCGCGCCCGACGACGTCGGCAACTGGGAAGGCCCCGCCAACGCGACGCTGTTCTCGTACGTGAAGGACGGCAAGCCGGCGCGGCCTGGCGCGAGCCTCGCCACCAACAAGACCGTCGACGAGATCCCCTTCAAGGAAGGGGTGAAAGATCTCTACATGTCTCGCATCGACCAGTCGCAGGACCCGCACACGCGTTGCAAGCCCTCGGGTGGCTCGCGCTTCTGGCACACACCTTACGGCATCGAGATCGTCGAGCTGCCGGAGACGAAGGAAGTGCTGTTCCTGCACGTCGGCGCCCCGCACAGCTGGCGCGTCGCGTACCTCGACGGTCGTGAGCACCCGAAGGACCTGAAGCCCTCCTGGTACGGCCACACGACGGGCAAGTGGGAAGGCGAGACGCTCGTGATGGAGACCGTGGGCTTCAACGAGAAGTTCTGGCTCACGCGCGAGGGCGTTCCGCACACGAAGCAGCTGCGACTCATCGAGAAGATCTCGCGGCCCAACCACAATCAGCTTCGTTACGAGGCGACTATCGACGATCCCGGCGCGTACACCGCACCGTGGACCGGCGGCTGGAACCTGCGCTGGTCGGAAGGCAACGAGCCATTCGACTACCTGTGCCAGGAAAACAACCGCGACCCGGTGAAGATGCTGGGCGGACAGGAATAATCGGTCGACGCAACGTCGGACGGCCTTCATTTTTTATCGATGGCGCGCGCGGCGACTTAATCGCCGCGGTGACGCCGCTTTGGTTCGGCTAACAGATCGACAGGGGAAGACATGAAGATTCAGAACGGACGGTTCATGACCGTATCCGCGGCGGTTGCGCTGGTCCTATCAGCACCGCTGTTTGCGCAGGAAGAGGGTCTCGGTGAGGTGACGGTGACGGGCTCGCGCATCGCGCAGGCGCCTGGAATGTCCACGCCGACGCCGGTCACTTCGGTCGTTGCCGACGAGCTGAAGTCGCTCGCTCCGACCAACCTCATCGAGAGTCTTTCGACCCTGCCCGTGTTCTCTGCGAACACGAGCCAGCAGGTCGCGCTCGGCGGACAGAACTCGGGTGGTTCCAACGTCAACCTGCACGGCGCCGGCGCCAATCGCACGCTGACGCTGCTCGACGGCCGGCGCCTGGTTTCGAGCAACCGCTTCGGCACGGTCGACGTCAACTCGCTGCCGGACATGCTGCTGAAGAACGTCGAGACCGTCACCGGTGGCGCGTCCGCCAGCTACGGCACCGACGCCGTGGCGGGTGTCGTCAACTTCAAGATCGATACCCGGTTCGAGGGCTTCAAGGTCAAGGCCCAGCAGGGCACCACCGACCGTCACGACGGCGATTCCGAGGAATATGGCTTCGCCTTCGGCCACGGCTTCCTGGACGACCGCGCGCATTTCATCGGGTCGGTCCAGTACGCGACCCAGGACGCGATCAGCGACGTGGAAGGTACGGCGTCCCGTCCGTGGTTCCGGCAGGAAGGTCGGGTCACGAACCCCAACACCGCCGGTCCGTCGTTCCTGCGCCGCCCCTACGTGCAGCCGACCAATTTCACCACGCGCGGCATGTTCGTCGAGAACACCATCCCGGCGCTCAACCGCCAGGTGTTCAACAGCGCCGGCAGTTCGCTGAGCCCGCTCGGGTTCTTCGGTCTCGGCGCACGCGACACGGGCTGCCTCTGCCAGTCGTTGCCGACGCAGGACCTGACCCCGAACAGCGTGAGCTCGGACGATGAGGTCGCGGTGGGTTTCCGTCGCACCAACGGTTTCGCCCGTCTCGGATTCAACGTCACGGACAACGTCGAGGTGTTCGCGCAGGGTATCTGGGCGAGCAACGCAGCGAACCAGCGGCGCGAAAGCATCGCGCTCGTCTCGGCCAACGTGTGGCAGGGACGCATCTTCGCCGACAACGCCTTCCTGCCGACCAGCGTTGCAAACCTGATCAACACGCAGACGCCTGCCTCAAGGGCGACCGCCGCGACGGGTAATCAGCGCTATGCCGACATGTCGGTGTTCCTGCCTAACAACGCGGCGAACCCGATCGGCGACACGCGCCAGGTCACGGCGAACGCGATGAGCAGCGTGACGCTCGGATTCAACGCCCGCCTGGCCGACCGCTGGACGCTCGACGGCTTCGTGCAGAAGGGCAAGAACCGCCAGGACTTCAACACCATCAACGGCATCCGCGTCGATCGCCTGTTCGTGGCGCTCGATGCCGTGCGCGACACGAACGGCAACATCGTCTGCCGTGCGGCGCTGCCGGGGAACGATCCGAACGGCTACTTCCGCGACTGCGCGCCGCTGAACGTCTTCGGGGGCGTCAACACGATCTCGCCCGAAGCGGCGAAGTACATCCGCGACGACTACAAGGTCGCGTCGCAGTGGATCGAACAGAACGTCGCGGAACTCGCGATCAGCGGCGATCTCGGGTTCGGCCTGCCGGCCGGCACGATCTCGACGGCGGTCGGTGTGTCCTACCGCGAGGACAAGCTCGATCAGCGCACCGTCAATCCGGCCGACGAGTTTCCGGCCCTGCCGGACGATCGCCTGCTCAGCAACCTCGGCCTGATCCCGGCCGGCCTGCGCGGCATCGTGCCGCAGCAGGGTTGCACCAACCTCGCCAACGGAGCGTTCGGCGTTCCGGGCCTGCGCTTCGTGCCGAACAGCTACTGCGGCGACGGCAATTCGAGCGCGGTGCAGTTCTCGAGCCTGCGAACGATCTCGGGCGAGTCGGATGTGAAGGAAGCGTTCACCGAGTTCCAGATCCCGCTGCTGGTGGACGTCCCCTTCATCCAGCGCCTCGAGACGAACATCGCGGCCCGATGGGCCGACTATTCGGGCTCGGGCAACGTGTGGGCTTACAAGGGAGGCCTGTCGTGGGAAGTGAACGACCAGGTCCGCCTGCGAGGCACGCGTTCGCGTGACGTGCGTGCGGCCAACCTGCGTGACCGCTTCGACCAGACGCGTGGTGGCTTCACCGTCACCGACCGCTTCTTCAATCCGGCCCGCACGGTTTCCGGCACGAGCTTCTCGGGTGGCAACCCGGACGTGGCGCCCGAGAAGGCCGACACGACCACCGTCGGCCTCGTGTTCCAGCCGAGCTTCCTGTCGGGCTTCCAGGCTTCGGTCGACTGGTGGAACATCGACATCTCCGATGCGATCACGCAGCTGACCTCGCAGCAGCTCGTCGATCGCTGCGTTGCCGGCGATGCCTCGCTGTGCCAGTACGTCATCCGTGCTGCCAACAACGACATCATCCAGATCGACTCGCTGTTCATCAATCTGAACAACCAGAAGATCGAGGGCTACGACATCGAAGCGAGCTACCGGCGCGGTATGGAGCTGTTCGGCGGCGGCGCCGAATCCATGACCCTGCGTCTGTTCGCTACCCGTCTGATGCACAACGTCACGACGGCACCGGGCGGCACGCCGGACGAGCAGGTCGGGCAGATCACGCTCGGACTGCCGAAGTGGAAGGCCACCGGCATCCTGAGCTACGCGAACGGGCCGGTGTCCGGTTCGCTGATCGGGCGCTACGTGGGTCCGGGCATCCTCGATCGCACACTGCGTGAAAGTGCCGTGGCCATCGCGGGCGTCACGACCATCGACGACAACCACGTGGGATCGGCGTTCTACACCGACTTTACGCTGAACATCCTCCCGCCCGTGATCGAAGGGTTCCGTGTCTATGGCACGGTCCAGAACCTGCTCGATCATGCGCCGCCGCAGACTCCGGGTGCGATCGGTCGCACGGGTATCGGCGACAATCCGGGCGGGGCGATCCACGATCAGCTCGGCCGGCGCTTCACGGTCGGCGTCGAGTACAAGTTCTGATCGCGTAACGGTACGCTAGCGAGCTTGGGGGGCGGGTGCCTGCGACCCGCCCCTTTTCGTTTTTGGGGGCAAGAAAAATGAGACAGACCACGATCCCGCTGGCCGCCCTGGTACTGGCGGCCCTGTCAGGTTGCCAGCAGGCCGACGCCCCTGCCGCTGTCGCGACCGACCCGGTGGCGGATGCCGCGACGGCCCGATGGGCGGCACTGGCGAAGCTGCCTGACTGGTCGGGCGTCTGGGAAATCGACTGGCGCAACACGCGCGGGTCCCCGCCGCGCACGCAGATGAAGCTGACGCCGAAGTACCAGGCGGAACTCGACGCGTTCCGGAAGGCCCAATCGAAGGGTGAGAACCTGCAGACCGAGGGTGCCAACTGCGTCCCGCCGGGCCTGCCGGGCATCATGAGCCAGCCCTACCCCATCGAATTTCTCTACCAGCCCGACAAGGTCGTCATGCTCACCGAGGCGTACATGCAGTACCGCCACATCTGGACGGACGGGCGCCCCCACCCCGACGACCCGGATCTCGTCTTCCACGGCCATTCGACCGGCAAATGGGAAGGCGACACATTGGTGGTCGACACGGTGGGTCTCGCCCCGCAGAACCGGCTGGCGCAGGGCGTGCGCCACAGCGACAAGCTGCGCATCGTCGAACGCATCCGCAAGGTCGACCCGCAGTGGCTCGAGATCGAGACGACGCTCGACGATCCCGAAGTCTTCACCGAGCCGTACACGTACAAAATCTCGTACAGGCATCTCGACGACGAGCTGCGCGAGTACGTCTGCCTCGAGAACAACCGCGACGCCGCCGACGAGAAAGGCCGGCCGGCCCTGAAACTGGAGTGATCATGATCAACGTCAGCAAGCGCTTCATCGTCGCCGCCACTGTCCTTGCGCTGTCGGCGCTGGCTGGAACCGCGAGCGCGCATCACTCGACGGCGATGTTCGACTTCACCAAGACCGTGGAACTCTCCGGTACGGTGAAGGACTTCCAGTGGACGAATCCGCACACGTGGACCGTCTTCAACGCGACCGGAACGGCGAAGATCGCCGGCGAGTACGGCCTCGAAGGCATGAGCCCGAACTACCTCGCCCGCAACGGCTGGTCGAAGCGGACACTGAAACCGGGCGACAAGGTCACCGTACAGGTGCACCCGCTGAAGGACGGCCGGAAGGGCGGCTTCATGGTCAGCGCTACGCTGCCTGACGGAACCGTGCTCTACAACCTGCCGAAGCGCGAAGGCGGCCCAGCGGCCGCGGCGGCCGCGGCGGCGGGCAGGTAGCCATGGCCGCCGACGAACTGGACGTTCCCGTCCTGATCGTCGGCGGCAGTCTGGTCGGGTTGTCGGCGGCGCTGCTGCTCGGTCGCCACGGCATCCCCGCGCTGTCAGTGGAGCACCACCCCGGCACTGCCATCCATCCGCGCGCCGCCGCAGCGACGCAGCGCACGGTCGAGATCCTCCGGTCGGTTGGCCTCGAAGGGGCCATCGTCGCCCGTTCATCCGAGCAGTTCGTGCAGGACGGCGGCATCGTCGCGGTCGAGACCCTGTTTGGCGGCCCGACGGCGCACTACATCGAAGACCTGAATGCCGGCGTCCGCGATGTCAGTCCCTGCGAGCGCCTGTTCCTGTCCCAGTCTGCACTCGAACCGTTCCTGCGCGAGCGCGCGATGCAGCTCGGTGCAACGCTGCGGTTCAACACCGATGTCGAATCGCTCACCGAAGACGCCGCCGGTGTCCATGCCGTTCTGCGTGAACGCTCGTCGGGAGAAACGACGCGGGTGCGCGCGCGCTACGCGATCGCCGCTGACGGGGCGCACAGCCGCATCCGCTCGGCGCTCGGCATTGCGATGGAAGGCCGACCGACGTTCTCGCGCAGCGCCACCCTCTACTTCCGTGCCGACCTCGCCGCGGTTCTCGCCGAGCGCAAGTGGGCAGTCGTGTACGTGAACAACGACCGCATGCGTGGCTTCTTCCGCTTCGAGAAGCCGTTCGACCGCGCGTTCCTCGCGATCAACACGCTTGGGCCGCCGGGCGCGCCGGACACCGACGTCACGCGCAACCTGGACGAGCGGCGAGCGAGCGAGCTCGTGCGCATCGCGCTCGGCAACGATGCCGTCGATGTGCAGATCGATCGCATCATGGCGTGGGACGCGGCGGCCCAGACAGCTTCACGGTTCCGCCACGGCCGCGTGTTCCTCGCCGGCGATGCGGCGCACGTGATGCCGCCCACCGGCGGCTTCGGCGGCAACACTGGCGTGCAGGATGCGCACAACCTCGCCTGGAAGATGGCGCTTGTCCTGCGCGGTGCGGCCGACGAAACCCTGCTCGACACGTACGAAGCGGAACGGCGGCCCGTTGCGACGCTGACTGTCGACCAGGCCTACGTGCGTTATGCGCTGCGCACCGACCGGACGCTCGCGACGCCGTCGCTCTCGCCATTGATCGATGATCTCGACATCGAGCTCGGCTACATCTATCGCTCCGCCGCCGTTGCGAGCGAAATCGGCGACGCACCGGGTCACCTGAATCCGCGTGCGACGCATGCGCTGCCGGGTTCGCGCGCGCCTCACCACGTGCTGACACGCAACGGCGCGCAGTGTTCGACGCTCGACCTGTACGGTGACGGCTTCACGCTGCTGGGCGGTCCGGACGCGCAGGCGTGGATCGTCGCGGCGCGAAGCGCTGCAGCGGATCTGGAAGTCCCCTTGCGGGCCTGGCGTCCGGGTGCGGACGGGTTGGAAGACCCCGGCGGCGAGCTCGCCCAGCGGCACGGCATCGCCGCCGACGGCTGCGTGCTCGTCCGGCCGGACGGGTTCGTCGCGTGGCGCGCCCGGGACGCCGCAAACGCCACCCCAGACCGCGTCCGTTCGATCATGCGAAAGATTCTCGGGATCCCGACGACCACTGGAAGGGCTTCCACGGCACTCTCTACCGATGAGCGGGGTGATCTCGGGATCCCGAATTGACTCTTGGGATCCCGAAGTCCATCATCCGGCCCGGTTCGATAACGACAACACGGAATACGGGGCCCCTCTGAGCAGCCAGCTGTCGCAAGCGGTCGTTCGCATCCGCGAAATGATCCTGCGCAGTGAACTGCTGCCGGGCACCCGCGTCGCCGAAGCGCCGCTCGCCGACCTGCTCGGCACCTCCCGCACTCCCGTCCGTCAGGCGCTGCCGCTACTCGCGCGCGAAGGCCTGCTCACCGAACACGAGACCCGCGGCTACGTCGTGCGTGCATTCACCACGACGACATCGTCGACGCGATCGAGCATCGCTCGGTGCTCGAAGGTCTCGCCGCGCGCCGTATCGCCGAGAAGCTCGGCGCCCGAAGTCGCAGCTTCTGCGTGAGCTGCGCGACTGCATCGAGGACGGTGACGCGCTGCTGGCCAAGCGCAGCATCGAGCCGGACGATGAAGCCCGTTACGTCGAGATGAATGCCCGCTTCCACTCGACGATCGTCCAGCAGGCCGGCAGCCGCTCATCGCCGAGGCACTCGAGCGCAACAGCCATGTGCCGTTCGCCGGCCCGCAGGCCCTCGCGTTCGACCGGACAAGCTCGCGCAGATGTACGACATGCTGCAGCTACGCGCACCGCCAGCACCATCCGCTCCTCGACGCGCTCGAGCGTGGCGAGGCGGCGCGCGCCGAGTCGCTGATGCGCGAGCACGCGGTCTCGGTGAAGGACAGCATCAACATTGACGGTTTCCCGCTGGCGGCGGAAAGCCCGCCGGACGGCTCTCCCGCGCGTCAGCCGCAATAATAAGTCCACCCTCCAGGAACGTACAAGCATGAGCTACAAGAATCTCGAAGAACGGATGAAGGCCGCAGGCGGCGCAGTGAAAATGCTGCGCAACTCGCAGTCCGGTCCGAATCCGTATCCGGTGAAGCTGCCCGAATACACGCAACTGGCGCGACGAGCAGTGGGCCTGGCAGAACACGGCGATCCTGTTCAACCAGTCGTATCACATGACCGACCTGTACGTGTCCGGTCCGGACGCGTTCGAGCTTCTCGAGAGCCTCGGCATCAACAGCTTCAAGGGCTTCACGCCCGGCAAGGCCAAGCAGTACGTGCCCGTCACCTGGGACGGCTATCGTCATCGGCGACGTCATCCTCTGCTACCTCGAGAAGGATCTCTTCAACCTCATCGGTCGTCCGCCGGTTGCCAACTGGGTGCAGTACCACGGCGAGACGGGCAAGAAGAAAGACGGCAGCGAAGTGGAACGTGAAGTTCGAGCGCGACGAGCGCTCGGCCTCGCGTCCGAATCCCGACCGCGCGCAAGACCTACCGCTACCAGGTGCAGGGTCCGAACGCGATGAAGGTGATGACGAAGGTGCTCGGCGCCGCGCCGCCGGATCTCAAGTTCTTCAACATGACCGAGGTGACGATCGCCGGCAAGAAGGTCACTGCGCTGCGTCACGGCATGGCCGGCCAGCCGGGCTTCGAACTGTTCGGACCGGTCGAAGGACGGCCAGGCCGTGCTCGATGCGATCGTCGAAGGCGGGCAAGGAATTCGGCCTGCGTCTGGTCGGCGCGCGCGCGTACTCGTCGAACACGCTCGAGTCGGGCTGGATTCCCTGGCCCGATGGCCGCCGATCTACTCGGGCGACGAGCGCATGAAGAAGTATCGCGAGTGGCTGCCGGCAAACGGCTTCGAAGCCAATGCCTCGCTCGGTGGCAGCTACGTGCTCGAACAACATCGACGATCACTACGTGACGCCGTACGACCTGGGCTACGGCTTCATGGTCAAGTTCGACCACGACTTCATCGGCCGCGAAGCGCTCGAGAAGATCGCGAACGACAAGCACCGCATCAAGGTGACGCTCGAGCTGAACGACGAGGACGTGATCAAGGCCATCGCCTCGCAGTACGGCAAGGAGAGCGAGCGCGCGAAGTACTTCGACTTCCCGTCGGCCGTGTACTCGATGTACCCGCAGGACGCCGTGCTGTCGAAGGACGGCAAGAAGCAGGTCGGTGTCTCGACCTGGGTCGGCTACAGCTCGAACGAGCGCAAGCAGCTGACGCTTGCCTACCTCGACCCCGAGTCGGCCGTGACCGGCACCGAAGTCATCTTCGTGTGGGGCGAGGCGCACGGCGGTTCGAAGAAGCCGCACCGTCGAGCCGCACAAGCAGGTGCAGATCCGCGCGATCGTCTGCCCGGTGCCGTACGTGGCGTCGGTGCGTGCGGTCTACGCGGAAGGCAGCTGGCGCGAAAAGGGCAAGACCGAGTAAAGGTCGCCCTCCATCCGGAGCGAAACAAGGGCGCCGTGGCAACACGGCGCCCTTTGTTTTGGTCGACGCCCCGATCGGGATAGGATTGCGGGTTCCAGCCGAGACTCAAAGAACACGCGAGGGGAACGAAATATGTCCACGCCTGCAACGAAACTGCCCGAAACGGTCACGACCCCGCTGTTCATCGGCGGCAAGGAACGCCAGACGACGGAACGATGGCGATCGCCGATCCGGGCAAGCCTGGCGTCATCGTGGGCTACGCCGCCTCTGCCACGCCGCAGGACGTCCTGGACGCCGTCGCGGCAGCCAAGGCGGCCTACCCCGCCTGGTCCGCCCTGACGCCCCAGCAGCGCGCCGAGAAGATGATGGCCGCCATCGAAGGCGTTCCCGACTCGCCCAATCCGTTCGCCTCCGAAGATGGCGCGATCCTCTCGCAGGAGAACGGCAAGGTCCGCCTCGAGGGCTGGGTCGACGCGCTGGTGCTGCAGATCCGCTGGAAGCTCGCGCTGATGCACGCCGATGAAGTGAATTCCGCCAAGGTGCTGAAGCCGGTGCCCGGCCACATCCCGACCGAGACCACCGTGAGCTACCAGCCGCTCGGCGTCGGTCGCATCATCGTGCCGTTCAACTGGCCCATCGCGATCCTCGGCGCCGCGCTGCCGCATGCGCTGCTCGCCGGCAACACCGTGATCGTGAAGCCGCCGCTCACCGCCCCGCTCGCCACCGCCCGCGTGGTCCAGCGCATCGCCGAGAAGCTGCCGCCCGGCGTGCTGAACGTCGTGACCGGCCCCGACGCCAACATGAAGGCGCTGGTGCAGAACCCGGACGTCGCGAAGGTCTGCTTCACCGGTTCGGTCGGCGGCGGCAAGAGGATCATGGAAATGGCGTCGCAGAGCCTCACGCGCGTGACGCTCGAACTCGGCGGCAACGATGCGGCGATCATCCTGAAGGACGCGATCATCGACGACACGCACATGGATCGCCTGTTCGCCGCCATCTACGACACCACCGGCCAGATCTGCATGAACGCGAAGCGCCTGTACGTGCACCGCTCGCGCGTCGATGAAGTGGTGAATGCCCTGTCGTCCCGCCTGCAGAAGACCAAGCTCGGCTATGGCCTCGACAAGGACACCACGATGGGTCCGCTGCACTCGCCGGCGCAGAAGAAGTTCGTCGACGAGCTCATCGCCGAGGCGAAGGCTTCCGGCGCAAAGGTGCTCGAGTTCGGCGAGCTGCCGGGTGGCGACCTGAAGGGCGGCAACTTCGTGCGACCGGCCATCGTCGTCGAATCCGAAGCCGTCGCTGCGCGTCGTCACCGAAGAGCAGTTCGGCCCTGTCATTCCGATCATCCCGTTCGACACCGAAGAGGAAGCGATCAAGGCCGCGAACGACACCTGGGCCGGCCTCGCCGGTTCGGTGTGGACCGCCGATGCGGCGACAGCGAACCGCGTCGGTGGTCAGCTCGTCTGCGGGTACGTGTGGGTGAACGACCACGGCGCGAACGCGCCTCGACCTGCGTGCGCCGTTCGGCGGCATGAAGCCGTCGGGCATCGGCCGCGAGCAGGGCATCGAGGGCATCCGCGCATTCCAGGACACCCATTCGATCTCGCACCTCGATGCGGCGGTACTGGCCTCGATGCACCACTGAGCGGGGCTTCGGTCGGCTCGAGCCGGAGGGCGCCGTGGCGATACGGCGCCCTCTTCAGTTCGAGACGCCAAGCAACCGGCCGACCAGCGCGTCAGCATCGGGCGGCACCGAATCGCCGCGCCACGCCACGTGCTGGTCGGGCCGCATCAGCAGCAGGCGATGTCGAAATTCTGGCGGGGCGAGCGCCCACGAAACATCGAGCAGTGACAGCGGCAGCCGCGCGTCGGCGGCGGCCCGGACCAGCGCGTCGACGTCGGCGGCTGGATCGAAACGGAGCAGCGTGTACCACGGTCCGGCCGCGTCGTAGAGACCGCGGCCATCCGCGAGACGGAACCACGGCACGCGACAGCCCGGCACGGTCGAGGGCGTGTAGTCGTGCATGGTATACGGCGGCGCGGATTCCGCGTCGTAGGCGATCAATGGCGAGTCGTCGTAGTAGTAACCGTAGTTGAGCCCGGCGCAGGCGAACTGCTGCACGTTCAGCGCGTAGGCCGCGGCACCGACGGACGCGCGCGCTGCGGCGCCCCGCACGCTGTCTTCCTCGATCTCGGCGGGCAGCGTGGTGCGCTCGCGAATTGCGCCCTGCGCGTGCTTCATCGCGAACCGCGACACCTGGTCGGTGATCGGATGGCGCTCGCGTTCATGTCCGTCGAGCACTGAAGCGGGCGCGAAGCCCAGCAGGTGTGCGGCCAGCATCCACGAAAGATTCATCGCGTCGGCAATGCCCGCATTCATGCCGTAGCCCGCATACGGCACCCACAGATGCGCCGCATCGCCACAGATGAAAACGCGCCGGTCGCGAAATCGCTCGGCGACGAGCCTGCGTCCGATCCAGTCCTCGACGTTCAGCAACTCATAGGCAAAGTCCTCGCCCACGCCGAGCAGCAGTCGCAGGCAGCGATCGCGGTCGACAGCGTCGAAATCCGTTTCGTGTGGCAGCAAGTAATTGTGCAGCAGCCACGTCTCGCGTCCGTCGATCGCCACGAGGTTGCCCTGCCGCTGCGGGTTGTAGAGGTAGCTCATCCAGGCGCGCGGGGTGACGATCCGCCGCATCAGATCGGGCGCGCGGAAATAGCTCGACTGCACGCGCTGGACTACGGCATCGCCGACGAGCTTCGCGCCGATGGCCCGCCGGACCTCCGAACGCCCCCCGTCGCAACCGATGAAATGCCGGCAGCGAAACCGCAACGAGGCACCGGTAGCGGACGTTGCGTGGACCGTGACGCCCTCCGGGTCCTGCTCGAAGCCATCGAACCGCGTCCGGTACCGCACGTCGATGCGATCCGCGGCAGCGGCCTGCGCATGCAATATCGGCTCGAGGTAGATCTGGTTGATCCGGTGCGGAGGCTCGGCGGTCGGCCAGTTGCAGTCGGGTCCGGACCGGTCGGAATAGCGCTCGACGCGACACGGAATCGGAATGCGCGCGAGTTCGTATCCGGTCGCCCGCGTGCGGAACACGACGTCGTTCGGATGATCGTCAGGCAGCCCGGCGCGACGCACGTCGTCAACGAAGCCGAGCCGGCGGAACGTCTCCATCGTGCGCGAGGCGACGTGGTTGCACTTGACGCTCGGCGGCTCCTCGCGCGCGCGCTGCTCGAGCACGCAGACGTCGACGCCACGGGACGCGAGGTCGAGCGCAAGGCACAGTCCGACCGGCCCGGCGCCCGCGATGACCACTGCATGCTCCCGTTCGTCCACGTCAACCCCGGGGCTTCGCGATCGGAGCGACGAGATTGCCGCCGAAGATGCCGGAGCGGTCGAAGCAGCACACGCGTCGCTTGCCGCTCGCGAGCATCTCGCACGCACTGGCGATGCGGCTCGCGCGCGTTGCCGCCTTTTTCGCCGACGTGATCCAGAGGATCCAGTCATGGCGTGCGGCCGATGTGATGTCGCCCCACACGACCCGGGCCTTCGGAACCGACGCCAACGCCTGGCGGAGATCGGCCGGCACGACCGGCTCCGGCGGCTTCACGGCGGGTTCGATTGCAAGCTGGACGACGTCGCCTGGCGCAGCGTTGGCCGTCACCCGCAGCTTGCGGCTCACCTTCAACCAGTGGCTTCTCTCACCGTCCGGATCGAGCATCGCCGTGAAGGCGACGCCGTTCAGGGTGCCGTCGACAGCGGTCTGGCCCCGCGAGGGCAGCTTCGCACTGGTGGAGCGCGGCAGTACGACGAAAGTCCAGCCGCCCTTCCCTTCAGCGGGCTCGAGCAGCGGCGCGCTGAAACGCATCATCGTTCACGCCCGCTCCACCGCTGCATCAACGGGCCGGCTTCCTGAACTTGAGCGTCATGCGATCCGATTCGCCGATCGCGCGATACCGGTCCCGGTCCGCCGGGTTCTTGACCGACAAATCGGGCGGCAGCATCCAGACGCCATCCGGATGATCGTGCAGATCCTTCAGGTTGCGGTTTACATCCGAACTCGCCACGAACTCGAAACCCGCCGCGCGGGCGAACGCCTTCACGCGATCCTCGGAGATATAGCCATTCCGGGCAACCGGGTCTTCGGTCGTCGCATCCGGCCAGCGGTGATCCTCCACGCCGAGGATGCCGCCCGGCTTCAGCGCGGTGAAGAATGCGGCGAAAATCCGGGCGGGGTCCTGTCGGTAGTTCGGATCGACCCAGTTGTGGACGTTGCGGAAGGTCAGCACGAGATCGGCACTGGCCGGCGGCGCGACGGCGAAATCGGAGGGCCCGAGCAACGCAGTGAACTTCACTTCGCCGAACAGCGCCGGCAGCTGCTTTGCACGCTGCCGCAGACCGGCGTCCTCTTTCTTCTGGTAGTCGAACGTCGCGTTCGGCCCATACTGAGCGGCGTACAGCTTGCCCTTGCCCTTGAGCACCGGCGCGAGCAACTCGGTCCACCAGCCACCACCGGGCCAGATCTCGACCACCGTCATGTCACGCCGAAACCCGAAGAACGCCAGCGTCTGCTTCGGGTGGCGATAGACATCGCGCGCCTTGTTGCGATCGCTGCGTTCCGGGGCTGCGAGCGCGGCGTCGAGGGCGCCGGACGTCGCCGGTTCCAGCGTCTGCGCGAAGCCGGATGCCGGCAGCAGCAGCGCGAGCAGCACGCTGGTCACGGCGAGCCCAGCACGTTGGCGGACCGGATCCAGCGTCTTCATCGCCCTCTCCTGTCAGTTCGATCAGGCCGTCTTGCGTCCCCACAGTCGCCTGCTCGCCCGCTCAGCGCCATCGACCAGCGACGTGAGCTTCAGCCAGACAGATGTCCGGATCGACCGGGCCGAAACCTGCAAACGTGCCGAAGCCGCAGTCGGTGCCGGCGATCACGCGCTCGCGGCCGACGACGTTCGCGAAGTTCTGCAGGCGCTCGGCGACGAGCTCCGGATGCTCGACGTAGTTGGTGGTGGTGCTGAGCACGCCCGGGACCAGGATCTTGTCGTCCGGCATCTGCGACTTCATGTCGCGGAACACCTTCCACTCATGCGCGTGGCGCGGATTCGCGGCCTCGAACAGGATCGCCTGCGGCTTCGCCTTCATGACGACGGGCAGCAGTTGTTCCAGCGGCACGTCGTAGGTGTGCGGGCCTTCGTAGTTGCCCCAGCACACGTGCATGCGGATGCGGTCGGCCGGCACGTTGCGCAGCGCGTGGTTGAGCACCTCGATGTGGCGCGCGGCCAGCACGAGGAACTCGTCCTCGGTGCGGTCGCGGTACATCGTGTGGCGACCCATCGCCATGTCGGGCGCGTCGATCTGGATCAGCAGGCCCGCCGCGACCAGCCCTTCGTACTCGGCGCGCATGCCCTCGGCCACCGCCTCGAGGTAGGCATCCTGCGTCGGGTAGTAGTCGTTGGGCTGGAACAGCGCGATGGTGCCGGGCGACGCGGTATTGATGAAGCCCTTCCTTCGGCCCGGTCGCCTGCAAGCGCCGCCGTCATGTTGGCGATGTCGTCCTTCATCGGCCCGAGGTCCTTGACCGAGATGTCGGCCACGCAGCGCGGGCGGCGGTACTTCGCGGTCGACCCCAGCTTCGCCAGGCGCTCGAGCAGCCGCGGGTGCTCGATCAGATCCTGCCCCGGCTCGCGCGGCGTGTCGCCATCGAAGCCGGAGAGGCGGTCCTTGATGTAGGTGGCGTAGCTGATCTTGCCCATCTCGCCGTCGCTGACGACGTCGATGCCGACCTCCACCTGCTTTGCGACGATGGCGGCGACCGCGTCGCGTGATCACCTTGTCGGGATCGGCCGGCAGCGGCGGCATTGTTCTCGCGGGCGAACAGCACGTCGGTGACTGCCTGCGAGCGCGGCAGGCTGCCCACATGCGTGGTCAGGATCCGATCGGCACTGCGCAGCATCAGTGTCGGCTTCGCTGCCGGAACAGATTGTTGTTGTGGTGATCGCCGCCGAGCCAGCGCTTGAGCTCGCTGTGGGCTTCGCGACGCTTCTCTCGGCGTTGATCTTCTCGGCATCCGGATGGTCGAGGTGAACTCGCAGATCATGCCGTTCGGATCCTCGGCATAGACCGAGCGGCAGTAGCCGTGCTCGAGCACGTAGAATTTCGGCGCCTCATAGTTCGCCGCCTTCAGCCGCTTCTCGATGCCGGCCTGCGTCTCGGCATCGACCGTTGAGCGCGATGTGATGGAACGGCGACGGCGGAATCGGTCGGCGAGAACAGCTCCTCGTCTTCCTTGTCGGCGAACTGGAAGAAGGCCAGCGCGCCGCCGTCGGCCAGTCCGAAGAAGCAGTGGCAATACATGCGCTCCTTGCCGAACAGCTCGTCCTTCTCGCACCAGGTGGCGATCAGCGGCAGGCCGATGATGTCCTCGTAGAAATGGCGCGTGGCCTCGAGGTCCTTCGAGGTGTACGCCGTGTGGTGCAGGCGCGACGGCAGCTTGGCGGTAACGGCCTTGGTTGCGGGATGGCCATGGTGATTCATCTCGTCGGCATCGGTAATCGGGGTTCGGGAAGAACTGCGGCCCGGCGACCACTCGGCATTGTAAGTCTCGTACGCGCATGGTTCTTCCTTGGGGCGGTGAGCGGCTTCAGCCCTGCAGCTCTTCCCGCACGATGCGGGCGCCGGCCACCATGGCCGCGAGCTTGCCGATCGGCCACGTCGCGCGGCAGGTACTTCATGCCGCAGTCCGGCGCGACGATGATGTTCTCGGCCGACGTACGTGCAGCGCCTTGCGGATGCGCTCGGCGACGACGTCCGGCGTCTCGATCGTCATGTCCGACAGATCGATGACGCCGAGAATGATCTGCTTGCCCGGCAGGCCTTCGAGCACGCTGCAATCGAGATTCGACTGCGCGGTCTCGATGGAGATCTGCTGGCACGGAGCACTTTGACAGCTCGGTGAGGAACGAATAGCCCTCCGTGCCGGGCCGCGCATGGATGATGGCGGCATAGCCGAAGCAGATGTGCACGGCGGTCTTGCCCACACGCCGTCCAGCGCGGCATTCAGCGCCTTGAGACCGTACTTGCGGGCCTCCTCCGGCCGCGCCTGCATGTACGGCTCGTCGATCTGCACCACGTCGGCACCGGCGGCGAACAGGTCGCGGATCTCCGCGTTCACGGCCTCTGCGTAGTCCATCGGGCGCCGCCTCGCGGCTGCCACCGTAGTGGTCGATCTGCGCCTGCTGCGCCATCGTGAACGGACCGGGCACGGTGATCTTGGTGTGCCGCTGAGTATTGGCGAGCGCAGGAAGTTCACGTCCTCGACCATCACCGCATGCGGCGGCGGATCTTGCCGGTCACGCGCGGCACCGGGTTCGGGTGGCCGCTGCGATCCAGCGCCTCGCCATGATTCTCCAGGTCCACGCCTTCCAGCGCGGTGGCGAAACGGTTCGAGTAGCTCTCGCGACGGATCTCGCCGTCGGAAATGATGTCGATGCCGGCGCGCTCCTGGGCGCGGATGGCCAGCAGCGTCGCGTCCTGCCAGGCCTCGTCGATGAACTCTTCCGGAACGCGCCAGAGCTCCTTCGCGCGCACGCGCGGCGGAAAGCGACCCGCCAGTTTCTTGCGATCGATCAGCCATTCCGGCTGCGGATAACTGCCAACGAGCGTGGTGGGAAACAGCATGAAGACCTCCTTCGATGATGAAATGGTCAGCCCGCGGGCCAGGCTTTCGATCTCGGTCGCGAGTTGTTGCGCGAATGGCCGCGCCATGCTCGTTCAGCAACGGCGCGGCCGCACGCCGTCGGCGCGCTGGCCGTCGAACTGCACGGCGGGACGCACCGCGTGGGTCGCGGCATGCGGATTCTCCACCGGCACCATCAGGCCCAGGTGCTTCGACCTGCGGATCCTGCACGGCGGCATCGACGCGATTGATCGGCGCAAACGGCACGTCGCTGGCGCCAAGTTTCGCCACCCAGTAGGCGGTGGGCTGCTGCGAGAACGCGGCGTCGAGTTCGCGGCCCGAGCGTCATCGTAATTGTCGATGCGCTTGAGCCGCGTCTCGAACCGCGCGTCGGTTCGCGAGCTCCGGCGCATCGAGCGCCGCGAGCAGGCCGGTCCAGAACTTCTCGAGCGACGAAAGATGGATCGCGATGAGCCCGCCGTCGCCGGTGCGCAGGATGTGGGCCTGCGCCAGACGCGGACGATCCTGCGAACGCGGCACCGTGCCCAGCGAGAAGTAGGCGGCATAGGGTTCGACCGTGAAATGCGCCATGGCCTCGAGCATCGACACTTCGACGAGGCGCCCCTTGCCGGTGCGGCTGCGATCGAACAGCGCGCCGAGCACGCCGTACGAGGCGTAGATGCCGGTGATGGCATCGGCCAGTGCGGGCCCCAGGAAGCGCGGACGATCCTCATCCACCACCACGCTCAGGAACCCGGACAGCGCCTGCGCCACCGAGTCGTAGCTGGGTCGGTCGACATACGGGCCATCGCTGCCGAAGCCGCTGATCGAGCAATACACCAGCTTCGGGTTCAGTCTCCTGCAGGCGCTTCGCGCCGCGCCCAGGCGATCGGCCGTGCCGGGCCGGAAGTTCTGGATGAAGACATCGGCTTCGGCGATCAGCGTGTCGAAGATTCCGCGGTCGCCCGCCTGCTTCATGTCCAGCGCGAGGCTGCGCTTGTTGCGGTTGTAGGCCTGGAAATGCGGCGAATAATTGCCGCCCTGGTAGGCAGCGATAGGGATCGCCATCCGGGCTCTCGACCTTGATCACGTCCGCGCCAAGATCGGCCAGCATGATGCCGGCGCAGGGACCGGTGATGAACGTGCCCTGCTCGACGATCTTCACGCCCTTCAGTACATCCAGACCCTTCATGTATCTCCCCGGACAAAACCCGGGGGCACCGGACCGTCGTAATCGATGGCCTGCGCGGCCGCGTGGGACAGCACGAAGCCGATGGGCTTCGATCTGTTCCTCAAGCAGGTGCGCAACCAGACTCGCCGTGCGCGCGAGCAGCGGTACGCCCTTCAACGCGCCGAGCGGAAAGCCCGCATCAAGCAGCACCGCGGGAATCGCGGCCGAGACATTCATCACCAGCGTCTTGCCCGTGATTGCCGGCAGCACCGCTTCGATGTGCTTCGCGGCACGTCGATGCGCATCCGGCGACCCGGCCTCGCGTGGCGACCTGGAACAGGCGCGTGGCGCGCGGATCCTCGCCCTTGTGCAGCGGATGGCCATAGCCGGGCACCGGCTTCTTCGCGCGCGCAGTACTCGCCGACCACCGCGTGGCGTCGCGGCTTCCAGACTCGCCATCCTGCCGCGCGCAACCACATCAGCGAGCAGCTTGCCGGCATCCTGCGCCGCGCCAAGGATCACCGAGCCGCAGCCGAGAAGTCCGGCAGCCACTGCGCCCTGCAATGCTTCCGGCGCGGCGGCGTAGGTCATGCGGCTGGCCTGCACGCTGGGCACGAGGCCATGCTCGGCGATCGCCACCAGCGTGGCATCGAGCACGCGGCGCTGGGCGGGCTGCGGCATTTCGCCGGACAGCAGAAACCACAGGTAGTCCGTGAAACTCACCTGCGCCGATCAGCTCCCGGCAGAGGTCCTTGCCGCGGACGACGATGGTGTCCGCATTGGATGTGGAAAGCGCCGAGCTGCGATGCTCCTGGCGACCGATCTTCATTTTGGACCCCGCGGATTGACCGCCGAAGCGATGTGTTCTGGTTCTTCGAATATCCTCGGCGGCTGCCCTTCCCTGTCAATTGCCGCCGCAAGTGACCTGCCCGTGAGGGCTGGCTCGATTGCCCGGGCGCCCGCATCCGCTACTGCGACGAGGGGCAGGGCCCCACCCTGCTGCTGCTGCATGGCTGGGCCCTGGACCGCACGCTGTTCGACCCGCTGGCGGCCGCCCTGGGCAGCTCGCTGCGGCTGATCCGCATGGACCGCCGAGGTTATGGCGACTCGTCGGGCGAGCCCGTGCTCGAGGCCGATGTGGAAGACGTGTACGCGCTGCTCGACCGGGCCGGTGTCGAACGATGCGGCGTGCTCGGCATGTCGCAGGGTGCCCGTGTCGCTGCGGCAATGGCGCGACAGGCGCCCGCGCGCATCGATCGCGTGATCCTCGATGGCGCCCCCGCGCTCCGCGGGCTGGCCGAGGAAATGCACGAACCGGAGCTTCCGCTCGAGCGTTTCCGGGCCCTCGCGGCGTCGACCGACCTCGGTGCGCTTCGAGTCGAGCTCGCGCGCCACCCGCTGCTGCAGCTCGCGCGACCCGACGGGCCGGCCAGCTCCCTGCTCGCCGCTCAGCTCGCCCGTTATCCCGCCAACGACCTCCGGGTGGTGCGCCCACCCTCGCCGCCGAACGCGCGCTACCCGGCCGCGTTCGCGCAACCGGTGCTGGTGCTGAACGGTGCGCTCGATTCGCCTGCTCGTCTCCGCATCGGTGACCGCCTCGCTGCGGTGCTGCCGCGCGCGACGCGGGTGGTCCTCGACGGGGCCGGCCACCTTGCCTGCCTCGACGCGCCGCAGGCCTACGCTCGCGCTCTGCTCCGCTTCATTCTCGCGTCGCCGTAAGCATATGCCCGCGGCTTCTGAGCACCGCGCGGGCTGATCACATGGGAAACGGTCATCAGGCGGACCTCCACGCGATGACAGCATCACGGCCTCCAGACATCGTTGTTCGAGGTCGTTCCCGTGCAGAGTCGGGCAACACCAGACTGATCTCGGATCAGCCGGCGGATCCGCGCACGTGGGGAATCACGGTGCGCGCACACTTCTGACCGACGGTCAGGTCCCCGGCAGGGGCGGTCGCATCTTCAGCGCTGCGACCGTCCCTTCCTGCTGCGCCTCGGCCAGCACGCGGGAGAGCTTCGTGCGCTGGGTCTGCAGCCAGGCCGGAACATCGGCGGCCTCCATCGGCCGGCTGACGAAGTAGCCTTGCGCCAGATCGCAGCCGAGGCGCAGCAGCGATGCCCATACCTGCGGCGTCTCGATACCCTCGGCCACGACGCGCAGCCCGAGAATGTGACCGAGCTCGGTCGTAGTCCGCACCACCGCCTGGTTGTTGGTCGAGCGCTCGAGGTTGATGACGAAGCTGCGGTCGATCTTCAGCTCGTCGACCGGCAGCGACGTCAGCTGCGACAGCGACGAATGTCCGGTGCCGAAATCATCGATCGCGAAGCGCACGCCCGCGCTGCGCAGCTGCTGCATGATCTGCGCCGCCCGCTGCGGCTCTTCCATGATCGCGCTCTCGGTAACCTCCAGCATCAGCTGGCGCGCTTCGACGCCATGTCGCTGCAGCAGGCCGATGACCCGCGCCGGCAGCTCCTGATCAGCGAGGTCTGAGGCCGAGAGGTTCACCGCGAGCTCTATCTGCATCCCCTCCTTGCGCCACGTGCCAAGCTGCGAGATCGCGGCTGACAGCACCCAGCGACTGAGGTCCGCAACCGCTGACGCGCGCTCGGCGAGCGGCACGAATTCGGACGGCGACAGCACGCCGAGCTGGGGATGGGTCCAGCGCACCAGTGCCTCGAACGAGTGGGCCTCTCGGGTGGTCATCAGCACGAGCGGCTGGTAGTTCAGGTGCAGCTCATTCGCGGCGATCGCCTTGCGCAGCTCGCTCACGAGCAGCACGCGCCGGCGCTGCTCCTCGTCGTGACTCGGAATGTAGAACACGATCGGCTCTGCGCCCTCTTTGCGCCGGCCAGCGCGACGTCGGCCTGTCGGAGCAGGTCGTCGGCTTCACGACCGGTACGCCATGCGGCGATGCCGGCACGCAGCTCGATGACGATATGGATTCCGTCGACCGGCAATCCACGGCGCAGATCTTCTGCCAGCATCCGCACCAGGCGCTGCGACCCGACCTCGTCGTCGACCAGCGCGAGCGCGAACTGGTCGACGCCGACTCGCGCGCATCGGCCCGCAGGCCCGGCGAGGTGAACGAGCCGCTGCGCGAGCGTGCACAGCATGCGGTCGGCATCGTGCTGACCGACCGAGGCGTTGATGTCGCGGAACCGGTGGATGTCGAGCAGCGCGACCGTCAGCGGTTCGCGCGACGACTGGCGCTGCGCGAGCCAGTGCCCGAACGCGAGCCGGTTCGCAAGACCGGTGAGCGGATCGTGCGTGGCCTGTTCGACGATGCGGGCCTCGCGCTCGCGGATTGCCGACTGCATGGAGTTGAAGCTCTGCGCGAGCTGCCTGAATTCACCTTCGCCCGTCTCGCCGATTGCCTGGTCGTACTGCCCCTCACGCATGCGTTCCGCGGCTGACACGAGCGCCGCGAGTGGCTTCACGGCACTGAGCCCTGCGCGCCATGCGACGGCCATGGCCGCGAGCAGGGACGCGGCGCCGATGATCAGCAGCGCCACGCGCATCTGGCGGAACGATGCGAGCGCATCGTCGAGCGATCGCTGCACGAGCACGTCGATGCTGCCTTCGCGTGCTGGCAGCGAACCCGACTGCCACAGGTACGATTCCCCATCCAGCTCGAGGTGGCGCGGGCGCGAACCGAGGATGCCGCTGACGAGAATGCTGCGCAGGTCGCCGCCCACGCGATCGCCAAGTGTCGTCACGAGCGCGGCGGCGCCGTTCGCATCGCGGCTGAGGAAGCTGATCTCCGACCCTGCGATCGCCTTGAGCTGCAATGCGAGTGGTTCGTCGATTGCAAAACCGAGCGCCACATAGCCCACCACTTCCGGCGCACGCAGCGGCACGAAAACCATCTGGTACGGACGGCGATCGAGTACGACGTAGGCCGACTCACCGAGCAGATCCGATTCGCCGGTATCGAGATGCGGATCGAATCCGGCCGGGATCGGCGAGGTCGACGCGACGATGCGCCCGTCCTGCGAGTACACCATCGCGACGGCCGCATCGATGCGCCGCGCATGATTGCGAAGGGCCGAGAGCACCGTTTCCCGATCGCCGCTGGTCGCGGCCTCACGGAACGCGAAATCCGCCACCAGCACGTCGGCGGCCGAGCGCAGCTGCAAGGCACGGTCGGCGAGAGTTCGGTCGAGCACGTTGCGGCTGGCCGCCAGCTGGTGCGACGACTGCTCCTCCACGCCGCTGCGCAGATAGACCAGCGCGAGGACGATCGTCACACCCTCGGCCAGCGCCATCAGCGCAACGATCAAAATGAGCAGTCGGTTCTTGAAGCTCTTCACGGGTCGCCGGAATACTGCGGTGCATGGACTCTAAGGGCGGGCGCCGCGGCGCGAGTGTGATCGCTGGCACGCTTCTTCTCGTGCTGCAGCAGCATGCTCTCGGGGCGGTGGTTCCCGTCACGGTTCTGAAGCCGGACGGCGGGCCACTGGCGGGCGTCATCGTCGTGCTGGAACCCGAGAGTCCGGCCCTGCGTACCCGGGCTGCGGCCGTACCGGCGCCTCCCGCTCCCGCGACGATGGACCAGCGCGACCTTTCCTTCGTTCCAGACACGCTGGTCATCCGCACCGGCGCATCGGTCGACTTCCCGAATGGCGACAAGGTGCGCCACCAGGTCTATTCGTTCTCCGGCGCGAAGACCTTCAAGCTCGCCTTGTATGCCGGCCGCACGCATCCGCCCGTCGTGTTCGACAAGCCGGGGCTCATCACGCTCGGCTGCAACATCCACGATGGCATGATCGGTTACATCCTCGTGACCGACTCGCCCTGGTCCGGCCGTACCGATGCCCACGGCGTCGTGCAGCTTAGCGCGCCCGAAGGCGGATTCACGTTGCGCATCTGGCACCCCCGCATCAGCGATGCGCCCGACTCGCTCGCGCGCATGGTGCAGATCAGCGATGCGCACGCCGAGCCGTTCACATTCCGGCTCACGCGCAAGCTGAAGCCGGAACTCCATAACCACGGCACGAACCAGAAATGGGAAGACTACTGATTGCGCTCGGCCTGCTCGCGTTCGCGGGCACGGCCGGCGCGCAGACCGACCTCGACGTGACGCTCGACCTGCGCGCGGTCGCTTCCGATGGCCAGCGTTCGTACCTGAACGGTGGTCTCGGCAAGCTGCGTTTCGACGGCGATCACGACGGGTTGCGGCTCGGTCAGTTGCGGCTCGCCGCACGCGGCCCGCTGACCGACACGATCGGCTACACGGTCGAGCTTGCTGCCTGGGGCGACCACGATGACCTGCCGATCGATCTGCTGGAAGCGGTGCTCGACTGGCGACCGCTGCCGTCGTCGCTGTGGCGCTCCGAGTTCCGGCTGGGCGCGTTCTATGCGCCGATCTCGCTCGAGAACCGGATGCGCGGGTGGCGCAACCCGTACACGATCTCCTCGTCGGCGATCAACACATGGGTCGGCGAGGAACTGCGGACGATCGGCGCCGAGTACAACCTCGACTGGCTCGGCGCACTCGAAGGTCACGGCCTGTCGGCCGGTATCACCGGTGCAGTGTTCGGCTTCAACGACCCGGCCGGCATCGTGCTCGCCGTACGAGGCTGGTCGTTGCACGATCGGCAGAGCACGCTGTTTGGCCGCGTCGGCCGGTACCAGCAGGGCTTCGTCGACGGTCGTACGCTGTTCTACAGCGACCTCGACAAACGTGTCGGTGTGTATGGCGGGGCTACGCTCAACTGGCGCGGGCTGCTCGAGCTGCGAGCCCTGCGCTACGACAATCGGGGCGACCCGAGTGTGCGGGCGGCTGCCATTCGCGACTGGGCCTGGGACACGCGATTCAACAGCGTCGGCGCCCGCCTCACTCCCGATGCGCACTGGACCTTCGTGTGGCAAGGCATGAAGGGCATCACCGAGGCCCAGTCACCGGTCACCTCGTGGCGGTTCGACTCGCAGTTCCTGCTCGCGAGCTTTTCGACCGGGCCGCACCGCCTGAGCGTGCGACGCGACCGTTTTTCGACCGAGCACTATCTCAGCAGTCTCGGCTTTGCCAACAGCGACGAGGGCACCGCGTGGACCGCGGCCTACGGCTACGAATTCTCCGCCCGGTGGAGCCTCATGGCCGAGGGGCTGTGGATCCGCAGCCGGCTGCCGCTGCGCGTCGCGCTCGGCGCGACACCTTCGGCGTCCGAGCGCCAGGTGCAGCTCGCGTTGCGCCTCGAGCTCTGACCGCCGCGCTCGCGGCGCTAACGACCGAGCAGGGACTCGGCCCACGCCAGCTGGCCGCCCCGCCCGCTGGAAGGAGAATATTCGCACCCCACCCAGCCGTCGTAGGGGCTGCGCGCGACGTGGTCGAGCAGCCAGGCGAAATTGATCTCGCCGGTTCCCGGCTCGTGGCGACCGGGGTTGTCGGCGAGCTGCACATGACCGATATGCGGCAGCATTGCATCGAAGCGCCGGGCCAGGTCGCCCGCGATGATCTGCTGGTGATAGAAGTCGAACTGCACGCGAAGGTTCGGCAGCCCGACCGATTGCAGCAGTGCTAGCGCAGTCGCATTGTCACCGAGCAGATAGCCCGGCACGTCCACCCGGGTGTTGATCGGCTCGATGTTGATCGTGACGCCCACCCGCGCCGCAAGCTCGCACGCCAGCGCAAGGTTGTCGCGGAACGTGCCGAGTTGCGCGTCGCGCCCGCCGTCATCTGCAAGCTGCATGCCCGCCATGACGTGAAGACGCGGACATCCACAGGCGACCGCGTACTCGAGCGCGCGCTCGAAACTGGCGCGGAAATCTGCCTCCCGTCCGGGTAGCCCGGCGAGCCCGCGCTCGCCGCGGGCCGCATCGCCCGGCGGCGCGTTGAACAGCACCAGCTGCAGCGCCGCGGCATCGAGACGCGCGCGCACGTTCGCGGGCTGCAGCGCATACGGAAACTGCACTTCGACCGCGCGGAAGCCGGCTTCCGCGGCGGCATCGAAACGCGCTTCGAGCGGCAGTTCCGGAAACAGCGTGGAAAGATTGGCGGCGAGGCGCAGCACATCGCCATGTTAGGCTCGCAAGGGCATTCGGAGGGGGGGTTTCGACATGACGATCATCGTCACCGGCGCGTCCGGTGCGTTCGGCCGCGCCGCGGCCAGCCAGCTCATCGACAAGGTCGGCGGAGGCAATGTCGTTCTCACGACGCGCAACCCGGCACAGCTCGCGGATTTCGCCGCACGTGGCGCGCAGGTGCGCAAGGCCGACTTCGACCACCCCGAGACGCTCGCTGCGGCCTTTGCCGGCGGCGAGAAGATGCTGCTGATCAGCACCGCGCGCGTGGGCACGCCGCGTGAGCCAGCACGCGCAATGCAGTCGAGGCTGCAAAACGGGCCGGCGTGAAGCACATCGTCTACACCTCGGTGATGGGTGCGGACAAGGCGTCGAACCCCGCCATCGTGAAACTGGACCATCGCGCCACCGAGGAGATCATCGAGGCATCGGGGCTTGCCTACACCTTCCTGCGCGACAGCCAGTACGCCGAAGCCATCGCGATGGCGGTGATTCCGCCCTGCACTTGCTCAGTGGCAGCCTGCCGGACAATGCCCATGACACGCCGATAGCGTTCGTCTCGCGCGATGACTGCGTGGCGAGCGCGGTGGGCGCGCTGACGACGCCCGGGCATGAGAACAAGGCCTACGACATCACGGGTCCGGAACTGCTGAGCTTTCCGAAGGGCTGTCGCCATGGCGGCGGAACTCGCGGGCCGCCCCATCGAATACCGCCGCGTGAGCGACGAAGAGATGTTCGCCTACTTCGACTCCCTGGGCGTTCCACGACATGCATCGGACGAGCCGACGCAATGCGCCCATCCCCTGGTCCAGCGACGACATGGTGACCTTCGGCCGCTCCATCCGCGAAGGCTACTTCAACGTCGCTTTCGGACAGCGTCGAGAAGCTGACCGGCCGCAAGCCCCGCCCGCTCATCGATGTGCTGCGGCAATACCAGCACACCTGGCCGAAGAGGGAACACGCCATGAGCTTCTCCGTCGCCTCGCGCTTCTCGCCATGGGCGCCACTGCTCGCTTGCATGCGGCACGCGCGAGAGCGCCGCGCCCGCAGCGCCGGCCGAACCCGTTGCAGCCGTGGATGACGCCCGCCTGAACAATGCCGCTGCCGAGCCGCAGAACTGGCTCGCGCACGGCGGCAACCAGCAGGCCCAGCGCTATTCGCTGCTGGACCAGATCACCGCCGAGAACATTGCAGGTCTGGCGCCCGCCTGGTCGATGGAATTCGACACGCATCGCGGGCCAGGAGGCCACGCCGCATCGTCGTCGACGGCGTGATCTACGTCACCACGGCCTGGAGCAAGGTGTACGCGGTCGACGGCAAGACCGGCGAGCAGCTCTGGCAGTACGACCCGAAGGTGCCCGGGCCCTGCCGCGGCGAAGAACTGCTGCGACGTGGTGAGCCGCGGTGCGGCGGTCTATCGCGGCAAGGTCTATGTCGGCACGTACGACGGTCGGCTGATCGCGCTCGATGCCGCGAAGGGCACGCTCGTCTGGAGCGCGGTGACCGTCGCCACCGGACGCGATGTACACCATCAGCGGTGCGCCGCGCGTCGGCGCCGGCCTCGTGTTCATCGGCAATGGCGGCGGCGAGTTCGGCGGCCGCGGCTATGTCAGCGCCTACGACGCCGAGACCGGGAGAGCTCGCGTGGCGTTTCTACACCGTGCCCGGCGATCCGGCGAAAGCCCGATGGCGCCGCATCGGACGACATCATGGCGAGTCTCGTGCAGCCCACCTGGTTCGGTCCGCACAACGACTACCGCGGCGGCGGCATGGTGTGGAACTCGATCGTCTTCGATCCGGAGTTCGACCAGGTCTATCTCGCGACCGGCAACGGCTATCCGTGGCCGCGCAAGCTGCGCTCCGACGACAAGGGCGACAACCTCTTCATCTGCTCGGTGGTCGCACTCGATGCGAAGACCGGCAAGTACAAATGGCATTACCAGGAGACGCCCGGCGACAGCTGGGACTACGACTCCGTCGCCGACATGATCCTCGCGGACCTCACGATCGACGGCGAAGCCGCGCAAGGTGCTGATGCACACGCCGAAGAACGGCTTCTTCTACAACATCGACCGGCGCGACGGGAAACTGATCTCGGCCGAGCCGTTCGTGCCGGGCATCACGTGGGCTTCGCACGTCGACATGAAGACGGGAAAACCCGTCGTCGCCGCGAAGGCCTATTACACCGACAGTCCCGTAGTGCTGAGCCCGGGCGAAGGCGGCGGACATTCCTGGCAGCCGACGGCGTTCAGCCCGAAGACGGGAATGATGTATCTGCAGGCCACGGCCCATGCGACCACGCGCTACATCCCGCGCCGCGAGGAGTTCCGATTCGTGCAGGGGATGGACTATCTCGGCCTGCACCACTTCGCGCAGCACGGACCCTACGAAGACGCCGCCGCCAGCCCGATGCCTCAGCGCCCGCAGGTCGAGAACTACCTGCTCGCCTGGGATCCGGTGGCGCAGAAGGAAGCCTGGAAAGTGCCGGGGCCGGGCGCCGGCGTGCTGGCCACTGCGGGCAACCTCGTGTTCCAGGGACACAGCCGCGATGTCTACATGGGACGCCTCTCGGCGCATCGCGCCGACACCGGCGAAGAGGTCTGGACGCCATGACACGCCGAACGCATTCATGACCGGTCCCGTGAGCTATGCCGTCGACGGCGAGCAATACATCCTGGCGGCCACGGGTGCCGGCGGCGTCGCGATCGTCGCCTCGCCACCGGTCGTGCGACAGACAGCAGCCCGGAAGACTCGTCGCGTTCAAGCTCGGGGGCACCGCGAAGCTGCCCGCCGATCCCGCTGCCCGCGGGACCGATGGTGCAGGTTGCACAGCGCTGGCCTGCCGAGACCGTGGACCACGGCAAGGATCTCTATCTCGAGTTCTGCGGTCGCTGCCACGGCCTGAGTACGCGCGGATCCAACATCATTCCGGATCTGCGGCGTTCGCCGGCGCTCGGCGATGCGGGCGTGTGGAAGGCCATCGTCGAGGACGGCCAGCTCTCGGCCAACGGCATGATCGCCTGGAAGGCGCTGATGCCCGAAGGCGCGTCGGAGACGATCCGCGCCTATGTGGCCGAACAAGCCCGCGAACCGGGCAGCTGCAAGACCGTAGAATTCCGGCATGAGCGACGCCAATTCGGAACGGGTTCTCGCGTTCCTGCATTCACTGCAGGATCGCCTGTGCACCACCTTCGGCTCGCGCCGCGATGGGCGGCACTTTCGAGCGCGATGTGTGGCAGCGACCCGAGGCCGAGGGCAAGCTGCGCGGCGGCGGTGTGACGGCCGTGCAGGAAGGCGGCGCGGTGATGGAACGCGCCGGTGTCGCGCTGTCCGACGTGCGCGGCTCGCAGCTGCCGCCCTCCGCCACCGCGCGCAATCCGCAGCTCGCAGGTCGCGAATTCCGCGCGATGGGCGTGTCGGTGGTGATGCATCCGCGCAATCCCCAGGCGCCGACCAGCCACATGAACGTGCGATTCTTCAGCGCCGGCGATGTGTGGTGGTTCGGAGGCGGCTTCGATCTCACCCCGTATATCCCGTACGAGGAAGACATCGATCGCCTGGCATCGCGCGGCGCGCGACGCCTGCGACGGTGTCTCGAAGGCGATCTATCCCATCGCGCGCCAGACGTGCGACGAATATTTCTTTCTGAAACATCGCAATGAATCACGCGGCATCGGCGGCATCTTCTACGACGACGTGAACGAACACACGCCGGGCATGCCGCTCACCTGGGAACAGGCATTCGAGCTCATGCAGCGCGTGGGCCACGCCTATCACGACACGCTGCGGGACATCATCGAGAGGCGTCGTCACATACCGGCCACGGATCGCGAGCGCCGCTACCAGCTCTATCGTCGCGGACGCTACGTGGAATTCAATCTCGTGTTCGACCGCGGCACGCTGTTCGGACTGCAGAGCGGTGGCCGCACCGAGGCCATCCTGATGTCGATGCCGCCGGAAGCGCACTGGGCGTATCGCAGCCCGGACGCAGAGCTCGACGCGCGCTGCTGCCCTACCTCACCGCCCTGCGCGGCAAGGACTGGCTGGCCTGAGATCGGGCCGCGCCGCTGCTCAGGTCAGTCGACCGAACACCGTCCGGATTCCAGATCCGCGAACGCCGCGAGGATTTCCTCGCGCGTGTTCATCACGAAGGGCGCCGTACCCGCGCATGGGTTCCGGCGATGCCGCGCCCGACCACCGCTTCCGGCACGCACGGAGCGCGTCGCCGCCAGTGCGTGGATCGCAGGTCGGCATCGCCCAGCTCCTCGCCGCCCGCCACGCCGAAAAGCGGCTCTGCACGCAGCGTGACGGACCTCTACATCGCTCATCGCTTTTCTCGCCGGCCGGAAGGCAGCGCGACGCTCGCGCCCGCTCGAGACGCGGTCCCCAGCAGGTCGATGCAGTACGGAATCGCGGGGAACACCGACCTCGAGATTCCCGCGGATCGACTCGGCTTGCCCGGCAGGTTCACGACGGAATCGGCCCGCGCGATGCCGGCCAGCTGACGCGACAGGATGTCCTTGCCGGCAGGTTCACCCAGAGGCGCGCCATCGAGCTGCGCCGCGTGCCGTGCAACCGCGGTCGAATGAAACTCTTCATGCATCAGCCTCGCCGCGCGGTCATCCACTGCACATCGCCGGGCCCGATGGATCCGCCGCTGCCGCTGGAATCCTTGTGGTCCACCTCGCCGCTGTAGACGATCGTGACCGTCTCGAAGCCACGATGACGGCGTGCTCACCCAAGACCGCGCTTCTGTCCGTCGGGTGAACGTGCGCCAGCCTCGCGTAGCAGCAGCAGGAACGGACTGAGCTGCCGACCCAGTCGGTCGTAGATGACAGCGTGCGCACCGGAAACATTCACGACGCCGATGGCCCTGCGGCGCGCGGTAGATCCCCGTCAGCGGCTTGTCGCCCTCAGCGGCGGCTACCCGCGACCGACGAACGGCATGGTGGTGGCCATCACCGTCATGTTGAGCACATTGGCATCGAGTGGCAGGCCCGGCCATGTAGAGCACGGCGTCGGCCACATGCTTCACATCGAAGGTCGGTTCCGGCTTCAGCGAGAAATCCGCCTGCAGCGTGCCGCTGGACATCGGAATGCCGAGGTTCGTCTGCACGTTGCCGATGTCGATCTGGCCGCAGGCGATGTTGTAACGCCGACCTTCCAGCGACAGCGTCTTCGTGAGGCCCGTCACCGCGTGCTTGGACGCCGTGTAGGCCGCCATGTGCGGTCGCGGCGTGACCGAGGCGATGGAGCCGTTGTTGATGATGCGGCCGCCCTGCGGCTGCTGGCGCTTCATCACGCGGAATGCGGCCTGCGCGCACAGGAACACACCGGTGAGATTGGTGTCGATGACGCGCCGCCAGACGTCGACATCAGTTCATCGGTCGGCGTCGGCGGCGCGCTGCTGCCGGCATTGTTGAACAGCACATCCAGCCGGCCGAACTTCGCCACCGTAGCCGTTGACCATGGCGGTGACCGCGGCTGCGTCCGTCACATCGGTGGGAACGACCAGCAACCTTGCCGCCCGCGGCAGCCGCAGTCTCCTCCAGCGGCGCGGCGCTGCGGCCCGCGATGGCCACCTGATAGCCCGCACCGGCCAGCGCGATGGCGACGGCGCGGCCAATTCCGGAACCAGCACCCGTGACGAGTGCAACCTTGGACATCTCAGAACTCCTCGATACGCGCAATCGAAGACTCGAAGCCTAGCTCCAGATGCCGCGACTGACCTCGCGGATGTCGTTGCAGCCCGTGAGCGCCATGCTCACCTGCAGTTCGCGGCTGATGATCTCGAGCGCGAGCTTCACGCCCGGCCCGCCCAGTGCGCCGAGACCATAGAGGTAGGCGCGGCCCGTGAGGTGCCGCGCGCGCCGAGCGCCACGGCCTTCAGGATGTCCTGCCCCGAACGGATGCCGCCGTCCAGCAGCACCTCGCACCGTCGCCCACGGCATCGACCACCGCGGGCAACGCCGCAATCGTGGACGTGGTGCCATCGAGCTGGCGCCCGCCGTGATTCGACACCACCAGCGCGTCGGCACCGAGCGCCACCGACCTGGCGCGCGTCCTCCGGATCCATGATGCCCTTGACGATCAGCTTGCCCTTCCAGCGCCCGCGGATCAGCTCCAGATCCTTCCAGGTGACGGAGGCATCGAACTGGCGAGGTGAGCCACTGCGCGAACGTCGCGCCGCCCGTGCGCTGCACCGCCGCCGTGAGATTGCCGAAGGTCGCGACTGCGTGCCGCGCAGCACGCTGCAGCGCCCAGCGCGGCTTGGATCGCGATGTCGAGCGCATTGCGGAACGTGAGACGCGGCGGCACCGAGAGCCCGTTCTTCGGATCGCGGCGGCGCAGGCCCGAGACGGGAATGTCCACCGTCATCATCAGCACCGGACAGCCCGCCGCTTCCGCGCGGTCGATCAGCTCGCCGGTGTAGCCGCGATCCTTCATCACGTACAGCTGGAACCAGAACGGAGCGCGCGTCGCCTCGCGCACGTCCTCGATCGAGCAGATCGAGACCGTGCTGAGGCAGAAGGGAATGCCGAACGCCTCGGCCGCCCGCGCGACGAGGATCTCGCCGTCACCATGCACGAGGCCCATCATGCCGGTCGGTGCCGATCACCAGCGGCATGCTCGCGGGACGCCCCGAGAATCGTGGTCGACATCTGCTGCTTCGACACATCGATCAGCACGCGCTGGCGGAACTGGATCGCATCGAGATCGCTGCGATTGCGCCGCAGCGTGAGCTCGTCGTAGGAGCCATGGTCCAGATATTCGAAGATGGACTTCGGCACGCGCGCGCGCGCGATCTGCCGCAGATCCTCGATGCTGTTGATGACTCGCAAGAACTCCCCCGCCCGGTCAGTTGACCGGCATCGTGAACTCGGGTCCGCGGCCGGGACCCTCCGGCCAGCGCTGCATCACGCTCTTGTAACGGGTGTAGAAGCGCAGTGCCTCGTCGCCGTAGGCGTGATGATCGCCGAACAGCGACTGCTTCCAGCCACCGAACGAGTGCCAGGCCATGGGCACCGGAATCGGCACATTGATGCCGACCATGCCGACCTGCACGCCGCGCGCGAAGGCGCGCGCCGTGGCGCCATCCTGCGTGATAACAGGCCGCGCCGTTGCTGAAGGGATGCTCGTTGATGAGCTTCACGGCGGCAGCGAGGTCCGGCACGCGCACCACGCAGAGCACGGGACCGAAGATCTCCTCGCGGTAGATCGCGTGCGTGGCTGAGCACGTGATCGAACACGGTGGGGCCGGTGAAGAAGCCACCGGTGAATCCCGGCACGGTGCAGCCGCGGCCGTCGACGACACAGCGTGGCGCCCTCCGCCTGGCCCGCTGCGATGAGCGATTCGACCCGCTCGCGATGTGCGGCCGTGACCAGAGGTCCCATGTCGACGTCCTTGCTCGCCCGACGCCGATGCGCAGTGCGCGCGCGCGCTTCGCGACGATGCTGGCCACCAGCGCATCGGCATTCGTCGCCCACCGCGACCGCCACGGAAATCGCCATGCAGCGCTCGCCTGCCGATCCGAACGCAGCGCCGACGATCGCATCGGCCGCGAGCTTCGACATCGGCATCGGGCATCACGACCAGATGGTTCTTCGCGCCGCCCAGTGCCTGCACGCGTTTGCCGTGCTGCGTGCCGAGCTGGTGGCATGGACTGCGCGCCACGGGCGTCGAGCCCACGAACGACACCGCCTCGCACGCGGGGTGCGTCAGCAGCGCCTCGACCGCGTCGCGGTCGCCCTGCACGCACGATTCATACACGCCATCCGGCAGCGCCGGCCTCGAGCAGCAGCTCCGCCAGCATCGAGACCTGGCGTGGGATCCGTTCTCGGAGGGTTTCAGCACGAAGGTATTGCCGCAGGCAAGCGCCAGCGGAAACATCCACAGCGGCACCATCACGGGGAAATTGAACGGCGTGATGCCGACCACCACGCCGAGCGGCTGGCGCAGGTTCCAGTTGTCGATGCCGCCGCCGACGTTGTCGGAATGCACGCCGGAGAGCAGGCGCGGCGCACCGCAGGCGAACTCCACCATCTCGATGCCGCGCGTGACCTCGCCGCGCGCATCGGCCAGCACCTTGCCGTGCTCGCGCGTGATGAAGCGCGCCAGTGCTTCGCGGTCCTGTTCGAGCAGCTCGTTGAACCGACAGCACGCGGGCGCGCCTCAGCGGCGACGTCTGCGACCACGCGGGAAGGGCCGCCACTGCTGCGGCCACCGCCGTATCGACGTCGGCGCCCGATGCGAACGCGACGCGCGCCGTGACGGCGCCCGTGGCCGGATCGAACACCGGTGCGCACTCGCCCTCGAGTGGAAGGCGGCGGCCGGCAATGAAGTGCCATGTCGGCACCATGTCCTTCAGCACGGCTCCAGCGACGATAGCCGGGATCGCCGAATTCACCAACTCGAGCGGTGCCGGCGCGGTACAGCACTACGCGGCCCGCGCAGATTCCCTCGCGACAGTTCGACCACCGAGACCGCGAAGTCGTCCGCGCAACCGGACATCCGGCACGATGCAGTTGACGCGAATGCCGCTCTGCCTTGCAGATGCGCAGCGCCGCGGTGAACCGCATGATGCCGGCCTTGGCCGCCGCGTAGGCGGGCTGGTCCTCGTGGCCGAAGCCGAGACCGGAGTCCGCCGCGACATTCACGATGGTGCCGCCACGGCGCGCATCGCATCGATGGAGTGGCGCGTGACCAGCAGCGTGCCCAGCAGGTTCGCGTCCAGGAGGCGCGCCCAGTGATCGCGCGGATCTTCCGTGAGGTCGGTCCCGCGTTGTTCACGACGAGATCCAACGAGCCGAATTCGCGCATGGCGCGATCGATGAGCGTCAGCACCTGCTCTTCCACTGCGACATCGCAGCGATGCGCGAGCGCCTGGCCTCCCGCGCCGCGGATCTGCGCAGCCACTTCGCCGGCCAGCGCGAAGTCGATGTCGGCGACCACGACACTGGCGCCCAGTCGCGCGCACGCGAGCGCGATTGCGGCCCCTGCGCCGGAGCCGCCGCCCGTGATCAGCGCCACGCGACGATCGGGTCGTTTCAGCACGAGCGGCGCGACGACTTCGGCCGGCTGGCTCATTGCGATGGCCGGCCGCCGTTCAGCGCCTCGACCAGCGTGCGGACGACCGTCTCGATCGAATAGGGCTTCGGCAGCACGACCACCGACTGCTGCAGCGGGGCCCGCTCGGAATAGCCGCTCGCCAGCACGATCGGCGTCCACGGCTGTTCCTTTTGCAGGATCTCGGCCAGATCGAGCCCGCTGAGCGAGCCGGGCATCACGATGTCGGAGAACACCGCATCGAACGTCTGCCCGTCGCGGATGAGGGCGAGCGCCTCGTCTGCCGTGCGAGCCCGCACGATCTCGAACCCGGCGCCACGCAGCGCCGACGCGACGACTTCGGCGACCAGCGCGTCGTCCTCGACGAACAGCAGGCGGCAGCTGCGGTGGAGGCGGACGACGTTGCCGGCGTTCTCTTCGGTCGACGCCGGCCCTTGCGCACGCGGCAGCGAGAGCCCGATGACAGTGCCCATGCCTGGCTCGCTCAGCAGCGTCACCGCGCCGCCCGACTCGGTGGCGAAACCGTATACCTGCGACAGGCCGAGGCCCGTGCCCTGCCCCACCGGCTTGGTCGTGAAGAAGGGTTCGAACACCTTCTCGCGGATATCGGCGGAGATGCCGCTGCCATTGTCTGCCACTTCGATGATTACGCGGTCTTCCGCGGCGGTGGCGCCATCCTGATTGCGCGCCCGGATTTCTATTGTACCGTCCTTGCCGACCGCATCCCGCGCATTGAAGAGCAGGTTGAGGAGGGCAACCTCGAGCTGGGCCGGGTCGGTCTCGATCATCCAGAGCTCGGGGCTGATGCGCGAGCTGAGCGTGATGTGGGCCGGCAACGCGCGCGACAACAGCGGCTCCATCGACAGCAGCTGGTTGCGGAAGTCGATGATCTGTCGCTTCAACGGCTGCCGGCGCGTGAACGACAGCATCTGCTGCACGAGCTGGGCGGCGCGGTCGACGGCGCGCAGACCGGCCGCAATCAGCGGGCGGGCGCGCGTGTCCTGCACCATGCGATCGAGCACCTGAAGCCCGGTCGAGAGCGTCTGCAGCAGATTGTTGAAGTCATGCGCTATGCCGCCGGTGAGCCGGCCCACCGCTTCGAGCTTCTGGCTCTGCGCTAGCCGCGCCTGCGTCGCCTCGACTTCGGCCACTGCCTGGGACACTCGCCGCTCGAGGGCCTGGCTGGCGGCGCGGACGTGCTCGCTGGCCCGCGTCAGCGCTTCCCCGACGACGTCATACTCGGCGATGCCGGTACGGGCGACCGTGACGGTGCGGCCATCCTCCAGGTCTTCCGCGGCGGCGCGCAGTGCATCGATCGGGCGCAGCATGCGCCCCGTCGCCCATAGCGAAACACCGAGCCCGAGCGCCAGCAGCAGCAGCGCGCCTATGCCGACGTCGAGCATCGACCGGTACAGGTTCGCCTCCAGCTCGCTGCGCGGCACGGCGATGACGAACGTCGTGCCGTAGCGCTCGACCGTGCTGAAGAATGCGGCGGACTGGATGCCGTCGAGCGTGACGCTCTCGAACAGCCCTTCGGGGCCGCGCTGCAATTCGCGCAGCAGGTCAGGCGTCGCCGAAGCGCCGACCCAGCGCTCGGGGAAGGGATGTCTCGCGATGATCCGGCCCTGCCGGTTGACGATCGCCGCAGTCCAGCCCGCGGGCAGCCGCTGCGCGTCGATGATCTGCTGGAGTTCCCCAGGCAGGATCGAGAGAGAGACGTTGTACAGCTCGCCCCTGATGCGCACCGCGGAATTCATCGCGATCAGACGCCGTCGCGTGATGGTGCCGAAGAACAGGTCGCTCAGCTCGATGTGCTGTTCGGCAAACTGCACCGGCAGGTTGCGCGCCGACGGCAGGTTCATCGGGAACGGCAGCATCGTGTTGATGTACTGCTTCTCGCGATCGTAGACCGCGACCTGCCCGCCGAGACCGAGCATGGCCGCGCGTGCTTCCCGGTCGAAGTTCTGCAGATCCCAGCGCTGCAGCGACGCCGACGCGGACAGCAGCCGGAGGATCGCGGCGCGGCGCTCGAACTCGCGGTCGACCACGAGCGACATCGCGCGCGTGGTGTCACGCAGGGTGTTCTCGAGAGCCGCCCGTTCGCGACCGTAGGTCGCCGCGACCAGGAACGCGCCGCAGGCTATGGCCGGCAGCAGCAGGAACACGGCAAACAGCAGGATTCGACGTCGCAGCGTCATCGGCGGTCTGCTCACTCCGCCGTGCGGGTCTCGACCGGCCCGAGCTCAGCTTGCGCAGCTCGGGCTCGAGTCGCGCCTTCTCCGACCGCCACGATCACGAGCTTCTCCGGATCGACGTCACCGCATGACGCGCTGCACGTCGGCGGCGGACCGCCTCGATGTGCGCCGGCAGCGAATGAAATAATCGAGTGGCAGGCCGTAGACGAACAGCACCGACGCTCGCGGCGGCATCGCCGGTGGTCTCGAACTGTCCCGGCAACGAGCGGATGAACGAATCCTTCGAGAGCGTGAGCTCGGCGTGACCGATTCGCTGGCCGCATCGCGCAATCTCGTTGAAGACTTCCTTCACCGCCGGCGCGGTGACGTCGGTGCGCACGTTCGCTGCACCACGAACGGCCCGGCGCCGCGCCGGAATCCGAACGCGGAGCTCGCGCCGTACGTATAGCCGTTCTTCTCGCGCAGATTCAGGTTGATGCGGCTCGAGAACATGCCCGCCCAGCACATCGTTCATCACCGTGCAGCGGCACGTAGTCGGGCGAACTGCGTGCCGCGCCGACGGCGCCGATGCGCAGCGCCGTCTGCGGTGACTCGCCGCGATCGACGACGAGCACACGTGCCGGCGGTCTTCTGCTCGACCGCAGGCAGCGTGGCGGACGGTCGCCGCGCCCTGCCACTTGCCGAAGTGCTTTTCCGCGAGCGCGCGGGCCTCGGCCTGCGTGATATCGCCCGCCACGATCAGTGCCGCGTTGCCCGGCGTGTAAGCCGTTGCGCCAGAAACCCATCCAGATCGTCGCGCGTCATCGCCGCGATGGCCGCAGCCGTGCCGAGCTCGGTGTAGCCATACGGATGACCGCTGCCGTACAACGCGTCGTTGAAGACGCGCTGTCCGACGATCGTCGGATTCTCGCGTTGCTGCACGCACCTGGGTCTGCCGGCTCACGCGGATCCGCTCGATCTCCTCCGGGCGCAAATGCAGGGTTCAGCACCACGTCAGCAGAAGATGCCGAATGCATCGTCCGCCGTGTGCTTCAGTGTGCGCAGGGAGAGACTGCTGAGAGTCGGTGGTCGAACCGACGCTCGAGCATTGCGCCGAGGCCCGCGAGATCCTCGCGCGATCTGCAGGTTGCTGCGCGTCTTCGTTCCCTCGTCGAGCATGTCGGCGGTGAAGGCCGCGAGCCCGGGCCTGGCAACGGGATTGCGGTCGCTGCCGGCGATGCAGCACGAGATTCGCCGACACCACCGGCAGCTTGTGCTGCTCGAACAGCATCACCGTCAGGCCATTGGCCAGCTTGAACTGCACCGGCACCGGCAGTTTCAACGGGACTCGCAGGTCCGGCGCCGGGCGGCGTTGCGCGCCAGTCGGGCGCGGCCGCGCCGGCTACGGCCGGCGTGCTCCGCCGCGGTTCGGCACGGCGGAACGTCGTCGAGTTTCTCGTTCTCCGGGCACGCCGTAAACGACGACCCGGGCGTTCTTCGCCAGCGTCGCGTGACGCCGACCTGCCGCAGGCTCGCCGGCGTGATCGCCGTGATAACGGCCGATATCCTGCTGCAGGTAATCCGGCGTCGCCGAGGTAATGGTTGTAGCCATTCAGCCGGTCGGCAATGCCGCCGAACCCGCCGAGCGACTCGAGACCGCGGATGATGCCGGACACCATGCGGTTGCGCGCACGATCCACCTCGTCCTGCGTGGGTCCGTTCTGCTGCAGCAGCGCGAGCTGTTCATCGATCGCCTTCTCGAGCTGTTCGGGCGTCACGCCCGGGCGCGCGGTCGCCTCGATCGTGAACACCGAACCCAGCATCAGGGACGACTGGTAGGCCGAGACGTCCTGCGCAATCTGCTTGTCGTAGACCAGGGCCTGGTACAGACGGCTCGCCTTGCCACCGCCCAGGATGTCCGCGATCAGGTCGGCGTCGGCATCGCCCGGCTGGATAGATCCGGGGCGCGAGCCAGGCCATGAACACCTTCGGCAATTCGACCTTGTCGGTGACCGTGGCGCGCTTCTCGGAAGTGATCACTGGCGCCGGCACGTCGACCTTCGGCACGGGCTTGCCCGCCGGTATCGAAGCCGAAATACTTCTCCAGCAAAGGCTTCACGCGACGGCCTTGTCGATGTCACCGACGATCGCGATGCTCGCGTTGTTGGGCGCGTAGTACTCCCTGAAGAATTCGCGCACGTCGTCGAGCTGCGCCGCCTCGATATCGGCGATGCGACCCGATGATCACCCCGTGGTAGGGATGCCCCTTCGGAAACAGCATGTGATAAAGCTGCTCCTCGACCACGCCATACGGCTGGTTCTCGCGGCTCTGTCGACGCTCGTTGCGCACCACATCCTGCTGGTTCGTCGAGCTTCGCCTGGTCGAGCGTCTCGAGAAAGAACCCCATGCGGTCGCTCTCGAGCCAGAGCGCGAGCTCGAGCTGGTTCGACGGAATGGTCTGGAAGTAATTGGTGCGGTCGAAACCGGTCGTGCCGTTGAGGTCGGTGGCGCCCGCGCCTTCCATCATGCGCAGGTGGCTGTCGCCGGGCGCATTCTTCGAGCCCTGGAACATCATGTGCTCGAACAGGTGCGCGAAGCCCGTGCGGCCGGGTTTCTCGTTGGCCGGCCCGACGTGGTACCAGAGGTTCACGGAGACCAGCGGCAGGCGGCGATCCTCCACGAGGATGACCTCGAGGCCGTTGGGCAGCGCGTACTTCTCGAACTCCAGGCGGGGCGCCGCGGGCGGCGCCCTGGGCGGCGGACGCAGAAACCGGAAGTGACGAGCAGCGACATCAGCAGAACAAAGCGGGCGCGCAACATGTAAGTGAGTCTCCTCGGACCTTGAGGGAAGCCTAGGCAAGCGGCTGCAGGCTGTCCACCGCCTGGCCGCAGCGGGACGTTTGACAGGCCATCGATGCCGCGGCGATGCTGCCATGCATGCCCCTGCAGCCCCTCTCCGCCGACGATCGCCGGCGTTACGCCCGCCATATTGCGCTTTCCGAAGTCGGAGAGCGACGGTCAACGGCGCCTGGCGGCCGCCTCGGTGCTGATTGTCGGGGCCGGTGGCCTGGGCTCGCCCGCCGCGCTGTATCTGGCGGCCGCGGGCGTCGGACGCATCGGCATCGTCGATGTCGACCGCATCGAGCTCAGCAACCTGCAGCGCCAGGTGCTGTACACGCACCGCCGATCTCGGTGCGGGCAAGGCGCAGACCGCGGGCGCGCGGCTTCTCGGCCCTGAATCCCGGCATGCGACGGTCGAGGTGCACGACCTGCCGGCTCACCGGCCGGCAACGTGATGCAGATCTTTCGGCGACTACGACGTCGTCGTGGACGGCACCGACCGTCTCGCCGTGCGCTACCTCATCAACGATGCCTGCGTGCTGCTGGGCAAGCCGCTCGTGTCAGCAGCGCGATCCACCGGTTCGAAGGCCAGGCGATGACCTTCGTTCCGGGCGCGAGCCCGTGCTATCGCTGCCTGTATCCCGCCTCGGACGACGCGCTGGTGCCCAACTGCGCGGAGGCCGGCGTGCTCGGCGTGCTGCCGGGCGTCATGGGTTCGCTGCAGGCCACCGAAGTGGTGAAGCTGCTGCTCGGCATCGGCGAACCGCTGACCGGTCGACTGCTCGTCTATGACGCGCTCGGTCTCCGTTTCCAGGAATTTTCGTTTCGCCCGCAGGGCCGACTGCGCGGTCTGCGGCGATAAGCCATCCATCGTTTCCCCGACGAGGAGTCGGCTCGTGATCGCCGAATGGACCGCCGGACAGACTGGCCACCCGACTGGCAGACGGTGAATCACCGTGATGGTCGACGTGCGCGAACCGTACGAACTGCCGACCGGCGTCTGCCGGGCTCGGTGCACATCCCGCTGGGTCAGCTGCCGATTCGGGGAAGTCCCGGACAACGAGCCGGTGTTCATCTGTGCCGGCGGCATGCGCAGCCTCACGGCCTGCCACTTCGCTGCCGCGCGGTCGGCCGGCCATCAATCTCGCGGGCGGCATTTCGGGCTGGGCCAGACGCTGAAGGCCAGCTCGCTCCGGCAGTTGCAGCGCGCCGCAGCGGCCGCACTGGTGCTGACGGCGGCACCGCTGGCGGCGGCGGCCGACCGGGTCACGGAAGCCGCGCTCGAGATCCGGCGCGGCGGCTGCGGCACCCATCCCGGCACCCAGGCGGAACTGCGCCGCGATGCGCGCCTCGATGCGGTCGCGCGCCGATGGTCGCAGCAAGGGGGCGGCTCACGACTCGACGTTGCGTTCGAGACTGAGCGGGTCCGGGCGCGCCAGAGCGCCTCGCTGTCGATCTCCCGCGCCACCGGCGAACAGGCGACACAGTCGATGCGCGCGCGACTCTGCAACGAACTGACCGATGCGGAATGGACCCGCCTCGGATGGCACGCTCGCGGCGATACGCTGTGGGTCGTCGTCGCGGTTCCGTCGCAGGCCCCGCAGCCTGCGCAGCTCGAGGCGATCAATCAGCGCGCGCTGGCGCTGGTGAACGCCATCCGCGCCCGCGGCACCCGCTGCGGCGATCGGGCGTACCCCGCAGTGCCGCCCTTGCGTTTGAACGCGACGCTGACTGCTGCGGCGCAAACGCATGCCGAGGAGATGGCACGGTATCGGTTCCTCGCGCATGAGGGACGCGATGGCAGCACGCCCGGACAGCGGGCGACCCGCGCCGGTTACATGTGGCGGACGGTGGGCGAGAACGTCGCCGCCGGGCCCGAGTCCGCGGAGGAAGTAGTTCGTGGCTTCGAACAGAGCCCCGACCACTGCCACAACCTGATGGACCCGGACTTCACGGAGATGGGGCTGGCATTCGCGACCAACCCGCAAGCGACCGGCCATTCGACCTGGTGGTCGCAGGTCTTCGGCCGGCCCCGATGACGAAGCCGTCCGCGTCCGAGAGGCGCGGACGGCAGACTGCAACGTTGCTACGCGATGCGGCCGCAGGCGAGCCGCGCACCCGAATTGCCCGACGGCTGCGTTGCATAGTCGTCCGGCGAGGCGTGGACGATGACGCCCTTGCCGATCAGGTCGTTCGGGCCACCGTCGTGCAGCGTGGCGCCAGCAGCGTGAGCCGCACGGGCGCCGAGCCGGTCGCATCGGCCTCGATGTTCATCAGGTCGCCGAGGTGATGCATGCCGCCGCCCGCCGTCGGGTTGCCATGCTCCTGCGACGTCGGGTTGAAGTGCCCGCCTGCACTGCTGCCGTCCGGAGCCGAGCAGTCGCCCTTGTCGTGGACGTGGAAGCCGTGCTTCGAGCCCGGCTCGAGATTGCCGATGTTGCCGACGATCGAGACCCCGCCGGTCCTCTCGACCGTGAGGGTGAGCGTGCCGCTGACCTTGCTGTCCTTGGTGGGTGCAAGGGCCACCAGCGCGGTCTGCGCCGCAGGCTCGACAGGTGCGGGAGCAGCGGCGGGAGTTTCGGTCGCGGCCGGGGTGGCCGCCGTGTTCTGGGCGGGTTTGCTGCACGCGGTGAGTCCCAGCGCGATCGCGCAGGTTGACAGTGCCATGGCTTTGAACATCGTGCCCTCGAACTCTGAGTTGAACGGTTGCGCTGATGATAGCGCTGCGCCCTCTCGACGGCCGCGCGGGATGTACGCGCAACGCGTCGGACGACTCCCAGCTGCGTGTCGGCCAACTTCCCGGTTACCTGCTTGGTCAGGCATCATCCGTGTCCCTGCGACGAGACGACACCGGAGCGAGCCATGGCGGCAGACCGCATCCTGACGACCCACGTGGGCAGCCTGCCCCGCTCCGAGGCGGTGGTCCCGCTGCTGACGCGGCGCGACCAGGGCGAACCGTACGATCCGGCCGAGTTCCGACGCGTCATTGCCGCGGCGGTCGACGAGCACGTCGAACATCAGGTGCGCATCGGCATCGATATTCCGAGCGACGGCGAGACCTCGAAGGTCAGCTACTCCACGTACATCAAGGACCGGCTGTCGGGGTTCTCCGGCGACCAGGCGCGCCAGGTCGCCATGGACCTGCAGGACTATCCGGAATTCCGCGCGCGCATGGTGGTGTTCTCGGGCAAGCAGAGTTTCAAGCGCCAGATCTGCACCGGCCCGATCGCCGTCGTGGAACGCGAGAGCCTGCGGCAGGACATCGAGGATTTCAGCACGGCCTGCCGCAAGCACGGCGTCACCCAGGCGTTCCTCAATTCGGCCTCGCCGGGCCTCGTCGCGGCGTTCCAGCCAAACCGCTTCTACCCGAGCCATCGTGAATACATCGAGGCAGTGGGCGCGGCGATGCAGGAGGAGTACGAGGCGATCGCCGGCGCCGGCTTCGACCTGCAGCTCGATTGCCCCGACCTCGCCATGGCGCGACACACGGGTTTCCAGGAGCTGACCGAGGCGCAGTTCCTCGCTCGCGCCGAGGAGCAGGTCGAGGTGATGAACCATGCGCTGCGCAACATCGATCCGCTGCGGCTGCGCATGCACGTGTGCTGGGGCAACTACGAAGGCCCGCACGATCACGACATCGCGCTCGAGAAGATCCTGCCCATCGTGCTGAAGGCACGCCCGGCGCAGATCCTCTTCGAAGCCGCCAACCCGCGCCACGCGCACGAGTGGGTGGTGTGGCAGGCAGCGCGCATCCCCGACGACAAGGTCCTCGTGCCGGGCCTGCTCGCGTCGACGTCGAACTACGTCGAGCATCCCGAGCTGATCGCGCAGCGCATCCAGCGGTTCGCCGACATCGTCGGACGAGAGCGCGTCATCGCCGGCACGGACTGCGGCTTCGGCACCTTCGCCGGCATCGGCAAGATGGATGCCGCGATCTCCTGGAAGAAGCTCGCGTCGCTGGTGGAGGGCGCGGCGCGCGCGACCGAACGGCTCTGGGGCCGTGCGCCGCGCGCCGCGAGCTGATCAACCCTGCGGCATTTCTGGCAGCGCGTCCTGGGCAAGCAGACGCGCTGCCACCGGTCGCGGTCCGCAGGCAGGCGCCCCACCGACGCCGCGCAGCAGGTGCGAAGCGGCTTCAAGCCGGGACCGACACGGTCCCGGGCGCATCGTCCGCCCACGCGATACCGAGGTGCAGCTCGGTGTCCGCCCAAGCCTGAAGGCGCCCGTACGGCGCATACCACTCCGGCCCCGCAACCGCGCGCGCCGCCGGGAGGTGCAGGAAGTCGACGTTGCGGTCGATGCTCGCGAGCAGCGCACCGGCGAGGTGCGAGATCTGCGCCGCATCGAGCGGATCGGCCGCGGTAGCGCCATCGGGATTGCGGCGGCACAGGTGGAAACCCAGTTCGACCGCCGCGGGCAACGCCCCGGCGAGATCGACCAGGCCTTCGAGCACGCGGCCCGCGAGCTGGCGACCCGCGGTGAGATCCCTGCCGCGCGACTCCCACAGCGCGGTCTCGGCGGCAAGGTCCCATTGCAACGCGACGTCAGCCGCGGGAACGCGGTCGAACCAGACCGTGAGCGCCTGCGTCAGGCGCTGCTGCAGCGGACCCAGCTCCGCTGCGACCTGCTCCACCGCATGCGTACGGCTCAGCCACGTGAACGGGCTCGGCAGGCTCCACTGCCAGCGCAGACCGGCTGGCACGCGACCCTCTGCCGCTGCCCGGCGGTAGCTCTCATAGGCCGCCGCGGCGTCCGCGAAAATCGCCTCGAGGCGATCGACGCCAACGGGTGACCAATGGGCGTTGCTGCCGAGGGTGGGTACGCGCCGCAGCCGCAGTGCGCGCGCATCGTCGAGGGACAGACCTGCATTGCCATCGGGCAGGTGCAGGGGCGCGGCGGGCCGGTCGGGCGCATCGCTCGCATCGAGATCGAGGCCGGTCAGCAGATCGCAGGCGATGCACATCGCGGATCAGTTGCCGAAGACGCCGACGCTGCGTTCTGCCGAGACAATCGTGTTGTGCAGCAGCATGGTGATGGTCATCGGACCCACGCCACCCGGCACGGGCGTGATCAGTCGAAGCCTTCTGGCTGCACGCCTTCGAAATCCACGTCGCCCACCAGCCGGCCATCGGGCAGCCGGTTGATGCCGACGTCGATGACGACCACGCCGGTCTTGACCATCTGCGGCACGATGAGCCCCGGCACGCCGGCCGCGACGACGAGGATGTCCGCGAGCAGCGTGAACTGACCCAGATCGCGGGTCTTCTTGTGACAGATGCAGACGGTGGCGTCCTGCTGCATCAGCATCAGCGCCATCGGCTTGCCGACGATGTTGCTCGCGCCGACCACGACGACATTGCGGCCTTCGATCGGCACGTTCTCGTGTTCGAGCAGTTTCTGCACGCCGAACGGCGTGCAGGGAGGAAATACGGTGTTGCCGGTGATGAGGCCACCGACGTTGTAGAGATGAAAGCCGTCGACGTCCTTGTCGACGTCGATGCGCTCGAGCACATGCGCCACGTTGATATGCGGCGGCAGCGGCAGCTGCACCAGGATGCCGTGCACGGCCGGATCGGCGTTCAGCTGCATCGATGCGATCGAGCAGCTCACTCTCCGGACGTGTCGGCCGGCAGCTGGATCAGCTCCGAATGGATGCCGGTTTCCTTGCAGGCCCTGATCTTGTTGCGGACGTAGACCTGCGAGGCCGGATTGTCGCCGACCAGGATCACCGCGATGCCGGGTTGAACGCCGTGCCGAGCCTTCAAGCTGCTCGACACGGATCGCATACTCCGCGCGGAGCTTGCGTGCTACGGCCTTGCCGTCGATGATCCTGGCGGTCATTGCTTCCTTTGGGTTCCGGAACTCAGTAGCGGTAGTGGTCCGTCTTGTACGGACCGTCGCTGCTGCACGCCGATGTAGCCTCGCCTGCGTGTCGGTCAGCGTGCGTCAGCTTCGCGTTCGAGCGTGGCGAGCTGCAGGCGCGCCACCTTCTCGTCGAGGTGCTTCGGCAGCACGTACACGCCGATCGGGTACTTGCCCGGGTTGCGCGATACAGCTCGATCTGCGCGAGCGTCTGGTTCGCGAAGCGACGAGCTCATCACGTAGCGACGGATGGCCCGTGCCGCAGCCCAGGTTCACCAGGCGGCCTTCGGCCAGCAGGATGATGCGCTTGCCGTCCGGGAAGATCACGTGGTCGACCTGCGGCTTGATGTTGTCCCACTTGTACTGCTTCGAGCGAGCGACATCGATCTCGTTGTCGAAGTGGCCGATGTTGCAGACGATGGCGTTGTTCTTCATCGCCTTCATGTGCTCGTGCGTGATCACGTGGAAGTTGCCGGTGGCGGTGACGAAGATGTCGGCCTTGTCGGCCGCCTCGTCCATCGTCACCACGCGGTAGCCTTCCATCGCCGCCTGCAGCGCGCAGATCGGATCGATCTCGGTCACCCACACCTGCGCCGACAGCGCGCGCAGCGCCTGCGCCGAGCCCTTGCCGACGTCGCCGTAGCCGGCGACGACGGCAATCTTGCCGGCGATCATCACGTCGGTGGCGCGCTTGATGCCGTCGACCAGCGACTCGCGGCAACCGTAGAGGTTGTCGAACTTGCTCTTGGTCACCGAGTCGTTGACGTTGATGGCCGGGAAGGCGAGCTTGCCGTCCTTGTGCATCTGGTACAGGCGATGCACGCCGGTGGTGGTCTCCTCGGTCACGCCCTTGATCTGCTTCAGGCGCGTCGAATACCACTTCGGATCGGTCTTCAGCTTGGCCTTGATCGAGTTGAACAGCGAGACTTCTTCCTCGCTGCCCGGCTTGGCGAGCACGACTGAGGTCGGTCTCGGCGCGCGTGCCCAGGTGCAGCAGCAGCGTCGCGTCGCCGCCGTCGTCGAGGATCATGTTCGAGAAGCCGCCGTCCGGCCACTCGAAGATGCGGTGGGTGTAATCCCAGTAGTCCTCGAGCGACTCGCCCTTGAAGGCGAACACCGGCGTGCCGCGCGCGGCGATCGCGGCGGCGGCATGGTCCTGGGTCGAGAAGATGTTGCACGAGGCCCAGCGCACTTCGCGCGCCGAGCGCCTGCAGCGTCTCGATCAGCACGGCGGTCTGGATCGTCATGTGCAGCGAGCCGGTGATGCGCGCACCCTTCAGCGGCTGCGTCTTCGCATACTCCGCGCGGATCGCCATCAGGCCGGGCATTTCGGCCTCGGCGATGTTGATTTCCTTGCGGCCCCAGTCGGCCAGGGAGATGTCGGCAACGTGGTAATCGTTGCCGGCGCCGGGTTTTGCAACTGCGTTCATGTGATACCTCTCCATATCATTAAGGTGACTAAGAGAGCGCCGTTCGATCAAACCTGGTCGGCCCGCCGAGCCTCGCGTCCTTGCGACGCTGCAGCGCTCCTCGGCGGACGCTGACCGTCCAGATCTAGGCCTTGATGCCCGCGTCGGCCGCCAGCGCCGCGGCCTTGTCCGTCTTTTCCCAGGTGAACGTCGGCTCGTTGCGGCCGAAGTGGCCGTACGCCGCCGTCTTCGCGTAGATGGGGCGCAGCAGGTCGAGCATCTGCACGATGCCCTTCGGGCGCAGGTCGAAGTGCTTGGCGATCAGCTCCTCGATCTTCTCGTCGGAGATCTTGCCGGTGCCGAAGGTGGTGGCCATGATGCTGGTGGGCTTGGCGACGCCGATGGCGTACGACACCTGCACCTGGCAGCGGTCGGCGAGGCCCGCCGCGACGATGTTCTTCGCGACGTAGCGCGCGGCATAGGCGGCCGAACGGTCGACCTTGGTCGGATCCTTGCCGGAGAACGCGCCGCCGCCGTGCGGCGCGGCACCGCCGTAGGTGTCGACGATGATCTTGCGACCGGTGAGGCCGCAGTCGCCCTGCGGACCGCCGACGACGAAGCGGCCGGTCGGATTGATCAGGTAGTTGATCTTCTTGCCGACCAGTTCCTTCGGCAGCACCGGCTTGACGATCTCCTCGATCACCGCCTCGGTCAGTGCCTTGTGCTCGATCTCCGGATGATGCTGGGTCGACAGCACGACGGTGTCGATCTCGGTCGGCTTGCCGTCGACGTACTTGATCGTCACCTGCGACTTCGCATCCGGGCGCAGCCACGGCAGCTTGCCGCTCTTGCGCAGCTCGGCCTGGCGCTCGACCAGGCGGTGCGCCAGATGCAGCGGCAGCGGCATCAGCTCGGCGGTCTCGTCGCACGGCGTAACCGAACATCAGGCCCTGGTCGCCGGCGCCCTGGTCGAGGTTCGAGGCCCTTGCCTTCATCCACGCCCTGCGCGATGTCCGGCGACTGCGTGTCGTACGCCACCAGCACGGCGCAGCCCTTGTAGTCGATGCCGTAGTCGGTGTTGTCGTAGCCGATGTCGCTTGATCACGTCGCGCGCGACCGAGTGGTAGTCGATCTTCGCCTTGGTGGTGATCTCGCCGGCGAGCACCACGAGGCCGGTGTTGCACAGCGTCTCGGCGGCGACGCGCGAGTATTTGTCCTCGCGCGAGGATCGCGTCGAGGATCGCGTCGGAGATCTGGTCCGCGACCTTGTCCGGATGACCTTCGGAAACCGACTCCGACGTGAACAGAAAGCTGTGGCTCATGTGCGTTCCGCGTCCTGTAGCTGTGTCGTGATCTAAACGTGTCGCCGAACAGGCGCTGCGATAACGGCTCGCGGAATTCGTCGCGGCGTGAAGCTGTGGTTCTGCGTGCCGCGGGATTCGATCTTCAGCGAGCCCAGCAGCGAGGCGATGCGGCCGGTCTTCTCCCAGTCGCAGGCCGTGCAGCAGGCCGTGCATCAGGCCGGCGCGATAGGCGTCGCCGCAGCCGGTCGGGTCGACCACGCGCGCGCGGCCGGCGCCGGCGGAATGTCGCAGCTCCTGCCGTCCGGTGTGAATCGTCGAGCCCTCGCGCGCCGCGCGTGACGATCAGCGCCGCGACGCTGCTCGGCGATCTCGGCTTCGTTCCAGCCGGTGCGCTCGGCCATCAGGCTCCACTCGTATTCGTTGACCGTCACCCAGGTCGCCTGCTCGATGAAGGTCTTGCAGGTCCTCGCCGTCGAACATCGGCAGGCCCTGGCCGGGATCGAAGATGAACGGAATGCCGGCCGCGGCGAACTGCGCGCGCATGCTGCGATCATGCCGTCGCGCCCGTCCGGCGCGACGATGCCGATCGCGACGTCGCCGCGCGTCCGCCACCTTGTTCAGTGCGACTGCCCCATCGCGCCCGGGTGGAAGGCGGTGATCTGGTTGTTGTCGAGATCGGTGGTGATGAACGCCTGCGCGGTGTGCTCGCTCGTCGATCACCGCACGTGGTCGCGCGGGATGCCCTGCTCGTCCATCCACTCGGCGTAGGGCCGAAGTCGTGGCCGACCGTCGCCATCACGTAGCCGGCTCGCCGCCCAGCAGCTTCAGGTTGTAGGCGATGTTGCCGGCGCAGCCGCCGAACTCGCGCCGCATCTCGGCACCAGGAACGACACATTCAGCATGTGCACCTTGTCGGGGAGGATGTGGTTCTTGAACTGGTCCTGGAACACCATGATGGTGTCGTAGGCCATCGAACCGCAGATCAGTGCCTTGCCCGGACGGATGACAGGAGACTTCATCAGGCGCGTCGCCTCGTGACTACGAAAGATTCGTCATTGAACCAGAGTCCGCCGTGCTTGCGGAGCACGTCGGCCGTGATCTCGAGATAGTTGCCGTTCTGCACGGCCTGCTCGACCCGTTCATCTTCCATCTGCGCGACGTAGATCGCGGCATTCCAGGCCGCGAACAGCGTCGAGGTGCCGACGCGGTCGCCGATCTCGGATGGCAGGGTGTGCATGTCGTAGCGGAATACCGCCTTGTCGTCCGGCACCGTCGGCAGCGAGAAATCGCGCGTGTCCTTGCCGAGTTCGGCCTTCATCGCGGCGATGAGCTGGTGACGGTCCACGTCGAACGGGTGCTCACTCGGCCAAACCCGCTGCACCAGCTCGATGGCCGGGTCACGGCCGCACGACTGGATCGCGAGCAGCTTGCCGCCCGGCGCGAGCGCGCGTGCCAGCGGCGCGAGGATGCGTTGTGCCTTGAACTGCGCGTTCATGCGCGCGCGCCACGGCTGCGAGGCGAGGATGAAGTCGTAGTTCTCGACGATGCGGCCCGGCTTCGGGATGACGCCATCGAGCAGGAACTTGTGATCCTCGCGATAGATGACGAGCACCGTCGGCCGCACGTACACCGGATTGCCGGTCTTGCCGGACGGCCTTGTCTGCCAGCCGTACGCGAGCGTCGCGTGCAGCGCCTCGATCTGCTCGGCGTAGTCGTGCGAGGACGTCCCGGTCAGGCGGACTTCCTGCCAGTTGAACGCGGCCGCCGCCTGCACGTCGCGAGGCAACAGCCGGGGTGCTTCGGAATAGTTGAGGTTGGTAAGCACCAGCACGGTGGCCGGGTGCTCGACGAAACGGTCGGGCATCTTCTCGAGGCCAAGCCGCACGTCCTCGAGGCTGATCTCCTTCGCCACCGCGAGCAGCGGGACGGTGGGATGCAGCGCATGGATATGTCGCATGAGCCGGGCCAGCACGGTCGCATCGCCCATGCCCGCGTCGAACAGGCGCACCGCCGGCGGGGTCGGGTGCAGGGTCGCGAGCTCGCGCCCGGCGCGGCGCGCGACGGCCGATTTCTCGTTGCACGTGCTGACGAACGCCAGGTATTTCTGGCGGTTGTCGTAGAACCGGAACGGAGGCGACTGCGGCGCGAGGCCGTCCAACGAGGCTGCTGCGGCTTCAGACACTGAACCTCCTGCGACCGTGCGCCGGGACAACCCGGCGGCGCACCATAGCAGGGCCGACCCGTGCTGTAGAATTCACCACACGGATAAGAGCTATCAAGGGACCTGATGCACGTGCCACGAGGGAATCCGCCCAGTGTGCTGCAACGGCACAGCCGCGGCAGCGACGCGGGTCACAGATGCATCTGAACCGCTTCGACCTGAACCTGCTGATCGCGCTCGATGCGCTGCTGCAGGAAAAGAACGTCACCCGCGCCGCCGAACGCCTGTTCGTCTCGCAGCCGGCGATGAGCGCAGCGCTGCAAAAACTGCGCGATTACTTCCGCGATCCGTTGCTGATACGTGTAGGCCGCGAGTTCGAGCTGACCCCGCGCGGCCTCTCGCTGGTCGAGCCGGTGCGCGACGCGCTGCTGCAGATCCAGGCGACGCTCGGCACGCAGCCGAGCTTCGATCCGGCCACGGTCGAGCGCACCTTCTCGCTGAGCATTCGCGACTACATCGTGCCGCGGGTCGTACCGGGCGTGCTGAAACGCATCGTGAACGATGCGCCGCGCGTGCGCTGCGTGGTCGAGGAGCTGGCGCAGTCGAGCCTGTCGCGGCTCGAACATGGCGATACCGATGTCTGTATCGGGCTCGACAACCCTGCCCTGTTCCGCCTGCGCGAATTTCCCGACTGGCTGCGCACGGTCGAGCTCCGAGTGGTGCGATGGGTGTGCGTTGTCTGCGCCGATCACCCCCACATCCGCGATGAGCTGACGATGGACGCGTATCTATCCTCTCCGCATCTGACCAGCCGGCCCCAGGGTGCGAGCCCCGCGAATGCCGATCTGCTCGCACGGATCGGCAGCCCCGATCTCGACGTGCGTGCGACCAGCCACGGAATGATGCAGCTGCCGTTCATGCTGCCGGGCACGCCGCTGATCGCCACCTTGCCGGAAAGCGTCGCGCTGAGGTTCGCGCCAATCCTCGGATTGCGCAGCTTCGCTCCGCCACGGGAAATTCCCGACAGCCGCGAGCTGCTGATGTGGCACAAGCGGAACGAGGCCGATCCGGGTCATGCGTGGCTGCGCGGCCTGTTCATCGATGTGTCGCGGCAGACCTGACGCGTCGGCTCACTCGTCGGGTGCGATCTCGACCTTCAGGCCCGCGAGCTCGGGCGTGAACTTGACCTGGCACGAGAGGCGCGACGTGGGCTTGCGCGTGCTGAGGTCGCCGAGCATGTCCTTCTCGTCGCTGTGCATGGCCGGCAGACGGCCGAACCACTCCGGATCGACATAGACGTGACACGTCGCGCACGCGCACATGCCGCCGCAGATGGCCGCGACGCCATATTCGAGGTCGCGCAGGTTTTCCATCAGTGTGAAGCCGGTGTTGGCCTCCACCTCGTGTTCACCACCATCCCGATCGACCACGCGAAGCTGAGCCATGTAAACGTCCCGTCTCTGGAAATGCAGCCGCCTTCAGCTGCCGAACGGCATTGTGCCGACGGCGGCAGCACTAATCCAGCGCACTCAATGCCCGCTCGGTCTGCTTCCAGGCAACGTTGACGAGGCGGCACAAGGCGGTCTGCAGCGGCAGGCGGCGTCGCGAGATGGCATCGTCGAGCCCGGCGGCGCGCAGCAGCAGGTCCTGACGGGTCTCGAGATCGGGGTAGTAGGACAGCAGCAGTGCCAGGTCGTAGGTCGGATCGGCGACCTGCGCGTACTCGAAATCGATCAGCGTCGGCGCGTCACCGAGAAAATTCCCGACGTCCGGATCGCCGTGACACAACGCCCTGCGAGGCGGTGGCAAAGCCTCGAGCAGACCCGCCAGACGTTCGCCCTCCTGCTGCAGCCGGCTCGAGTCGTCCGGTGCGAAGGGCGCGAGGATTGCACAGTGGGCGCGCAGGAACGCAACGCCATCGGCGGGCGGGAACTCCGGCGGCGCCAGCGAATGCAGCGCCGAGAGACGCCGGCCCAGCCGCGCCAGCGAATCCGGCTCGCGCAGGCGCTCGATCGACCAGGGCGCTGCCGCGACGAACTCCATCACGGTCCAGCCTGCGTCCGCATCGGCAGCCAGGATGCACGGTGCAAGATTCGCGGCAGCAGCGATACGCTGGCTCGCGACCTCCCGATGCGCGTCGGCGCCCGCGAGCGCGGGTCCGCGACGCAGCCGCACGACGAATGCGCGCCCATCGTCGGTGTCGACCCGATAGCACTGGTTGACCCCGCGCCCTCCCGCCAGGCGCGCAACGGCGCGAGGAAGCGCCGGCAACGCCTCGAGCGCCGCGGCCGGAATCAGCGCGACGAGGTTCGGTTCCGGTACAGCGTCAGCCATGTCCGCAGTCCGATGACAGCGACGAAAAGGTACAGCACGAAGAGCAGCGCCGTGGCGCGGAGGCCCTGGGCGGCATAGAGCCCGACGAGCACCGCATCGATCGCGATCCAGTACAGCCAGCTCTCGATGCGCATGCGGGTCGTGAGCCAGGTGGCGACCAGACTGAGCACGGTGGTGCCGGCGTCGAGCCACGGGAACGCCGAGGAGAACTGGCTGCGCAACGCAAGCGTCAGCGGCACGCAGACGACCAGGCTGGCAGTGATCGCGACGAGATGATGCGCCAGCGGCCACCAGCCGGGCTGCGCCGTCTCCGCGATCGACCAGCGACGGAACCCTTGCACCGCCATTGCGACGTACCACACCTGCAGCGCGGCCTGCATGGGCAGGTCGGCGAACCAGGACAGCCACGCAAGCAGCAGTGCCGACAGCCCGCCAGCGGGCCAGCACCACCGGTTGCCGCGTGCGGCAAGCACGACATAGGCAAACCCGAGAGCGACCGCCACGATCTCGATCGTGCTCGTCGCCGCCCACGCGGCGGCCAGCATTGGCCCGATGCCGGCAGGGTCACTCACCGGGCGGCGTGAACGGCCCGAGCACCTTCATGACGAACACGCACTTCCCGTCACGCTCGAACGTCACCGCGAGCTCACGGTCGAGCACCCGCATGACGTCGGCATGGCTGCCGAAGATCTGCGTGCTCATGCTGCTGGTCATGATCTTCAGTCGCGGGTATGTGTTGACCCGCTCGATGAACGACTTGATCGCGGGGATGTAGTCCGCGTTCAGCGGATACAGACTGATTTCGACACCGATGTCCATGCAGGCCTCCTGTCAGAAGTCGACCGCGACGGTCAGTCCGAAGCGGCGCGGGTCGCCATTGAGTACGTACCGCTTGTCGGCGAAGTCGGGCGGCTCGTTGCCGAAGAAGAAGCCACGCGGATAGTAGGTCGCGTCGAACAGGTTGCGGCTCCATGCGCTGACCGACCAGCGATCGGCGCGGTACCCGGCAGTGAGGTTCACCAGACGATACGCGACCGAACGCTGGTCGTTGCCTGCGCTCGCGCTGAACGCGAAATCGTCGACGCCGTTCAGCTCACCGCGCACGAACCAGCCGCGCTGAACGCGCCACTCGGCCTGCACGCCATACTGGTAATGGGGTGCGTGCGCCTGCGTCTTGCCCGCGAGGTCCTGCCCGTCCACCCGGTACTCGAGGAAGCGGGCCTGCAGCAGACCGAGCGTGGCGGACAGACGCAGCGCGTCGAGGGGTCGCCAGCCGGCCTGCAGCTCCGCGCCGAAGTTTTCGCCGCGCGCCGCGTTGTCGGTCAACTGGACGAAGGTCAACGGATCGGTCGGATCGGCCTGGTACGAAGTGTTGACCTGCTGCTGCGTGCGGCGCATGTAGAACAGGCTCGCGCGGAGGTCCGCATGGCCATCGGCCGAACGCACTGCGAGGCCCGTCTCGAAATTGACGAGGTACTCGGGGTCGTACAGCCGCCGCTCCACCGGCACGTCGTCACCCATGTTGAAGCCGCCGGCCTTGTAACCGCGGTTGATCGCAACGTAAAGGTCGCGCAGCGGGTCCAGGTGGAGAGTCGCCGACACGTGCCCACCGAGCATGCGGTCACGCGGTTCGTATCGGAGCGGCGAGTTGTCGACGTAGTCGGCGGTGCGCTGCTCGCCGCGCAGGCCGGCCGACAGCGACCAGCGCGCGACGTCGCGATCGAGCTGCGCGAAGAGCGCGAGGTTCGTCGCAGCATAGCCGCTGAGAAACGGAGCGGACACGTCGCCGTTGTACGTATCGACGAGCCGGTTCGTCTCCGTCAGCCGGAGCGCGTACGCGCCCACCGTCCAGCCGACGCCCTGCCCCGGTGCACTGGTTGCGCGCACGAGCTGCGACCACGTTCGACGATGGCGGGCGATCTCCTCGAAGAAGTCGTACGGCGCGTAGATGCCCCAGAGGGGATCGTTGCCCCAGTCGCCGTCGAAGGAGTAGTCGATGCTCGAATCGGCGACGCTCGTGGTGCTGCGCCAGGCGACGCCGTTGGGTGCGTCGTAGTCGAAGCGGGCCGAGGCCGCCCGGGTTCGCTGCGCATCGCGGCCCGGCCGGTCGGACTGCGTGACGCGCGAGTTGTCGATCGACCAGGCGTCGTAGCCATCGTCGACATCCGACAGCAATGCAGTGAGGTTCAGCGTCAAGCCGTCGGCCGGCCGGAGCAGCACTCGGCCGCGCACGAACCTCTCGTCGAATCCGTTCGTGTCATCGCGACCGAGGAACGCATTGCGACGGAATCCGTCGCCACGAAAAGCCTGCGCTGCGAGACGCCAGGCGCCCTCGCCGCCCAGCGAGTCGTTGACGACGAGACCGCCCGATCGCGCGCCGTAATCGCCGACTTCGCCTTCGACGCGCGCCTCGAAGCCCCGGACCGGCGCACGCGACACCAGATTGACGAGTCCCGCGAGCGCGTTCGCGCCATAGGCGGTGCCCTGCGGCCCGCGCAACACTTCAACACGTTCGACGTCGAACAGCGTTGCCGGCATCGCCACACCAGAGAAGTCGATGTCGTCGATCAGGAAGCCGACCGACGGATTCGGCGCGCCCTGGTACTGCTCGAGTTCGCCGATGCCGCGCAGCTGGAAGTAGCGCGGGCGCGCGGTGCCGCCAGCCCAGTTGAGATTCGGGACGGCGCCGAGCACGTCACCGAAGTGGGTCGCACCGCCGCTCGCGAGCTGCTCGGCAGTCAGCACCGTCGCGCTGGCAGCGAGATCCTCGAGCGTCGTGTCACGCAAGGTCGCCGTCACGACGACCTCGTCGAGCGCGCCGGCTCCATCGGCGCCACTCGCGACGGACGCGAAGCAAATGCAGAGCGTTGCGGCTGCAAGTGCCGCGCACGGATGGAATCGAAGCGTCATACCTGCTCCCTACGCCGGTCCTAACCGGATCAGGTTCAACGGGTCCGCCAGCGCAACTGGCATCTCAGGCTCAAGCGTGAGCCACCCCAAGGCAGCCGCTATGGTAGCTTCGCGCGCAGCCAATGCAAGCGGTCGAACCCATGACGCGACGTATCGATGTATTCCAGGTCGACGCGTTCACGCAGCGGCCGTTCACCGGCAATCCGGCCGGTGTCGTGTTCAATGCCGAGGGCCTCGACGACGCGACGCTGCTCGCCATCGCCCGCGAGCTCAACAATGCCGACACTGCGTTCGTATTCGCACCCGACGGCGACGATCACGATCTGCGCGTCCGCTTCTTTACCCCACGTACCGAAGCGTCGTTCGTCGGTCACGCAACCCTCGCACTGCATACGGTGCTGGCCGCACGCGACGGTCGCCGGTCCCGACGACAGAAGGGACGCTCCGGCATCGTGACGGTGCAGCCGGCGGGTACCGCGGGCCACGAGATACGATTGCCGCGGGCACCGCTCGGACGCCTGCCGGACGCGCACGAGATCGAGCCGGTGCTCGCGGCGCTCGGTGTACCGACGGTGGCGCTCGATCCGCGCTGCCCGCCCCAGATCGTCGGCAGCGGCAGCACACGGCTGTTGCTCGGCCTGCGCGAGGGCGGTGACTTGCGCGACCTCGCCCCCGACACCGCGCGTCTCGCAGCGCTGTCGGCGACGATCGGAGCGCCGGGCTACTTCCTTTTCTCGCTCGCCCCGCAGATCCCGGACTGCGACGTCGAATCGCGCATGTTCTGCCCTGCCCTCGGGATCGCCGAGGATCCGGTGAGCGGCAACGCGCACGGGATGCTGGCCGTGTATCTCGAGTCGCATGGCATGTTGCGCCAGCCAGTACTTCGCGGCGCACAGGGCCACTTCATGGATCGCCCGGGCCAGCTAGAGGTCGAGGTGCTCGGGAGCGGTGAAGTCGCGCTGCGTGGCGAGGCACGCATCGTGTTCGAGACCTCGATCGCGCTCTGATCAGTCCTGACGGACCCGCAGGTTCTGTGCGTACACGTGCGCCTTGCGACGATACGCTTCGAGCCCCTTGCTCATGCGGTCGAGATCCTTGTCGCTGACCTCGCGCACCACCTTGCCGGGCGCGCCCATGACCACGCTGCGCGCCGGAATGCGCGCGTTCGGCGCGATCAGCGCGCCCGCCGCAACGAGGCTGCCCGCACCGACGACGGCACCATCGAGCACGATCGCGCCATTGCCGATCAGGCAGTCGTCCTCGAGCGTGCAGCCATGCAGCATCACCTGGTGCCCGACCGTGACGTTGCGTCCGATCGTCACGGGCAAACCGGGATCGGTATGGACGATCGAGCCGTCCTGCACGTTGCTGCCATCGCCGATCACGATCCAGTCGTTGTCGCCGCGAAGCACGGCGTTGAACCAGATGCTGGTTTCGGCACCAAGGCGGATGGAACCGATGATGTCCGCGCTCGGCGCGATGAAATGCGGTCCGTTGACGATGAGCCGTCGATCGCCGTAGTCGTAGATCACATCGTCCTCTGCTGAAGGTTCATGGATGGGCAGGCGACGAGCCGGTGGCCGCTGCCGCGGGTCGACCGCTCGAGTCGACGATACCGCGCAACACCTGGTGCGCGAGCGCCGTCTCGTCGCGCAGTTTCTGCTCGTCCGCGCCGAGCATCAGGATGACGACCGACTGCGCCGGGAACACGTACAGCCGACTGCCTTGCGCGTCGCGCCAGATGCGACCCGCACGCGCGCCGAACGGCTCGTCGCCGTGCGCGGCGACGTGATCGTCGAGCTGGTCGAGAAGGTGACGGGCCGGGTCGATCGGCAGCAGCCGTACCCCGCCGACGACGCCGCCCTCCGCGAGCGCCGTGGCGACGGCGAGCCCGTCGCGCGGGCGGAACTGGAAGCAGCAATCCCATTTCGGCTCGCCGTCGCGATCGACCGCGACGCGAGCAGGCCCGGCCGACAACGGACTCCAGACCGCATCGGCGACCGACCCCTCGCCGGGGCCGACGAAGGCCGCTACCCCGCGCGTCAGACGGGCCACCAGGGGTGCAGCGACGAGTTCGTCGCTGCGCGTCCACTCGAAAACGCGGTGGCCGCGTCGCGCGACCAGGAATGCGCTGGCGCCGAGCGCTCGCGCGGTTTGCGCGGCGGACTCGAGCGCGGACGCGTCGAGCCCCTGCTCGTGCGGATCTGCGGTCGGCATCGAGACGCCGTCGCCACCCGCGATCGGCACGAAATTGTCGCCCGAACGGAGCCACAGCAGCGCGGCAACCGCGATCGCGACGACGGCCGCGAGCACCGCGAGGACTCGCGCGCGCGTCATCGACGAACTGGCCCGCGATAGACGATGAGCCCGGCGCGCAGCTGCAGCTCGTGCGTCACGCACGCCGGCCATTCGCTTCGATGGTGGCTCGCCATGACGATTGCGGCGCCGCTCGCCGCGCGCATTTCGATCACCGCCTGCAGCGCCCCGCGAGTCGCCGCATCGACGCCCGCGAATGGCTCGTCGAGCAGCAGCAGGCGTGGGTCGCACACGAACGCGCGCGCGAACAGCACCCGTCGCATCTGCCCGTAGGACAGCTCGCGCACGGTACGCTCGCCGAGCGCTTCGATGCCGAGCTCGGTCAGGGCGCGACGTGCGCGCCGCTGCTCGACGGCCGTCGCCGCATCGTTCAGGCCGATACTTCCATGCAGCCCCGACACCACGATGTCCAGGACGATTTCATCCTGCAGGTGCTGTGCATGGAGATGTGGCGCGACGAGCGCAGCCTCCGAGCGGAATTCATCCAGCGGCAGACGCGCACGGCCGAACCGCACGATGCGGCCCGGCACGGCGATCGCATGGTCCCCGTACAGCGTTCGCAGCAGCGTCGATTTGCCGGAGCCATTCGGGCCATGAACCACCCAGCAGTCACCGGCCTGCACGGTGAGTTGCATTCCCCGCAGCAGCCGTTTGCCTTCGTGATGGACATCGGCGGCTTCGAGCTCGAGCAGCGTCTTCCGGCCGCGCGGGCGCGGCGTGGCCGCCTTGAGAGCAGGCCGCACGCGCTCGGCGTCGAGCCGCTCGCGCAGCATGGCACGGTCGAGTCTGCCCGCGTACGCGATGCGTCCGCCCTCGAGCAGCAGCATCCGGTTCGCCGACGCCGGTACGTCCTCGGCCCGATGCGTCGTGTAGACCCAGGGAAGCCGGGAGCGGCGCGTGCCGTCGAGCCAGCGCTTCAGGCGGCGGCGGTTCCGGTCATCGAGACCATTGGCGGCCTCGTCGAGCAGCAGCAAGGCCGGCTGCGCTGCGAGCGCCCGCGCGAGCAGCACCAGGCGCCGCTCACCATATGAAAGCGTCAGCAGCCGTCGTCGCGCCAGGCGCGCGATGCCGAGCCGTGCGAGCACCTTGCGCGCCTTGATCGTTTCATCCGGAGTCAGCGGGACCTCGGGAATCTCGCTTCGATGCAGGCCGGTGCCGACGATCGCGAGCACGGTGAAATCGTGGTCGTAACGCTCGTAACGGTCCTGGCGTTCCGGTCCGACGTAACCGATCTCGTCCCGCACACCGTGCGGCGTCGGAAAGGTCTCTCCCAGCCACCGCCAGCTGCGCTTGCCGGCAGGCTCGGGCGCAGGCCAGACCTCGCCCGACAGCAGCTTCAGCAACTGCGTCTTGCCGGCGCCATTGCCGCCGAGCACGACCCAGCGTTCGCCGGGCCGGACCTGCCAGTGGATGTCGGTGAGGATGCGGCGTTCGCCGCGATCGAGGTGGATGGCCTCGAGTGAAACCTCGAGGAAGCGGGTGCGCGTCACCCCGCCATTTTAAAGCATCGCCACCCGCGGCGGATGAGCGCCGCGAATGAATTCGCGCGCCGGCCTCGCCGGCACCGACTGCTGGACCACCCTGCGCCGGTTGGCCCGCAGCACCAGATAGCCTGCCACGGCGCTGATCAGCATCAGTGCGTTCGCCACGGCGAAGACGGTGCTGCCGATCATCACGCTGTAGATGAAGAAGCAGGCCGACGCGCTCACCTGTCCGATGAAAAACCAGCGGGCGATGCCGCGGGTCGCATGCTCGCGCCACAGTTTCACGGTCTGCGCGCCCAGGGTCGCCATGAGGATGCCCGTGGCAAGTATGCCGAACAGGGCCGGGTTCGTAGGTTCCATGATGCAAGTGTCGCCTCGCGAGGCTCGCGCGCGGCGTCGGCAGGAGCCTTGGCCTGGTGTAGGCCTTGTGCTACCCGAAAAGAACCTACTTGGCCCCGCTTGCGAGCGCCGTGGTTTCGCCATGGCGCACGCAATTGCGGCCTTCGCGCTTCGCCGCATACAACGCGGCATCGGCACGCTGCAGCAGCGAGCTCATCGTGTCGTCGGCGTTTCGTTCGGCAACGCCGATGCTGACCGTCAGCGCCGAGCTGCTGTCGAACCACGCACGGGTGTCGATCGTCGTGAACTGGAATCGCAGCACTTCGGCACGGGCCAGCACCACTTCGAGCGGCTCGTCGGGCACCACGACCAGGAACTCCTCGCCGCCAATGCGTCCGTGGAGATCGTCGACCTGCAGCGATGCGAGCAGGCGCGCCGCCACCGCGCGCAGCACCTTGTCACCCACCGGATGACCATAGCGATCGTTGATCGACTTGAAGTGGTCGATGTCGAGCAACAGCAGACAGACGCGGCGCCGTGGCCGCATGCCGAGCAGCTCCTGCAGATGTGCGAGCACCGCGCGGCGGTTCGGCGCATCGGTCAGTTCGTCGGTCAGGGCGAGCGTGCGCATTCGCAACGAACTGCGACGCTGATGCCAGGCCAGCACCGCGAGCACCGCTGCGAGCAGAGCGGCCAGCGCGATCGCGAGAGCCTGCAAAGATCGTGCGCGATTCGTCTGCTCGAGCGCCCGCTCGTTGGCGGCATTCGCGAGCAGCAAGACCTCGTTCTCCTTGACCTTGGTCGCGGTATCGAATTCGACCCTGAGGCTCGCGAAACGCTGATCGACCTGCCGGCGGAGCATGCCTTCGGTCACGACGCCGGCACGTGACCGCCAGTCGTAGGCAGCACGCCATTCGCCGGTATCCGCAGCCAACAACGCGAGCTCCTCGTACAACGTGGCCAGGTCGTTCTGCGAATCGCCTCGCTCGAACACCTGACGCGCGCTGTCGAACGCGGCACGGCTCTCCGGAAAACGACGCAACGCCCGGAGCACCCCGCCCTCCACCAGCGCAACCTGCGCGGCAAGTCGCGCATCGGGCACGGCGCCGATCAGCGCTTTCGCTTGTGTCAGCAGCGGCAGCGCCTCGGCGGCACTGCCCTCCCCGAGCGCCACGGCCGCGAGACCGCGCAGTGCATAGGCTTCAGCTCTCGGATAGGAAAGCGAACGCGCGAGCCGCAGCGACTGCTCGAACGAGGCGCGGGCGCGCGTCCAGTCGTGCAGGTTCTCGGCCGCCCTCCCGAGGTTGTGCAGCGTCACCGTCTCTTCACGCCGAAGGCCCGCCTGGCGTTGCGCCACCAGCGCGCGCTGATAGATGGACTCGGCCTGCGCGGTGTCGCCCATGCGGTTGTAGATGATCGCGATGCCGTTCAGCGTCGTCAGTGCATGCAGCGGCTTCGACAGGCGCTCGAACAGCGACTGCGACCGGCGCAGGTCGGCCAGGCCGTTCGCGAAATCGCCGCGCAGTCCGAGCAGGTAACCGCGCTGGTACAGCGCGTCGGCAAGCAGCACGTCATCCGGCGCCTCCTCGGCCAGCCGCACCGCGCGGTCATAGGCAACCTGCGCGGCGTCGGTGTCCCCGCGTGCCTCGGCGATCTGGCCGCCGCAGATCCGTTCTCCGGCGATGAGCCCCTTGCGCACCACGCGGGACATCAGCGGCTGCATCGCCGCAAGCTCGGTCGCGGCGCGCGCGGCATCGCGTTCGGAGAAGTAGTCGCACAGGAGCACGTGGGCACGCAGCTCGAGATCGGCGTCGGGCTCGAGCGCGAGTGCGGCGAGTGCGCGTTCGGCCTCGGCGCGGCTCTCGTCTGGTTCGCGCCGCATCTGCTGCTCGCTGCGCTCGATGGACGAGAGTGCCGGGCGGGCCGGCGCGGCCGCGTAGGAAGTTGCCCCGGCGACAGCCAACGCGGCGAGCAGGACCGGTACGGTGAAACGCATTGGGACCTGGAAAAATCCGGTGGCGCGCCCGGAGAGATTCGAACTCCCGACCACTTGGTTCGAAGCCAAGTACTCTATCCAACTGAGCTACGGGCGCGTCTTCCACGATAATCGCACGTCGGGCGACGCCCGGGTACCCGGCCGCCGGGACGTGGAGTACGCTTGACCATCGCACCACGGTGCCAAAGGGGGTCAAAAATGAACAAGCTGCTGCCGCTCCTCGTCTTCGTTCCGCTGTCGTTCGCCGCCAACGCAGACTGCAGCTATCCGCGTGCGCCCGACCGCATGCCGAACGGGACGACGGCGACACTCGACGAGATGAAGGTCGCCAAGACCGCGGTCGAGAAGTACAACAAGGACATGGAAGCGTACCTCTCCTGCATCAAGCTCGAGCATGACGACCAGGTCGCGAAGCAGGGCTCGGCGATGACCGAGGACCAGAAGAAACAGCTCGCGACGATGCACGCGCAGAAGAACGACGCGGCGGTCGACGAACTCCAGGCCGTCGCCGCGCGCTTCAACGAGCAGGTGCGCGCTTACAAGGCGAAGCCGGCGACCAAGTGAACGACTGGACATAGTCCGGCACCGCGTGACGCCGTTCACGCGGTGCCGGCACCATGCAGGTGCAATGCGCGGCCGGTGTGATCGGGCGCGCATTGACGACCGCGCCGCGCGGCTAGTCTCCTCCACCATTGGCCGAAAACTATCTCGAGTGTTCGAAGGACGAGCGCCGGGCACAGGTGATTCACAAGGATCTCGAGAGCCTCGCGCGACGCTTCAACGACGAGGTCCGGGCGTTCAAGGCCGCGAACCCGGCCTCCTGAATCGTTGACCCGCGAACGCGGGGTTTGCTATCAGGGTTGGATGCCCCTGACCCCCGCGGAAGCCTCTCAGCTCATCGACGAGCACCTGGCCTGTCTGCCCATCGAATCGCTGCCGGTTGGCCAGTGCGCCGGCGCTGTGCTGCGTGAGAACATCTACGCCGAGCGCGACCAGCCTCCGTACGACCGGGTGACCATGGATGGCATCGCGGTCGATTCGGCCGCGGTCCGGTCGGGCCGCCGCGCCTTCCGCATCCAGGGCACGCAGGCCGCAGGCGACGAACCGCTGACGCTCGCTTCGCCCGACCACTGCATCGAGATCATGACCGGCGCGATGCTGGCGCCCGGCTGCGATGCCGTCATTCCGGTGGAGCAGCTCACAGTCGAGGCCGGCGAAGCCCGGCTGCCGGCCCAGTTCGCGCTCCAGAGCGGCCAGAACGTCAATCCTCGCGGTAGTGACCAGCGGCAGGGTGCGATTCTGCTGCGAGCGGGCACTGCGCTCGAGGCGCCTGACGTCGCCGTCGCCGCCGGGGCCGGAATGGCGCGTTTGCGCGTCGGCCAGCAGCCCGCCGTCATGGTGATCTCCACCGGCAACGAGATAGTCGAGCCGGGCGAGCCGATCCTTCCGTGGCAGCTGCGGCGGTCGAATGCCTACGGGCTGGTCGCAGCGCTGCGCCGGCACGGGTACCAGCGCGTCGCCGACGATCATCTTCCCGACGAGGAGTCGCGCCTGACCGAACGCATCCGCGAGCACCTCGCGAGCTACGACGTGCTGGTGCTGTCGGGAGGGGTGTCGATGGGTAAATTCGACCTGGTGCCCAAGGCCCTGCACGCGTGCGGCGTGCGCGAGATCTTCCACCGCATTGCCCAGCGCCCGGGCAAGCCGATGTGGTTCGGAACCGCGCCCAGCGGCGCCGCCGTGTTCGCACTGCCCGGCAACCCCATCTCGACGCTGGTATGCCTCACGCGGTACGTCATGCCGGCACTGGCCGCCGCGATGGGCGCGACCGACCCGCGGGGCGCTCGGGCGGAGCGAATTGCGCTGGGTGCCCCGATATCGTTCAATGCCCCGCTCACCCCGTTCGTGCCGGTGCGCGTCGAGACCGACGACTGGGGCCGCCCTTGGGCAATGTCGGTCCCGAACAACGGATCCGGCGATTTCGCCGCGCTGGCGGGGACGGACGGGTTTGTAGAACTCCCTCCCGGCCCCAATGACTATCCCAAGGGGTTGGTGACCCGTCTCTATCGCTGGTAGTCGATGAACCCGAACAGCTCAAACGTCGTGCCCTTGCCGCGCCCGCCGCTCGATACCTTGCGGCGGCCGCTGACCGACCTGCGCATCTCGGTAATGGACCGGTGCAATTTCCGCTGTCCGTACTGCATGCCGCGGGAGCGGTTCCACGAGCACTACCCGTTCCTGAAGACGGCCGAGCGGCTGAGCTTCGAGGAGATCGTCCGGCTCGCGCGCCTGTTCACGCCGCTCGGCGTGAGCAAGCTGCGGATCACCGGCGGCGAACCGCTGCTGCGGGTGAACCTGCCCGACCTTATCGGCGATCTGAACATGCTGCCGGGCATCGAGGACATCGCCCTGACGACCAACGGGGTGCTGCTCGGACGGTACGCCGCCGAGCTGAAGGCCGCCGGCCTTGCCCGCGTCACCGTCAGCCTGGACAGTCTCGACCAGGACATCTTCGCGCGCATGAACGGCGGGTTCGGTCGGGTGACCGACGTTCTCGAAGGCATCGACGCGGCGCTCGCCGCCGGGCTTGCGCCGATCAAGGTCAACGCGGTGATCCAGCGCGGCGTGAACGACGAAGGTGCGCTCGACCTCGTCGGGCGCTTCAGGCACACCGGTGTGACCGTGCGGTTCATCGAGTACATGGACGTGGGCAACCGCAACGAATGGCGGCAGGATCTGGTCGTGCCGTCACAGCAGCTGGTCGACCGGATCGGCGCGCGCTGGCCATTGCATCCGGTCAAGGCCGACCGCGCCGGTGAAGTCGCGCGACGTTATGCCTTCGACGATGGCGCCGGACAGGTCGGATTCATCTCCTCGGTCTCGCAGCCGTTCTGCGGCGCCTGCTCGCGCGCGCGCATCTCCTCCGATGGCGTGTTCTACACCTGCCTTTTCGCAGAAGCCGGCACCGATCTGCGGGCACCGCTGCGCGGGGGCGCCAGCGATGAAGAGCTGGCTGGGCTCATGACTTCGGTGTGGCTCGGCCGTTCCGACCGCTACAGCGAGCAGCGCGCGCTGCTGCGCAAGACCGCCTCGACCCGCAAGGTCGAGATGAACTACATCGGCGGCTGATCGGGCATGGCGAAAATGCCGTCGAAGCGACGCTCGGCGCCGCAGCTCACGCATCTGGATGCGGCCCACAGACCGACCATGGTCGACGTCGGCGACAAGGTCGCGACGTCGCGCGATGCGGTGGCCGAAGCCCGCATGCGACTTCCCGCAGCGGTCATGCGCGAGCTGACGCGCACCGGTCACCGGACCCGGAAGGGCCCGGTGTTCGACACGGCCATCATCGCCGGCGTGCAGGCGGCCAAGCGGACCCACGAGCTGATCCCCTTCTGCCACCCGCTTCCGCTCGACCACATCGGCATCGACATCCGCGCCGGGCGCGGCGGGCTCGTCATCACCTGCAGCGTGCGCGTCACGCACCGCACCGGGGTCGAGATGGAAGCGCTGACCGGCGCGAGCGTCGCCGCGCTGACGGTCTACGACATGTGCAAGGCGCTGTCGCACGACATCGTCATCGAGTCGGTGCGGCTGATCGCCAAGCGCGGCGGCAAGCGGGATTTTTCCCGGCCCGGGCGCGAATGACCGCTCCGCTCCGCGGACTGACGCTAGCCGGCGGACGAAGTCGCCGCATGGCGAGCGACAAGGCGCTGCTGCCGTACTCCGGCGCGGTGCAGCTCGATCGCGCGATGGCGCTGCACGAAGAGCTGTCGATTCCCGCCTTCGTGTCGGTGCGGCCCGACCAGGTGCGCGAGCCGACCCGGGCCCGCCATGCACAGGTGGTCGACCAGGTCGCCGAAGCTGGTCCGATGGCCGGTATCCTCGCGGCGTTCGCGCAGCAGCCGGAGGCGGCGTGGCTCGTCGTCGCGTGCGACCTGCCGTTCCTGGACGCGACCACGCTGCGGCAACTCGTGGCGCAGCGTGCGCCGGACCGGCTGGCGACGGCCTTCCGCAGCGCGCACGACGGATTGCCCGAACCGCTGTGCACCATCTACGAGCCCGCCAGCCGCCAACCACTGGCCGCGGCGCTCGCGGCCGGTCGAACGTGCCCTCGTGCCTTCCTGAAAGGTGCGTCGACGCGATTGGAGGTAGCCTTGCTCGACCTCACCCGCCCCGAGGCACTCGACAACGTGAACACACCCGACGAACGCCGTGCCGCCGACAAGCGGCTCGATCGCCCGGCCTCCCGGCCGCTGCGGATCCAGTACTTCGCGCTGCTGCGCGAGCAGGCCGGCCGCAGCGAGGAGACGGTCGAGTCCGACGCTGCCAACCCCCGCGAGTTGCTCGAACAGCTGCGTGCCCGCCACAAGTTCAGCCTGCCGGCCGAGATGCTCAAGGTCGCGGTCAATGGCGACTTCGCCTCATGGGAACGGCCACTCGCGGCCGGCGACGCCATCGTATTCATTCCCCCGGTGGCCGGCGGATGAGCGCGTTCCGTTTCGCGCACGCGCCCATCGACGGCGCGGCGCTTCGACTCGAACTTGCCGACCGGCATTGTGGTGGCTTCGCGAGTTTCGAAGGCTGGGTGCGGGACCACAACGAGGGGCAGCCGGTCGACCGCCTCGAGTACGAGGCATTCGAGGCGCTCGGCGTGCTGGAAGGCGAGCGCATCCTCGCCGAAGCGCGGCAGAAGTTCGGCCTCACGCAGCTGCTGTGCGTGCACCGGCTCGGCGCGCTCGCCATCGGCGACGTCGCGGTGTGGGTCGGCGCGGCGTCGGCGCACCGCGACGAGGCGTTTCGCGCCTGCCGTTTCGTCATCGACGAGGTGAAGCACCGAGTACCGGTGTGGAAGAAGGAGCACTACGCGACCGGCGACTCGGGCTGGGTCAACTGCGAGCGTTGCGCCACCGCCCCTCAGCACCCCTCGCACGGGCATTCGCACGAAGGGCACCAGCACGTCTGAAGCGTCAGCCGGGACGCACCTGCCCGGCTCCGCGCACGACGTACTTGTAGCTGGTCAGCTGCTCTACGCCGACCGGACCGCGCGCATGGAACCGGTCGGTCGAGATACCGATCTCTGCGCCCATGCCGAACTGGCCGCCGTCGGCAAACTGGGTCGATGCGTTGTGCAGCACGATGGCACTGTCCACCTGCGTCAGGAAACGCTCGGCCGTGGCCGCATCGCTCGTGACGATGGCCTCGGTGTGCGATGAGCCGTGGCTCGCGATGTGGGCTATCGCCGCGTCGACGCCGTCGACGACGCGTACCGCGATGATCGAGTCGAGATACTCGGTGACCCAGTCGGCCTCGGTCGCGGCCTTGACGCGCGGATCGATCGCCTGCGCCACGTCGTCACCACGCACTTCGCAGCCCGCCTCGAGCAGATCGCCGACCAGCGCTGGCAGATGGCCCGGCGGGCAGGCCGCGTCGACCAGGAGCGTCTCGGCTGCGCCGCAGATGCCGGTGCGTCGCATCTTCGCGTTGAGCGTGACGGCGCGCGCCATGCCGAGCTCCGCGGCGCGATCGACGTAGACGTGGCAGTTGCCCTCGAGATGACCGATGACCGGCACGCGGGCCTCGAGCTGCACGCGTTCGACGAGGCTGCGTCCGCCGCGCGGCACGATCACGTTGATGGTGCGCGAGAGCCCCGCGAGCATCTGCCCTACCGCCGCCCGATCGGTCGTCGGGACGAGCTGGATGGCGGCCGCGGGCAATCCCGCCGCCTCGAGCCCGGTCACGAGACAGGCGTGGATCGCCTTGCTCGAGTTCAGGCTCTCCGAGCCGCCACGCAGGATGACCGGGTTCGCGGACTTGAGGCACAGCGCGCCGGCATCCGCCGTCACGTTCGGGCGGCTCTCGTAGATGATGCCGATGACCCCGAGCGGCACGCGCACGCGCTGGATGCGCAGACCGTTCGGACGAGTCCATTCGGCGACGACGGTGCCGATGGGATCCGGCAGCGCAATGATCTCCTCGAGGCCGACGGCCATCGCCTCGACCCGTTTCGCGTCGAGCGTCAGACGATCGAGCATGGCAGCCGACAGGCGCGGACGCGCCGCTGCGACGTCGATCGCATTGGCGGCGAGGATGTCGGCTGCGCCCGCGCGCAACGCGGCTGCCGCGGCGGTCAGCGCCTGGTTGCGCGCCGCGGTGCTCGACTGTGCCAGCGCGGCACGGGCCGCCTGGGCCGCATTGCCGAGCTGCTGCATGACCTGCTGGACGTCGTCGCTCATGTCTTCTCGCTCGCCGAACTCACGGAGCCGCGTCCGAGGATGACCATATCGTCACGATGGATCATCTCGTCGCGGCCGCGGAAACCCAGTATGCCTTCGATCGCGGAGCTTCTCTGGCCGAGAATGCGCAGCGCATCGGCGTCCTTGTACGCGGTGATGCCGCGGGCGATCTCCCGCCCGTCGGGCGCAAGAATGCTGACCGTGTCGCCCCGATCGAAGCGACCGATCGCCGAGATGACGCCCGCCGGCAGCAGACTGCGACCCTTCAGCAACGCGCCGAGCGCGCCGGCATCGACGCTCAGCGCCCCCGCGGGCCGCAGCGTGCCGGCAATCCATTGCTTGCGCGCGGCCGCCGGCGACGCATGCGGCACGAACCAGGTGCAGCGGGCGCTCGTCTCGACGCGCTTCAGCGCATGCCGTGGCTGGCCGCTCGCAATGCACATGTGGCATCCCGCGGTCACCGCGATGCGCGCCGCGGCGAGCTTCGTTGCCATGCCGCCCGAGCCGACCGCCGACGCCGAGCCACCCCCCATCGCCTGGATCTCGGGCGTCAGGTCGGTGACCCGTCCGATGAACTGCGCGGCCGGATCCTTGTTCGGATCGGCCGTATAGAGGCCATCGACGTCCGACAGCAGCACGAGGCAGTCGGCGCTCGCCATCTGCGCCACGCGCGCGGCCAGGCGGTCGTTGTCGCCGTAGCGGATCTCGCTGGTCGCGACCGTATCGTTCTCGTTGATCACCGGGAGCGCACCGAGCGCGAGCAGCGACTGCAGTGTCGCGCGCGCATTGAGGTAACGGCGCCGTTGCTCGCTGTCCTCGAGCGTCAGCAGCACCTGCGCGACAGTGATGTCGTCGTCCTCGAGCAGCTCCTTGTAGGCGTGCGCGAGACGGATCTGGCCCACCGCGGCGGCGGCCTGGCTCTCTTCGAGGCGCAACGGGCCGCGCGGCAGGTTCAGGTGACGCCGGCCGAGCGCGATGGCGCCGGACGACACGAGGATGACCTGCTGGCCGCGCCGACGCAGCCGACGCAGATCGTCGACCAGCGTTTCGAGCCACGCCCGGTTGAGGCGACCGGTTTCCGGGTCAACCAGCAGCGCTGACCCGACCTTGACGACGACGCGTTTCGCGGCGAGCAGCGGCGATTCACCGGCACCTCGCGTCCTGTTCCTGTTTTGCATGGCTGCCGCACTATATGTGAGCGCCCCGCAACGCACGAGGCTTCGCCGCGGCAGGTGACATGCGGCGTTGCCATGCGGTTCGCGGAGGTCCTAATATGGCTCGCGTTCGATGCCGATCCGCGGCGTCTTCATCTTCACGGGGTTGCAGCGGTGGGACGAGATTACGAGCCGGTCGTGGGTCAGTGGTATCAAAACGTCGAGGAAGACGACAGCTTCCGCGTCCTGTCGATGGACGAGGACGCCGAGCTGGTCGAGATCGAATATCTCGACGGCGAGATCGAGGAGCTCGATCTCGATGCCTGGCACGAGATGGATCTCGAACGCATCGCCGAGCCGGAAGGCTGGGCCGACGAGGATGAAGAGGACGAGGACGAAGAAGAAGACGAGGACGACGAGGACTGGGACGACGAGGATGACGACGACGAGGACGACGACGACCTCGACGAGGAAGAGGAAGACGCCGACCGCTACTGATCGGCCTCCTCTCCGGGCTCTGGAACAGCAGCCCTGCCGCCGCTTGAATCCGCGGCTGGCGGACTCAATGATGGGCGTATGAAGCGCATCTTCCTGTTCCTCGCGACGAACCTCGCCGTCTTGCTGGTGCTGTCGGTCGCCGTGCGGGTGCTCGGCCTCGACCGCTATCTGCATGCCCAGGGCGGCAACCTCGGCGGTCTGCTGATGTTCGCCGCGGTGTTCGGCTTCGGTGGCTCGTTCATCTCGCTGGCGATGTCGAAGTGGCTCGCCAAGCGGTCGATGGGCGTCCGGGTCATCGATCAGCCCGCCAACGCTACCGAACAGTGGCTGCTCGCGACGGTGCGCTCGCACGCCGAGCAGGCCGGCATCAAGATGCCAGAGGTAGGCATTTTCGATTCCCCCCAGCCCAACGCATTTGCCACCGGCGCGCGACGCGACGCTGCGCTGGTTGCGGTCAGCACCGGCCTGCTGCGTAACATGCGGCAGAACGAGGTCGACGCGGTGCTCGGCCACGAGATCTCGCACGTCGCCAACGGCGACATGGTCACCCTCACCCTGATCCAGGGCGTCGTGAATACGTTCGTGATCTTCCTGTCGCGCATCATCGGCAACCTGGTCGACCGGGCTGTCTTCAACAACCGTGACGGTCGGGGCCCCGCCTACTTCGTCAGCGTCCTGGTCGCCGAGCTGGTGCTCGGGATACTGGCGAGCTTCATCGTCATGTGGTTCTCGCGGCTGCGGGAGTTTCGTGCCGACACGGGCGGCGCGCGCCTGGCAGGCCGTGCCAACATGATTGCCGCCCTCGAGCGGCTCCAGCAGGCCGCCGACGAGCCCTTGCCGGCACAAATGCGCGCCTTCGGCATCAAGGGCGGCCGGGCCTCCGGGCTGGCCCGCTGGATGATGAGCCATCCCCCGCTCCAGGATCGGATTGCTGCACTGCGATCAGCCCCTGGTTTGTGATATCGTGCCTGTCCATTCGGGTCTTTCCGGAAGCCACTCAACGCTTTGCCGACGGTTGACCCGTACAATTTTTCGCTTCAATGGCGCCCACCGGCGCGAGGATCGTCGAACGATGCAGACCCGCGAAGCCGTCCAGACGCAGCCGATCGAAGCCGCCATCAAGAGTGCTGGAGCCGCCATCGATTCGGCAGAAGCCGCCATTGGTTCGGCCATCGGATCGGCCATCGACACGGTGCGTGACGTCCACGTTCCGAAGGTCAAGGCTGGCTTCTGGAAGAGTGTCGTCAGGTACCCGCTGAGCTGGTTCGACACCGGCCAACGCGCGCCTGCCAACTCGAAAGTGGCGCCGGAAGATCTCGACAAGATCGACTGGACGCGCATCCTGCCGTTCGCCGCCCTGCACCTCGCCTGCTTCGGCGTGATCTGGGTGGGTGTCAGCCCCATCGCCGTCGGCATGGCCGTGGCGATGTACCTGGTCCGCATGTTCGCGATCACCGGCATCTACCATCGCTACTTCTCGCACAAGAGCTACAAGACCTCGCGCGTCGTGCAGTTCCTGTTCGGCGTGCTCGGCGCGTCGGCGGTGCAGCGTGGCCCGATCTGGTGGGCGGCCCACCATCGCCATCACCACGCCTACTCCGATCGGCCGGAAGACATCCATTCGCCGAAGCAGCACGGCTTCTGGCGCTCGCACATGGGCTGGTTCCTGTCGCATCGCGGTTTCGCGCCGGACCTGAAGTTCGTCCGCGACCTGACGCGCTTCCCGGAACTGCGCTTCCTCGACCGGTTCGATGTCTTCGTCCCGGTACTGATGGGCGTCGGCATGTTCTTCCTCGGCGTTGTGCTCGAGAAGACGGCACCGAGCCTCGGCACGACCGGCGGCCAGATGCTGGTGTGGGGCTTCTTCATCAGCACCATCGCCTGCTACCACGGCACGTACACGATCAACTCGCTGTCGCACGTGTTCGGCCGCCAGCGCTACCGCACCGGCGATACCAGCCGCAACAACTGGTTCCTCGCGCTGGTGACGCTCGGCGAGGGCTGGCACAACAACCACCACTACTACCCGAACTCGACCCGCCAGGGCTTCTACTGGTACGAGATCGACATCACCTACTACGTGCTCAAGTCGATGTCGTGGGTGGGCCTGATCTGGGACCTGAAACCGGTGCCGGTCGAAGTGCGCGACCACTCGCCGCGCCGCATCCGCCCGGTCGGCTGAAGTCGCGCGCCCTGCGGCCCTCCCGGGCTCGCAGGGCGGCGCGCGCTTGATTAGGATGCGGGGTGCCCAAAGGGGGGCAACGGGTACCACGCGATGAGCTCGACCAGTAAACCGACGATCGTTCCGGACTTCGACGCCCGGACTGCCGATTCCGACTCCACCCTCCTCGCCCGCCTCGGCAAGAAGCTGCTGCTCAAGCAGCTCGCGCAGATCACCGATGGTGAGCTCCGCATCGTCGAGCGCGACGGCACGCAGCACCGCTTCGGTCGACGCACCCCGCGCTGCGATCTCGCTGCCACGATCCACGTGCAGCACGACCAGTTCTTCGCCGACAGTGCCTTCGGCGGCTCCACCGGGGCCGGCGAGTCGTACATCAAGGGCCACTGGCGCTGCGACGACCTGACCGCCCTGGTGCGTCTGATGGTCGTCAATCGCGAGGTGCTCGAAGGCATGGAAGGGGGCCTTGCGCGGCTCACGGGCCTCGCCCGCCGCATGCTCCACTGGGTCAATCGCAACACGCGGGCCGGCAGCGCCCGCAACATCGCGGCTCACTACGACCTCGGCAACGAGCTGTACGAGCTGATGCTCGACGACACGATGGCGTACTCGTGCGGCATCTACCTTCGCGACGACGCAACGCTGCGCGAAGCGTCGGTTGCGAAGTTCGACGCTGCGTGCCGCAAGCTTGCGCTCACGCCCGACGATCATCTGGTCGAGATCGGTACCGGCTGGGGCGGTCTCGCAATCCATGCGGCGGAGAACTATGGCTGCCGCGTGACGACCACGACCATCTCGCGCCAGCAACACGATTTCGCGCGCGACAAGATCGCGAAGCGCGGCCTCAGCGACCGCATCACGCTGCTCTTTTCCGACTACCGCGACCTGAAGGGCCAGTTCGACAAACTGGTGTCGATCGAGATGATCGAGGCGGTGGGCGCGAGGTTCCTCGACACCTATTTCGCCAAGTGCTCCTCGCTGCTGAAGCCCACCGGCGCCATGCTGCTCCAGGCGATCACGCTGCAGGACCAGTTCTATACGCGCGCGGTGAAGTCGGTCGACTTCATCCAGCGTTACGTGTTTCCCGGCAGCTTCATCCCGTCGATCGAAGCGCTGACCAGCGCGGTCGGCCGCTCCACCGATCTGAAGGTCTTCAATCTCGAGGACATCGGTCCGCACTACGCACCGACCTTGCGCGAATGGCGCGAGCGCTTCTTCGAAAAGATCGCCGAGGTCCGCCGGCTCGGCTATCCGGATTCGTTCGTACGGCTGTGGGAATTTTATCTCTGCTACTGCGAGGGCGGGTTCGCCGAACGCCAGCTCGGCGACGTGCAGATGCTGCTGACGAAACCCGACTGCAGGCGCGCTGCAATCGCCGCGGCCTGACGGGCCCCGCGAGTTGGATCCGGCGCGACGACTCCGCGAGCTGCTCGGCCCCGACGCCGTCCGCACGGCCCATCAAGACGTCGCCCGCTATCTGACCGACCACCGGCGGCTGTACACCGGCCGGGCTCTTGCAGTGGTGCTGCCGCGCAGTACTGCGGAGGTCGCCGCGACCCTCGCGCTCTGCAACGACTCCCACATCGGCGTCGTCGCGCAAGGCGGGAACACCGGCTACTGCGGTGGCGCGACGCCCGACGAGACCGGCAGCCAGATCGTGCTGTCACTGGAGCGACTCGCTGCCATCCGCTCGATCGACCCGGCCGCCGACCGCCTGGTCGCCGAAGCGGGTTGCGTGCTGACGAACGTGCAGGTGGCCGCCCGGTCGGCGGGCCGGCTCTTTCCGCTCAGTCTCGGGTCCGAGGGCTCGTGCCAGATCGGCGGCAATCTCGCGACCAACGCCGGCGGCACCGCAGTGATCCGCTACGGGATGATGCGGCAGCTGACGCTCGGCCTCGAAGTGGTGCTTGCCGACGGCTCGGTGCTGAACGGGCTCTCGGGCCTGCGCAAGGACAACACCGGCTACGACCTGACCGGCCTCTTTGTCGGCAGCGAAGGAACGCTCGGCATCATCACGGCGGCGTGCTTGCGCCTCTTCCCGCTGCCACGAGTGACGGCCTGTGCCTGGCTTTCGATCCCCGGTCCGGACGCGGCGCTCGAAGTGCTCGATCGCCTGCGCGTCGGGGCAGGCGATCGCGTCACGACGCTCGAACTCGTCCCGCACGTCGCACTGCAACTGGTTCTCGAGCACATCGCCTCCGCCCGCCATCCGGGCGTCGCCGCCGCGCCGTGGTATCTGCTGGTCGAGCTGACCGATGCCGGCGACCTCGATCTCGCGGCGTTGCTCGAGGCCACTCTGGCGAAAGCGCTGGACGACGGGCTGGTCGCGGACGCGTCGATCGCCATGAGCGAGCGCCAGCGTGAATCATTCTGGCTGCTGCGCGAGAACGTGCCGGAGGCGCAGCGTCGCGCGGGCGGCAGCCTCAAGCACGACGTCGCCGTTCCGCTCGTATCGATCCCGGAGCTGATTGCGCGCGGCGGAGCGCTGGTGTCGCAGCTAGCCCCGGAAGGGTTCCTAGTGGCTTACGGGCACGCCGGCGACGGCAACCTGCACTTCAACGTCAGCCAGCTTCCCGGCACGGAGTCGCAGGCTTTCGCCTCGCGCGGCGAGCCGCTGAAGCGGGCGGTCCACGACCTGGTCCACTCGCTCGGCGGCAGCATCAGCGCCGAGCATGGCATCGGGCGCCTGAAGGTGGGTGAGCTCGAGCGCTATGCCGCGCCGGCCGAGCTTGCGGCCATGCGCGCGATCAAGTGCGCGCTGGATCCGAACGGCATTCTCAATCCCGGCAAGGTTCTGCGTCCGGTCACAACAACCGATCAAGACAGAGGCACATTCCCATGAACATCTGGAAGACCACGGCAGCCATGATCGCGCTCGGCGCCGCCCAACTCGCGCCCGCCCTCGCGGACGTCTCGCTGAACGGCGTCCGTGTCGGCGCGAAGGACGTCGCAGGCGTAGCGCGATTCTACAGCCAGGCGTTCGGGCTGAAGGAAGTGCAGCGGATCGAGAACCCGCAGATGCTGGAAGTGATGCTGAACTTCGGCGCAAGCCGCATCGGCGACATCGTCATCATGTCGCGTCCGAGCGATGACGTGAAGGACCCGATGGCGCACATCGTCTTCAACGTCACCGACATGAAGGCGACGGTCGCCGCGCTGAAGGCCGCCGGCGGCAAGATGGAGCGCGAGCCCTTCGAGTTCGGCAAGTCCGGCATCCTCATCGGCATGGCGATCGACCCGGCCGGCAACCATCTCGAACTCATCCAGCAGCCGAAGAAATAACTCGCGGGCCGATCACTTCGCCACGATGGACTGATACAGCATCGTGGCGAATTCCGCGCGCAGCGCGAGATCGCCGCCGAACAGCTGCGTGCAGTAGACCGCGACCAGGTCTTCTTCCGGATCGATCAGCACGTGTGTCGACGCGGCGCCGGACCACCCGAACTCGCCCACCGACCCGAGATTGCCCTTGGCCACCGGGTCCACCAGCACCGACACGCCGAGCCCGTAGCCGGTGCCCGGGCTCACACCGCCCGCGGTCATGGCGGTTGCGGTCAGGTGGTTCGTCGACATCAGCTTCACGGTCTTCGGCGAGAGCAGGCGCGCACCATCGAGCTGGCCGCCGTTCAGGAGCATCTGCGCGAACTTCGCGTAGTCCTGAGCGGTGGTCGAGATGCTGTAGCCGCCCAGCGCGATGTCGCCGTAGCTCTGCGCAAGCGGGCTCGGGTTCTTCGCCAGCTTGCCGTCCTTGCCGGTCACGTACTCGGGCGGCACACGCGACTTCACTTCAGGGGACATTCGGAAGTACGAGTTCGTCATTCCGAGCGGCTTGAAGATGTGTTCGCGCACGTAGTCGTCGAACTTCTCGCCCGAGAGTTTTTCGACCAGCGCTGCCTGCACGTCGTGCGCGACGCTGTAGACCCAGCGGTCGCCCGGCTGGTACAGCAGTGACATCGTCGGCAGGCGTTCCATCAGGTCGCTGAGGCCCTTCGACAGGAGGTTCGCTTCGCCGTACTGCTTGTCGACGCCGGTGGCCCCGAAACCGTACGAGAAGCCGGCACTGTGCCGGAACACGTCCTGGATCGTGATCGGCCGCTTCTGCGACTCGAGCAGCAGCGCACCACCCGCGCCGCTGCCGGCGAACACCTTCATGTCGGCAACGCGGGGATAGTATTTCGCGAGCGGATCGGTCAGCTGGAACTTGCCCTGCTCGTACAGCATCAGCAGCGCGACCGAGGTGATCGGCTTGGTCATCGAATACATGCGGAAGACGTCATCGGTCCGGCTTGCCCGCCCCGACTCGAGATCGGCCTTGCCGTAGGCATCGACGTGCACGATCTTGCCGTGCCTGGCGATCACCGTGACCACACCGGGCGTGCGGCCCGCATCGACATACGCGTGGATCGAGGCGTCGAGACGCGCGAGGCGTTCCGACGAGAGACCCACGCTTTCGGGCCTGGCGGTCGGCAGGTCCCGCGCCAACGCGAGCGTTGACACTGCGAACAGCGTTGCGGCGAACGCGACGCGCACGAGCGATGCCGGCATGACTTCCCCCCGAGACTTCGTTTCAGCCATCCTGCCAGACGGCCTGGCAGGCGAACAGGTCAGACGGCGCCCGGCCGCTGCACGCGCATGAGACCCTCCTGCGCAGTGCTCGCGATCAGCAGGCCGTCACGCGTGAAAAGACTCGCGCGAGCAAGCCCCCGTGAACCCGATGCGCTCGGGCTGTCCATCGCATACAGCAGCCAGTCGTCGACGCGCGCCGCGTGATGGAACCACATGGCGTGGTCGATGCTCGCGACCACGAGGCCGGGCGAGGCCATCGAGAGTCCGTGGGGCCGCAATGCCGTGCCGATGAGGTGGTAGTCGGAGACGTAGGCAAGCAGGCAGCGATGCAGCTCCGGATCGTCCGGCAGCGCGCCGACGGCGCGAAACCACACATGCTGGCGCGGCTCGCCCGGGGACGGATGCGCGAAGTCCGGCGTCTCGACCACGCGGAACTCGAAGGGCGTGTCGCGCTTGAGAAAACGCAGCGCCGCCGGAGGAAGACTGGCGCGCTGGCCTTCCGCCACGTCGCGCAGATCGGCAGCGCTTCGGGTGCCGGCACCACCGGCATCGGCAGCTGGTGCGTCAGACCCGGCTCGTCGACCTGGAAGGACGCGGCCATGTGGAAGATCTGTTCGCCGTGCTGGATGGCGACGACGCGGCGGCTGCTGAAGCTGTGGCCGTCGCGACTGCGATCGACCTCGTAGACGATCGGCGCGTTGAAGTCGCCGCGACGGAGGAAGTACGCGTGCAGCGAATGGACGCTGCGGCCCGTCACCGTCGCATGCGCGGCGACCAGCGCCTGACCCAGCACCTGGCCGCCGAACACCTGCGGGTTGCCGATGTCGCGGCTGGTGCCGCGGAACAGGTTCAGCTCAAGCCGTTCGAGCGTCAGCAGCGCCAGCAGGTCCGCGAGCGCCGCCTGCATGTCACTCGTCGCCGACGCCGAGCCGCTGGTGCATCACCGGGCTCGTGGTCGTGTACTGCAGGAACTGACGCTTGGCCGGATACAGGTAGTGCTGGATCGCGAACGCTGCCAGCGCCGCCTCGTGGAAGCCCGAGAGGATCAGCTTCTTCTTGCCGGGGTAGGTGTTGATGTCGCCCACGGCGAAGATGCCCGGGATGCTGGTCTGGAACTTCTCGGTGTCGACCTTCAGCGCCTTCTTCTCGAGCTCGAGGTTCCACTCGGCGATGGGGCCGAGCTTCGGATGCAGACCGAAGAACGCGAAGACATTGTCGGCCGGGAGCGCGTGACGCGTGCCGCTGTTCGCCTTCACCTCGATACCGGTGAACCGGCCGTCGGTCGTCATCAGCCCGTCGGCGATGCCTTCGATGAAGGTGACCTTGCCCGATGCGGCGAGGGCCTGCATGCGCGCGACCGACGCGGGCGCGGCGCGGAACTCGGCGCGCCGATGCACCAGCGTGACGCTGTGCGCCTTGTCGGCGAAGTCGAGCGTCCAGTCGAGCGCGGAGTCGCCGCCGCCGAAGATCACGATGCGCTGGCCGTGATACTGGGTGGCATTGCGCACGCGGTAGTGCACGTTCGTCCCTTCGAACGCGTCGATACCGTCGACACCGAGCCGCTTCGGCTGGAACGAGCCGACGCCGCCAGCGATGACGATCGAGCCCGCATCGAACCGCAGGCCCCCGGCCGTCTCGACATCGAAACGATTGTCGTCCCGCTTGCGGACGACGGTCACTTCCTGGCCGTAGTGCTGCTCGGCCCCGAACGGCTTGATCTGCTGCTGCAACCGGTCGATCAGTTCCTGAGCGCCGCACACCGGCAAGGCCGGGATGTCGTAGATCGGCTTCTCGGGGTACAGCTCGGAGCACTGACCCCCGGCATGGGGAAGCGAATCGACCAGGTGAGCCTTGATGCCGAGCAGCCCGAGTTCGAACACCTGGAAGAGGCCACAGGGGCCCGCACCGATGATCACGACTTCGGTGATGATGGCATTGCTCAACGGAATTCTCCTGCGACGCCTCTCGGCGTCAGGCACGGCCCGCGTTCGAGTCGGTGGGCGTGTGGTAGTACTCGCTGTCGGAGGCCAGCTCGGCGGCGAGGCGGCGAAGCTCCTGCAGGCGGCTCTCCGCCGTGCTGATGGGCATGCAATCCTGACAGCGCGGATCGCCGCAGGGCTGGCGCGAGTAGAGCCAGTACTGGATGGCCCCGGCGAGCAGGCCGTCGGCGATGTCCCAGAGATCGGCGTCCTTGTCCTTGTCCGCTAGCTTGTTGCCGAGGTCGACGGCCTTGCTGAAAGCCGAATCGAAGGTTTCTGGTGTTGCGGTCATGAGCCCTTGTCGTCCGCGCGCCGTCCGGAATGACGACGCAGCTTTTTCGCCCACAAGCCTACCAAATCGCGCGCCTGAAGCTGACGTCGACGGCTTTGCGCACGATCTGCCGATAGGCCGTGAAGCCCGCGCCCGGAGGAAGGTAGAATTCGACGCACCGGCCCGGCTCCGGGTACTTCCTGCCTAAGCAAGTAGTGTGAATTTATGAGTGCTAATCCCAAGGACGGTCCGACGCCGGCGCCCGAGTACTACCGGGGCGACGATTGGCATTTCGAGGAGTCGATCGGGTACCTGCTTCGCCAGGCGGTCGGCGCAGTGGCGCGCGGTGCCGAGACGGAGATGCGCAGCTGCGGTCTCACCGCGGTGCAGTGGGCGCCGCTGATGATGATCTCGCGCGGCGGCGCCGCCACGGCCGCCAACCTCGCCCGCGAGCTGAACACCGATACGGGCGCGATGACGCGCATGCTCGACCGGCTGGAGGCGAAGGGTCTGCTGTCGCGCACGCGCAGCAGTTCGGATCGTCGCGTGGTCGAGCTGACGCTGACGGACGCCGGCCGTGCGGCCACCGAACGCATTCCCTTCAACCTCTCGCGCGCCTACAACGCGCAGCTGGCGGGTTTCACGCAGGAAGAGTTCGCGCAGCTGAAGAAGCTGCTGCGCCGGCTCATCCAGAACGCACCGCCCGCACCGCCGGTCGCTGATTCAGAAACCGGCTAGAACCTCGCGCTAGCGGTAACCGCGCGCCTGCAGCTCGAACAGGCGCGCGTAGGTGCCACCCCGTGCCACCAGCTCGTCGTGGCTGCCGCGCTCGACGATGCGACCGCTCTCGATGACTGCGATGCAGTCCGCGCGCCGTACGGTCGAGAACCGGTGCGAGATCAGGATGGTGATGCGCCCTTCGGAGAGCTGGCGGAAATGCTCGAAGATTTCCGCTTCGGCTTGCGCATCCATCGCGGCGGTCGGCTCGTCCAGCACCAGCACGTCGGCCTGTGTTCGCATGAAGGCACGCGACAGCGCAACCTTCTGCCACTGGCCGCCCGAGAGCTCGCGCCCGTCCTGGAACCACTTTCCCAGCTGCGTGCGGTAGCCCTGCGGCAACGTGTCGATGAACTCGTCCGCCCGCCCCTTCAGGGCCGCCGTACGCCAGCGCTGCTCGTCATCGAAGTGGGGTTCGTCCCCCGCACCGACGTTCTCGCCCACCTGCATCTGGTAGCGCGTGAAGTCCTGGAAGATCACGGCCACCCGGCCGCGGAGCGCCGCTTCGTCCCATTCGGCGAGGTCGCGCCCGTCGAGGAGCACCCGTCCCGCCGTCGGTACGTACAGCCGTGTCAGCAGCTTGATCAGCGTCGTCTTGCCCGAGCCGTTCGCACCCACGAGCGCCAGGCTGCCGCCACGCGGCACATGCAGGTCGATGTCGTGCAGCGCCGGCTCGGTGGCGCCCGGATAGGTGAACGACACGCGTTCGAAGCGAATGCCGTCCGCCGGGTCGGGGCCAGTCTTTTCGCCGCCGGTGCGCGCTCGTGCGGGCGTCTCGAGATATTCGTACAGCGTCGAGAGATAGAGGTTGTCCTCGTACATGCCACTGACGGCGCCGAGGCCGGAGCTGACCGCCTGCTGCCCCTGCCGGAACAGCATGAGGTACAGCGTCATCGAGCCGACGCTGATCAGCCCGTGCACCGCGCTCGCCGCCACCCACGCATAGGCACCGTAGAGCGCCGCAATGGCCAGCAGCCCGAGACCGAAACCCCAGCTGTCGCGGCGCACTGCGAGCGAACGATCTGCGGCGTACAGGCGCTGGAATATGGCGCGGTACCGGTCGAGCAGGCGCGGGCCGAGGCCAAACAATTTCACTTCCTTCGCGTGGTCCTCGCGCGCGAGCACGGTCTCGAGGTAGGCCTGCATGCGGCGCTCGGGTGAACGCCAGCGGAACAGCCGGAATGCCTCGTTCGAAAAACGCGTCTCGACGATGAAGCCCGGCAGACCGGCGAGCAGCAGCAGCGCCACGGCCCAGGGCGAGAACCGCAGCAGCAGCACCGCGAAGCTCGCGAGCGTGACTGCGTTCTGGACCAGGGCGAAACTGCGCAGCACGAGACTCAGCGGCCGCGTCGAAGCCTCGCGCCGGGCGCGGAGCAGACGGTCATAGAACTCGGAATCCTCGAAATGCTCGAGATCGAGCGTGAGCGCCTTCTCGAGGATGAGCGTGTTGACGCGATGGCTGATCTGCTCGCGCAGCAGCGCGGTGGTGAACGACACGGTGCGGGTCGCGAGCGCGATGGTGGCGATGATGGCCGCTTCGAGCGCCACCAGCTGCAACACGGGTGCGAGAGCCGCGCCCGGGGTTGCCGCGGCCGCAACCACGGTGTCGACGATGCGGGCGCCGACGAACGCAGCGGCGGCCGGCAACGCGCCTACTACCAGCGTCCCGGCGGCGAGCAGCAGGCCCAGCCGGCGATTGGTGGACCACAGGATCTCGAGCGCGCGGCGGCTGTACCGGAAGACGGACAGGAACTCGCGTGCGAGCGGTCGCGGCTCGGACGGCGGCGGAGGCGGCAGCGGCGGCCCGCGCAAGGTTGCGGCCATCGATGCGCCGCTAACGCGGTGCTTCGCTGCGCGACGCCACCGCAACGCCGTCACTGGCCGGCTGCTGCTCGCCCCAGATCACACGCGCATCGAGCGGTTGCGCCATCACCAGCCTCGCTTCGAGATTGGTGCGGCTCACACCGTAGACCTCGTACAGCGCTTCGAATGCCCTGGCACCGCCGGTTTGCGCGAGCAGCTCTTCCGACCGCCGGACCGAGGCGGCGATCTCGGCGGTCTGCATCACCGCCGTGTCGCGCGTGCCGGCGAGGATGAGGTGCTGGTTGCCGTCGGGACCGCCGAAGGTCGAGAGGTAGGCGTAATCGCGGTAACGCTCGGTATCGGGCAGCGGTGCACCCGCCTCGCTCACGTACTGCGTGCCGTCGACCGTATCGATCAGCTCGTCGTACGAGCCGCCGATGGCGAGACGCGAGCCCGCGAACACCACGTCCTGCAGCATGCCGAGGCCGCTGAGGTACCCGATGTACACGACGTGCGAATTCTTGAACGCGCTGGGCGGCAGCTCGGAGGCAAGCGCGATGTTCACCGGCTTGCCGGCACCGGTGAGGATCGGCAGTACCGCCCGCAGCGCCTGAGCGCTCGAGGTAGGCAGGTAGCCGAGGTTCAGGTCCGCATAGCGGGAAGCGAGCTGCGGATCCTGCTTCTGCCGATGCTCGAGATCGGTGCGCGAATTGATGTCGAAGTCGCGCACCAGCCGGGCGATGCCCTCCCCGCCGTCGCGCTCGCCGAAGATGTAGTAGTCGCCGAGAACGATCTGGATGGGGAGGTTGTCTTCGAAGAGCGGTGACCACAGCGCGTTGGCGCGCAGCGCACGCGTCGCCGGGTCGACCGGCGGCGACTCGAAGCGATCGACCAGCAGCGCCGCGCAGAGGACGAGCAGCAGTGCGATGGCCGCGGCGCCGAAACGTTCGCGGCGCGATAAACGCGGTGGGGCGCGCGGCGTCGCGTCGGGCAGTGGCTCGGGCACTTCATCCGGGGCGGCGACGGACTCGACGGTCTCGCCCCCGGCGACCGGCTCGAGCACCAGCCGGTATTCCCCGCGCGGAATGCGCAGCGTGCCGTCGGCGCTGGCCCCCGGACGGGCATAGTAGTCCTCGAGTTTGCGACGCAGCTTGTGGACGTAGACCCGCACCATGGCGTCCTGCGACACGTCGAAGTCGGACGAGCGGCCGAACCCGTCCATGGCGACCTCGATCTCCTTCGGCACCCGTCCGGCGCTCGCGCAGTCGACCAGATAGTCGAACAGGCGACGGATCAGGTCGGACCGCCCGAGAAGCCCGCTCGAACGGATGCGCTCGGCATGCTGCTCGAGGGTCGCGAGGCCGCGGACGTCGGCTGGCGGGTTTTCCATGGTCGAAAGGGGCGTTCCGGGAGGCTCGGACGACTCGTTATGTGGCGGGGAAACTGCTACTCTCGGCGGCCTTTTTTACCGCAGCTTCAGGCCTTAAAGGGCCTGATACCCCCGATGCAACGACCGATCCGCAACATCGCCATCATCGCACATGTCGACCATGGCAAGACCACCCTCGTCGACTGCCTGCTGAAGCAGTCCGGCACGTTTGCCGCCCACGAAAAGATGGGCGAGCGGATCATGGATTCCAACGCGATCGAAAAGGAACGCGGCATCACCATCCTCGCGAAGAACTGCGCGATCGAGTACGGCGGTTTCCGTATCAACATCGTCGACACCCCGGGCCACGCCGACTTCGGCGGCGAGGTCGAGCGCGTGCTGTCGATGGTCGATGGCGTGCTGCTGCTGGTCGACGCGGTCGAAGGTCCGATGCCGCAGACGCGCTTCGTCACGCGCAAGGCGCTGGGGCTCGGCCTCAAGGCGATCGTCGTGGTCAACAAGATCGATCGTCCGGGCGCGCGACCGGGCTGGGTCATCGACCAGACCTTCGACCTGTTCGACAAGCTCGGCGCGACCGACGAGCAGCTCGACTTCCCGGTCATCTACGCCTCGGCCCTGCAGGGCTGGGCGAGCACCGACCACCTGACGCAGCTGCCCGACATGTCGGCGCTGTTCGAAGCGGTGCTGAAGCACGTCCCTGCGCCGCCGACCGATGCAGCGGGCCCGTTGCAGCTGCAGGTCTCGCAGCTCGACTACAACTCCTATGTCGGCCGCATCGGCATCGGCCGCATCCGCCGCGGCACGGTGCGCGTCGGCCAGAACATCGTCGATGCGCTACGGCGACGAGGACCGGGGCACCGGCAAGATCGCCCAGGTGCTCACGTTCACCGGCCTCAACCGGCATCCGGTCACCGAAGCCACTGCCGGCGACATCGTCGCAATCACCGGCCTGCCCGACGTCAACATCGGCATCACGGTGTGTGATCCGAACGCGCCTGAAGGCCTGAAGCCCATCGCCGTCGACGAGCCGACGCTGCAGATGAACTTCCAGGTCAACACGTCGCCGCTGGTCGGCCGCGAGGGCAAGTTCGTCACGTCGCGCCAGATCCGCGAACGCCTGCACCGCGAGCTCGAGAGCAACGTCGCCCTGCGCGTCGAAGACACCGCCGATGCAGATGTCTTCCGAGTCTCGGGTCGCGGCGAGCTCCATCTCACCATCCTCATCGAGAACATGCGCCGTGAAGGCTACGAGCTCGCCGTGTCGCGTCCGCAGGTGCTCCTGCGCGAAATCGACGGCGTCGTCAACGAGCCCTTCGAGGCGCTGACCGTCGATGTCGAGGAGGCGCACCAGGGCGGCGTGATGGAAGCTCTGGGCCAGCGCAAGGCCGAGATGAAGGACATGCAGATGGACGGTCGCGGCCGCGTCCGCATCGACTATCGCGTGCCCGCCCGCGGCCTCATCGGCTTCCAGGGCGAGTTCATGAACCTCACTCGCGGCTCGGGGCTCATGAGCCATGTGTTCGACGGCTATGCGCCGATGCGCGGCGAGATCGCCGAGCGGCGCAATGGCGTGCTGATCAGCATGGAGAACGGTGACGCGGTCGCCTATGCGCTGTGGAGCCTGCAGGAGCGCGGCAAGCTGTTCGTCAGCCACAACGAGAAGCTGTACGAGGGCATGATCGTCGGCATCCACTCGCGCGAGAACGATCTGGTCGTCAACCCGATCAAGTCGAAGAAGCTGACCAACGTGCGAGCCTCGGGCAAGGACGATGCCGTCGTGCTGACGCCGCCGATCGAGCTGACGCTCGAGTACGCGGTCGAGTTCATCGCCGACGACGAGCTGGTCGAGGTGACGCCGGAGTCGATCCGCATCCGCAAGCGCTACCTCACCGAGAACGAGCGCAAGCGCGCTTCGCGCGGCTCAGAGGTCGCGAACGGCTGAACCGATGAACGCGCTGCTGCCGGTCACGCGCCTGCTGCTCATCGCCAACATCGGCGGTTACGTGCTGCAGTGGCTGACTGGCCAGCGCGTGCTGTTGTGGCTCGCGCTCTGGCCGCCGAACAACGGCCTCTATGCGCCCGACTTCCAGCCTTGGCAGCTGTTCACTTATGCGTTCCTGCACGGCGGCTTCACGCACCTGCTGTTCAACATGTTCGGCCTGTACATGTTCGGATCGGAGATCGAGCGCCTGCTCGGCCAGCGGCGCTTCCTCGTCTACTACGCGGCCTGCATCGTCGGCGCGGCGCTGACGCAGCTCGCGGTCGCACAGTTCGGTGACGGCGAGGCCTATCCGACCATTGGCGCATCCGGTGCGATCTTCGGGCTGCTGCTGGCCTATGGCCTCGCGTTCCCGCACCGCCGCCTCATGCTGCTGTTTCCGCCGATTCCGATGCCGGCCTGGCTGTTCGTCACGCTGTACGGCCTGTTCGAACTGGTGCTTGGCGTGACGCGGACGGCGGATGGCGTCGCGCATTTCGCCCATCTCGGCGGAATGGCCGCGGGTTTCGTGCTGATCCTCTTCTGGCGCGGCCGCAGCCGCGCGATCTGACGTCAGGTCAGGCCCGCTCCACGCGGTTGCGGCCGGCCTGCTTGGCCCGATACAACGAGCGGTCGGCGCGCTCGAAGACCTCATCGGGCGAATCGCCTTCGCGGAAGGCGCTGACGCCGCCCGAGACGGTGACGCTGACCGGGTTGCTGCGGAAGTGGAAGCCGAGCTGGCCCACCGCCACACGCATCTCGTCCAGCACGCGGGCGGCGTCCGCAAGGTCGGTACCCGGCAGGATCATCACGAACTCCTCGCCGCCATAGCGCGCGAGGAAATCGGTTTCACGCAGCCGTTCGGCCAGCGTCTCTGCGACGATGCGCAGCACCTTGTCGCCGGCGCGGTGGCCGTAGGCGTCGTTGATGCGCTTGAAGTGGTCGATGTCCCAGGCGGCGATGCACAGGGGCTGCTGGAAGCGGTTCCACCGCGCGTATTCCTGCTCGAGCCGCTGGTCGTAGGCCAGCCGATTCGGGATCTGCGTCAGCGCGTCGACCAGCGACAGACGCTGCTCGGCGCGCAGCTTCTGCTGCATCTCGCGCGACTCCTCCTCGAGTCGCTCGAGGCGTTGCCGCATCTTTTCCGACCGCTCCCACTGGTTGCGAACGAGGCCTTCCTCCCGCGCGCGGAATTCATGCAGATGCGAGCCGATCGAATCGAGTCGCGCCCGCACCTTCAGCTTGAGTTGCACGACGTCGATGTCCGAGTCGACCGACTCGCCGAGTTCGTGCATCTCGAGCGTCAGCCGGTTGCTCAGTTCGGCGGTGTTTTCGAGGGCGAGCTTCCGGTCCTGGTCCTCGCCCGCGACATACGCGGACATCTCGTCGAGGCGCGTGCCGATCTGCTCGAGCAGCTTCTCGACGTCGGCCTTCTGCTGTTCGATGCCGGTAATGCGCTCGACCGCGAGGTCGGCGATTCCGCTCAGCAGCACCGGCAGCTGCAGTTCCCGCAGGGGCTCCGCCAGCTGCGCATCCAGCGCTGCGATGCGCGCGGCGAGCCGGGCGTCGCGCCGCAGTTCGGTGAGCATGCGGCTCAGCAACAGCCTGACTCGCTGGTCGGCGAGCAGCACGGAATCGGGGCTCGGCTCCGCCGTCACGACCGCGCTCGCGCCGACGGTACTGCCGGTCACCTCCAGGTCGACGATTGCCCGCGCAGTCGCGGGCGCGGGCACGGCATTCAGCGTGACCAGCGGTGTGACGGAGGCCGCGACCGCTACGGCAGGCGGCGTCTCGGGCACCTTGCCGCTGCGCGCCTCCGCATCGTCGAGCGCACCGATCGCAGCAGTGAGCGGCGAGAAGAGGCGCTCCAGCTCACTCTCGCCCGCCTTCTTGCGCATGGCGTCGGTGAGCCGACGAAGCTCCGCATCGAGCGTCGGCGACTGGCCGAGCGCCGCGAAGCAGAGCCGGTTGACGATGCGGCGAAGCACGGCCTCGAGCGAGCGGAAACCGCGTTCTTCCTGCTCAAGCGCACGGAGGGCGTCGAAATACTTCCGCTTCCACGGATCCGTTTCGCCCTTTCCCTGCACGTCGATGCCTTTGAACCCGGCCACGACGCAAGTTTCCGCTCAACCCTCCAAGCGGACTGAGCGATGGGTCATGTATTGGCAGCGGCCGGGGCGACCCACGTCGCGTCTTGCGGTGCGGCAACGGCACTTGCGTCGGCGAACTGGAGCGCGGCCAGCCGGCGGTACAGCTCGCTCGACTGCAACAGGTCTTCGTGCCGGCCGACGGCCACCACCTGGCCGTGGTTCATCACCACGATCCGGTCGGCACCGAGGACGGTCGACAGGCGGTGGGCGATGATCAGCGTGGTTCGGTCACGCATTAGGCGCTCGAGGGCCTGCTGGACCAGCTGCTCGCTCTGGGCGTCCAGGGCGCTCGTCGCCTCGTCGAGCAGCAGCAGCGGGGGGTCTTTCAGCAGCGCGCGCGCGATGGCAATCCGCTGTCGTTGCCCGCCTGAAAGACGAGTTCCGCGTTCCCCGAGGTATGTTTCGTAACCCTCTGGCAAGGCTCGAATAAATTCATCGGCAGCGGCGGCCTTTGCGGCGGCTTCGATCTCCGTGTCGGTCGCTTCAGGGCGACCGTAACGGATGTTCTCGCGGGCGCTGGCGCCGAACAGCACGGTCTCCTGGGGCACGAGGCCGATATGGGCGCGCAGATCGAGCGGGTCGACTTGCCGGATGTCGACGCCGTCGACGAGGACCCGCCCGCGGGAAGGATCGTAGAACCGCAGCGCCAGCTGGAAGGTGGTGCTCTTGCCGGCACCGGAAGGCCCGACGAATGCGACGGTCTCGCCCGGCTGGATGTCGAGCGAGAAGCTGGCGAGCGCGCGGTCATCCGGGCGCGAGGGGTACCGGAAATCGACGTCTTCGAAGCGGATGGCCCCGCGGCGCACGGTAGGCAGCTTCCGTGGCGCGGGCGGTGCAGCGATGGCCGGCGTCGCCTGGAGCAGTTCGGCGAGGCGCTCCATGGCCCCCGCGGCGCGCTGCACCTGGCTCCACTGCTCGATCAGCGCCGCGGCGGCGCCGGTCACGACGCCGGCATACAGCAGGAACTGGCCGAGCTGCCCGCCGGTCATCTCGCCCGCCAGCACGGCGCGGGCTCCGAGCCACAACACGAACGTGATCGAAGCGCAGACCGTCACCGTCCCGATTGCCGTGAGCACCGCGACCATGCGATTGCGGTGGGTGGCGGTGTCGAAACTGATCTCGACGGCGTCGTCGAACCGCTTCGCCTGGAGGCCTTCGAGCGTGAATGCCTGCACCGTCTGCATCGCGTTCAGGGTCTCGCCTGCCATCGCACTCGAGTCCGCGATGCGGTCCTGCGACAGGCGGGAGAGCCCGCGAACCCGTCGGCCGACCGCGAACAGCGGCAGCATCACGAGCGGGATCAGGATGACGATCACGCCCATCAGCCTCGCGCTGGTCAGCCCGAGCAGCACCAGCCCTCCGAGGAGGTTCAGTGCCGATCTCAACGTGATCGAGAGCCCGATGCCGGCGATCGACTGCACCAAGGTCGTGTCCGTGGTCAGGCGCGACAGCACCTCGCCCGTGCGCGTCACCTCGAAGAACGTCATGTCCATGTGGAGCACGCGGCGATACACCGCCGCGCGCACGTCGGCCACCACCCGCTCGCCGAGCCAGGTCACGAGATAGAAGCGCAGGGCCGCGAACACCCCGAACACCAGCGCCGCGCCGAGGAAACCGAGGAAGTAGTGGTTGACCGTGCTCGGATCGCCACCCGCCATGCCGTGGTCTATGAGCTGACGCACGGCAAACGGCAACGCGAGCATCGCGCCGGAGGCGACGAGGAGCGCGGCGAGGGCCGCCCACAGGGTGCCCCGATAACGACGCAGGAAAGGCGCGAGTGCGCCCAACGGACGGAGCGACCGGGCACGGGGCCGGTCGGAAACGGAAGCAGCCATCCGCCCTAAGTTACGGGCTCGGGGCGGTGGCCTGCAATGCGATCAGCGGGCCCGCCGGCACTCCGTCGTCACTTCGCTGCGCTCGACGCGACCGCCGCGGTCGCCCCGATTGCTTGCGATGCGGTTGCCGGCATAGGCGCCGGCGGCCGCGCCGCCCACCGTGGCCGCGTCGTTACCACGGCCATCGCCGAACTGGTGCCCGACCACGCCACCGACCACGGCACCTGCGATCGTGCCCGCCACGCGATGGTCGTTGTCGTCGCCACGGCGGCGGCGCGCGCTGCGCTCGGTGATCTCCGTCTCGCGGCACACTCGGCCGTTCTCGCGGTACACCCGTTCGGTCTCGGTGACCCGCGAGCCGCGGCTACTGCTGCCGCCCGATGAGCAGGCGCCCAGCAGCAGTGTCGCACTCAGCGCTGCGATGACCACTGCGGTTCCCGACCGGATGTTGTTTGCGTTCACGGCAACCTCCATTTCGATGGAGGTCAGCCTGGCCCTGTTGGACTATCGACGCTGCCGGACTCGGCCAAGCGCGCTTGTCAGCCGCGACCGATCGCGCTGCAGGACTTCAGACCAGCCGATTGATGCCGTTGTACGCCGCGACGCGATACGCCTCGGCCATGGTCGGATAGTTGAACGTGGTCTGTGATGAAGTAGCGCAACGTCGTTGATGTCGCCGGCTGGCCATCACCGTCTGGCCGATGTGCACGATCTCCGAGGCGTTGTCGCCGAAGCAGTGCACGCCGAGCACCTGCAGCGTCTCGGCGTGGAAGAGGATCTTCAGCATGCCGACGCGTCTCGCTCGGTCATCTGCGCGCGCGCCAGGCTCTTGAAGCGCGCGTGGCCGACTTCGTACGGGACGCTTGGCCTCCTGCAGCTCGCGCTCGGTGCGGCCGACCGAGGAGATCTCCGGAATCGTGTAGATGCCGCTCGGGATCAGTCTCGATGCGGTGTGGCGGTGTCGACGTCGGATCGAGCGATGTGCTGCACCGCGTGAGCGACCCTGCACGTACGCCGCGCTCGCCAGCGCCGGCGGCCCGATGATGTCGCCGACCGCGTAGACGTGCGGCACGGCCGGTCTGGTAGTGCTCGTTGACCTCGATCTGGCCGCGCTGGTTCGGCGCGAGGCCGAGCGCCTCCAGATCCATGCCGTCGGAGTTGCCGGTGCGGCCGTTGGCCCACAGCAGCAGGTCGGACTTGATCTTGCGACCCGACTTCAGGTGCAGCACGCACGTCGCGCTCGCGCGCTTCGAGCGCTGTCGAACTGCTCGTTGTGACGGATCACGCAGCCCTGCTCGCGCAGGTGGTACGACAGCGCCTCGGCGATCTCGTCGTCGAGGAACGACAGCAGCCGGTCCTGCGTGTTGACCAGCGTCACCTTGCAGCCGAGGTTCAGGAAGATCGACGCGTACTCGCAGCCGATGACGCCGGCGCCGTAGATCGTCACCGAGAACGGATGCTCGGTCGTAGCGCAGGATCGTGTCGCTGTCGCGGATGCGCGGGTGCGTGAAGTCCAGCTCGGGCGGATGGTACGGCCGCGAGCCGGTCGCGATGACGAAGTGGTCGGCCGTGCATCGCGCGTCGCGCTTGCCGTTCGCGGCGGCACCTCGAGCGTGTGCGCGTCGACGAAGCTCGCCTGCCCACGAACACCGGCACGCGGTTGCGCTCGTAGAAGCGGCGCCGGCTGGCGCACCTGGCTGCTCGATGACCTTGTCGGCGCGTCGACAGCAACTGCGGATAAGTCGACGCTTGAGCTGCGGTCGCGAAGTCGCTGCAGCAGCGGATTGCGGCGCAGGTCCTGCAGCGTCTTCACCGCATGGCGCAGCGCCTTGCTCGGGATCGTGCCCCAGTGCGTGCAGCCGCCGCCGACGTCGAAGTAGCGCTCGACGAGCGCGACGCGTCCGGTGATTCTTGGCCGCCATCATCGCGGCGCCCTCGCCCGCGGGGCCGCTGCCGATGACGACGACGTCGTAGTGCTGCTGCTTCATGCGCGCATGCTACCGGAGTTGACCGCGACTCCTCGTGAACCGACCCTCAGTCGTCGGCGAGTGCCTGCCCGGGAAACAGCTCTTCGGTGAAGCCGAAGCTTGCGAAGTCACGCACGCGCATCGGATAGAGGATGCCGTCGAGATGATCCACCTCGTGCTGGACCACGCGCGCATGGAACCCGTCGACGGTTCGGTCGATCGCGTCACCCTGCAGATCGAAGCCCTGGTAGCGCAGCTGTGTGTAGCGCGGCACGAGACCACGCAGCCCCGGCACCGACAGGCACCCTTCCCACCCTTCCTCGAGCTCGGCCGAGAGCGGGGTCAGCACCGGGTTCACCAGGACCGTCCTCGGTACCGGCGGCGCGTCCGGATAGCGGTCACTCGATTCGAAGCCGAAGAGCACGATCCGGCGCGACACGCCGATCTGCGGCGCCGCGAGTCCGGCCCCGTTCAAAGCCGCCATCGTGTCGTGCAGGTCTTCCAGCAGCCCGGGCAGTGTGGGGTCGCCGAAGTCGGTGACCTCTTCGGCCCGCCGCAACAGCAGCGGATGGCCCATTCTCAAAACCGTTCGGACCGCCACTCGTTGATCTCCTGTGGGCAATTCCCGCACGCCGGCTGCAGCCCGTCACAGATTCCGCCACATGACGGCTTTCGCTGACAAGCCCGGATCGAGGCGCTGCGTACACTTCGTCCATGCCAAAACGGCAGCTTTCCGCAATTCTCGCGCCGACGCTCACGCTCGTCCTGCTGCTCGTGTTCCTCGGCAGCGTGGGGCTCCAGCTGCTGTCGACCGGCGCCGATCTGCTCGCCCAGCACGGGCGCTGGGCGGCGGCCGAGCGCGACGCGGTCGCGGGCCTCGAGCGCTACGCGCGAACGGGTGACGAGGCCGCCTGGACGGCCTTCCGCTCGGCGATTCATCGCGAAGAGCCCCCCACCGGCGTCACCGCCCTGCTCCCACCTCTCAACGCGCCGGTCACTCGGTGGCGCCGCGCGGACGCAGAACGCGTCGAATTGCGCGCCCTCGGCGACCGCCTGCGCGACCGGGCGACGACCGATACGGAGGCGACGCTCGCCGAGATTCGCGAATCACATGCCCGCTTCGTGCCGCTGGACATGCAGCTCACGCAGCAGCTCGAAGCCGCCGTGGTGCAGATCCGCGACGCCCTGTTCATCGCGCTCGCAGGCACGACGCTTGCGCTGCTCCTCGCGGTGGCGCTCGCCTTTCGCCGGCTGCTACGACGGCCTGCGTTCGCCCACCGCAGCCGCGAAGAGATTGCCCCTGGCCAGCAGCGCGCGCACGAGACCCTGCATGCGATCGGTGACGCGGTGATTCGCACCGATGGCTACGATCACGTCGAGTACATGAACGCAGCGGCCGAGCGCCTGACGGGGCTGACTTTCCAGGAGGCGCGCGGGATGCCCGTGTCGCTGGTCTACCGTCACGTCGCTGATACGGGCGAGGTCGTCCCGCCGGTGAGTCCGGAGGACGAGCAGCGCCGCGCCGGCACGCTGGTTCGTCGCGACGGGGTCACGGTGCCCGTTCACGAACATCGCGCGCCGCTGGTCGATGGCACGGGCGAGCAGACCGGATCGGTGCGGGTGCTGCGCGACGTGACCCGCGAGCATGCCTTCGCTCGCGAGCTCGAACATCAGGCGACGCATGACGGCTTGACCGGCCTCACGAACCGGAAGGAATTCGAGCGCCAGCTCGCAGTGCTGTTTCCGATGGTCGACGGCGAGCGCCCGCATGCGCTGCTGTACTTCGACCTCGACCAGTTCAAGACCGTGAACGACACCTGCGGCCACACCGCGGGCGACGCGCTGCTGCGTCGGGTCGCTGCGCAGATGCAGTCGCGGCTGCGGTCCACCGATACGCTGTCCCGGCTCGGCGGTGACGAGTTCTGCGCGCTCTTGCGCAACTGTCCGCTCCCCCAGGCCCTCGAGCTCGCCGAGAGCATCCGCTCGACCGTTGCAGAAGCGCGCTTCCCCTGGGAAGGGCGCACTTTCCAGGTCAGCGTCAGCATTGGCGTGCTGGCGTTGGACGCGACCATCGACGACATCACCGAGGCGCTGAGTGCCGCCGACCAGGCCTGCTACCAGTCGAAGGAAGCCGGCCGCAATCGCGTGCGGCTGTGGCGCCCCGACGAACGTGCCGAGCACGCGCGGCAGAGCGAGCTTCACTGGCTGTCGCGCCTGAACCAGGCGCTCGACACGCACCGGTTCCGGTTGCTCGGGCAACGCATTCGTCCGATCGGCGCATCGTCCGCGCACGAGCTGGTCGAGGTGCTCCTGCGCATGGAGGACGATCGCGGTCAGCTGGTGGCCCCGATGGCATTCATACCCGCGGCCGAGCGTTACGGCCTGATGGGTCGCATCACCCGCTGGACGATCGAGACGACCTGCCAGCAGCTGGCGGCCCGGCGGGCGGACGGGGGCGACCTGCCGTGCACGATGATCAACCTCTCCGCCTCATCGCTGTCGGATCCCGAATTGACCGCATTCATAGCGGCCACGCTCGAGCGCAACGGTCTCGCCGGTGACCGCATCGGTTTCGAGATCAGCGAGACGCTCGCGATCACACAGCTGCACCGCGCCTCACAGCTGCTGCGCGGATTGAAAGCGCTCGGCTGCCGCACGGCGCTCGATGATTTCGGCGGCGGCATGTCGGCCTTCGTCTACCTGCGTGACCTCAAGATCGACTACCTGAAGATCGATGGCAACCTCGTGCGGGACATGACGCACGATCCGGTGCTGTACGCGATGGTCGAATCGATCCACCACGTCGCACGCGTGATGGGCATCGGCACGATCGCGGAATGGGCGGAAGAAACGCCGCAGGTCGATGCACTGGCGGTGATCGGGGCCGACTTCGCCCAGGGCCATGCAGTGCACTGGCCCGCGCCGCTGTCGGAGTGCCTGCGCGACGTCATGCAGGCCAGCCACACGAGCAGGTCGTCACCCCCGGATGCGACAAGGGCCCGGAATTCCGGGCCCCTGCGCATCGTCACCTGACCGTAGTCGGCCGGTTACCAGCGGTCGCCGCCACCGCCACCACCGCCGCTGCGACCACCGCCGCCGCCGCCGTAGCCGCCACCGCCACCGCTGCGGCCGCCACCACCCCCGCCATAGCCGCCACCGCCGCCGCCGCCGCCACCCGTGCGCGGCTTGTCCTGCGCCTCGTTCACGCGCAGCGGACGGCCGCCCATCGAGAAGCCGTTCAGCGCCTGGATCGCGCGCGCCGCATCGGCCTGCGGCATCTCAACGAAACCGAAGCCGCGCGGACGGCCGGTTTCGCGATCGGACGGCAGTGCCACCGACTCGACCGTGCCGTGCTGAGCGAACAGGGTGCGAACGGCGGCCTCGTCTGCCGAGAACGGCAGGTTGCCCACGTATATCTTCGCCATGAGTATCGATCTCCAAAACAGTGATTGATCCTTGAACCTGATCGGAGACCCTTCCACTAGAGCTCGCCGGCGCAGGCGATGCGCCACCAGACAGAAGACGGACGACCAACGATCGAGGCCATTCTATACGCGAACTTGACATCGGAAAAAGACCCTTTTCAGCGCTCTTCCGTGCCCTTCGCCAGTCAATTACGGCCCGCGCCGTCTCGATGGGTGTAGTCGTTTTGCCGGCATGGCCTGCCCATGCGCCGCCGACGGCAGGTATGCTAGCCGCCGATGCCCGACAAGTACCGTATCGCGATCGGCGAGAACCATCCGGACCTCGCCGAATCGCTCTGCATGCTGATCAACTTCCAGGACGACATGGAAGCGGTCGGCCACGGCTCGAGCACCGACATGCTGCTCGACATCGAGAAGGCGAGCACGCCCGACGCGTACGTGCTCGACCTGTCGCTCGACGACGGTTCGAGCATCCCGCTGATGCGCAGCTTGCGCCAGGCGCGCCAAGGCACCGTCCTCATCGCGTATACCGGCCACTCGAATCCGGCGTTGACCGATCAGTGCCGCAAGGCCGGCTGCGATCTCGTGCTGACGAAAGCCGGGCCGGTCGACGAGCTGCTCGACGCGATCCGCGGTGCGCTCGGCCGCAAGCGGGCCGCTGCTCCTCCCGGCTGAGGTCTGCGGCCGCGCCCGGACCCTTCCTACATTCATCCAACAGATACGCCGACGCCGGCAGCCGCCCGCTCGCCCCATTGTCGATCCTCCACCCACGAGGAGCCCGCAATGCCACGCGAAACGATTTCCGACGACGACAGCCTCGAGCTGGACGCACGCGAAACGCTCGAAGCGGACGACGTGCCCGAACTGGACGCTGCGAGCGATGACGAAGACCTCGAGCGAGCCATCGAATCGCACGCCTCCGAGGAAATCGTCGGCGACAGCGACGGCGACGATTACCGGGCCGGCACCCTCGATCCCGAGGGCAGCGACCGGGGCCCCTGGGGCGAGCTGAGCGGCGACCGCCTCGATGGCGCCGGCGCTCGCCGCGGCGAGAAAGGACACGGGCGCGCGCCCTAGGTCACAATCGCGGGCTGGTCCCGTGATGCTGGAGACGCCCGATGGCCGCCCCGCCTGACGAGTCGAATCCGATGGCGGCGTTGACTGCGCCGATGCGGCAAGTTCTCGACGAGTGGAAGGCGCTCGGCGGCAAGCCGTTCGAGTCGCTGCCTCTTGCCGAGGCCCGCCGGCAGCCGGGGCTGCTCGAAGCTTTCCGCTCCCTGCTCGGCAAACAGCAGCGACCGGCCGCGGCTTCGCGCGTCAATGTCGCCCGGGAAGACCTCACCTACGATAGTGCCGGCGGCCCCCAGCCCCTGCGGCTTTATCGTCCTGATACGGCGACACCGAACGGCGGGGTGACGCTGTACCTCCATGGTGGCGGCTGGGTCTTCGGCGGTGTCGACAGGTACGACAGCTCAGCCCTGGCGTTGGCGCGCAAGAGCGGCGCCCTCGTAGCTTCCGCCAGCTATCGCCAGGCGCCGGAACACCGGTTCCCCGCGGCGCACGACGACGCATGGGCCGCCTGGCGCTGGCTGTCCTCCCACGCTGCCGGTTTCGGCGCCGATCCGAAGAAGCTCGCGATTGCCGGTGAAGGCTCGGGTGGGAACCTTGCTGCCTGGGTCACCCTGCGCGCTCGGGACGAAGGGTTGCAGAAGCCGCTGCACCAGGTGCTGATCCATCCGTTTGCCGGCACCGACCTGAACAACTACTCGTACAACGCCTATGGCAGGGCCCAGCCGTTCGGCAAGGCACAGGTGCAGTGGCTGTTGAAACAGCTCACCACCGACGCGGGCGCACTCAAAGACCGGCGGCTGAACCTCGGCAACAACGAACTGAAGGGGCTCCCCCGGACGACCGTCATCACCGCCGAAATCGACCCCGTGATGTTCGAAGGCAAGCTGTACGCGCACAAGCTCGACTCGGAGGGCGTGCCCACACGCTTCCAGAATTTCGAGGGTGTGATGCACGATTTCTTCGGCATGGACGCCCTGCTGCCCGAAGCACGGCAGGCCCAGGCGACCGCGGCAGAGCAGCTGGAAGCCGCCTTCCGGAACGCCGGTCGCGAGGGCTGATGTCGACGCCTGAGGCCGGCGTGCACGACCACGCGCAGTGCATCACCGAGGCCGTCGCGACCGCCGAGCAGGTCTGCGAAACGAAGAATATCCGGCTGACCCCGCTGCGTCGGCGCGTGCTCGAGATCGTCTGGCGCCGGCATGATCCGATCGGCGCGTACGAGATCCTCGCCGAGATCGCCAAGGACCGCGACAAGGCGGCCCCTCCGACGGTCTACCGCGCACTCGAATTCCTGCGCGACGCGGGCCTCGTGCATCGCGTCGATTCGCTCAACGCCTTCCTCGGCTGCGATCGACCGCAAGCCCCGCATGCCGGCCAGTTCCTGGTGTGCCCGTCGTGCCGCAAGGTCACCGAGATCGACGACCCCGAGCTGACCCGCAACCTGTCACGGCACGCGGTCGAACGCGGCTACCTGCTCGAGGGCTCGGCGGTCGAGATCAAGGCCCGGTGTGCAAGCTGCCACGCGCGACAGTCGGTCACGCCATCGGACTGATGTGGAACACCCGCTCGGCGTTGCGGTGATACACCAGCGCCTTGTCCGCGGGTGACAGCGGCGCCGAGTCCATGAACGCGACGGCCGGCGCGCTCGGCTGGTACGGGTAGTCGATCGCCCACAGGACGTTCTCGGCACCCAGCGCCTTGATCGAGAAGTCGAGCGCAAGGTGCGATTCCTGGCCGCTGGTGGTGATCACGAAGTTGCGCTTGAAGTAGTCGCTCGGCTTCAGCTCGAGCTTCGGGGCACCCGCCGTCTGCGCCCGGGCGTTCATGAAATCGATCCGCCAGAGCCAGAAGTGGACGCCCTCGCCCATGTGGCCGATGCAGATCTTCAGCTTCGGAAAGCGGTCGAACACGCCGGACACCAGCAGGCGCACCGCGTGCGTGCTGACCTCGACCCCGTAGGCCCACTGGGCGGCGAAGAGTCCGTGATCGAGCAGCGGGCCGGCGAGTCCGTCGGACGGGCCGCGCGGATGGATGTAAATGCAGCGATCGAGCGCTTCGGCGGCCTCGAGAATCGGCCAGTACTTCGGATCGTCGAGATATTCGTTGTTGGTGTGCGAATTGACGATGAAACCGTTGAGCTTCAGGTCCTTGATCGCTCGTTCCATCTCGCGCACGGCACGCAGCGGCGACTGCGGCGCGAACGCGGCAAGGCCGGCGAAGCGGGTCGGATGCTGCGCGATGGTCTCCGCCAGCCGGTCGTTCGCGATGCGCGCGAGCTCGGTCGCCGTATCCGCGTCGAACAGCTGCACCCCCGGCGCGGTCAGCGACAGCACCTGCATGTCGACGCCGTTCGCGTCCATGTCCTTCAGGCGCGCGTCAGTCAGGTCGAGCAGTGGCGCGAGGAACCCGGCGTAATACGTGCTGCTGTCGGCGTAGATGCGACGGACCAGCTGCATATCGGCATTGCGGCTGGTGCCACGGCCGACGGCGGCGAGCGCGGCTGCGACCTCAGGCAGCTGGAACGCCTCTTCGGTGGCGATGCGACGCATGATCAACCTGCCAGTCCGCGAACCATGATGCCGACGATCTCATCGACGACACGGCGCCAGTCGACCGCGCCGATCGGCTCACCGCCGGTCGCGGCAACACGATCGCCGAACGACTGCGCGAAAATGAAGGCGCCGATCACGCAGGTGAAACGCCAGTAGAAAGTGGTGTCGTCGAGATGCGGATGCAGGTTGCGCATCAGCGTCTGGAACCGGACCGAAGTCGCCCCGAACAGCTCTCGGACGATGCGCCGGACCACTTCCGACGGCTCGGTGAGCACACGGCCATACAGCATGCGGATGGTGCCGGAATCGGCAGAGGCGCCATCGCGACCGTCGGACAGGATCGGCGGTTCGACCAGCGCGCGCGCGAGCGTCGCGACGTCGATCGTATCGCCGCCCGAGGCGCGGCGCTCGCACTCGGCGAGGCGCGCCGACTGCTGCGCAAGGATGGGGCCGAACCGCCTCTCGCACGTGTCCCGGAACAGCACTTCCTTGCTGCCCCAGTAATGATGGAGCGTGCCGAGCGGCGCGTCGGCCTCACGCGAGATCATGCGGATCGACGCGCCCTCGTACCCGTAGCGGATGAAGATCGCTTCGGCGGCGTCCATGAAGCGGTGGTACGTCTCGCGCCGTTCGGCGCGCGCGGGCTGTGTCACGTGACCTCGCCTGAAGCTTGTGTGGGCGCTGGTACGACCGTACAGTCGTACCGCGCCAACAAGAATAAACCAGCGACGGAACCGCAGCATGTTCATTCGCCCCGCCAGCGCGACCGTGGTCGCGGAACGCATCGCTGTTGCCGGACCCGGAAGCCCTGCTCGTCGACGGGGCAGCGACGGCCGCGCTGCGCGCGAACCGACGACCGATCTGAGGCGATTTCGGCCACCCGGCGGCATTCATCCAGCCGGATGACGCGCATTTGGCGCCGATTTCGGTACAGTTCGCGGATGTCGTCGAACCGCCCTGCCCCCGTCCTCGACGCCTGGACGGGGCCGCTCGAATCTCCTCCCCTCGGACAGGTCGTCACCGACGACTTCGAGCCCGCCTTCGAAGCCGCCTTTCCACTGCATCTGGCGGAGATCGCCGCCATCGCGGGCAATCCCGAGCCTCCCACCTTTGCGAACACCATTGCCGCGCTGGAGAACTCGGGCCGGGCACTCGGTCGCGCCCTGAGCCTGTTCCAGGCCCTCACTGGCACCATGGCCGACCGCGAGCTGCAGGCGACCGAGCAGCGACTCTCGCCGCGGTTCGCCGCCCACCAGGACGCTGTGGCGCTCGCTACCGGTCTGTACGAACGCGTGGCGGCCGTGCATGCCGGCGCCGCATCAGCCGGGCTTTCCCCCGAACAGCGGCGCGTCGCCGAGCGCTACGCCATTTCGCTGGAGCGTCGAGGCGCGCGGCTGCCGACCAACGACAAGGCACGGCTGACCGAGATCAATACCCGCCTCGCGACGCTGTACACGACGTTCGCGCAGAACCTGCTCGCCGACGAGGAACAGGCGGCCCTCGTGCTCGAGCGCGAGTCCGACCTCGCCGGCCTCCCCGACAGCCTGCGTCAGGCCGCGGCCGTCGCTGCCGAGGAGCAGGGCCTCCCTGGCCGCTGGCTCATCGCCAACACACGGTCGGCGGTCGAACCCTTTCTCGCGAGCGCCGAACGCCGCGACCTGCGCGAACGCGCCTGGAAGAGCTGGGTCAGCCGGGGCGACAACGGCAACGGCCACGACAACAAGGCACTGATCCACGAGATCCTGCGGCTGCGCGGCGAGCGGGCACGGCTGCTCGGGTTCGCGAATCACGCCGAGTATCAGCTCGCCGACACCATGGCCCGTACGCCGCAGGCCGGGCTCGATCTGATCCGGGCCGTGTGGCAACCCGCGCTGGCCGCCGCCCACCGCGATCGCGAGCGCTTCCAGCGCCTGATCGACGCCGAAGGTGGCGGCTTCCAGCTCGCCGCATGGGACTGGCGGTTCTACGCCGAGAAGCTGCGCCGAGCCGAATATGAAGTCGACGAAGGGGCGTTGAAGCCCTACTTCCAGCTCCCGCTGCTGCGCGAGGCGACGTTCTGGTGCGCCGAGCGGCTCTATGGCCTGCGCTTCGAGCCGCGGACCGACGTCAGCGTCTATCACCCGGACGTCAGCGTCTATACCGTGCGCAACTCGAGCGGTGAGGCGATCGGCCTGTTCTATTTCGATCCGTACGCGCGCAGCGGCAAACAGTCCGGCGCCTGGATGAACGAGTTCCGCCCATCGGAGTTCTTCCATCGGCGCGAGTTGCCGCTGGTCATCAACGTCTGCAACTACAGCCGCCCGCCGCCCGGCGAGCCCGCACTGTTGTCGCTCGACGATGTGATCACGCTGTTCCACGAGTTCGGTCATGCACTGCACGGACTCCTGAGCCGCACGGCCTACCCCTATGTCGCCGGCACGACGGTGTCGCGCGACTTCGTCGAGTTCCCCTCGCAGATCCACGAGCACTGGGCGCTGCATCCTGAAGTGCTGTCGAGGTTCGCCCGCCATGCGCAGACCGGTGAACCGATGCCGCCGGCCCTCGCCGACAAGGTGCTGCGCGCGCGCAAGTTCAACCAGGGCTTCGCGATGGTCGAGTTCCTCGCGTCGGCGTGGGTGGACATGGACCTTCACCTCAATGACGGCGCCGACATCGACATCGGCCAGTTCGAACGGCAGTCGCTCGAGCGGCTGGGCATGCCGGCCGAGATCGTCATGCGCCACCGGCCGCCGCACTTCGCCCACGTGTTCAGCAGCGACGGCTATTCGGCCAGCTACTACGCCTACGTCTGGGCACAGGTGCTCGACCAGGACGGCTTCGCCGCGTTCGAGGAGGCCGGGGACGTATTCGACGCGACGACCGCGCGGCGCCTGCGCGATGAGGTGCTCGAGCGGGGCAACAGCCGTGATCCGGCCGAGAGCTGGCATGCGTTCCGCGGCCGCGAGCCCCGCATCGACGCGCTGCTGCGCAACCGGGGCTTCAGCCCGGGTTGAATTTTCTGCCTGCCGGGCCCAGTGACGTCGGGTGGCACTGTTCCTCGTCCTGATCGTCGGCGCGCTGCTGGTCGCGTGGCTGGCCGGTGAGCCCTTCTGGAGGGCGCATCGCCGTCGATGGCTGCGGCGGCGTCCGCTGCCCGAATCGTGGCGCACCATCCTCCGTCGCCAGCCGATGTACCGGCGATTGCCGCCGCGGCTGCAGGCCGAGCTGCGCGGCCATGTTCAGGTCTTCCTGGCCGAAAAGCGTTTCGTCGGCTGCGCAGGGCTGACCATTACCGACCTCATGCGCGTGACGATCGCAACCCAGGCCTGCCTGCTGCTGCTCAATCGCGATGCCGGCTACTTCCCGTTCCTGCGCGAGGTGCTGGTGTACCCGGCTGCGTTCGTCAGCGAACGCCTGCAGGTAGACCCCCTCGGATTGCACACCGACGTCGGCCGCGTGCTGCTCGGCGAGAGCAGCGATCGCGGCCAGGTCGTGCTGTCATGGGACGATGCCCGCATCGGCGCGGCGGACGCGGACGACGGTCGCAACGTCGTCATCCACGAGTTCGCTCACCAGCTCGACCAGGAATTCGGTCAGGCCAACGGTGCGCCGCTGCTGCGCGGGCGCGACGCATACGCGCAGTGGTCGGGCACGTTCGCCGAAGCGTACGCACGCCTGCGGGCGCAACTTGCCCGCGGCCTGCCGACGGCGCTGGACCCGTATGCCGCCACCGATCCGGCCGAGTTCTTCGCGGTGGCGTGCGAGCAGTTCTTCGAGCGGCCCGAGCCGCTGCAGCGCGAGGAGCCCGCGCTGTATTCGCAGCTGCGCAGCTACTTCGCGGTCGACCCGGTGAGCTGGACCTGAACCGGGTTGCGCAATGACTGCTCGACGAGGAACACGTCGGTCAGCATCGCGCGCACGTGTACCGAAGCGTTCAGGTTGTCGACCAGCAGCGAGGCGATCGCCGGCCGACGCAGCACCAGCGCGATCGCGCCGCGGGCAACCCGCGCGTCGGCTCGCAACGCGTCGATGAAGGGCGTGACGTCGAAGGTGTCCGTGCTGTCTGGCGTCAGCAACGCCGCGGCAGCATCGGCAAGCCCGTCGAGCGCTTCGTGCATTGCGGTCAGGCGCGCGCGCGCTTCGGTGCCTCGATCGTCCTGCCGCCCCTGCGCGGCGTAGGCGAGCAGGAACTCGTAGCCGCTTTCGATGATCTCGATGCGCCGGGTGAGCTCCGTCACGTCATTCGTCACGAGCGACCCTCTCCGGATCGTGCGCGGTGCGCAGCTCCTCGCGCGTCACCCAGCCCTTCACCATGGCACGCAGATACATGCGCTTCTCGGGTCGGAGGCTGAAATAGACGTGCTGGATGATCAGGAACAGCGACAGATAGGCGGCGGCGTCGTGCAGGACGGTGAGCCAGCCCCAGGTCTCGAGCGTGAAGCGATAGGGGTCACGTTCGAACAATGGCGTGCCGGCCTTGATCATCAGCAGCACGCCGGTGATCGAAGCGGTGACGAGCGCCACACTGATCGCGAGATGCATCAGCTTCTGGGCCAGCGAGTACTTGCCGGGTCGCGTGCCGCGTAGCTCGCCGAGGTCGGCGGGCCGCGGCCAGATCAGCCGCTGGCTCTGCACCGCCAGCGAGCGGACGATGTGGAACAGCAGCAACGCACACAGTGCGAGGCCCGCGATCCAGTGGATCTCGACCCACGCGAAGCGGATGCCGACCACCGGCAACAGGCTCGTGCCGAGCAGCACGAACATCGCGAGCGCGGTCAGCCAGTGGAAGAGGCGATCGATGCCGGCGTGACGACGGATTCGTCCAGAGCCGCTGCGCGGCTCGGACCGTGCGGCGAGCTCGGCGTCGCGCAGGGGGAAGTCGGTGGCCATTCAGCGATCTCCGTTCCGGTTCTTGCCCGGCCTAAGCGCGCTGACGAGCGCATGCACGACGATGATCGCGATGGCGATCCAGAAGACGATCGGCAGCAGGCCCCATGACAGACCGTCGATGAGCTGCGCGCCGTATTCATTGTGACCGCTGCGGAAGAGTGCCATCGATTGCTCCGGAGTCAGACGTCGCGGATCGCGCGACGGACGAGGTTCTCGATCAGCGGGATCTTGAAGTGGTTGAAGTTCAGCGTGCGCGCGCCTTCGCTCGCGATCGACGCCGCGCGTGCAGCGAGCTCGTCGTTCCGCGACTGGCCGACGATCGTGCGTTCGACGTTCCCGAGCCGCCACGGCACGCAGGCTACCGCCCCGCACACGACGCTCGCCGCGCCGATGCGGTCGCCGTCGAACCGGAATGCCGCAGCGATCGACAGCAGCGCGAAGTCCCACGTGGCGCGGTCGGCGACCTTCTCGAAGTAGAACGTCGCGTCGCGCCACTTGGCCGGCACCCGCACCGAGGTCAGGATCTCGCCGGGGCGCAGCGCCGTCATGCGCTGGATGTCGTGCGCGGGCCCGACGAAGAAGTCGGCGGCGGGTACGATGCGTTCACCCTTCGATCCGCGCAGCACGAACGTCGCCTCGAGCGCGACCAGCGCCGTCGCGGTGTCGGATGGCGTCACGGCGACGCAGCGGCTTGCGCCGAAGATCGCGTGCTCGCGGTTCTGCCCTTCCGGCGTGTCGGCATAGCAGACGTTGCCGCCGGCGCGATAGCAGTCGACGCCATAGCGGTAGTACCAGCAGCGCGTGTCCTGGCAGAGGTTGCCGCCGAGCGTGCCGGCATTGCGGATCTGCGGGCTGGCCACCCGGCCGGCGGCGGTCGAGAGCAGCGCGAAATGCGCCTTGCACCAGCGGGTCGTTCTCGACCTCGGTCAGCGTCGTCAGCGCGCCGATCTCGAGACCGCCATCGACTTTCCCGCACGCCCTTCAGCGCGACGATGCCGGTGATGTCGATGACGGCGGAAGTGCGCTTGGTGCGGTTCTTCAGCCAGTCGTAAGCTGTCCTGCCCACCCGCCAGCACCCAGCCATCGGCCCCGAGCCGTTCGCGCAGATCGATCGCCGCGTCCAGCGTGTCGGGCTGGAAGAGATCGAAGTGCGGCATCATGTCCTTCATCGTCGGCCCCTCACTGGCAATTCGTCTGCAGCGGGCCGTGCGACTGCGGTCGTCCGGCGGCCTGGTTGACGATCTGGTCGGCCGTCACCGGCGTGCGGTTGAAGACGTGACCGCCCAGCGCATCGGAGATCGCACACAGCAGTGCCGAACCGGCGCAGCCGAGCAGCGGCTCGCCGATGCCCTTGGTGCCGAGCGGGCTCGACGGGTCGGGCATATCGACGCCGGTGACCCGCATGCGCAGCGGAATGTCGCCGTAGGTCGCGGGCTTCGCCTGGTAGAAGCCGACGCTGGCGGGCAGCCCGTTCTGCGGGTCGTAGACGATGCGTTCGAGCCCGCAGACCGACAGGCCCTGGATGCCGCCGCTCTTGATCTGCGTCTCGAGGCCGGCCGGATGGATGACGGTGCCGCAGTCGGCCACGCCGACGTAGTCGAGCACCTGGTACCTGCCGGTCTCGACGTCGAGCTCGATCTCGACGAACGCGGTCGCGAACGCGGCCGGTGAACCCTTGACCGGCAGGTTGTCCTTCGCGACACCGATGAGCCCCGTGCCAGCGATTGCGCTGGCGGACTGCTTCGTCATCACGTTGATGTCTTCCGGCAGCTCGTGCCCGTCAGTACTTGCCGCCGAGCTGGATCGCCTTCTGCGCCGCCTGCGCGTACGTGAGACCGGTGCCGGGGCTGCCCTTGCGAAAGACGCGCTTGCCGTCGATGTCGTACTGGTCCGGGTTGCCGCCGAACTGTTTCGCGGCGATTTCCTTCAGCTTGTTCACTGCATCGGTGGCGGCGACGAAGTTCGTGCGCGCCATGGTGAAGTTGGTGTTGCTGCCGAACTGCCCGATGTTCCACGGCAGGTTGCGCCGGCTGTCGCCGCGCTCGACCACGCAGTCGTCCCAGTCGACCTTGAGCACCTCCGCGGCGATGCGCGAGGTGCTCGAGTGGGAGAAGGTTCCGAGGTTGCCGACGCCGGTATGGATGTGCACCTTGCCGTCGGGCTTGATGCACAGGAGGCCGTCGAAGCCGAAGAAACCCGAGGGGTGATACGCCTGGCCGACCGCGACCCCGGTGACCTTGCTGCCCTTGCGCTGCCCGCTGCGCGCCTTGCGCTCGTCCCACCCGAACAGGTCGGCGCCCTTCTGCAGCGCTTCCTTCAGATAGCAGCTGCTGACCGGGTTGCGCTTTTCGCCGACGCCGCCGTTCAGGCCAGGCGCGTTCAGCAGCCGCATCGCCAGCCGGTCGATGCCGAGCTCGCGCGCCGCCTTGTCGATCAGCGGTTCGACGATGTGGTGCAGCTGGTTGTAGCCCGGCCCGCGCTGCGCGCTGCGCAACGGCGAGTTGGCGTACACCGGCATGCCGCGCCAGCGCATCGACTCGGGCTGGTACACGAGCGACAGCGCATCGGCCGCGTTGCGGAAGTCGAAGAAGCTCGTGTAGGCGCCGTTCTCCTGCACGATGTAGATGTCGGCGGCGAGCAGCTTGCCGTCGGCCGCGAAGCCCAGCTTCACGCGGCCCTGGAAGCCGAGACGCGCGGAGCCGTGGTAGTACTCCTCGGCGCGGCTGATGCGCAGCATGACCGGCCGGTTGACCTTCTTCGACATCAGCGCCGGCAGCGCCTGGATGGTGTACGCGCCGCCCTTCGAGCCGAAGCCGCCGCCGCAGTACTCGGCGATCAGCACGAGATCGGTCGGCGGGATGCCGATCATGCCGGCGAGCGCCGGATGAATGAACGACTGGCTCTGCGACGACACGTGCGCGAAGCACTTGCCGTTCTGCCAGTACGCGAACGCCGAGCGCGGCTCCATGCTGTGATGCGAGTTGCTCGCATGCACGAAGTTCTCGTCGATGACGAGCTTCGCCGCGGCGAAACCCTTGTCGATGTCTCCGTACGCCCATTCCTGCGCGGCCTTGCCCTGCGGCATGCCGTCCTGGCCGGCGCGGTCGAAGTCGTCCTTCGTCCACTTCAGGGTCTGGAACTTGCACGCCGGCGGCACCGACGTTGCCGTCTCGACGCGCATCTGGCCGGTCGGGGTGCAGGCTCGCGAGCGGATCGACGCTGAACGGGAACACCTCCCAGTCGATGCGGATCTTCTCGAGCGCGTCGTGCGCCGTCGTCTCGTCTTCGGCGGCGAGCAGCAGGACCGGCGCGCCGATGTACCGAGGCTCGTTGGTCAGCAGTGGCGCCTCGGGTTCGGGTGCGATTCTTGACCTCGTCCGCGGTCAGGATGCCGACGACGCCCGGCATCTTCAGCGCTTCGCTCGCGTCGATGCTGCGCACCCGGGCGTGCGGATACGGGCTCGAAAGCAGGCGCGCGAAGCACATGCCTTCGGCGCGGAAATCTTCCGCGTACTTCGCCTCGCCGGTGATCTTGGCGACCACGTCATGAGGCAGGAAATCGACGCCGAGATGCTTATGCGCCACGGTGGATCTCCGCGGTGTTGCCGGCCGCCCGCATGATGGCATTCAGGTAGTTGTCGTAGGCGGCGCAGCGGCACAGGTTGCCGGCCATCGCCTGCCGCGCTTCCTCGCGCGACGGTGCGGGGTTCTGCTTCAGCAGCGCGACCGCGGCCACGACCTGACCCGGGGTGCAGAAACCGCACTGCGGGCCCAGCTCGTCGACGAATGCCTGCTGCACCGGATGCAGCTCGCCATTCGGGCCGCGCAGCCCCTCGACGGTGACGACCTTCCGGGCCCGCACCGTGTGGGTGAGCGTCGAGCAGGAGTAGTACGTGACGTCGTCGATCATCACGGTGCAGGCGCCGCATTCGGCCCGGTCGCACGAGAGCTTCGTGCCGGTGAGGCCGAGCTTGTAGCGCAGCGTCGTCGCGAGCGTCTCCTGCGGCAGGACGTCGACACGACGCGCCTGCCCATTGACGTTCAGCGTGATGAGCCGCTCGACGCTGCCCGCCACCGCCGCACGTGCGCGGCGCGCAGCCCGCCATGACGAACGTCGGCCGATGACGCCACCGCGCCCGACGCGATGACTCGCTTGATGAACTCGCGGCGGGAGAGCCGACGCGCGTCGAGGTCTTCCGTGGCCGCTTCTCGAACGACCCGGATGCCGCTTGTTTCCGTCACGCCTGAACCCCCAACGCTGCCTCAGCGAAATTTACGCGTGCGCCCGGGGCGCGGCAAGGCTGATTGTCGCGTCAACCGAGACTCGCCTCCAGCGTGATCGGCGCGTTGATGACCTTGGACAGCGGGCAGCCCGCCTTCGCCTTGTCGGCGACCGACTGGAATGTTGCTGCGTCGATGCCCGGCACCTTGCCGGTGAGCTTCAGATGGACCGCGGTGATCGCGAAACCGCCATCGACCTGCTCGAGCGTCACGCGCGCCTGAGTGTCGAGCTGATCGGGCTTGAAGCCCGCTTCTCCGAGCATCATCGACAGCGCCATCGTGAAGCAGCCGGCGTGCGCGGCGCCGAGCAGTTCTTCCGGGTTGGTGCCTTTCACACCCTCGAAGCGGGTGTTGAAGCCGTACGCCTGACTGCTGAGCGCGCCGCTTTCGGTCGAGATCGTGCCCTTGCCGTCCTTCAGGCCGCCTTTCCACTGGGCTGAAGCCGTCTTGTTCACTTTCATGGTTCGTTCTCCTCGGGATGGGTGGTCGTGATCAGTTGCCTGCTGCGTACCAGCGGGGCGAAATGGCCGCCGAGCGCCACCAGCTCATCGAATCGCCGCTGCTCGACCAGGCGCCCGTGATGCAGCACGAGGATCTGGTCGGCGTCCCTGAACGTGGACAGGCGATGGGCGATGACCAGCGTCGTGCGGCCCGCCGTGAGCGGGCCGAGCGCCTGCTGGATGCGCGTCTCGGTGGCATTGTCCAGTGCGCTGGTCGCTTCGTCGAGTATCAGGATGGGGCGCGTCCTGGAACACCACGGCGATCTGCCGTCGCAGCGACGACAAGACACCGCGTGGATGTCGGTGCCATCGATCGCGATGCGTCCGCTAGCGGGGCATTGCTGCACGTCATGCGGATGGAGGGCCGGTAGCCGTCGACCGCCAGCTCGGCCACCCGAGCGCGGAGTATGCGATGCCAGACTCGGCGGCCATCCGGGCGCGACCTTGGCTGACATCCCGGCCCACCTCAGGCCTGCAACACTTGCGCCGTGACCGCATTACCTAAAATCGCGTGGGAGCTGGTGGCGGCGACCGTCAAAGGCTTCTTCGACGACGGCGCGATGCGCAAGGCGGCCGCGCTCGCCTACTACACGCTTTTTTCCCTGGCTCCGCTGCTGATCATCTCGATCGCCATCGCCGGTGCCGTGTTCGGCGCGGACGCGGCTCGCGAGGAGATCATCCGGCAGATTCACGGCCTTGTCGGCCCCGATGCCGCCGGCGCGATCCAGGGCATGCTCGAGAACGCATCGCGGCCCGGCGCCACGCTGTGGGCCGCCGCGATCGGCATCGCGACGCTCGCCTTCGGGGCGACGACAGCATTCGCCGAACTGAAGCAGAGCCTCGACGAAATCTGGGAAGCCCCCCCCGCCAAACTGCGCGGCCTCTGGTACACGGTGCGGACTCGCCTGCTGTCGTTCGGCGTCATCCTGTCGATCGGGTTCCTGCTGCTCGTGTCGCTGGTGTTCAGCGCGGCGATCACCGCGTTCCAGCGCCTCTGGTTGCTGAACGACGCGACCGGCGTCGTCCTGCAGCTCGTCAACCTGGGACTGTCGTTCGTGCTGGTCGCGGCAATGTTCGCGATGCTCTACAAGCTGCTGCCGTCCGTGCGCATTGCCTGGTACGACGTCGTGGTGGGTTCGGTGGTGACCGCGCTGCTGTTCACCGTCGGCAAGTTCTTCATCGGGCTCTACCTCGGCAACAATGCCGTCACATCAAGCTACGGCGCGGCCGGCGCGGTGATCCTGATCCTGCTGTGGGTGTACTACTCCTCGGTGATCTTCCTGATCGGCGCCGAGTTCACCAAGGCGTTCGCTCGCCGTCACGGATCGCATTCGCCGAACGCTCGCGCGAATCCGCAGCCGACGCGTGACGCGCCACGTCCTGCAGTGCCAGCATCCCGACCAGCCTCTTCGCTCGACTGAGGACCGGAAGCCTCCGGATCCTCAGCTCGGACATGCTGCGCGCAGCTTCCTCGACGTCCTCGTCCTCGAAGCAGTACAGCGCCTCTTCGCTCATGACCTCGCGCACTGCGGTTTCGGTCGGCGACCGGCCGAGTGCGATGGCCCGCACGACGATGTCGCGGTCGGTGATCGTGCCGACGAGGCGGCCGCGATCGCTGACGGGCAACGCTCCGACGTCCTCATCGGCCATTGCGGCTGCCGCTTCGCTCAGCATCTCGCCGGCCATCGCCATCCGCACGTCGCGTGACATGATCTCGCGTACTTCCACTTCGCTCACCCCCCGGGCTTCAATCGACAGCCCCTATGGTGCGAGGTCGAGGAGCGAAGCGGCATCGGAGGAAAGCCTACGCCCGCACGGCGCAACTCCCACCTTAGCCGGTGTCAGCGCCCGAACGACTTGCGTGGCTTGAAAGAGCGCGCGCCACCACCCGGACGTCCGCCACCGGAATGACGCGGCGCCGGCTTCGAACGCTGACCGCCCTGCACAGGGCGTGCGCCCTCCGTGCGTGCTGCAGTCTGCGGGGCCGCGGCGGGTTCGCGAATCTCGAACTGCGGCAGCGGCGCAATCGGGATGTCGCGGCCGAGCAGCCGAACGATGTCCTTCAGAAACGGCGCCTCGTCGGGCGACACGAGCGAAATCGCCTGACCAGTGGCGCCGGCGCGAGCGGTGCGGCCGATCCGGTGCACGTAGTCTTCCGGCACGTTCGGCAGTTCGTAGTTCACGACGAAGGGCAGCTCCTTGATGTCGAGGCCGCGCGCGGCGACCTCGGTCGCGACCAGGGCGACGATCCGGTTCGCCTTGAAGTCCTCGAGCGCCCGAGTGCGTGCGTTCTGACTCTTGTTGCCGTGGATCGGCGCAGCGGGGATGCCGGCACGACCGAGCTGTTCGGCCAGGCGGTTCGCGCCGTGCTTGGTGCGCGTGAACACCAGCACCTGGTGCCAGTTGCCGTCATTGATGAGGTGCGCTAGCAGATGGCGCTTGTGGTCCTTGGGCAGGCGGTACGCGCGCTGCTCGACCTTGTCGGCGGTGCGGTTCGGCGGCGCCACCTCGATGTGCCGCGGCTTGTGCAGCAGGCGCTCGGCCAGCTCACGCACGTCGGCTGAGTACGTGGCCGAGAACATGAGGTTCTGCCGCTTCTGTGGCAGCAGCGCACGGATGCGCTTGATCGCATGGATGAAGCCCATGTCGAGCATGCGGTCGGCCTCGTCGAGCACGAACACCTGCACTTCGGCGAGCGACGTCGCGCGCTGCTCGATCAGGTCGAGCAGGCGGCCGGGCGTTGCCACGAGAATGTCGCAGCCGTTGCGGAGACCGTTGATCTGCGGCTTCTCGTTGACGCCGCCAAAGATGACCTGCGTGCGAAGTGAAGTCTGCTGGCCGTAGTGGCGCGCGCTTTCGGCGACCTGCGCGGCGAGCTCGCGCGTCGGCGTGAGGATGAGCGCGCGCGGCAGCGTGCCGGCGCGAGCACCGAGGCGTTGCAGGATGGGGAGCACGAAACCGGCCGTCTTGCCGGTGCCGGTCTGTGCGCCGGCAAGAACGTCGTCGCCGGCGAGAACGGCCGGGATGGCGGCGAGCTGGATCGGAGTGGGCGTCGTATAGCCCTTCGCGGTGACAGCAGCCACCAGCTCGGGCGAAAGCCCGAGTTCGGAAAATTGCATTGGGAACCTTGGGGTATGCAGGCGGGGATCGCGATGCCCCATTTGCCTGCTGGAGAGAATGACCGGTCGCGACCGGTTGCAGGGTCGATGATAGCGCGGATCAGCCTCGCTGGCGACGACTCCAGGCCGCGACCCCGTCACGGAACGCGCTCGCGCCTCCCATCGAGGGATGCCTGAGGCACGGTGCCTCGATGCCGAGTGCCGCAAGCCCCGCCTGAGCGCCCTTCCCAACGGCAAGCACCTCCGCGTCGGGGTGCAGCGCGAGCAGCGCGGCCAGCACGGGCAGACCCGCGGCGTACTCGCTTCGGTTCGGCGTGCGGTTCGACTGCAGCACACCCGGCTTGTGCGGGTGCCAGGGGAAGCAGTTCCACAGCACCACGTGCTCGGCCAGACCGAGCGAGTGCAGCGTGCCCCAGACCGTGGTCGCGGACGGTTCGCTCCACGGTCGCTCGCGCGTCGAGAGGCGACCGGTCAATACGATGCGCGGAATATCGCCTGCCAGCATCAATCGCTCGCTCGTGAATGCGAGGCCGCTGACATGCGCCCCCTGGTAACCGGCACCCTCGCCTATCAGCACCAGCCGTGCAGCACAACGAAGATGCCGCGTCAGGCGCTCGCGTCGGGCGGCCGGCGTATCGCCCGGCACATCGGTGCCTTCATCGCGCTGGTACCACGGATTGAACACGGGGCCGGTCGGCGCATCGCGCAGCAGGTCGATGAAGCGCTGCAGCGCTCGAGGGCCCGGCGTTCGCGTCATGGACATCGGTCGCGATCATACATATCCCTGTAACACCCGATGAGGACCATGCCCGTGCGCCGTCATTCACGGTGCATCCACAGCGTAGGGAGGTTCGAGATGAAGATCGGCAAACACATGACGCCGTTCGCGGCGACGGTCGGGATCAGCGTGCTCGCGTTCGCATCGGGCGCCGGGGCGGAGGAGAAGGTTCCGGGCACCGCCGCCGAATGGTTCGAGTCGGGCGCGCGCGAAGTGCGCGACAACAAGCTCGGCCGCGAGCTGCCGAACGTCCGGCGCGCAAAGAACGTCATCCTGTTCGTCGGCGATGGCATGGGCATCTCGACTGTAACCGCGGCACGCATCCTCGAGGGTCAGAAACGAGGCGTCGACGGTGAATTCAATCGTCTCAGCTTCGAACGGTTTCCCGTATCTCGCATTGTCGGTGACCGCCAGCGCGAACCAGCAGACCTCGGATTCGGCGCCGACCGCGACTGCCATGGTGTCGGGCATCAAGACCAACGACGGCGCGATCTCGGTCGACCAGACGATCGCCCGCAACGAGCCGAGCGCGCAGGTCACCGCGGCAAAGAGCGTCCGGACCATCCTCGAGCGCGCCGAGCAGAAAGGTCTCGCGACCGGCATCGTGACCACCGCTCGCCTGACGCACGCGACGCCTGCAGTGAACTATGCGCACATCGGCAATCGCGACTGGGAAGCCGACAGCAACGTGCCCGCCGGAGCGACGGTCAAGGACATTGCCCGGCAGCTGATCGAGTTTCCCTACGGCGACGGACTCGAAGTTGCTCTCGGCGGTGGCCGCAGCTATTTCCTGCCGAACACCGCGGCCGATCCAGAATACCCCTCGCAGAAGGGTCGGCGCGCGGACGGACGGGACCTCGCTGCCGAATGGGCGGGCCGCACCACACGCTCGGCCTATGTGTGGAACAAGGAGCAGTTCGACGCTATCAACCCGAACCAGACGCGCCATCTGCTCGGCCTGTTCGAACGCTCGCACATGAAGTACGAGACCGACCGCGCGCAGGACACCGCGGGTGAACCGTCGCTCGCCGAAATGACGCGAAAGGCGATCCAGGTGCTGCGCAACAACCCGAAGGGCTTCTACCTGATGGTCGAGGGCGGCCGGGTGGACCATGCGCATCACGCTGGCAACGCGTCGCGCGCGCTGACCGATGCGATAGCGCTGTCGGAAGCGGTCAAGGTCGCGAAGGAGCTGACGCGCGATGACGACACGCTGATCGTCGTCACGGCGGATCACAGCCACGTGTTCACGATCGGTGGCTACCCGGGTCGCGGGAATCCGATCCTCGGCAAGGTTGCGATCGATGGCGTGCTGCAGAAGGATGCGCTCGGCCTGCCGTACACGACGCTCAGCTATGCGAACGGCCCGGGCTGGACGGGTGGATTCGTGCGGCGCGAGTTCGCACCGCCGGCGCTCGGAAACGACACCGAGGCGACGTCGAACGCAGCCTACGTCGGTTCAGCCTTGCGCCCGGATCTCACTACTGTCGACACGGCGCTGCCGAACTACCTGCAGGAAGCCACCGTGCCGCTGGGCTCGGAGACGCACGCCGGCGAAGAGGTCGCGATCTACGCCGATGGACCGCGCGCCTACCTGTTCCGCGGCGTGATGGAACAGAATGCGATCTATCACGTGATGGCCGATGCGCTCGGCTTCTGACCTCGGCAGGGCGACGCTCGCGCTGCTGCTGCTGGCCACCGCCGCGCTCCCCCTGGGGGCGCGTGCGGACCAGCCGCCGGTCGCCGCGCAGTTCCGCATGGAAGAGCGATCTGCCCATGCAGGCACCGTCACGCGCGAGTGGCGCTTGTGGCGATCGAGCAGCGAGGTGACGCGCCAGGACCTGCCGGACGGCGAGATACAGCAGTGGCAGCGTGACGGCGATGTCATCCTGCATCGCCGGCTCTATCCGGCCGAGCATCGCGGAGTGGAATTCCAGCCGGCCGACCTCTCGATGATCGACGGCCAGCGTCCGTGGACGGACCTGTCGAGCGTGGTACCGCCCGATGTGCTCGCGCGCCTTGCGGCCGGCAAGCCGGTCGTGCGCAAGGGAGCGGAGTTGCAGTCGTTCAGCGGCGAGCTCGACGGGTATCGCTGGAAGATCGTCATGCGCACCGATCTGCAGGTGCCGGTGTCGGTTGAGCGACGCAACGCCCAAGGCCGTCAACGTCTCACCCTCATCGAAGCGCATGCACTCGAGGACACGCCGTGGCCAGCGCCCGATGCAGCCGCCTATGACGTCATGGACTTTGCCGACCTCGGCGATCACGAGCACGATCCGTTCGCGCAGCGTGTCGAGGCCTTGATCGGGCTCTCGATGCACGCGCACTGATGGAAGGACGCGCAATGTTGGGCGTGCTGTTCATCGCGAGCTTCGCGGCAACGCTCGCCTTGCAGTGGCGCGGAGAACCGGTCGCCGCACGCGCACCGCCGGTGTCACGGGCAGCGCCGGTTCCGGTCGCGCAGCGGTCGCCCCCGGCGCAACCGGCCGAGACCACTCCGCCACTGCTCGCGCACGAAGAGCCGTTCGAGGACCGACCCGCAGAACCCCGCATCGTGCTCGCGGATCTGACCGCGGCGGACGACGCCGGCATCCGCGACGAGGCGGTCGCGTTGCGAGCCGCATTGGACCTGGAAGAAAACTGATGGGCGCGCAGAGGCCCGCCAGCCGGTGACACGACCGGCCCCTGCGCGGGAACGACGAGCGTCGCGTCGTTCGCGATGCGGAGCAACGCCGCCACCGCATCGACGCGGCCTCCGAGCCACCCGCCGCCGACCCACCCGAGCCCGGAGAGAGACCCGCCGCACTTCCTACGCACATCGGTAGCGCCGGCTGCCCGCGCCGGTCAGGTTCGAGCAGCTAGCCTGCGACGCATCGCCGATCCTGGAGAACCCCGATGTCGACCGTACGCCCTTCGACCGAAACGCACCGCACTGCCGAAACACCCCAGCTGCTGTCGGGCGATGAGGCACTGGAAAAGATCCGCGCCCTGCTGGCGGACTTCCGCACCGCGATGCTGACGACCGTCGACGGTGCGATCATCCGCACGCGGCCGATGGGCCTGCAGGGCAAGGCCAGCGAATTCGAGGGAACGCTGTGGTTCTTCACGGACGCGCGGGGGCATGCGATGCACGACATCGCAACCGGTGCGCGCTCGTCGCTGATTTTCCAGAGCGACGCGAAGAATGCGTATCTCCAGCTCGAGGGTCGTGCCAGTGCCGACCCCGATCGCGCCCGCATGAAGGAACTGTTCACGCCGATCGTGAAAACGTGGTTCCCGGAGGGGCTCGATGACCCGAACCTCACTCTGATCCGCTTCGATACCGACAGCGGCCACTTCTGGGACAGCCCCGGCGGCCTGTTCCAGGTGCTGGGCGCCTTCGCCAAATCGATGCTGACGCATACGCCCGGTCAGGGCGGCGAGAAGGGCGATCTCGAGCTGCACTGAGCGTTCACGGCGCACACTGGAAACTGGCAGCGCTTTCGGCGTCGCCCGCGCCCTGATAGCGAGGCGCCTGCGGGTACGGACATAGCGGCCGACTGCGCCCTGGCTGCGAGGTGCCGGTTGCGACCACGCCTTCCGGCGCCTTCCCCTGCTCCACCCACTCCACCAGCGGCGACAGGAGGTCGAAGCGGTCGAGTGTGCGGGTGCCTCCTCGGCAGTGCCCCATGCCGGGCACGAGATACAGGCGGCTCCAGTCACGGAGCACCAGCGGCGCGTTGTCCTTTTCCAGACGCTCGTAGTACTGGACCGTGTCGAAGGCCGAGAACCAGGGGTCACTCACCCCGTGATAGAAAACGAGCTTCCCGCCGCGACCGGTGAAGCCGCTGAGATTGGTCCAGGCGTTGGTGTCACCCGCCATCGAGCGACCGTCGTGTGCTGCGGCGGCCTGGGCATCGACGTCGATCTCGCTGCCGGTGGGCGCCGCGCCTTCCATGCTGACGCCGGTGACCAGCAGGCCCGGAATGCCCTGCCCTTCGAACGCGATACCCGTATCGAACGGGAAGCCCGGATACATCGCGAGACCGGCGCGATTGCGTGGTCCGCCAAGCCCTTTGCGGATCGCCTCGGCTTGCGCCGGTGCGAGGCATGACGCTGTCTTCGGCCCCTTGCAGGCGAGCACGGCGGGATCGAAGCGGCAGCCTTTCACATCGAAGATCATGCCGTCGCGCGCGCCGTCGAGCGCGTCGCACGCCTTCAGCAGACCGTCGACGACCAGCTGGCGGTCGGCGGTGGACAGCGCCTTGGTGGTCTCCGCCTTGCCGCTTGCGTCCTTCGGCGCAACTGCATTGAGCGATGCGGTGACCCAGCGCGTTGCAAGGTTCGAATAGCTGGTGCGCATCGCCGGCGCACCGGCGACGATGCCGTCGTAAAAGTCGGGGAAGCGCTGGGACATCATCATCGCCTCGCGCCCGCCGGTGGAGCAGCCCACGAAATACGAGTGGTCGGCACTGCGGCTATAGAAGCGCGCGACGACCTGCCGGGCCGCGAGGGTCGTCTTCGCCACGCCCTGGTAGAGGAAGTTCAGCGTTGCGATCTGGTCCTCGAGGAAGGTTCCGTCGAAGCCTTCGCCGCGGTGACCACTGTCGGTGCTCGCCACTGCGAACCCACGCGTGAGTGCCGGGCGGTCACCGGCTGCGTCGGCGCCGAGCGGCGGGCGGATCGAGCCATTCAACCCACCGCCTCCCTGGAACAGGAAACGACCGTTCCACTCGGCCGGAAGCGAAACGGCGAACCCGATGGCGTAGGGGCGGCCATTGCGGCCGGTGCGGGGATCGATGACGCCCTCGACGCGACAGTGCGCGGGCAATGGTATGCCCGCAGCCTCGCCCGGGGCCGCCGGGGGCGTCGCGCCGGCTGCGATCCACTCCGCCTTCTGGATGGCTGCCGTCAAGCCGTCGAAAGTGAGCTGAGGCATTGCCGCGCAGGCAGCCTGCGGATCGATCCGCGGTGTCGCCGCGCCCGCTAGCGGCGCAGCACCGAGCGACAGGACGAGCGCCAGATGGAAACGTCGGATCGGATTCATGCTGCCCCCGAGGTCGGCCGTCTGCTGCGGCTGTTGCACATGACGCTAGCATTGCGCCGGTAAAACCGCTGCGTTGACGCTGTGTGGAAGCTGTATAAACCTATACCAGCATGTTCGAGATTCCGCTTGCTCGCGCCGCTGTCCCGGCCCGCTCGAGTTCCGCGACAAGCTGGCGCTGCTGGCCGATGCCGCGAAATACGACGCGTCGTGCGCCTCGAGCGGCACCACCCGGCGAGACTCGCGCGCCGGCGGCCTCGGTTCCGCCGGCGGCATGGGTATCTGCCACTCGTACGCGCCGGACGGTCGCTGCATCTCCCTGCTGAAAGTCCTTCTGACGAACTACTGCGAGTTCGACTGCCAGTTCTGCATCAACCGGAAGTCGAGCAACGTGCGTCGCGCGCGGTTCACGACCGAAGAGCTCGTGGCGCTGACGCTCGACTTCTATCGGCGCAACTACATCGAAGGCCTGTTCCTGTCGTCGGGCATCCTGCGTGACTCGAACTACACGATGGAGCAACTGGTGATGGTCGCGCGGACGCTGCGGCTCGATCACGGCTTTCGCGGCTATATCCATCTCAAGACGATTCCGGACGCTTCGCCCGAGTTGCTGCAACGGCCGGTCTCTACGCCGACCGGCTGTCGATCAACGTCGAGCTGCCGACACAGGCCGGCCTCGTCCGTCTGGCGCGGAAAAGAACTTCGTCGCGTATCGAGGGCGCGATGTCGGCCATCCGCGCCAACATCGCCGAGAATCGCGACGACGCGCGCAAGCTCAAGTCCACGCCCCGTTTCGCCGCCGCCGGCCAGAGCACGCAGATGATCGTCGGCGCCGACGCAACGACCGACGCGACCGTCCTGCGTCGAAGCGACTCGCTGTATCGCGAACAGTCGCTGCGCCGTGTCTACTACTCCGCCTACAGCCCGATTCCCGATTCGAGCCGGGTGTTGCCCCAGGTCGCGGCGCCTCTCCGGCGCGAGCACCGGCTGTACCAGGCCGACTGGTTGCTGCGCTTCTACGGCTTCACGCTCGACGAGCTGCTCGATGCAACCACCGACGACATGCTCGACCTCGAGCATGACCCGAAGCTCGCCTGGGCGCTGCGTCACCCCGATCGCTTTCCGCTGAATCTCAATCGTGCACCGCGTGAGCTGCTGCTGCGCGTGCCCGGTCTCGGTGTTCGCAGCGTCGATCGCCTGGTGCGCATGCGCCGGCTGCAGCGTCTCAGGCTCGAACATCTCGATGGCGTCGTCCCGTCGGTCCGGCGGGTCGAGCCGTTCGTCGAGCTGCACGACTGGCATCCGCAACGCGAGTGCATCGACACGCCGACCGCACCCAGACCAACGCCGCCGCCGCCCTCGGCGCAGCTAGCCCTCGCGCTGTGAACGAGGTCGTTCTCGAGCGCGGTGACGACGCGCCCGAATGGCTCGCGCAGACGCGCCGGCTGCTTGCCGCCCGCATCGCGCCCGAGTCGGTGACCTGGCGCTGCGGTAGCGAGTCTGCCCGACCTTTTCGCCGAGTGACACCGCGCGTCCTTGCGGCGCCGGTTGCGAACTTGGTTTCGCTGCCAACGGAATTCCTCGCGCTCGCCCGTCGCGTGCTGTGCCACGAGGCACGCGTCGCGACACGCAGTCCTCTACCGGCTCGCGTGGCGAAGCTGCAGTCGAGCCGCGGCTGCTCGCGCTGGCAGCGACGCCGACGTCCGACAGATCGCCGGCGTGGGATCAGAAGTACGGCGCGCCGCGCACAAGATGAAAGCCTTCGTGCGCTTCCGGCACCGAGCGGCCGAGAACGTGTATGTCAGCTGGTTCGACCCCGGCCACCCGGTCCTGCGGGCGCTCGCGCCGTTCTTCGTCAAGCGCTTCGCCAGCATGCGCTGGCTCATCGTCACGCCGCATGCCAGCGCGAGCTGGGATGGCGGCCGCTGCAGTTCGGACCCGGCGCGGCCGCGATGCGAACGCTGCCGGCGATCCGTTCGAACCGCTGTGGAAGACGTACTACGCGAG